>NZ_JAWQPU010000004.1:0-551897 GCF_033741125.1 Mycolicibacterium sichuanense | reverse complement strand
GACGTGGACTCGGTGGCCACGTCATCGGCAGTCGCTTCGGCTTCTGCGGTGGCTTCGATGGCGGCGTCATGCACCTCGGCGGCATTCGCGTCAGCCGCTTCGGCGTCTTCGCCTTCGACTGAACCCACACCGCCAGCCTCGAACTCGGCGTCGCCAGCCTCGGCGTCCTCAGCCTCGGTGGCCTCCGGCTCAGCGGCCACGTCATCGGCAGTCGCTTCGGCTTTTGCGGTGGCTTCGACGGCGGCGTCATGCACCTCGGCGGCATTCGCGTCAGCCGCTTCGGCGTCTTCGCCTTCGACTGAACCCACACCGCCAGCCTCGGACCCGGCGTCGCCAGCCTCGGCGTCCTCAGCCTCGGTCGCCTCCGGCTCAGCGGCCACGTCATCGGCAGTCGCTTCGGCTTCTGCGGTGGCTTCGACGGCGGCGTCATGCACCTCGGCGGCATTCGCGTCAGCCGCTTCGGCATCTTCGCCTTCGACCGATCCCACACCGCCAGCCTCGGACTCGACAGCCTCGGCCTGACCTGCTTCATCGGCGACCTCGGCCGCCACGGCCTCGGCTTCCTCCGCGGCTTCGAGCGCGGCTTCGTGAGCCTCCGGCGCAGCCACTTCGGCCTCTCGCGCGTCGTCGCCCTCTACGGTGCCAAGCCCGGCTTCGGGCTCGTCCTCGGCAGCGCCAGCCGCCGCGAACTCCTGCGCCTCGGCGATGTCCTCCGACGGAGCCGTCTGCACCTGCTCGGCGAGATCCTCGGCCTCGGCGGCGGCCTCCGACTCGGTCGGGCCCGACGCGGTCTCGCCCGCGTCCGTGCTGGTCGTGTCTGTCTCGTCCTCGTCACCAGCCACCTTGGCGGCTGCAACCACGCCCGAGGTGGCGGCGACGGTCACCAGTTCCTCGCCGATCTCGTCGATCAGCGATTCGTCACGGGCCTTGCCGCGCAGTGATTCCGGGTTCTCGCGTCCCTTGGGTGTGACCATGATGTAGATGACCGCACCGAGGAACACGAACGTCGAGGTGAACGAGTTGACGCGGATGCCCGCGATCAGCGTCGCGGTGTCGCTGCGCATCAGCTCGACCCAGAACCGGCCCACGCAGTAACCCGCGACGTACAGCGCGAACAACCGGCCGTGGCCGAGCTTGAACCGCCGGTCGGCCCAGAGCAGCACCGCGAAGACGAACAGGTTCCACAGCAACTCGTAGAGGAACGTCGGATGGACGATCGCATAGACCTGCCCGGTCGACACCCCGTCCAGCGAGTGCGGACTGATGACCCCGCTGGGGTCGAGCCGGTCGTAGATCTTCAAACCCCAGGGCAGATCGGTCTCGCGACCGTAGAGCTCCTGGTTGAAGTAGTTGCCGAGACGTCCGATGGCCTGGGCCAGCACGATGCCGGGCGCGATCGCATCGCCGAAGGCGGGCAGCGGGATGCCCCGCTGACGGCAGGCGATCCAGGCTCCGACGCCGCCGAGGGCGACCGCACCCCAGATGCCGAGGCCGCCGTCCCAGATACGGAGCGCCGCAACGACTCCCGCGCCATCGGGACCGAAGTACTTCTGCCAGTCGGTCATGACGTGGTAGAGCCGGCCACCGATCAGGCCGAACGGTACCGCCCACAGGGCGACGTCGTAGATGACCCCGCGCTCACCGCCGCGCGCCTCCCACCGGCGATCCCCGATGACCAGCGCCGCCACGATGCCGGCGATGATGCACAGCGCATACGCCCGAATCGGCACGAAGCCGAGGTGCCACACCCCTTGCGACGGACTCGAGATGTAGGCCAGAACCGTTGTCGTCACGCTGAAATCCTCTGTCGCACGCCCTCGGCGAGTTCCTCGGTCAGTGCCCGCACGGCGGGCAGGCCTTCGCTGAGCGCCGTCACCAGCGCCGATCCCACGATCACGCCGTCGGCGTACGAACCGATCTGCGCGGCCTGCTCGCGCGAGCGCACGCCCAGTCCGACACCGACCGGGATGTCCGACACCTCCCGGACGCGGCGCACCAACTCCGGAGCCGCATCGGAGACCGCGTCGCGCGCCCCGGTAACACCCATCGTGGAGGCGGCGTAGACGAATCCACGTGACACCCCCACCGTCGTGGCCAGGCGCTCCGGCGTCGAAGACGGGGCCACCAGGAAGATCCGGTCCAGACCGTGCTCGTCCGATGCGGCGATCCACTCGTCGGCCTCGTCGGGAATCAGGTCGGGAGTGATCAGGCCGAGCCCGCCTGCCGACGCGAGATCACGCGCGAACGCGTCGACTCCCCAGCGCAGCACCGGGTTCCAGTAGGTCATCACGACGGCGCTGCCGCCCGCGTTGCTGATCGCCTCGACGGCGCGCAGGGCATCACGCACGCGGACGCCGCCGCGCAGGGCGACCTCGGTGGCCGCGGCGATGGTCGGACCATCCATGCCGGGATCCGAGTAGGCGACGCCGACTTCAATGATGTCGCAACCGGATTCGACCATGGTGGTCATCGCCGAGATCGACGTCTCGACGTCGGGGAACCCGGTCGGAAGATAGCCGATGAGCGCGGACCGGTCTTCGGCGCGACAACTGGCGAAGAGACTGGACAGGCCCTTCTCCGTCACAGCGGCTTCTCTTCGGCGTCGAGCAGGCCGAACCACTTGGCCGCGGTGGCGACGTCCTTGTCGCCGCGGCCCGACAGGTTGACCACGATGATCGAACCGGGACCGAGTTCGCGGCCGAGCTCGAGGGTGCCCGCGATGGCGTGGGCGGATTCGATGGCCGGAATGATGCCCTCGGTCCGAGATAGAAGCGCGAACGCATCCATGGCCTGGGTGTCGGTGATCGGGCGGTAGTCGGCGCGTCCCCGGTCCTTGAGGAAGGCGTGCTCCGGTCCGACACCCGGATAGTCCAGACCCGCCGAGATCGAATGCGACTCGATGGTCTGGCCGTCCTCGTCCTGCAGCAGGTAGGAGAACGAGCCCTGGAAGGCGCCCGGCGAGCCACCGGTGAAGGTGGCGGCGTGACGACCCGTCTCCACGCCGTCGCCGGCGGCCTCGTAGCCGACCAGCCGGACTCCGGGATCGTCGATGAAGGCATGGAAGACGCCGATGGCGTTCGAGCCGCCGCCGATGCATGCCGTCACCGCGTCGGGCAATCGGCCCGCCTGCTCGAGGATCTGTGCGCGCGCCTCCATGCCAATCACCCGTTGGAAGTCGCGCACCATGGTCGGAAACGGATGGGGGCCGGCTGCGGTCCCGAAGCTGTAGTACGTGTCGTCGGCGTGGGCGACCCAGTCGCGGAAGGTCTCGTTGATGGCGTCCTTCAACGACTTCGAACCGGATTCCACGGAGACGACCTCGGCGCCGAGCAGCCGCATCCTGGCGACGTTGAGTGCTTGGCGGGCGACGTCGACCGAACCCATGTAGATCACGCAGGTCATGCCGAGCAGTGCGCAGGCGGTGGCGGTCGCCACACCGTGCTGACCGGCACCGGTCTCGGCGATGATGCGGGTCTTGCCCATCTGCTTGGCGAGCAGCCCCTGCCCCAGGGCGTTGTTGATCTTGTGGGATCCGGTGTGGTTGAGGTCTTCCCGCTTGAGGAACACCCGGGCGCCGCCAGCGTGCTCACTGAGCCGGGTCGCTTCGTACAGCGGAGATGGACGACCCGTGTAGTGGCGCTGCAGCCGGTCGAGCTCGTCGAGGAAGGTCTGGTCGGTCCTGGCCTTCTCGTAGGCCGCGGTGACCTCCTCGATGACGGCCATCAGGGCCTCGGGGACCAACCGCCCGCCGTAGGCACCGAAGTGCCCCTTGGCGTCGGGATCGTGAGTCGATGGTTCGGCAATGGCTGCGCTGGAACGCGGCAGCTCTTGGCCGGCGAGATCTCCCACTATCTCAGCGCGACGGTCTCGGGCAGGACGGGTGCGTGCCTGCGGTGACCAGGTCGGCGACGGCGGTGCGGGGATCACCGCTGGTGACGAGTCCCTCGCCGACCAGCACGGCGTCGGCACCAGCACCGGCGTACGCGAGCAGGTCCGCGGTGCCGCGGACACCGGACTCGGCGACGCGGATCACGTTGGACGGCAGACCGGGAGCGATGCGGGCGAAGCAGTCGCGGTCGACCTCGAGGGTCTTCAGATCGCGGGCGTTGACGCCTATCACCCGGGCGCCGGCCTGCAGTGCGCGGTCGGCTTCCTCCTCGGTGTGGACCTCGACGAGCGCGGTCATGCCGAGAGACTCGGTGCGGTCGATCATCGACACCAGCGCGGACTGTTCCAGCGCGGCGACGATGAGCAACAGCATGTCGGCGCCGTGGGCCCGGGCCTCGTGGATCTGGTACGGCCCGACGATGAAGTCCTTGCGCAGCACTGGAATCGTCACCGCGGCCCGGACTTCGTCGAGATCCTCCAGAGACCCCTTGAACCGGCGCTCCTCGGTCAGAACGCTGATGACCCTGGCGCCACCGTCCTGATAGGCGCGCGCCAACTTGGCCGGGTTGGAGATGGAGGCGAGTTCCCCCCGCGACGGGCTGGCCCGCTTGACCTCGGCGATGACGCCGATGCCGTCGGCACTCAGGGCCGCGAGGGCGTCCAGCGCCGGGCGGACGGACTTGGCTCGCTGCTTGACGTCGGCGAAGCTGACCTGGGCCTCACGAGCGGCTACGTCGGCGCGAACTCCCTCGATGATGGAGTCGAGCACGGTCCCCGAACTCATCAGCCGCCGCTCCCCTTCGTGCCCTCTGGAAGTACCCAGATTATTACCTTCACGAAGGGTAGTCGCCACTGCCACACGGGCCGTCACCGCCCCTCGTTGTCCGACGTCGTCGGATCGCGCCCGTCGTCGAGGGCATCCCAGATCATTCGTTCGGACATTCCGTCCGCCGTGTCCTCCCGCGCGGCCTCGCGCCTGGCCGCCGGGGTCACGTACTTGTCGGCGGTCGCGGCGGCGCCCGATGGCGTCCTGGCCGCCGTGCGCACCAGCAGCACGGCACCGACCAGTGCGCAGGCTGCGCCAACCAGAGTGAGTGCTGCACCCCAGTGGTGGCGTTGGGTCCCGATCAGCGCGGTCACCGGAACCTGCGCCAGATCGGCGGCCCGCACCGCAACGTCGCGAATCACCCACAGCCCGATCCCCAGGTAACCCATTCCGGCCGTGGCCACGGCCACCAGCACCCCGACCACCCGCAGAATCCAGCCCCGCACCGCCAGCGCGGCGATGGCGGCCGCCAAGGCGACCAGCGCCAACGGCACCAGGGCCGTCGACCAGGCGGCGCCGTTCAGCGTGGTCGACTTCGGCTGGCCGAGCCCGTCGAAGGAGGTGACGTCGACCCACGCCAGACGCGAGGCCGCCCACAGCGCCAGCGCCGAGAGCACCAGCAGCAGCTGGGCGGCCCTGCTCACGGCTCCCCCAGCGTTTCCGCGGCCGCGATCGCGTTGAGGACGGCCCGCGCCTTGTTGGCCGCCTCGTTGTACTCGTACTCACCCTTGGAGTCGGCGACCACACCGCCGCCGGCCTGCACGTAGGCCGTCCCGGCACGCATCAACGCCGTCCGGATCGCGATGGCGAAGTCTGCGTTGCCCGCGAAGTCCAGGTATCCGAGCACGCCGCCATACAGGCCGCGACGCGTCTTCTCGACCTCCTCGATGAGCTGCATCGCCCGCACCTTCGGAGCACCGGAGAGCGTGCCTGCCGGGAAGCACGCGGTGACCGCGTCGAGTGCCGTCTTGCCCTCGGCCAGGTGACCGGTCACCGTCGACACCAGGTGCATGACGTGGCTGTAGCGCTCGATGTGGCTGTAGTCCTCCACCCGCACGGTGCCCGGCACGCACACCCGGCCCAGGTCGTTGCGACCGAGGTCGACCAGCATCAGGTGCTCGGCGCGTTCCTTCTCGTCGGACAGCAGTTCCTTCTCCAGCAGGACGTCCTCCTCCTCGGTGGCCCCGCGCCAGCGGGTGCCCGCGATCGGGTGGGTCGTCGCCTTGCCGTCGGTGACGGTGACCAGCGCCTCGGGGCTGGAACCCACGATCGAGAAGTCCAGTCCGCCATCGTCGTTCGGGACATTGAGCAGGTACATGTACGGGCTGGGATTGGTCACCCGCAGCATCCGGTACACGTCGATTGGGTCGGCGGCGGTGACCATCTCGAAGCGCTGGGAGGGCACCACCTGGAACGCCTCACCCGCCTCGATGTCACCGACCAGCTTGTCGACGATGGCCGAATACTCCTCGACGGTGCGCTGGGAGCGGTAGTCCGGCGCCGGTCTGCTGAACGTCGCCACCGCCGACGGCAGCGGCGCTCCCAGCGCTGCGGTCATGACGTCGAGCCGAGCCAGGGCGTCGTCGTAGGCCTCATCGACCCGCTCGTCGGTGCCGTTCCAGTTCACCGCGTTGGCGATCAGCGTGATGGTGCCCTCGTGATGGTCGACGGCGGCGATGTCGGTGGCCAGCAGCAGCAACATGTCGGGCAGTCGCAGGTCATCGACGGCGAGCGCGGGCAGACGCTCCAGCCGTCGCACCATGTCGTAGGCGAAGAATCCCACCAGCCCGCTGGATAGCGGCGGCAGGCCGGGCAGCGTGGCGGTCTCGAGCAGTTCGAGGGTGGTGCGCACGGCGTCGATCGGATCGCCTCCGCTGGGAGCTCCCTGCGGGGTCACGCCGAGCCACACCGCCTGGTCGTCGCGCACCGTCAGAGCCGACGGGGCGCCCGCTCCGATGAAGGACCACCGTGACCAGGACCGGCCATTCTCGGCGGACTCCAATAGGAACGTTCCCGGTCGATTGGCGGCGAGCTTGCGATACGCCGACAGCGGCGTCTCGCTGTCGGCGAGCACCTTTCGCGTCACGGGAACGACGCGATGCTCGGCGGCCAGCGCCCGGAAGTCCTCCCGCGAGGTCGTCGCGGCGAGGTTGGCCGTTCGCGTCGGAGCCGGCGAAACGGCGGAAGATTGTGCCTGCACGTGACAATCCTCCCAGACGTCGAGTTCGATTCGGCCACTCAGCCAGGCGTAGCGTGACACCCATGAAGCGTGGCGACCAGGTTGCCGAGTTCCAACTCCCCGACCAGACCGGCACCATCCGCAGCCTGACGAGCCTGCTCGCCGATGGCCCGGTGGTGCTCTTCTTCTACCCGGCGGCCATGACGCCGGGCTGCACCAAGGAGGCCTGCCACTTTCGCGACCTCGCAGCCGAGTTCGCGGCGGTCGGGGCCAATCGCGTCGGCATCTCGACCGACGCGGTGGACAAGCAGGCCCAGTTCGCCAGCAGCCAGCAGTTCGACTACCCGCTGCTGTCCGACGCCGACGGCGAGGTCGCCACGCAGTTCGGCGTGAAGCGGGGCCTGCTCGGCAAGCTGGCGCCGGTGAAGCGCGTGACGTTCGTCATCGGCACCGACCGCAGGGTGCTCGAGGTGATCGGCAGCGAGTTCAACTTCGACTCTCATGCCGACAAGGCCCTCGAGGTGCTGCGCGCCAAGTGAAACCCGTTCTGCAGCTTGACGACGTGACGTTCCGCCGCGACGGCAAGCACATCATCGATGGCATCTCGCTCACCGTCTGCGAGGGTGAACACTGGGCTCTGCTCGGCCCGAACGGGGCTGGCAAGAGCACGCTGCTCGGCTTCTGCGGTGCGGTCACCTTTCCCAGCTCCGGCAGCGTCCGAGTGCTCGGCGAGCAGATGGGCCGCACCGACCTCGCGGCGCTGCGGCGCTCGATCGGACACGTCAACCCGCGCCACCGGCTGCAGCACCCGCGCACCGTCCGGGAGGTGGTGCTGACGGGTATCACCGGCACCAACGACCTGCCGCTTCGCTGGACGCCTACCGACGACGACGCCGCGAGAGCCGACGCGATGATCGACACCGTCGGGCTCAGCCGCATCGCCGACAGCCTCTGGCCGACGCTGTCACAGGGCGAGCGCGGGCGGACCCTCATTGCGCGCGCACTCATCTCCGGACCTCGCCTGCTGCTGCTCGACGAGCCGTCGACCGGCCTCGACGTCGCGGCCCGCGAACAACTCCTGGAGACCATCGATTCACTGGGCGAGGCACACCCCGACGTCGCGTCCATCCTGGTGACGCACCATTTGGAGGAGCTTCCGAGCACCACCACCCACGCTCTGCTGATCGCCGAGGGCCGCACGGTCGCCAGCGGCGCGGCGCGGGAGACGGTCACCACCGAGAACGTCACCGCGGCGTTCTCGCACCCCGTGGAGGTGGGCCATCACGACGGCCGGTGGACCGCGCGGGCCAAGGCAACACGGATGGAGGTCTGATCATCGCAAGGGACGACGCACACCACTACCGGGTCGCCGACGGCACCGGGCTGCCGCACGACCCGCTCAACGCCATCGTCGGGCCGCGGCCGATCGGATGGATCTCCTCACTGAGCACCGACGGCGTCGCGAACCTGGCCCCCTACAGCTTCTTCAACGCGTTCAACTACCGGCCGCCGCTGGTCGGCTTCTCGTCGATCGGCTGGAAGGACACCGTCGCCAACGTCGACGCCACCGGTGAGTTCGTCTGGAACCTGGCCACTCGGTCGGTGGCCGGGGCGATGAACGAGACCTCGGCGTCCCTTCCGTCGGACGAGGATGAGTTCGTGCGCAGCGGACTGACGCCGGTGGCCTCCTCCCTCGTCAAGCCGCCGCGCGTCTTGGAGAGCCCGGTCAACTTCGAATGCCAACTGACGCAACTAATTCAGCTGCGTAACCTCGACGACGAGACCATCCCCGCCTGGCTGGTGCTTGGCCAGGTCGTCGCCGTGCACATCGATAGGGAGCTACTCGTCGACGGGGTCTACGACACCGCCAAGGCGCATCCAATCCTGCGCGCCGGCGGGCCTGCCGACTACGCCGAGATCGCACCGGAGGCGATGTTCGCCATGACGCGGCCCGACGACCGCAATTAGCGCTCGGGCGCCAGGATCTCGTCGGCGTCGAAGCAGGAGTGCTCACCGGTGTGGCACGCCGCGCCCACCTGGTCGACCTCCAGCAGGACGGTGTCGCCATCGCAGTCCAGCCGCACGGAGTGCACGTACTGGGTGTGACCGGAGGTCTCGCCCTTGACCCACTGCTCGCCGCGGGACCGTGAGTAATACGTGGCTCGGCGGGTCGCGAGGGTGTGCGCCAGGGCGTCGTCGTTCATCCACGCCACCATGAGCACCTGGCCCGTCCCGCGTTCCTGAGCGACGGCGGCGAACAGCCCGTTCGCGTCGCGCTTGAGCTTGGCCGCGATCGATTCGTCGAGGGTCACCTGACCACGATCCCTTCCTCGGCCATCGCTGCCTTGACCTGCCCGATGGTCAACTCGCCGAAGTGAAAGACGCTGGCGGCCAACACCGCATCGGCACCCGCCGAGACGGCCGGAGCGAAGTGCTCGACGGCACCGGCGCCCCCGCTTGCGATCACCGGAACGGTCACGGCCGCGCGGACGGCCCGCAGCATCGCCAGATCGAAACCCGCCTTGGTGCCGTCGGCGTCCATGGAGTTCAGCAGGATCTCACCGACGCCGAGTTCAGCTCCCCGGCGTGCCCATTCCACGGCGTCGATGCCGGTACCGCGACGGCCACCGTGGGTGGTCACCTCCCACCCCGACGGCGTCGGCTTCGAATCCTCCGGGACGGTCCTGGCGTCGACGGACAACACGATGCACTGCGAGCCGAACTGGCGGGACAATTCGTCGAGCAGCTCCGGTCGCGCGATGGCCGCAGTGTTGACCGAGACCTTGTCGGCACCCGCGCGCAGCAACACGTCGACGTCGGCGACCGAGCGCACTCCGCCACCGACGGTGAGCGGGATGAAGACCTGCTCGGCCGTGCGACGGACCACCTCGAGCATGGTCGATCGACCTGCCGACGACGCGGTCACGTCGAGGAAGGTCAGCTCGTCGGCGCCCTCGGCGTCGTAGGCCGCAGCTAGCTCGACGGGATCACCTGCGTCCCTCAGGTTTTCGAAGTTGACCCCCTTGACGACGCGGCCGGCGTCGACGTCGAGGCAAGGGATCACGCGGACCGCGACGTCCATCTCAGTACTCCCCCGGCGTGCCGACGGCCATCGCGACCTCCAGGATCTGCGCGTGCACACTGGGTTCGCCGGCGAGGGCCGAGCGCGACGCAGGCGTCCAGTCCGCACCCGCCAGATCGGTGACGACGCCGCCGGCGGCCCGTACCAGCGCCACACCGGCGGCGTGATCCCAGACGTGGTGGCCGAAGCTGATCGCGCCACCGAGCACACCCGCACCGGTGTAGGCGAGGTCGATACCGGTCGAACCGTGCATGCGGACCCGCGAGCAGCGACGGCTGAGCTGCTCCAGCGTGGCCATCCGGTAGCGGCCGGGGAACTCGCCGTGGGAGTCGACGTTGAAGGTGCCGATGCCGACGATCGAGTCGCGCAGCGCGGCGGGCTTCAGCGTGGGCTGGGCAATTCCATTGGCGTACAACGGTCCCCCCTCGACCGCCGTGTACCGCACGTCGGTGAACGGCAGCCAGGTCAATCCGGCGACCGGCACGCCGTCGCGCAGCAGTCCGAGCAGGATGGCCGCCGTCGGCAAGCCCGCCGCGTAGTTGAAGGTGCCGTCGATGGGGTCCAGGATCCACACCAGGTGCGAGTCGACGGGTGCGCCGCCGAACTCCTCGCCGTGCACCCCGATCCCGGTCGCGTCCTGCAGGGCCTGCACGACCTGGCGCTCGATGGCCAGGTCGACCTCGGTGGCGAAGTCGTTGCCCTTCTTGGCGACCGCGGACTGGGCGCGGTGTCCGGCAACGAAGGGCTTGGCAGCGGCGTCGAGGATCACCGTCGCCTCGGCGACCAGCCCGTGCAGATCTGCGTCGTCCAGCGCCATTCCGGACTACCGACTCACCGCGGCGAGCGCCTCGGGAAGGGTGAAGCGTCCCGCGTAGAGCGCCTTGCCGACGATCGCTCCCTCGACGCCGACACCGGTGAGGGTGGCGATGGCGCGCAAATCATCGAGGCTCGACACGCCACCGGAGGCGATGACGGGCGCGTCGGTGCGTTCGGCGACACCGGCCAGCAGCTCGAGGTTCGGTCCGTTCAGGGTGCCGTCCTTGGTGACGTCGGTGACGACGAACCGTGAGCAGCCCTCGCCGTCGAGGCGCTCGAGCACCGGCCACAGATCTCCGCCGTCGGTCTCCCAGCCCCGCCCGCGCAGCCGGTACTGGCCGTCTTCGAGCTTGACGTCCAGACCCACCGCGATCTTGTCCCCGTGCTCGGCGATGGCCCGGGCGCACCACTGCGGGTCCTCGAGCGCCGCGGTTCCGAGATTGACTCTGGCGCAACCGGCCTCGAGTGCGGCGGTCAAGGACGCGTCGTCACGGATGCCGCCGGAGAGTTCCACCGCGACGTCGAGCTTGCCGATCACCTCGGCGAGCAGTTCCCGATTGGATCCGCGGCCGAAGGCGGCGTCGAGGTCGACGAGGTGGATCCACTCGGCACCGTCGGTCTGCCACCCCAGCGCTGCGTCGAGTGCCGATCCGTAGTCGGTCTCGCTGCCGGCGACGCCCTGCACCAGGCGCACCGCCTTGCCATCGACCACGTCGACCGCCGGCAGAAGAATCAAACGCTTGCCACTCACTACGAAAGCCCCTCGACCCAATTCTCGAGCAGCGTCGCACCGGCGTCGCCACTCTTCTCCGGATGAAATTGCGTGGCGCTCAAGGCGCCATCCTCGACCGCTGCCAGGAACGGTACGTGGTGCGTCGCCCAGGTCAGCAGCGCGTCGTCGGCACCCTCCCACCGCTGCGCGGCATAGGAGTGCACGAAGTAGAAGCGGGTGGCGGCGTCCAGGCCCTTGAACAGCGTGCTGTCGGCGGCGGCGTCGACCACGTTCCAACCCATGTGCGGGATCACCGGGGCGTCCAGCCGCACGACGGAGCCGGGCCACTGCCCGCACCCGACGCTCTCGACGCCGAATTCCACCCCGCGGCTGAACAGGATCTGCATGCCCACGCAGATGCCGAGTACGGGATGCCCCTTGGCCAGCCGGTCGGCGACGATCTTCTCCCCGCCCACCGCGCGCAGCCCCGTCATGCATGCCTCGTAGGCACCGACTCCCGGCACCACCAGGCCATCGGCGGCAGCCGCTGCCTCGGGGTCGGCGGTCACCTCGACCTGGGCGCCGACCCGCTCCAGCGCCCGCTGCGCCGAGCGCAGGTTGCCCGAGCCGTAGTCCAGGACGACGACTCTCGCCGTCACAAACTGCCCTTCGTCGACGGCACGCCGGATACCCGCGGATCGGGCTCCACGGCCTGGCGCAGGGCGCGGGCCACGGCCTTGAACTGTGCCTCGGTGACGTGGTGCGGATCGCGGCCGTACAGGGTGCGCACGTGCAGGGCGATCCGCGCATTCATGGCAAGCGACTCGAAGACGTGCCGGTTGATGACCGTGTGGTAGGGAACCGCACTGCCCGCAATCGTGCTGTGCACCATGTAGTCCGGCTCACCGGTGTGCACGCAGTACGGCCGGCCCGACACGTCGACCGACGCGTGGGCCAGCGTCTCGTCCATCGGGATGAACGCATCGCCGAACCGGCGGATCCCCTTCTTGTCGCCGAGCGCTTCGCCGAGCGCCTGACCAAGCACGATCGCGGTGTCCTCGACGGTGTGGTGGGCCTCGATGTCGACGTCACCCTCGGCGTGCACGGTCAGATCGAAACTGGCATGGCTGCCCAGCGAATTGAGCATGTGATCGTAGAACGGCACACCGGTGGCGATGTCGGTCTTGCCGGTACCGTCGAGGTCCAATTCGACGACGATGCGCGACTCCTTGGTCGTGCGTTCGACGCGGGCGCGGCGGTTCGCCGGGGTGGTCATGAGGCTCCTACGGGGCTGCTGTCCTCTGCTGAGGCGAATACGGACTCGGCCAGCTCGGCGCTGACGTCGAGGAGGACGTCGTTCTCGTCGGTCAATCCGGTGGTGGCACGCAGGAAGCCGGGGATCCCGACGTCCCTGATCAACACCCCGGCCTCCAAGTAACGCTGCCACGCCGCCGGTGCATCGGCGAACCCACCGAACAGGACGAAGTTGGCATCGCTGGGGATGACGCGAAATCCCATGCCGGCCAAGGCTTCCGACACGCGATTACGCTCGGCGATGAGGCGCGCGACGCTGCCGAGGGTGTCGTCGGCATGGCGCAAAGCCGCCCGGGCCGCGGCCTGGGTCAGCGCGGACAGGTGATACGGCAGCCGGACCAGCAGCAGGGCGTCGACCACCGCGGGGTCGGCCGCCAAGTAACCCAGCCGGCCGCCGGCGAACGCGAACGCCTTGCTCATGGTGCGGGTGACGATCAGCGTGGCCGGGTAGTCGGCCAGCAGTCGCACGGCGCTTGGCTCCGAGGAGAATTCGCCGTACGCCTCGTCGACGATCACGATGCCGGGTGCGACGTCGAGCAGGCGACGCAAATCGTCGAGCGAGATGCTCTGGCCCGACGGGTTGTTGGGGCTGGCGAGGAAGACCACGTCGGGCCGCCGGTCGGTGATCGCGGCGACGGCGACGTCCACGTCCAACCCGAAGTCCTCGGATCGAGCGGCCTCCAGCCACTCGGTCTGGGTGCCGTCGGAGATGATCGGGTGCATCGAATACGACGGGACGAAGCCCATGGCGGTGCGGCCCGGCCCGCCGAACGCCTGCAACAGCTGCTGCAGGATCTCGTTGGAGCCGTTGGCCGCCCACAGGTTCGCGGCGGTCAGCTCGACGCCCGTCTGCCCGCTGAGGTAGACCGCGAGGTCCGTCCGCAGCGCGGTCGCATCCCGGTCCGGGTAGCGGTGCAGCTCGGATGCCGCGTCGCGCACGGTGGCGACGAGGTCGTCGATGAGCGCCGCGGTGGGCGGGTGCGGATTCTCGTTGGTGTTGAGCCGCACCGGAACCGACAGCTGGGGAGCGCCGTAGGGGGACTTGCCCCGCAAGCTGTCACGCAGCGGAAGGTCGTCCAGGGAAATCCTGCTCATTTCTCGAACCTTCGTCGGACGGCCTCGCCGTGGGCCGGCAGGTTCTCGGCCTGCGCCAGCGTGATCACGTAGCCGGACACGTCCTTCAGGGCCGCCTCCGAGTAGTCGACGACGTGGATGCCGCGCAGGAACGTTTGCACCGACAGTCCACTGGAATGCCGCGCGCACCCCGCGGTGGGCAGCACGTGGTTGGAGCCGGCGCAGTAGTCGCCGAGGCTGACCGGCGACCACGGACCGACGAATACCGCTCCGGCAGAACGCACTTCGTTGGCCACCGCCGACGCATCGACGGTCTGGATCTCGAGGTGTTCGGCGGCATAGGCATTGACCGTGCGCAGGCCCGCTTCGATGTCGTCGACCAGCACGATGGCCGACTGGCGGCCGGTCAACGCCGCGGTGACCCGCTCCCGGTGCACGGTGGTCCGCAACTGAGCCGCGACCTCGGCGTCGGTGGCGTCCGCGAGCTCGGGGCTGGTGGTGACCAGAACCGAGGCGGCCATCTCGTCGTGCTCGGCCTGGCTGATGAGATCGGCGGCGATGTGCACGGGATCGGCCGAGTGGTCTGCGAGGATGGCGATCTCGGTCGGTCCGGCCTCCGCGTCGATGCCCACCTGAGAGCGGCAGATGCGCTTGGCGGCGGTGACCCAGATGTTGCCGGGACCGGTGATCATGTCGACGGGCGCCAGCTCGGCGCCGTCGGTGTCGGTGCCACCGTGCGCGAGCAGGGCGACGGCCTGCGCGCCGCCGACGGCCCACACCTCGTCGACGCCGAGCATGCACGCCGCGGCCAGGATCGTCGGATGTGGCAGACCACCGAATTCGGCCTGCGGCGGGCTGGCGATCACCAGGCCCTCCACCAGGGCGGTCTGCGCGGGAACCACGTTCATCACGACGCTGGACGGGTACACGGCGTTGCCGCCCGGAACGTACAGGCCCACCCGTTCCACCGGCACCCAGCGTTCGGTCACCGTCGCACCGGGCGCCAGCGTCGTCTTGCGGTCGGTGCGCCTTTGGTCTGCATGTACGGCACGCGTCCGCTCGATCGCCACCTCGAGGGCCGCGCGAACGTCGGCGTCGAGTTCGGCGAGCGCCTCCTCGAGCCTGGCCCGGGGCACCCGAACCGTCGCGGGGCGGACGCCGTCGAAGGCCTGGCCGTATTCGAGGGCTGCCTCGGCGCCTCGCTCGATCACGGCGTCGACGATCGGTCGGACCTTGGGCACCACGGAGTCGACGTCCACTCCGCCGCGCGGCAGCACGGCGCGTAGCCGAGCCGCGGACAGCCGTTCACCCCGCAGGTCGATGCGGGACATCAGCACGGACGAGTCAGTCACGCCGTCTATTGTCCCAGAGCAGCACAAATCAGAATCCGGGAGCCGCCATGTCACCGTCCACGTCGAGGCAAGACCATCCCAACAACGCCCCTGGCGTGCCGATGCTCATGCCGGTGTGGCTCGAGCGATTCCAGATCAAGTACGTCAACCCGCTGCTGCGGCCGCTGTCCAAGCGCATGCCGGCCTTCGCGGTGATCAAGCACCGCGGACGCACCTCGCGCAAGCAGTACGAGACGATCGTGACTGCCTACCGCAAGGACGACCTGGTGGCGATCGGATTGATGCATGGCAAGACCAACTGGGTGAAGAACGTCCTCGCCGCGGGTGAGGCCGAGATCCACGTCGGGCACCAGGACCTGCATCTGGTGAACCCGCGCGTCCTGCCCGCCGGCACCAGCGACCCGGCCCTGCCGCGGATTCCCCGGATGCTGGCCAAGCGCCAGGGCACGTTCGTCGCCGACGTCGGGTGACGTCTGGTTGAGCCCCGTCGCGGGCTCGTTCGTGACGTCGGCCCTGGCGTCGCCGCAGTTACATCGCACTGAGTCGACCTGACGCTGCCCTCATCGCGCGAGCTGCGCGACGTCGAGGTGAAATTCTGGCAAATGCAATCGCGGTGTCATTGGCCAGCTCATTGCTGTATCTTCTCACCGAGGTATGGATGTCTAGCCAACTTGCTGACCACTTTGGGGGATGCTCACCGATGACGACTGTTCAGCGAAAGACCGTGTTGACGGCTGCCCTCGCAGTGGGAGTCCTGGCCGCGGCCGGGAGCACGGCGCCCGGGTCGCAGCAGGAGGAGCCGTCGGCCGCGGCGAAGGCAGACGCCCTGTCGCTCGCCGCCATCACCACGTGGACGCCCTTGGAGGCGACGGCGTCACCGGTGAGCGCCGGCAGCGTCGACACACCTCAGACATCCGACCCGGCGTCCACCGATCCCGCCACGGCGCCGCTCTTCGCCGTGCCGGCGACCAGTGCGCGCCAGTCGGCCGGCCCGGCCGCGCCGAACTTCTTCGCGCCCACGCTCGTCGCGATCTCGCCGTCCCCCACGATCGGCGGCGGTGCGGCGCCGACTGCGCGCGCCACGCTCGCCGCAATACCGACCACGTCTCCCGATCTCGGAAGCCTGATCGGGTCCTTCGTCTACGTCTTCATCCACGACGGCGGTCCCGGTGAGAACGCCGGTCTGTTGATTGGCAATGGTGGGGACGGATTCCTGCCCGGCCAGGCCGGCGGCAACGGCGGCCTGCTGTTGGGCAACGGCGGCAACGGGGCGAGCAACGGTGGTGCCCGCGGCGGATACGGCGGTGACGGTGGCAACGCCGGGCTGTTCGGCAACGGCGGCAACGGTGGAACCGGGTCGCCCAGCGTGGTCGGCTTCGGCACCGCGACCGGTGGCAACGGCGGCAAGGGCGGCAACGGCGGCATGCTGGCGGGCAACGGCGGCGCCGGCGGCGCCGGTGGCGAGGCCTACAACCAGGGCGGCGCGGCCAACGGTGGCGCAGGCGGCACCGGCGGCAAGGGCGGGATGCTCTCGGGCGACGGCGGCAAGGGCGGTGATGGCGGCGACGCCGTGACGACCAGCGGCGTCGCTACCGGTGGCGCTGGAGGCACGGGCGGTTCGGCTGGCCCGAACGGCACCGGAGGCGACGGCGGTGACGGTGGCTCGGCAACCGGAACGACCGATGCCAAGGGCGGTTCGGGTGGTCAGCCGGGAACGGGCGGCACCACGGGCAAGCCCGGCGCCGACGGTTCTGCCACCAGCAGCAAGAAGGCCGTGACGACGGCGCAGGTCAAGGCCGGGACCAGCGACACCAGTGCCAAGACCGAGAAGAAGGACACGGCGTCCGACAAGGGTTCGACGGGCGGCGGCGACAGCTGACCGCTACTTGCACACCTCGGTGACCCTGGCGTTCTGCGCGTCGGCGTCACGGAGTCGGGCGGCTTGATCCGGCTCGGTGTTCTGCATGCCGGCGGTGGCGGCGGCGCCGATGTCCATCAGGGTCCCGGCGAACTTGCGGACGGCGTCGCTGACGTCGGCCGGCGTGGCGGGGTCCAGGCGCGAGACCAGGTACTGCCCGCCGTCGGAGAGCGACAGCCGCGCGTTGGCGGCCACCGCTAGCGAGCCGGTGACGTCCTCGGGGCCGCCGGGGGGCTGCAGATTGGTGTTGAGCGAGACCCCCTTGCGCACCAAATCGGCTGCGCCACAGATCTTCTTCTTCGCATCGGCCTGTTCGGTTGCGGAGTACGTCGGTGTGGACGACGTGGACGTGGGCCGGAACGCGGCCCACGCCGAGAGTCCCAGTGCTACGAGGGCGAGCACGACCGCGACCACCGGCAGCGTCTGACCGCGCTGCCGAGTCGGCGGCGCGGAATGGGGCGGCAAGGGCGCTTGGCTGGAGGACACGCCGTGATCGTAGCCGCTACTCCTACCGCGACCGGCCGGTTACAGATCGAGGCCGACGTCGAGGACCCGGACCGAATGGGTGAGTGCGCCCACCGCGAGGTAGTCGACACCCGTCCCCGCGTAGGCCGCCGCGTTGGCCAGCGACAGATTGCCCGACGCCTCCAGCTTCACCTGCGGCGCGCGGGCCGCCCGGCGTTGCACGGCCATCTGCGTCATCCAGATGGGGAAGTTGTCCAGCAGGATCAGCGGCGTGCTGCCGAGGTCCTCGTCGAGGATCGCATCGAGCTGTTCCAGCGAGTCGACCTCGACCTCGACGGGCACGTCTGGAGCCATCTCCCGAACGGCGTGCAGTGCGGCGACCACCGATCCCGCCGCGGCCACGTGGTTGTCCTTGATCAGCGCCGCGTCGCCAAGGCCCATTCGGTGGTTGACTCCGCCGCCCACCCTGACCGCGTACTTCTGCAGTACGCGCAGCCCCGGCAGCGTCTTGCGGGTGTCGCGAATCTGGGCGTTCGTCCCTTCGACCGCGCGCACCCAGGCCGCGGTGGTGCTGGCGATGCCCGACAGATGACAGACCAGGTTGAGCATGGTGCGTTCGGCGGTCAGCAAGCTGCGGGTGGGGGCCTCGAGCACCAGCAGCGGGTCACCTGGTTCGAGCGGGGTGCCGTCCTGCACCCGGTCGAGGACGCCGTACTCCCCCGCACCCACGACCTCGTCGAGGACGAGCAGCGCGATGTCGACGCCTGCGGCGACCCCTGATTGCCGACTGACCATGGCCGCCTTGGTGACGGCGTCGGCGGGGACCGTCGCCAGCGAGGTGACGTCTGGCCCGTAGCGCAGATCCTCGGCGAGACCGCGTGCGATCGTCGCCAGGGCCTCGTTGCGTTCGTCTTCACCGAGCGCCATCAGCAGCACACCTTCGTCTCGTGGACCACAGCCGCCGTGCCCGCGGCGTCGAGGCGGACGCTCGAACTGGCCGACTGGGTGGGATCAGTGTCGGGATGGTCGGCTCGGTGGTGACAACCCCGCGACTCCGCCCGTGCCAGCGCCGCCGCCACGACGGCCGCCGCGGTGGTGGTCAATGCGGCGGCCTCGAAGTCGGCCCGTCCGGTGAGGTTGCGCGCGCGGGCCGTGCCGATCAGCTCTGCCACGTCGGTCAGCCCGGCGCCGTCACGCACCACCGACGCATGCCTTGTCATGGCGCGTTGCAGGGTGTCCTTGACGAGGGTCGCCCGGCGGACGAGCTCCACGGCCGCCCGGGGTGCTGGCGCGCTCGCGGCGTGGTCGGCGGCGGCGGCACCGGCGCGTCGCCCGACGACCAGACCTTCGAGCAGGCTGTTGGACGCCAGCCGGTTCGCGCCGTGCATCCCGGTGCGGGCGACCTCGCCCGCCGCGAACAGGCCGGGAAGTTCGGTACGTCCGGACACGTCCGTGAGCACCCCGCCGCAGCTGTAGTGGGCACCGGGGACCACCGGGATCAGCGCGCGGGTGGCGTCGACACCGGCCGCCAGGCAGGCGGCGTTCACGGTCGGGAAGCGCGCCGCGAAGTCCTCGACTCCGCGGGCGTCGAGGTAGACGCACGCGTCGCCGGTCTGCGTCAGCCGGGCGTCGATGGCGGCGGCGACGACGTCGCGCGGAGCCAGGTCGCCCATCGGATGGACACCGGCGGTCACCGAGTCGCCGCGAGCGTCGACGAGGATCGCGCCCTCGCCACGCAGCGCCTCGGTGATCAACGGACGGCGCCCGCCTGCGTTGCCGTCGAACAGCATCGTGGGATGGAACTGGACGAACTCGACGTCGCCGACCGCTAACCCCGCCCACAGCGCCAGCGCGATGCCGTCGCCCGTCGAACCCGTCGGATTCGTGGTCGCGGAGTACAGATGGCCGAGGCCGCCGGTGGCCAGGATCACCGACGGGGTGTGGATGACGCCCGGTCCATCCTGGTTGCGGACGAGGACACCGGTGACCCCGTCGGCGTCGCGGAGCACCTGCAGCGCAACGTGATCGCGCCTGATGTCCAGGATCGCCGCGGTGTGGTCGAGTGCGCGCTGTACCTCGGCGCCGGTGGCGTCACCGCCCGCGTGCACGATGCGACGGCGTGAGTGCCCGCCCTCGCGGGTCAGGGACCACTGCCCCGGTGCGGCCTCGTCGAAGCGCGCACCGAAGTCGACCAGCTCGGCGACGGCGGAGAAACCGTCGGCCACGATCGAGGTCACCGCGTCGACGTCACACAGCCCGCCGCCGGCGGCCACGGTGTCGGCGACGTGGGCCTCGATGGTGTCCTCGGTGCGTGGCACCACGACCGCGATGCCGCCCTGGGCGTAGAACGTCGCCGTGGACCCCTCGGTCCGCGAGGACTTGCTCAGCACCACCACCCGGCGACCGCGACGATGTGCGGCCAGTGCGGCGGCCAATCCGGCGACCCCGGTACCGACGACGACGACGTCGGCCCGCTGCTGCCAGTGGCCGGCCAGCGGACCCGCGCCGCCGCAGGCCGTCATTCCCCGCCGCCGGGTTGCCCGATCTCGATCATGCGCTGGACGCTGGCCCGCGCCAGGCGGGCGGTCTCGTGGTCGACGTGCACCTCGTCGGCGCCCTCGACGAGGCAACGCAGCAGCGCGGCCGGCGTGATCATCTTCATGTATCGGCAGGACGCCCGGTCGTTGACGGCGCGGAAGTCGACTTCCGGCGCGGCCCGGCGCAACTGGTGCAGCATCCCGATCTCGGTGGCGACCAGGACCTGGCGGGCCCCGGTGGTCCGCGCCGCGTCGAGCATGCCGCCGGTGGAGAGGATCTTGACGCGGTCGTCGGGGAACGCGCCCTCGCCGGCGAGGTACAGCGCCGAGGTGGCGCACCCGCATTCGGGGTGCACGAACAGTTCGGCGTCGGGATGCGACCTGGCCTGGGCGGCCAGCTCGTCACCGTTGATGCCGGCGTGGACGTGGCATTCGCCGGCCCAGACGTGGAGGTTCTCGCGTCCGGTGACGCGGCGGACGTGCGCGCCGAGGAACTGATCGGGGCAGAACAACACCTCGCGGTCCGCGGGAATGGAGGCGACCACCTCGACGGCATTCGACGACGTGCAGCAGACGTCGGTGAGCGCCTTCACGGCGGCGGTGGTGTTGACGTAGGACACCACGACGGCGTCGGGGTACTCGTCCTTCCACGCGCGCAACTCGTCGGCGGTGATGGAGTCGGCCAGCGAGCAACCAGCGCGCTGGTCCGGGATGAGGACCGTCTTCTCGGGGCTGAGGATCTTGGCGGTCTCGGCCATGAAGTGCACCCCGCAAAACACGATGGTGTCCTCTGCGGCCTCGGCGGCGATACGCGACAGCGCCAGCGAATCACCCACGTGATCGGCGACGTCCTGAATGGCCGGCAGCTGATAGTTGTGCGCCAACAATGTGGCGTTGCGCAGGTCGGCGAGGCGCCGCACCTCCGCGGCCCACTCCTCGTCGGCGATCACGCCGGCGTAACCCTCGGGACCGTTGGTGATCTGGGCGGCCCAGCCGCCACGGGTCTCGGTGGTGAGATCCGCTACCGTCATGGTCGTCTCCTTTGGTCCAGACGGGGTTTTCGACTTATGATCGAAAACATGCCTGATACTAGCACTGCGCACGAGGTGCTCGCCGTCGTGTTTCAGGTTCGCCAACTCTCGACACGAAACCCGCAGCTCAGCGTGCTGCTATGGGAGCGGGCCATGGATCCGCAGCGCGGTGCGTGGTCACTCCCCGGTGGCCGGCTCCGTCACGACGAGGACATGACGAGTTCGGTTCGACGTCAACTAGCCGAGAAGGTCGACCTTCGCGAATTGACCCACCTGGAGCAGCTCGCCGTGTTCTCCGACCCCAACCGGGTACCGGGCCCGCGCACCATCGCCTCGACGTTCCTCGGCCTGGTGCCCTCCCCCGCAACCCCCGAGCTGCCACCCGACACCCGCTGGCATCCAGTGAACGCGCTACCGCCGATGGCCTTCGACCATCGGCCGATGATCACCAACGCCCATGCCAGGCTGGTCGCCAAGCTTTCGTACACCAACATCGGATTCGCCTTGGCGCCAAGGGAATTCGCCGTCTCCACCCTCAAGGACGTCTACGACGCGGCACTCGGCTACCAGGTCGACGCCACCAACCTGCAGCGTGTGCTCACCCGTCGCGGCGTCATCACCCCGACGGGAACCACTGCGAAGTCGGGCCGCAGCGGTGGCCGACCCGCCGCCCTCTACCGGTTCACCGAGGCCCAATATCGGGTGACCGACGAGTTCGCGGCGCTGCGTCCCCCGACGTGAAACCGACACCGATGGCGGCCCGCGATTGGTTTTAAGGAATCGGTAAGAGACAATGTCCGGATGGACTCTGGCAGCGCAGCCCTCTCGACCGGTGCGGAATGGATCGGACGGCCGCCTCACGAGGAGCTGGGCCGCGGGGTGCACCCCGAGCTGCCCGACCTCGATCCGTTCTACGTCCCCCCGGCTGGCTTCGAACATGCCAGGCCCGGCGCGGTGCTGCGATCGCGTGACGTCGAGCTCGCCTTCCTCGGCCTGGTGCCCCAGAAGCTGACCGCGACCCAGCTGCTGTACCGCTCCACCGACCTCAACGATCTCCCGCAGGCCGCCGTGACGACGATCGTGGTGCCTGCCGACCGGCCCGCCGGCAGCAAGGGCCCGATCCTGTCCTACCAGTGCGCGATCGACGCCGTCGCCTCGAGCTGCTTTCCCTCCTACGCGCTGCGGCGCGGGGCGAAGGCCGTGGGCGCGCTGGCACAGCTCGAGTTCCTGCTGATCTCGGCGGCACTGGCCGAGGGATGGGCGGTGTCCATCCCCGACCACGAGGGGACCCAAGGCATCTGGGGGGCTCCCCACGAGCCTGGCTACCACGTGCTGGACGGTCTGCGTGCCGCACTGAACACCGAGTCGCTGAACCTGTCGGCGGAAGCCCCGATGGGGCTGTGGGGGTACTCCGGTGGCGGCCTGGCCACTGCCTGGGCCACCGAGGTGTACGCGGACTACGCCCCAGAGCTCAACCTGGTCGGCGCGGTGCTCGGGTCGCCGGTCGGCGACCTGGGCCACACGTTCCGCCGGCTCAATGGAAGCTTCTTCTCGGGCCTGCCCGCGATGGTCGTGGCCGCGCTGTCGCACGTCTACCCGGACCTGGACCGCGTGATCAACGAGCACGTCACCCCCGAGGGCAAGACGATGCTGACCGACATCCAGCGCATGACGACCGCCGAAGCCGTGCTCAAGCTGATCCGCAAGGACATGGGCAACATGGTCGACGAGCCGCTGGAGAACATCCTGCGTACGCCCGAGGTCCAGCACGTGTTCGACAGCATCAAGCTGGGGACCGCCGCGCCGAGCGTCCCGGTGCTCGTCGTCCAGGCCGTGCACGACCGCATCGTCTCCGTCGAGGACATCGACGTGCTGACCCATACGTACGCCCGCGGCGGCACGAACGTCACCTACCACCGCGACATGCTCAGCGAGCACATGCTGCTGCACCCCATGTCCGCGCCGATGACGCTGCGGTGGCTGCGCGAGCGGTTCGCCGGACAGCCGGTATCGAGCAATCGGGCCCGCACCAAGTGGCCGACGCTGCTGAACCCCTCGACCTACCGCGGCATGCTGCGGCTTGGCGTGATCACGGCGAAGGTGATGACGGGTCGACGGGTCGATCGACTACCGCTGTCGGAGCTGGATCGCTGATCGGCGGCCACGCGCCCAGGTCATCGCGCTTGGTGGAGAGCGCACAGATCGCGTAGATAAGGGCGACGATCCCCGCCGGCACGATCACCGACGCGGCGATCTGCCACGGGGTGTGTCCGTAGAACACCGCGGGTGCCTCGTGGGTGTAGAACACCCGATGTTCCGGTGAGACGGGTGCCGACGCCACGTCGATCGCACCCCAGCGCCACCGCGCCAACGCCGCACCGACGCCGGCGGCGACACCCGCGGCGGCCAACGTGCCAATAGAGACCGCGGCGACCATGACCGGTCCGCGGTGCGGCCGCCACTGCCAAGCCGCGACCGCCGTCGTCACCGCGAGCACGACGAGCAACCCCGTCATCAGAAACGCACCGAGGAAAACGAAGTCCGACTCGTCACCGAGGTAGCCGCGGACCCGGTCGCCGCTCTTGGTCAGTGCGATGACGATCTGGATCGGGGGTGCCAGCCAGGCCCACACCGCGCCGACCACGACGCCGAGGACGACCAGGGTGCCGACGACGCGGACCGCCGCCTGTCGGTGCGTGAAGCGGGGCGGCGCGACCGGCTGGGCCGGCGCCACCGAAACGTCGGGAAGCGTCATCGATACCTTCTGCTCGTCACGCAGACGCTCAGCGCCTGTCGAGATCCTTGGAGTCCTGCTCGCCGTGGCGGGAGCACTTGGCCGTCCAGCCGTCCGGACGCACCTGCACGATCATCCTCCGCCCGCAGTCGGAGCAGAACCGCGGCGGCTCGAGCCCCAGCTGAGCGGCCGTGGGAATCGCCGCTCCGTCGGCCCCGCCGATCTCGATGCCGGTGTAGACGTTGTACTTCGGCGTCATGGCTAGATGCTGGCGTTCAGCGCCTTGATGGGCATCTGCAGGTCGTCGAGCAGTTCCAGATCGGACTCCGCGGGCCGGCCGAGGGTCGTCAGGTAGTTGCCGACGATGACGGCGTTGATGCCGCCGAGGATGCCCTTTTTGGCGCCCAGGTCACCGAGGGTGATCTCACGACCACCGGCGAAGCGCAGCATCGTGCGGGGCAGCGCCAGCCGGAAGGCCGCGACCGCCTTCAACGCCTCGGACGCGGGCAGCACCTCCAGGTCGCCGAATGGCGTGCCGGGACGCGGGTTGAGGAAGTTCAGCGGGACCTCGTGCGGGTTCAGCGCGGCGAGGTTGGCCGCGAACTCCGCGCGCTGCTCGAGGGATTCACCCATACCGAGGATGCCGCCGCAGCAGACCTCCATGCCCGCCTCGCGCACCATCTCGAGGGTGGCCCAGCGCTCCTCCCACGTGTGGGTGGTGACGACGTTGGTGAAGAACGAACGCGCGGTCTCGAGGTTGTGGTTGTAGCGGTGCACGCCCATCGCGGCGAGCCGGTCCACCTGCTCCTGGGTCAGCATCCCCAGCGAGCACGCGATCTGGATGTCGACCTCGTTGCGGATCGCCTCGATGCCCGCGGCCACCTGGGCCAGCAGTCGCTCGTCGGGCCCGCGGACGGCTGCGACGATGCAGAACTCGGTCGCCCCCGACTTGGCGGTCTGCTTGGCGGCCTCCACCAGGCTCGGTACGTCGAGCCAGGCGCTGCGCACCGGCGACGCGAAGAGCCCGGACTGCGAGCAGAAGTGGCAGTCCTCGGGGCAGCCGCCGGTCTTGAGGCTGATGATGCCCTCGACCTCGACCTCGGGTCCGCACCACTTCATGCGGACGTCGTGGGCCAGCGCGAGGAGTTCCTCGAGACGGTCGTCGGGCAGCTGCAGCACTTCCAGGATCTGGGCCTGCGTCAGGCCCTCGCCCCGCTCGAGCACCTGCTCCCTGGCCAGACCCAACACGTCTGCGCCGATCTCCGAAGCCGCCTGCGTCACTACGCACTCCTTCTGCACATCAGAACTTGAACGGTGTTTAGGCTACAGGGGTGCAACAGGGTCGACGCCACGCCCGGTCCGATGTGGTCGACAAGGCCACCCAGCTCCTCGACGACTACGGAATCGCCGACCTCACCATGCGCCGGCTCGCGCGCGAGCTGGGCGTCACCCCAGGCGCGCTCTACTGGCACTTCGCCGACAAGCAGGCGCTCCTCGGCGCGGTCGCGGACCGCATCCTCGAACCCGCGCTGGCCGACGTTCCGCCCGCCGGCTGGGCGGTTCGCATACATGCCATCTGCGCCGGGCTGCGCAACGCGCTGCTGTCGGCCACCGACGGTGCCGAGCTGGTCTCGGCCAGCTTCGCGGCGGGAAAGTCGGAGCGGATGGCCGACATCCTGGAGCGACTGGTGATCGCAGCCGGCGACGCGGGCATCGACTCGCCCAATGCCGACCTCGCCGCCAGGACCGTCCTGTACTACGTGCTGGGCTTCACCGCCGACGAGCAGTCCCGGCTGCAGTGGGACGCCGCCGGCGCCCTGTCCGACGACCAGTCGGTGATGACGACGAACCCCAACGCCCGGTTCACCTTCGGCGTCCGCCTCCTGGTCGACGGGATCGCCTCACCGCGCACCGGATCGTCACGCGATCACGGTGTCGACCTTGGCATCGCCATCCCACCGGCGTAGCGCCGCGAACGTCGCAGGCAGGTCGTCGGCGCCAAGCAGAGCCAGCGCCGCGGGCAAGTCGGCGGGGGCGAGCCTGCGGCACAGGGTGACGTGCGGTGTCCAATGTCCCGGGCGCAGATGCGGGAAGGGGCCGTCGGACACGTACGGCGCACAGAGGGAACCGACCGACTCGTGCAGCGTCAGCAAGCCGGCCGCGGGCACGATCAGCCGTACCAGCGTCAGTGCGGACCGTCCGAACACCAGCGGCGCGCCGACGACGCACTCCAGCGGCAACTGCCGGGCCGGTTCCCAGAGGGCCGCGTCGGCGGCCGGGTCGACCCGGCCCGCCGCGAGAAGGGTGACGTGCGGACGGTTGCTCGGCGAGCGGTGCCTGGCCTGGCTCGGCAGCCCCACATCGGCCAGGGCGTTCCACTCCCGGCGGATGGCCGCGTCCGAGTCCTGGTCGAACAGCAACTCGACGGAGTGGGTCACCGGTACAGACTACGAACCCAGTCGGTGTCGAAGGCCGGCGCGCTGAGCTCGGCGAAGGCCTCTGCCGACGAGGTGCCGGCACCGTCTGGCAGCGTCGCGCGGACCTCGGCGATGCGGCCGAGCGCTTCGAGGTTCGTCGTCTCGGCGACCCCCGGCTGTGCCGGCCAGGCCCCCACGACGAGCCCGGCGCACGACAGGGCGCGGGCTGCGATGGCCTCCACCGTCAGCTCGGCGTGGTTGAGGGTGCCCAGGCCGGCCCTGGCGACGACGAGCACCGCGCCACCCAGCTCCACCGCCAGGTCGCGCAGCGTCACACCGCCGGCGCCGAGGCGGACCAGCAGTCCGCCGGCCCCCTCGACCAGGACCAGCCGGTCGGGGCGATCGAGCGCGGTGATCAGCCCGAGTAGTTCGTCGGAGGTCGGCAGCGCCATGCCGGCACGTTCGGCGGCCGCCTCGGGAGCCAGCGGCTCGGGGTAGCGCCATCCCGGGGACAGCGTCCCGACGCCGGACAGCCGGCCCACTTCGCCGAGGTCGTCGTCACCGTCGGCAGCTCCGGTCTGCACGGGCTTGCACACCGCGACGTCGATACCGGCCAGCCGGGCGTGGCAGGCCAGCGCCGCGGTCGCGATGGTCTTGCCGACGCCGGTGTCGGTGCCGGTGACGAAGACGACGCTCATGCGATGCGCGCCGTGGCGACGACGTCGGCGAGCACGGCCCGTGCCCGGTCGAGCTCGTCGTCGGTCAGCGACGCGCGCGCCGTCAACCGCAGCCGCGAGGTCCCCGCCGGGACCGACGGCGGTCGGAAGCACCCCACCCGCAGGCCGCGGTCCAGGCACGCGGTGGCCGCCGCGAGAGCTGCCTCCGGCTCACCGAGGATCAC
Organism: Mycolicibacterium sichuanense; assembly: GCF_033741125.1. Taxonomy (NCBI): domain Bacteria; kingdom Bacillati; phylum Actinomycetota; class Actinomycetes; order Mycobacteriales; family Mycobacteriaceae; genus Mycobacterium; species Mycolicibacterium sichuanense. Next base: position 524,651 of record NZ_JAWQPU010000004.1, on the reverse strand, counting down.
CGACACGACGGCCGACTCGGGTACCTCCGGCACGCCACACGTCTCGGCCAGAGCGGCGGCGATTCGCCGCACGGCTGCGGGCCGCCACGGTTCGTCGATCAGCACCTCGAGCGCGGCCAACGCCGATCCGACGGCCGCGGGCGCGAGCCCGGTGTCGAAGATGAACGGCCGGGCGGCGTCGACGAGGTGCGCGCGGACCGCGGCGGGACCGAGGACGACACCGCCCTGGCTGCCCAGCGCCTTCGACAGCGTGGTCGTCACCACGACGTCGGGCGCGCCGGCAAGGCCGACCTCGGCGACCAGACCGCGGCCGCCGTCACCGCGGACGCCGAGCCCGTGGGCCTCGTCGACGACCAGGAGCGCGCCGTGCCGTCGGCACGCGTCGTGCAGCTCGCGCAACGGCGCCAGCACCCCGTCCGCGCTGAACACGGAGTCGGTGACGACGACCGCGCGAGCCTCGCTGCGGCCGGCGAGCGCGGCCTCGACCGCAGCGACGTCACGGTGCGGCGTGACGAGCACCCGCGCCCGTGACAAGCGGCACGCGTCGACCAGCGAGGCGTGTGTCAGGGCGTCGGACACCAGCAGCGTCCCAGGTCCCGACAGGGCCACCACCGCGCCGAGATTGGCGGTGTACCCCGAGGAGAACACCAGCGCCGACTCGGCGCCGACGAAGTCGGCCAGCGCGGTCTCGAGTGATTCGTGCAGCGCCGTGTTGCCGCTGACCAGGCGCGAACCCGTCGATCCCGCACCCCAGGCGCGCAGCGCCCGCACGCCACCGTCGACGACGTGCGAATGAAGGGACAGCCCGAGGTAGTCGTTGGAGGCAAGGTCCAAGTCGGCGTCCTGGCCGGCGTCGGGACGGCGCACGCGCAGGGTTCGCCGCAGACCGGCGGCCCGCCGCTGTTGCTCGATCTCCTCGAGCCAGGCCAGCGGGGAGACCATTGCGCGTGTCACTGACTGCCTTCCGACGCCCGACTTGAACGCCGTTCAGGTTAGCGCACGCGCCACGCCCACCATCGCCGAGCCGATCCGGTCCACCTCGTCGGCGGTGCAGACGTAGGGCGGCATCGCGTAGACCAGATTGCGGAAGGGGCGCAGCCAGACTCCGTGCCGCAGCGCCGTCTCGGTGGCCACCGCCATGTCGACCGGCTGATGCATCTCGACCACGCCGATCGCGCCGAGCACCCGCACGTCGGCGACACCGGGCAGCTCCGCGGCCGGGGCCAGCGCCGTCGCCAGCCCGCTCTCGATGGCGCGCACCCGTCCCCGCCAGTCCTGATCGAGGAGCAACTCCACCGATGCCACCGACACCGCGCACGCCAGCGCGTTCGCCATGAAGGTCGGGCCGTGCATCAGCGCGCCCGGGCTTCCGGTGCTGATGGTGGTGGCCACCTCCGACGTGCACAGTGTCGCCGCCAGCGTGAGGTAGCCGCCGGTCAGCGCCTTGCCCACGCACATGACGTCCGGAACGACACCGGCGTGGTCGGCCGCGAATAGCTCGCCGGTCCTGCCGAATCCCGTGGCGATCTCGTCGAAGATCAGCAGCACGTCGTGCCGCGTGCAGGCCGCCCGCAGGTCCGTCAGATACCGCGGGTCGTGAAACCGCATGCCGCCGGCGCCCTGGACGACGGGTTCGACGATGACGGCCGCCACCTCGTGGGCGTGCGCGGCGAGCTGTTCCTCGAATGCGACGCCGTAGGCCGGGTCGTACTCGCGCGGCACCTGCGGGGCGAACACCTGGGCCGTGAGGACGTCCGTCCAGAGCGAGTGCATGCCCCCCTCCGGATCGCACACGCTCATGGGCGTGAACGTGTCCCCGTGGTAACCGCCCCGCCAGGTCATCAGGCGGTGCTTGGCCGGGTTGCCGCGACTGTGGTGGTACTGCAGCGCCATCTTGGCCGCCACCTCGACCGCGACCGACCCCGAGTCGCTGAAGAAGACGGTGTCGAGGCCATCGGGGGTGACCTCCACGAGCAGCTGGGCTAGGCGCGCAGCGGGTTCGTGGGTGAGGCCACCGAACATCACGTGGTTCATGGTTGCCAGCTGGCGCGTGACGGCGGCATCGAGCACGGGATGGCCGTGGCCGTGGATGGCCGTCCACCACGAACTCATCGCATCGATCACGTCGACGGGTCGGCCGTCGTCGATCACCGTCAACGACGTGCCGTGCGCGGCGACCGCGACGACGGGCGGCAGCGCGTCCGAACCGATCCGGCTGTACGGGTGCCACACGTGGGCTGCGTCGATGGCGGCTATCTGGTCGGGCGTCAGGGGCGGCACGGGAACCACGGCCTCCTGGGACGGTCGCTGATCACGAAACGACCGTATCGCCCCGGGTTGGGTAGATTGTCCGACGACCATGTTGACCCTGACTCCCGCCCAGACGGTCCCCGAGGACCGATCCGGCGCCACCCAGCGCGCCGTCATGGGCACCAGGACGTCTGGGTTCTACCGGCACGACCTCGACGGGCTGCGCGGCATCGCGATCGTGCTCGTCGCCATGTTCCACGTCTGGTTCGGCAGGGTCTCCGGCGGCGTCGACGTGTTCCTCGCACTGTCGGGCTTCTTCTTCGGCGGTCGACTTCTGCGCACCGCGCTGACCCCCGGTTCGTCGCTTTCGCCGGTGCCCGAGGTCAAACGACTGATCCGGCGGCTGTTGCCCGCGTTGGTCGTGGTGCTGGCGGCGTCGGCGGTGCTGACGATCCTGATTCAGCCCGAGACCCGGTGGGAGACGTTCGCCGACCAGAGTCTGGCCAGCCTCGGCTACTACCAGAACTGGGAGCTGGCCGAGACGGCGTCGAACTACTTGCGCGCAGGCGAATCGGTCAGCCCGCTGCAGCACATCTGGTCGATGTCCGTGCAGGGGCAGTTCTACATCGCCTTCCTCGCGCTGGTGTTCGGATTCGCCTACCTGGTGCGCAACCGGCTGCGCTCGCACACCCGCGCCGCGCTGATCGTGCTTCTCGCCATCTTGACGGTGGCCTCGTTCGTCTACGCGATCTTCGCGCACCGGGCCGATCCGTCGATGGCGTACTACGACAGCTTCGCCAGGGCGTGGGAGCTGCTCCTCGGCGCGCTCGTCGGTGCGGTGGTCCCCTACGTGAGGTGGCCCATGTGGCTGCGCTCGACGATCGCCGTGATCGCACTGGCGGCCATCATGTCCTGCGGCGCCTTCATCGACGGAGTCAAGGAGTTCCCCGGTCCGCTGGCGCTGGTCCCGGTCGGGGCGACCATCCTGTTCATCCTCAGCGGTGCCAACCGGATGGCCGACCCGCACCTGTCCGGCGCGGATGGTCGGCTGCCCGCGGCCAACCGGCTGCTGGCGACCAAGCCGTTCGTCTCGCTCGGGTCGATGGCGTACTCGCTGTATCTCTGGCACTGGCCCCTGCTGATCTTCTGGCTGGCCTATTCGGGACATACCCGCGCAAACGTCCTCGAGGGCGCCGGGGTGCTGCTGGTTTCGGGTCTGCTGGCGTGGCTGACGACGAAGTACGTCGAGGAACCGCTGCGCCTGCGCAAGTCCGCGGCGCAGCCACCGGCCGTGGTGATCCCGTGGCGCACCCGGCTGCGCCGGCCCACGATCGTGCTCGGCTCGATCGTGACGCTGCTTGGGGTGGCGCTGACGGCGACGTCGTTCACCTGGCGTGAACACATGACGATCCAGCGCGCCAACGGCAAGGAACTGGCCGGGCTCAGCGCGCGCGACTACCCGGGGGCCCGCGCCCTGGTCAACCACGTGCGGGTGCCCAAGCTGCCGATGCGTCCGACGGTGCTCGAAGCCAAGGACGACCTGCCGATATCGACGACGCAGGGCTGCATCAGCGACTTCGGCGGCGTCGACGTCATCAACTGCACCTACGGTGACTCCACGGCTACCCGCACCATCGCGCTGGCCGGCGGTTCGCACGCCGAGCACTGGGTGACCGCGCTGGATCTGCTGGGCCGCATGCACCACTTCAAGGTGGTCACCTATCTGAAGATGGGCTGCCCGCTGACCACCGAGGAGAACCCCCTCGTGATGGGCGACAACCGGCCCTATCCCAACTGTCACGAGTGGAACCAGAAGGTGATGCCCCGGCTGATCGCCGACCACCCCGACTACGTCTTCACCACCTCGACCCGCCCGTGGAACATCAGGGACGGCGACGTCATGCCGAGCTTCTACATCGGCATCTGGCAGGAATTCGCCGACGCGCACATACCCGTCCTGGCAATGCGCGACACTCCCTGGCTGGTGCGCGACGGCGAACCCTTCTTCCCGGCCGACTGCCTCGCCGATGGCGGCGACGCCATCTCGTGCGGCATCGATCGGTCCAAGGTACTGTCCGACCACAACCCGACTCTGGATTTCGTGGCGCGCTTTCCGCTGTTGAAGCCGCTCGACATGAGTGATGCGGTGTGCCGTCAGGACCGTTGCCGCGCAGTGGAGGGGAACGTGTTGGTGTATCACGACTCTCATCACATCTCCGCCACCTACATGCGGACCATGACCAACGAACTCGGACGTCAGATCGCCGCCGCTACCGGCTGGTGGTGACCTTCACCGACATGAGGAGCAATTGGCAATGGTGTCGGCGATTTGGCCTGGCAGCGCGTACCCCCTCGGTGCCACGTATGACGGTGCGGGCACCAACTTCTCACTGTTCTCCGAGGTGGCCAACAAGGTCGAACTCTGTCTGATCGGCAAGGACGGCAGCGAGGAGCGGGTCAACCTCGACGAGGTCGACGGGTACGTGTGGCACGCATACCTGCCGACCGTCACACCCGGGCAGCGCTACGGCTTCCGCGTGCACGGGCCGTGGGCACCCGAAGCCGGGCACCGGTGCGATCCATCCAAGCTGCTGCTCGACCCGTACGGCAAGTCCTTTCACGGGGACTTCGATTTCACCCAGGCACTGTTCTCCTATGACCTGACCGCCGAGGACCTCGCCTCCGGCGGGACGCCGCCGATGGTCGACTCGTTGGGCCACACGATGACCAGCGTCGTGATCAACCCGTTCTTCAACTGGGGCTCGGACCGCGCCCCCAACATCCCGTACCACGAGACGGTGATCTACGAGGCCCACGTCAAGGGCATGACCCAGACGCACCCCGGCATCCCCGAGGATCAGCGCGGTACCTACGCCGGGTTGTGCCATCCGGTCATCATCGAGCACCTCAAGTCGCTCAACGTCACGGCGATCGAGCTGATGCCGGTGCACCAGTTCATGCACGACCACCGCCTACTCGACCTGGGACTGCGAAACTACTGGGGGTACAACACCTTCGGCTTCCTCGCCCCGCACTACCAGTACGCGGCCAATCAAACCGCCGGGGGCGCGGTCGCCGAATTCAAGAACATGGTCCGGTCCTTCCACGCGGCCGGCATCGAGGTCATCCTCGACGTGGTCTACAACCACACCGCCGAAGGCAACCATCTCGGTCCGACCATCAACTTCCGCGGCATCGACAACGCCGGCTACTACCGGCTGCTCGACGGGGACCTCAGGCTCTACAAGGACTTCACCGGAACGGGGAACAGCCTCAACGTGCGGCATCCGCACTCGTTGCAGCTGATCATGGACTCGCTGCGGTACTGGGTGATCGACATGCACGTCGACGGCTTCCGCTTCGACCTGGCTTCGACGCTGGCTCGCGAGTTCTACGACGTAGACCGGCTGTCGGCATTCTTCGACCTGGTCCAACAGGATCCGGTGATCAGTCAGGTCAAGCTGATCGCCGAACCGTGGGACATCGGCGAGGGTGGCTACCAAGTCGGGAACTTCCCTGGTTTGTGGACGGAATGGAATGGGCAATATCGCGATACTGTGCGTGACTTCTGGCGGGGCGAGCCCGCAACACTGAGCGAGTTCGCCTCGCGACTGACCGGTTCCTCCGATCTCTACGAGGCGACGGGTCGCAGACCCAGCGCCAGCATCAACTTCGTGACTGCGCACGACGGCTTCACCCTCGCGGACCTGGTGTCCTACAACGAGAAGCACAACGAGGCCAACGGCGAGGACAACCGCGACGGGGAGAACCACAACCGTTCGTGGAACTGTGGCGTGGAGGGGCCCACCGACGATCCGGAGATCCTCGCGCTGCGCGCCAAGCAGATGCGCAACATCCTCGCGACGTTGATGGTGAGCCAGGGCACACCGATGATCAGCCACGGTGACGAGATCGGCCGCACCCAGCGGGGCAACAACAACGCCTACTGCCAGGACTCCGAGATCGCGTGGATGGATTGGTCGTTGTGCGAGACCAACGCCGACCTCATGACGTTCGCGCGCAAGGCGACCGCACTGCGCAAGGCGCACCCGGTGTTTCGGCGTCGACGATTCTTCGATGGCAGGCTGATTCGCAGCGGGGACGAAGAGATCCGCGACATCGCCTGGCTGACCAAGGCTGGCGTGCCCATGACGCCGGAGGACTGGAACTCGGGCTTCAAGTCTCTCGCGGTATTCCTCAATGGTGAGGCGATTCCCGCGCCGAACGCCCGCGGCGAGCGGGTCGTCGACGACACCTTCCTGCTGTGCTTCAACGCTCACAGCAAGCCGGTCGACGTCGTCGCTCCCGACGATGACTTCGCCGTCGAATGGACGGCCGAGCTGGATTCGGCCACCTCGACGGGCGACAGCGATCTGAAGGTCAAGAGCGGCGAGACGTTCCAGGTGCAGGGTCGGTCCATCCTGATCCTGCGGAAGACGGCGTGACATTCATGACCACGACGAGAGCACTCACCTCGACCTACCGCCTGCAGATGCGCGGACCGGCCAGCGGCCAGGCCTTCACCTTCGCCGACGCGCTGAATCAGCTTGACTACCTTCACGATCTGGGCGTCTCGCACGTCTACCTGTCCCCCATCCTCACCGCCAGCGAGGGGTCGACGCACGGTTACGACGTCACCGACCCCACCACCGTCTCCGACGAGCTCGGTGGCCCGCAGGGCCTGGCCCAGCTGTCGGAGGCAGTGCATGCCAGGGGCATGGGGCTGATCGTCGACATCGTGCCCAACCACGTCGGCGTCGACGACCCACGGAAGAACCCGTGGTGGTGGGACATGCTCACGCACGGCCGCGACTCCCGGTACGCGTCGTTCTTCGACATCGACTGGTCGCTGGATCCCGAGCAGAAGGTCGTCCTGCCGGTCCTCGGGGACGACGCCGATCTGGCTGATCTAGAGGTCGACGGCGACCTGCTCCGCCTAGGCGACCGGACGTGGCCGATCGCGCCCGGCACCGGCAGCGGTACGGCCGCCGAGGTTTACGACCGCCAGCACTACAAGCTGATCGGCTGGCGCCACAACGTGTGCGGCTACCGTCGGTTCTTCTCGATCACCTCCCTGGCAGCCCTGCGGCAGGAGGATCGCGCCGTCTTCGATGCGACGCACGTCGAGGTGAAGCGCTGGTTCGCCGAGGGCCTGGTCGACGGTCTTCGAATCGACCATCCGGATGGGTTGTCCGATCCCGCAGGCTATCTCGAATGGCTGCGCGAACTGACGGGTCCGGACGCCTGGATCGTCATCGAGAAGATCCTGGCCCCGGACGAAGCTCTCGAGCCGACGCTGCCCGTCGCGGGCACGACCGGATACGACGCCCTCCGCGAGATCGGCGGCCTGCTGGTCGACCCGGCCGGAGCGGCCGACCGCCCGTCGCTGCACGCCGCCACCGCCGAGTTGAAGGTCATCACCGCCACCGAGACCCTCGCCAGCGAGCTGGCCCGGGTCCGCCGGACCATCGTGGCTGCGGTCGGAGCCGACCATCCCCAGCTACCGGAGGCGGTCGCCGCCCTGCTGTCGCATCTCGGGGTGTACCGGTCGGATTACCGCGGGCTGGCCGCGGTGATGCCGACCGCACTGGCCGAAACGGCAAGTGCGCATCCCGAATTGAGTGACGCGCTGGTTCTGGTCAGCGCTGCGTTGAACCACGTGGAGCCTGCAACCCGGATCCAGCAGCTGTGCGGCGCGGTGACCGCCAAGTCGGTCGAGGACTGCCTGTTCTACCGCGAGGCGCGTCTGGTGTCACTCAACGAGGTGGGCGGTGAACCCGACCGCTACGGCGTTTCGATCGCCGAGTTCCACCACGGCGCGGCACTGCGGGCCCGCTACTGGCCGTCGGCGATGGTGACGCTGTCCACGCACGACACCAAGCGCAGCGAGGACGTCCGCGCCCGGATCGGCGTGCTGTCCCAGGTCGGCGCGTTGTGGACCGAGTTGGTGGGCAAGTGGACCCTGCTCACCCCTCCCCCCGACTCGGCGACCGGACTGTTCCTGTGGCAGAACGCGTTCGGCGTGTGGCCGGTCGACGGGCGAGTCACCGACGAGCTGCGGTCGCGATTGCACGCATACGCGGAGAAGGCGATCAGGGAGGCCGCACTGCACACCAGCTGGAACGACCCCGACGAGGGGTTCGAGACCGCGGTGCACACCTGGCTCGACGCCGTGATCGACGGACCCATCGGCGTCGAGATGTCCAGCCTCGTCCAGCAATTGAACACACATGCGACCAACGACTCCTGCGTTCAGAAGCTGCTGTCGCTGACCGTGCCGGGGATTCCGGACGTCTACCAGGGTACCGAGCTGTGGGATGACAGCCTCGTCGATCCCGACAACCGCCGGCCGGTCGACTATCAGGTGCGCCGCGATGCACTGGCCTCCGGAAGCGACGCCAAGATGCGCCTGGTCACCGCTGCGCTGCACGCCAGGGCGGATCGGCCCGGGTCGTACCTGCGCGGTGGGTACACTCCGGTACTCGCCGAGGGGGACGCCGCGCGTCACCTGATCTCCTTCCGCCGCGGAGACGACGTCCTCGTCGCCGTCCGGCGCTGGACCGTCGGCCTCGACGAAACCGGTTGGGGTGACACGATTCTTCCCCTGCCGGACGGTGTCTGGGTGGACCGTCTAAGCGGCCGTACGTTCAGTGGCCGGAGTTCGGCCGCCGAACTGTTCACCGACCTTCCCGCGACACTGTTGGAGCGCACCCTTGACTGATCACGAATTCGCCGTCTGGGCCCCGAAGCCCGAGGTGGTGCGCCTCGACCTCGACGGCACGCTGCACCCCATGACGCGAAGTGACGATGGGTGGTGGCGGGCGACCGTCGACGCCGAGGCCGACAGTCGCTACGGCTTCGTGCTCGACGAAGACCCGACCGTGCTGCCCGACCCTCGCTCGCCGCGGCAACCCGGCGGCGTGCACGACCGTTCGCAACTATGGGATCCGGCGGCGGTCACGTGGTCCGATGCCGGCTGGCAGGGGCGCTCCATCGAGGGCGCGGTGATCTACGAGCTGCACACCGGCACGTTCACCCCGACGGGCACGCTGGACTCCGCCATCGATAAATTGGACTATCTCGTCGATCTGGGCGTGGACTTCGTCGAACTGATGCCCGTCAACGCCTTCGGCGGCACCTACGGCTGGGGTTACGACGGAGTGCTCTGGTACGCCGTGCACGAGCCCTACGGCGGCCCGGACGCTCTGACCCGATTCGTCGACGCGTGCCACCAGCGCAACCTGGGCGTGTTGATCGACGCGGTGTTCAACCACCTCGGGCCGTCGGGCAACTACCTGCCCCGCTTCGGGCCGTACATGTCCAAGGGCAGCACCCCGTGGGGCGAGTCGATCAACATCGCCGATGCCGACTCCGACGAGGTGCGCCGGTACATCATCGAGTGCGCACTGCGATGGATGCGGGACTTCCACGCCGACGGACTGCGACTGGACGCCGTGCACGCGCTGTTCGACACCACGGCAGTGCACATCCTGGAGGAGATGTCGGCCGAGACCGACGCTCTGGCAGACCGATTGGGCCGTCCCCTGTCGCTGATCGCCGAGAGCGATCTCAACGACCCAAGGCTGATCACCCCGCGCGATCGCGGTGGTTACGGACTGACAGCTCAGTGGGACGACGACATCCACCACGCCATTCACACGGCCGTGTCGGGTGAGAGCGCCGGCTACTACGGCGATTTCGGCACCATGGAGACGCTGGCCACGACGCTGAAGCACGGTTACTTCCACGCCGGCACGTACTCGTCGTTCCGGCACCGCAGGCACGGCCGTCCGCTCGACACCGCCACCATCCCGGCCACCCGGTTGCTGGCCTACACCGTGACCCACGACCAAGTCGGCAATCGGGCCGTCGGCGACCGGCCCTCGCAGAACCTCGACTTCGGCCAGCAGGCGATCAAGGCGGCGCTGGCGCTCGGATCTCCCTACACGGCAATGCTGTTCATGGGTGAGGAATGGGGCTCGTCGAGCCCGTTCCAGTTCTTCAGCTCCCATCCCGAACCCGAACTGGCGAGGGCCACCGCCGAGGGGCGCAAGGCCGAGTTCGCCCAGCACGGATGGGACGCCGACGAGATCCCCGATCCGCAGGACCCGGCGACCTTCCAACGGTCCAAGCTGAAGTGGGACGAGGTCGGCACCGACGACCACGACCGGCTTCGCAGGCTCTACCAGGGCCTGATCAAGCTGCGTCACGACGAACCCGACCTCCGGGATCCGTGGCTGGACCACCTGCACGTCGAGTACGACGAGGGCCAGCGCTGGATCGTCATGCACCGCGGTGCGTTCGCCATCGTGTGCAACCTCGGCGAGGGCGCGGCCACGGTACCGGTCAGCGGCGCGGTGGTCTTGGCCTCCGACGAGCCGACGGTCGCCGAATCGACCACCCTGCAAGGCCATTCGTTTGCGATCCTGCGGACCGCCGAACGCTGATCAGGTGAGGTAGCGGTAGGCCGGCGAGCCGGGTTCGAGGGCCTCGACGTGCATGTCGGAGGCGCGCATGCGCTCCATCAGGCCGTCGTAGTCCTTGGCCGAGCCCAGCTCGATGCCGACCAGGGCCTCACCGGTCTCGCGGTTGTTGCGCTTGACGTACTCGAACAGCGTGACGTCGTCACCGGGCCCGAGAACTTCGTCGAGGAACCGTCGCAACGCACCCGGCTCCTGGGGGAAGTCCACCAGGAAGTAGTGCTTGAGGCCGAGGTGTACCAGCGAACGCTCGAGCACCTCGTTGTAGCGCGAGACGTCGTTGTTGCCGCCGGAGATCAGGCAGACCACCGTCGCACCGGGTTCGACCGTCCCCTCGGAGACCGCCTCCAGCAGACCGGCCACCGACAGCGCTCCGGCGGGCTCGGCGATGATGCCCTCGTTCTGATAGAGGTCCAGCATCGCGGTGCAGACGGCGCCTTCGTCGACCGCGGTGATCGCGACCATGTCGCCGGCGGCCGACAGCACCGCATAGGGCAGCGCGCCGGCGCGGGCAACGGCCGCACCGTCGACGAACTGGTCGACGTGCTCGAGGGTGACGGGCTCGCCGGTCGCCAGGGCGGCGACCATGGCCGCGGCACCGGACGGCTCGACCCCGAGCACCGAGGTCTTGGTGGTGCGCTCGGCGAGGTAGGTGGTGATGCCGCTGATGCACCCGCCACCGCCGACCGGGACGATGACGAGATCGGGCTCCGCCTCGAGCTGCTGGAGGATCTCGACCGCGATGGTGCCCTGACCCGCCATGGTGCGCAGATCGTCGTAAGGCGGCACCAGGGTGGCACCGGTCCTGGCGACGTCGGCGAGCGCGGCGGCCGCGGCGATGTCGTAGGTGGCGCCACCGACGATCAGCTCGATGAACTCGCCGCCGTGGTAGCGGATTCGGTCTCGCTTCTGCTTCGGCGTCTTCGCCGGTACGTAGACCCGGCCGTGCACCCCCATCGAGCGGCAGGCCAGCGCGAACCCCTGAGCGTGATTGCCTGCCGATGAGCAGACGACTCCGGCGGCCAGCTCGGCGGGCGTCAGCTGCATGAGGAGGTTGTAGGCACCACGCAGCTTGTAGCTGCGTACCGGCTGCAGATCCTCGCGCTTGAGGAACACCTGCAGGCCCGTGATCGCCGAGAGCCGGTCACTGAACTGGAGCGGGGTGAGGGAGACCACCTTCGAAATTCGCTGAGCGGCCTCGTCGATGTCCGAGGCGCCCAGGGGCGCGGGACGGCGAGAAGTCTGACTCAGTTCGGCGGACACCGGTCAATGGTGCCACTCACCCCTCCGGCTGCGAAAACGAGATTGCACACCCGTGCCAGGAGCGCCGGAGACGTTGCCCCTGAAACGGAGTTTCGGATAGCCGAAACATTGTTTACGCGCTATCGTCAAGACATGACCACGTCGACGGAAGTTCACATTGCCGGCGTTCCCTGGCCGACGTACAAGCTGGTCGCCCTGGCGATCGGCGCGCTCGTCCTGGTGGTCGTCGGCGTCGCCACGGCCAGCGCGGCGACCGCAGTCCTCAGTGCCAGCGCCACCGCGGCCCTCATTTGGCTCGCGCTCGGTACCTTCGCCTCGGCCGAGGGCACGTCAGCCCTCGATCAGTCGTCGCAGCGCATCCAGGTCGGCTGATACCGCCGCGACGTCGGCCTGAAATGCCTCGTCCGTCACGCCCGGCTGTCGCCGCAGGGTGAACACCACCTCGCAGCCGGGCTCGTCCATCCCGGCCGCCGTCACGCGCATGGGGTTGTAGACCCGCTCCCCGGACGGTAGCTGAACCACGTGGTCCAGCACGCCGAAGGCGTTGGCTGGGGCGAATTCGACCCCGACGGCGCCCAGTGCCGGGTCGGCCAGGCCCGCCGCCCAGCGTGACAGATTGGCGGGATCGCTCGCGAACGCGTACACCGTCGTGGCGTCCGCGTCGACCCATCGACTGACGTGTCGGGATCTGCCGGTCGTGTCGTCGTTCATTCCCTCATGGTGCCCGACACACTGGGTCCATGAGCGAGAGTCCCGAACCCCCGAAGGAGGTCGCGGCCTTCGTGCAGCGGGCCGAACACCTGGCCTCCGGCGCCGGTCACCGCGTGCCCTCCTGGCTGAAGCCGGGCGATCCCGAGAACCGGTGGCCCGTGCTTATCGCGATCTTGGCGGTCGTCGTCATCCAGCGCGCGATTCCCCTGCAGTACACCGTGCTGCCGCGGTGGCCGCTGATCATCATGGAGCTCCTGCTGCTGGTGGTGCTGTTGATGATCAACCCGGTCCGGCTGTCACGTCAGACCACCTTCGGACGCTGGGCCAGCCTGGGGCTGACCGCGGCGATCACCATCGACAACACGGCATCGGCCGTGGTGCTCGCCAAACGCATCCTCTCCGGAGAGGTGAGCAACGACGCCGCGGTCCTGCTCGGCGGCGGGGCTGCCATCTTCGTCACCAATGTGATCGCATTCGGCATCTGGTACTGGGAGTTGGACCGCGGCGGCCCGTTCGCTCGCCGGGAGGGACGACAGCCCTACCCGGACTTCCTGTTTCCTCAGATGACCGCTCCGGACAAGGCGAAACCCGACTGGCGACCCACGTTCGTCGACTACCTCTACGTCAGCTTCACCAACGTGGTGGCGTTCTCCCCCACCGACACGATGCCGCTGGCCCACTGGGCCAAGGCGATGATGACCGTCCAGTCCCTGGTGTCGACGACGACGATCGCGCTCGTCATCGCCAGAGCGGTCAACGTGCTGGGCTGAGCTAGCCGCCGAGACAGCCCGGGCCGAGCAAGGCCTTCAGATCGCCCATCAACGCCGAGGACGGGGTCACCCGCAGCGCCTGGTCGAGCTCGAGGGTCGTGATCCGGTCGCCGCTGATCAACCGCAATCGCACCTGCGACGTGCCGGGATGATTGGCCAGCACCTGTTTGAGCGCGCCCACCTTCTCCACGGTGCACTGCCGCGTCGGCAGGCTGACGGCGACCGGCCGGTCGGCCTGGGCGTTCGAGAAGTCGGGCACCACCAGATCGTTGGCGATCAGCGATAGCCGATCGTCGCGTGAGTTGACCTTCGCGCTGACGATCACGACGGCGTCGTCGGCGATGTCGGCGCCGAACGTCGAGTAGGTCTGCGGGAAGAACATCACCTCGATGCCGCCGGTGAGGTCTTCCAATTGGGCTGAGGCCCAGGGCATTCCGTTCTTGTTGACCCGGCGGTTGACCGACGCGAGGATGCCGCCGACGCGCACTTGCGCCTCGTTGGGCACGTCGCCGTCGAGGATCGCGGGGATCGCGGTGTCGACCTGAGTGGCCAGCAGGTGGGCCACCCCGTTGAGCGGATGTCCCGACACGTAGAGGCCCAGCATCTCGCGCTCGAGCGCGAGCTTGTGCTTGTCCTCCCACTCGTCGTCGGGCACCTTGATCGCGAACACGGAGTCCCCGGAATCGGCGCCGGAGCCGTCGCCACCGCCGAAGAGGTCGAACTGCCCCATCGCCTCGGCCTTCTTCGTCCCGAGCACCGAGTCGACCGCGTCGGTGTGGATCAGGAACAAGCCCTTGCGGGAGTGGTCGAGCGAGTCGAACGCGCCCGCCTTGATCAGCGACTCCGTCACCTTCTTGTTGCACGCGATGACGTCGATCTTGTTGAGGTAGTCCGAGAAGTCGGTGTACTTGCCCTTGGTGTCACGCGTATTGATCAGCGAGCTGACGACGTTGGAGCCGACGTTGCGCACCGCGCCCAGACCGAACCGGATGTCGACGCCCACCGAGGCGAAGTTCAGCTCGGATTCGTTGACGTCGGGCGGCAACACCGTGATACCAAGACGGCGGCAATCGGCCAGGTACACCGCCGCCTTGTCCTTGTCGTCGCCGACCGAGGTCAGCAACCCCGCCATGTACTCGGCTGGGAAGTTGGCCTTGAGGTAGGCCGTCCAGTACGAGACCAGCCCGTAGCCGGCGGCGTGGGACTTGTTGAATGCGTAGTCCGCGAACGGGAGCACCGTGTCCCACAGCGCCTTGACTGCCGCGGCCGAGAACCCGTTCGACTTCATCCCATCGGCGAAGCCCTCGTACTCCTTGTCGAGCACCTCGCGCTTCTTCTTGCCCATGGCCTTGCGGAGGATGTCGGCTCGGGCGAGCGAGTAGCCGGCCACCTTCTGCGCGATGCGCATGATCTGCTCTTGGTAGACGATCAAACCGTATGTCTCCGAGAGGATTTCCCGCAGCGGTTCCTCGAGCTCTGGATGGATCGGCTTGATGGCCTGGCGGCCGTTCTTGCGGTCGGCGTAATCGTTGTGGGCGTTCACGCCCATGGGCCCGGGCCGGTACAGCGCGATGACTGCGACGACGTCTTCGAAGACGGTGGGCTGCATCCTGCGCAGCAGATCTCGCATCGGGCCGCCGTCGAGCTGGAACACGCCCAGCGTGTCACCGCGACCGAGTAGCTCGAAGGTGGCCTGGTCGTCCAGCGGTACCTGGTCCAGGTCGAGTTCGATGCCGCGGTTGGCGCTGATGTTCTTCAGCGCGTCGCCGATGATCGTCAGGTTGCGCAGACCAAGGAAGTCCATCTTCAACAGGCCGATGGCCTCGCACGAGGGGTAGTCCCACCCGGTGATGACCGCGCCGTCCTGCGGCCGCTTCCACAGCGGGATCGCATTGACGAGCGGCTCACTGCTCATGATCACCGCGCACGCGTGCACACCCGCGTTGCGGACCAACCCCTCCAGGCCGCGCGCGGTCTCGTAGATGGTCTGGACGTCCCGATCGGTCTCGATCAGGCTGCGCACCTCGGCGGCTTCCTTGTACCGCTCGTGCGTCGGATCGGTGATGCCCGACAGTGGAATGTCCTTCGCCATGATCGGCGGCGGCAAGGCCTTGGCGATGCGGTCGGCGATCGCGAAGCCGGGCTGGCCGTAGTGCACGCGCGCGGAGTCCTTCAGCGCGGCCTTGGTCTTGATGGTGCCGAACGTGATGACCTGGGCCACCCGGTCGCTGCCCCACTTGTCGGCGGCGTAGCGGACCATCTCGCCACGCCGACGGTCGTCGAAGTCGATGTCGATGTCGGGCATCGAGGCGCGTTCGGGGTTGAGGAACCGCTCGAACAGCAGTCCGTACTTGATGGGGTCGATGTTGGTGATGCCCAGCGCCCACGCCACCAGCGATCCCGCCGCCGACCCGCGGCCCGGACCGACCCGGATGTCGACCGAGCGGGCGTAGTTGATCAGGTCGGCGACGATGAGGAAGTAGGACGGATAGCCCTTGTCGCAGATGACCTTGCTCTCGTACTCGGCGCGATCGACGTAGTCCTGCGGGACGCCGTCGGGGAAGCGCCGCGCCAACCCGGCCGCGACCTCGTGCGCCAGCCAGGACGCCTGGTCGTGCCCCTGGGGCACCGGGAACACCGGCATCCGGTCATGCGGCGTCCAGACGTCGGCGTAGGGCTGCACCCGCTCGGCGATCAGCAGCGTGGAGTCGCAGGCACCGGGCACCTCGGCATCCCACATCTTGCGCATGTCGGCGGCCGACTTCAGGTAGTAGCCGTCGCCGTCGAACTTGAAGCGGGTGGGATCGGTCAGGGTCTTGGCCGTCTGCACGCAGAGCAGCGCCTCGTGGTTGTGGGCGGCCTCGCGCGTCACGTAGTGGCAGTCGTTGGTGGCCAGCGGCGGGATTCCCAGCTTGCGGCCCACCTCGAGCAGGCCCTCGCGGACCCGTCGCTCGATCTCGATGCCGTGGTCCATCAACTCGAGGAAGTAGTTCTCCGGACCGAAGATGTCGCGCCACTTGGCCGCGGCCGCCAGCGCCTCGTCGACGTGGCCGAGCCGCAGTCGTGTCTGCACCTCGCCGGACGGGCAACCCGTCGTCGCGATGATGCCCTCGGCGTTCTCCGCGATGATCTCGGCGTCCATTCGCGACCACTTGCCGAGCTGCCCCTCGAACGACGCCAGCGACGACAGTTTGAACAGGTTGCGCAGACCCGTGGCGTTCTCGGCGACCATCGTCATGTGGGTGTACGCGCCGCTGCCGGACACGTCGTCGGACTTCTGGCTGGGGTCACCCCACAGCACGCGCTTGGTGTCGAACCGGGAGGCGGGAGCGATGTAGGCCTCCACGCCGATGATCGGCTTGATCCCGACATCGATTGCCGCGTTGTAGAACTCGCTGGCACCGAACATGTTTCCGTGGTCGGTCATGCCGATCGCGGGCATCTCGAGACGCTGCGCCTCGGCGAACATGTGCTTGACCTTCGCGGCACCGTCGAGCATCGAGTATTCGGTGTGATTGTGCAGGTGCACGAACGACTTGCTCATAGGGCCGCCAGTCTATTGCTGCCCTCCGACGGCGCTCGGCGTGTCGCCAACCGTGTCGCGACCGTTCGCGTCAGCCCGGTGACCGGCCAGCACCCCGCGGGTCAGAACGGTGTCCAACTTGCCGATGATCGAGGCCGCATCGTCGACGAAGCCAGCGTAGAAGCCGATGCCGAGAAGCATTGCGTGCAGCGTCTCGACGACGGGAGCGGTGACGGTGTCCTCGGCGAGCTCGCCGCGGGCCTTGGCATCCTCGACGAGCGTCGCCAGGAAGTCCGCCAGTGCGTTGTCCGCGGGGGTTTGCAGCCCGGAATTCCTGGTCGATTCCAGCGTCGCGCTGACCAGGAACGCAAGGTGTGAGCGGTCCAGGACGTCGGTGTCGTGCAGTGCAGTCACCAGCGCCAAGAATTGAGCGGCCAACGTGTCGTGCCCACGCGCAAAGGTGATGGAATCGGCGACTGCGGCACTTGCCTGGGCAACGAGTTGTGAGTAGATCTCCTCCCGTGAAGAGAAGTAGTAATGCAAGGTCGGCCGGCTGAGTCCGGCCACGGCGGCGATCGCCTGGAAGGTTGCGGCGTGGTATCCGCGCTCGTTTATGACCTGCCTAGATGCGCGAAGTATCCGATTGCGAGTCTCGATCGAGTCCGAATTGACGGGGCGCCCCCGGCGGCGGGCGACCGCGACTGGCCGATCATGAATCTGCGCCATGCGAGCAAACCGTATTCCATTGCTGGAAGCTGGTCAAACATTGGTGTCGCTACTCGATCGTCCGACGGGTCCTGGGGGCTCGGGGGCTGTCGGTGCCGCACCCCACCCTGCTAGGAATCGGGCTCGTTAGCGGGGTGACGATTCTGGAGCGGGCGTTTCGAACTCCCGGCGATTCTGCGGTGCCGACTTCCGCCGGAGCGACCCTGCCGTCATCACGGCCAGTGCGACCCAGATCAGCGCGAAGCCGACCCAGCGCCCGATGGGCATCGGCTCGTGTCCCACCAACACGCCCCAGGCCATCTGCAGCGCCGGGTTCAGGTAGAACAGCAGGCCCATCGTGATCAGCGGAAGCCGTTGCGCACCCGCGGCGAACAGCAGCAGCGGAATGGCCGTCACGGGGCCGGCCAGCATCAGCAGGACCGTGTGCCAGGACCCGTAGCCGATGAAGTGGGCGGTCCCCAACACCTGCAGTGTGATCAGATAACCGGCGGCCAGGGGCAGCGCCAAGAAGGTCTCGACGGCCACGCTGACCCGCGGATCGGCCACGACCACCTTCTTCACCAACCCGTACACGGCGAACGACACGGCAAGGCCGACGGCGACGTACGGCGGCGCACCCACCTCCGCGGTGAGGATCACCACGGCCATCACCGCGAGCAGCAGCGCGATCAGCTGCCAGCGGCCGATGCGCTCGCGCAGGACGAGGACGCCGAGTGCCACCGTGACCAGGGGGTTGACGAAGTAGCCGAGCGCGGCGTCGACGACGTGACCGTGGGTCGCGGCCCAGATGTAGATACCCCAGTTGACGGAGATCAGGATGGAAGCCCCGAGCAACAGCAGCCAGGTCCGTCCGCTGAGCCGGCGCAGGTCCCCGAGCCGGCGGGCCACGACGAGCACCAGGAACAGGCTGACCGCGCTCCAGACGATGCGGTGGGCCAACACCTCGAGCGAGCCGGCGGGCAGCAGCAGCGGAAAGAAGCCGGGGCACAGGCCCCACCAGACGTAGGCACCGATGCCAGCCAGGATGCCGGCGCGGCGTTGCCGGGGTTCGGTCGAGGCCAGTTCGGAGTCCCCGGTCACGATTCGTGGTGGCGCAGCACGTCCAGCGCGTGTTGGAGGTCGGCCGGGTACGGGCTGACGATCTCGATGCGGCGGCCGTCGGCGGGATGGGCGAAGGCCAGGTAGCGAGCGTGCAGCCACTGACGTTCCAACCCCAGCCGCTTGGCCAGGGTCGGGTCGGCGCCGTAGGTGAGGTCACCGCAGCAGGGATGGTGCAGTGCCGAGAAGTGCACCCGGATCTGGTGGGTGCGCCCCGTCTCGAGGTGTACGTCGAGCAGGCTGGCCGCGGCGAAGGCCTCGACCGTGTCGTAGTGGGTGATGCTGTGCCTGCCACCCTCGCTGACCGCGAACTTCCAGTCGTTGCTGCGGTGCCGGCCGATCGGTGCGTCGATGGTCCCGCTGGACGGATCGGGATGTCCCTGCACCAACGCGTGGTAGCGCTTGTCGACCGTGCGCTGCTTGAACGCGCGCTTGAGCACGGTGTAGGCGTGTTCGGAGATGGCCACCACCATGACGCCCGAGGTCCCGACGTCGAGGCGCTGCACGATGCCCTTGCGCTCGGGCACCCCGGACGTGGTGATCCGGAAGCCCGCGGCGGCCAATCCGCCCAGCACCGTCGGCCCGGTCCAGCCGACCGACGCATGGGCCGCCACGCCAGCAGGTTTGTCGACGGCGACGATGTCGTCATCGGCGTAGAGGATCGACATGCCCTCGATGTCTACGGGCGGATTGTCAAGGGGCGCAGGCGGTTCTGGGATGCGCACCTCGAGCCACGCCCCGGCGATCAACCTGTCGGACTTGCCGACCGCGGTGCCGTCGAGATCGACGCCGCCCTCCTCGGCGATGGCGGCGGCCGCGGTCCTGGACAGCCCGAGCAGCCGCGCCAACCCGGCATCCACCCGCAACCCCGCAAGGCCCTCGGGGACCGGCATCGACCGAGTGGTCATCAGTCGCGCTCGAGGTCGGCTTCGGCCGACTCCGCGGCGGGGCTGCCAGCGCCATCGGGCTTGGCTGCGCCGTCCGGCCGGCGCCTGCCCTCGGCGTCGAAGTCGTAGCCGAACAGCGACAGGGCGACCAGCAGGATCGCTCCCCCGACCACCGCGGGATCGGCGACGTTGAACACCGGCCACCAGCCGATGGACAGGAAGTCGACCACGTGGCCGCGAAGCGGTCCCGGCGACCGGAAGAACCGGTCGACCAGGTTGCCGAGCGCGCCACCGAGGATCATTCCAAGGCCGAGCGCCCACCACGGCGACACCAGGCGTCGTCCCATCCAGATGATGCCGATGACGACGCCGGTCGCGACGAGCGTCAGCACCCAGGTGTAGCTGGTGCCCATCGAGAACGCGGCCCCCGAGTTGCGCACCAGGGTCCAGGTCACCGTGTCACCGATGATGGACACCGGCTGCTGCGGCGTCAGTAGCTTGACCGCCAGCACCTTGGTCACCACGTCGAGGAACAGCACCACTGCGGCGACCGAGAGCAACAGGCGTAGTCGGCGCCGCGGCGGCGCATCGGTCTCGTCGCCCGCAGTGACGGGCTCGGCCGACCCCGTTGATTCGTCAGTCACTCGACCATCATCCCAAAGTGCCGATGGTGAACAATCGCCGCATGAGCCAAGCCTGCGTGCGAGTCATCGGAAGATGAGCCGCGTCGTCGTGATAACCACCGGCGGCACGATCGCGACCAGCACCGGGGCCGACGGCGTGGCGCGGCCGACCAGAACCGGCAACGACCTGGTGGCAGGCGTTCCCACCGGTGCCGACGTCGACGTCGTCGATCTGATGGCCGTCGACAGCTCGCAGCTCGTGCCGGCCGACTGGGACCGGATGACCGCGGCGGTGGCCGCCGCGATCGGTGCCGGCGCCGACGGGGTCGTCGTCACCCATGGCACCGACACCATGGAGGAGACCGCTCTGTGGCTCGACCTGACGCACACCGGTGAGGTGCCGGTGGTGCTGACCGGGGCCATGCGTAGCGCGGACGCCGAGGACGCCGACGGACCAGGCAATCTTCGCGACGCGATCGCACTGGCCGCGCGTCCCGACGCCAGGGGGTTCGGGGTGACGGTGACGCTGGCCGGCCGGATCTGGCAGCCGCTAGGCCTGACGAAGACGGCGACCGGCTTCGTCGGCGTCGAGGTGGTCCCGGCGTCGCGGCGCCGTCCCCGCGTCGGTGTGCCGTCCGCGGCCGGCGCGCCCCGGGTCGACGTCGTCGCCACCTACGCCGGTGCCGATGCGGTTGCCCTCGACGCATGCGTGGCGGCTGGGGCGAAGGGAATCGTCCTCGAAGCGCTGGGCTCCGGAAACGCCGGCATCGCCGTCATCGACGGCGTGCGGCGGGCCTGCGCCGCGGGCGTCGAGGTGGTGCTCTCCACCCGTGTGCCGGGAGCGCGCGTGACGGTCGGCTACGGGCCGGGCCGGCTGCTGGTCGACGCCGGCGCGGTGGTGGCGCGTCAACTGGCCCCGCCGCAGTCGCGCGTCCTGCTGATGGCCGCCCTGGCCGCGGGCGCCTCGGTGACCGAGGCCTTCGCCACCTACGGCGCGGGCTCGTAGGCAGCGGCCAGGGCGTCGACGAACTCGGGCCAGTCCAGGCTGTCGACGGGATTCGCGCGGGTCACCTCCGGACTGTCGTGCGGCAGCGTGTGCGCCTGCCCCGGTCCGCTGGCGCGTGTCTCGAAGCGCACCGTCATCACGCCGTGCCCGGCCCCCTGCACCCAGCCGTGCCCGAACCGAACGTGGGAAACGTCGTCCCCGATCCGCCAGGCGGCAGCGGGCTCGACGGGCGCGGCAACAGGCTCGGCGTGATGGCTGTCGGAGGCCTCCAGCGTCTGGTCCAGGTCGGGGAACAGCGACTCCTGGAGCACGTCGGACAACCCCGAGAAACCCACGCCGACGAGCCGGACCGGTCCGATGTCGATGGGGTCGAGCAGTAGGCGGCGCGCCGTGCCGATCAGCGTTGAAGCGTCGGCGGTGGCGTACGGCAGGGTGGCCGAGCGAGTGAGGGTGCTCATGTCGGATTTCTTGAGTTTGACGGTCACCGTGCGGGCGCCCCGGCCGTCGCGTTCCAGACGCTGATGGGCGTGCTCGCCGATCGGACCGGTGACATCGCGCAGCTGGTCGAGCGTCGTCAGATCCTGGGCGAAGGTCGACTCGGCGCTGATCTGCTTGGACTCCGACCGTTCGGCCACCGGTCTGTCGTCGATGCCACGGGCCAGCAGATGCAGGGCAGGCCCCAGTGTGCCGCCGAGGATGTCGGCCACCTCCGAACCGCTCAACGCCGCCAGCTGGCCGACGGTGTCGATGCCCAACCGGTGCAGCTTGTCCTCGGCGACGGGCCCGATCCCCCACAGCCGCCGCACCGGTAGCCCGGCCAGCAGCGTCCGCTCCTCGTCGCGCCGGACGACGCGAACGCCGTCGGGCTTGGCCAGGCCCGAGGCGATCTTGGCCAGTTGCTTGCCCGAACCTGCGCCGACGGAGGCAATGAGACCCGTCTCGCCACGCACCCGGTGCCGCAGGTCCTGACAGAACTCGACGACGTCCTCGGCGCTGGCCCCGGTCAGTTCGGCGGGCTCGCCGAATGCCTCGTCGAAGGACAGCTGCTCGAGGACGGGGACGACCTTGCGGACGGTATCGAGGACCTTGCCGCTGGCCACCCCGTAGACCACACCCCGTGGCGGCAGCACCACCGCCGACGGCCCGACCAGCCGCCGCGCCTGGTGCATCGGCATCGCCGAACGGGCGCCGAACACCCGCGACTCGTAGCTGGCGCCGGCAACGACGCCTCGGCCGCCGAGGCCGCCGACCAGGACCGGCCGCCCCCGCAGGGTCGGACGCGTCAGCTGCTCGACGGAGGCGAAGAACGCGTCCATGTCGAAGTGCAGGACCCAGCGTCCCTCCATGACCGCGATGCTAGGTGCTCGGACCGACGAATCAAGCCACCGCGCAGCCATCCGGGCGAAGAGCCGGTCGACCGAACGCGAAACGATTCCGTTTGCCGGAAATGCCGCTGTGGTATGCACTGCCGCAACATTTGTCTACACTCGGATTGATTCGTTCATCGCATCTATTTCCCAAGGATTTCCATGACCACCCAAATCAAGCGAGTACTCCTGACGCTCGCGTCGGGATCGGCGCTCGCCGTCGCGCCGTTGCTATACGGCACTGTCGTGGTCCCGGCGATCAGCCATGCAGACCAGGCCAAGGGCATGAACTGCCCAGACGGCACCATCGTCGATGACGAGAACAAGCAGTGCGTGGACCTGACGTCCGGCATCGCCAAGCAACTCGCCGCGCTACCGCCGCCACCTTCGCTGGCCGGCTTCGGTGGCGGCGGAGGCGGACTGCCGGGCGGACTCAGCACCTTGCCCGGCGGAATTCCCTCGCTCGGTACCGTGAACCTGCCCGACATCGTCCTGCCCAGCGTCGGCTTGGGGTTGGTCCCCAACCTCGCGGTCAACCTGCAGCCGCAGCTCCCGTACTTCAACCCGCTGAACCTGCCCTAACGTCCAGGACCATCGACCTCGCCGCCACCTCACCGCATCCCGTGCACAGGATCCGGGAGGCATTCGAGGACGAGGCATACTGGCGGGCCCGACTGGGGGCGTTCGACGTCGGAGGCCCGACGCTCGACTACCTGACCACCGACGTCGACGGCGGCACCTCGGTATCGATGACGATGCGCTTCGGTCGCGAGCAATTGCCGCCAGTGATGCAACGGTTGCGACTTCCCTCTCTGGAGGTCGTGCAGCGCGAGCGGTGGTTCGCCATCGGCGAGGACGAGATGCGTGGCGATATCACCGTCGATGCACGCCGGACGCCGATCTCGGGGACGGGCACGGTGAGCGTGGCGCCGCAGGGCGGCGGCAGCCGGCTCGACGGCTCGGCGAGCGTCGAGGTCAACGTGCCGATCATCGGTGGGCCGATCAGGACCTTCGTCCAGGGCCTGCTCACCCAAGGCATTCTCGACATCGTCCGCGTGACGGATGCGTGGCTCGCCGAAAACCCTTGAGCGGCTATCGCGATGGCGCACCACATAGCATGAGCGCGTGGACAACACGCTCGCCTACATCGACCAGGGATCCTTCCTCGCGTTGCGGGCGCTCGGGCGCGGCCCGCTCATCCAGTTCACCTGGGTCTACGACCGCGCGGTGAACCTCGAGGGGTTGCGCAGCTTCCAGGCCAACCTCGGTGCCACGTTGCTGGGCCGACGCATCGAGCGATCAGCCCTGCCCTTCGGCCGGGACCGCTGGATCAGGGCCGCGGAACCGCCCGACCTTCAGATCGCGGCCACCGACCGTCGCCGCGAGGACGTCTGGATCTGGGCTGACGAGCGCCTCGGCGCTCCGCTCGATCCCCAGTACGGACCACAATGGCACCTCGGCGTGCAGCCGCTGACCGGCGGCGGTGCGGCCGTCAGCCTGGTGGTGTCCCACTCGGTTGGCGACGCCAAGGCCATCATCGACGCCATCACCGACGCGGTCCGGGGTGACCGGCGCGACCTGGGTTATCCCCCGCCGGGTTACCGCACCCGCCGGGAGGCGCTGCGCCAGGACTGGCTCCAGGCGCTGCGCGACATCCCCGAGATGGGCCGGGCGGTCGCCTCCGCCGTCCGGGTGGCCCGGGCCGAGAGCGACGGCCTGTCCACGTCCGCCAAGTCGGGACGCAAGCAGCGCAGTCGTGGGGCCGCCCCCGGCCGCATCGTGGTGCCCAATGCGACGATCTTCTTCGATCTCGACCACTGGGACGAACGCGCGAAGAGCCTTGCGGGAACTAGCAATTCCCTGTTCGTCGGGCTCGGTGCGCGGCTCGGCCGAATCCTGGGCCGGGTCGACGACGAGGGTCGGGTGCGGGTGTCGCTGCCGGTCAGCGAACGGGTGCCCGGGGACACCAGGGCCAATGCCTTGACCGCGGCCACCGTGACGGTGGATCCGGCCGAGGTCGATACCGACCTCGCCCGGGTGCGCGCCGATCTCAAGAAGGCGCTGACGGCGCTCGCGGACTCCCCCAACGAACTCCTCGGTCCGCTTGCGCTGGTCCCACTGACGCCCGCCTTCCTGGTCCGCCGGCTCGAGGGGCTGGTGCAACAGGTTGGCAACCCCATCGGCTGTTCGAACCTCGGCGAGCTGGGACCCGAGCTCAACCGTCCGGACGGCGGTGAGGCCTCCAGGCTCGCCGTCCGGATGCTCGAGCCCACCACCGCCGGTGTCCTCGACCGCATGGGCGGACTGCTCTTCCTCGGCGGCGGCCGCGTACACGGCCAGGTCTTCGTCACCGTCGCCGGTTGGGTGGTTGGCGGCACCAATACCCGCGATGCGCTGCGTGATTCGTGCCGCCAGGCGCTGGCCGAGATGGGCCTGCGCGGCGCCGTCGAGTGACCGGGGCACTAGCCTGACTGCATGGCGCCGCGCATCCGGGACGTACCCATCTCGTCGGGCTCCATCCGGCTGGGTCAGTTCCTCAAGTACGCCGGGATGATCGACAGCGGCGCCGACGCCAAGGGCGCCGTCGTCGACGGTCTGGTTCGGGTCAACGACGAGGTCGAGACCCGACGCGGACGGCAGCTGCGCCGCGGGGACACCGTCGCCCTCGGCGACCAGGTCGCCCGGGTCGCCGAGGGCTGAGCCCGGCGCTCAGGCCTTGGCCAGCGCCACCCGCACGCCGTCCCCGATCTCCACGCCGTCGGGGGCCTCGCCCAGCTCGAATCCGGTCGCCAGGATCTCCCCGGCGATCATCGTCGCGTGCGCGTCGGCCCACGCTCGACGCTCGGCGGGCACCGACATGCGCACCGTGATGCGGTCGGACACGTCCAGCCCGGTGGACTTGCGCAGGTCCTGCAGCTCGCGGATGCGGTCCTTGGCCCAGCCCTCGGCCTCCAGCTCCGCGGTCAGGGTGCCGTCGAGCACCACCAGGCCGGCGCCATCGGGCAGCTCGGCGGTCCATTCCGGTTCGGCAGCAACGAGTTTGGAGCTGTACTCGTCGGGCCGCAGCGTAGCGGGGCCGGCGGTCAGCGTGCCGTCGTCGTTGACCACGCCCTGCCCTGCCTTGACGGCCTTGATCGCGGCCTGCACGTCCTTGCCGAGTCGTGGGCCGGCCACCTTGGCGTTGACCGTCATCTCGAAGCGGCCATAGGCGTCGATGTCGTCGGTCAGCTCGACGGCCTTGACGTTGAGCTCGTCGGCGATCAGGCCGGCGAACGGGCGAAGGGCATCCGGGTTCGCCACGGCGACGGTCAGTTTCGGCAACGGCAGCCGGACGCGAAGCTTCTTGGCCTTGCGTACCGACGACGCCGCCGAGCACACGTCGCGCACCTGGTCCATGGCGGCCACCAACCCCGGATCGGCGGGCAGTTCGCGCGCTTTGGGCCAGTTCGTCAGGTGCACCGAACGTTCACCGGTGATGCCGCGCCAGATCACCTCGGAGATCAGCGGGAGCAGGGGTGCGGCGAGCCGGCCGGTCACCTCGAGCACCGTGTGCAGGGTATCGATGGCGTCGGGGTCCTCGTCCCAGAAGCGCGAACGCGACCGTCGCACATACCAATTGGTCAGCGCCTCGGTGAACTGGCGCAGCTGCTCGCAGGCCATCGAGATGTCGCACACGTCCAGCGACGCGGTCAGCTCGTCGCGGAGCACCGCGAGCTTGGCCAGGATGTAACGGTCCAGTACGTGCGTCGAATTGGTGCGCCAGGTGCCCTTCCTAGGCGCGTACAGCGCCAGGAACGAGTACGCGTTCCAGAACGGCAGCAACACCTGGCGCACGCCCTCGCGGATGCCCTGCTCGGTCACCACCAGGTTGCCACCCCGCAGGATCGGCGAGGCCATCAGGAACCAACGCATCGCATCGGAACCGTCGCGGTCGAACACCTCGGTGACGTCGGGATAGTTGCGCAGCGACTTGCTCATCTTCTGCCCGTCGCTGCCCAGCACGATCCCGTGGGATACGCAGGTGCGGAACGCCGGGCGGTCGAACAGTGCGGTGGACAGCACGTGCAGCAGGTAGAACCAGCCGCGGGTCTGGCCGATGTATTCGACGATGAAGTCCGCGGGGTTGTGGTGGGCGAACCACTCCACGTTCTCGAATGGATAGTGCACCTGGGCGTACGGCATGGAGCCGGAGTCGAACCAGACGTCGAACACGTCCTCGATGCGGCGCATCGTCGAGCGGCCCGTCGGATCATCCGGATTGGGCCGGGTGAGCTCGTCGACGTAGGGGCGGTGTAGGTCGGTGGGCCGCACGCCGAAGTCTCGCTCGAGCTCGTCGAGGCTGCCGTAGACGTCGATCCGCGGATAGGCCGGATCATCGGACTTCCACACCGGAATGGGGCTGCCCCAGTAGCGATTTCGCGAGATCGACCAGTCACGGGCGTTCGACAGCCATTTACCGAACTGGCCGTCCTTGACGTGTTCGGGGTACCAGGTGATCTGTTGATTGAGCTCGACCATCCGGTCACGGAACTCGGTGACCTTGATGAACCACGACGACACCGCCCGGTAGATCAGCGGATTGCGGCACCGCCAGCAGTGTGGGTACGAGTGGTCGTAGGTCTCGTGCCGAAGGAGTACGGCCCCGTTCGCGGCAGCCGGTCCCGACTGATTCTTCAGGTCGCGGATGATCTGCGAGTTGGCGTCGAAGACGTGCTGGCCGGAGTAGTCGGGCACGGTCACGTCGAACCGGCCCTTCGAGTCCACCGGGGTGACCGCCACGATGTTCGCCGCGTCGGCGGTGGCCTTGTCGTCCTCGCCGTAGGCCGGTGCCATGTGCACGATGCCGGTGCCGTCCTCGGTGGTGACGAAGTCACCGGGCAGCACGCGAAATGCGTTGGGCGAGTCCATGAAGTAAGGGAACGGCGGCACATACCGAAGGCCGAGCAGCTCACTGCCGCGGTAGGAGCCCAGCACGCTCGGCTCCTCGCCGAGTTCCCGCGCGTAGGCCGCCACCCGCGGTTCGGCGAGCACGTAGCGACGGCCGTCCGGCCCCTCGACCTGCACGTAGGTCACCTCTGGGTTGACCGCGACGGCCTGGTTCGACGGCAGCGTCCACGGGGTTGTCGTCCAGATCAGCAGGTGAGCCCCGGCGAGCGCTCCGTCCCCGGATATCCGGAATCCCACCGTCAGAGCGGGGTCCTGGCGGTTCTGGTAGACGTCGTCGTCCATCCGCAGCTCGTGGCTGGACAGCGGCGTCTCGTCGTTCCAGCAGTACGGCAGGACGCGATTGCCCTCGTAGGCCAGACCCTTGTCCCACAGCTGCTTGAACGCCCACAACACCGACTCCATGAAGGTGAGGTCCAGGGTCTTGTAGTCGTTGTCGAAGTCGACCCAGCGGGCCTGGCGCGTGACGTAGGCGCGCCATTCCTCGGTGTACTTGAGCACCGAGGCCCGACACGCCTCGTTGAACCGGTCGATGCCCAGTTCCTCGATCTGCGCCTTCTCGGTGATGCCGAGCTGACGCTGGGCCTCGAGCTCGGCGGGCAGACCGTGGGTGTCCCAGCCGAATCGCCGCTCGACCTTCAGTCCCCGCATGGTCTGGTAGCGCGGGACGATGTCCTTGACGTAACCGGTCAAAAGGTGGCCGTAGTGCGGAAGGCCGTTGGCGAAGGGGGGTCCGTCGTAGAAGACGTATTCCTCCGCGCCGTGCCGCTGGTCGATGCTGGCCCGGAAGGTGCCGTCGCGATCCCAGTACTCGAGGACCTCGACTTCGAGGTCGGGAAAGCTGGGTGCTCCGCTCGCCGGTTTCGGGTAGGCCGTCACGTCTTCTCGTCTCCTGTGCCCATGGTCGATCAGGCACGGGGACGACGAACGCGCATGCGCGCGGACACCGCGGTACCACCCCGCTTGCGTGCCGATGACACGCCGCTCGAATGTGGGCGATGACGGGCCCGACCGTTCGGGTCTAGTGAGCAGCCGGAGCTGGTGCCCGGTCGCCGTTCTTCCGAAGGCTCCCCGGTGATGGCCGGATCGACGCCGTGACGAGGAGTGTACTAGTGCGCGAGGGCCAATTCGTGCGTGGCATGGACTGGAGGCGTGGCCTCCGACGTCAGCTCGATCAGCGCCAGCGGGAACTGCTCGGCGAATTCCGCGATCGTGTACGGCTCGAAGCTACGGGTGTCGTACCACCAGTCCAGCGCGACGGTGTCGCCGTTTCGGTAGGCGTGCAGCTCGAGTACGTGGCCAAGGTGGGGCCGGACGACCGCCTCGTCGGCGTTGACGAACAAGACCTCCGACACCGACTGCGAACGCGGGTCGTTGGGCACGCCGTGCACGACGTGGCGAACGGCCAGTGAATCGAGGGCATGGTGCACGCCCTCGAGCATGTCGTCGGCGTCCAGATACTGCGCCGCCGTGCAGGGCAGCACCATCGGGTGAACGCTAGCGCCGTAGCCAGGAACGTCGACCAGGACGGCGCCGCTTCCGATGACGCGCGCGATGGTGCGGCCGAGAGCCGCCAGCAGGATCTCTCCGCTCGTTAGCCCCAGCGCGTCGGCGGCGCCGAACAGCTCGAGGGTGAGGAGTTCGGGCAATGGTGACGCCACCTTGTCGAGGTCCTCGATGAAAGGCCGACCGTCGGCGTCGTAATCGGTCAGCTGCAAGTTTGCGCGCGTCATGGTCAGCACGCTACACGACTGTCCCAAATATGGGACACATCTGCCAGAACTGTGACGGCTGTGTCAATAAGGGCCCAGCTGCTCCGTTTGCGGCTGGGGCTGCCCATTTCTGATGAGAGCAGCTAAGCTATGGCGCGTGCCACGTACTGATGAGAATGGCAGGCAGCTAAAGACGCTGCTGGACTACCTGCTCGACGGTGACGTCGACGCCAAGGCGATCTTCGATGCCCTTGGTACCTCCAGCAGCACCTACTACCGCCGCATCAAGGAGGCCGACTATCCGAACGCCGAGGAGTTGCGACTGGTCGCCGACCGCTTCGACCTCAGCTATCCCGACCTGCAGGTTCGCTTTGGTCTGATGAGCCGGGAAGAGGTGTGGAGCTACGTCGAGTCCGCCCCGCTGTCGGTCGCCACGCTCGCCGAACCCGTCGTCGATCGGCGGACCGTTCGCCGCCCGAGGTTGCGCGATCTGGCTCCGCGGCGCGACGCTCCACCGTTATAACCGACCATTAGCTGACAGAACCTGGCTCGAAAGCAGAATCTCATGGGTTTGGCCATCCTCATCGTCTTCACTCTGGCGTGTATCGCTTGGAGTCTGTGGATCCGCCGTGTCACCTGGTCCTGTCGGTGGGAAGTTGCCGCGACCTTGAACATCGCCCTCCAGGGCGCGACCGTTCTGCTGATGACTCCCTTGGCGTCCGAGACGCTCGGTCACTGGCTGCATTCGCTGACCGGCATGTGGAACCTCGAGGACTACATCGGCCACGACATGTACGTGGTGGCTGCCTCGGCCGTCGTCTACAACGCCCTGGGGCGCCTGCAGGACGACCATGCCCTGCAAAGCACGTTCAAGCAGTACGTGGAACGGCCCGCGACCCTGTGCATCCCGCTGTTACTGGCAACGTTCTCCCTCGGAAACGGTGCAGCGATCTACAGTGCCGACTTCTTCGAATTGCACACCGACTTCTGGCTCGCGGTCTACTGGACGCTGCTCTGCGGCACGCTGATCTACCTGCTGGGGTTCGGCGCGCGCGCACTGCTGGTGCTGCGCAAGGATCCCCGCTCGCGCAAGATCGCCAACGTCTACCTCGCCGCCTCGATGAGCGGGATCATCGCGTGCGTGGTCCGGATTCTGACCGCCTGGACACCGGGGCTGCAGCCAATCGAGAACGGCACGCTGGTCTGGGTGTTCGCCTGCGCCTGCGGCGCCGGGTTCGCCCTGACGTCGGCCTACTCCTGGCGGGTCAGGACCAGGTGGTTCAGCAAGGCGACGCACTGACCCGTGCCGGCAACCCCAGCTAGTCGGGGGCTGGCCGCGACCGCATGCACCATGGCCGACGCTGGCTATCGGCGCGATCGTGAAGTAGCGGGGGCCCCTCCATGGCAGGCGCGGGAAAACCCTGATCAGCGGGTTGCCGGACGTCAACGCCGCCGGTTTCGGTCCATTGGTACGAGAAATGGGGAAGGGCAACGGATTTGCAGCAAACGCGAATCGAAGGCCGTGTGAGCTGCCCGTAGTCGAGCCAGCGAACATACTGTGCCATAGTCATTCTCACTACATTGCGCAATGCGTGGTCGGGTTCCCTAAGCTCGACCCAAACATCGACTTGCGCTGCAGAAAGGACCGCCCATGCTGGATTCGTCCATTCCCGCGATCCTGCGCGAGCGAGCGAGCCTGCAGCCGAACGATCCCGCGTTCACCTTCATCGACTACGACGTCGAGTGGGAGGGTGTCGAGGAGACGTTGACGTGGGCGCAGCTGCAGCAGCGGGTGATCGCCCTGGCCGCCGAAATCCGCACGCATGCCCAGATCGGCGATCGCGTCGTCATCCTGGCGCCGCAGAGCATGGCCTACGTATTGGCCTTCCTGGCGTCGTTCGAGGCCAACGTGGTGGCCGTGCCGCTGTCGACGCCTGCCATGGGCGCACACGACGAGCGAGTCGCGGCGGTGATGCGCGACGCCCTTCCCACCGTGATCCTGACCACCCACGCCCACGCCGACTCGGTCGCGCCGTATGCGACGGCCCAGGGCGATGCGCCCGCGCCAGCCGTGCTCGAGGTCGACCAGCTGGATCTCAGCGTGCGCCGCAGGTCGACGTCGCGTCGCGAGACCCCGCCCGAGACGGCCTATCTGCAGTACACCTCGGGATCCACCCGCACGCCCGCGGGCGTGATGGTGTCGCAGCGCAACCTGTTCGCCAACTTCGAGCAGCAGGTGGCGGCTCTGCTCAGCGATTGGGGCAAGGTCGCGCCCCCTGGCACGACCGTGGTGTCCTGGCTGCCCTTCTACCACGACATGGGTCTCATCCTGGGCATCTGCGCGCCCATCCTGGGCGGGTGGCACTCGGTGCTGATGAGCCCCATCGCATTCCTGCAGCGTCCGGCCCGCTGGCTGCAGCAGCTCGCGATCCGGTCCAAGGCACTCACCGCGACGCCGAACTTCGCTCTGGACCTGGCCGCAGCCCGTACCAACGATGACGACCTCGCCGGGCTCGACCTTGGCGACGTGCTTGCCATCATCTGCGGTGCCGAGCGCGTACAACCCGTCTCGGTCAAGCGGTTCACCCAGCGGCTGGCCAAGTTCAACTTCCCCGGAAAGGTCATCCGGCCCTCCTTCGGCCTGGCCGAGGCCACCCTGTTCGTGGCCACCCGTGAGCCGGGCGAGCCGCCGTCGGTCGTCGTCTTCGACACCGAGAAGCTCACCGCCGGAATGGCCAAACGCAGTACCACCGGCACTCCGTTGATCAGCTACGGCATGCCCGAGTCGCCCCTGGTGCGCATCGTCGACCCCGACACCAGCCTGGAGGCGCCGGCCGGCACCGTCGGCGAGATCTGGGTGCACGGCGACAACGTCTGCGCGGGCTACTGGAACAAGCCCGAGGAGACGGAGAGCACCTTCGCCGGTGTCCTCGCCAATCCCACCGAGGGCATTCCCGACCAGAGTTGGCTGCGGACAGGTGATTTGGGCTTCTTCTCCGACGACGAGCTGTTCATCGTCGGACGCATCAAGGATCTCTTGATCGTCCGCGGTCGCAACCACTATCCCGACGACATCGAGGCAACGGTCAGCGCCGTCTCCGGTGGCCGCGTCGCCGCCATCTCCGTCGAGGAGGACGCCACCGAACAATTGGTGGCGATCATCGAGGTGAAGGAACGGGCGACGCCAGAGGAGACGGCCACCAAGCTCGCCGGTGTCAAGAGCGATGTGACGTCGGCCATTTCGCAGGCACACGGCATCAGCGCCGCCGATCTGGTACTGGTCTCGCGCGGATCCATTCCGATCACGACCAGTGGCAAGATTCGCAGGCAGGCGTGCGTAGAGCAGTATCGTCGGGGCGGTTTCGTCCGGCTCGATGCGTGACGAGCTCAGGCTAGGCCAAAGATGAAGGGTGTCAACCACACTCACCGTGACGCCCGGCCCTTGGCGGTGTTCGCGTCGTGATCGAGGTGAACGGGCTCGGCAAGTCGTTCGGACCGCTTCCGGCCCTGCGCGACGTCAGCTTCACCGTTCCGACCGGTTCGATCTGCGGTCTTCTCGGTCACAACGGCGCCGGCAAGACCACCGCCGTCAAGATCCTGTCGACCCTGCTGGAACCGACCTCGGGTCGGGCGACCGTCGCGGGCTACGACGTGGTCTCCGACGCCGCCCGGGTGCGGGAAGCCATCGGGGTGACCGGTCAGGACGCCGCGCTGGACCTGGCGCTCACCGGTCGGGAGAACCTGGTGCTGTTCGCCCGGTTGCGCGGGATGGGAAGACGACAGGCGCGGGTGCGGGCCGACGAACTCATCGAGCGATTCGACCTCGTCGACGCCGCCGACCGCCGGGTGGCGACCTACTCCGGAGGAATGCGCCGACGCATCGACATCGCCGTCTCGCTGGTGACGCCGCCCAAGGTGCTCTTCCTCGACGAACCGACGACCGGTCTGGATCCCCGCAGTCGACGCGACGTCTGGGCACTGGTGACCGCGCTCGCGGCGCAGGACGTCACCGTGCTGCTGACCACCCAATACCTGGAGGAAGCCGACGTCCTGAGTGACTCGATCGTCATCCTCGACGCGGGTCGCGTCATCGCCCAGGGCACGGCCGAGGAGCTCAAGCGCCGGATGGGATACGGCTACTGCCAGGTCACGCCCCTGCATCCCGAGGATCTGGCGCGGGTCACGGCTGCCCTGGGCGGCTACGAAGGCACCGAGGTGGACGTCGCCGCCAACACCGTTGCGGTACCCGCTCCGCACGGAGTGCGGACGCTTGGCGACGTCTTTCGCCGGCTCGAGGAACTCGACGTCGAATTGCTCGACGTCTCGCTGCGCAAACCCACCCTCGACGAGGTGTTCCTGCACCTCACGGGCCCCACGCTGCCAGTATGACCGCCGTCGTCGCCCTCACCGAACGGCAGGTCCGTGCCTCCTGGCGCAATCTGGATTTGGCATTCGCGGTACTGGCGCCCGTGCTGACGTTCGTGGGGTTCAACGCCGCGCTGCGCAGCATCATCGACACCGGGGGCATCGGCTACCCGCAGTATGTACTGCCCGCGGTCGTGGTGCAGGCGATGTTGTTCGGGGCGCTCAACACCGCCGACCTGGCTGCCAGGGAGCGCTCCTCCGAGCTCGGCACGCGGCTGCGGACGCTGCCCATCTCGGCTCACGCGCCCATGGTGGCCCGAATGCTCTATTGCCTGCTGCGCGGCGCGCTCGCCCTGATCGCCGCCTTTGCGATCGCCTATCCCTTCGGGTTCCGGATGCAGGGCGGTCTTGACATGGGCATCGCGTTCGTCGTGGTCTCACTGGTGCTGACGCTGGCGTTGTCGTTCGGTGCCGAGGCGGCTGGTGCCCGAGCGAAGCGCTCGGACACCTCGAGCCAATTACTGCTCATCCCCCAGTTCCTGCTGGTGCTGCTCTCCACCGGAATGGCGCCGGTGGAGTCCTTTCCACGCTGGGTTCAACCCTTCGTCGAGTATCAGCCGATCTCCCAGATCACCGAGACGCTGCGCGGCTTCGCCAGCGGCTCGGTCGAGGTGACGAATCTGCTGACGACCATCACGTGGTGTGGTGCTCTGCTGGTGGGCCTTGGCTGGCTGGCGCTACATCGACGCCAGGGAACGCAATGACCACCCTCGGGTCCCAGCGCCGTGCACTCGCCGCCGAGAGCATGGTGTTCGCCGGTCGGCTGCTGACCCACTGGCGGCGCGCACCGCTGGTGCCGCTGCAGTCCCTGCTATTTCCGACGATCTTGCTGATCGTCTACTACATGCTCGTCAGCAAATCCATGATGCGCCTCACCGGGGGTGACGGCCTCGACGTGGTGGTCTCGATGTGCGCCGTGGCCGGCGGCATGTCGGGAGCACTGGCCGCGGCCCTCTCCATTCCGGACGAACGCGACGACGGACTGCTGAGCCGCTTCTGGATGATGCCGGTGCACCGGGCCAGCGCCCTGGCGGGAACCCTGCTCGCCGAGGCCGCGCGCACTCTGGCCGCCACCGTGGTCATCGTCGCCGTCGGCATCTTGTTGGGGCTGCGGTTCCATGGCGGTCCCGGTGCGGCCGTGCTCTTCGTGCTCATTCCGGTGCTCTGGGTGTCGGTCTACGCCACCATGGTCATCGTGGTGGCGCTGCGCTGCCAGAGCCGGGTCGTGCTGACGTGGATCAACACCTTCTCACTCGGCGCCGTGTTCGGCAGCTCCGCGGTGATCCCGCCGGATCTGCTGCCCGGCTGGGCGACGTGGTTCGTGAGCAAACAGCCCATGTCACCGACGATCGAGTCGATGAAGGCGCTGGCGCGCGACGGGTTCGCACTCGGCCCGCTGCTGTGGACGGCGGCCTGGATCATCGCCATCGGCGTGCCGATGGGTGCCCTGGCCATGGGCAGCTACCGGGCTGCCGCCACGTCCGGCACCTGATGCCCGGCTCGACTACTCGTCGCGCCAGGCCGCGGTGACCCGGCTGGCGGTCTGGACGGCGCGCGCGTAGCCGTCGTCGTCCAGATCATCGTCACCATCGTCCAGGTCGGGCGGTGAGTGACGTCGGATGGGGCCGGTGGGGTCGTCGTCGTACCACTCGACCTCCTGCTCGCGTTCGTCGGCCCTGGCACGCTTCCTGGCGTCCTCGATGGCCTGCCGTGGCGTCTTCGACGGCCACCAGTTCTTGTCACCCATCAGCACGGCGACGGCGGGAACGGTGATCGTTCGCACGATGAACGTGTCGAGCAACAGCCCGACGCCGAT
This sequence comes from Mycolicibacterium sichuanense, assembly GCF_033741125.1. Classification (NCBI taxonomy): domain Bacteria; kingdom Bacillati; phylum Actinomycetota; class Actinomycetes; order Mycobacteriales; family Mycobacteriaceae; genus Mycobacterium; species Mycolicibacterium sichuanense. Next base: position 489,050 of record NZ_JAWQPU010000004.1, on the reverse strand, counting down.
CACGAAGCCCAGCTGCACCACGGTCGACAGACTGCTGACCGTCAGAGCCAGCATCGACGCTGCGAAGATCAGCCCGGCGGAGGTGATGACGCCGCCGGTGGCGCCCACCGTCTTGATCACCGCGGAGCGGACCCCGTACTTGGCCTCGTCGCGTATTCGGGATATCAACAGCAGGTTGTAGTCGGCGCCGACCGCGACCAGCACCAGGAAGGCCATGCCCGACACGCTCCAGTACATGTCCTGACCCAGGATGAACTGGAAGAAGACCACGCCGATGCCCATGGCGGACACGAAGGACAGCACCACCGACAACACCAGGTAGATCGGAGCGACCAGGGCGCGCAGCAGGGCAACCAGGATGAGGAACACCACGATCAACGTCATCGCGATGATGTAGGTCAGATCGTGGTCGTAGTGGTTGCGGATGTCGTTGTTGAACGACGAGAAGCCAACCATCGAGATCTGCGCGTTGGCCAGGCTGGTGTTTGGCCGCGAGCTCTCGGCCGCCTTGACGATCTGGTCCACCTGGTCCATGGCCTCGGCGCCGAACGGGTTCAGCGCGGTCTGCACCAGGTAGCGCACGGTGTGCCCGTCGTCGGAGACGAACAGCTGCGCCGCCTTCTTGAACTCCTTCTGGGTGAGCACCGCCGGCGGGATGTAGAACCCGGACATCGCGGGGTCGGCGGCATCGCGCTTCATCGCCAGTAGGAATCCCGAGGCCTGGTCCAAACCGCCGCCGATGTTGCGCGTCTGGTCGACCAGCAGCTGAACGCCGTCGGCGAGCTGCTTGCTTGAGTCGGCGAGCTTGTTGGCGTTCTGGCGCAGTTCGCCGAGCTTCTGGTCGAGGTCGTCCTCGTTCTCGATGCCGAGGTCCTTCAGGCCGCCGATGGCCTTCTCGAGGTTGGCTCCCACCTTGCGCGCCACGTCGTCGACGCGGTCGGTGCCCTTGGTCTCCTTCAAGCCCCTGCTCAGCGCCTGCAGGTACTGGATGTCAGCCTCGTTGTAGCCGTCGACGCGGCGCTGCAGCTCGGCGCGCGAGGCGGTGCAGGCGGGGTCGATGTTGCAGGCCACACTGCCGTTGAGCACGGTGAGCATGGACTTCGACGAATAGTAGGCGTTGGTCACGGTGTCCAGGCTGTTGCCAAGGGAGTCGCCGACCGAGCGCATGTTGGCCAGGATGGCAGCCTGCTTCTCGAGGTCGTCGAAGGTGACGTCGTCACCCATGGCTTCCTTGATCTGGATCAGGCCGCTGAATACCTCGCGAATCGACCCCATCGAGTTGATCACCTGGGTGCGGATCTGGTTGTTGACGTCGGCCAGCTGGTGGGCGCCGTTGGCGAGCAGGTTGAGGTTCTGGTCGTTGGTGGCGATCAAGCCCGAGGCGTCGGCGAGCTTGGAGCCGACCTCGCCGGCCTGGTAGGTCGACTTCGCCTCCTTGAGCATCTCGCCGTTGGGCCGGGTGATGCCGCGCACCATGTCGATGCCGGGCACCTGGCTGATGCGTTCGGCCATCTGCTCGAGGTCGGCCAGTGACTTCGGCGCCCGCAGGTCGACGTCCGGCGCGTAGACCATGATGAACTGCTGCATCGTCGTGCTCACCGGGAAGTGCCGGGTGAGCGCGTCGTATCCGAGATTGCTCTCGGCATCGGCCGGGAGGTTCTTGCGGTCGTCGTAGTTGTACTTGATCAGGGTCGCGCACCCCGCCAGCGCCAGCAGGATCGCCAAGCTCGTGGCGAGGTACATCCTGGGCCGCTTGACGATGCGCACCGCCGTAAGCCGCCAGAACCGGCCGGTGAGGTCCTTTCGGGGTTTGACCCAGCCCCGGCGTCCGGCCAGCACGATGAGGGCCGGCAGCATCGTCATGGCGGCGAGGACGGCGATGAGGATGGTGACCGACAGCGAGGGCCCGACCGTCAGGAACACCGCCAGCGAGGCAAACGACAGACCCATGAACGTGAGGGCGACCGTCGCCGCGGAACCGGCGATCACCTCGCCGATCGTCGCCAGGGAGTAGATCACCGCTTCGTCGGAGTCCATCCCCTTTCGCAGACACTCCTGATACCTGCTGAACAGGAACACCGCATAGTCGGTGCCGGCGCCCATCAGCATGCCGGTCATGAGCACCATGGTCTGGGGGCCGATCGGCAATCCGAGTTCGCCGAGGCCGGCCACCACCTGCTGGGCGACGCCCATCGAGACGCCGATGGTGATCAGCGGCATCAGCATCGCCACCAGGTTGCGGTAGACCAGCACGAGGATGGTGAAGATGGTGACGACGGTGGAGACCTCGATGATGAACTGGTCGTGCTCACCGATCTTGTTGAGGTCGTCGAACGTGGCTGACGCACCGACCACGTTGACGTTCAGACCCGAGCCCTCGGTCGCCTTCTTGACCTCTTCGAGGGTGTTTCGGTAGGCCTCCTGGCCGGGGCCGGACCCCATGCCCCCCTCGAGACTGATCGGCAGGGTCCAGGCCTTCTGGTCCTTGCTCGTCATCGCGTCGCGGAGCTCGGGGATGGCGATGAAGTCCTGGGTCGACTTGACGTTCTTGGTGTCAGCCTTGAGAACCCCCACCAACTTGCGGTAGGTGTCCTCGTCGGCCGCGGACAACTTGTCCTTGTCGGTCGACAGCACGACGATCGCGAGGTTGCCGCCATCGGCTTCCTTGAACGCGTTCTTCATGTGCTCGGCAGTCGCCAGAACCGGGGAGTCCTTCGGCAGCAAGTCCGGCGGATTCTTCTGCGCCACCACGAACAGCGGGCTGATCAACGCGAAGAGGATGCCGCACAGCGCTAGCCAGAAGACGATGATCGCGACCGGGCGCCGGACGACGAATCGACCCAGTGCTTCGAACGCCTCATGCACAGAGACGCCACGAATGTCGGCGCGGCTGAACATCATGTGAGGTTACACCGGCCAGCTATCACCAGTGGTCAGTCGGTTAGCTACGCCAGGATACTCGTGGCAACGTTCACGGCCTCGTCATGCTCTAATCGTGTGTGCGTGGACCAAATCCGGATAACCGTATGAACAGGACGATGTTTCGTACCGATCGAAGGAATCGGCGCCGATGAGGTTCGCAGTGGCCGTGCACGGCACCCGGGGTGACGTCGAGCCGTGTGCAGCCGTCGCGCGAGAGCTCGTCGGCCGCGGTCACGAGGTGCGAATTGCGGTGCCGCCCAATCTGGTTGGATTCGCCGAATCCGCTGGTCTGAAGGGTGTGCAACCCTATGGCGTCGACTCGCAAAAGCAGCTCGAGGCCGACCTGTTCCGCGACTGGTGGAAGCTGCAGAATCCGATGACGGTGGTGCGTCGCGCCAGGGAGTACGTCACCGAGGGCTGGGCCGAGATGAGCCAGACCGTCGACGATCTGGCCGCCGATGCCGATCTCATCCTGACCGGTACCACCTATCAGGAGGTCGCCGCGAACGTTGCCGAGGCGCGCGATCTCCCCCTCGCGGCGCTGCACTACTTTCCCTGCCGGATGAACACCGAGGTGCTTCCGGTACGGCTGCCGGGGCCGGTTCTGCGCGCCGGTTGGTCGGCTGCCGAGTGGGGCCACTGGAGGGTGCTCAAGGCCGCCGAGGACGCCCAGCGGCGCGCGCTGGGGTTGGCGCCGGCGCGCACCCGGGCGATCCGCCGCATCGTCGAGGGCGGGGCCCTGGAGATCCAGGCCTACGACGAGGTGTTCTTTCCCGGGCTGAGCCGGGAGTGGCACGGCACCCGGCCATTGATCGGATCGTTGTCGCTGCAGTTGCCGACGGCCGACGACGAGGACCTCGACCAGTGGATCGCGGCCGGCCCGCCGCCCATCTACTTCGGGTTCGGCAGCATGCCCGTCGAGTCGCCGGCGAGCGCCATCGCGATGATCACCTCGGTGTGCGCCGAACTCGGTGAGCGCGCCGTGATCAGTACCGGCGTGTGGGACGTCGAGGCGATTCCTCGTGACGACGGGGTCAAACTCGTCGGTGCGGTCAACCACGCCAAGGTCTTTCCGGCCTGCCGGGCGGTGGTGCACCACGGCGGTGCCGGAACGGTGGCCGCCAGCGTGCGGTCCGGTGTGCCCACCGTGGTGCTGTGGGTCTCCGCCGACCAACCGGTCTGGGCGTCTCGGATCAACCGGATGAAAGTGGGCGGTGCTCAACGTTTCTCGCGAACGACGGCGCGCTCGCTGACCAAGGTGCTGCGGACCGCGCTGTCACCGGAGTGCCAGGAGCGCGCCCGGCTGGCTGCTAGCCAGACCACCCCCGTCGTGCAGAGCGTCGCAACGGCGGCCGACTTGCTCGAGGCGGCGGCCACTCGAGGACGCCCACCGGCACCTAGATGATGGTGCCCTTGAGGCCGAAGTCGGTGAGCGTGCGAACCAGCTTGTCCGCGAGCCATTCTCGGGTGTTCTCCGCGCCGACCTCGTAGCCGACGACGCCGATCGACATGTTGCCCGCGACACGACCGGCGGCCACCACGAGCTGCCCCCCGGCCCGCTCGAGTGCGTGCCGGGTCACCCCCTGGTCGATGGGCCGGAACAGGATGAATTCGGCCGGCGTGCCGTCGGCGTAGGCCATCTCGGCCGGCACGTCGCCGAGGTTGGAGCACGACACCGGAAGGTCACCGAAGATCAGGTCGGCGGCGCGTCGCACGGCGCGCGCGGGCACGAAGGGGGTGATCGGCAGCAGGGCGTGCTTGTCGTCGGGCCCGGTGCGCAGTTTGGTGAGCACCTCGCGGACCGCTGACCGGGCCGCGGTCAGATCCGTCGTGACTGGTGACGGGTCCACGGTCGCGGAGGCGATCTTCATCGCGTTGCCGCGGCGGTCGTCATCCCCGCCACGATCACTCATCGCGATCAGCAGGGTGACCTTGCCGTCGGAGGGGTGAGCCCGGCCGAGACGCTCCCCCAGCAGCGCGCCGAACCCGGCGAGCAGCGAGGGCCCGGTTCCGCCGAGTTCGGTGGCACGGGCGTCCCAGTCGCGGACGTCGACGATGGCCGACACCGCGGGCAGCACCACCGGGCCGTCGAGGCCACGCACGGGTGGCACGGGCCGCCGGCCCGCACCGGCCGACGAAGGGTCCCGACGGCTCCGCACCGCGAACTTCACCCCGGTCGTGATCGTGCGGCCGAGGTCGGGCAAATCGTGCAGTAGCTGCCGCGCATCGTCGCCAAGCGCCTGCCGGCGCGTACGCGATCGCGGCGGCGGAAGTCCGAAGTCGCGCCGCGTGCCGTCGATGGCATCGATGACCGTGCGCACCGACGCCCCGTGGTCCAACAGGCAGTGCGAGGCGACCAGCGTGACGGCGGTGGTGCCGTCGGTCATCGGAAGCGCGCCGAGGTGCCAGCCTGGTCCGTCCACTGGATCGACGCGCAGCTGCGAGCGCTCCTCGATCCAGGCACCGAGCTGGCCGGGCGGCCTCACCTCGGCCACGTCGAGCGGCGCGGCGGGCCCGCCCGAACCCACCCACCGGTGCCGTCCGAACGGCAACGCCGACCGTTCGATCAACCGGCCGGCAAACCCATAGCCGAGATTGCGGTGCAGTGCCCGCAAACCCTCCATGTCGACGGCGTGGGTGTACACCCAGACGTACTGAACGAGCTGCGCTCGGCCGGTGGCATGCCAGGACAGGTATGTCGCCTGGTCGATGTAGGCCAGCCGCTCGCTCATACGATCACGCCGGTGAGCTCGAACTCCTCCAAGACGGCGGCCACCCGCTCACGCAACGCCGCCTTGGTGTTCTCCTTGCCCGGTTGGTAGCCGACGACGGTCAGCGAAACCCTTCCGTCCAACCGGCCCGCCACCACCGTCAGCAGACCGTGGCGCTCCTCGAGTACGCGCCGGGTGACGTGCCGATCGACACCTCGCAGCAGCACCTGTTCGGCGGGTGTTCCGTCGACGCTCGCCACCTCGACCGGCAGGTCGCCGACGTTGGAGCACGACACCGGTTGCGCAGCGAATGCGAACGCGAGATCGGCCCCGCGGCGCACCGCCCGCTTGGGGACGAAGGGGGTGAGGGTAAGCATCCGCAGGGCTTCGTCGGGCTCCTCGCGCATCACCCGGAGCGCTTCCTTGATCGCGGTGCGAGTGACGGACAGGTCCGAGGTGACGCGGGATGGGTCGGCGCGGACGTAGGCCAGGGTGACGGCGTTGGCCCTGGTGTCCTCCAGGGAGCGGTCGTTGATGGGCACGATGAGACCGACCGTCCCGTCCGACGTCGGTTCGCGGCCCTGCTGCACGGCCATCCGCGTGGCGAAGCCGGCGAGCAGCGAGTGGCTGTTGCCACCGAGTTCCGCGGCCCGCACGTCCCACCGCTCGATCGGGACCAGCACCGAGACGGCAGGAACCACGATGGCGTCGTCGGCGTCGGGGCCGACGATCACGGGTGCCTTCGGCGCTGTGCCGATCTGCTCGTGACGCCTGCGGCGGAGGAACTTCACCGCCGCGAAGAGCGTGCGACCCAGCTCGGGCAGATCGCGGCCGACCTGGCGGATGTCGGCGACGACGGCTCGGGGGAGACTGCGCGACCGCGGCGCGGGATAGCCCAGATCGCGCCTTGTTCCCAGAACGGCCTCGTAGATCGACAGCAGGGCTGCGCCACCGTCACCGATGCAGTGCGAGCCGACCAGGCTCACGGCGGTCGAACCGTCGGTCATCGGCAGCACGCTCATGTGCCATCCCGGCCCGAACTCGGGGTCGATCGGCAGTTGCGCCCGCTCGTCGGCCCAGTCGCTGAGTTCGTCGCGCGGGCGGGGCGAGGGGGCTATGTCCAGCGGCGCCGCCGGTCCCTGACAAGCGACCCAGCGGTGCCTGCCAAACGGCAACGGCGACGGCTCGATTAGCCTACCGACCAGGCCAAATCCGAAGTCCCGATGAAATCGCCGCAGCCGCTCCCAGTCGATGGGGTGCTCGTACACCCAGACGATCTGCATGGCCGCGGACTGCCCGGTGGCGCGCAACCCGAGGTAGAGCGCCTGGTCGACGTAGTCGAGCAGGTGATCCGAAGCTGGCTGGGCACCGTTCGCCCCCCGGAAGCGGCGAGTGGACCGTTGCTCGGTCCGCGGCCCGGCCTGCGTCGACACCCTGGGTCAGCCCTTGGCCATCGGCAACAGGTGTTCGCGGTCGCGAACGGCGCTGCGGCGCACTGCCTCCCCGTGCCGCACGTGGGAGCGGACCGGCGCCAGGGAGGCTGCGTCGGCGACGCTCTGATAGATCCCCGTCATGGCGGTCAGGTAGCGGTCGATGGACTCACGGGCAATCGGGTTGTTGGGGAACGCCACCGTCACCGACGTCTCCCGTTCGCCGCGGTTGACCCAGATGCCGATCTGGTAGGCCGACCGCGCATCGCTGTAGACCTTGCCGTTCATCCGCTCCCACTCGGCGATGATGCTCGCCGACAGCGGCGGCAGCCCGGCGTCGAGGAAGGACACCATCGGCACCCCCGGATCGGGCGTGCGCAAACCGAGCGCCCCGTCGGCGAGCTCGAGGACGCGATCGAAGGGGATGGGGCCCAACGACAACCGCGAATCGAACGAAGCCTGGGCCGCTCGCGCGGTCTCGGCGAACGACGCCGGATCGACCGCCACGGAGACTGGAACGACGCCGGTGAACCACCCGGTGGTCTGGAACTCCGCAGGGGTCTGCCGCGTCGTCGTCGGGGTGATGACGTGGTAGTCGGTCGAGCCCGTCAGTGCCTGCTGAGCCAGTGCGGCGCACGCGAACACGCCGCCGATGAAGCGGGCGCCGGCCGCGGTGCACGCGGCCTCGAAGCGGTCGGACTGCTGCTTGTCCATCAGCCGGACGGTGACCAGGTCACCGGTCACCGACCACGGCGGATCACCGAGCGGGAACGGGAAGTGGGGCATGGTGCCGTCGTTGCGCTCGGCGAACGAGATCCACTCCCGGACTTCCGGCGTCTCCAGCGTCAGAGCCGACAACATGTCGTGCTGGCGGACGCAGTAGTCGGCGTAGCTACCCGCCGGCGGCAGCGGGATGGGCGCGGCTCCCCCGGCCAGCGCCGCGTACATCATGTGGATCTCCACCAGCACCAGACCCATGAACATCGCGTCGGTGTGCAGGTGGTCGATGCTGATGTAGAACGTGAAGTGGTCGGCACGCTGGATGATGCCGAACGAGAAGCAATCCCACTGAAGGGGATTGGGCGTCGCGAGCACGTGCTCACGCCATTCGGTCGCCGTCATCTCACCGTGCTTGGTTGGCACGAAGTTGACGTCCCGCGGGTTGGTGGCGGTGTGGCAAACGATCTCGTCGGAATCGGTCAGCTCGAACCAGCTGTGATACGTGTCGTGCCGGCGCAGGTAGGCGTTGATGACGTGGGTCATCGCGCGCAGATCGCACTGACCCGGCATGTCCCACGCGGGGATGTTCAGCCGCGCCATGTCGGTGCCGCCCGCCAGGTGGCTCAGATAGCCCCGAATGTGTTGCGCCTGCTGGTAGCTCGCCGGCACGTCACTGACCGGTGCCTTCTCCAGCTTGGCGCGACTCGCCGGTGAGGGATGCCAGGACACCACGCTGCCGGACGCTCCGATCCAGTCGTGGATCGCCTTGATCGCAACCATCTATCTCTCCCCCGCTCGTCGTGCTTCGGTGAGCGACGTCTTCGGCGCTAGTGGGTCGATCACGAGTCAGCCGCCGTCGTGGAGGCCTCGACGTTCAGATCCGCGGCGATCATCTCGCTGAGACGTTCGGCGAGTGCCCGCACGGTCGTGACGTCCGTCGAACCGATCCGCACGCCGGTCTCGGACTCCAGTCGGGTGCGCAGCTCCAGAGTGCCCAGCGAGTCCAGGCCATACTCCGACAACGGCCGGTCGGCATCGACCGATCGCCGCAGGATCAGGCTCATCTCCTCGGAGATCAGCCGACGGACCCGCGCCGCCCACTCCTCGCGAGGCAGCAGACGGAGCTCGTCGAGGAACTCGCTGGACCCCGCACGGTCCTGCCCCATCGAAGCGAACGCCTCGGCGAACGGGCTGGTCTGTGCGAACGCCGTGAGCCACGCTGCCCCCGCGACCGGCGCGTATCCACTATAGACGCGGGTGTGTCGCATCAGCGTGTCGAAGGCGTACGCGCCATCTTCCGGGTCGATCGCCATGCCAGCGTTGTCCGCCATCGCCTGCCCGGCGCCGATCTGCGCCCAGGCGCCCCAGGCGATCACCTGCGCGGGCAGGTCCTGGGCGCGGCGCCAGCGGGTGAACGAGTCCACCCAGCTGTTGGCGGCCGCGTAGGCACCCTGTCCTGGCGAACCGACCATCGCGGCCGCCGAGGAGAACGAGCAGAACCAGTCCAGCGGTGCGGTCGCCGTGGCCTCGTGCAGCCGCCAGGCGCCCATGGCCTTCGGTGCCCAGTCCCGATCGATGAGGTCGTCGGTGATGTTGCCGAGCGTGGCGTCCTCGACGACCGCCGCGGCGTGCAGCACGCCGCGCAGCGGAATCCCCGTCGCGGTCGCGGCGGCGACCAGGCGCCCGGCGGTGCCCGCGTCGGCGACGTCGCCGAGCTCCACCTCGACCTCGACACCCGAACGACGCAGCTTCTCCACGACGCGCAAAGTCTCGGGCTTCGGCGCGGACCGGCCGTTGAGGATGATCCGCCCGCACCCGGCGGCGGCCATCTTCTCGGCCAGGAACAGGCCCAGTCCGCCGAGGCCACCGGTGACGACGTAGGCGCCGTCGGTGCGGAACGCGGGCGCCTTGTCGGCGGGAACCACGGCCGCGAACTGACCGCTCCGCGGCACCTCGAGAACCAGCTTGCCGGTGTGCTCGGCCGCCCCCATCGCACGGATCGCGATCGCGCCGTCGGCCAGCGGGTAGTGCGTGGTCTGCGGCGGCGGCAGGACCCCGTCGGCGATCTGCTGGTAGATGACCTCCAGCAGGTTGCGCAGGGTGTCCGGCGTGACCAAGGTCAGCAGGGCGAGGTCGACGGCGTAGAAGGACAGGTTCCGCCGGAAGGGGAACAGGCCCATCTTGGTGTCACCGTAGATGTCGCGCTTGCCGATCTCGACGAATCGCCCACCGAAGGTCAGCAGTTCCAGACCCGCCCGCTGAGCGGCACCGGGCAGGGAGTTGAGCACGACGTCGACGCCATAGCCGTCGGTGTCGCGCCGGATCTGCTCGGCGAAGTCGATGGTGCGCGAGTCGTAGACGTGCGCGATGCCCATGTCGTGCAGCATCTGCCGCTTGGCGGGAGTGCCCGCGGTCGCATAGATGTCGGCACCTGCAGCCTTGGCGATGGCCACCGCGGCCAGTCCGACGCCGCCGGTGGCCGAGTGGATCAGAACCTTGTCGCCGGTACCGATCCTGGCCAGGTCGTGCAGCGAGTACCACGCGGTGGCGTGGGCGCTGGGAACCGCCGCCGCGGCGGCATCGGGCAGGTCTTCCGGGATGCTGACCGCGAGGTTGGCGTCACAGGTGACGAACGTGCACCAGGCACCCGTCGCCGAGATGCCGGCCACGCGGTCGCCGATGCGGTGGTTGGTCACACCGGCGCCGACGGCCGTGACCACGCCCGCGAAGTCGGCACCAAGCTGGGGCATCCGGCCCTCGAAGCTCGGGTAGCGACCGTAGGCGACCAGGACGTCGGCGAAGTTGAGGTTCGACGCCGAGACGGCGACCTCGATCTGTCCGGGTCCCGGAGCGGTCCGCTCGTAGGCCACGAGCTCGGCGGACTGCAGGTCTCCTGGCGTGCGGATCTGCAGGCGCATGCCGTCGCGTTCCGGGTGAACCACCGTGGTGTGGCGCTCCTCGGGCTGCAGCGGGGTCACGTTGAGCCGGGCGGCGTAGTGCTGACCGTCGCGCCAGGCGGTCTCGTCCTCGTCGGAGTTCGAGAGCAGCTCGGCACCGACGAGCCTGGTGTCGGTGGCGTCGTCCACGTCGATCTGGGTGGGCCGCATGCGGGGCTGCTCCATCCCGATCGCCCGGACGAGCCCGCGGATCCCGCCCTGCGCGAGGTTCGGAACCTCACCGGCGAGCACGCTCTGCGCGCCGCGGGTCAGCACGTACAGTCGCGGCGGTTCGCCGGGCACGTCGGGCAGCACCTTGGTGATGCGAACCAGGTGACGCACGTGGTCGGATCCCGAGCCGACGGGGTCGGCCACGGATGCCTGCGGGTCCTGCACCACGACGACGCCCACGCTGGGGCGGGTCGCAAGGGTCTGCCGGAGCAGCTCGCCACGGGCGGCATGGTCGTCGCTGGCGCGCCACGTCATGGCGGTGACGTCGGCCTCGCCGGCCTTCAGCACGTCGGCCAGTTCGTGAGCGAACATGTCCGACTCGTCCGAGGTGTCGATCAGCAACCAGTTTCCGCTGCCGACGACGTCGGTGGCCGGCGGCTCCAGGCGCCGCCAGTCGATGGTCAACAGGCGCTCGTTCAGCCGCTTGTCGCGCTGGCCCTGCTCGGAGATTCCGGTACCGAGGCGAAGGCCACCGACCGTCAGCAGCACGGCACCGAGGTCGTCGAGCACCTCGATGTCGACCTCGACGGCGCCGGAGCTGGCGCTGACCAGCCGGACATAGCAGTAGTGCGCGTTGCGCGTCGAGCCGTGGGTCCGCAACCGGCGCACGCCCAGCGGCAGCATCAACGTGCCGGTGGTGTCGGCATGCAGATCGGGGTGGGCGCCGACGGCCTGGAAGCAGACGTCGAGCAGCGCGGGGTGGATGCCGTAGGCACCTTGTTGCGACCGGATCGAACCCGGCAGCGCGACCTCGGCGATGACCGAACCGCCGGGACCCTCGGTCGCGTGGGCCGTGGTCAGACCGGTGAACGCCGGGCCGTACTGGATGCCGCGGGCGGCGTACCAGTCGCGCAGTTCGCCGCCGGCCAGCTCCACGGGGTGGGCGGCCAACAGCTCGGCCACGTCGTAGGGAGACGGTGCGTCGGCATCGTCGGCGGCGTGCAGGACGGCGGTGGCCCGTCGGACTTCCTGACCCTCCTGACGGGTCGTCACCTGGAAGTCGGTGTTCCCCTGGGAGGTCACCGCCGCGACCGCCGAGACCGGCGTCGACTCCTCGATCAGCAGCAGCTCCTCGAAGACGATGTCGCGAGCCTCGGACGCCTCGCCGAGCACGGTGCGCGCCGCGGCGATCGCCATCTCGCAGTAGGCGGCGCCGGGCAACGCGGCCACGCCGTGCACCTGATGGTCGCCGAGCCATGGCTGAGCGTCCGTGCCGACGTCGGACTGCCACACGTGACGTTCGGGTTCCTCGGGAAGGCGAACGTGCGCACCGAGCAGCGGGTGCACGGCCAGGGTGGAGGCACCCTGCTCCTGCCCGTCCCTGGTGAGGATCAGGCGGGGGTGGTTCCACGTCGGCAGCGGCGCGTCGACGAGCTCGCCGGTGGGCCAGATCGCGGCGTAGTCGATCGCTGCCCCGGCATCGTGCAGCGCCCCCAGGAAGGGACGGAGGCCATGGGGCAGCTTCTGGTCGCGCCGCATGCCGGCCAGGGCGGCCAGGCGGACGTCGAGACTGCGCGCGTTCTGGTCGACCGCGTAGGTCAGCAGCGGGTGCGGGGACAGCTCGCCGAACACGCGGTAGCCGTCCTCGAGAGCGGCTTGCACGGCAGCGGCGAAGCGCACCGCGTGCCGCAGGTTGTCGGCCCAGTAGTACCCGTCGAATTCGGCGGGGTCGCGGGGGTCGTAGAGCGTTGCCGAGTAGTACGGGACCGTCGGCTCCATCGGCGAGATGTCCTCGAGGGACTCCGTCAGCTCGTCGAGGATGGGGTCGACCTGGGGTGTATGGGATGCGACGTCAACCGCCACCTCGCGCGCCATCACGCCGCGCGCCTCCCACTCGGCCGCCAGCTGGCGGATCGATTCCTTCGCGCCGCCGACGACCGCGGACTGCGGCGAGGCGACCACCGACAGCACCACGTCGTTGATTCCGCGTGCGGCCAGCTCGGAGAGCACCTGCTGCGCGGGCAGCTCGACCGAGGCCATCGCACCAGAACCCGCGACCGTGGCCATCAGCTTCGAGCGCCGGCAGATCACCTTGACGCCGTCCTCGAGCGACAGCGCCTCGGAGACGACGGCGGCAGCGACCTCACCCATCGAGTGGCCGATGACCGCTCCGGGTACGACGCCGTAGGACTTCATCGTCGCGGCCAGCGCTACCTGCACGGCGAACACCGTCGGCTGCACCTGGTCGATGCCGGTGACGACCTCCGGCGCGGACATCGCGGCGGTGACCGAGAAACCGGATTCGGCGGCGATCAGCGGTTCGATTCGGGCAACGGTCTCGGCGAAGACCGGTTCGGTGGCCAGCAGGTCGGCCCCCATCGCGGCCCACTGCGAGCCTTGACCGGAGAACACCCAGACCGGGCCGCGGTCGCCCTTGCCGACGGCCGCCTCGTAGGGGGTGTCGCCATCGGCGACCTCGCGCAGGGCGGTGACGAGTTCGTCGCGGTCGCGGGCGAGCACGACCGTGCGCACCGGGCGGTGGGCACGACGCCGGGCCAGCGTGTAGGCGAGGTCGGCCAGGTCGCGCTCGTCGTCCTCGGCGTCCGAGCCGGCCGCGACCCAGTCCGCCAGCCGGCCGGCGGAGCGGCGAAGCTCCTCCGCGGTGGTGGCGGACAGCGGGAACAGCAGAGCACCGGAAACCGCCGACGCCGGGGCGTCACCGTCGACGATGCGGGTCGACTGACCTTCGGGGGCCTGCTCCAGCACGGCGTGCACGTTGGTGCCAGACAGCCCGTAGGAGGACACCGCAGCGCGACGTGGGTGCTCACCATTCGTCGGCCACGGGGTGGCCTCCTGCGGCACGAACAGATTGCTCTCAATGCTGGCGATCTCGTCCGGCATCGCCGTGAAGTGCAGGTTCTTCGGCACGGTCGCATGCTGCAGCGACAGGACGGCCTTCATCAGGCCGACGGCCCCCGAGGCGGACTGGCCGTGGCCGAAGTTGGTCTTCACCGAACCGAGGGCGACGGGCCCGTTGGTGCCGTAGACCGCGGCCAGGCTGGCGAACTCGATCGGATCGCCGACGGGCGTACCCGTACCGTGCGCCTCGACCATGCCGACCGTGTCGGGATCGACACCGCCGGCGGCCAGCGCCGACCGGTAGACCGTCTCCTGGGCGTCGCGCGACGGGGTCGCGATGTTGATCGTGTGACCGTCCTGGTTGGCGGCGGTACCGCGGATGACGGCCAACACTCGGTCACCGTCGGCGATGGCGTCGTCGAGGCGCTTGAGCAGCAGCACCGCGGAGGCCTCACCGGAGACGAAGCCGTCGGCGTTCACGTCGAAGGCATGGCAGGTACCGGTGGGCGAGAGCATCCCCTGAGCCGATCCCGAGGACATCTTTCGGGGCTCGAGCATGATCGAGACGCCGCCGGCGAGGGCGAGGTCGCTCTCTCCGGCGTCCAGGCTGCGGCAGGCCATGTGAACGGCCAGCAGGCTCGAGGAGCAGGCCGAGTCGACCGTGTAGGCCGGACCGTGCACGCCGAGGTGGTAGGCGATGCGGCCGGACGCGAGGCTGAAGTTGCTTCCGGTGAACCCGTACGGGCCCTCGACGGCGTTGGCATCGGCGGCGAGGAGCTGGTAGTCGGCGTGCGTCATTCCGATGAACACACCCGTCAGGGAGTTCGACAGGACGGCTGGATCCATGCCGGCGTGTTCGACGGCCTCCCAGGACGTCTCCAGAAGCAACCGATGCTGGGGGTCGATCGACGTCGCTTCGCGCTCGCTGATGTTGAAGAAGTCCGAGTCGAACCCGGCGACGTCGTCGAGGAAGGCACCCCACTTCGACACCGACCGGCCGGGCACGCCGGGCTCCGGGTCGTAGTACTCCTCGGCATCCCAGCGGTCCAGCGGGACGGTGGTGACCGCGTTGTCGCCGCGCATGAGGGCGTCCCAAAGCGCCGCTGGCGAGTCGATTCCCCCTGGAAGACGGCAACCCATGCCAACTACAGCGACTGCGGAGACCCGTGCCTCTGCCACTTACTTCACCCTCTTCCGCGAACGAACCCAGTCCCCCGACTCAGTTGTGCTGCAGGAAAATCTCGAGCCTGCGACGTCGACGCTCAGTTGCGCGCCCTTCCAGTTGCGTCGTCAGGATTTAATTGGTATACGCCCCAAATACCGAGAATCCACACCTATGAAACGAACCATTGGTATGAAATTTTCGGCAAATCCGTTACCGCCCTTTCAACTTCGAGATTCTTCGGTCGGGACACTACACCGACAGCTACCAATTCGTCCTAACAACGCCCTTTAGGCGCATACGCTGCGGAAACGGCGAAAATTGACGCTCATGCCAACTTCTAGCGACGTTCGCCCCGCTATTGTCGGATTTCGCTGCATGCGATTTCAGCAAATAGTTCGGTATTCGTGGACCGGAATGACCATTTGCATTGTCATAATGTGCCGATGGCCTCCCGAGCGCGTTGGACCAAGGATCGATTTCGGCATTTTCGCAGCCAGAAGCCTCGGCATCCGTCGTCGATCCGTCGGCGCGAGAGCTCCGCGAGGGCAACCGGGGCATCCTCGACGCCCGCTCGCGGGCGGGTCATCACCTCACTCTGGCAATCGTCAGCCCTTTAACGACGCCAGCAACATGGGCCACTCTGGCAACGTTGTCGCCGAGAAGCCGTAAGAATCGCGCCAAATTGCCCGTCTTGGCACCGCGTTTTCGCCAAACTGTCTGCGAGACAACGTTTTTGGACGGACAACGACCGTTGTCCGGCCAGGAGGCGTCCTCCCAGCTTCGGCGAAAATTTAGTGAACTTTTTTTTCGCTTTCCTTGCGTCAAACCGCGGTGGAGAGTCCGAGATACGGCGCCCCGAACCTGGGCACGCTGCCGAAGCCGTGCCGACGCGCCCGTGCCGCGCCCCGCCGAATGAGAGCCGCCGTGGCGACGAACCCGGCCTGGTCACTCACCACCAGCGGAGTGAGCAGGCGATTGTGGACGAAGCCAAAGGCCAGACCGGTGGCCGGGTCGGCCCACCCCAGGGAGCCACCCAGCCCGACGTGACCGAAACCCGGAAGTACGCCCGGGAACGGCAGACCGTGATAGCCGAGATGAAAGGACATCGGGAGCACCAAGCCACCGTCGAGGTGCAGGCTCGGACGTCCAGTCAGGGTGGCGACCAGTTCCGAGGACAGGAACCGGGTGCCGTCGATGCGGCCCCCGTTGGCGATCGCGCCGTACATGCGGGCCAGCCCCCGCGCCGTGGCGACCCCGTTGGCTGCCGGCAACTCGGAGTCGAGCAGCGAGATATCGCCCTGCACAGTCGACTTCATGCCGGGGAAGTAGATCGACCCGAATCCGCCGGAGAATGGCAACGCAGCGATGCGCGGCGCAACGAGATTGACGAGTGGATTCTGAAACCTGCTCTGCGGGCCAATGATTCGTGCCGGCTGGGTGGGCGCGCCGGCGGGCGGCCTGCCGAGATGGATGCCGTCCGTATTCAGCGGCGCGGCCAGCTCGTCGCGGAACAGCTCGCGCATCCCGCGGCCGGTGACGGCCCTGGTCAGCCCCGACATCAGCCAGCCGTAGGTCAGGGCGTGGTAGGACGGCCGGCCCTTCAACCAGCCCATCGGCGCGGCAGCCAGGCGCTGCTCCATGCCCAGGTGATCCATCAGGTCGGTCTGACTCACCCCGTTGAGTTGCGATAGTCCGGCACGATGGCGCATCAGGTCGCGGACGGTGACGGCCGCCTTGCCGTTGGCGGCGAAGGCGGGCCAGTATTCGGCGACCGGAGCGTCGTAGTCGATCAGCCCGCGATCGGCGAGGCGATGGACGACCGTTGACGCCATGCCCTTGGTGGCCGAGAA
This sequence comes from Mycolicibacterium sichuanense, assembly GCF_033741125.1. Classification (NCBI taxonomy): domain Bacteria; kingdom Bacillati; phylum Actinomycetota; class Actinomycetes; order Mycobacteriales; family Mycobacteriaceae; genus Mycobacterium; species Mycolicibacterium sichuanense. Next base: position 472,286 of record NZ_JAWQPU010000004.1, on the reverse strand, counting down.
CACCATGGCACCGGTGTCTGCCTCCCACCGCCGGGTGCCCCGGCGGTCCGCCCAACCGGTCCAGACGTCGACGACGGGCTCGCCGTCCAGGTAGACGGCCAGCGCACCGCCACCAAATCTAGGGTGCGGGAACATCATCGAGAAGCTGCGAACGACGCAGGCAAAGTTCGGGTCCGCGGCACCGCGGACGTTGCGCGGTAGAGCCGACTCGTCGTCGCCACCTGCGAGGAGCGCCGCGCTGCGCTCCCCCCGTGCTGCCTGGGTCACCCCTGCAGAATTTACCGCCAGGGCCAGCCAACTTCACCGGTGGTTATCGATCCGTTAGGCAAGCGCGTACCGCGGCTTCACCTAACCCGGATCGGCGGCGGCGCCCGGCAGGTGGACGAGGTCGAGGATCTGCTGCGCAGCCAACGCGGCCGTGAGGTCTCCGGTGCGCACGCGTTGCTCGATCTCTGGCCGAAGCGCCTTGACCTGGGCATTGGACGTAACCCGGCCGAGCACGGCGTCACGCACCATCGACCACATCCACTCGACCTGCTGGGTGCGGCGCCGGGACTCGAACTCACCCGCCTCGGTCAGCACCCGGCGATGCTCGAGCACCGCCGTCCACAACTCGGCCAGGCCGGTGCCCTCGAGCGCGCTCGTGGTGAGCACCGGCGGGCGCCAGAGGGTGTCGCGCGGATACAGCAACCGCAGCGCTCCGGTGAGCTCCCGCGCCGCGGCCTTGGCTTCGGTGGCGTGTTTGCCGTCGGCCTTGTTCACCACCACCACGTCGGCGAGCTCCAGCACGCCCTTCTTGATGCCTTGGAGCTGGTCACCGGTGCGCGCGAGGGTCAGGAACACGAAGGTGTCGACCATGTTGGCCACCGTCACCTCGGACTGGCCGACGCCGACCGTCTCGACGAGTACCACGTCGTATCCCGCGGCCTCGAGCAACACGATGGTCTCCCTGGTCGCCTTGGCGACGCCGCCCAAGGTGCCCGACGTGGGCGACGGCCTGATGTACGCCGCGGGCTGCACGGCCAACCGCGCCATCCTGGTCTTGTCCCCGAGGATCGACCCCCCGGTCCGCGTCGACGACGGGTCGACGGCGAGCACTGCGACACGATGCCCCTGCTCGATGAGGTACATACCGAGTGCCTCGATGGCCGTCGACTTGCCGACCCCCGGCACCCCGGTGATCCCGACGTGCACCGCGCGGCCGGCGTCGGGCATCAGCTCCAGCAGTAGCCGCTGCGCCTTCTCCCGGTGGTCGGGCCGCGTCGACTCGACGAGGGTGATCGCCCGCGCCAGCGCCGCACGGTCACCGTTGCGAACCGCTTCGGCCAGCTCGGACGTCGCGCCCCGGGTCGCCTCGCCGGCGCCGTCGGTGGAGTCCATCTAGCTCAGGCTGTAGCCCAGGCGCTCGGCCAGCTTCTGCAGCAGGCCGATGGCGGCGTCTGCGATGACCGTGCCCGGCGGGAAGATCGCGGTGGCCCCAGCCGCGTAGAGTTCGTCGAAGTCTCCCGGGGGAATGACGCCACCGACGACGATCATGATGTCGGGACGCCCCGCCTCGGCCAGCGCATCCCGCAAGGCGGGCACCAGGGTGAGGTGACCGGCTGCCAGCGACGACACCCCGACGACGTGCACGTCGTTGTCGGCCGCCTGGCGAGCGACCTCGTCGGGCGTCGAGAACAGCGAGCCGACGTCGACGTCGAAGCCGATGTCGGCGAAGGCCGTCGCGATGACCTTCTGGCCGCGGTCGTGGCCGTCCTGCCCCATCTTGGCGACCAGGATGCGAGGTCGGCGGCCGTCGGCCTCGGCGAACTTCTCGACCAGCTCGGTTGCCGCTCGCACGTTGTCGACGGTGCGCCCCTTCCCCACTTCGTCCCGGTAAACCCCTGCGATGGTGCGGATCTCGGCCTGGTGACGTCCGTATACCTTCTCCATGGCCTCGGAGATCTCCCCGACGGTGGCCTTGGCCCTGGCCGCGGCGATCGCCAGCGCCATCAGGTTGTTGCCCAACCCATCCTCGCCGGCACGGCCGGAAGTCCCTGCCGCACGGGTCAATTCGGCGAGGGCGGCCTGGGTGGCCGCCTCGTCGCGGTCGGCGCGCAGCCGCTCGAGCTTGGCGATCTGCTCGGCGCGCACCCGGCTGTTCTCCACCTTGAGGACCTCGACCTCCTGGTCGGAATCCACCTGGTACTTGTTGATGCCGATCACGGTCTGCGCGCCGGAGTCGATGCGGGCCTGGGTGCGGGCCGCCGCCTCCTCGATGCGCAGCTTCGGGATGCCCTCGTCGATCGCCTGGGCCATCCCCCCGTGCTCGGCGACCTCGGCGAGGTGAGCGCGGGCCTTCACGGCCAGCTGGTGGGTCAGCCACTCCACGTAGTACGAACCGCCCCAGGGGTCGATCGGCCGGGTGGTGCCCGACTCCTGCTGCAGCAGCAGCTGGGTGTTGCGGGCGATCCGGGCGGAGAAGTCGGTTGGCAGCGCGAGAGCCTCGTCGAGGGCGTTGGTGTGCAGCGACTGGGTGTGCCCCTGGGTGGCGGCCATGGCCTCGATGCAGGTGCGCGCCACGTTGTTGAACGGATCCTGGGCCGTCAACGACCAGCCCGAGGTTTGCGAGTGCGTGCGCAACGACAGCGACTTGTCGTTCTTCGGATCGAACTGGGCGACGAGTTCGCTCCAGAGCAGCCGGCCCGCGCGCAGCTTGGCCACCTCCATGAAGAAGTTCATGCCGATGCCCCAGAAGAAGGACAGCCGAGGAGCGAACTGGTCGATGGACAGTCCGGCGTCCAGCCCGGCCTTGATGTACTCGACGCCATCGGCGAGGGTGTAGGCCAGCTCCAGATCGGCTGTCGCGCCGGCTTCTTGGATGTGATATCCCGATATCGAGATGGAGTTGTACTTCGGCATCCTCGCACTGGTGTAACCGAAGATGTCGGAGATGATGCGCATCGACGCCTTGGGCGGATAGATGTAGGTGTTGCGGACCATGAACTCCTTGAGGATGTCGTTCTGGATGGTCCCCGCCAGCTTCTCCGGCGGCACGCCCTGCTCCTCGGCCGCGGCGACATACAGCGCCAGGATCGGCAGCACGGCCCCGTTCATGGTCATCGACACCGACACCGACGACAGGTCGATGCCGTCGAAGAGCTGACGCATGTCGAGGATGGAATCGATTGCCACACCGGCCATCCCGACGTCGCCCGCCACCCGGGGGTGGTCGGAGTCGTAGCCGCGGTGAGTCGCCAGGTCGAACGCCACCGACAGGCCCTTCTGCCCGGCGGCCAGGTTGCGGCGGTAGAACGCATTGGATTCCGCGGCCGTGGAGAAGCCGGCGTACTGGCGAATGGTCCATGGCTGGTTGACGTACATCGTCGGGTACGGCCCGCGGATGAAGGGCGGCAAGCCGGGGAAGCCGTCGAGCGGGTAACCGGCAGCGACGGCCGCGTCACGATCGGCGGCGATGTACACGGGCCTGACGTCGATGCCCTCGGGGGTGGCCCAGTCGAGTTGGTCGGCGGTGTAGCCGTGCGCGGCGGCAGCGGCGGCAACGTGCTCGTCGACGGCCGATGCGGTGGCGGGTTCTCCCCCGTCGTCACCGCGCAGCGGAATCTCGGCGAAGTTGGTGATCTTGGGCTGAACCGTCGTCATGTCAGGCCCCCAATCGGGTGAGCAGGGTGGACAGTGCGTCGATCGCGTCGATCTTCGCCGTCAGGAATTCGTCGGGCTGGCTCGCGGCGTCCTGCACCGCCTTCGCAGGGCCGGCCAGGTAGACGTGCGCGACACCCGCTGCCCTGGCGGCTTCGGTCACCTCCGACACCTCCTCGGCGTAGCGCGCGTCGGTACCGCAGATCACCGCGACGGCCGGGGTCCCGGCATCGGTCACCGCCTGCGCGACGCCGGCCGCGCCGACCGTACCTGGGTTGACCGTCTCCACCCCGCCGGAGGCCAGCAGATTCGCGGCGAACGTGGCGCGGACGTTGTGTTCGGCGAGTGGACCCACCGGCAGTAGGAGCGCTCGTGGACGGGAGCCGTTGGCGGCGAGGTAGGCATCGGATCTGTCCCGAAGGTCTTCGAACGCGGCGGCGTACCGCTGCACGGCAGAGTCCGAAGTCAGTTGCGGCAGGGGCGCCTCGGTGAGATTCGGGTACTCGTTGACCCCCGTGATGGCCGTCCGACGGTGAGCGATGTCGTCGGCTCGTCGCGTCCGAACTCCGGCGATCTCGGTGACGACGTGATCGCGCGCCGCCTCGAACCCTCCCCTGGCCTCGATCTGCTGGAAATGGCTCCATGCCTCCTCGGCGAGCCTGCGGGTGAGGTCCTCGACGAACCACGACCCGCCTGCGGGGTCCAGCACCCGCCCCACGTGGGACTCCTCCAGCAGCAGGAGTTGGGTGTTGCGGGCCATCCGGCGCGCGAACGTCCTCGCCACCCCGGGCAGACCGCCCGGGATCGAACTGTCGAACTCGAGCACCTGCACGGTGTCCGCACCCCCGACTCCCGCCGCGAAGGCCGCGAGCGTGGTGCGCAACATGTTCACCCAGGGGTCCCGCTGGGCCATCATGGGCCGCGACGTGACGACGTGAACAGTCGCGGCGCCGGCCTCGGGATGCCCGAGCACCTCGGCCACCCTGGCCCAGAGCTGGCGTGCCGCACGCAGTTTCGCGATGGTCATGAACTGGTCGTCGTCCGCGGCGAAGCGGAACGCGATCTGCCGCAGTGCGTCGGGCGCGGTGATCCCGCCGTCACCGAGCACGCGTAGGTAGGCCACGCCCGCCGCGACGGCACCGGCGAGCTCCCAGGAGGCATTGGCGCCCAGGTCGTGCAGAAGAGCTCCGTCGACGGTCACCGTGCGGGCGCCACCTCGATGTTCGGCAAGCTTGGCGGCCGTCGTCACGACCTCTTCGATCGCGGGCGCCGGGCGCCCCACCACGGCCGAGATCAGGGGGTCGGCGCCCAGGTCGATCGACAACCGGCCGCGCGCGTCGTCGTCGAAGTCCGCGATCAACGTCAGCAGCGCGTCGGCGGCCGCGACGACGTCGGCACCGGCGTCGACGATCACCGGCACCAGATCCAGGAACACGCCCTCGAGCAGGCGGTCGAGGTCGGCCGCCGCCACGGCGTCCGGTCCGACGCGAAGCACCAGCGCGCTGACGCCGTCGGCCAGGGCGGCCAGCACCGCCTCGTTGCCGTCGGACACCGCGTTTCGTCCCGGGGCGGGGAACGACTCGGCGACCTTCCAGCCGGACTTCACGTCGCGCAGGGCGTCACCGCCGCGGACGTAGGGCCACCGACCGGGCAGCGGCGGTTCGGGCAACCCATCGAGGCTGGTGTAGAGCGGACGGACCGGGAAGCCCTCGTAGGTCGGTGAGTCGAGCAGTCGTTCGGGTTCGGCGCCGAGGTCGGCGGGGTCCTTGCGGCTGCTCTTGGCGAGGACCCCGGCGACGGCCACCCGCCACGCTTCTCGGTCGGATTCCACGGTGCCCACGCTGGCACTGGACTCCTGTACGGACACCGGCATCTCCCTGTCGTCGCACGTGTGACGGACCACCCGATCATCAGGCTAAATGATGGTGCTCACTCCCCGACGCCGTGGGCAGGAGTGCTTCCGGCATCGTCATCGCGAATCGGTCACAGCGGCCCCGTACCCTTGACAGACGTGAAGCCCGTCGTCAGAACATTGCGCGGGGTCAGCGCGGCGGTCGTCGCGACCGCCAGGCAGATGCCGCGGCGACGCGTCGTGGCCCTTCTGGCCGTCAGTGTGATCCTGGTCGCATTCGTGCTGGTGGTGCCCCTGCCCAGCGCGCTGCAGCTACGGGACTGGGCGACGTCGGTCGGGCCGTGGTTCCCGCTGGCCTTCCTTGCCGCCCACATCGTGGTGACGGTGCTCCCCTTCCCCAGGACGGCGTTCACCCTCTCGGCGGGACTGATGTTCGGTCCCCTGCTCGGCGTCGGCATCGCGTTAGTCGCCAGCACGGTGAGTGCCGTGATTGCCCTGCTGCTGGTCCGCGCCGCCGGTTGGCAGCTCGACCGGCTGGTCCGCCATCCCAGGGTGGATGCGCTGAACGGGCGACTCGAGCGACGGGGCTGGCTGACGGTGCTGTCGATGCGGATGATCCCGGCGGTGCCGTTCTCGGTGCTGAACTACGCCGCGGGAGCGTCCGCGATCCGCCTTCTTCCGTACACGCTGGCCACCATCGTCGGGCTGCTTCCCGGCACCGCTGCCATCGTGATCTTCGGGGACGCGCTGACGGGCAACGTCAGCCCGCTGATGTTCCTGGTGTCGGCAAGCACGGCGGCTCTCGGGATCGTCGGACTGGCCTACGAGGTTCGTAGCCACCGACGTCACCACGGCGGCAATCCGTGTCCCGAACCGCCTGAGTCGCGGACCGAGGACGCCGACAGCGAGAGCCCCGCGGTCGCGCCCTGACCGCGGGACCCTCCGGCCGCGACCGCTACTGACCGTGCCGGGGCGCCTGCGAGTAATCCGTGACCGGCGGCTGTGTCTGCTGCGACAGCGGGGCGTACTGCGGTGACGGGTCGATCGCGCCCGCGACGGGCGTGCGCGCCTCGGCCACCGCCTGCGCTACCGCCTGGGCGATCTCGGGATCGGTCTTGGTGTTGAACCACTCGGCGACCTCGGCGGAGTCGTCCTCGGGCTTGGGCAGATCCTCCTCGACCGGAGACGGCTGATAGCGGAACACGCCGTCCTCGCCAGGCGCGCCGAGCATCTTGGTGAACCCCTGCAGCGCGGTGCCGAAGTCGCTGGGCACCAGCCACACCTTGTTCGCCTCGCCCTTGGCCATCAGGGGCAACGTCTGCAGGTACTGGTAGGCGAGCATCTCGGGGGTCGGACGGCCCGCCTTGATGGCCGCGAACGTCTTCTCGATGGCCTTGGCCTGCCCCTGGGCCTGCAGGTAGGACGCGGCGCGTTCACCCTGCGCGCGCAGCATGCGGGACTGGCGGTCGGCTTCGGCCGCCAGGATTGCTGCCTGCTTGGCGCCCTCGGCGGACAGGATCTGGGCCTGCTTCTGCCCCTCCGCCTGCTTGATCGACGCCTCGCGATTGCCCTCGGCCGTCAGGATCATGGCGCGCTTCTCGCGGTCGGCGCGCATCTGCTTCTCCATCGAATCCTGGATGGAGGGCGGCGGGTCGATCGACCGAAGTTCGACACGGGCCACCCGTAGCCCCCACCGGCCGGTGGCCTCGTCGAGCACGCCGCGCAGCTGGCCGTTGATCTGGTCGCGCGAGGTCAGTGCCTGCTCGAGGGTCATGCCGCCGACCACGTTTCGCAGGGTCGTCGTGGTGAGCTGCTCTACACCGACGATGTAGTTGCTGATCTGGTAGACGGCTGCCTGCGGGTTGGTGACCTGGAAGTAGACGACGGTGTCGATGTTCACCGTGAGGTTGTCCTCGGTGATGACCGGTTGCGGCGGGAATGACACCACCCGCTCCCGCAGGTCCACCCTGGCCCTGATCTTGTCGATGAACGGCAGCAGCAGCGTCAGCTGCCCCGAGACGGTCTTGCTGTAGCGGCCGAGTCGCTCGATCACCGCGGCCTCGGCCTGTGGAATCACCTTGACCGACTTGGCGACCACGATGATCGCGAAGATCACCAGTACCGCGGCCAGCACCAGTCCGAAGACGGCACCCTCCATGACAGTTCCTCCCTCACTCAGATGGTCTTGAATACGACGGCGGTAGCGCCATCGATGCGCATGACGGTCACGTGGTCCCCCGGTTCGTAGACGTCGTCGTCGTACAGGGGCCGCGCGGTCCACACCTCCCCCTCGAGCTTGACCTGGCCCTCGTGTCGGGCGACCCGGTCGAGCACCAGGGCGTTCTTGCCCTCGAGCGCCCGCATCGGCTCGGGAAGTCCGGTACCGGCGGTGAACCGGCGGCGCAGGGTGGGCCGCACCAACACCAACAGCAGGATCGACACCGCTGCGAACACCGCGCCGTCGACCCAGACCGGTCCGCCGAACAGGGCGGCGGCGCCCGCGGCCGAGAGCGCCCCACCGCTGAGCATCAACAGGAACAAATCACCGGTCAGCGCCTCCGCGCCGGCCAGCGCCAGCGCCGCGACCAGCCAGATCAGTGCTGCCATGGCGCCAGCCTACTGTGAATCCCGCTTGCCAAGCCGTCAACAACTACACTGCGTGCATCATGTGGTGCCCCAGTGTCTCCCTCTCGGTTTGGGCCAACGCCTGGCTCGCCGGCGCCGCTGCGCCCGACGACGTTCTCGATGCGTTATCCCTTTGGGCGCCAAGACATTCCGTCACGGCCTACGATTCGGTGGCGGCTGGCCGGACGGGTCTGCCGTGGCCGGATCTCACCGACGCCGGAGTGGTCTCGCTGCTGCAGACGCTGCGGACCGCGGCAGGTTCACCGGCCGGCGAACCGGTGCTGGCCGTGGCGTTGCCGATCCCGGGCGACGTGCGCGGGCTGCCGGCGGGCACGCAGTTCACGGCCGACGCCATCTCGGCCGGTGAGGCCATCACCGTGAGCCACCCGGGAGGCGGCGCGGTGGGACTGGTCCCCGAGTTCGCCTACGACGAGAGCGACCCCGACTACGACCAGACCGATGACGAGTCGAGCGAGCACTTCGCCGAGCCGGTCGCGCTGGCGTGGACGGTCTACTCGCTGCCGACGGTCCCGTTCGGTGAGCACTTCGACCTCGGGCACGCCGAGTACGAACTGCGTGCCGCGGTGCGTTCGGCCGCCGATGCGCTCGGCACGCTGCGGGCCGGGATGACGTCCTTGGACGTCGCCGATCCGCGCGGCCTGGTCGAGCAGGTGCTGGAGTCGGCACGGCTGCACCGGGCCCCCGACCACGCCCCGGAACGGGCGCTGCGAGTGCTGGAGAACGCCGCTCACGTCGACGCGATCATCACCGTCAGTTCGGGATTGATGCCGATCGGCTTGCAGTCGTCCTCGGAGATGCAGATCGCCAACGACGCGCTGCGCCCCCTGGCAGGGGTGGTGCGGTCGGCCCGGCTGGCTGCCGTCAGCGCGATCCTGCAGTCGGCGTGGCGAAGGTAGCGACGCACCGCGGCGAGGACGGGCACGGCGTGCCGTCGACGTTGAAACCGCAGCCCGCCACCGCGTCGGGTCCCGGCACCCGCGACGGCGTCCGGCCCGTGCGCATCTCGTCGATCAGGTCGAGGATCAGCCTGGCGTAGCGCGGGTCCGCGTTGGGCGTCGTCGCGCGCGCCAGCGCGATGCCGGCCGCGTCTGCCTGCTCGCGCAGCTCGTTGTCCAGATCCCAGACCACTTCGATGTGATCGGCGACGAAGCCGATCGGGCACACCACGACGGCCTTCGTGCCCGCGTCGGCGAGCGCCGAGAGGTGATCGCCGACATCGGGTTCCAGCCACGGCACCTGCGGGGGGCCAGACCGCGACTGCCACACCTGGTCGTAGTCGGTGCACCCCACCGCGTCGGCGACGAGCCGGCTCGCGTAGGCCACCTGACGGCTGTAGAGCCGTGGGCCCTGACGCTCGTCGGCGGCGATCGGCACCGAGTGAGCGGTGAACACCGTCCTGGCGTCGTCGCGCAGCTCGTCGGGCAGCGACGCCCGAGCGGCCGTGATGCCGTCGGCGAACATCTCGACGAGCAGCGGATGGTCGAAGTAGTGGCGCAGCTTCACCAGCTCTGGTGCGCCCTCCCCGACCACCGCACGGGCCCGCGCCACGTCCTCGTTGTACTGCGTGCACCCGGAGTAGCCACCCCAGGCCGACGTCACGAAGACCGCGGCGCGCCGGATCCCGTCGTCACGCATCCTGGCGACGGTGTCCTCGACGAACGGATCCCAGTTGCGGTTGCCGAAGTAGATCGGCAGCACCTCGCCGCGGGCGTCCAACTCGGTCCGCAGCTGCTCGATCAGGGCACGGTTGATGCCGTTGATCGGTGACACCCCACCGAAGTGGTAGTAGTGCTCGGCGACGCCGTCGAGCCGCTCGGGCGGGATGTTCCTGCCGCGAGTCACGTTCTCCAGGAACGGCCGGACCTGTTCGGGTCCCTCGGGTCCACCGAAGGACAGCACCAAGATGGCGTCGAAGTCCATGGGCGTCAAGCCGTCACAGCAGCTGGGTGTGGGCGCCACCGTCGGCGTAGACGACCGTGCCGGTGGTGGCGGGCAACCAGTCGGACAGCAGGGCGCAGACCGTCTTCGCCACCGGCGTCGGATCCTTCATGTTCCAGCCGATCGGAGCGCGCTGATCCCAGCCCTCCTCGAGGAGCTTCATCTGGTCGCCCGCCTCGGCACCGAGGGCGCCGCCGACGATGGCGCTCATCGCCAGCGTCCGGATCGGGCCTGCGGCAACCAGATTCGAGCGCACGCCGTACGCACCCGCTTCACGGGCGACGAAGCGGTTGACGGACTCCAGCGCACTCTTGGCCACGGTCATCCAGTTGTAGCCGGGCATGGCGCGGGTCGGGTCGAAGTCCATGCCGACGATGCCACCGCCGCGATTCATGATCGGCAGCGTCGCCTTGGCCAGCGAGGCGTAGGAGTAAGCCGAGATGTGGATGCCCTTGGCGACGTCGGCGTAGGGGGCGTCGAAGAACGGGTTGATGCCCATGCCGGTCTGCGGCATGAAGCCGATCGAGTGCACGACGCCGTCGAGCTTGTTGCCCTCCCCGATGACCTCGGTGACGCGGCCGGCAAGGCTGGCCAGGTGATCGTCGTTCTGCACGTCCAGCTCGAGCAGTGGCGCCGGGTTCGGCAGCCGGTCGGCGATCCGCTGGATGAGCTTCATCCGGTCGAAGCCGGTCAGCACCAGCTCGGCGCCGGCCTCCTGGGCCACCTTCGCGACGTGAAAGGCGATCGACGAGTCCGTGATGATGCCCGTGACCAGGATGCGCTTGCCTTCGAGAAACCCTGCCATGTCAGTCCTTTGCGTCCGTTGAAGAGAATGTCGCGGTCGGTCTCAGTGACCCATGCCCATGCCGCCGTCGACGGGGATGACCGCCCCGGCGATGTAGCCGGCGTCCTCGGAGGCCAGGAAGCTGACCGCACCGGCGACCTCCTCGGCCGTGCCGACCCGCTTGGCGGGGATGAAATCCAGTGCGCCCGCCTGGATTCGCTCGTCCAGGGAGCGGGTCATCTCGGTGTCGATGTAGCCGGGAGCGACGACATTGGCGGTGACGCCGGCCTTCGACAGCTCGCGGGAGATCGAACGGGCCATGCCGATCAGCCCGGCCTTGGCCGCCGCGTAGTTCGCCTGATTGCCGATGCCCCACATGCCGGATACCGACCCGATGTAGATGATCCGGCCGAATCGCTTGCGCTGCATGCTGCGCGACGCCCGCTGCGTCACCCGGAACGCCCCGGTCAGGTTGGCGTCGATCACCTCGGTGAACCGCTCTTCGGTCATCCGCATTAGGAACGCGTCCTTGGAGATGCCGGCGTTGGACACCAGGACCTCGACCGGACCCTGATGCTCCTCGACCTCGGTGAACGCCCGGTCGACCGCGGCGCTGTCGGTGACGTCGCATTCGACGCCGAAGAGGCCCTCGGGGGCACCGGATCCGCGATGGGTGACGGCGACCCGATGGCCGTCCGCGGCGAGCCGCTGTGCGATCGCCAGACCGATGCCGCGATTGCCGCCGGTGACCAGAACGGAGCGCGAAACGAACTCACCCATGCATTGCTCCTCGCGTGCGCAACATGCACGCCAACCTATCGTCTCGCCTGGCCCCCGCTAAAATCGGCCGTGCGAGTCATCCCGGCAGACGCCGGTTGATCAGCAGGGCCGCCAGCGCCGCGAGCGCGAGCACCAGGGAGCCCAGCCGCAGCCATCCCACGCTGGCGTCACCCTTGACGGTCTCGTAGCCGATCTGTTCCTGCAGCGAGGTGAAGACTGCCTTGAGCTGTTCCAGGCTCGACGCGGTGTAGGCGTTGCCGCCCGACAGCTGTGCGATCTTCTGCAGCATCTCGTCGTCGACCGGCACGGGTTGCCGCTGGTCCTGGATCTCGACGTAGCCGTACTTGGTGCCGAAGGACACCGTGGAGATCGGCACGCCCTGGTCCTGCGCGGTGCGGGCCGCGGTGTAGGCACCCTTCGGGTTGTCCGGGTTCGACGGCACCGTCTCCTTGCCGTCGGACATCAGCACGATGCGCGCGGGCGGCGGAGCGTCGCCACCACCGATCACCGCGCCGACCGTCGCGATGGCCTGCAGGGCCGTAAAGATGCCCTCGCCCGTCGCGGTCCGGTCGGCCAGCTGGAGCTTGTCGATGGCGGCCTTGCTGGCCTCGCGGTTGGTGGTCGGCGAGACCAGCACGGTCGCGGTGCCCGCGTAGGCGATCAGCCCGAGGTTGATGCCCGGGGTCAACTGGTCGGCGAACTGCTTGGCGGCTTCCTGCGCGGCGGCGAGCCGGCTCGGCGCCACGTCGGTGGCGCGCATCGACTGCGACACGTCGATCACCAGCATCACCACGGCGCGGTTGCGCGGGATCCGCACGTCGTTGGTGGGGCCTGCCATCGCGATCGTGAACAGCACCAGCGAGAGCACCAGCAGCACCGCGGACAAATGCCGCCACCGGGCCGGGCGCTTGGGGGCCACGCTCTCGAGCAGCTCCATGTTGGCGAAGCGCAGCATCCGCTTCTGGCGGGCCACCTGCACGATCACGTACAGGGCCACCAGCCCGAGCACGACGAGGAGGAACAGGAAGAACCACGGGTTCTTGAAGCCCGACAGGCTCATCGGGCCGAGGATCGGTAATGTCATGTGCTACTTGTCATTTCATTGATCGGTCGGCAAGCGCTCATCGGATCGCTCCGGTCATCGGGAGGCGAGCGCCCCACGGCGGCGGTCGGCAACGAACCGGACGACGTCGGCGATCCAGTCGCGGTCGGTGCGCAGGGTCAGCAGGGGCGCGTCACAGCGGCGCAGGGTGCGGGCGACGTCGTCGCGGTGTGCGGACGCCGCCTTGGCGAAGTCGGCGCGCAACTGGGCGTCGATGGTGAACTCCCGCGTGATGCCACTCTCGGTGTCCTGCAGCACCACGTCGCCGACGTCGGGCAGTTCGACGTCCCGCGGATCGATCACCTCGATCCCGAGCACCTCGTGGCGCCCGGCGATGGCCCGCAGCGGCCGCATCCAGTTGATCGGGCCGAGGAAGTCGCTGATGATCACGGCCATCCCCCGCCGCCGCTCGGGCCGGCGCAGGGCGTCGATGGCGGTGGCCAGATCGCCGCGCACGCCGAGCGGCGCGCGCGGCATGGTGGCGATGGCCCTCAGTAGCTCGTGTTCGTGGATCCGCCCGCTCAGCGCGGGCACCCGCCGGGTGGACTCACCGTTGGTGATCACCGCGCCGAGGCGGTTGCCGCCGCCGCTGTTGAGGAACGCGATGGCCGCTGCAGCCGCGACCGCCAGATCACGCTTCTCGCACCCGGCGGTGCCGAAGTCCAGGCTGGCCGACACGTCGACCACGAGCCAGGTCTCCAGCTCGCGGTCGGCGATCATCTGGCGCACATGGGGCGTGGTGGTACGCGCAGTCACCGACCAGTCCATCCGGCGTACGTCGTCACCGGGCTGGTAGACCCGGGAGTCCCCCGGTTCAGAACCCGGTCCCGGCACCAGTCCCTGGTGATCGCCGTGCAGGACGCCGTCGAGCTTGCGGCGCACGGTCAGCTCCAGCTTGCGCAGGGCGGCCGAGAGTTCCGGGTCCCGGATCTGACCGCGTTGCAGCGACGGCAGATCCACCCGGGACGACGGCCCCCCAGATGACCGGGTCACCGACCGCCGGCCGCCGCCGGGGTGGGCATCGCGGGCGGCGCCGAGTGTCCGGCCGCCGGACCCTGTTGCGGAATGGCGTTGACCTGCGGCAGCGCCACGGTCTGCATGATCCGGTTGATCACGGTTTCGGCGGAGACCTCGTCGGCAAGCGCGTCGTAGGTCAACACGAGGCGATGCCGCAGCACGTCGGGGATGACCTCGACGACGTCCTGCGGGATGACATAGTCGCGGCCGCGCACCAGGGCCAGCGCGCGCGACGCGGCGATGATCCCGAGCGAGGCACGCGGCGAGGCGCCGTAGGCGATCCACGACTTGGCGTCGGGCATGCCGAACTTCTCGGGTTCACGGGTGGCGGTGACGATCCGCACGACGTAGTCGACGAGTGCGTGGTGCACGAAGATGCCCGACGCGATGTCCTGCAGCCGCAACAGGTCACCGGTGTTAAGGATCTGCTTGGGCTGCGGCGGGGTGACACCCATCCGGTAGATGATCTCGCGTTCTTCCTCCGGCGTCGGGTAGTCGACGTTGAGCTTGAACAGGAAGCGGTCCCGCTGAGCCTCGGGCAGCGAGTAGACGCCCTCCTGCTCGATCGGGTTCTGCGTGGCCATCACCAGGAAGGGGCTCGGAAGCGGGAAGGTCTTGCCACCGAGGGACACCTTGCGCTCGGCCATGACCTCAAGCAGGGCGGACTGCACCTTGGCCGGGGCGCGGTTGATCTCGTCGGCGAGCAGGAAGTTGACCATGACGGGGCCGAGTTCGATGTCGAACTCCTCCTTGCCGACCCGGTAGATGCGGGTACCGACGATGTCGGTGGGCACCAGGTCGGGGGTGAACTGGATGCGCGCGAACGTGCCGCCGACGACCTTGGCGAAGGTCTCCACCGCGAGGGTCTTGGCCACACCGGGCACGCCCTCGAGGAGTACGTGGCCCTTGGCGAGCAGACCGACGAGCATCCGCTCGACGAGCTGGTCCTGGCCGACGATGATGCGCTTGACCTCGAAGATGGCCCGCTCCAGCGTGTGCACCTCTTGCTGCAGGCCGCCGTTCGTGGACGGGGGCTGCTGGGGTCCGCCGGCGCTGAACCCCTGCGTGGGAGCTTGCCCGGGGAAGCCTCCTGCACCCTGCGGCGGCCCACTCGGTGACGTCATTGGCGTTTCCTCCCACATGTTTCTGGTCCGGCGATCATCGGGGACCGCCGGTCTCGTGTTGCTGCGCGTGGCGCCAGAGCCACTCGGCGGACGCTTCTCGGTCAACTATTCCAGGCACTTCGGGATCCGTCGACGTGCCCCGCCCCGGGGCGGTCCTGATCAGGACTCGATGAACCGGACCAGGTGCGGTGACATGCCCGCAGTGCGCACCGGGCTGACGGTGACCTTCTCGGCGCTGCCGGATGCCTCGAGCATCTTGCCGCCGCCGAGGAAGATCGCGACGTGCTGGCTGCCGCCGGGGCCGTAGAAGATGAGATCGCCGCGCTTGGCCTGCGACGGCGGGATCGGCCGGCCGGAGTCGTACTGGTCACCGGAGTACTTCGGGATCGGCACGCCGACGCCGGCGAATGCGTACCGGGTCAGGCCCGAGCAGTCGAAGCCGATCTTGCCGGTGTCGTAGTCGACGCCCTCGCTGGGCCCGGTCAGTGAACCACCGCCCCAGGAATACGGCACCCCCATCTGCGAGCCGGCCCGGCGGATGACGTACTCGATGGCCTGGGGTCCGCGGACCCGGCCGCCGACGGCGGCCGTCGGGCTGCTGGCCAGACCCAGGCTCGCGAGGAACTGGTGGCCCAGGCTCTGGGTGGTCTGCAGCGCGATCTGGCTGGCCTGGAACGACGCATTGGCGATGGCGACGGGGTCACCGGGTGCTCCGGAGCTCGGCCGCTGCGGCAGGGTCGGGTCCCACCCCGGGTCCGGGTCGGCCCACGCCGGAGCCGTCGCCCCGAAGGTGAGCAGGACCGCGCATGACGCAATGGCCAGGGCGATGAGGAGGCGAATGGGCTTGATCACGAACAAGAGACCACCATCAGTATTCGATGTAGCGCACGACGTAGGGCGTCATGCCGCTGGTGCGGACGGGTGACACCTTCACGGTCGAGCCGGTGTACGGCGCCTCCAGCATCTGACCGTTGCCGAGGTACAGGGTGACGTGCTGACTGCCGCCGGGGCCGTAGAAGATGACGTCGCCGCGACGCATCTGCGACGAGGGGATCTTGCGGCCCAGCTCGTACTGCGCACCGGAGTAGTGCGGCAACTTGATGCCCACGCCGGCGAATGCGTACAGGATCAGGCCCGAGCAGTCGAAGCCGGTCGTACCCGCACCGGAGTCGATGCCGCGGCTGGGACCGACGGCGTTTCCGCCACCCCACGAGTACGGCACGCCTAGCTGCGAACCCGCCCGCTGGATGACGTATTCGGCGGCTTGCCTGCCGTAGACCCGGGGAATCGCCCCGTTGGTGTAACCCGCTGGGGTGGGCAGGATCCCGAGCTTCTGCAGGAACGACCGGCCCATCTCCTGGGTGGCCTGCGCCGAGGTGGTGGCGATGCCGAGGATGGTGTTGATGATCGCGATGGGGTCACCGCTGACGAACGCGCTGGGGATCGCCGGCAGGGTGGTGTCCCAGCCCGTGTCCGCCGCGGCCTGGCCGGGCGCCGCGGCGGAGGGGTCGCGGTCCCAGTTGGTCGACGGAGCGGCCGCTGTCGCGGGGGCCGCGACGGGGGCGGCCGCCTTGGTGATCGGTGCCGACCACTCGCGGGCCGCGGCGAGCTTGGCCTGGGCGTCGGACCGCTCGGCGACGAGGCGGTCCAACTCCGCCTGTTGGTCCTTGAACGTCTGCTGCGCCTGGGTCAGGGAGGTGACGGCCGCGTCCTGGCTGGCTTGGGCGTCCACGACGGCCTGGTCGGCCTTCTGCTTGGACAGCCGGGCGGCGGACTCCCGGTTGACCTGCTCGGTGCGGGCGCGCTGAAGATCCGAGATCGCCTGTTCGGTGCTGACGCTGAGCGTGTGGCCGACCGCGGTCGTGTCGAGGATGTCGGCGGGGTCCTTGGCGGTGACGTAGGACGCCGAGGGTCCGTTGACGTAGGTCGACGCCGCGAAGGCGTCGAAGTGCCGCTGTGCGGCGTCGATGGCCGCATTGGCGTCCTCGAGCGCGGCCTTACTGGCGTCGACCTCGCGCTGGGCTGCCGCGGCGGCGTCCCGCGCGCTCTGGACGTCGACGATGGACTTGTTGACGCTCTCCTGTTCCGCCTGGATGTTCGCGCCGAGTTCCTGCAGCTTCTGGTCTGCGTTCGCGACGGCTGCCACCAGCCCGGCGATCGCGCCCGGGCTCGTGGGCTCGGCGGTCGCGACTGCCACGCCGTAGGTGAACACGGACGTCACGAGGACACCGCATGCGAGTGAACCCGCAATCGAGGCGCGAATGGTGCGTCTCATTGGACTCCGTCTCCTATGGCTCCACGCGAACGTGATGGCACGTTCGTCCGGCCCCTGCAGTCACAAATGTCACACAAATCACAACTGCAACAGCAGGCGCCTTCTGCACCGTACGTCACAACGGACGCCAAGGAAACGCCAGCAGAAAATTACATGTTTGTAATTGATCCGAAGTTATCGAAAGGTGATCTTGGAATTCCCAAACGCCGCCGACGGCGTCAGTCGTGCACCCGCGCAGGCAATTCCGCGGCATTGCGGTTCTTGGCCCGGACCTGCAAGAAACGAGTCGCCACCGCCGCCAGGGCGACACCGACGACTAGCACGATCGTGAAAGGCGTCCACGGGAAATGTGGCGTCGTCAATTCCTTCAGGAAATTCTGTGACGCCACGACGGGACTACCGCTGACTTTTGCAATGTCCTGCCCGGCTTCGAGCGTCACCCGATCGAATGACGGGCTGTAGGTACCGGCGAAGGACGGACTCAGCACCAGCACCGTCGAGCCCGGGTAGGCCTGACCCACGTCGGTCGCGATGTCGCGCAGCGGCGTCTCGATGGGCGGGTTCTGATCGAGCACCACGATCTTGAGATCGATGCCCTGCTGCTTGGCGTCGGAGACGACCTGGGCCAGCCCGGCGTTGGCGGGCGAGGCAGGGGCGCTGACGCCGTCTTGGCGCAGGTCCGCCTTGACGAGGTCCAGGCACGCATCGGGCGGCGTCGTGCCGGGATCCCGACCGACTGCCTCGCACACCTGCGACGGGATGAACAGCGGCACCTGCGGAGTCGTCACGTGGCAGACGGTACCGCGACGAACGGTCGATCTGGTGGCAGCACGCCCGGGTTAGGGGAAGGATGGGCCCCGCACCGCGATCGCATACAGGACAAGCGTACTGTTGGAATCGTTACCGCTGCGACACAGCCCGTCGTAGCGAAGATCGAACTGGGAGTTGATGTGACCAGCGTTAATTCGTTCGGAGCCCACGACACGTTGAAGGTCGGCGACGAGGCGTACGAGATCTACCGCTTGGACGCGGTACCCGGGACCGAGAAGCTGCCCTATAGCTTGAAGGTCCTGGCCGAGAACCTGCTCCGCACCGAAGACGGCGCCAACATCACCAAGGATCACATCGAGGCCATCGCGAACTGGGATCCGTCCGCCGACCCGAGCATCGAGATCCAGTTCACCCCGGCCCGAGTGATCATGCAGGACTTCACCGGCGTGCCCTGCATCGTCGACCTGGCCACCATGCGCGAGGCCGTCGGCGATCTGGGCGGTGACGCCGAGAAGGTCAACCCGCTGGCTCCCGCCGAACTGGTCATCGACCACTCCGTCATCGTCGACGTCTTCGGCAACGCCGGCGCCTTCGAACGCAATGTCGAGATCGAGTACGGCCGCAATGGCGAGCGCTACCAGTTCCTGCGCTGGGGCCAGGGCGCGTTCGACGACTTCAAGGTCGTCCCCCCGGGCACCGGCATCGTGCACCAGGTCAACATCGAGTACCTCGCCCGCACCGTGATGGTGCGCGACGGGGTCGCCTACCCGGACACCTGTGTGGGCACCGACAGCCACACCACGATGGTCAACGGCCTCGGCGTGCTCGGCTGGGGCGTCGGTGGCATCGAGGCCGAGGCGGCCATGCTGGGCCAGCCGGTCTCGATGCTCATCCCCCGCGTGGTCGGATTCAAGCTGTCCGGCGAGATCAAGCCGGGCGTCACCGCGACCGACGTCGTGCTCACCGTGACCGACATGCTGCGCAAGCACGGCGTGGTCGGCAAGTTCGTCGAGTTCTACGGCAAGGGCGTGGCCGAGGTGCCGTTGGCCAACCGCGCCACCCTCGGCAACATGAGCCCCGAATTCGGTTCCACCGCCGCGATCTTCCCCATCGACTCGGTCACCATCGACTACCTGCGCCTGACCGGGCGCACCGAGCAGCAACTGGCGCTGGTCGAGGCGTACGCCAAGGCCCAGGGCATGTGGCACGACGCCGACGAGGAGCCGGTGTTCTCCGAGTACCTCGAGCTGGACCTGTCCACCGTGGTGCCGTCGATCTCCGGCCCGAAGCGTCCGCAGGATCGCATCGAGCTGACGGACGCCAAGAACGCCTTCCGCAAGGACATCCACAACTACGTCGAGGAGAACCACCCGGCGCCCGAGACCAAGCTCGACGAGGCGGTGGAGGAATCCTTCCCCGCCAGCGACCCGGTCTCGCTGTCGTTCGCCGACGACGGTGCGATCGACGTGCAATCGGCGGCCAACGGCGCCGAGGGCAGGCCGTCCAAGCCCATCAAGGTCACCACCCCCGAACAGGGTGAATTCGTGCTCGACCACGGCGCAGTGGTGGTCGCCGCGATCACTTCCTGCACCAACACCTCCAACCCGTCGGTCATGCTGGGCGCCGCGCTGTTGGCCCGCAACGCCGTCGAGAAGGGCCTGTCGACCAAGCCGTGGGTCAAGACCTCGATGGCGCCGGGTTCGCAGGTCGTCAGCGACTACTACGACAAGGCGGGCGTCTGGCCCTACCTGGAGAAGCTGGGCTTCTTCCTGGTCGGCTACGGCTGCACCACCTGCATCGGCAACACCGGCCCGCTGCCCGAGGCCATCTCCAAGGCCATCAACGACAACGATCTCTCGGTCACCGCGGTGCTGTCCGGCAACCGCAACTTCGAGGGCCGCATCTCCCCCGACGTCAAGATGAACTACCTGGCCTCGCCGCCGCTGGTCATCGCCTACGCGCTCGCCGGGACCATGGACTTCGACTTCGAGACCGACCCGCTCGGCCAGGACGGTGACGGCAACGACGTGTTCCTCAAGGACATCTGGCCGTCGTCCAAGGAGATCTCGGACGTCATCGCCTCCTCGATCAACCAGAAGATGTTCACCGACAGCTATGCCGACGTGTTCAAGGGCGACGAGCGCTGGCAGAACCTGCCGACGCCGGAGGGCAAGACCTTCGACTGGGATCCGAAGTCGACCTACGTACGCAAGCCTCCGTACTTCGACGGCATGCCCGCCGATCCGGCGCCGGTCGAGGACATCAAGGGCGCCAGAGTGCTTGCGCTGCTTGGTGACTCGGTGACCACCGACCACATCTCGCCGGCCGGCAACATCAAGCCGGGCACGCCGGCCGCGCAGTACCTCGAGGAGAACGGCGTCGAGCGCAAGGACTACAACTCCTACGGCTCTCGCCGCGGCAACCACGAGGTCATGATTCGCGGCACGTTTGCCAACATCCGGCTGCGCAACCAGCTGCTCGACGACGTGTCCGGCGGCTACACCCGCGACTTCACCCAGGATGGCGGGCCACAGTCCTTCATCTACGACGCCGCACGAAACTATGCGGCCCAGGGCATTCCGCTGGTCGTGCTGGGCGGCAAGGAGTACGGCTCCGGTTCCTCGCGGGACTGGGCCGCCAAGGGCACCAGCCTGCTCGGAGTGCGCGCCGTGATCACCGAGTCCTTCGAGCGCATCCACCGCTCCAACCTGATCGGCATGGGCGTGGTACCGCTGCAGTTCCCCGCCGGTGAGTCCGCGGCGTCGTTGAAGCTCGACGGCACCGAGACGTTCGACATCGAGGGCATCGAGGCGCTGAACGGCGGCTCGACCCCGAAGACGATGCACGTCACGGCCACCAAGGAGGACGGCAGCAAGGTGGAGTTCGACGCAGTGGTCCGCATCGACACCCCCGGCGAGGCCGACTACTACCGCAACGGCGGCATCCTGCAGTACGTGCTGCGAAACATGCTCAGGGCCTAGCCCAGCGCCCAATGAGTTAGGGGCCTTCGTTGCCACGGGTGACCGACGATCATCTGGCGGCGCGCCGTCGTCAGATCCTCGACGGCGCCCGCCGGTGCTTTGCGCAGTACGGATACGAGAGTGCGACCGTGCGGCGGCTCGAACAGACCATCGGGCTGTCGCGCGGCGCCATCTTCCACCACTTCCGCGACAAGGACACGTTGTTCTTCGAGCTGGCACGCGAGGATGCCGAGCGCATGGCGGAAGTCGCGTCGCGCGAGGGCTTGATTCAGGTGATGCGCGACCTGCTCGCCGCACCGGAGCAGTTCGACTGGCTCGCCACGCGTCTGGAGATCGCCAGAAAGCTGCGCAACGACCCGGCGTTCCACCGGGGATGGGCGGAGCGGTCGGCGGAGTTGTCCGAGGCAACCACCGAGCGGCTACGCAAGCAGAAGAAGGCCGGGCGACTGCGCGAGGACGTGCCCAGCGACGTCCTGCAGACCTATCTGGATCTGGTCCTCGACGGGCTCGTCGCCAGACTCGCGTCCGGCGACGACCCTGTGAGGTTGAGTGCCGTCCTCGACCTGGTCGAGGATTCGGTTCGCCAGCAGTAGCGCCGTGCGACTGCGGCTAATGCTTGCGGCGATGATTGGGCCCGCCGCGGCTGCGCATCGTGGTACCCGATTCGCGCAGCATGCTGTGCACCGAGCCGTAGGACTTACCGGTCGTGGCGACTAGAGACCTTATGCTCGCGCCTTTCTCGTAGGCGCTGCGAAGCTCTTCGAGCAACTCGTCCCTGGACTTGTCCAGTTCCTTCATCTGCGTCTCCCCATTTCCTGGATGCAGATCGGGTTACCCGGCAACACATTGCTTCAATCCCGGGGGTTCACTGTCAGGCCAGTTCGATGAGCTCCCGGTACTCGTCGGACCAGTAGTCCTCGGTGCCATCGGGCAGCAGTACCACCCGCTGCGGATCGAGCGCCTCGGCGGCGCCCGGATCGTGGGTGACCAGGACGACGGCGCCCTGGTAGCTGCGCAGCGCGTCGAGCACCTGCTCGCGGGAGGCAGGGTCGAGGTTGTTGGTCGGCTCGTCGAGCAACAGCACGTTTGCGGTCGAGGCCACCAGACCCGCCAGCGCCAGCCGGGTCTTCTCGCCACCGGACAGGGTGCCCGCAGGCTGGTCGAGTTGGGGTCCGGTGAACATGAAGGCACCCAACAGGCTCCGCAGCTCCTGGTCGCCGGTGTCCGGCGCGGCGTGGCGGATGTTCTCCCATACCGAGGTCAAGCCGTCGATGGTGTCGTGCTCCTGCGCGAAGTACCCGAGCTTGAGACCATGGCCCGGCTCGATGGCCCCGGCATCGGCCTTCTCCACACCGGCCAGGATTCGCAGCAGCGTGGTCTTACCCGCGCCGTTCAGTCCGAGGATCACCACGCGGGAACCCTTGTCGATGGCCAGGTCCACCCCGGTGAAGATCTCCAGCGAGCCGTAGGTCTTGGTGAGGCCCTTGCCCACCAGGGGCGTGCGTCCGCACACGGCGGGCGTCGGGAAGCGGATCTTGGCGACCTTGTCGGCTACGCGTTCCTCGTCGAGCTCGGCGATCATGCGCTCGGCACGACGCAGCATGTTCTGCGCAGCAACGGCTTTGGTGGCCTTGGCGCCCATCTTGGCGGCCTGGGTACGCAGCGCGGAGGCCTTCTTCTCGGCATTGGCACGTTCCCGGCGCCGGCGCTGTTCGTCGGTGGCGCGGGCGTCGAGGTACTTCTGCCATCCCATGTTGTAGACGTCGGCCTCACCGCGCACTGCGTCGAGGAACCAAACCCGATTGACCACGTCGGCGAGCAGCTCGACGTCGTGGCTGATGACCACCAGGCCACCGGTGTGGCCCTGCAGGAACGTGCGCAGCCATCCGATGGAATCGGCGTCGAGGTGGTTGGTGGGCTCGTCGAGTAGCAGCGTCGTGTCCGAGCCCGATCCGGTATCCGAGGCAGCGAACAGGATGCGGGCCAGCTCGACGCGGCGGCGCTGACCACCGGAGAGCGTGCGCAGCGCCTGGGTCAGGATGCGGTCGGGCAGGCCGAGGCTGGCGCAGATGCGGCCCGCCTCGCTCTCGGCGGCGTAACCGCCCAGCGCGGCGAAGCGCTCCTCGAGCTGGCCGTAGCGCTTGACCGCCCTGTCGCGCGCGGCGTCGTCGGCGACCTCGGCCATGATGGTCTGCTGCTTCTCCAGATCCGAGAGCAGGGTGTCCAGACCACGTGCCGAGAGCACCCGGTCGCGGGCCAGCATGTCCAGGTCTCCCTCCCTGGGATCCTGTGGCAGATAACCGATCTCGCCGGTGCGCTCGACCTTGCCTGCGTACGGTTCACCCTCACCGGCGAGGATGCGCATGGTGGTGGTCTTGCCGGCCCCGTTGCGGCCGACCAGGCCGATGCGGTCGCCGGGCTGGATGCGCAGGGCAGCGCCTTCGATGGCCAGCAGCGTGCGCGCGCCAGCGCGGACCTCCAGGTCCGTTGCGGTGATCACGCGGCACTCCCACCTTCTCGTCGATTACTCGTCTTCACCCGCAGTCGACTCCGCGCGCAAGCGCTCGTCGGTGAAGACCGGGGACCGTTTACCTGCGCGCGCAGCGACCGCTTCCTCGAAGTTGGCGGTGAGCAGGCGCACGTACAGTTGGCCCAGACCTTCAGCCTGCATGTGACCCTCCAGGCTACCGGCTTCCAGTCCACTCCAGAGCGTGCGCTTGGTCAACTCGATACCCGGCCGCGAGAACGACGCCATCCGTTCCGCCATCTCGTAGCACGCGTTCAGCAGCCCGTCGTCGGGCACTGTCCGCGACACCAAGCCGATGCGCTCGGCCTCGACTGCGTCGACGTCGCGCCCGGTGAGCATGATCTCGAAGGCGCGGGAGGTGCCAATTGCCTTGGGCAGCAGGTAGGAAAGGCCGAGCTCACTGGCCGTGAGGCCGTTGTTGATGCCGGCGGCCCTGAAGTAGGCACCGGTGGCCGCGACCCTGACGTCACACGCCAGCGCCAGGCACAACCCACCGCCGATCGCGGCCCCGTTGACCGCCGCGATCACCGGCTGATGCAGCTTGCGTATGGCGAGAATCACGTCGTCGAGCAGCTCCATCGACCGCAGCGCATACGTCGGCCGCGTCAAGCCTGCGACGTGCGGCACCGAGCCGGCCGACTTGTGATCGGCGCCCGAGGAGAAACCCCGGCCGGCACCGGTCAGCACCACGACACGGATGTCATTGTCGTGAGTCAGCTCCTCGAGAGCGGCCTTCAGCGGCACCATGACGTCGAAGGCCATCGAGTTCATCCGCTCGGGCCGGTTCAGGGTCACCAGCGCCACGTGCGGCCGCGGACGGTCGACGAGCACCAGGGTCTGCGGTGATTGGTCGCTCACGGACTGCACGCTATCGCGTGCAGTCGCTAGGCCTCTTCGGTCTTGGCCTGCGCGGCAATCGCGGCGTCGATGTCGAGCTCCTTGATCTGCCCGATGACGTCCTCGAGGTCCTTGGCGGGCAGCATGCCGGAGTGCCGAAAGACCATGTGGCCCTTCTTGAACGCCATCAGGGTCGGAATTGCCTGGATCTCGGCGGCAGCCGCGAGGCCCTGCTCGGCCTCGGTGTCGACCTTGGCGTGCACGACGTCGGGATGCTTGTCCGAGGACGCGGCGTACGTCGGCGCGAACGCACGACAGGGTCCGCACCACTCCGCCCAGAAGTCGACCAGCACGATCTCGTTGTCGGTGATCGTGTCGTTGAATTGTTCAGTGGTGATGTCCTGCGTGCTCACGTCTCTCCTAACGTCGGGATCTAGCTGCTTGTTCCCACTATGTGGTCGGCTCAAAAGGGTCAGTGCAGCGTGGCGAGCGCGACCGCGGGTTCGTATCCGGTGAACCCGTCCAGAGCATCGTCGCGCAATCGGTTCACCCACGCGGGGTCTGCCAGCAGGGCGCGCCCGATGGCGACGACGTCGAACTCCCCCGCCTCGAACTGAGCGACGACCCGGTCGGCATCGGCCGGGGCGATCGA
The DNA here is from genome assembly GCF_033741125.1 of Mycolicibacterium sichuanense. Classification (NCBI taxonomy): domain Bacteria; kingdom Bacillati; phylum Actinomycetota; class Actinomycetes; order Mycobacteriales; family Mycobacteriaceae; genus Mycobacterium; species Mycolicibacterium sichuanense. The sequence goes on along the minus strand of NZ_JAWQPU010000004.1, from coordinate 447,361 downwards.
GGTCCGCGGTCCCTCGTCACGGAAGGCGGTGTCCAACCCCACCGAACCGACGGCGATGACGGGCGTGCCGGTGACCTTCTTGGTCCAGCCCGCCAGACTGAGGACCGGATCCACGTCGGGGAACGCCGCGGCGTAGTGCCGTCGCGTGGAGGGGTGGAACACGTCGACGCCGGCATCCACCAGCGGTGCCAGCAACTCCTGCAGTTCGTTGGGGTCGGCCGCGATCGTCGCGTCGTAGTCGCTGCCCTTCCACTGCGAGAACCGGAAGATGATCGGGAAGTCCCCGCCGACGGCGGCTCTGATGGCGGTCACCACCTCGGCGGGGAACCGGGTGCGGTTCGCCAGCGAGCCGCCATGGACATCAGTCCTCGAATTGGTCTTCTCCCAGAAGAATTCGTCGAGAAGATACCCGTGGGCGCCGTGCACCTCGACGGCGTCGAAACCCGCGTCGCGCGCATTGCGAGCGGCGACCGCGAACAGCTCGGCCACGTCGGCGAGTTCGTCGGCTTCCAGCGCGCGCCCCTTGGCGCGGCCCCGCCCGTCGACACCGGACGGGCTCACCGGCGCCACGCCGTCCTCGGCACTGCGCTCGGCACCCTGGTGCCACAGCTGAGCGGCGATCACGGCGCCGCCGGCGTGCACCTTCTCGGTGACCAGGCGCCAACCCGCCAACGCATCGGCGCCGACCAATGTCGGTATCGCCTCGGGAAATCCCGCGGCCGGATCTCCGAGCCGGACGCCCTCGGTAATGATGAGGCCCACGCCGCCCGCCGCGCGCCTGCCGTAGTACTCGGCCACGTCGGGCCCTGGCACGCCGCCCGGTGACGCCTGCCGCGTCATGGGCGCCATGGCGAACCGGTTGGGAATCGTCATCGAACGTACGGTCAACGGTGCGAAGAGCGGCGTCACGCCTTCATGGGTCATGGTCGCGTTCAACACGCTCGGGGCTGCAGCGATTCCGCGACGCCGCGGTCACGCGCGAGGATCACAGTTCGGCCCGCCCGCGCTCGAAGAATTCGGTGACCTCGGCGGCCAGCTGATCCAGATCCTGGCCGGTGTCCAGCGCCAGGAAGGCGCCGAACGGCGCATTCCAGAACGCACCGATGCGCGAAGCCCACGGCCCCACGTACGCATACGGCAGCGGATGGAAGCCATCACCCGGCGAGACGCCGTAGTTGACCTCGTCCTCGGTGGCGCCGACGTCGAAGTGCTCCGGCCACAGCACCGGATGCTGCTCGGGCAACGCGCTCTTGCACGCGAAGCCCCCGGCGTAGAGGCAGCGGTGGACGAGTTCGGCGGCGCGGGGATCGAGGTCTAGCACGGTGTCGGACGTCAGGGGATCGACGATCTCGTACACCCCGTCAGGTGGTCCCACGTCCAAACCGCTCGCCGCCGCCAGCGCGTCGACGGGACCGCTCAGGGGTGCGCCGTCGCCTCCCCACACCAGCTCCGTACCGTGCACCGCCACGGGGATCGAAACGCCGGTGAAGCCGTCCGGCCGCACCGCGAGGCGAATCGTTCCGGCCGAGCGGTATTGCGGGCCCGCGATGAAACTCTCCGCGACACCGCGGAGCTGGCGACGCGTCCTGACGTATACCTCAGTGGCCTCGCTGTCCATTGAACCCAGCCTAGGACACGTTCGTTGCTAGGGACCTCACAACGCCACCGAAGCGCATCGCCAGTCAGCGCAGGGACGGTGGGCCCATGATCTCATCAGACGCGGTGTCCCGTTGTGGCACAGCCATCTTCGCCGGCCTGGCCGCCTTCTCGCTGGCGGCCTGCGGCTCGTCGGGGACGTCGTCGACGGCCTCGAGCACGTCGTCGAAGACCACGACCCCCTCGGCGGCAGCGCCGGCCGCGGACGGCCGGGAGCGCACCTCCGGAATCGTCGGATCGGTGACCGGCACGACCATCACGCTGACCGGCGCCAACGGGCCTGCCACCGTCGACGTCTCGCCGTCGACCAAGGTCAGGCAGCTCACCGCCGCCACCCTGAGCAACGTGGCAGCCGGGCAGTGCCTGGTGGTCCGTCCCACCAAGGACACCGCAGGCTCACCCACGGTCACCGCCGCGGCGGTGCTGTTCGGCTCCGCGGAGAACGGGCAGTGCGCCGCACCGGGCAAACAGCAGGGCCACGGGGTGATCGGAACGGTCGCGTCGGTGAACTCGAACTCGATCACCGTCACCACAGGGGACGGCACGCAGAGCACGGTGACGGTCACCCCCGCCACCCGCTACGCCGAGCGCAGCACCGCCGACTCATCCGTGATCGCCGCCGGTCAGTGCCTCTTGGCGCAGGGCAGCAAGTCCCCCGACGGGAGCAGCATCCAGGCGACCTCGATCAACGTCCGGCCCGCCGCCAGCGGACCATGCGGCCCGAAGCGGCAGGGCAACTAGACGGTGAAGCCCAGCGCCCTGAGCTGTTCGCGGCCGTCCTCGGTGATCTTGTCCGGTCCCCAGGGCGGGTTCCACACCCAGTTGATCTTGATGTCGTTGACCAGACCGGCGCCCACCAGGGCGGTACGGGACTGATCCTCGATGACGTCGGTCAGCGGACACGCGGCCGAGGTCAGGGTCATGTCGATCAGCGCAACCTTCGCCCCGGCGTCACCCTCCTCGACGTTCAACCCGTACACCAGGCCGAGGTCGACGACGTTGATGCCCAACTCCGGGTCGACCACGTCGCGCATCGCCTCCTCGAGGTCGGCTAGCACTTCGTCACTCACGGTGTCGCTCATCGTCGCTCCTCCACATCGTCGCCGGCCTCGGCCAGCTCTTGGTCCATCGGCCTGGCCTCCGCCAACGCGGCCTTGAAGGCCATCCTTCCCAGCAGCGCGCACTTCACCCGCGCCGGGTACCTCGCCACACCCGCGAAGGCGACGCCGTCGCCGATCACGTCCTCGTCGCCCTCGACGTTCCCGCGGGAGGAGATCATCTCGCTGAACGCCGCGACGGTCTTGAGCGCCGCGCCGACACTCTGCCCGATCACCTGATCGGTCAGCACCGAGGTCGCGGCCTGGCTGATCGAACAGCCCTGCCCGTCGTAGGACACGTCGGCGACCGTCTCGCCGTCGGGCGCCAACGACACGCGCAGCGTCACCTCGTCACCGCACGTGGGGTTGACGTGGTGCACCTGCGCATCGAAGGGCTCGCGAAGTCCGCGGTGGTGCGGGTGCTTGTAGTGATCGAGGATCACTTCCTGGTACATCTGTTCCATTCGCACGGATGTCACTCCCGCCCTAATTCCCCAGTCGCTGCGCTCCTGCCCGCCGAACCGAAGAACTCGATGGCCCGTTGCACGCCCGCCACCAGCCGGTCCACCTCGTCGAGGGTGTTGTAGACGGCGAACGACGCCCGTGCGGTGGCGGCGATGCCGAACCGCCGGTGCAGCGGCCACGCGCAGTGGTGGCCGACGCGGACCGCGACGCCCTCGTCGTCGAGCACCTGCCCGACGTCGTGTGCATGCACGCCGTCGACCACGAAGCTGACTGGTGAGCCCCGCAGTTCGGTGGAGCTGGGGCCGATGATGCGCACCCCTTCGATGCCCGAGAGACCCGACAGCGCGGCCGCCACGAGTTGACCTTCGTGCGACTGCACCGCGGCCATCCCGATGTCGGTCAAGTACCGCGAGGCAGCACCCAGCCCGACGACCTGCGACGTCATCGGCGTGCCTGCTTCGAACCGCTGCGGTGCGGGCGCGTACGTCGTCGCCTCCATCGTCACCGTCTCGATCATCGACCCACCGGTGAGGAACGGCGGCATGGCCTCGAGCAGCTCCCGGCGGCCGTAGAGCACGCCGATTCCGGTGGGGCCCAGCATCTTGTGGCCCGAGAACGCCGCATAGTCGACGTCGAGTGCGTGGAAGTCGACGGGCTGATGCGGCACGGACTGGCACGCGTCGAGGACCGTCAGCGCGCCCACCGCCTTCGCGCGTGCCACCAGTTCGGTGACCGGGGCGATCGCGCCCGTCACGTTCGAGTGGTGGCTGAAGGCGACCACCTTCACACGTTCGTCGAGTTTCAGCGAGTCGAGGTCGATGCGACCGTCATCGGTGACCCCGTACCAGCGCAGCGTCGCCCCGGTGCGACGGGCCAGCTCCTGCCACGGGATGAGGTTGGCGTGGTGTTCCAACTCGGTGGTGACGATGACGTCACCAGGCCCGACCGCCCGGGTGAACCGGTCGTCGCCAAGGACGTAGGACACCAGGTTGATCGACTCGGTGGCGTTCTTGGTGAAGACCAGCTCGTCGGCATCGGCACCGACGAAGGCCGCGACGCTGGCCCGGCCGTCCTCGTAGGCGTCGGTCGACTCCTCCATCAGCTGGTGCGCCCCGCGGTGCACCGCGCCGTTGGACGTGGTCAGAAACGCCCGCTCCGCGTCGAGCACCTGCAGCGGCTTCTGGGAGGTGGCGCCGGAATCCAGGTACGCCAACTGATTTCCGCCACGCATGCGCCGGCCCAGGATCGGGAAGTCGGCCCGGATCGCAACCGAATCCAGCGTCTTGGACGCCGCGGTCACCGGAGTGCTCCTCGCGTCCGCAGCATGTCAGGCCTCGACCGCCTGGGTGAAGCGCTCGTAGCCGTTCTCCTCCAGCTCGTCGGCGAGCTCGGGGCCGCCCGACTGGATGATGCGACCACCGAAGAACACGTGCACGAACTGCGGCTTGATGTAGCGCAGGATGCGGGTGTAGTGGGTGATCAGCAGGATGCCGCCGTTCTCGGCTTCCTTGTAGCGGTTCACCCCCTCGCTGACCACGCGCAGCGCGTCCACGTCCAGCCCGGAGTCGGTCTCGTCGAGGATTGCGATCTTGGGCTTGAGCAGACCGAGCTGCAGGATCTCGTGGCGCTTCTTCTCGCCGCCGGAGAATCCCTCGTTGACGCTGCGCTCGCTGAAGGCGGGGTCGATGTCGAGATCGCCCATCGCGCCCTTGACCTCCTTGACCCAGTGCCGCAGCTTGGGCGCCTCGCCGCGGACCGCGGTCGCGGCCGTGCGCAAGAAGTTCGACATCGACACGCCAGGCACCTCGATGGGGTACTGCATCGCCAGGAACAGTCCGGCGCGGGCGCGCTCGTCGACGCTCATCGCCAGCACGTCTTGGCCGTCGAGCGTGATCGAACCCGAGGTGACGGTGTACTTGGGGTGCCCGGCGATCGCGTAGGACAGCGTCGACTTGCCGGATCCGTTGGGGCCCATCACGGCGTGGGTCTCCCCCGAGTTCACCGTCAGGTTCACGCCCTTGAGGATCTCGATGGCGGGTGCGTCCGGGCCACCGTCGGGGTTGGCGACCGTGACGTGCAGGTCCTTGACTTCAAGCGTGGTCATGTCAGCTGTCTTTCGATTCGGTGATCGCTAGTTCTCGTTCAATGGCTTCGGTGAGGCGCTCGCGCACCGTTGGGACGGCGATCTTGGCGATGATCTCGCCGAAGAAGCCGCGCACCACCAGGCGGCGGGCTTGGGCCTCGGGGATGCCCCGCGCCCGTAGGTAGAACAGTTGCTCGTCGTCGAAACGTCCCGTGGCACTGGCGTGCCCGGCGCCGACGATCTCACCGGTCTCGATCTCCAGGTTGGGGACCGAGTCGGCTCGCGCGCCGTCGGTGAGCACCAGGTTGCGGTTCGCCTCGTAGGTGTCGGTCCCGGTCGCCGCGGCCCGGATCAGCACGTCGCCGATCCACACGGTGTGCGCATCGGGCTTGGCGGAATCCGGATCACCTTGCAGCGCACCCTTGTACAGCACGTCGGACTTGCAGTTGGGCTGCGCGTGATCGACCAGAAGACGCGACTCGAAGTGCTGGCCGTCATCGGCGAAGTAGGTGCCGAACAACTGGGCGTCGCCACCCGGACCGGCGAACCGCACCGTCGCCGAGGTACGCACCACGTCGCCACCGAGGGTGACCGCGACGTGCGAGAGCGTCGAATCCTTGCCAAGGCGCGCGTGGTGCGCGCTGACGTGAACCATGTCGTCGGCCCAGTCGGCGATCCAGATCACGCCGAGAGTCGCCGCGTCGCCGACGATGAACTCGACGTTGTCGGCGTAGGTTCCGCTACCACGCAGGTCGACCACGACGGTGGCCTTGGAGAGCTCTTCCACCCGGATCTGCAGGTGGCCGTAGGCGGTAGCACCGGCACCTGGCCCGTCGATCGTGATCTCGATGGGCTCGGCGACCTCGGTGTCGCGCGCCACGGTGACGACCGTTGCCTGGTTGAACGACGAATACGCCTGGGCGGCAACGCGATCGGCGGGTACCCCGCCCTTGCCGAGGCGTTCGTCACCGCGGCGGACGGTCTCGACCGTCACACCGGGACGTTCGGTGACCTCGATGAGCGCCGAGCCCGTCGCGGGGGCCGAGCCGGCGTGCAACCCGCGTAGGCGCTTGAGCGGAGTGAACCGCCACAGTTCGTCGCGGCCACCGGGCACCTCGAAGGCATCGACGTCGAAGGACGAGAACTGCTCGCCCTTGTTGGTGATGATGCCCTCGACGGCCTTCGTCAGGTTCTGGGTCATGCCATCTTCCCCGTCGTCTCGCTCGTCCTCATCCGACGGCGCCTTCCATTTGCAGCTCGATCAGCCGGTTGAGCTCGAGCGCGTACTCCATCGGCAGCTCCTTGGCGATCGGCTCGACGAAGCCGCGCACCACCATGGCCATGGCCTCGTCCTCGGTCATGCCGCGGCTCATCAGGTAGAAGAGCTGATCGGCGCTGACCTTGGAGACCGTGGCCTCGTGCCCCATCGTCACGTCGTCCTCACGGATGTCGACGTAGGGGTAGGTGTCGCTGCGGCTGATCGAATCCACCAGCAGCGCATCGCACTTCACGCTGGACTTGGACCCGTGGGCGCCCTTGTTGACCTGAACCAGGCCGCGGTAGGACGCTCGACCGCCGCCGCGGGCGACCGACTTGGAGACGATGTTGCTCGAGGTGTTGGGCGCCAGGTGCAGCATCTTGGCGCCGGTGTCCTGGTGCTGGCCCTCGCCGGCGAACGCCACCGAGAGCACCTCGCCCTTGGCGTGCTCACCGGTCATCCAGACCGCCGGATACTTCATGGTGACCTTGGAGCCGATGTTGCCGTCGACCCACTCCATGGTGGCGCCGGCCTCCGCGCGAGCGCGCTTGGTGACCAGGTTGTAGACGTTGTTCGACCAGTTCTGAATGGTCGTGTAGCGGCACCGGCCACCGGGCTTGACGATGATCTCGACGACGGCCGAGTGCAGCGAGTCGCTCTTGTAGATCGGCGCGGTGCAGCCTTCGACGTAGTGCACGTAGGCGTCCTCGTCGACGATGATCAGCGTCCGCTCGAACTGGCCCATGTTCTCGGTGTTGATCCGGAAGTAGGCCTGCAGCGGGATGTCGACGTGCACGCCCTTCGGCACGTAGATGAACGAGCCGCCCGACCACACCGCGGTGTTGAGCGCGGAGAACTTGTTGTCCCCGGCCGGGATCACGGTGCCGAAGTACTCCCGGAACAGCTCGGGATGCTCCTTGAGCGCCGTGTCGGTGTCGAGGAAGATGACGCCGAGGGCCTCGAGGTCCTCACGGATCGAGTGGTAGACGACCTCGGACTCGTACTGCGCCGCGACACCGGAGACCAGCCGCTGCTTCTCGGCCTCGGGGATGCCGAGCCGGTCGTAGGTGTTCTTGATGTCGGCGGGCAGGTCATCCCAGGTGGCGGCCTGCTTCTCGCTGGAGCGAACGAAGTACTTGATGTTGTCGAAGTAGATGCCCTCGAGGTCGGAGCCCCAGTTCGGCATCGGCTTCTTGTCGAAGGTGCGCAACGCCTTCAGGCGCATCTCGAGCATCCATTCGGGCTCGCTCTTCTTCGCCGAGATGTCGCGCACGACGGCCTCGGACAGTCCGCGCTGCGCGCTGGCGCCCGCGACGTCGGAGTCCGCCCAGCCATAGCCGTAATTGCCCAGCGAGGCAATGGTTTCCTCTTGGGTCAGAGCTTCCGGTGTGGTCGTCATGTCGACGCTCCTTGGTTCTCGTTGGCTGTTCGGTGGGATTCGGCGCGGGCCGTGCGCCGAGCGGGCTCGGGGAAGAGCGGTACGTGCGTGGTGCACGCGAAGTCGCCGTTGACTATGGTCGCCAGCCTCTGCACGTGAGTACCCAGGATCTCGGCGAAGGCTTCCTGCTCGGCCTCGCACAGCTCCGGGAACTCCTCGGCAACGTGCGACACCGGACAGTGATGCTGGCAGATCTGGACGCCGTCGATCGGGCCGGTCACCCGAGTGGTCGTGGTGGCGTACCCGGCGTCGGTGAGCGCGGAGGCCACCCGGTCGGCCGACGCCGCGACGTCGGAGCCGTTCTCGACGCCGGCCAGGATGGTGTCGATGCGCCGGCGGGCGAAGGTGCGGATGGCGTCGTCGCCGCCGACCTCGCGCAGCTGGCGCATGGCGGCCACGGCCAGGTCGTCGTAGGCGTGGTCGAGCTTGGCGCGCCCCGCGGCGGTGAGCCGGTAGCGCTTCGCCGGGCGTCCTCGCCCGTTGTGCTGCCAGGTCGCCGCGGTCTTCGCCTCGGCGTCGCCGGCGTCGATGAGGGCGTCGAGGTGACGGCGCACGCCGGCCGCGGAGATGCCGAGGCGATCGCCGATCTCACCTGCGGTGGTGGGACCCTCTAGTAGGAGCTGGACGATCGCGCGCCGGGTGTGTCCCTCGGAACTCGACGCAGCGCCGGCGGGCACGCCGCCGGTACTCGTGGAGTCCACCGGGATTTTCACAACACCATTGTGACGGAATTCGGGAAACGGGTCTAGCAAGGTAACCCTCAGCAGGCCCACTCACTACGCTGCTGGAATGGCCGCCCGCCGACCTTCGCTGAGCACTGCCGTCGCGCGGTGGCATGCCGACGAGACCACGGTTGGCTCGCCACTGATCGCCTCCGAGGTGGCGCTGCTGCGTCGCACCCGGGTCTTCGGCGCCACCGGCACGGTGCTGATGGCGATCGGCGCCCTCGGAGCCGGGGCCAGGCCCGTCGTGCAGGATCCGACCTTCGGCGTGCGGCTGCTCAACCTGCCGTCGCGCATCCAGACCGTGTCGCTGACCATGACGACCACCGGTGCGGTGATGATGGCGCTCGCGTGGCTGATGCTCGGGCGCTTCGCCATCGGCAGCCGCCGCATGTCGCGCAGCCAGCTGGACCGCACCCTGGTGCTGTGGGCGATCCCACTGCTCGTCGCGCCGCCCATGTACAGCAAGGACGTCTACTCCTACCTGGCGCAGAGCCAGATCGCCCGGCTCGGTCTGGACCCGTACCGCGTCGGGCCCGCGCCCGGTCTCGGCCTCGACCACGTCTTCACGCTGTCGGTGCCCAGCCTGTGGCGCGAGACCCCCGCCCCCTACGGCCCGCTGTTCTTGTGGATCGGCCGCGGCATCTCCGAACTCACCGGCGACGACATCGTCGCCGCCGTCCTGTTCCACCGGCTCGTCGTGTTGTTCGGCGTCGGCCTGATCGTGTGGGCCACCCCGCGGCTGGCCCGCCGCTGCGGTGTCGCCGAGGTCAGCGCGCTGTGGTTGGGTCCGTGCAACCCGCTGCTGTTCATGCACCTGGTGGCGGGCATCCACAACGAGGCCCTGATGCTCGGGCTCATGTTGACCGGCACCGAGTTCGCGCTGCGCGCCGTAAGCCGCACCCGTGACGACCATCCGGCGGGCCCCCTGCTGCCGCGGCCGTTGCACTGGCCGCGCGGCCACGACGAGTGGGCGCGCTGGATGCCGCTGGCCATGCTGCTCGCCGGTACCGTGCTGATCACGCTGTCCTCCCAGGTCAAGCTGCCGTCCCTGCTGGCCATCGGGTTCGTGGCGATGGCGCTGGCGTGCAAGTGGGGCGGTACGTTTCGCGCCTTCGTGCAGGCCGGCGGCCTGATCACCGCCATCGCCGGCGTGGTCACCGTGCTGATCGGCTGGGCCAGCGGGCTCGGCTTCGGCTGGCTGTTCACCCTCGGCACTGCGAACGTCGTCCGGTCCTGGATGTCGCCGCCCACCCTCATCGCGCTTGGCACCGGTCAGGTGGGCAACCTGCTCGGCCTCGGCGATCACACGACGGCGGTGCTCGGACTCACCCGCGCGATCGGTGTGTTCATCATCGCGGTACTGGTCTCCTACCTGCTGCTCGCCGTGTTGCGCGGCCGACTGCACCCCGTCGGCGGTCTCGGCGTGGCCCTGGGTGCCACCGTGCTGCTGTTTCCGGTCGTGCAGCCGTGGTACCTGCTGTGGGCGATCATCCCGCTGGCCACGTGGGCGACCAGGCCCGGGTTCCGCGGCACGACGATCGCGATGACGCTGATCGTGGGCATCTTCGGGCCGACGGCGAACGGTGACCGGTTCGCGCTGTTCCAGATCCTGGACGCGACGATCGCCAGCACGCTCATCGTGCTCGTCCTCGTCGCGATCACCTACCGCCGGCTGCCGTGGCGACCCCTGCCCGAAGCGGAGGGTCCCGAGCGGGCGCCATCCACCCCACCGGCACCACCGGTCTCCAGGTCTGACGCCTACGCTGAGACACCGTGACCTCCGGTTCCACCACAACTGACTCCTCCCGCGAGCGCTCGTCGGAGGTGCCCGTGCGGCTGCGCGGGGTCAGCAAGCGCTACGGGTCGACGACGGCCGTCGACGGACTCGACCTCGAGGTGCACCGCGCCGAGGTGCTGGCCCTACTCGGCCCCAACGGAGCCGGCAAGACCACCACCGTCGAGATGTGCGAGGGCTTCCTCAAGCCCGACGCGGGCACCGTCGAGATCCTCGGCCTCGATCCCGTCGCGGACAACGCCCGGCTGCGTGAACGCATCGGCGTGATGCTGCAAGGCGGCGGTGGCTACCCCGCAGCGCGGGCCGGCGAGATGCTCGACCTGGTCGCCGCGTACTCGGCCAACCCACTGGACCCCAAGTGGCTGCTGTCGACGCTCGGCCTCACCGATGCGGCCAAGACCACCTACCGCCGGCTCTCGGGCGGCCAGCAGCAGCGCCTCGCCCTGGCCTGCGCGGTCGTCGGCAGGCCGGAACTGGTGTTCCTCGACGAGCCGACCGCGGGCATGGACGCGCACGCGCGGATCGTGGTGTGGGACCTGATCGACGGCCTGCGCCGCGACGGCGTGACCGTGGTCCTGACGACGCACCAGCTCACCGAGGCCGAGCAACTCGCCGATCGCCTGGTGATCATCGACCACGGCGTCGCGGTCGCCAAGGGCACTCCGGCCGAGCTCATGGGGCGCGGCGCGGAGAATCAGCTGCGCTTCTCCGCCCCGCCGAAACTCGACCTCGCGCTGCTGATCTCGGCGCTGCCGGAGACCTACCAGGCCAGCGAGGTCGCGCCGGGCGAATACCTCGTCGAAGGCCGCATCGACCCGCAGGTGCTGGCCACCGTGACCGCCTGGTGTGCACGGTTGGACGTGCTCGCCACCGACATGCGCGTCGAGCAACGCAGCCTCGAGGACGTCTTCCTCGACATCACCGGCAGGGAGCTCCGCTCGTGACGAACCGCTTCGCTCCGGGCACCTTCGCCCCCGACCCGCGCCCCGCGACCGTGCCCAGCATGCTCGCCGCGCAGTTCCGCCTGGAGCTCAAGCTGCTGCTGCGCAACGGTGAGCAGCTGCTCCTGACGATGTTCATCCCGATCACCTTGCTCGTCGGCCTGACCCTGATGCCGCTGGGCGCGTTCGGGCCCAACCGGGCGGCGACGTTCGTGCCGCCGATCATGGCGCTCGCGGTCATCTCGACGGCGTTCACCGGCCAAGCCATCGCGGTGGCGTTCGACCGGCGCTACGGCGCACTCAAGCGGCTCGGGGCGACCGCGCTACCGGTGTGGGGCATCATCGCGGGCAAGGCGCTGGCCGTCGTCACCGTGGTGTTCCTGCAGTCGATCCTGTTGGGCGCGATCGGCGTCGCCCTCGGGTGGCGTCCCGCCATCGCCGCACTCGCGCTCGGCGCGGTCATCATCGCCCTCGGCACGGCGGGCTTCACCGCGCTGGGTCTGTTGCTTGGCGGCACGCTGCGTGCCGAGATCGTCCTGGCGGTGGCCAACCTGCTGTGGTTCGTCTTCGCCGGGCTCGGCGCGCTCACCGTCGAGGGGGACGTCGCCGGCGGCATGGTCTCGCACACCGTGCGGTTCGTCGCCAGGCTCACCCCGTCCGGAGCGATGACGGAGGCCCTCACCCAGGCCATGGCGACGTCCGTCGACTGGTTCGGCATCGCGGTGCTGGCCGCGTGGGGCGCCGTCGCGGCCGGGTGCGCGTTGCGGTGGTTCCGCTTCACCTGACCGGCCCCTACTACAAGACGTAGTTACTCCTGATCTACGATCGGGCGATGGCCGTCGGACGCTCCCTGATGCGGGTGGTCGACCCATTGCCGCTGCCGAGCCTGCGCACGCAGCGGATCATCGCCGCAGCGGTCGTCCTCACCCAGGGCGGCATCGCCGTCACCGGCGCGATCGTGCGGGTGACCGCGTCCGGACTCGGCTGCCCGACCTGGCCGCAATGCTTCCCCGGCAGCTTCGTGCCCGTCCCCGTGGCGGAGGTGCCGATCATTCACCAGGCCGTCGAGTTCGGCAATCGAATGATCACGTTCCTCGTCGTCATCACCGCTGCCCTGGCCGTCCTTGCCGTGCTTCGCGCGCGACGGCGCAGGGAGGTGCTGGTGTACGCCTGGCTGATGCCGGCGTCGACGGTGCTTCAGGCCGTGCTTGGCGGCATCACGGTGCTGACCGGCCTGCTGTGGTGGTCCGTGGCGATCCACCTGCTGGTGTCCATGCTGATGGTGTGGCTCGCGGTCCAGCTGTTCGTCAAGATCGGTGAGCCGGACGACGGCGTTCCCGAACTCCTGGTGCCCGGGCCGCTGCGCCAGTTGACCGTCCTCAGCGCGGCTGCGCTGTCGGTGGTGCTGGTCACCGGCACGATGGTCACCGGCGCGGGCCCGCACGCCGGCGACAAGAGCGTCGAGTCACCCGTGCCGAGGCTGGGACTGGACATCGTCACGCTCGTCTATCGGCACTCGGCGCTCGTGACGGCGTACGTGTCGCTGCTGATCGGCCTGGCCTTCGCCCTGCTGGCGGTCCGGGCACCGCGGCCGGTCACGATGCGCGTGGTCGTCCTGCTCGTGCTGGTGGCGCTGCAGGGCGTGGTCGGGACGGTGCAGTTCTTCACCGGCGTGCCAGCGGCGTTGGTCGCCGTGCACGTCGCAGGGGCCGCCATCTGCACGGCGGCGACGTCTGCACTATGGGCGTCGATGCGGCAGAGGTCGATCCCCGAGGGGGCCCAGCCCCAACCGCTGCAGGGCTGACTCCACGCCGATGGCGAAGTCACGCTGTCGCAGGCTCCTGGTGTCCTCGTCGAGCTGCCGCCAGCCCAAGGACGGTTCGACGAGCTCCAGTTCGAGCAGACGCGGGTCGTCGGTGCCGCCGATGACGTCCACCCTCGCGTACAGGAGCTCATCGGTGTGCATCCCCAGGGTCTGCGCCGCCGCCCGCAGCGCGGCGTAGCCGACGTCCCACAGTTCGAAGTCGGGATCGGCGGGCTGCAGCGTCTCCTCGGCATAGGTACCGGACTCATCGAGCACGAGGCGCTCCCCCGGCGCCGGCAGCAGCGGTCCCTTGGTGAAGGCGTGGGACTGCCGGCCCCCGAGGAACACCAGCGCGGTCTCGCCCTGCGCTATCCGCGGATCGTAGGGCTGCACCAGCGCGGTATGGCCGGCCGCGTGCAGCGCGAGGGCGTGATCATGCGCCAGGGCGGCGTCGGTGAACCGCTGCGCACCCACCGACCCCGCGCCGATCGCAGGTTTGACCACCAGCTCGCCCGGCGGGATGGTCACCTCCTGCCCGGGAGCGTAGAACGTGCTCGGCACGGTCGGCACCCCGGCGGCGGCCAGATCGGCCAGGTATCGCTTGTCGGTGTTCCACGCCACCACCGCGGGCGCATTGACCAGGTTGCGGACGCGGTGGGTCCAGGCGAGGAACTCGTCGAGGCGCTCGGTGTAGTCCCAGGTCGCCCGCAGGATGACCAGATCGGCGTCCAGGGCCGCCGGGTCGTCCCACGCCAGCCAGTGGGCGTGCAGCCCCCTGGCCCGCAGCGCGGGCACCAACCCGGCGTCGTCGCCGTCCCCCTCCACCAGCGCTCGACAGCCCGCCAGGACGATGCGGGGATGGCGGATGTCGGGCCGGGCGAGTTTCACGGGGAAATCCTAGGCGGCCCGCCGGTCGGTTCCGATGGCCTCACCCGTGAAGTGGAATGCTGAAGGCATGCATGCGATCGAGGTGACCGAAACCGGAGGTCCGGACGTCCTGACCTACGTCGAGAGGCCCGAGCCCACGCCGGGTCCCGGCCAGGTACTCATCAAGGCCGACGCGATCGGCGTCAACTTCATCGACACGTACTTCCGCTCGGGTCTGTATCCGCGAGACCTGCCGTTCGTCGTCGGCACCGAGGTGTGCGGGACAGTCGCCGCCGTCGGTGACGACGTCGCCGCGCTCAACGTCGGCGACCGGGTGGTCACCGCCCAGGGCGACGGGGCCTACGCCGAATACTGCGTCGCGCCGGCCGACTTCGTGGCCTACGTCCCCGACGCGGTACCGGCCGACGTCGCCGCATCGGCGCTGCTCAAGGGCATGACGGCGCATTACCTGCTGAAGTCGACGTACCCGGCTCAGCAGGGTGACACGGTGCTCGTCCACGCCGGCGCGGGCGGCGTCGGGCTGATCCTCACCCAGTGGGCGACCAGCCTGGCGGTCAAGGTCATCACCACGGTCTCCACCACCGCCAAGGCGGAGCTCTCACGCCAGGCGGGCGCGGTCGAGGTGCTCGACTACCCGGACGACCCGGCCGAGTTCGGCGCCAAGATCCGCGAGCTCACGGGTGGCCGCGGGGTGGCCGCGGTGTACGACGGCGTTGGCAAGTCGACATTCGAGGCCAGCCTCGCCAGCCTGGCCATCCGCGGCACGCTCGCCCTGTTCGGCGCCTCGAGCGGCCCGGTGCCGCCGTTCGATCCGCAGCGGCTCAACAGCGCGGGTTCGCTGTTCCTGACCAGGCCCACGCTCGCGCACTACACCCGGACTCCCGACGAGTTCTCCTGGCGGGCCGGCGAACTGCTCGACGCGATCGCCACGGACACGATCTCGGTCACCGTCAGTGAGCGCTACGCCCTTTCCGACGCCGCCCGCGCGCACACCGACCTGCAGGGCCGCAAGACCGTCGGCTCGGTCGTGCTGGTCCCCTAGTCCCCGTCGATGGCCGAGGACCTGGTGGTGACGCCGGAATTCGTCATATCGGGATCCGATCTGACGGAGCGCTTCTCCCGCTCCTCGGGCCCCGGCGGGCAGGGCGTCAACACCACCGACAGCCGGGTCGCGCTGTCCTTCGACGTGGCCCGCGCCGGCTCGGTGCCCGAGGGGTTGCGCCAACGGATGCTCGGCCGGCTACGCAACCGCTTGACCGACGGCGTGCTCACCGTCACGGCCAGCGAACGCCGCGCCCAGCTACGGAATCGGGCGGCTGCCCGCGACCGGATGGCCGAGCTGCTGCGCGCCGCCGCGGCGGCCCCGCCGCCGGCCCGCAGGCCGACCAAGCCGTCCCGGGGCGCCAAGGAGCGGCGCATCGCGGAGAAGAAGCGGCGGGGTCAGACCAAGCGGGGCCGAGCAGCCGGGTGGGACGGTGACTAACGACCGAACACGGTTGGCAGCGCGAGCGCCGAGTCGACGGCCAGCGCGCAGAACACCACCGCCAGATAGTTGTTGGACTGCAGGAACAGCCGCAGCGGCTTCACCGGCTCGCCGCGCTTGACCCCGGAGTAGAGCTGGTGGGCCATGGTCAGGAACCAGGCGCCCGCCAGCAGTGCCACCGCGGCGTAGAGCCAGCCCGTCGCCAGCGCCAGCGCCAGCGTCGTCAGCACGGTCAGCCAGGTGTAGATCAGGATCTGCTTGGTGACCTGCCGCTCGGTGGCCACCACGGGCAGCATCGGGACACCGGCGGCCTCGTAGTCCTCCTTGTAGCGCATCGCCAAGGCCCAGGTGTGCGGCGGCGTCCAGAAGAAGATGATCGAGAACATCACCAGCGCGGGCCAGGAGATCGTGCCCGTGACCGCCGACCAGCCGATCATCACGGGCATGCAGCCCGCCGCACCGCCCCACACCACGTTCTGCGACGTGCGGCGCTTGAGCAGCAGCGTGTAGACGAAGACGTAGAAGGCGATCGTGGCCACGGCCAGCACACCCGAGAGCAGGTTCGTGGTCCACCACAGCCAGGCGAACGACCCGACGGTCAGCACCAGCCCGAACACCAGCGCATGCCGGGTGGGCACCGTGGCCCTTGCCAGCGGCCGACGGGCGGTCCGCTTCATCACCTTGTCGATGTCGGCATCGGCAACGCAGTTCAGCGTGTTGGCACCGGCCGCGGCCAGCATGCCGCCGAAGAGGGTGTTGACGATCAGGAGCGGGTCGACCGTGCCTCGGTGGGCCAGCAGCATCGCGGGGATCGTGGTGACGAGAAGGAGTTCGATCACGCGTGGCTTGGTCAGAGCCAAATAGGCCAGCAGTGTCACACGGACACGTCCCGGCGCCTTGCTCGAACTACGGCGCTCGCGAATGCTCACGCAGTTGATCTCCTCGTAATTCGCGGCAGCACGCGGCTTCTACTACAGAGGATGGTAGACCGTGGATCCGTGCGTCCCCCAACGCAGGGTCGCCGGACGTGAACGCAGGACCAACTTGAACGACGCGGCCTGCGGTGATGGAGCGGTCCGCACTAGGGTATTGGTGACCGGCTTGCCGACCCGAGGAGCTCGTGCGTGACCACCGTTGAAGAGATTTCCGAACTCACCCGCCCCCACCACCCCGAAGACTGGGCCGACGTCGACAGCGTCGCCGTCGACACCGTGCGGGTGCTGGCCGCGGACGCCGTGCAGAAGGTCGGCAACGGCCATCCGGGCACCGCGATGAGCCTGGCCCCCCTGGCCTACACGCTGTTCCAGCGCCAGATGCGCCACGACCCCAGCGACGTGCACTGGCTGGGGCGTGACCGCTTCGTGCTGTCCTGCGGCCACAGCAGCCTGACGCTGTACATCCAGCTGTACCTCGGTGGCTTCGGCCTGGAGCTCGAGGACATCGAGTCGCTGCGCACCTACAAATCCAAGACGCCCGGTCACCCCGAGTTCCGCCACACCAAGGGCGTCGAGATCACCACCGGCCCGCTGGGCCAGGGCCTCGCCTCGGCGGTCGGCATGGCGATGGCGTCGCGCTACGAGCGTGGCCTCTTCGACCCGGACGCCGCACCGGGCACCAGTCCCTTCGACCACTTCATCTACGTCATCGCCTCCGACGGTGACATCGAGGAGGGCGTGACCAGCGAGGCCAGCTCGCTCGCCGGCACCCAGCAGCTCGGCAACCTGATCGTCTTCTACGACCACAACCAGATCTCGATCGAGCACGACACCAACATCGCGCTGTCCGAGGACGTTCCGGCCCGTTACCGGGCCTATGGCTGGCACGTGCAGGAGGTCGAGGGCGGCGAGAACGTCACCGGCATCGAGGAGGCCATCCAGGCCGCCAAGGCCGTCACGGACAAGCCGTCGTTCATCTCCGTGCGGACGATCATCGGCTATCCGGCACCGACGAAGATGAACACCGGCGGCGTGCACGGTTCGGCGCTCGGCGACGACGAGGTGGCCGCCACCAAGAAGATCCTTGGCTTCGACCCCGAGAAGACGTTCGAGGTGCGCCCCGAGGTCATCGAGCACACCCGCAAGCTGGTCGACCGCGGTCGCGAGGCCCACGAGAAGTGGCAGCCGGAATTCGACGCCTGGGCCGAGCGCGAGCCCGAGCGCAAGAAGCTGCTGGACCGCCTGCTGGCGCAGAAGCTGCCCGAGGGCTGGGACGCCGACGTGACGTACTGGGAGCCCGGCTCCAAGCCGCTGGCCACCCGCGCCGCGTTCGGCCAGGTGCTCAACGACGTGGCACCGAAGCTGCCCGAGCTGTGGGGCGGCTCGGCCGACCTCGCGGGCAGCAACAACACCACGATCAAGGGCGTGAAGTCCTTTGGCCCACCGTCCATTTCGACCGAGGACTTCACGGCCGACTGGTACGGCCGCGTGCTGCACTTCGGCATCCGCGAGCACGCGATGGGTTCGATCCTGTCCGGCATCGTGCTGCACGGCCCGACCCGCGCCTTCGGCGGCACGTTCCTGCAGTTCTCCGACTACATGCGGCCCGCGGTGCGGTTGGCGTCGCTGATGGACATCGACACCATCTACATCTGGACGCACGACTCGATCGGCCTCGGCGAGGACGGCCCGACCCATCAGCCGATCGAGCACCTGGCCGCCCTGCGCGCGATCCCGAACCTTTCGGTGGTGCGGCCCGGCGACCCGAACGAGACCGCCTACGCCTGGCGCAGCATCGTCGCGCGCGGCAACGGCAGCGGCCCCGTCGGTTTCATCCTGACCCGGCAGGGCATCCCCGTACTGGAGGGCACCAGTTTCGACGGTGTCGCCAAGGGTGGCTACGTGCTTGGTGGGGGCAACCCCGCCGACGACGCCGACGTGATCATCATTGGCACGGGCTCCGAACTCCAGCTGGCCGTGGAGGCGAAGAAGTTGTTGGCGGAGAAGGACATCAACGCCTACGTCGTCTCGATGCCGTGTGTGGAGTGGTTCGAATCGCAGCCGAAGGAGTACCGCGACAGCGTGCTTCCCCCGGAGGTGTCGGCCCGCGTCGCGGTCGAGGCGGCCGTCGCGCAGAGCTGGCACAAGCTCGTCGGAGACACCGGCGAGATCGTGTCCATCGAGCACTACGGCGAATCTGCGGACGACAAGACGCTGTTCCGCGAGTTCGGTTTCACCCCGGAGGCCGTGGCAGCCGCCGCGGAGCGCTCGCTCGACAACTGACGTAGTGCGGCGCACGTCTCGATCAACCAGATCAACTAGGAGCAGTCATGACTCAGAACCCGAATCTCGCGGCGCTGAGCGCCGAGGGCGTATCCGTATGGCTCGACGACCTGTCCCGTGAGCGGCTGCAGACCGGCAACCTGCAGAACCTCATCGACACCCGCAGCGTCGTCGGCGTCACCACCAACCCGTCGATCTTCCAGGCCGCCCTGTCCAAGGGCAACGCCTACGACGAGCAGGTCAAGGAGCTGGCCGCACGCGGCGCCGACGTCGACGCCACGATCCGCACGGTGACCACCGACGACGTGCGCAACGCCTGCGACGTGCTGGCCAAGGTGTACGAGGCCTCCGGCGGGGCCGACGGCCGGGTGTCCATCGAGGTCGACCCGCGGCTGGCCCACGACACCGACAAGACGATCCTGCAGGCGATCGAGCTGTGGAAGATCGTCGACCGGCCCAACGTGCTGATCAAGATCCCGGCCACCCAGGCGGGCCTGCCTGCCATCACGGCCGTGATCGCCGAGGGCATCTCGGTCAACGTGACGCTGATCTTCTCCGTCGAACGGCACCGCGAGGTGATGGACGCCTACCTCGCCGGTCTGGAGAAGGCCAAGGAGGCCGGCCACGATCTGTCGAAGATCCACTCCGTGGCCTCGTTCTTCGTCTCTCGCGTCGACACCGAGATCGACAAGCGACTCGAGGACATCGGCACCGAGGAGGCGCTGGAGTTGCGCGGTCAAGCCGGCGTCGCCAATGCCCGCCTGGCGTACGCCGCCTACCAGCAGGTGTTCGTCGGTGGCGAGCGCTACGCCGCCCTGTTCGCCGACGGGGCGCACGCGCAGCGTCCGCTGTGGGCATCGACCGGCGTGAAGAACCCGGACTACTCCGACACCCTCTACGTCACCGAGCTGGTCGCCAAGAACACGGTGAACACGATGCCGGAGAAGACGCTGGAGGCCGTCGCCGACCATGGTGTCGTCACCGGGGACACGATCAGCGGCACCGCCGGTGCCGCACAGATGGTCTTCGACCGGCTCGCCGCGATCGGCATCGATCTGACCGACGTGTTCCTGGTGCTCGAGAACGAGGGCGTCGACAAGTTCGAGAAGTCGTGGGCGGAATTGCTCGAGGCCACCCAGGGTCAGTTGGACGCTGCTTCGCGATGAGCAGTGCGCCTGCCGCAGACTGGCAGAACCCGTTGCGGGACAAGCTCGACAAGCGCCTGCCCCGCATCGCGGGGCCGTGCGCGGTCATCATCTTCGGCGTGACCGGTGACCTGGCCACCAAGAAGCTGATGCCCGCGATCTACGACCTCGCCAACCGCGGGTTGCTGCCGCCGACGTTCTCGCTCATCGGGTTCGCCCGCCGGGATTGGCAGGACGAGGACTTCGGCGACATCGTGCTGAAGGCCGTTCAGGCGCACGCCAGGACGCCGTTCCGCCAGGAGGTCTGGGACCGGCTCAACGAGGGCATCCGCTTCGTGCAGGGCACCTTCGACGACGATGACGCCTTCGTCCGGTTGTCGGACACCCTGGCCAAGCTCGATGCCGAACGCGGGACGGGCGGCAATCACGCCTTCTACCTGTCGATTCCGCCCAAGGCGTTTCCCACGGTGTGCGAGCAGCTGTCCAAGTCGGGGCTGGCCAGGCCCGACGGGGACCGCTGGAGCCGGGTGGTGATCGAGAAGCCGTTCGGTCACGACCTCGACAGTGCGAAGTCCCTCAACCAGGTGGTCAACAGCGTCTTCCCGGAGTCGTCGGTGTTCCGCATCGACCACTACCTGGGCAAGGAGACGGTGCAGAACATCCTGGCGCTGCGCTTCGCCAACCAGCTGTTCGACCCGATCTGGAACGCGCATTACGTCGACCACGTGCAGATCACCATGGCCGAGGACATCGGGCTGGGTGGGCGCGGCGGCTATTACGACGGTGTCGGAGCCGCGCGCGACGTCATCCAGAACCACCTGATGCAGCTGCTGGCCCTGACCGCGATGGAGGAGCCCGTCAGCTTCAGCCCCGCCGAGCTGCAGTCCGAGAAGATCAAGGTGCTCTCGGCCACTCAGCTGGCCGAGCCCTTGGACGAGAACACCTCTCGCGGCCAGTACACCGCGGGGTGGCAGGGCGGCGAGAAGGTGGTGGGCCTGCTCGAGGAGGAGGGCTTCTCCAAGACCTCCACCACCGAGACCTTCGCCGCGATCACCCTGGAGGTGGACACCCGGCGCTGGGCGGGCGTGCCGTTCTATCTGCGCACCGGAAAGCGCTTGGGCCGCAGGGTCACCGAGATCGCCCTGGTCTTCAAGCGGGCCCCGCACCTGCCGTTCGACGCGACGATGACCGACGAGCTGGGCAAGAACGCCCTGGTGATACGGGTGCAGCCCGACGAGGGCATCACGCTGCGATTCGGCTCCAAGGTGCCGGGCCACGCGATGGAGGTCCGCGACGTCAACATGGACTTCTCCTACGGATCGGCGTTCGCCGAGGACTCCCCCGAGGCCTACGAGCGGCTGATCCTCGACGTCCTGCTCGGTGAGCCCTCGCTGTTCCCGGTGAACCAGGAGGTCGAATTGTCCTGGAAGATCCTGGATCCCGCGCTGGAGTACTGGGCCTCCCACGGCAAGCCCGATCCCTACGAAGCGGGCGGGTGGGGGCCAGATTCGGCCTTCGAGATGCTGCAGCGCACCGGCCGGGAATGGCGGCGGCCATGAGCACCCGCGCGAGGAACCGGAGGGCCGACCAGTGATCGTCGACTTGGAGAACACGACCACCAACGCGGTCAACAAGAAGCTCGACGGTCTGCGCGAGGAGGGCGGCGCGTTCACCATGGCCAGGGTGCTCACCCTCGTCATCGCGCCCGACAGCGAGACCGTCCTCGAGGAGTCGATCGAGGCGGCGAATGCCGCCAGCCGTGAGCACCCCTGCCGGGTGATCGTCGTGCTGCCCGTCGACCGCGATGCCGCCGACGCCAAGCTCGACGCCCAGATCCGGGTCGGGCACGATGCGGGTGCCGGCGAAGTGGTCGTGCTCAAGCTCGCCGGCCCGCTGGCCGATCACGCCAGCAGCGTGGTGACGCCGTTCCTGTTGCCCGATACCCCGGTGGTGGCCTGGTGGCCGGATCTCGCACCGCGGGTACCGGCGCAGGACCCGTTGGGCCAGTTGGCCATTCGTCGCATCACCGATGCGACCTACGGCACCGACCCGCTGGCGTGCATCAAGAGCCGGCTGGAGGGTTACACCGCGGGTGACACCGACCTGGCGTGGAGCCGGATCACCTACTGGCGGGCGATGCTGACCTCGGCGCTGGATCAGGGCCCGCACGAACCGATCACGTCGGCGTTGGTGTCCGGTCGCAAGGAGGAGCCGGCACTGGACATCCTCGCCGGATGGCTGGCCAGCCGCATCGACGGTCCGGTTCAGCGGGCCGTCGGCGAGCTGAAGGTCGAACTGGTCCGCCCCAGCGAGACCATCACGCTCAGCCGGCCGCAGGACGGCATCACCGCGAGCCTGACGCGCACCGGCAAGCCCGACGCCAAGCTTCCGCTGGCGCGCCGCGAGACGCGCGAGTGCCTGGCCGAGGACCTGCGCAGGCTCGACGCCGACGAGATCTACCTGGCAGCCCTAGAAGGCATTGGAAGGGTCGAATACCTGTGAGCGACAAGGTGATCGAGAGGTACGCCGATACCGACGCGCTGGTGGCCGCGGCCGGTCAGCGACTGGTTGGGGCCATCACGGCGGCCATCGACGCGCGCGACGCCGCCTTCGTCGTGCTGACCGGTGGCGGCACGGGCGTGAAGCTGCTCGAGCACCTCGGCGAGCACGGCGCGGCGATCGACTGGTCGAAGGTGCACCTCTTCTGGGGTGACGACCGGTACGTACCGGCCGACGACGACGACCGCAACGACAAGCAGGCGCGCGAGGCGCTGCTCGACCACGTCGACGTGCCGGCGGCCAACGTGCACGCCATGCCCGCCAGCGACGGCGAGTTCGGTGACGACATCGACGCCGCCGCCTTGGCCTACGAGCAGGTGCTGGCCGCCAACGCCGTCGGCGGAGCGCCCACTCCGGCGTTCGACGTCCACCTGCTCGGCATGGGCGGTGAAGGGCACGTCAACTCGCTCTTCCCGCACACCGCGGCCACTCGGGAGACCGAGCGAATGGTCGTCGGGGTCACCGACTCCCCCAAGCCGCCGCCGCAGCGCATCACGCTGACGTTGCCTGCGGTCACCCGATCACGCGAGGTTTGGCTGGTGGTCTCTGGGGCGGAGAAGGCCGAGGCGGTCGCCGCGGCGATCGGGGGTGCCAGCGCCGACGACGTGCCTGCAGCGGGCGCCATCGGGATCGAGGCGACCGTGTGGCTCCTCGACGAAGCTGCCGCGTCCGCGCTGTAGCAACCCGCATACTGTTGCCATGGCAGACAAGGGCGTCGGTCGCGGTCGCGCGACGACGGGTCGGCAGCGCATCAAGACGCTGACCCAGGCTGCGTTGAACGCCGACGTCACGGTGGAACAGGTCGACACGCTGCTCACCGAGCTCGGAGAGACGCTGGCCGACCTCGACAGGTCCACCACCGGGCTGGACGCCACCCTGGACCGGTTCAACCAGACCATCACCCGCATCGACGAGCTGGCGCCACGGTTGATCGGCGTCGTCGAACGGCTCGAGGCCATCGTCGACCGCGTGGAGCGCATCGTCGGGCTCGGCGAATCGGTGATGGCGCCATGGTCGGCCACCGAGAACGTGGTGCGTGGCGCGATCGGCGCGGTGCGCAAGACCACCGGCCTCTGACGAACCGGGGTCAGCCGCTGTTGCGCAACGCGGTGGCCAGCCCGCTCATCGTGAGCAGGATCCCCCGCTGAACCAGTTCGTCCTCGTCGCCGGAGCGGTACCGCCGCAGCAGTTCGACCTGCAGATGGTTCAGCGGTTCCAGATACGGGAACCGATTGAACACCGAGCGGGCGAGCGCCGGGTTGTCGGCCAGCAGGTCGTCGTTGCCGGTGATGAGCCGCAGCATCTTGATGGTCCGATCGTGCTCGGCGACGATTTGGTCGAACACCCGGTGCCGCAGCGCCTCGTCCTCGACGAGCTCGGAGTAGCGGGCCGCCAGTCCCATGTCGGCCTTGGCGAGCACCTGGGCCATGTTGGACAGCACCGAGCGGAAGAACGGCCACTTCTCGTAGAGGTCCTGCAGGACTGCGAGTCTGGCCTCCTCCGATTCCGGGCCAGCGGCGACCCATTGCTCGAACGCGCTGCCCGTGCCGTACCAACCGGGCAGCATCACCCGAGACTGGCTCCAGGACAACACCCATGGGATGGCGCGCAGATCGGAGATCGCCGTGGTGGGCTTGCGCGAGGCGGGCCGGCTGCCGATGTTGAGTGCGCCGATCTCGCTGACCGGGGTGGACGCCTTGAAGTACTCGACGAATCCCGGTGTCTCGTGCACCAATTCGGAGTAGGCGCGCTGCGCGCGGGCGGCCAGGTCGTCGAGCACCTCGTAGGCCGGTCCGGCGGCGTCGCCGAGACCCTCGACGTCGAGCAGCGTCGACTCCAGCGTGGCGGCGAGCAGGGTCTCCAGGTTGCGGTGCGCGATCGTCGGTTCGGCGTACTTGGCGGCAATCACCTCACCCTGCTCGGTGATCCGTAGCGACCCCTTCACCGCACCGGGCGGTTGGGCGAGGATGGCGTCGTAACTGGGACCACCGCCGCGGCCGACGGTGCCACCGCGGCCGTGGAACAGCCGCAACCGGATGCCGGTCTTGCGGGCCGACTCGACCAGGTCGAGCTCGGCGCGGTACAGCGCCCAATTGGCGGCCAGGTAGCCACCGTCCTTGTTCGAATCTGAGTAGCCGAGCATCACCTCCTGATGCTCGCCGCGGGCGTGAACCATGGCGCGGTACAGCGGGATGTCCAGTACCGCTTCCATGATCGACGATCCACGCTGCAGGTCGTCGATCGTCTCGAACAGCGGGACGACGCCGACCGGGCTGTACGGCTTCTCCCCCGACGCGTCCAGCAGACCCGCCTCCTTGAGGAATACGGCTGCTTCGAGCATGTCCGAGACCGACTGGCACATCGAGATGATGTAGTTCGGCACCGCCTCCGGACCGAACACCCGGACCGCGCGGGCGGCCGCCGCGGTGATGTCCAGTTCCTTGCGGGCCAACTCGGACAGCTCGGCACCCGGGCTCACCAGGGGCCGGCGGGTGGCCAGCTCCGCCACCAGGATCTCGACGCGGTCCGGCTCGGGCAGCGAGCGGTAGTCGGGATGCACACCGGCCCAGGCCAACAACTCGGCCATGACCTCTTCGTGCACCTCGGAGTTCTGCCGCAGATCCAGCCCCGACAGGTGAAAACCGAACACGTGCACGGCTTCCCGGAGTCGGCCCAGCCGGTCGTCGGCGAGCACCGCGCTGCCGTTGGCGCGCAGAGACGCGTCGATGACGTCGAGGTCGGCCAGGAACTCGGCGGGCGTCTCATACCGCGCCGACCCGAGATCCAGCAGATGCTCTGGCTGACGGTCCAGGATCTCGGCGGCGGTCGCAGTCAAGCGACCATGGATCGCACGCAGCGCGCGGCGGTACGGCTCGTCGGCCGGTGCCGTGGTTTCGTCGGACGTGTCGGCCAGCGCACCGAGGTCGTCGCTGATTCGGACCAGGCGCACCGACATCGACAGCTCGTCCTCCAGCGCGGCGAGCTCGCGGAAGTAGTGCTCGAACGCGGTGTAGGCGGCACTGCCGGTGGCCAGCCGGACGACCTCGGCGGTGACGTTCGGGTTGCCATCGCGGTCGCCGCCGATCCAGGAACCGGGCCGCAAGATGGGCTGCTCCAGGACGTGGGCCTCGGGCCAGCGGGCCCGCAGCGCGGTGCGCACCTCGGCGTTGACCTGTGGGATGACCTCGAAGAAGGCCGCCGGGTAGTACCGCAGACCGGTTTGGATCTCATCCTGGATCTTCAACCGCGACAACCGAATCAGCGCGGTCTGCCACAGCTTCAGGATGTGACGACGCAGCTCGAGCTCGATGCTGCGGCCGTCGTCGGTGTGGGCATGCCCGCGCATGCGCAGCCGCATCAGCTGGGTGATGCGGTGCTGAGTGTCGAACACCGTCCTGCGCCGGGTCTCGGTGGGGTGTGCGGTGATCACCGGTGACACCAGCGCACCGGTGAGCGCGTCGGCGACGGTGTCGGAGTCCAGGTCGGCGGACTCGAGTTTGAGGTAGGTGGCGGCCAGGCTGCTGCGCTGCGGCGGTTCGCCGGCCGCGACGTGGATTGCGCGCCGCCGCTCGCGGTGGATGTCCTCGGCGACGTTGGCCAGCAGGGCGAAGTGGGTGAAGGCCCGGATGACCGGGATCGCCTTGCGGACGTCTATCCCGTCGAACAACTCGGCGAGCTCGGCGCGGTCGATCTCCGAGCGCCGCACCCGGAAGGACCCCACCCGAGCGCGCTCGACGAGATCGAAGACCTCGTCGCCGTTCTGCTCACGCACCGTGTCGCCGAGGATCGCGCCAAGCAGGCGGATGTCCTCCCGCATCGGTTCGGTGGCCTCGCGGCCCACCTGGGTTCGGCGCACCGAGCCGATGGGTGCGAGGACGGTGTCGGGAGCGTCGGCCATGCCCCCAGTATCGACGTACCGCGAACGGGGCGCAGAACGAGCCCACGGGATGGCGTGCGTCGTCGGCGCCACCAGCGCCGGCCGGTCCCCGCCGGACGGCTCATCCGGTAACCTGGGCGGCGGCGTGCAGGACGCCACCGGTCCGCGGAAAGAGGCACAGCCTCCCTGGCAGACGACGTGATCCGGCCCGTCTCCTTTCGGCCCGACGCAGCGGACCTCGGGTGCGTCGAAAGGAGGCCGTCATGGCCCCGACCCTGCCCAACAATCCGTCGCTGGAACGGTTCCGCCGCGACGCCCGCGCCTTGCAGCGCGCCGTGCGCGACCGCGATCCCGATGCGCTCGCGACGGTGTCCCGGCACCACCCCGGCGGGCCGCCCGCCGACCCGGCTGCGTTCGTCCTGACGGCCGCCCAGCACGTCGTGGCACGCTCGGTCGGCTTCAGCAGCTGGCCGCGGCTGCAGGCCTACCTGCGCACCGCCGAGGCGCTGCGGCGCGACCCCACGACCGCACCCGGTGACGACCCGCTGTCGCGCTTCCTGTCACTGGCTTGCCTGACCTACTCCCAGGACGACGATCCGGCCAGGTGGGCAGCCGCGATGGACGTCCTGCACACCCACCCCGACCTACCCGGGCGCAGCCTGTATGCCGCTGCGGCCGTTGCTGATCCGGCAGCCGTACGGGCTCATCTCGCCGCGGGGCCCGACGACGCCCGCAGCGAGGGCGGTCCCTTCGGGTGGACGGCGCTGTTCCACCTCGCCGCAGCGCGCGTGCCGCAGCGCGATCCGCTGGCCACGGCCCGCATCCTGCTCGCTGCCGGCGCCGACCCCAACGCGGGTTACCTGTGGCAGGGACTGCCAACGCCGTTCACGGTGCTGACGCTGTGCTTCGGGGAAGGCGAGGCGGGACCGGGGCGGCAACCCCGACACCCAGCGGGCGCGGAGCTCGCGGAGATCCTGCTGGCTGCCGGCGCCGATCCGAACGACGCGCAGACGCTCTACAACCGGATGTTCGGCAGGGACGATCGACATCTGCGAATCCTGTTGGCGCACGGCCTCGGTCACGGTGCGGGTGGGCCATGGCATCGACGCCTCGGCGAGGCGCTGGAGGGGCCGGCGGAGATGGTCCGGCGTCAGGTGGACTGGGCGCGAGACCGGGGCCTGCACGACCGCCTCGAGTTGCTCGCCGCGCACGGGTTCACCGACGGCACGACGCCCGATGCGCCGTCACCCTGGCGCCCACGGACGCCCGAGCCGGCGATCGCGGCGGCGGGTACGCCCGAGGCGGTGCGCGAGCTGGCGGCCGCGGGTGGTGATCTGGACGCGCTCGTCGACGGACACACCGTGCTGCACCAGGCAGCCTGGTGCGGAGACGTCGAGATGGTCGAGACCCTGCTGGACTGTGGTGCGGACGCCGACGCGGTGGACGCCGAGCACGGCATGACCCCGCTGGAGTGGGCGGAGTACGGTCGCGCCGAGGCGGCCGCCGCCCTGCTGCGAGCTAGGCGCCGTACTTGATGCGCAGCGCGACGGCGATGATCGAGACGAGCCAGATGCCGGTGATGAAGTAGGTCAACCGGTCGAGGTTCTTCTCCACGACCGTCGATCCCGACAGGCTGGACTGCACGCCGCCGCCGAACAGCGTCGACAGACCGCCACCCTTGGCCCGATGCAGGAGCACCAACAGGATCACCAGGACGCTGGTGACGACGAGGGTGATCTGCAGAGCGAGAATCATGTGCGCCAGGATACCGGTCGGCCCAGCCGATCAGGGAATCGGTCCACCCGCGGCGATCGCGGACAGGATCGCGAACTGTTCGCCGTCCAGCGAGGCACCGCCGACCAGGGCGCCGTCGACGTCGGACTGGCCGACGATCTCGCCGACGTTCTTGGCGTTGACCGAGCCGCCGTAGAGCACGCGCACCGTGTCGGCGATCGCCGGCGTCGCCAGCTCGCCGAGCTCGGTGCGAATCGCGGCACACACCTCCTGCGCGTCGGCCGCGCTGGCCACGCGGCCGGTACCGATCGCCCACACGGGTTCGTAGGCGATGACGCTCGCCGCGATCTGCTCGGCCGACAACCCCGCCAGCGATCCCCTCAACTGGTTGACGTTGTAGGCGACGTGCTCCCCGGCCTCGCGGACCTCGAGGCCCTCGCCGATGCAGATGATCGGGGTCAGGCCGTGCCGGAGCGCGGCGGCGGCCTTGGCGGCGACCAGCGCGTCGTCCTCGGCGTGATAGGTCCGCCGTTCGGAGTGCCCGACGACGGCGAACGTGCAGCCGAGCTTGGCCAGGAACGCCCCGCTGATCTCCCCGGTGTAGGCCCCGGAGTCGTGCTTGGACAGGTCCTGCGCCCCGTAGGTGAGTCGCAGTTTGTCGCCGTCGACCAGCGTCTGCACGCTGCGCAGGTCGGTGAACGGCGGGATGACCGTCACGTCGACCTTGTCGAAGTACTTCTCCGGCAACGAGAACGCGATCTTCTGCACCAGGGCGATGGCCTCGAAGTGGTTGAGGTTCATCTTCCAGTTGCCGGCGATCAGCGGCTTGCGGGGCACAGGGGTCTCCTCGGGTCAGAGAACTGCGGGTTGCTCAGGAATTGAGAATGTCGATGCCGGGCAGCGTCTTGCCCTCGAGGTACTCCAGCGACGCACCGCCCCCGGTGGAGATGTGCGAGAAGCCGTCCTCGGGCAGCCCGAGCTGGCGCACCGCCGCGGCGGAGTCACCCCCGCCCACCACGCTGAACGCGCCCTTGGCCGTCGCGGCGATGACCGCCTCGGCGACGCCCTTGGTGCCCGCCGCGAACGCCGGGAACTCGAAGACGCCCATCGGTCCGTTCCAGAACACCGTCTTGGCGTTGGACAGCAGCGCGGTGAATCGCTTCACCGACTCCGGCCCGATGTCCAGGCCCATCTGGTCCTCGGGGATCTTGCCCGCGGGCACCGTCTCGGCCGGCGAGTCCGCGGCGAACTTCTCCGCGACGACGATGTCGACCGGCAGATGGATGACGTCGCCGTAGTCCTCGAGCAGCTTCTTGCAGGTGTCGATCATCTCCGGCTGCAGCAGCGACGTGCCGACCGGGACGCCCTGGGCGGCAAGGAAGGTGAAGCACATGCCACCACCGATGACGATGCTGTCGGCCTTCGTCGCGAGGTTCTCGATGACGGCCAGCTTGTCGGAGACCTTCGAGCCGCCGAGCACCACCGCATAGGGCCGCTCAGTCGACGTCGTCAGCTGCTGGAGCACCTTGACCTCGGTGGCGACGAGCGTGCCCGCGTAGTGCGGCAGCAGGGTGGCCACGTCGTAGACCGAGGCCTGCTTGCGGTGCACGACGCCGAAGCCGTCGGAGACGAACGCGCCGCCCGAACCGTCGGGACCACCCACCAGCTCGACGAGCTCCTTGGCAAGGGCGAGCCGCTCGGCATCGTCCTTGCTGGTCTCCCGCGGATCGAAGCGGATGTTCTCCAGCATCAGCACGTCACCGTCGGTCAGTCCCTCGGCGCGGGCCAGCGCGTCGGAGCCAACGACGTCGCCGGCGAGCTGGACGTGCCTGCCCAGCTGGGCACCTAGCGCCGCGGCGACCGGAGCCAGCGAGTACTTGGGCTCCGGGCCGCCCTTCGGACGTCCAAGATGCGCCGCAACGACGACCTTGGCGCCGGCCTCGGACAGCGCCTTGAGCGTCGGCACGGACGCCAGGATGCGGCCCGGGTCGGTGATGTTGCCCTCGTCGTCGAGCGGGACGTTCAGGTCGGAGCGCACCAGTACGCCCCGGCCCTCGACCCCCTCGGCGAGCAGATCCGACAGCGACTTGATGGAGGACGGCTTGATGGAGGACTCGGCCACGGCTTCGCTCTACAGCGACTTGCCGACGAGCGCGACCAGATCCACCAGGCGGTTGGAGTAGCCCCACTCGTTGTCGTACCACGACACGACCTTGGCCTGGTTGTCGATCACCTTGGTCAGACCGGAGTCGAAGATCGAGCTGTGCGGGTCGGTGACGATGTCGCTGGAGACGATCGGCGCGTCGTAGTACTTGAGGATGCCCTTGAGCGGGCCGTCGGCGGCCGCCTTCATCGCGGCGTTGATCTCCTCGGCGGTGCCCGGCTTGGCCAGCTCGGCAGTCAGGTCGGTGCAGGAACCCGTGGGGATCGGTACCCGCAGCGCGTAGCCGTCGAGCTTGCCCTTCAGCTCGGGCAACACCAGGCCGATGGCCTTGGCGGCTCCGGTCGAGGTGGGCACGATGTTCAGGGCCGCGGCGCGGGCGCGACGCAGGTCGCTGTGCGGGCCGTCCTGAAGGTTCTGGTCCTGGGTGTAGGCGTGCACCGTGGTCATCAGGCCGCGGACGATGCCGAACTCGTCGTTGAGGACCTTGGCCAGCGGGCCGAGGCAGTTGGTGGTGCACGACGCGTTGGAGATGATGTTCTGGCTGCCGTCGTACTTGTCGTCGTTGACGCCGAGCACGATGGTGATGTCCGGGTCGGTGGCCGGCGCGGAGATGATGACCTTCTTGGCGCCGGCGTCCAGGTGCCCCTTGGCCTTGGCGGCATTGGTGAAGATGCCGGTGGACTCGACGACGACGTCCACGCCGAGGTCGCCCCAGGGCAGCTCGGCGGGCCCGGCCTTGACTTCGAGTGCCTTGATCTTGGTGTCGCCGACGACGATGGTGTCGTCGCCCTCGAGGCTGACGTCGTACGGCAGCCGGCCCAGGATGGAGTCGAACTTCAGCAGATGCGCCAGAGTCGCGTTGCTGGTCAGGTCGTTGACCGCGATGATCTCGATGTCGGTGTTCTTGCCCAGCGCCTTCTGCGCGTCGAGGGCCCTGAAGAAGTTGCGCCCGATTCGACCGAAGCCGTTGACGCCTACCCGAACGGTCACTGTCGTACTCCTTAGATCTGTCGAAGACGTGCCGGTGTTCTGTCCAGCCACATTGCTCGGGGATCAGCCTAGTGGTGCGCCATTCCGGGTGTGAAGGATGGTCAAAGGGCGGCCAGGCTCTGGTCGCGGTACGGGGCGCCGAGCCATTTGCGCCGCAGTTCCTGGAGGGTGCCGTCGGCGTCGAGCTGCTCCTGCGCCGCGGTGATTCGGGCCAGGGTGCCATCGTCGTTGGCAGCGATGGCGATCTCCTCCCTGGTGATCCCGCGCTGCACCACCTCGACGTCGGGAACCGACCGGACCAGCTCGGTGAGTACCGGCCCGAGCTTCATCACGGCGTCGCAACCGCCGCTGGTCAGATCCGAGACCGCCGATCGGACGTCGCCGTAGTCATAGAGCCGGACTGCCTTCGCCTTCCCTTGCGCGACAAGGCCTTCGGCGATCGGCTGGCTGGTGTTCCCCCGCTGCACGCCGATGGTGAGCCCGGCGAGATCGTCGATCGACCGGACCCCCGGAAGACGGGCGGTGTTCACCGCGAGGGACTGTCCCGACACCAGGTAGGGCGGCGCGAACGAGGCCACCCGCCGCCGCTCGGGGGTGACGGTGGTGCCGGAGGCAACGCAGTCGTAGTTGCCCGCAGCCAGTTCGTCGAAGATGCCGTCGAAGTCCGCCCCCGAATAGGCGACGATCTCGACCCGTACGCCGAGGACGCCACCGATGGCGTTCATCAGATCGACGTCGAGTCCCCCGTCAGCGGTCATTCCGTTGAACGGTGGGTCCGGGACCGCCGCCCCGACCCTGAGCAGGTTCATGGGTGCCACGGTAGTGCCATCGACGCGTCACCGCCTCGGTGTTCGGCGGCACCGGTGAACAACCTTGCCGGACAACGGCATTGGATCGCGACGTGGCGATCAGGCGTCGTCGAGCAGGTCGGGCGTCACCGCCGACTCGGTGTCGGGGATGCCGTCCTGCTTGGCCTTGCGGTCCGCCATCGACAGCAAGCGCCGAATACGGCCCGCCACCGCGTCTTTCGTCATCGGAGGATCGGCCAGCCGACCCAGTTCCTCCAACGAGGCCTGCCGGTGCTCCACACGCAGCCTGCCCGCCGCTGAGAGGTGGTCGGGTACGGAGTCGCCGAGGATGTTCAGCGCACGCTCGACGCGTGCCGCGGCCGCCACTGCCGCCCGCGCAGACCGACGGAGGTTGGCATCGTCGAAGTTGGCCAACCGGTTCGCCGTTGCGCGCACCTCGCGGCGCAGCCGGCGTTCCTCCCAGGTGAGCCGGGTGTCCTGGGCTCCCATCCTGGTGAGCAGGGCGCCGATGGCCTCACCGTCGCGCACCACGACGCGATCGCTGCCGCGGACCTCACGGGCCTTGGCGCTGACGCCGAGCCTGCGGGCCGCACCGACGAGGGCCAGCGCCGCCTCCGGGCCGGGGCAACTGATCTCCAACGACGACGAACGTCCGGGCTCGGTCAGTGAACCGTGCGCCAAGAACGCACCGCGCCAAGCGGCTTCGGCGTCACCGACGCTGCCACCGACGACCTGGGCAGGCAACCCGCGAACCGGCCTGCCGCGAAGGTCGAGCAGCCCGGTCTGGCGGGCCAGCGCCTCGCCGTCCTGGGCGACGCGCACCACGTAGCGGGTCCCCTTGCGGATGCCACTTGCCGTCAACACGTGCACCACGGCGTTGTAGCCGTATAGGTCGTGGATGTCCTTGCGCAGGCGCCGCGCGATGACCCCGAGGTCCACCTCGGCTTCCACCACCACCCGGCCACCCACGATGTGCAGTCCACCGGCAAAGCGCAGCAGGGAGGCAACCTCCGCACGCCGCGCGCTGACCGAGTTGATCACGAGTCGGCTGAGCTCGTCCTTGACCTCGGCTGTCATCGCCACGAAATCGTCACCTCTCCTCGGCAGACCGCACGGCGGGGGTCGGAGCCGTCGGGGCGACGGGTGCCCTGCCACGCAGCCGCACCCTGTCCAGCGCCGCAGCCAACCTCGCCGGGTCATGTAATGGTGTACCAGGTCGGGACACGTCAGCGAACTCGACCTGAGCGTCCAGGCTGGCCGCGGTTCGCCTGAGTTGATCCCGTTCCCGTTCGCCCGGTACGCGTGCCGCGTCGACGACGATGTCGTGCACGGTGAATCCTGGCGCATGCTGTGCCAGTACGTGAATGTGGCGCTCGGCGGAGAAGCCCGCCGTCTCACCAGGCTCTGCCACCAGGTTCAGCACCAGTGCGCGGCGCGCCTCGGTGGCCTGCAGCGCGGCCACCAGCTGCGGCACGAGCACGTGCGGAATGACGCTGGTGAACCACGAGCCGGGGCCAAGGACCACCAGGTCGGCGGCCATGATCGCGTCGATGGCCTGACGGGTGGCCGGCGGGTTGCCCGGCAGCAACCGGACCCGTCGCACCTTGCCGACGGTGGTGGCCACCGCCACCTGGCCGCGGATCACCCGGCTCATCCGGGGATCTGCCTCCAGACCGGCGACGTCCGCTTCGATCTGCAGTGCGATCGGACACATCGGCAGCACCCGGCCCTTGAGGTCGAGGATGCGACCGAGCTCATCGAGTGCGGCCACGGGATCGGCCAGCACCTCATTCAGTCCGGCCAGCAGCAAATTGCCGATCGGATGCCCGGCCAACGCCCCGCTACCGCCGAAGCGGTGCTGCATGATGGTGGCCCACAGGTGACCGTGCGGGGTATCGGAAGCCAAGGCCGCCAAGGCCATTCGCAGATCACCCGGCGGCACGATGTCGAGTTCGCTGCGCAACCGGCCCGACGAGCCGCCGTCGTCGGCGACGGTGACTACCGCCGTCACGTGCGGGGTCAGTCGCCGCAGCGCCGACAGCGTCGCGTACAGGCCGTGGCCGCCGCCCAGCGCGACGATGCGGGCGCTCATTCGTCCTCCTCGCGTGCGGGGAAGCTCATTCGCGACCCAGGTCCCGGTGCAGCACTCGCACCGTCAGTTCGCCGTCGCCACCGAGGCGCCCCGCGAGGGCCTCGGCGATGGCGACACTGCGGTGTTTGCCACCCGTGCAGCCGATGGCAACGGTCATGTAGCGCTTTCCCTCCCTGCGGTATCCGTCGATGACGACGTCCAGCAGACGATGGTAGGTGTCGATGAAGTCCGCCGCTCCCGGTTGACCGAGGACGTAATCCCGCACCGCGGGATGCTGACCCGTGTGCGGCCGTAGCTCGTCGACCCAGTGCGGGTTTGGCAGGAAGCGGACGTCCATCACCGTGTCCGCGTCCATCGGAAGGCCGTACTTGTATCCGAAGGACTCGACGGTGACGTTGGTGTGGGCCACGGTCTCCGCGGCGAAGGCGCGTTCGATGGTCTCACGCAGGGCGGGCACCGGCAGCGATGACGTGTCGATGACCAGGTCGGCTGCCGCGCGAATCGGCGCGAGCAACGTGCGCTCGGCGGAGATGCCCTCCGCCAGAGTCTGATTGCCCTGCAGCGGATGGCTGCGACGGTTCTGCTCGTAGCGGCGCACCAGGATGTCGTCGGAGGCCTCGAGGAACAGCACGCGCGGGGTGATGTTGCGGGTTGCCAAGTCGTTGCGCACCCATTCCAAATCGCCGGTGAACCCGCGCGAGCGCACGTCCATCACGACGGCGAGCCGCGTGATGCGCGACCCCGCCGCCAGACCCAGCTCCACCATCCTGGCGATCAACTCCGGGGGCAGGTTGTCCGCGACGTACCAGCCGAGGTCCTCCAGCACCTTGGCAGCGGTGCCCCGGCCGGCCCCGGAGAGACCCGTGACCAGGACGACGTCGATGCCCGCCGTCGCCTCGTCCTCGGCGCGGCCGCCGTGTGCGCCGTCGATCACGAGAGCTCGGTCTCCGGCTGCTCACTGGTCCACGCACGATCCGCCGCCGGTTGCTCGCTGGTGACCCGTGTCATCCCCTGGCCCGTCGTCGGTGGTGCTTCGTCGTTGATCGTAGGCACGCCAAGTGCCTCCAGGACGGCGTTCGCAGTGGTCACTCCGATTCCCGGTACGGCGATGATCTCCTCGACGCTGGCGTCCTTGAGCCGGGCCACCGAGCCGAAGTGCGTCACCAGGGCCTTGCGCCGGTGCTCCCCCAATCCCTTGACGGAGTCTAGTGCCGATGCGGTCATTCGCTTGGATCGCTTGCTGCGGTGGTAGCTGATCGCGAAGCGGTGCGCCTCGTCGCGCACCCGCTGCAACAGGTACAGCCCGTCGCTGTTGCGCGGCATGATGACCGGATCGGGCGACATCCCGTCCAGGTTGGGCACCCAGATCTCCTCGAGACGCTTGGCCAACCCGATGACCGCCACGTCGGTGACGCCGAGTTCCTCGAGGACCGCGGCCGCGGCGTTCACCTGGGGTGCGCCACCGTCGACGACGAAGAGGTTGGGCGGATAGGCGAACCGTCTCGCCTTGCCGTCCTCGACCACGGGCGCCTGCGCGTCGGCCACGTGTCTGGCGAAGCGGCGCCGGGTGACCTCCGCGATCGAGGCGACGTCATCGGATCGCCCGTCCCCTGCCGCCTCCCGGATGGCGTAGTGCCGGTAGTCCGACTTGCGCGGCAGCCCGTCTTCGAAGACCACCAGCGAGGCGACCACGTCGGTGCCCTGCACGTGGCTGATGTCGATGCACTCGATGCGCAACGGCGCGTCGGCCAGGCCGAGGAACTCCTGGATGTTTTGCAGCGCTTCGGATCTGGCGTTGAAGTCGCCGGCGCGCTTGAGCTTGTGCTGCTGCAGCGCCTCCTGCGCGTTGCGGTGCACCGTCTCGGCGAGCGCGCGCTTGTCGCCGCGCACCGGCACCCGGATCTGCACCTTGGAGCCCCGCAGCTCGCGCAGCCACGTCTCGAGCTCCCCGGCGTTGTCGGGCAACACCGGTACCAGCACCTGACGCGGCACCGCATTGGTGGCGTCGTCGGCCGAACCGCCCAGCTCGGCCTGATCGCCGTAGAACTGCGTGAGGAACTGCTCGACGAGGTGCTCCTGACCGGACTTGCCTGACTCGCCTGACTTCTCGACCACCCAGCCCCGCTGACCGCGCACGCGACCGCCGCGCACGTGGAACACCTGCACCGCGGCTTCGAGCTCGTCGTCGGCGAACGCGACGACGTCGGCGTCGGTCCCGTCGCCAAGCACCACGGTCTGCTTCTCCAGCGCGCGCTTGAGCGCCCCGATGTCGTCGCGCAGCCGCGCGGCGCGCTCGAAGTCGAGCTCCTCGGCGGCCGCGTTCATCTGCTGCTCCATGTCCCTGGCCAGGCGGTCGGTCTTGCCGGCCAGGAAGTCGCAGAAGTCGAGCACGATCCGGCGGTGTTCCTCCGCGCTGACCCGTCCGACGCACGGCGCCGAGCACTTGTCGATGTAGCCGAGCAGGCAGGGTCGGCCAATCTGGTTGTGCCGCTTGAACACTCCGTTGGAGCAGGTACGCGCCGGGAAGACCCTGGTCAGCAGGTCGAGCGTCTCGCGGATCGCCCAGGCGTGCGAATAGGGCCCGAAGTACCGCACGCCCTTGCGGCGGGGGCCGCGGTAGACGAACAGCCGCGGGTACTCCTCGTTCAGGGTGACCGCCAGCACGGGATAGGACTTGTCGTCGCGGTAGCGGATGTTGAACCGTGGATCGAATTCCTTGATCCAGTTGTATTCCAGCTGCAGCGCTTCGACTTCGGTGCCGACGACGGTCCACTCCACGCTGCCGGCCGTCATCACCATCTGCCTGGTCCGCGGCGCGAGCCCGGACAGGTCGGCGAAGTAGGAGTTCAACCGGCTGCGCAGACTCTTGGCCTTGCCGACGTAGATCACCCGGCCGTGCGGATCACGAAACCGGTAGACACCGGGCTCGACGGGTATCGAGCCCGGCGCAGGCCGGTAGGTCGCTGGATCGGGCACGGGGTCCAGGTTAGTTGGGCGCGGGGACGGCGCCGGCGAGGTCGTCGATGAAACGGCAATACGCCGAGGCCTTGGCCTCGTAGTTGGTGAAGAGGTCGTAGCTGGCCGCACCCGGCGACAGCAGCACGACGTCCACGTCGGGCAGAGCCGCGGCGGTGCGCACCGCCTCCTCCAGGCCGTGCACCAGGTGCGTGCGCGCCGGATGCTCCGTCGCGAAGCCGGTACCGATGAGGGCGCCGTTTGTCGGGGCCTGGATCAGCGACACGTTGCGGGCTCCGCTGCGCAGGTAGGCATCGAGCTGGTCGTAGTTCAAGGCACGGTCCATGCCGCCCACGATCAGCGCGACGTGCTCGTCGGGATCCATCGCGCGCAATGCCGCCGCGACGCTCTCCCCGGTCGTGGCCAGGGTGTCGTCGATCCACCGGACCCGCCCCGTGGTGCGCACGGTCTGCAGCCGGTGCGGCAGGCCCTGGTAACTGCGCACCGCCGCGTCGAGCTCGGCGTCCGTCACCGGCCTGCCGAGGATCGTCGCGGCGGCCGCGGCGGCCATGGCACCGTTCATCACGTTGTGTTCGTAGGTCATCACGAACCGACCCGGCGTGCGGTGCACGCGCGCGGGGTCGACGAGGACCAGGTCCTGATCGACCGGGGTGATGCCGAGGCGGTCGAGGACCGTGACGACCTCGGGGGTGGTCACCAGGGCGCGCGATCCGTTGCGGAAGACGTTGGCCTTGGCCAGGTGGTAGGCCTTCTTGTCGCCGTGCCAGTCGAGGTGGTCCTCGTACAGGTTCGTGATGACCGCCACTGCCGGCGAGGTGGTCAGCAGCGCGGCCTGCTGACTGGACAGCTCGGCGACGACGACGGCGTCACCGGTGGGTTCGAGATCCGACAGCGGGGTACCGATGTTGCCCGCCACGATGGCCTCGATGCCGAGTTGGCCCAGCAGATGGCCGACGAACGAGGCCGTCGTGCTCTTGCCCTTGGTGCCGGTGACGCCGATGGTCACCGCACCGTGGCGCGACATGAACCAGTCTGCGGCGCTGGAGATCCGGGTTCCCGACGCGCGCAGTGCCGCGAAGACCGGGTGACGCCACGGCACGCCCGGGCTGACGAAGACGACGTCGCAGGCGCTGAGCCGGGAGAGGTGCTCGGGCCCGCGGAACACCTCGAGACCGGCGATGCCGTCGGGCTCCTCGAAGGGGCGCCGACCGGCGTCGTCGACGGCCTCGATGCGGACCGCACCGGCCGCGGCGGCAGTCCTGGCCACGGAGACGCCTTCGCGCCCGAAGCCCCAGATGCCCACGGTCAGACCCGCGAGGTCCAGCGGTGCCGTCGTCATGCCTCGGCCAGTGCCGCCGCATACCGGGCGGGAACGTAGTCGACCGCAGTGCCACCGTCGACCGCCTCCGCGGTCGCGACCTTCTCGAGTTCGGCACGGCGCGAGCGGAATTCCTCGACCAGCGGGACACCGGCCCATTCGTCGTCGTCGAGGACCGACAGCAACGATTCGGCCGCTTCGTAGTATTCGCCGACGCATTCGAACGGCTTGTGCACCCCGAGGCCGACGATGTCCTCGAAGCCGGGCCGATTGTTCACGTCCCCATACAGGTCGTGACCGAAGATCGCCTCGACCTCGGTTCGACCCAGCCGCGGCGCCATCAGGCCGTACACGAAGAGGCACTTCGGGCAGTGGCCGCACCACGTCGCGCCCCGGCGGCCCTCGTCGATCGCAAACGGCCGGTTGCAGCTGATGAAGTCGCGGAAGTACTGCGGGCTGGTGCGGAATCGGTCGGCGATCTGCGACTCGGACAGCGGCCGCAGCAGGGAGAAGTAGCGGTCCGGGTTCAACCCGTAACCGGTGAGGGTGTCGCGCAGCAGGGTCTCGTACGAGATGCTCTTGGACCACTGGTGATTGACGTCGCGCCCCTGCCACGTCACGTTGCCCACGTTGGAGGACCGCTCGTTGGACAGTACGACGGGACCGAGACCGTTGGCGTCGGCGACGATGAGCCCGATCACGCTGTTGATCGCCGTCACGGGGACGTGGCCGTTGTGGGCACCGTTGGCGTTGGCCTCGATGAGCCGTCGATCGATGCGGCGCCGGACCCGCACGCTGTCCAACCCGCTGATCTCGATGCACCGGTCGATCGGAGCGAACTCGTTGACGCTGAACAACGTCGGACGGAAACCCTGGCGTTTGAGCGCCTCGATGCTCACCACCGAGTCCTTGCCGCCGCCGACCGGCACCAGCGGCTGTGCGCCGGCGTCCCAGCCGTCTGCGGTCGGCGCCGCGGCCCCGTCGTCAGGACCGGTGATCGCGGGGTTGAGCGCGTCGGGAAGTGCGTTGCGATAGGCGAACTCACCGAGGCCACCCGCGATCAGCTCGCGCAGATACTCGCGCTCGAAGTCGTGGGTGGGAAAGGCGATCGCGATGCGGGGCGGCGCGGCGGCCTTGTAGTAGCTCGGTGAACAGGTGAGCGCGAGCAGGCGCAGCAGGCGCTCGTCGGGAACGCGATCACCCAGCGCGGCACCGAAGTCCACGACCTCGGTGAAGGCGACGTCCTCCGTCGCGTTGCCGCGCAACGTGTAATGAGCCAGGAACGTGGCGTCGACCACTTCGTAGCCGTCGATCGTCATCACCTGGAAGGACGCCGGGTCGAAGGAGCTCATGTCCACCTCGCGAAGGAAGGTACCGTCTCGGAGTCCGCATGGCACCGCGTCCCGTCGAGCTCGGCGACCGGATGGGTCTGGTAGTGCGGCGAGACCCACCAGACCCGCTCGAAGACGGCGGGGCACGCCGGCGCGAAGTCGAGCGCCGTGATGGCACCGGACCGCATCAACTGGTCGAGGACCGAGGTCGGCTCCGGGTTCTCCACCGCAAGCAGGCCGTGGGTCGTCTGGAAGACCAGCGCACCGAGCACGGGCTGCCCCTCGGACACCGCGTCGGCGTACCCATGGGCGGCCAGCCAGCGGGCCCGCTGATCCAGTTCACCCTTGCTGGTGGTGCGCGCCGCCATCCGGCGCCACCACGGGTCCGCCGCGCGATGCGCCTGCGGCACCGCGTCGCCGGCAAGGCGTACCGCATCGGGTTGCCATGGCGCCACGGTGACGGCCGACGCTGCGAACCGCGTCGCACCGTCGTCCTCGACGATCGTCACCGTCGTGGCGACCGGTGACCGGTGCCGCACCCCCGAGAGCACCCGAGCCAGCTCCGCGGGTCGGGGCATCGCGAGACCGAAGAATTCGGCGGGTTCGGCGAGATGGCGCCAGAGCTCGTCGACGTCGGGAAGACGCCCGGCGGCCATCGGAATCGTGACGGTCGGCAGGGTACCCGGCCGCGAGACGAGCTGCGCCGCACGGAGTTGGGAAGCGTCGGTTTCCAGAGCTGTTGCCGACGTGCGAAAATGGGTCACTGTCAGCGAATTCTACCGCACTGCACGAAGGAGCCATGCGACGCCGCATGAGTGCCCCAACGGTCACCCGACTCGCCGAATCGGACTGGCGCGTGTTCGCCGCGCTGCGTCTGCGTGCGTTGCTCGACACCCTCGGAACCGCCGACCAGCAGTACCGCCAGGAGATCGAGTTCAGCGCGTCACAGTGGCGGCGCCGGCTGCGGGCCCATGCCCAGTTCGCGATGCGCATCGACGATCGACTCGTCGGGCTGATCGGTGCCCAGCGCCAAAGCGTGACGACGGTGTATCTGTACTCGCTGTGGCTCGAACCGGACGTGCGCGGACGGGGTTTGGGGCACCGGCTGGTGACCGCGGCCATCGACTGGGCCCGCAGTCAGCGGGTCCGCGAGGTCACATTGCGGGTCGAGGCCGCCAACGCCACCGCCCGGGGTGTCTACGAGGAGCTGGGTTTCGGCGTCGTCGAGGTGAGCACCGGCGCGCCGAGGGACGAAATCACGATGTCGCTGAAGGTCGGTTGACGTCGGGCCGGTACCGCGCCAGCAGCGCCCGCACGGCGTCCATCGCGTCGACGGCGCGCTCCTTGTCGACCGACTGAATCGCCATCAATGGCAGGTATTCGTCGTCGGGCAGATCGACGCGGGCCCAGCGCGCACCGGGAGGGAACGACACGTCCACCACCTGCGACCACGGAATTAGCCGGTAGTTCAACAGGTTACGCACGAACATACCCTGGGGGCCGACCCGCAACCGCGGCCGGGCGAACAGCAGCACGACGCCGCCGATGATCACCCCGAGCAACCCCATCGCCACCTGATCGGAGGTCTGGAAGATCACCCCGGACGAGCGGATCTTGAGCAGGAAGCCCACGGTGACGTGCGCGGCCGCGATCAGGAAAGCCGCGCCGTAGGCGAAGTAGGGCGTCAGGTGGGGCTTGACCTCGAGGTCGTAACCCGAGACGTCGTCAGCCGCCGGCCCCGGAGTCTCGCTCACGAGTTCTTGCGCAGGTCACGCAAGGTCAGCGCGGTCGACAGGGCGGCAGCCGCGGCCTGCGCACCCTTGTCCTCCGACGACCCGGGCAACCCGGCGCGGTCGAGGGCCTGCTGCTCGTCGTTGGTGGTGAGTACGCCGTTGGCCACCGGCGTCCCCTCGTCCAGCGACACCCGCGTCAAGCCCTGCGTGACGGCATCGCAGACGTAGTCGAAATGCGGTGTCTGCCCGCGGATCACGACACCGAGCGCCACTACCGCGTCATGGGTCTTCGCCAATTGCTGCGCGACGACCGGGATCTCGATGGCCCCGAGCACGCGGACCACGTCGGGATCGGAGATGCCCGACTCGGCCGCGGTCCGGCGGGCACCGTCGAGGAGGGCGTCGCAGATCGTGGTGTGCCAGGTGCTGGCCACGATCGCCAGCCTCAGGCCGGAGGCATCGACCGCCGGCATGTCGGGAACGCCTGCGCCACCGCTCATGTCGTGGCACCGCCAGGGCCCGACGCGGTCGGTGGAAGGCGGTCGCCCAGCACCAGGACCGTCTCGTCGTAGTCCTCGAGCCCCGTCAGGTCGTGACCCATCCGGTCACGCTTGGTCATGAGGTAGCGAATGTTCTCCGCGTTGGCCCGCACCGGCAGCGGCACGCGCTCGATGATGTGCAGCCCGTAGCCGTCGAGGCCGACGCGCTTGGCCGGGTTGTTGGTCAGCAGCCGCATCGAGCGGACTCCCAGGTCGACCAGGATCTGGGCGCCGATGCCGTAGTCGCGGGAGTCTGCGGGCAGGCCGAGCTTGAGGTTGGCGTCGACGGTGTCCTCGCCGGCGTCCTGCAGTTGGTAGGCCTGCAACTTGTGCAGCAGCCCGATGCCGCGGCCCTCGTGCCCGCGCATGTAGAGCACCACGCCGCGGCCCTCGGCAGCCACCATCGCCATCGCCGCATCCAGCTGGGGGCCGCAATCGCAGCGCCGGGACCCGAAGAC
Organism: Mycolicibacterium sichuanense; assembly: GCF_033741125.1. Taxonomy (NCBI): domain Bacteria; kingdom Bacillati; phylum Actinomycetota; class Actinomycetes; order Mycobacteriales; family Mycobacteriaceae; genus Mycobacterium; species Mycolicibacterium sichuanense. The sequence goes on along the minus strand of NZ_JAWQPU010000004.1, from coordinate 404,785 downwards.
GTCGCCGGTCAGGCACTCGGAGTGCACCCGCACCAGCACGTCGTGCCCGTCACCCTCGGAGATGTCGCCGCGCACCAGGGCGACGTGCTCGACGTCGTCGTAGATGCTGGTGTAGCCGACGGCGCGGAACTCACCGTGGCGGGTGGGGATGCGCGCCTCGGCGATGCGCTCGATGTGCTTCTCGTGCTTGCGGCGCCACTCGATCAGGTCGGCGATCGAGATGAGCGCCAAGTCGTGATCGTCGGCGAAGACACGCAGCTCGTCGGTCTGGGCCATCTCGCCCTCGTCCTTCTGGCTGACGATCTCGCAGATCGCCCCGGCGGGCTGCAGACCGGCGAGTCGCGCCAGATCCACGGCGGCCTCGGTGTGGCCGGGCCTGCGCAGCACCCCGCCGTCCTTGGCGCGCAACGGCACGACGTGACCAGGCCTGGTGAAGTCCTCGGCCACCGCGGCCGGATCGGCGAGCAACCGCATGGTCGTGGCGCGGTCCGAGGCCGAGATACCCGTCCCGACACCCTTCTTGGCGTCGACGGTCACGGTGTATGCGGTGCCGTGCTTGTCCTGGTTGACCGCGTACATCGGCAGCAGGCCGAGGCGATCACAGACGTCACCTGATAGCGGAACGCAGAGGTAACCGGAGGTGTAGCGGACCATGAACGCGACGAGCTCGGGAGTGGCCTTCTCGGCGGCGAAGATCAGATCGCCCTCGTTCTCGCGATCCTCGTCGTCGATGACGACGACGGCCTTGCCCGCCGCGATGTCGGCTATCGCCCGTTCGACGGAATCGAGCCTCGTCATCCCTGCCACCCTTGCCGTCCCGTGGGACCATCGTGCAACGCGCGCAACGTTCTGAACGTCCTTCAGTATGAACCAACCCGGCCGCGCGGTTATTGCCCGCTCCCATCAGGGGGTGTGAACGGCGACGAGCTCGTGATCGAGGCCCTGTTGCACGACGGGATCGAGGCGTAGCTTGTCATCACCCACGACTGAAGGGGAGGCGCGCGATGCGATATTCGACGCCAAGATCCACCTCACTTCTTGCGGCCGCATTCGCCACGATCTCGATGCTCTGCGCACCCGCGGCACCCGCCGACCCGGGAAACACCGCGTGCCAGCCAGGCCAGATCGTCATCGATGGCCAGTGCAATACGCCTCCCGCACCGAGCAACGCCCCCGCGCCGAACGGCAGCGCACCGTCTGCGGGCACCGGCGACCAGGGCGGCCACCGCTACTGATCTCGGGTGGGCGAAATCCCAAGTGAATCAAGGCTTCTGAAGCAAGAGCCGCTCGACGTACTTGGCGATGACGTCTACCTCGAGGTTGACCGGCGTGCCGACCGCGGCCCGGCCCAGCGTCGTCAGCTGCAGTGTCGTCGGGATCAGCGACACCTCGAACCAGTCTGGGCCCAGTCCCGACACCGTCAGGGAGATGCCGTCGACGGTGATCGATCCCTTCTCCACGACATAGCGCGACACCGACTCGGGCAGCGCGATGCGCACCACCTCCCAGTGCTCCGACGGCGTCCTGGCCACGACGTGACCGGTCCCGTCGACGTGGCCCTGCACGATGTGTCCGCCGAGCCTGCCGTTCACCGCCGCCGCGCGTTCGAGGTTCACCTGGCTGCCGACGCCGACGCCGGCCAGGCTGGACCGGTTGAGCGTCTCGGCCATCACGTCGGCACTGAACGCACCGTCGGGCAACACGTCGACCACGGTCAGACACACGCCGTTGACCGCGATCGAGTCGCCATGACCGGCGTCGGTTGTGACTAGCGGGCCGCGGATGACGAACCGGGCGGCGTCGGCCAGGTCTTCCTTGCCGACGACCTCCCCCAACTCTTCGACGATGCCGGTGAACATGGCGACCAGGCTAATCCCCCCGGTGGCCGCGCCCGCGCCCCCGCCGGGCACGCGGACCGCCCCCGCCTACCCACTACGATGCAGACATGCAGACGCGCCCCCGCATTGCCGTCCTCGTGTCCCTGTTCGCAGCGTTGCTGCTCGTGGCGGGATGCGGTGGTTCCGACAAGCCAGCCGCACCGCTACCGGATGCAGCCACGCTCCTCAAGGACTCCGACCAGACGACCAGGGCGCAGAAGAGCGTCCACCTCGAGCTCGCCGTGACCGGCAAGATCGCCAAGCTGCCGATCGAGACGCTCACCGGTGACCTCACCAACGTTCCCGTGGTCGCCGCACAGGGCAAGGCCAGCATCATCGCCTTCGGCCAGACGTTCAAGGACGTCGACTTCGTGGTCGCCGACGGCAACCTCTACGGCGCGCTGACGCCGGGTAGCTTCACCAACTTCGGGCCCGCCGCCGACATCTACGACGTGTCGAAGATCCTCAACCCCGACGTCGGGTTGGCCAACATCCTGGCCAAGTTCACCAATCCCAAGGCCGAGGGCCGCGAGACCATCAATGGCGTGGACACCGTGAAGATCACCGGCACCGTCGACGCCGACGCCGTCAACGGCCTTGCCGATCTCGGTGCCACCGGTGCGGTGCCCTCGACCGCGTGGATCAAGGAGGACGGCGACCACGACTTGGTGCAGGCCAAGCTGGAGCCCAGCCCGGGCAACAGCGTCCAGATGACGCTGAGCGACTGGGGCAAGACAGTCACCGTCACCAAGCCCGCCGCCTGATGTCGGGGGCTCACGAGGCCGCCGCGCCGTCGGCCGCCAACCGGCGCATCGCGATCACCGCCGGCGGGTTGGCGGTCCTCCTCGGCTCCCTGGACACCTATGTCGTCGTCACGATCATCAACGACATCATGCGAGACATCGGGATCTCGCTGAACCAGATTCAGCGCGTGACGCCGATCATCACGTGGTACCTGCTCGGATACATCGCGGCCATGCCGCTGCTGGGCCGGGCGTCGGACAAGTTCGGCCGCAAGCTGGTGCTGCAGGTCAGCCTCGCCGGGTTCGCCGCGGGGTCGGTGGTCACCGCGATGTCGACGGACCTGATCCCCATGGTCGTCGGTCGCACCATCCAGGGCGCGGCCAGCGGCGCGCTGCTGCCCGTCACCCTGGCCCTGGCCGCCGACCTCTGGGCCGCCCGCAACCGGGCATCCGTGCTCGGCGGCATCGGCGCGGCGCAGGAGCTTGGCAGCGTTCTCGGCCCGCTGTACGGCATCGGTGTGGTGGCGGCCCTGAACACGTGGCGCGACGTGTTCTGGATCAACGTGCCGCTCACGCTGATCGCCATGGTGATGATCCACTTCAGCCTGCCGTCGCGGGACCTGGACGGGCCGAAGGAGAAGGTCGACGTCGTCGGCGGCCTGTTGCTTGCCGCCGCGCTCGGTCTGATGGTGATCGGGCTGTACAACCCGGCGCCGGACGGCAAGCAGGTGCTCCCGAACTGGGGGGTGCCGGTACTGCTGGCGGCGCTCGTCGCTGGCATCGCGTTCTTCGTCTGGGAGAAGTTCGCCACCACCCGGCTCATCGATCCGACGGGTGTGAAGTTCCTGCCCTTCCTGACCGCGCTCGGCGCCTCGCTGTGCACGGGCGCCGCGCTGATGGTGACGCTGGTCAACGTCGAACTGTTCGGGCAGGGCGTGCTGGGCAAGGAACAGACCGAGACCGCGTTCCTGCTGGTGTGGTTCCTCGGCGCGCTGCCCGTCGGCGCGATCCTCGGCGGTTGGCTGGCCACCAAGATCGGCGATCGCATCATGGCGTTCGTCGGACTGGCCATCGCGGCGTTCGCCTACTGGCTGGTGTCGCACTGGAACTCCGAGGTGCTGTCGTCGCATCACGACCTCGGGGTGATCAGCCTGCCCACGTTCAACACCGACCTGGTGCTGGCAGGTCTGGGTCTCGGCCTGGTCATCGGACCGCTGACGTCGGCGACGCTGCGGGCCGTGCCGGGATCGCAGCACGGCATCGCATCCGCATCGGTGGTCGTCGCCCGGATGATCGGCATGCTCATCGGGCTCGCCTCGCTCAGCGCATGGGGGCTCTACAAGTTCAACCAATATCTCGCGGAGATGCCGAAGCCCAAGGGCACCAACCTGTTGGAGATCGGTGCCCAGCTCGCGGCCAACGTGAAGACGGCCTACACGATGCAGTACGGCCAGATCTTCTTCATCACGATGGTGGTGTGTGCGGTGGGTGCGGTGCTCGGTTTGCTGATCACCGGCAAGCACGACCACGCCGATGCGCCCGACGCCGCCACGGAGATCGCGGAGGCTCGGCGCTAACGGCTCAGCAGCGTTCGACGCCCGGGCTGATCAGCTTGAGCTCGGCGTCGTCTTGGACGTCCGACGTGCTCAGGACCGCGCGCAACGGGCGGCAGACCAGTTCCTTGATGGTGCTCTGATCGATGGGGCGGAAGCTGAGCCAGTCCTGCAGTGCAGTCATTGCTCGTCGTCCTTCTTCGATGGATTGGGCCCGATCGGGGTGACTCGAGCCCTGCCGTCGATTTTACGGCGGGAGCACCGCCCGCCAGGGGGCTCACGGGGCGGTTGAGGTCTCGAAGCGGTAACGACTGCCCGAACTCGAGCACTCCCTTGGTGATGCCAGTCACATTGGCAGCCAAGGGAATTCCACGTCACCGTCCGGTCAGCCCGGCACCAGGCTCAGCCGCAGATCGGGCCCGAGCCGGCGCACGTCGTCGAAACGCCAACGCGGTGCGGCGACGATGCTCCCCACTCCGACGTCGTCGACCACCATCACCGGGCCGCCCAGCAAGGTTGGCGCCACGTAGGCCAGGATCCGATCGACCACCCCGGCCCGAACGAATGCCCCGGCGAGCGTTGGGCCGCCCTCGAGCAGCACGTCGGTCCGGTCCGACAGCGCCCTAATCACCTCGTGGGGATCGCGGGTGCGAATCACCATGGTCCTGGAGTCGTCGTTGAGCACGCGGGCGTCGGGCGAGATCTCGCGTTCACCGACCACGACGCGCAGCGGCTGCCGTTCGGCGAGCGAACCGTCGGGCAGGCGGGCGGTGAGCGTCGGGTCGTCGTCGAAGACGGTGCCGGTGCCCACCACGATCGCGTCGGCGACGGCCCGCAGGCGATGCACGTCGGCGCGGGCGGCCTCGCTGGTGATCCACTGACTGCTGCCGTCGGCGGCGGCACTGCGGCCGTCGACGCTGGAGGCGAACTTCCACGTCACGTGCGGACGGCCGGTGCGCTGGCGGTGCAGCCACTCCCGGAGCGCTCCCCCTGCGGCCTCGTCGGCCAGCACCCCGACGTCGACCGATAGCCCCGCCTCGGTCAACCGCTTGGCCCCACCTGCGGCCAATGGATTCGGGTCGGCGACCGCGTAGGCCACCCGCGCGACCCCAGCTCCGATGAGGGCGTCCACGCAGGGCGGGGTGCGGCCGTGATGGTTGCAGGGCTCCAGGGTCACGACGGCGATGCCGCCCACGGCGCGCTCCCCCGCCCGCCGCAGTGCGACGACTTCGGCATGCGGACCGCCGGGCGGCTGGGTGGCACCCACGCCCGCGATGGCACCGTCGCGATCGAGGATGACCGCTCCGACCGGTGGATTGGGGTAGGTGGAACCCTTGACGCCGTCGGCCTGCGCGATGGCCGACCGCATGGCGTCCTCGACGTTCATCGCCGCGTCACAGCGCCAGGTGCTTGGAGGCGGTGGCGGCCTTCCGGCGCAGCGATTCCACCGCGCGGCCCGGGTCCTCGGCACCGAAGACCGCCGAGCCCGCCACGAAGCAGTCGACGCCGGCTTCGGCGGCCGCCTCGATGGTGTCGGCGTTGATGCCGCCGTCGATCTCGACCACGATCGTCAGCTCCCCCGCATCGACCAGCCGGCGGACGGCGGCGACCTTGGTCAGCACCTCCGGCATGAACTTCTGGCCGCCGAATCCTGGTTCGACCGACATCACCAGAAGGGTGTCGAAGTTCGGCAGGATCTCCAGGTACGGCTCGATGGCGGTACCCGGCTTGACGCTCAGACCGGCCTTGGCACCCGCGGCGCGAATGTCGCGGGCCACGGCCACCGGATCGTCGGTGGCCTCGGCGTGGAAGGTGACGTTGTAGGCGCCGGCCTCCGCGTAGGGTGGCGCCCAGCGCGCCGGGTCCTCGATCATCAGGTGGCAGTCCATGGGGATGTCGGTGGCCTTGAGCAGGCTCTCGACGACGGGCAGACCGAGTGTCAGATTTGGGACGAAGTGGTTGTCCATCACGTCGACGTGCAGCCAGTCCGATCCGGAGACCGCAGCGGCCTCCTCGGCCAGCCGGGCGAAGTCCGCGGCCAGAATCGACGGGGCGATCAAGGGTTCTGCCATGGCGGTCAGCTTAGGTTCGGCGGGCAGGAGCGAAGCGACCCGGGGTGCACGCTCAGCGCTGCACGCGCAGGGCCGCGGCGAACATCGCATCGGTGCCGTGCCGGTGCGGCCAGAGCTGGACGTGGGGTCCCGCGCCGAGCCCGGTCATCGGTTCCCGGCCAGCGTCGAACAGCGGCCGCGTGTCGATCGCTCGAACCGGTTGGCGGCGCAGCGCGTCGGCGACCACGCCGACGGTCTCGGCCAGGTGCGGCGAACACGTGGCGTACAGCACGACCCCGCCGTCGCGGGTCAGTGCGATGGCTGCGGCGAGCAGCTGCTTCTGCAGCTTGGCCAGGCCGGGGACGTCACCGGGTTGACGGCGCCATCGTGCCTCGGGCCGACGCCGTAGCGCCCCGAGCCCGGTGCACGGGGCGTCGACCAGCACCCGGTCGAAGGACGCTGCGGGCAGCCCAGTTTCGCGACCGTCGACCCGCAGCACCTCGACGTCGAGGCCGCGGACCGCCTGCTCGACGAGCTCCGCGCGGTGCGGGGTGGGCTCCACTGCGGTCACGTGCGCGCCCGACTCGGCGGCGATGGCCGCCAGCAGCGAGGCCTTGCCGCCGGGGCCCGCACACAGATCCAGCCAGCGCCCGTCGGCACCATCCAGCGGGGCCAGGGTGAGCGCCCTCGCCACCAGTTGACTGCCCTCGTCCTGCACCTGTGCCGCACCGTCGCGCAACGCGTCGAGTTGGCCAGGGTCCCCGCCGGCCAGGTAGACCGCGTACGGCGAGTACCGGCCGACCTCGCCGTCGGTCGCCTCGGCCAGCGCCTCGGCGGTCAGCAGCCCGGGTCTGGCGGCCAGATGCACCAGCGGGCGGTCGTCGTCGCTGGCCAGCAGGGCGCCCAGCTCGGCGGCGTCGGCGCCGAGGGCGTCGGCGAAGGCCTGCGCGATCCAGCGCGGGTGGGCGTGGGTGAAGGCGATGTTCCCGACGGGGTCGGTGCCGGCGGGCGGGGCGAGCTCGGCCACCCAGGACTGCTCGTCGCGCGACGCGATGGTGCGCAGTGTGCCATTGACGAATCCCGCACGGGCCGTGTCGAATTCGATCGCTGCCTGCTCGACGGTGGTGTCGACGGCGGCGTGGTCGTCCACGCGGGTGCGCAGCAGTTGGTAGGAGCCAAGCCGCAGCAAGTCCAGCAGCACCGGGTCGATGCGATCGACCGGACGGTTGGCTGCGTGGACGATGACGGCGTCGAGCAGGCCGAGCGCGCGGCAGGTCCCGTAGGCCAGCTCGGTGGCGAACGCGGCGTCTCGCCCGCCAATGTGACGTTCCCGCAGCAGGGCGGGCAACACCAGGTTGGCGTAGGCGTCACGCTCGGACACCGCCCGCAGCACGTCGAAGGCCGCCTGGCGGGCGGGGTCGAAGGGTTTGCGCGGAGGCCTGCGCTTGCCTTGCGGCCGGGTCACTGCGCGCTCGCGTTCTCGTCCAGCCGGGCACCCCTGGCCCAGTCGGCGGCCTTCATGGCCTTCTTGCCGGGCGGCTGGATGTCGCCGAGCAGCACGGGCAGCGTCGCGGTGCCGACCCGCACGCCCTGCCGGTCGACCTGAATGTAGCCGGGCGGCAAGGACTCTCCCCCGGTCAGTGCGACGGGTCCAATCTTGATGCGCATGTCTCCGATCATCGTCCATGCCCCCGGGTTCGGCGTCACCGCGCGGATCCTTCGGTCGACCACCTGGGCTGGCAGGTCCCAGCGCACCCGCGCCTCGTCGACGGTGATCTTGGGCGCCACCGAGACGCCGTCGGCGGGTTGCGGCACCGCGGTCAGCGAACCGTCGGCGATGCCGTCCATGGTCCGTTCGAGCAACACGGCCCCGGACATCGACAGGCGCCCGAGCAGTTCACCAGCGGTGTCGGTGGCACGAATGGTCTCGGTGACCACGCCGTAGACGGGTCCCGAGTCCAGGCTCGGCTCGATGCGGAACGTCGTCGCACCGGTCACCTCGTCTCCGGCGGCAATCGCGGCCTGGACGGGCGCGGCACCCCGCCACGCCGGCAGCAGCGAGAAGTGCAGGTTGATCCAGCCCAGCGGCGGAACCGCGAGCAGGCCGTCGCGCAGGAGCGCGCCGTATGCGACCACGGCGCAGCAATCGGGGGCCAGCTCGGCGAGCTCACCGACGAACTCCGTGCCGTTGGGCAGCTGCGGACGCAGTACCGGGACGCCGGCGTCGAGCGCCAGCTGCGCCACCGGGGACGGCGACGGCCGGCCGCGCCGCCCCGACACGGCGTCCGGCCGGGTCAGTACTGCCACCACCTCGTGGTGCGGCGAGTCGAGGAGTCGCCGAAGCGAAGGGAGAGCGGGCTCGGGGGTGCCCGCGAAGACGATGCGCACGTGTTACCTGGGTATCTGGTAGTACTCGCGTTCGGAGACGCCGGTCAGCGGCGCGACGAACATCCACGGGATGGTGGTGACTGCCTTGTTCAGCGTGGCAACCGCGTCGTTGTAGTACTGGCGGGCGAACGCGAGCTTGTTCTCGGTGTCGGCGAGATTGTCCTGCAAGTTGAGGAAGTTGCTGGACGAGTTCAGCTGAGGGTAGGTCTGCCCGAGCGCCAGCAGCGGCCCCAGCGCGGTGTCGAGCTGATGTTCCGCCGCGCTGCGTTCGGCGACCGACCTTCCAGCGGTCGCCGAGGTCAGCGCGGCGCGGGCGTCGGTCACGTGGTCGAGGACGCCCTTCTCGTGCGCGGCAAAGGTCTGCACCGTCTGCACCAGGCTGGGGATGAGCGACGCACGGCGGGTCAGCTCGACGTCGATGCCCGACAGCGCCTCCGACACGCGGACGTCAGCCGAGCGAATCTTGTTGTAGCCCATGACGAAACCAACGAGGACGAGCACCAGCAGGATGACCACCAGGATCAACACGAGAGTCACCACGAGCCACCACCTCCTCCACCGCCGCCACCGCCACCGCCACCACCGCTGAAGCCGCCACTCGACGACGAGGACGACGAGGACTGCGATGCGGTGTAGGCGCCGATCGACGACGACAACGCCGATTCGAAACCGTCGAAATTGGGGCTACCGGAACCGCTGCTGACGCCCCAACCGCTGGACGTCGACGAGGTAGTGTACCAATCCGGTTGCGGAGCAACGGCTCCCATGGCGTCCCGGTACTTCTTGGCCCACAGCGCCGCGCAACCCGCTGCCACGGCGAACGGGATGTAGGCCGTGTACAGGTCCTTGCGCGCGGCGAAGTCGAACCGAGTCTCGGCCGATTCCGTGGACAGCAGCCGATGGAATCCGCCTGCCCGCGACCACAGTTCGCGTCCGGCGGGGGTGCGACGCGTACCAACGCCGTCACCCCACGCACGCCTGGAGAAGACGAAGAAGGCAATGAACGGCAGGCCCCACATGGTGGTGGGAAATCCCCAACGGAAGAAGGCACACAGGGCCAGCACCAGGGCGAGCGCATTCGCGACCCGCACCCACAGCTCCTTGCGGCGCTTGACCATCAGACCGTCGTCGATCGCCCACTTCTGAACCGCCGCGGTCATGTCGGTCTTCGCGGCGTTGAGCTTCTTGCCCGCCGAGACCGTCTTCTTGGCCTCGAACTCGCTGCCGGAGCTGGTGACCTTGAGCGCCGAGCCGACGGCCACCGAGACCGGGTCGACGTCCGCCCACGCCCCCGCCTGAGCGACGCCGCGGATCCTCCACCGCTCGTCACCGACCTCGGTCAGCGTGATCAGCCTGCGCTCGGCGAGGTAGAGCAGCGTTGCGGTCAACCCGTTCTTGGGGACGGCCTCGGTACGGACGTACTCGGTCTGCACCGGCCCGAGGCCCTCCGGTGGACCGTATTGCACCGGAAAGCCGGGTTCTGGTTCCACCGTCGTGCGGTACCAGAGCAAGGCCACCAGGGCGCCCGCCACCGTCAGCCCGGCGACCCACACCACACCCCCGAGTGACCGACCCAGGACCCGGTCCCATTCGTGCGACCACGGCAGGCTGACCCGCGCTGGCGTCGGCACGTCGACCCCCGCCCGCAGGGTGACGGGGGTCCGGGGCGGAAGATCGCGCGCCCCGAACGACACGGTGTTGCCGGAGGTCGTCAACCCGTCGCAGGCACGTCCCGTGCCGAAGCCGACCGAGCATTCGGCGCCGACGACGTCGGCCGGGAGCGTGACGCGCACGCCGACCCGTTCGATCACGTTGTTCCACGACGGCGCGATGACGTTCCAGAAGAACACCGAAGTCGCCTCGGGATTGCCGATCGTGGTGGCGAACTTCCGGTCGCGGCCGGTGCTGCCCCGATCGAGGACGCCGGGGATGGTGTAGCGCAGCTCGTAGGTGTGCCGGCCTGGCGGCAGGGTGGAGTCGGGGTCTCCGATCTTGGCGACCCGGAACCGGTCTCCCGAGTCCCAGAGCAGGTCGAAGGGCACGGCGCCGCCGTCGAGCGTGATCGACGTGATCGTCGGCTCCTGACGCACGTGGGCGTCGTTCTGGTTGGCGACGTCCCAGTAGCGGAAGATTCCGTGGCGCCCGGACGGGAACTCGCCCTGGATGGTCTCCACGGCGTTGAGGGTGCCGTCGGCGCCGACGGAGTAGTCGGCGCGGTAGTCGCTGATCACGACGGGGTCGTCGACGGCACCGCGGGACTGGGCGCCACCGTCGAACAGCACGGGCCAGAACAAGCCAACGGCGATGAATGCCAACAGGATCAGCCAGCCGAGAATCCGCTTCATGACACCTCCCGCCCGCGTCGTGTTCGCCTCACCCTATGTGCAGGGGGTCGATCTGGACGCGAACTGGCGGTTGATCGTGGCGGGCGCTGAACACCCCGCTGGCGCGGCGCAGCGCCGAGGCCAACCCCAGTCCGGCGTCGCGGGGTACCCGGACGAGCATCCGGCTGACCTCCGCGTCGCGCTCCATCCCCGATGGTCGCCGCGCGCCGGGCGGAAGCTCGACCGGACCGAGCACGTCGGCGGTGCCCGGCAGCTCGGTCGCCTCCAGGAGCGCCGTGACCGCCGCGCGGACTCCGTCGACGGCGGCCATGTGGACCGCGGGCGGCAGACCGACCTCGGTCCGCTGCGCCAGCTCCAGCTCGGCGTGCCCGACGGGATCCCAGCGGATCAGCGCCTGCACGGTCGGAGCAGCGGCTTCGGCGACCACGACCACCACGCCACCGTCGCCGCGGTGGCGTACCAGTGCGGCGGCGGCCATCCAGCGGCGCAACGTGTCCTCGAAGGCCCGGAGGTCCTGACGGCCCAGCAGTGCCCAGCCGTCGAGCAGCAGCGCCGCGCCATAGCCGCCGGGCGTCGCGGGCTCGGCCCCTGGGGTGGCCACCACCAGTGCCGGGTTGGCCGCCACCTCGGAGAGCACCGCATCACCGGCGGAGGTGACCACCGCGGTGCCGGGGAAGGCCCGGCCCAGTTCCTCGGCCGTCCGACGGGCCCCGACGACGACGGCCCGCACGGCGTCGGAACCGCAACGCGCGCAACGCAACGCGGACTCGGTTCGCCCGCACCACCGGCAGAGTGCCCCGGCCCCGCGGTCCGGCAGCGACATCGGTCCCGTGCAGACCCGGCACCGGGCGATGGTGCGGCACTTGCCGCAGGCCAGCGCCGGCACGTATCCCCGTCGCGGCACCTGCACCAGCACCGGGCGCTCCGACCGCAGCGCGGCGCGGGCCGCGTCCAGGGCGATGGTCGGTAGCCGCGCGGTGTGGGCGGCGGCGTCGCGCTCCTGGGCGAAGCCGCTATCGTCCAGCGCGACCACCCGTGGCGTGCGCGATCGCACTACCGGCCGGGTGGCCACCAGGTCATGCGCCCACTTGGTGGCGACCAGCGCCTGCGCTTCGGCGGTGCGGGCGTACCCGGCGATCAGACCCGCGCACCGCAGTTGGTGGGCCCGCAGCATCGCGACCTCGCGGGCGTGCGGATAGGGCGCCCGCGGTTCGACGAGGGTGTCGTCGCCGTCGTCCCACACCATCACCAACCCGAGGTCGGCGACCGGCGCGAAGACCGCGCTGCGGGTGCCGATGACGAACCGCGCATGCCCGCGCAACACCGATAGCCAGCGCCGGTAGCGCTGTGCCGGGCCGAGCCCCGCGGACAGCGCCACGACCGCACCCTCGTCGACGTGGCGCACTGCGGCGGCGAACAGCGTGTCGACGTCGCGCTGGTCGGGCACGACGGCGAGCGCCGAACGACCGCCGCCGACGACGACCGCGGCGGCCTCGGCCAGGCGGTCCTGCCATCGCTCCCCCGGCAGGGCCTGCCAGACGGCCCGCGCCGCCCGACCCTCGGCGAGGGCGTCCAGGAAGTGCGTGCCCCGGCCGTAGGCGCCCCAGGCGGCCGGATCGACCGGTTGCACCTTGGCCGCGGGCGCCTCGGGGACGGTCTCCTTCTCGACCCGCGCGTGGCGCGGCGGCACCGCGAGGCGGATCACGTCGGCCCTGGTGCCGGCGTAGCGCGCGGCCACGGCGTCGGCCAGCCGGCGGACGTCCTGGGTCAGCACCCGCTCGCTGGAGATCACCCGATCCAGCCAGCCCAGCTTGCCGGCGTGGTCGGTCTCGGAACGGCGTTCGAGGATGAACGCATCGACGAGCCGGCCGTGGAAGCGCACCCGCGCCCGGACGCCGGGCTGTGCATCGTCGGACTGCTCGGCGGTGACCAGATAGTCGAACTCGCGGTCGAGGTGTGGCACCGACAGCATGGGGAGCACCCGGGCGATGGGCTCGTGCTCGGCCGCCTGTCTGATGTCGGTCACGGAGGTGGTGTAGCAGACCGGTCCGACGACGACCCACTCCGCCCGAAGAAGAATCCCGCGGTGATCAACAGCAGCGACGCCGCATAGGCCCACCAGATCGGCACGGCGAGCGCCTCTGATCGCAGCACGAACCGGCCGATGCCGATCATCCCGTCGGAAACGGCGAAGCACACCGCGCCGAGTGCGGTCCACGGCGTCGGTAACCGGGCGAGCAGCGCGGCCCCGACCATCGCGGCGAGCACCGCCATGTAGACGATCACGGGCGGGGCCATGCCGTCGGCGACCAGCCGGGGCCAGAACCACACCAGCAGCGCCACGCAGGCGATCCACACCACGATCGCCGCCGCCAGCCGCCCCGGAGTGCGGGCGGCCAGCGGCCACAGCGCGGTCAGGAAGCACAGGTGCGCGAGCAGGAAGGCCGCGAGGCCAAGGACGAACGACGGCGCCCACCACGGCATGGCGAGCAGGAAGTCACCCGCCGCGGAGAACACCAGGGCGGGTACCAGCCAGCGGCGTTCGCGTCGTACGGGGTGGCGCAGTGCGGCGACGGCCAGGAGCACCGCGGCGAGCGCCTTGACCGCGGGTTGCGCGCCGAACTGGCCGGTCAGCTCCGCGCCCGCGGGCAGCCGCAGCGCCGTCACTAGCAGAAAGACTCCATAGGCCGCGCCGACGAGCGCCGCCGCGACCCAGCACGTCCTCGTCACGTGCGTTGCGTACGGTGGACCGGTGCCCGTCACCGATGCCGCAGGCGACAAGCCCGGTCTGGATCCCATCCTGCAGAAGGTACTGGACGCCGTGCCGTTCCAGCTGACGGTCGACGGAGGTCCCGAGGCGGCCCGCCAGCGGTTCCGCGACCTGCCCCGCCGCCCCGTTCACCAGGACCTGCGCGTCGAGGATCGAACGATCCCGGGTCCCGCGGGGCCCGTCCCGGTCCGGCTGTACTGGCCACCGGAGGCCGACACCGGACCGGTCCCGGTGGTGCTGTTCCTGCACGGCGGCGGCTGGGTGGTCGGCGATCTCGACAGCTACGACGGTGACGCCCGCCGGCACGCCGTCGGGTCCGGCGCACTGGTGGTCTCGGTGGAATACCGGCTGGCACCCGAGCACCCCTATCCCGCGGCGGTCGAGGACGCCTGGGCCGCGACCCGGTGGGTGGCCGAGCACGGTGCCGACCTCGGTGCCGATCCGGGGCGCCTCGCGGTCGCCGGGGACTCGGCGGGGGGCAACCTCGCCGCGGCGGTGACGCTGCTGGCCCGCGACGCCGGTGGACCCGACATCGCCATGCAGTTGCTGTGGTATCCCGCGACGACCTGGGACACCTCGCTGCCCTCGTTCGCCGAGAACGCCGACGCCCCGATCCTGGCGATCGCTGCGATTGGCGAGTTCTCCCGCTGGTACGCCCGCGGCCAGGATCTGCGCAATCCGCCCGCGACGCTGGTCCCGGGCCGAGCGGCGACGTTCTCCGGCCTGCCTCCCGCCTACATCGCCGTCGCCGGGCACGACCCGCTGCGCGACGATGGGATCCAATACGGCGATTTGCTCGCCGGTGCGAACGTTGCGGTCGACGTGCACGTCGCGCCGACGCTGGTGCACGGCTATCTGGCCTACGCGGGAGTGGTGCCCGCTGCCACCGACGCCGTCGATCGGGGACTGGCGGCACTGAAGGCGGCCCTGCACCCCGTGTAGCCGCCGTTGCCAAACGGTACCCGCGGTACCGTCACCGGCGTAGCCTCTGCCCCAAGTCGACGAACGGAGGCAGCACGTGGACGAACCGGACTTTCACACGATCATCGTCGGCGCCGGGTTCTCCGGCATCGGAACCGCGATCCAGCTCGACCGGGCGGGTCTCGGCGACTACCTGGTCGTCGAGGCGGGCGCCGAGCCCGGCGGAACTTGGTACTGGAACACCTATCCGGGCATCGCCGTGGACATCCCCTCGTTCTCCTACCAGTTCTCCTTCGAGCAGAGCGCAGACTGGTCGCGCACCTACGCACCCGGCAGCGAGCTCAAGGGTTACGCCGACCGATGCGTCGACAAGTACGGCCTGCGCTCGCGGATCCGCTTCGACACCCTGGTCACCGGCGCCGCCTTCGATGACGAATCCCATTGCTGGCGAATCGATCTCGATTCCGGCGAGACGCTGACCGCGCGCTTCCTGGTCAACGCCAGCGGGGTGCTCACGGTGCCGAACCTGCCCGACATCGACGGGGTGGAGGATTTCGCGGGCATCACCATGCACACCGCGCGGTGGGACCACTCCCAGGACCTCGCCGGCAAGCGGGTCGCGATCATCGGCACCGGAGCCTCGGCCGTGCAGGTGATCCCCGAGATCGCCCCGATCGTCGAACGACTCACGGTCTTTCAGCGAACGCCGATCTGGTGCATGCCAAAGCTGGACGTGCCGCTGCCGGCCGCCGCGCGGTGGGCGATGCGCATCCCCGGTGGCAAGGCGATCCAGCGGCTGCTCAGCCAGGCCTACGTCGAGCTGACGTTCACGATCTCCGCGCAGTACTACACCGTGTTTCCGCTGGCCCGCCGCGCCGAGAAGATGGGACGGGCGTACCTGAAGCGCCAGGTCCACGATCCCGAGGTCCGCGACAAGCTGACCCCGCGCTACGCCGTCGGCTGCAAGCGGCCCGGCTTCCACAACTCCTACCTGGCCACCTACAACCGCGACAACGTCGAGCTGGTGACCGAACCGATCGACGAGGTGACCGGGACGGGCGTGGCCACCGCCGACGGGACCACCCGCGACGTCGACGTGCTGATCCTGGCCACCGGATTCAAGGTGATGGACGTCGACAGCCTCCCGACGTTCCCCGTCACCGGCGCCGGCGGCCGCTCGCTGGCCCGGTTCTGGACCGAGCATCGCCTGCAGGCCTACGAGGGCGTGAGCGTTCCCGGCTTCCCGAACTTCTTCACCGTGATGGGGCCCTACGGGTACGTCGGCTCGTCCTACTTCGCCCTGATCGAGACGCAGACCCACCACATCGTCCGGTGTCTGAAGAAGGCCGCGGCCGAGGCGGCCACCCGGGTCGAGGTGTCGAGTGCGGCCAACGACCGGTTCTTCGCGGAGATGATGCGCAAGCGGCACCGCCAGATCTTCTGGCAGGACAGCTGCGCGCTGGCCAACAGCTACTACTTCGACCAGAACGGCGACGTGCCGCTGCGGCCCACCACCACCGCCGAGGCGATCGTACGAAGCCGTCGCTTTCCGCTGTCGGACTACGAATTCAGCGGATAGCCGGTCAGCGCGGCGGCCCGACAATGATGCTGTCGTACTTCTCGGAGGCCTCGGCCAGCAGCGCGGGCGATATCTCGAAACCGTCGGGTCGGGGCGTCGACTTGTCGCGGCCCGCGTGCCGGAACATGCCCTCGATGCCGGCTGGCGTGTTGATCATCAGCAGATCCGCCCGTTTCGACGTGATCCGGTAGGCATGCGGAATCATCTTGGGCAGGAACACGATTCCACCCTCGGCGAGTTCCATCTCCTCGTCGTCGACCCACACCAAGGCCGTGCCCTCGATGAGCATGAAGACTTCGTCCTCGTGGGTGTGGCGATGGTAGGGCGGCGCTTCGCCTTCGCTCACGTCGAACCTGCCGATCATCAGTTGACCGTCGGTGGCCTTGCCGTCGAGCAGGATCGCCAGCGTGCCCCCGTCGAGCCACTCGAGTTGCTGCTGCTTTTCAGGCTGTGCGAGATAGGCAACGCTCATGATTCATCCCCTCAAACGGATGATTGGTTCCGCTTAGGCGTTAGCGTAGATCCGGCACCCAGTGATTGCAACGCATCCCTCGGTCAAAATTTCACGCCGCGGGTAGGTGCGCCGTCGACCACCAGGTTGGTGCCGGTGACGAAGTTCGGTGCCGAACTGCTCAGGAAGACAACGGCGTTCGCGACCTTCCGTGGCGTCGCCGTCCGGAACGTCTTAGAGCACGATCGCATGACAGGAGGGCGGCGAAACGGCTTTTCTGGCCATACCGAGGGCGATGTCCATCCCTCGGTCAGAATTGCACGCCGCGCGTCAACGCCCCGTCGACCACCAGGTTGGTGCCGGTGATGAAGCTGGCCGCCGAACTGCTCAGGAACACCACCGCGTTGGCGACCTCCTGCGGCGTGGCCATCCGGCCCGTCGGATTGAGGCCGAGCGCGGTGGCGAACAACTCCGGGTCGTTCTCCTCGATCGACGGCCACACCCCACCGGGGAAGTAGGTGTTGCCGGGGCTGACCGTGTTGGCCCGTACTCCCTTGCCGGCCAAGTCGTAGGCCAGCCCCTGGGTGTAGTGGATGATTGCGGCCTTCATCGTGCCGTACGGTCCGGCGGCGAAGTCGATCTCGCGGCCCGAGACGCTCGAGATGGTGACGATCGAGGCGGCCTCCGAGGTCAGCAGGTGCGGTAGCGCGGCGTCCACCAGCCCGATCGTGCCCATCAGATCGACCTCGAAGCTGGTGCGCCAGTTCTCCCGGGTGGCGGGAATGGCCAGTGCGCTGACGTTGGCGACCACCCCGTCGATGCCACCAAGTGCCGCGGCGGCGTCGGTCACCCACTGCTGCAGCGCCTCGGCGTCGCCCACGTCGACAGCCGTTCCGGTCGCCCCGCTCACGCCCGACGCCTCCTCGACCGTGCGCGCGCAGTAGGCCACCTCCGCCCCCTCGGCGAGCAGGCCGTCGACCACCGCCCTGCCGATCCCGCGGGTACCCCCGGTGACCAGAAACCGCTTGCCCGTCAATCCCAGTTCCATCTGCGTCCCTTCAGTACGATATCGAACCGAGTGTGGTTGCCGCCCTGCGCATCTCACCGTGCATGCCGCCATAGGACACAGTGCCGGGTAGCAGCCGCTTGTCCACTTTCGTCACCGCGCTGTAGTTGGTGTCGACCACGTTGGCGATCGGCACCTCGGAGATCTGGCTGAGCAGCTGGTAGGCGTCGAGGCGGTCCAGTCCGTACAACTCGCCGAGCCAGCCGACCATTTCGACCTGACCGGCCCGCCAGGCTTCCTCCAGCGGGCGTCCCGACCCGATGCACATCAGGTGGGTGTCGGTCTCGATCCGCGGCCAGGCGGGTCCACCGCCCTTGATCAGGTCCACGATCGCGGTGACGTGCATGGCGCCCTCCACGGCCGTGCCGCACGACTCCCCCTCACCCTGCCGATAGTGACCGTCGCCGAGGGAGAACAGCGCGCCCTCGACGTTCACCCTCAGATAACACGTTGCGCCAGCAGCCATTTCGGGGCTGTCCATGTTCCCGCCGAAGTAGTCGGGCACCAGCGAAGTCCGTACCTCGCGGCGGGCGGGGGCCACCCCGACGGTGCCAAGCATCGGGTTCGCCGGCAGGCGCACCTGGAAGTCACTCGCCAGGGCGGAGAACCCGAGCGTTTCGGTACCCGCGTCGTAGTCGTAGACATAGGTGCGCTCGGGCAGTGGGTCCTGCAGCGTCGGGCTGGCGGGAATGCTGGTGAGACCGCCGAAGAATGGGATCAGCGTCGAGGCGCCCCACGTGCG
This sequence comes from Mycolicibacterium sichuanense, assembly GCF_033741125.1. Lineage (NCBI taxonomy): Bacteria > Bacillati > Actinomycetota > Actinomycetes > Mycobacteriales > Mycobacteriaceae > Mycobacterium > Mycolicibacterium sichuanense. The sequence goes on along the minus strand of NZ_JAWQPU010000004.1, from coordinate 386,299 downwards.
CGCCGGGGTCAGGTCGGCGAGGTGGATCGCCAGCGTGTCACCGGGCTCGGCACCGTCGATCCAGAATGGACCGGTCTGGGGGTTGAGGTCCTCCGTGTCCAGCGCGGTGGTGGCGACGTCCGCGGCACTGGTGATGCGTCCGCCGTAGGCGTCCTCGGTCCACAGCGTCAGGGCCGTCCCAGGCTTGATCCGCATCACGGGCGCGACGCCACCGAAGGTGTAGGCCAGTTGGTCGACGGTGGGGACGAAGGTCACGTGGTCCATGGGGACCATCCTGCTGGAATCCGTTGCCCCGTGCGCGCCCGACCCGCGCGAACAGCCGCAAAGGGCCCTGAATCGCACGGATTCAGGGCCCTTTGGGACTGCTCGCGGAACTACACCGAGGCCTTGAGCTCTTCGACCTTGTTGGTGCGCTCCCACGGCAGGTCGACGTCGGTGCGGCCGAAGTGGCCGTACGCGGCGGTCGGCGCGTAGATGGGGCGCAACAGGTCGAGGTCACGGACGATGGCTCCGGGACGCAGGTCGAAGACCGAGGTGATGGCCTTCTCGATGCGAGCCGGGTCGACGGTCTCCGAACCGAAGGTCTCGACGAACAGTCCGACCGGGGCCGCCTTGCCGATGGCGTAGGCGACCTGGACCTCGACGCGCTCGGCCAGACCGGCCGCGACGACGTTCTTGGCCACCCAGCGCATCGCGTACGCGGCCGAGCGGTCGACCTTCGACGGATCCTTGCCGGAGAACGCGCCGCCACCATGGCGGGCCCAGCCGCCGTAGGTGTCGACGATGATCTTGCGGCCGGTCAGTCCCGCGTCGCCCATCGGGCCACCGAGGACGAACTTGCCGGTCGGGTTGACCAGCAGGCGGTAGTCGGAGGTGTCCAAGGAATCGTGGTTCAGATCGGCCAGGACGGTGTTGACGACCTTCTCCCGGATGTCGGGGGTAAGGCCGGATTCCAGGTCGATGCCGTCGGCGTGCTGGGTGGACAGCACCACGGTGTCCAGCCGGACCGGGGTGGTGCCGTCGTACTGCACGGTGACCTGGGTCTTGCCGTCGGGACGCAGGTAGTCCAGCACGCCGCTCTTGCGGACCTCGGTCAGCCGGCGAGCCAGGCGGTGTGCCAGCGCGATCGGCAGCGGCATCAGCTCCGGGGTGTCCTTGATGGCGTAGCCGAACATCAGGCCCTGGTCACCGGCGCCCTGGGCGTCGAGCGGATCGCCCGTGCCCTCGACACGCGTCTCGTGCGCGGTGTCGACGCCCTGCGCGATGTCGGGCGACTGACGGCCAATGCCGATGTTCACACCGCAGGTCTCGCCGTCGAATCCCTTCTCGGACGAGTCGTAGCCGATCTCGAGGATGCGCTCTCGCACCGTGTTCGGGATGTCGGCGAATGCTTCCTTGGCCGTCGTGGTGACCTCGCCGACGACGTGCACCTGTCCGGTGGTCACCAAGGTCTCGACCGCGACGCGTGACTTCGGGTCCTGTGCGAGCAGCGCGTCGAGTACCGAGTCGCTGATCGCGTCGCAGATCTTGTCGGGGTGTCCCTCCGTTACCGACTCACTGGTAAACAGCCGACCTTTGCTCACGGTGTCAATCCCTTCGAGAAAAACTTAGTTGTGCGAACCATACAGATGCCCTGCTGCAGCCAAGCGTGCGCCCGGCGGGGGCGCAACACTTAAGCGCAGCGAGCCGTCACCGAACCCGTCACGTGTCACGGTTTCCGAGGAAGGCCACGATCGCGTCCACGATACGGCTCGACATCAGCGTCTTCGAACCGTGCTCCAGGGCGACCTCGGTGCCATCGGCGGCCAGTAGCCACCCGTCGTTGTTGTCGACCTCGAACGCGCGACCCTCACCGACGGCGTTGACCACCAGCAGATCGCAGCCCTTTCGCTGCAGTTTCGACCGGGCGTGGAAGAGGACGTCGCCGTTGGCATCACCGGTCTCCGCGGCGAACCCGACGATGGCCCGCATGTTGGGCAGCTGGCCGTCGGCACGCGCCCGGACCGCGCCGGCGAGCACGTCGTCGGTGCGGGTGAGTTCGATGAGCGGCGCCGCCGCGGCGCCCGGGTCGTGGGATTTCTTGATCTTGCTGGTCGCGACGTGGGTGGGCCGGAAGTCCGCTACTGCGGCCGCCATCACCAGCACGTGGGCGTCCGGGGCATGCTTGGACACCGCGCCCTGCAGCTGGGTGGCCGATCCGATGTGCACGACCTCGACGCCCGCCGGGTCGACGAGACCTGAGGTGTTGCCCGCGATCAGGGTGACCTCGGCGCCGCGTTGAGCGGCGACGCGGGCCATGGCGTAGCCCTGCTTGCCCGAACTGCGGTTGCCGATGAACCGGACCGGATCCAGCGGCTCACGCGTCCCACCGGCGGTGACCAGCACCTTGACCCCGGTCAGGTCGTGCGGCAGGGCATCGGCCCGGTCGAGCAGCAGCTGCGCCAGCGTGGTGATCTCCTCGGGCTCGGGCAGCCGGCCCGCGCCGCTGTCGGAGCCGGTGAGCCGGCCCGACGCCGGCTCGAGCACCACGTTCCCGCGCCGCCGGAGGGTCTCGACGTTCGCCACGGTGGCCGGGTGGTACCACATCTCGGTGTGCATCGCGGGCGCGAACAGCACGGGACATCGGGCCGTCAGCAGCGTTGCGGTGAGCAGGTCGTCGGCGCGCCCGGCCACCGCCCTGGCGAGCAGGTCGGCAGTCGCCGGAGCCACCACCACCAAGTCGGCCTCCTGGCCGATGCGAACATGCGGTACCTGGTCCACGTCGGTGAAGACACCGGTGCGGACGGGATGGCCGGACAGCGCCTCGAACGTCGCCGCACCCACGAACCGGAGTGCCGATTCGGTGGGGACGACGCGGACCGAGTGACCGGCCTCGGCGAGTTGCCGGACCACGGAGCACGCCTTGTAGGCGGCGATGCCACCCGCGACGCCGACGACGATCCGCTTCCGCTCGCTCATGTCGAAGCCGGGGGTTAGTGCTCGCCCTCGGTGTGCTCGAGGAGGTCGCCGTGGATCTCGCGCATCGCGATCGACAGCGGCTTCTCCTGCAGACCAGGCTCGACCAGCGGACCGACGTATTCGAGGATGCCGTCACCGAGCTGGTTGTAGTAGTCGTTGATCTGACGTGCGCGCTTGGCGGCGTAGATCACCAGCGCGTACTTGCTGGATGCCCGCGACAGCAACTCGTCGATGGGCGGGTTGGTGATGCCCAGCGGGGTGTCGTAGGCGTTGGCTGCGTCGGAGTCGGTGCTCTCGACAGGGGTGGTCACGAAGTTGTCTCCTGGCGTTTTCGCTTGCGGGCTAGCTAACTGATTAGTCGGTTCACGCCGGATGCGGCGTAGTGCCCATCAGCAAGGATACCAATTCTGAACAGGCAAGTTCCAATTGCCCGTTTACGACGACGACGTCGAAGTCGTCCTGGGCGGCCAATTCGTCCCGTGCGGTGGCCAGTCGGCGGGCCCGCACCTCGGGGCTCTCGGTACCGCGGCCCACCAGACGGGCCTCCAGTGCCTCCCAGCTCGGCGGAGCGAGGAACACGGTGACGGCCTCGGGCATGGCGGCCTTGACGGCCCGCGCGCCGGCCAGATCGACCTCGATGAGGACGGGCCGTCCAGCGCTGGCAGCGGCCCGCACCGGTGCCGCGGGGGTGCCGGAGCGGTGCAGACCGCGGTGGATCTCGGCCCACTCGAGCAGAGCGCCGTCATCGATCAACTGCTGGAACCGCTCGGCGCTGACGAACGTGTAGTCGACGCCGTCGACCTCACCGGGTCGGGGCGCCCTGGTGGTTGCGGACACACTGAAGTGCAGGTCCGGAACCCGATCGCGCAGACAGCGGACGACCGTCGACTTGCCGACGGCCGAGGGACCGGACAGCACGACAATTCGACTCATCGCTTCCGCCGTCCGATCCCCCGTCGGCACTAATCTGCCGTGAAGTCGAACTTTTCCAACAGGGCCTTGCGCTGACGATCACCCAGACCGCGCAGGCGGCGCGTCGGGGCGATCTCGAGCTCGGTCATGATTTCCTGCGCCTTGACCTTGCCAACCTTCGGCAACGCCTCCAGCAACGCGGAAACCTTCATCTTGCCCAAGACCTCGTCGCTCTCAGCGTCCTTGAGGACCTGCTTGAGGTTGGTGCCGCCGCGCTTGAGTCGATCCTTCAGTTCGGCTCGCGCTCGACGTGCGGCAGCAGCCTTCTCCAACGCTGCCGCGCGCTGTTCGTCGGTCAACTGGGGAAGGGCCACGGGTTCCTCCGTCTCTCGCCATCTTCGTACTGGCCATCATTACTTTTGTCTCGACTGGTTGGGGAACCAGCCAGCGACGACGACCGTACCCACGGCCGCTGACGAAAGCTAACCCCACCCCCCGAGTTGAGGGGTCAAAAGCGCAGCGTGTAGGGCAATCCAGCGCAAAACGGCGCCTGTCGGGCCCGTCGCGGTCGACGGCCGGACATTTCGGCGTCGTGCCTGCTTAGCGGTGGTTTTGGCGGGTTTGCAACCGTCGTCGAGCCGGTGGGGTCGCGGGTCGAGCCGGGGAGTCGCGATCCCAGACCACGCATTTGATGAGAATTTCGCTGGTCATGGCGTGTCGGGCGTGTCGGCGACGCGCGCAGCACGGCCTTCCTGGCACGCCAGACACTCCCGTTGCATCCGTCACGGACGCCACGCACCCGCGGCAATCGCCTCGACCGCCCCACGGACCACCGGGCGCGCACTGTCGGGGCTCGACCCGGTGCTCCCCGCCTCGCGTCCGACGCGCGTGACTGCACCGAAAGCGAACGGACACCGTTCCGTTGTCGAACGCACAGTTGGCGCCAACGCTGGGCATCGAGCAGACCTAGGTCTGCCTCATAGCGTCGGGTCCGCGAGGCGAATTCGCGCCACGCGAAGACAATTGAGTGGAGATACCCCCGATGAGCATCAAGCGAGCCCTTTACGCATCGACGCTGGCCGCCGGAGTCGGACTCGCCGGCTTGTTCGGCGCCGGCCTTGGCACGGCATCGGCTGATCCTGGCCAGCCGTGCAACGCACCCAACCAGCCACAGTGCGGACAGAACCAGCACGACGACGGCCCCGGCCGCAACGGACCCGGCAACAACGGACCCGGCAACCCCGCCCCGATGGATTGGCAGAACCGCGGCGTCGACCAGGGTCGCCAGGATCACCAGCCGTTCAACTGGAACGGCCAGCAGGTCACCCCGCTACCCGCGGGCAACGGACAGGGCTGGGGCTTCTGGTTCGGTCCCGTCTGGATTCCGCTGTAGGTCGGGCCAACTCGACGCGGCGGGTCACCGATCTTGGTGGCCCGCCGCTCGTCTGGATCGACTAACCAGCCAGGTACGCCACCGCGTCGCGCATGCGTTCGGCCGCCGCCCGAACCTCGGCAACGTCCGGACCCGCCCGTAGCACTTCCCGTGACACCGCGGGCAGCAGCGTTCCCGGCACGGCTCCCCCGAGCCCCCGCAACGCCTCGGGGCGGCCGCCCTGCGCGCCGACCCCCGGCACCAGCACGGGTCCACCCAGCGCGCCGAGATCGGGCACCTCGGTCAGGGTGGCACCAACCACCACCCCAACCGAGCCCGCCGCGCTGCCACGATTCTCCGACCCGACGGCGTCGACGACCGACTGAGCCACCGTCGAGCCACCGGCAACCGCCCGCTGGACCGTTGCACCCTCCGGGTTGGACGTCGCGGCCAGCACGAACACGCCGCGGCCATTCTCGGCGGCGGTGTCGAGCAGCGGACGCAGCGATTCGAAGCCCAGGTATGGCGAGGCGGTGACCGCATCGCAGCTCAGTGGCGACTGCCCCAGCCACGCCGTGGCATAGGCCGCCATGGTCGTGCCGATGTCACCGCGCTTGGCGTCGGCGACCACCAGCACACCGGCGTCACGCAGTTCGGCGATCGCCGTCTCGAGTACGGAGTATCCAGCGGCGCCGTAACTCTCGAAGAACGCCACCTGCGGCTTGACGATCGCGAACCCCGTGAATGCCTCGATGCAGACGTCGCAGAAGGCCGTCAGTCCGTCGACGTCGACCGGCAACCCCCAGGCCCGCATCAACTCGGGATGGGGGTCGATGCCGAGGCACAGCGGCCCGCGCATGCCCACGGCGGCGGCGAGCCGCGCGCCGAAGCCCGTCACGTCGCCGCGCCCTCACCCAGCCGGCTGTGCAGTTCCTGCAGCGACATCACCCCGATGTCCCCGCGGATGCCCGCCTCGATGCCCTGCACGGCCGCCGACGCGCCCTGCACGGTCGTCACGCAGGGGATGTTCATCGCGACGGCCGCCGAGCGGATCTCGTACCCGTCGATCCGCGGACCGGAGTTGCCGTATGGCGTGTTGATCACCATGTCCACGTCGCCGGCGCGGATCGCCTCCACCGCCGACATCGCCGGCCGGTCGGGGCTGGGCTCCTCGAAGTGCTTTCGCACCGTGTCGCAGGGAATGCCGTTGCGGCGCAACATCTCCGCGGTGCCCTCGGTGGCGAGCACGCGGAACCCGAGATCGGCGAGGCGCTTGACGGGAAACACCAGCGAGCGCTTGTCGCGGTTGGCCACCGAGACGAACACCGTGCCCTCGGCCGGCAGCGATCCATAGGCCGCGGTCTGGCTCTTGGCGAACGCCGTGCCGAAGTCGCGGTCGATGCCCATCACCTCGCCCGTCGACTTCATCTCGGGGCCGAGCAGCGAATCCACCTGCGAGCCATCGGTCTTGCGGAACCGGTTGAACGGCAGCACGGCCTCCTTGACCGCGATGGGTGCGTTCGGCGAGACGCTGGCGCCGTCACCGAAGGCGGCCAGGATGCCCTCCTCCCGCAGCTGGGCGATCGAGGCGCCCAGCATGATCCGCGCGCACGCCTTGGCCAGCGGTACGGCGGTGGCCTTGGAGACGAACGGGACCGTGCGGCTGGCCCGCGGGTTGGCCTCCAGCACGTAGAGCACGTCGTCCTTCAATGCGTACTGCACGTTGAGCAGGCCGACCACGCCGATGCCGTGTGCGATCGCCTCGGTGGCGTGGCGCACCGCGGCGATGTCCTGGCGGCCCAGCGTCACCGGGGGCAGCGCGCAGGCCGAGTCACCGGAGTGGATGCCGGCCTCCTCGATGTGTTCCATCACGCCGCCGATGTAGACCTCGGCACCGTCGCACAGCGCGTCGACGTCGATCTCGATGGCGTCCTCGAGGAACCGGTCGACCAGCACCGGATGCTCCGGGGAGAGCTGGGTCGCGCGGGTGATGTACCCGCGCAACGTCTCGTCGTCGTAGACGATCTCCATGCCGCGCCCGCCGAGCACGTAGGACGGACGCACCAGCACCGGATAGCCGATGTCGGCGGCGATGCGACGGGCCTGCTCGAAGCTGGTGGCCATGCCGAACCGCGGCGCCGGCAGGCCGGCGTTCTTTAGCACCTCACCGAATTCACCGCGATCCTCGGCGAGGTCGATCGCCTTGGGGCTGGTGCCGACGATCGGCACGCCGGCGTCGGCAAGGCGCTGCGCCAGGCCGAGCGGGGTCTGCCCGCCGAGCTGGACGATCACCCCGACGACGCCGGGACCGCCTGCCCCGGAGGCTGATTCGGCGTAGTAGACCTCGAGCACGTCCTCGAACGTCAGCGGCTCGAAGTACAGCCGGTCGGCGGTGTCGTAGTCGGTAGACACCGTCTCCGGGTTGCAGTTGACCATCACCGTCTCGAAGCCGACCTCGCTCAGCGTGGTCGCGGCGTGCACGCAGCTGTAGTCGAATTCGATGCCCTGACCGATCCGGTTGGGCCCGGAACCCAGGATGAGCACCTTCGGCTTCTCGGTCTGCGGCGCCACCTCGGTCTCGGCCGCGGGATCGGATTCGTAGCTGCTGTAGTGGTACGGGGTCTTGGCCTCGAACTCGGCGGCGCAGGTGTCCACGGTCTTGTAGACGGGGTGGATGCCCAGCCGCCGACGCAGCGCCCGGACACCGTCCTCGCCAGCCAGCTCCGGTCGCAGCGCCGCGATCTGGCGATCGGACAGGCCGCTGTGCTTGGCGGTGCGCAGCAGCTGCTCGTCGAGCACCGGCGCGCCGCGCAGCTCGGCCCACAGCGTCACCAGGCCGCCGATCTGGTCGACGAACCACGGGTCGACGCCGGAGGCCTCCGCCACCTGCTCGACCGTGGCACCCTGGCGCAGGGCCTGCTCGATGTCGTACATCCGCCCGTCCTTCGGCGTCCGCAGGCGCTCGAGCAGTTCGTCGACCGAGAGCTCGGGATCGTCACCGGTCCAGAAGCCACCCCGGCCGGGGGTCTCCAGCGACCGCATCACCTTGCCCAGCGCCTCGATGAAGTTGCGGCCCAACGACATCGCCTCACCCACCGACTTCATCGTCGTCGTCAGCGTGGGATCGGCGCCGGGGAACTTCTCGAAGGCGAACCGGGGCGCCTTGACCACGACGTAGTCCAGCGTCGGCTCGAAGCAGGCTGGCGTCTCCTTCGTGATGTCGTTGACGATCTCGTCGAGGGTGTAGCCGATCGCGAGCTTGGCGGCGATCTTGGCGATCGGGAAGCCGGTGGCCTTCGACGCCAGGGCACTCGAGCGCGACACCCGCGGGTTCATCTCGATGACGATGAGCCGGCCGTCGGTGGGATTGATCGCGAACTGGATGTTGCAACCGCCGGTATCCACGCCGACCTCGCGCAGGATCGCGATGCCCAGATCGCGCATCCGCTGATATTCGCGGTCGGTCAGGGTCATCGCCGGTGCCACCGTGACCGAGTCGCCGGTGTGCACGCCCATCGGGTCGAAGTTCTCGATCGAGCACACCACCACCACGTTGTCGCGATGGTCGCGCATCAGCTCGAGCTCGAATTCCTTCCAGCCGTAGATGGATTCCTCGATCAGCACGTTGGCCGTCGGTGACGCGGCGAGCCCGTCACCGGCCATCCGGTCGACGTCCTCGACGCTGTGCGCCATGCCGGATCCCAGGCCGCCCATGGTGAACGACGGCCGGACCACGACCGGGAGCCCGAGTTCGGCGACGGTCTCGCGCACCTCGTCCATGGTGTAACAGACCCGCGAGCGTGCCGACTCGCCACCGACCTTGGCGACGATGTCCTTGAACTTCTGCCGATCCTCGCCCCGCTGGATGGCTTCGAAGTCCGCGCCGATCATCTCGACTCCGTGGCGTTCCAGTGCGCCGTTCTCGTAGAGCGCGACCGCCGTGTTGAGCGCGGTCTGCCCGCCGAGGGTGGCCAGCAGCGCGTCGATCTTGTTGCCGCGCTGGGCCTGCTGGATGATCACCTTCTCGACGAACTCCGCGGTGATCGGCTCGACGTAGGTGTTGTCGGCGTACTCGGGGTCGGTCATGATCGTGGCCGGATTCGAGTTGACCAGGCTGACCTCCAACCCCTCGGCGCGCAGCACCCGACAGGCCTGCGTGCCCGAGTAGTCGAACTCGCACGCCTGACCGATCACGATCGGGCCCGACCCGATCACCAGCACGTGCTTGAGGTCTTCGCGACGTGGCATCAGCTCTCCCCCGACTCTCCGCGAGCGTGCGTGTCGCTACCCGACACGCCGGTCATCCTTGGCACTCCACGCACGTTCGCCACCAGGCTCACTTCTCGCCTGCCATCAAGTCGACGAACTGGTCGAACAGGTATTCGGCGTCGTGCGGTCCCGCCGCCGACTCGGGGTGGTACTGCACCGAGAATGCCCTTCCGTCAAGGAGTTTGATGCCCTCCACCACTCCGTCGTTCGCGCAGGTGTGGCTGACGATGGCGCGACCGAACTGGGTGTCGAACTCCTCGCCGGCCTCACCTTCCAGGGCGAAGCCGTGGTTCTGCGCGGTGATCGCCACCCGGCCGGTGGTGTGGTCGATGACTGGCACGTTGATGCCGCGGTGACCGAAGGTCATCTTGTAGGTGGACCGGCCAAGGGCGCGGCCCAAGATCTGGTTGCCGAAGCAGATGCCGAGCAGTGGAATGCCGGCAGCGAGCACCTCCCGCGTCACCTCGACCACGTGGTCTGCGGTGGCCGGGTCACCGGGACCGTTGGACAGGAACACCCCGTCGGGCTTCAGCTCGGCCAGCTCCGCGAACGTGGTGCTCGACGGCAGCACGTGACTGCGGATCCCCCGCTTGGCGAAGTTGCGCGGGGTGTTGGTCTTGATGCCGAGGTCCAGGGCAGCCACCGTGAAGCGATGTGCGCCATCGGCTTCCACGACGTAGCTGGAATCGGTGCTGACCTCGCCGGCCAGGTCGGCACCGAGCATCGACGGTTGCGAACGCACTCGGGACAGCAGCTCGTCGGGGTCGGCCAGGGCGTCTCCGGAGAAGATCCCCGCCTTCATCGATCCCGCCGTGCGGAGGTGCCGGACCACGGCGCGCGTGTCGATGCCCGCGATCCCGACGATGCCCTGCCGGACCAGCTCGTCGTCCAGGGTTCCGGTGGCGCGCCAGTTCGAGGCGCGCGGCGAGGGATCGCGCACGGCGTATCCGGCCACCCAGATCTCGTCGTTGCGGCTCTCGCCGTCCTCACCGTTCCAGCCGGTGTTGCCGATCTGCGGCGCCGTGGCCACGACGATCTGACCGTGGTAGCTGGGGTCGGTCAGCGTCTCCTGGTAGCCGGACATGCCGGTCGAGAACACGGCCTCACCGAGCGTCTGCCCGACCGCGCCGAACGCGGTGCCGGTGTAAACCCGTCCGTCGTCGAGGACCAGTACGGCCTTCGAGCCGGTGCCGCCGACGCGCGCTCCGCTTCGCTGCTCACTCATGCGGCCTCCTCCATCCATTTGGCCAGTTCGCGACGGTCATCGCCGCGGAACCCGGTGTCGATCTCGGTGCCCGACGGCAGCCTCCAGCGGATGGCCAGGATGCCCTCGTGCGTCAGTGCCTTGCCCGCGATGCCACGCTCGGTTCGAATCGCGGTGATCGACTCGTCGGGGATCCAGATCGGGCGGGCACCGTTGCGCTGCAACATGATTCCCTCGGGATAGCGCGTCAGCACCGCCTTGCTGCGGAAGCCGAGGTCTCCGACGGCGATGCGGTTCTGCCAGCTCGGAGCGATGGTGCTGCCGACGTAGAGCCCCTTGGTGGCCGGCACGATGGCCGGGCCGACGGTGTCGGGCAGGGGCGGCAGCGCACCGATCATCTCGACTTGCCGCTGGGCCCGGTGCACCCAACCACGCAGCATCTGCCGGATGAAGAATGCGATCAGCAGGGCCAGCAGCGCCGCGATGATCAGCAACGCGATCAGCGTGGGGGTGTTCATGCCGGACTCTTGCCTCCCCTGGCGGTGATCTTGCCGCGCAACAACGTCAGCGTCACCACGGCGGGCAGGGTCATTGCCTCGAACGGGGTGTTGTCCGACCGGCTGGCGAGGTCGGCGCCGCTGACCGTCCAGGTGGCGTCGGGGTCGACGACCGTCAGGTTGGCCGGCTCCCCCACCTCCAGTGGCCTGCCCTGGTCGGGGAGGCCGACGATCCGGGCCGGTGCCTCGCTCATCACTCGTGCCACGTCGCGCCACGTCAGCGCACCGGGGCGCACCATGGTCTCGACGACGACCGAAAGCGCCGTCTGCAATCCGAGCATGCCCGGTCGGGCCGTGGCGAACTCGCACATCTTCTCGTGCTCTGCGTGGGGCGCGTGATCGGTCGCGACGCAGTCGATGACACCATCGGCGAGGGCCTGGCGCAGGGCCAGCACGTCATCGGCTTCGCGCAGCGGCGGGTTGACGCGGTTACGGCCGTCGTAGCCGTCCAGCCGGGTGTCGTCGAGCAGCAGGTGGTGTGGCGTCACCTCGGCGGTGATCGAAATGCCTTGCCCCTTGGCCCATCTGAGCAACTCGACGGTGCCGGAAGTGGAGGCGTGGCAGATGTGCACCCGTGCTCCGGCGTCACGGGCCAGGATCGCGTCGCGGGCAACGATCGACTCCTCCGCCGACCGGGGCCAGCCGGCCAGGCCGAGCCGGGCGGCGTTGGGGCCCTCGTGAGCGACGGCGTCGACCGTCAGCCGCGGCTCCTCGGCGTGCTGGGCGATGAGCACCCCGATGCCGCTGGCGTATTCCAGCGCCCGGCGCATCACCAACGGATCGTGCACGCACGAGCCGTCGTCGGAGAACATCCGCACCTGGCCCACCCCGGCGGCCATGAGCCCCATCTCGGTGAGCTGGGTGCCCTTGAGGCCCACGGTCACGGCGCCGACCGGATGCACGTCGACCAGTCCGACCTGCTGACCGCGATGCCAGACGTGGTCGGTGACGACGGGACCGTCGGCGACCGGGTTGGTGTTGGCCATCGCGAACACAGCCGTGTAACCGCCGAGAGCGGCAGCGGCCGAGCCCGTTTCGATGTCCTCGGCGTATTCGCGCCCTGGCTCGCGCAGATGGGTATGCAGGTCGACGAAGCCGGGCAGCAAGATCTGGCCGCGGGCATCGACGACGTCGGCGTCCTCGGGGACCTCGAGATCGGATCCGATCGCGGCGATCTGAGCGTCGTCGACCAGCACGTCGACCGCGTCACCCTCGCCGTAGAGGCGTACACCCCGGATCACCACGCTCATGCCGTCACCTCCGAGCCCGACCCCACGAGAAGATGGAACAGCACCGCCATCCTGACGTGAACACCATTGGAAACCTGTTGCAGCACCGCCGATCGAGACGAGTCGGCGACCGACGAGGCGATCTCCATGCCGCGCAGCATCGGACCGGGGTGCAGGACCACCGCATGCGGCGAGAGGGTGGCCGACCGCTTGTCGGACAGCCCGTAGAGCACCGAGTACTCGCGCGCCGACGGGAAGAATCCGCCGTTCATCCGCTCGGCCTGCACGCGCAGCATCAACACCGCGTCGGCGCCGGGCAGCTCGGCGTCGAGGTCGTGGGAAACCGTGACCGGCCAGCCCGCCACCCCGGTCGGCAGCAGGGTGGGCGGTGCGACGAGGACCACCTCCGCGCCGAGGGTGGCCAGCAGCAGCACGTTGGAGCGCGCGACGCGGCTGTGCAGCACGTCACCCACGATCACCACGCGCTTGCCCTCGATGGACCCAAGCCGCTGCCGGATGGTCAGGGCGTCGAGCAGCGCCTGCGTGGGATGTTCGTGCGTGCCGTCACCCGCGTTGATCACGCTCGGCCCACCGTCGTTGGGTTCGGCCGTCCACTCCGAGAGTTGTTGGGCTGCACCGGAAGCCGGATGTCGGATGATCAGGGCGTCGGCTCCGGTGGCGCGCAGCGTCAGAGCGGTGTCGCGCAGGGACTCCCCCTTGGCCACCGACGATCCCGACGAGCTGACGTTGATCACGTCGGCGCTCATCCACTTGCCGGCCACCTCGAACGACACCCTGGTGCGCGTCGAGTTCTCGTAGAACATGGTGATCACCGTGCGGCCACGCAGGGTGGGCAGCTTCTTGACCTCCCTGCCCAGCAGCGCCTGGCTGAACCGGTCGGCGTCGTCGAGGATCGCGGTCGCCTCGTCACGCGACAGATCGGCCACCGACAGCAGGTGCCTGGTCATCGCTTCGGACCTCCGTAGGGGGCGATGGACACCCCGTCGATGCCGCCGTCGTCCTCCGCGAGCCGCACCTTGACGTTCTCGCTGCGGGAGGTCGGCACGTTCTTGCCCGCGTAGTCCGCGCGCAGTGGGAGCTCGCGGTGGCCCCGGTCGACCAGCACCGCGAGTTGGACCGCGCGTGGCCGTCCGATGTCGCGCAGCGCATCCAGTGCGGCACGCACGGAACGCCCGGTGTAGAGCACGTCGTCGACCAGGATCACCAGGGCACCGTCGACGCCGCGCGCGGGGATCGAAGTGGCCCCGATGGGACGCGGCGGTTTGCCCGCCAGATCGTCGCGGTAGAGCGTGATGTCGAGGGCGCCGCGCGGGACGGTGACACCGGAGAATTCGTGAATCTTCGCGGCCAGGCGGTCCGCCAGTGTGACGCCGCGCGTCGGAATGCCCAGCAGAACCACGTGGGGCGCGTCGGCGCCGTCGAGCGCGGTCTTCTCGATGATCTGATGAGCCATGCGGGAGATGGTCCGGCTCACGTCTGCGGCGGACATCAATTCCCGGTCGGGGCTGGGGGCAGCCAAGATGACCTGGACCTCCTTCTCCGCCTCTCGGGACGGATCGTTAAAGGACGTCGAACTTCGCCCGGCAGCTTAACACCCGTTAGGGGTCCGGCCCGCACCGACCAACTCTGACTAAGCTGACCAGGTGAATCTCGACGGCAACCAGGCGTCCATCCTCGAGGCGATCGACGCGGGCCTGCTCGCCGGTGCCGTGACGCTGGTGTGGCAGGCGGGCGAGGTCCTGCAGGTCAACGAACTCGGCCACCGCGACGTGCACGCCGGTCTACCCATGCAGCGCGACACCATCTTCCGCATCGCCTCGATGAGCAAGCCGGTGACGGTGGCGGCGGCGATGTCGATGGTCGAGCAGCGCATGTTCGCCTTGACCGACCCCGTCTCACACTGGCTGCCGGAATTGGCCGACGTCCGGGTGCTGGCCAGCCCGTCTGGCCCGCTGGAGGCGACGGTGCCCCTGCGCAGGCCAATCACGTTCGACGACTTGATGACCCACCGAAGCGGCCTGGCGTACGCGTTCTCGGTGGGTCCACCGCTGAGCCGGGCGTACGGCCGGTTGATGTTCCGCCAGGACCAGGATCGCTGGCTGGCCGAGCTGGCGCAGCTGCCACTGGCCCACCAGCCGGGCGAACGCCTGACCTACAGTCAGTCGACCGACGTGCTGGGCATCGCGCTGTCCCGCATCGAGGGCAAGCCGCTGGCGCAGGTGCTGGCCGAACGCATCCTCGAACCGATGGGCATGTCCGACACCGGTTTCGCGGTGACCCACCAGGGTCGCCGGCGCGCGGCGACGATGTACCAGCTCGACGACGACGGCACACTGCGCGACGACGTCATGGGCCCCGCGCCGGTGACGCTGCCGGCGTTCTGCACCGGCGGGGCGGGGCTGTGGTCGACCGCCGACGACTACCTGACCTTCGCCCGCATGCTGCTCGGCGGTGGCACCGTGGACGGCGTCCGGGTGCTGTCGCAGGATTCCGTGCGGGCGATGCGCACCGATCGGCTGACCGCCGAGCAGAAGACGTTCCCGTTCCTGGGGATGCCGTTCTGGCGGGGCCGGGGTTTCGGTTTGAACCTCTCGGTGGTGACCGACGCCGCGCAGTCCCGGCAGTTGTACGGGCCGGGCGGGCTCGGGACGTTCAGCTGGCCGGGCGCGTACGGCACGTGGTGGCAGGCGGATCCCTCGGCCGACCTGATCATCCTCTACCTCATCCAGAATCTGCCGGATCTGAGCTCGGACGCGGCGGCTGCCGCCGTGGCGGGCAACACGTCGCTGGCCAAGCTGCAGGCCGCACAGCCCCGGTTCGTCCGCCGCACCTATCAGGCGCTGGGGGCGTGACTCAGGCCGAGGCCCGCAACGCGGCGTCCTCGGCACGGACCACGCGGTCGATGCGGCCGAACCGTTCGGTCACCCGCTCCACGATCCGAGCCCAATTCCGTTGGTCGCCGACGTCACCCGCGATGGCGAGCACCCGCTCGGCGGGGTAGCCGTGCATGCTGCGCACCAGGCTGGCGGCATGGTGACCGATCACCGCCACGCGGCGCCCGTCGGCCAGCAGGGTGCGAGCCAGCCGATGGCCGGCGTCGGTGTCACCGTCGAGCACGACGACGACATCGGCTGCCGCGGTGGCGGTCTCGCGTGTGGTGGAAGTGGTCTCGCGTGTCATGAGACCAGTCAACGCGGCAGACCTTTGCCCCCGATGTGGACCGGATGTGCAGTGGTCCAGAACCGTTGCTCGGGTTCAGGAACCCTCGGGGTCGACCCGCACGGCCGCCGCGGCGGCGCGAATCTGCGGCGTCACCAGCATCACCTGACCGAGCACTCCATTGACGAACGCCGGCGATTCGTCGGTGGACAGGCTCTTGGCCAGCTCGACGGCCTCGTCGACGGCCACCGGTTCGGGCACGTCGTCGGCATACAGCAGCTCCCATACCGCGACCCGCAGCACGGCCCTGTCGACGGCGGGCAACCGTTCCAGGGTCCAGCCCTGCAGATGCGCCGAGATGAGATCGTCGACGTGAGCGGCGTGCTCGGTGACGCCCCGCGCGACCGTCACCGTGTAGGGGTTCAGGCTGGACATCTCGGAATCGCCCTGGGCCATACTCGTCCGGCCATCGGCGATCTCGGCCGGGGTCAGGCCGCGGGCCTCGGCTTCGAACAGCAGGTCGACGGCTCGCTTGCGGGCCTGGTGGCGACCACGATCCGGACCGCGCCGGTCAGGCATCCCGACGCTCCGCGGTGCGTAGCTCGTCGAGACTAGGCATTCACTCGGCCCAGATAGCTTCCGTCGCGCGTGTCGACCTTGAGCTTGTCACCGGTGTTGATGAACAGCGGCACCTGGATCTCGGCGCCGGTCTCCATGGTGGCCGGCTTGGTGCCCGCGCTGGAGCGATCGCCCTGCAGGCCGGGCTCGGTGTTCGCGACGAGCAGCTCGACCGACACCGGCAGTTCCAGGTAGAGCGGCGCCCCGTCGTGGAAGGCGATCTGCACCGGCATGCTCTCGAGCAGGTAGTTGGCGTTGTTGCCGACCAGCGTCTCGGGCAGGGGGTGCTGCTCGTAGTCCTCGGAGTCCATGAACACGAAATCGGCGCCGTCGCGGTACAGGTAGGTGGCGTCGCGGCGGTCCACGGTGGCGGTCTCGACCTTCACGCCCGCGTTGTAGGTCTTGTCGACGACCTTGCCGGACAGCACGTTCTTGAGCTTGGTACGCACGAACGCGGGGCCCTTGCCCGGCTTGACGTGCTGGAACTCGGTGATCTGCCACAGCTGGCCATCGATCTGCAGGACGAGCCCATTCTTGAAGTCGGCGGTCGATGCCACGGCGGTACTACTCCTAGCCTCTTTAGAGAATCGCCAGTTCCTTGGGGAACCGGGTCAGCAACTCGGGTGTGGGTGCATCATCACTGCCCACGACCAGGGTGTCCTCGATGCGGACACCGCCACGGCCGGGCAGATAGACACCGGGCTCCACGGTGACCGCGGAGCCAGCAAGCAGTGTACCGGCGGACGACGCGCTGATTCCCGGCGCTTCGTGGATCTGAAGCCCGACCCCGTGGCCGAGGCCGTGTCCGAAGTTCTCGGCGAAGCCCGCGTCGGCGATCACCTGGCGCGATGCCCGATCCACCCCGGACAGCGAGACCCCGGGGGCCAGCGCCTGCCTGCCGACCCGCTGGGCGGTGGCGACCAGGCCGTACAGGTCGCGCTGCCACTGGGCCACCGGGGACAGCACGAACGTGCGCGTCATGTCCGAGTGGTACCCCGCGACGAGCGCGCCGAAGTCGAGCTTGACGAAGTCGCCGGCGGCGAGCACCGCGTCGGTCGGCCGGTGGTGCGGGATCGCCGAGTTCGCACCGGCGGCCACGATGGTCTCGAAGGACACTCCGTCGGCGCCGTGGTCGAGCATCCGTGCCTCCAGGTCGCGACCGACCTCGCGTTCGGTCCGGCCCGGCCGCAGCCCGCCGGCAGCCACCAGGTCGGCCAGTGCGGCGTCGGCGGCCTCGCAGGCCAACCGCAGCAGCGCGATCTCCCCGGCGTCCTTGACCTCGCGCAGCGCCTCGACCGCGCCGGCCGCCCTGACGAGCTCGACCCCGTCGGCCGCCTCGACCAACAGGGCGTGACCGTCCACGGTGACGACGTGGCTCTCGAAGCCGAGCCGTCGGACACCGGCCTGGGCCGCAGCGGCCGCCAGGTGGGGGCCGCACGCTCGCTCGATGACGATCTCGGCGTCGGGAGACTCCTGCGCCGCCTGCGTCCGGTACCGGCCGTCGGTCGCCAGGACCGGGATTTCGTCGTCGACGCGGATCAGCAACGCGGCGTTGGACCCGGTGAATCCGGCCAGATAACGCACGTTGACCAGGTCGGTCACCAGCATCGCGTCGAGCTCGGCGGCGGCGAGTCTGCGACGGAGGCGCGCCCTGCGCTGGGAAATCGTCACAGCGCCTGACGGTACTCGCTACGCTGTGCCCTCATGAGCAAGTGGTTGCTGCGCGGATTGGTGTTCGCGACGCTGATGGTCGTCGTCCGGTTGCTTCAGGGCGCACTCATCAGTGTCTGGGAGGGCCAGGCGCTGGTGATCAGCGTCGTGCTGGTCGCGGTGTTCGCCATTGCGGCGTTCGTCTGGGGCATGACGGACGGCCGGGCCGACGCACGGGCCAACCCCGATCCGGACCGCCGCGGCGACCTGGCAATGACCTGGCTGCTGGGCGGCCTGTTCGCCGGCATCGTCAGCGGCTTCGTCGCTTGGTTCATCTCGCTGTTCTACGAGAACCTCTACGCCCAGGGCCTGCTGAACGAGGTGACCACCTTCGCCGCGTTCACGGCGCTGCTGATGTTCGTCTTCGCCATCGCTGGCGTGTCCCTGGGCCGCGGGCTCGTCGACCGCAAGGCTCCCCCGATCCAGCGCAAGGGTCACGAGGACGACCGGGCCGACACCGACGTGTTCGAAGCCGTCCGCGACGAAGAGCACGACACTGCCGCGGTCCCGGCGGGCGTCGGCTCGGAGGCAGAGACCATCGAGTCCGAGAAGCGGCCCTAGTCCAGGCTGGCTTCAGTCCAGGCTGGCCAGGTAGCGCAGCGCCGCCAGATAACCCTGCACGCCGAGCCCGACGATCACGCCCGTCGCGACGCCGCTCAGGTACGAGTGATGGCGAAACTCCTCGCGGCGGTGGACATTCGAGATGTGCACCTCGATCAGCGGTGCGGTCAGTTCGGCACAGGCGTCCCGTAGCGCCACCGACGTGTGGGTCAGCGCGCCGGCATTGAGCACGACGGGTTCCTTGGCGTCGGCGGCATCGTGCACCCAGCCCAGCAGCTCGGCCTCGCTGTCGGTTTGGCGCACCACGACCTCCAGCCCGAGTTCGTCGGCCTCGCGCTCGATGAGCGCGACCAGGTCGTCGTGGGTGGTGCTGCCGTACACCTCGGGCTGGCGTTTGCCGAGCCTGCCGAGGTTGGGGCCGTTGAACACGTTGATCGTCATCTGACTCCGATCTCGGAATAGGCCGCGACCAGCAGCGCAGGGTCCGGGCCCTCGAGACGCCCCGGCTTGGCGAGACCGTCGAGCACCACGAATCGCAGGATCCCCGAACGCGTCTTCTTGTCACCGGCCATGTACTCCAGCAGCTGCGGCAGCGCGTCGGCGTCGTAGGTCACGGGCAGGCCGAGCGCCGTGAGCACCGCGCGGTGCCGGTCGGCCGTCTCGTCGTCGAGCCGACCCGCCAACCGGCCGAGCTCCGCGGCGAACACCAATCCCACCGACACGGCGGCACCGTGACGCCAGCGGTAGCGTTCCCGGCGCTCGATCGCATGCGCCAGGGTGTGCCCGTAGTTGAGGATCTCGCGCAGCTGCGACTCCTTCTCGTCGGCGGCGACGACTTCGGCCTTGACCACCACGGCGCGCCGGATCAGTTCCGGCAGCACGGGTCCGGACGGGTCGAGCGCGGCTTCGGGATCGGCCTCGATCATGTCCAGGATCACCGGGTCGGCGATGAATCCGGCCTTCACGATCTCGGCCATGCCCGCGACGATCTCGTTGCGCGGCAGGCTCTCCAGCGTGGCCAGGTCGACCAGCACGGCCAACGGCTGGTGAAACGCGCCGACGAGGTTCTTGCCCGCGTCGGTGTTGATGCCGGTCTTGCCACCGACCGCGGCGTCGACCATGCCGAGCAGCGTCGTCGGCACGTGCACGACGTCGACCCCGCGCAACCAGGTGGCCGCCGCGAAACCGGCGACGTCGGTGGCCGCGCCACCGCCAAGGCTGACGATCGCATCCTGGCGACCGATGCCGATGCGGCCCAACACATCCCAGATGAAGCCGACGACGGGCAGCTCCTTGCCTGCCTCGGCGTCCGGGATCTCGATGCGGTGCGCGTCGATTCCCTTGTCCGCCAGGTGGCTTCGAATCGACTCGGCGGTCTGGTTGAGAACGGGCTGGTGCAGGATGGCGACCCGGTGCCGACCGTCGAGCACCCGGCCCAGATCGTCGAGCAGCCCGGTGCCGATGACGACCGGGTAGGGCCGATCGACGAGCACCTCGACGGTCACGGGTTCAGTCATTGCGCGCCTCTGCCTTTCGGGCCAGCGCCGCGGGACTCGGTGGCGCCTCTGTGGTGGGTGCTGGGTTCAGGACGGTGGGCAGCCTGCGCCAGGCCGGGCGGCGACGTCGCCGCGCCTGCTGACGGTCGGTGCCGGCGTTCTCCAGCCGGTGCACGATGGTGCGCACGACCGCCCCGGGATTGCGGCGGTTGGTGTTGATCCGCATCGTCGCGACCTCGCGGTAGAGCGGGACCCGCTGGGTCATCAGCTCGCGGAACCGCTCCCCCGGGTCGCCGCCGGCCAGCAGCGGCCGGGTCGCACCTCCGGAGGTGCGCCGAATGCCTTCGGCCGCACTGATTTCCAGATAGATGACGGTGTGCCCGGCCAACGCCTCGCGGACTTCCGGCGTGGTGATCGCGCCCCCGCCGAGTGATACCACGCCCTCGTGTTCGGCCAGCGCGGCCCGCACCACGTCGGCCTCGATGCGGCGGAACTCCGGCTCGCCCTCGACGAAGATCTCGGCGATGCTGCGGCCGGCGGTCTCGACGATCTTGGCGTCGGTGTCCAGCAGCGGTACGTCCAGCGCCTTCGCCAGGCGGCGGCCGATGGTGGACTTGCCCGATCCGGGCATGCCCACCAGCACGGCCCTTGGCGCCATCAGCCCGACGCCTCGGTGATCTGGGACGGCTCCCGCGTGCGCACCGCCGCGAGGTAGCTCGCGACGTTGGACGTGGTCTCGGCCAGCGAGTCGCCGCCGAACTTCTCCAGCGCCGCGCGCGCGAGCACCAGGGCCACCATGGTCTCGACGACCACGCCCGCGGCGGGCACCGCGCACACGTCCGATCGCTGGTGGATCGCGACGGCCTCTTCCCCGGTGGACATGTCGACCGTGGCCAGTGCCCTCGGCACCGTCGAGATGGGCTTCATCGCGGCCCGGACCCGCAGCGTCTGGCCGTTGGTCATCCCACCTTCGAGCCCGCCCGCGCGATTCGTCGAGCGCAGCACGCCGTCGGGACCGGGGTAGATCTCGTCGTGCGCGACGCTGCCGCGGCGGCGCGCGGTCTCGAAGCCGTCGCCGATCTCGACGCCCTTGATGGCCTGGATGCCCATGACCGCGGCGGCGAGTTGGCTGTCGAGACGGTTGTCACCGCTGGTGAACGATCCGAGGCCGATCGGGAGGCCCTCGACGACGACCTCGACGATGCCGCCGAGCGTGTCACCGTCCTTCTTGGCTGCCTCGATCTCGGCGATCATGGCCTGCTCGGCCGTCTCGTCGAACGCGCGGACCGGGCTGTCATCGATGCGGGCCAGATCCTGCGGCCGCGGCGGTGGTCCGTCGTAGGGCTTGGACGCGCCGATCGAGACGACGTGCGAGAGCACCTCGACGCCGAGCGCCTGGCGCAGGAACTCCCTGGCGATGGTGCCGGCGGCGACGCGGGCAGCGGTCTCGCGGGCGCTGGCGCGCTCGAGCACCGGTCGGGCGTCGTCGAAGCCGTACTTGAGCATGCCCGCGTAGTCGGCGTGTCCGGGCCGGGGTCGGGTCAGCGGAGCGTTGCGGGCCCCGTCCAGATCGGTTTGCGACACCGGGTCGGCCGCCATCACGGTCTCCCACTTGGGCCATTCGGTATTGCCGATCTCGATGGCGATCGGACCGCCGAGGGTCACGCCGTGACGCACCCCGGCCAACACGGTCACCTCGTCGGCCTCGAACTTCATCCTGGCCCCGCGCCCGTAGCCGAGCCGGCGGCGCCTCAACTGGGCGGCGATGTCGGCAGAGGTGACCTCGACACCGGCCACCATCCCCTCGACCATCGCCACCAACGCGCGGCCGTGTGATTCACCAGCTGTGGTCCATCGCAACACGCGGCCCATCTTCCCATGACGCCTGCGGCCTGACGTAATCCGTCACGGCGGGCTGCGCCACCACCTCCCGGCGGCCCGCGGTGACATGGTGAGCGATCCCCTTCCCGGGGCTCACACGGTAGTGCTAGAGGGCGACCAGGGCGACCGCACCGAGAGCAGCCACGCACATCGACGGGCCGTGCGGCACCGTCCCCCGCGCGCGCAACACGACGACGCCGGCAAGCGCCGTCAGCACCGGGGCAGCCACCGCCGCCAGCACCCACGCGTCGGCCCCGAACGCTCCGGTGAGGCCGCCGAGCCCGAGTGCCAGCTTGACGTCACCGGCCCCCATCGAGGCGGGAGCGACCAGGTGAACCACCAGGTAGAGCGCCGCCAGCGCGAACGCTCCGAGCAATGCGGCCGCACCCCGCCCGGCGACTGTCGCGACGCCGAGCACGACCGCCGCACCCGGCAGCGTCAGTGCGTTCGGCAGCCGCTGGTGAAGCACGTCGTAGACCGACAGGGCGGTCGCCCACGTCGCGGCGGCGACCAGCCCCAGCGTCACGCCCACCCCCACGGATAGAGCCTAGGGCCCAGACAGGGCGGCGATCATCGCCTCTTTCGGCGCAGGCATTCCGGTGAACTGCTCGACCTGGGCGTAGGCCTGATTCAGCAGCATCTGCAGTCCGCTGACGACGCGGCCGCCCGCGGCGGTGAACGCCGCCGCCAGCGGAGTCGGCCACGGGTCGTAGATCGCATCGAGCAGCACCGGCGCGGTCGTCACGGTGTCGGCGTATTGCGCGGCGACGTCGGCCGGGATGGTGTTCACGACCACGTCGGCCCCGGTCACCGGGGTGCCCAGTTCGACCCACCGGGTGTCGGCGCCGAGCCGGGTGCCGAGGTCGAGCAGGACGGCCGCCTTCTCGCGACTGCGCGCGACCACCCGCAGCGTGTGCACCCCGAGCTGGACGAGTCCGGCGACGGCCGCGGGAGCCGTCCCACCCGCCCCGAGGACGACGGCCGAACCGGCGCCACCGCACACGTCCGCGAGTGCACCCGCGACGCCGTCGACGTCGGTGTTGTCGGCACGCCACCCCGACGCCGTCCTGACGAGCGTGTTGGCCGAGCCGAGGAGTTCGGCGCGCGCGGTCCGTTCGTCGGCGAAGCGCAACGCCGCGAACTTGCCCGGCATCGTGACCGAGAGTCCAACCCACTCCGGGCCGAGTCCGCCGACGAGCGCCGGCAGTTCCTCGGCCGTGCACTCGATGCGCTCGTAGGTCCAGTCAGCCAGCCCGAGGGCGCGGTAGGCCGCGAGATGCAGCTGCGGGGACCTGGAGTGGGCGATGGGCGAACCGAGGACCGCCGCGCGGCGGGGCGTCATCGTGCGCTGTCGAGCACACCGTTTTGTCGGGCCAGGTCGATGTTGGCCAGGTGTTGCTGGTAGTCGCGGGTGAACAGCGTGGTGCCCTGCATGTCGACGGTGACGAAGTACAGCCAGTCACCCGGCTCCGGGCCCTCGGCGGCCGCGAGCGCCGGCTGGCCCGGCGAGCAGATCGGCGTGACGGGCAGCCCGTCGCGCGCATAGGTGTTCCACGGCGTGACCCTGGCCCGGTCGGCGTCGGTGGTCGCGACCTCCTGACGGTCCAGCGAGTAGTTGACCGTCGAGTCGAACTCCAGCCGGCGGTGATCGGGAGCGACCAACCGGTTGTAGATCACCCTGGCAACCTTCGCGAAGTCCTGCGGCTTGGATTCCCGCTGCACCAGCGAGGCGACCACCAGGATCTGGTAGGGCGACAGGTTCTCGGCGTTGCCGGCCTGCAGCAGCCCGTCCTGTTCGTACTGCCGGGCGCTGGCGGTGATCAGCGTGGCCAGGATGTCCGGCGCCGGCGCCGACGGGTCGACGTTCCAGGTACCGGGGGCGATGAGCCCCTCGAGCCGCCGGTGGTCGTTGCCGAGTGCCTTGACGGGATCGGCCGCCCATGACGGAATCGCCAGCGCCGCTGGGTCCGCCGCTCCCGCGGCCTTCTTCAGGTCGTCGGCGGTGACCCCGCACGTGCGCTGGCCGTCGAGGTCGACGCAGGTGGCGTCGGCGACGAGCGAGAAGATGCCCTTCGTCACGACGTTGGTCTTGACGTCGGCGACGTCGTCGAGCTGGCGGCCCTCGGGAATGACGAGCTTGCCGACGCGGTTCTGCGGGTCGGCGAGCCGGGACACCGCGTTGGCCGCGGGGATCTCGGTGCGCACCTTGTAGAAGCCGGGCTGGATCGAGGAGATCGCCGCGTTGCCGGCCGCCGCGTCGACGAAGGCCTGGGAGGTGGCCACCACGCCACCGTCGACAAGGGTCTTGCCGATCGCGGTGGTGGAGTCGCCGCTGCGGACCTGCACGACGACGTCCTTGACGCCGTCGCCCTCGTAGTCGCTGGTGTTGCCGAACATCCCGTGCCACATGCGCGAGCCGAGGAAGACGGCCCCGACGAGCACGACGACCAATGCCAGCACCGACATGATGGTGATGTTGCGGCGGCGGCGACGGTTGCGCCTGGCGCGAGCGCGTTGCGTGCGGCTCATGGTCCGGCGTGGCCGGCCAACCGCTTCGGGCTCGGTGCGCTCACGACCCCAGTCCTCAGCCATCGGCCGCTCCGCTGGTATTCACGTGCTCCTCGCGTCCGCTGGTGTTCACGTGCTCCTCGTCTCCGCCCGCCGTGGCCAACGCGGCCCGCCGCTGGTCCAGCCAGGTCTGCAGGATGCCGACGGCGGCCGCCTGGTCGATCATCGAGCGTTGCCCCTTGGCGCGGATGCCCGCCTCGCGCAGTGACCGCTGCGCCGACACCGTCGTTAGCCGCTCGTCGGAGAGCCGCACGGGAACGGGCGCGATCCGCGCCGAGAGGGCGTCGGCAACCGCGATGGCGTCCAGCGCGGAGGGCCCGGTGCGATCAGCCAGGGTCCGGGGCAGTCCGACGACGACCTCGACGACTGCGTACTCGTCGGCGAGCTGCGCCAGCCGGCGAATGTGCTTGCCCCTGACGTCTCTGCGGTCTCTCGGCACCGTCTCGACCGGTGTGGCGAGGATGCCGTCGGGGTCGCTGGTCGCGACTCCGATCCGGACGGTCCCGACGTCGACTCCGAGCCGTCGACCGCGACCGGGATCGTCACCGCCCGGCCGGTCCGGCTGACGGTCCTCGGAGTCGGTCAACCGGGTCAACTCCTGGCAATCTCGGCGAGCAACGCCATGAGCGCCGCGTCGATGCCCGACGGTGTGGTGCCCGATCCCTGGGCCAGGTCGGCCTTGCCGCCCCCGCGGCCGTCGACGGGCCCAGCCAGCACTTTCACCAGGTCGTTCGCGCTCAAGCCGAGATCCTGTGCGGCCGGATTCACCGACACCACGAACGGCACCGTTCCGCCGTCGCCCTCGGCGATCAGCGCCACGACTCCCGGCTCCGAGCCGAGCTTGCCCTTGACGTCGCCGACGAGGCTGCGCAGATCCCCCGCCGAGATGCCACCGGCCATCCGCTGCGCCACGACACGGACCCTACCCACCAGCTCGGCGCCCGCGGCCGCGTTCGCCGCCGCCGCGCGGGCGTTGGCGAGCCGGGCCCTGTCGAGTTCCTTCTCGGCTGCCTTGAGGCGTTCGACGAGGTTGGCCACTCGGGCGGGCACCTCTTCGGACGGCACCTTCAGCGACGACGCCAGACCGGCCATCAGAGCGCGTTCCTTGGCCAGGTACTTGAACGAGTCGAGTCCGACGTAGGCCTCGACGCGGCGGACGCCCGAACCAACCGAGGACTCGCCGAGGATGGTCACCGGACCGATCTGCGCCGAGTTGTGCACGTGCGTACCACCACACAGCTCCAGCGAGAACGGTCCGCCGATCTCGACCAGCCTGACGTCCTCGGGGTAGGCCTCGCCGAACAGCGCCATCGCACCCATGGCCTTGGCCTTCTCGAGCTTGGTGTACATGGTGTTGACCGCGTAGTCGGCCTCGACGGCCTCGTTGGTGACCACCTCGATCTGCTCGCGCTGCTCGTCGGTGAGCGCACCCTGCCAATTGAAGTCGAAGCGCAGGTAGCCGGGGCGGTTCAACGATCCGGCCTGAACGGCATTGGGTCCCAGCACCTGTCGCAGCGCGGCGTGCACCATGTGGGTGCCCGAGTGGCCCTGGGTGGCACCCCGGCGCCACTGCGGATCGACGGCGGCGACCACGATGTCGCCCTCCACGAACTCACCGGACTCGACGGTGACGCGGTGCACGAACAGTGTCTTGGCGATCTTCTGCACGTCGGTGACGGCGGCCTTGGCGGCACCGCTGGATCCCGTGCCGGTGATGGCGCCGACGTCGGCGATCTGACCGCCGGACTCGGCGTACAGCGGGGTGCGGTCGAGCACCAGCTCGACGCGCTCGGCGGCCATCCCTTCGTGGGCAACGACGGGAACCCGCTTGCCATCGACGAAGATGCCGAGAATCCGCGCCTCGGAGGTCAATTCGTCGAAGCCGGTGAACTCGGTCGCCCCGGCGTCGACCAGCTCGCGGTACGCCGACAGGTCGGCATGGGCGTGCTTGCGGGCAGCCGCGTCGGCCTTGGCGCGCTGCCGCTGCTCGGCCATCAGGCCGCGGAAGCCCTCCTCGTCCACGGTGAGACCGGACTCCGCGGCCATCTCCAAGGTCAGCTCGATCGGAAAACCGTAGGTGTCGTGCAGCGTGAATGCGTCGGTACCCGACAGCACCGACACCCCGGATGCCCTGGTGGCGTTGGCTGCATCCTCGAACAGCCGCGAACCCGACGCGAGCGTCCGGTTGAACGCGGTCTCCTCGGCCACCGCGATGCGGTTGATCCGCTCGAAGTCGGTGACCAGGTCGGGGTACGACGGGCCCATCGCGTCGCGGACGCACGCCATCAGTTCGCCGACGATCGGCGTGTCGATGCCGAGCAGCTTGGCCGAGCGGATGACGCGGCGCAGCAACCGGCGCAACACGTACCCGCGGCCGTCGTTGCCGGGGCTGACACCATCGCCGATGATGATCGCCGCGGTGCGGCTGTGGTCGGCGATGATGCGGTAGCGGACGTCGTCGTCGTGGTTGCCAGCGCCGTACCCCCGCGGCGCGATGCCGGCGACCAGGTCGATGACCGGCCGCACCAGGTCGGTCTCGTAGACGTTGTCCACGCCCTGCAGCAGGCACGCGACCCGCTCGACGCCCATGCCGGTGTCGATGTTCTGGCGGGGCAGCGGGCCGAGGATCTCGAAGTCGGCCTTGCCGGTGCCCTCGCCCCGCTCGTTCTGCATGAAGACGAGATTCCAGATCTCGATGTAGCGGTCCTCGTTGGCCTCGGGACCACCGTCGACGCCGTATTCGGGCCCACGGTCGTAGTAGATCTCCGAGGACGGACCGCTTGGGCCGGGGATGCCCATCGACCAGTAGTTGTCGGCCATGCCGCGACGCTGGATGCGCTCGGGCGGCAACCCGGCGACCTCCTGCCACAGTGAGATCGCCTCGTCGTCGTCGAGATAGACCGTCGCCCAAAGTCTTTCGGGATCGAAACCGTAACCACCCTGATCCTGCGGGTTGGTCAGCAGGGTCCAGGCGAACTCGATGGCGCCCTTCTTGAAGTAATCGCCGAACGAGAAGTTGCCGGCCATCTGGAAGAAGGTGTTGTGCCGAGTGGTGATGCCGACTTCGTCGATGTCGGGGGTGCGGATGCACTTCTGCACGCTGGTCGCCCGGTCCCACGGCGGCTTCTGCTGTCCGAGGAAGTAGGGCACGAACTGCACCATGCCAGCGTTGACGAACAACAGATTGGGATCGTCGAGGATGACCGACGCGCTCGGCACCTCGGTGTGGCCCGCGTTCACGAAGTGATCGAGGAAGCGCTTCCTGATCTCGTGTGTCTGCACGTGCTGCTGTCCTTAACTATTCGGGCCACGGATCTACGAATCAATGGTGTGACGAGTGTCGTCGCGACCGCACAACAGTACCGGCCCGTCCCGATCGCCCTGCAAGATCACCCCGGCAGGGCGTGGCGTCAGCCGCCGACGAAGCTCAACCGCACCGACCGGCGCGGGTTGTCCCTGTTTAGGTCGACCAGCACGACGCTCTGCCAGGTGCCCAGTAGCGGCTCACCAGCCGCCACCGGAATGGTCACCGACGGCGACACGATGCCCGGCAATACGTGATCGGCGCCATGCCCCGGCGAACCGTGGGCGTGGCGATAGCGATCGTCGCGCGGCAGCAGCCGTTCCAGCGCGTCGACCAGGTCGGCGTCCGAGCCGGCGCCGGTCTCGAGGATGGCCACGCCCGCGGTGGCGTGCGGCACGAAGACGTTGCACAAGCCGTCGCCGCGGGAGGCACAGAACTCGCGGACCGCGTCGGTGAGGTCCACCGTACGGTGTCGGGCGGTATCCACGGCGATCAGCTCGGTCTTCACGCAACCGAGATTACGTCCGGTCGGCATATCTACGTCGACGTTTATTTCCTTGGCACGACGGGGTATTGCGTCTTCACCTCACTCCTCGAATGAAAGTGACATGAAATGACTCCCACGGGCATCATCACCGCGATCGTCATCGGCGCGATCATCGGCCTCCTCGGCCGGCTCGTCCTCCCGGGCAAGCAGCCCATCGGCCTGCTCGTCACGATCCTCGTCGGCATCGTGTCGGCGCTGATCGGCACCTGGCTGGCCCGCCAGCTCGGCATCCCCACCGCCACCAGCGGCATCGACTGGATGGAGTTGCTCGTCCAGGTCATCGTCGCCGCCGTCGGCGTGGCCCTGGTCGCCGGCGTGATGGGTCGCCGGCGCACGGGTGCCCTGCGCCGCTAGACACCGAGAATGCACTCGGGGCTGCGATTCGACGAGAATCGCAGCCCCGAGCGCTTTCTGGGCTAACGCCGCCGACGCAGGATCGCTCGGAGCTTGTCGAGACGGCCGGCGATCTCCCGCTCGGCGCCGTGCGTCGTCGGCCGGTAGTAGTCCGCACCCACCAGCTCGTCGGGGGCATACTGTTGCGGCACAATGCCATCCGGGTCGTCATGCGGGTAGGAATACCCCTGGGCATTGCCCAGCGCCGCGGCCCCGGAGTAGTGCCCGTCGCGCAGGTGCGGTGGCACCAACCCGGCCTTGCCCGCCCTGATGTCCCCCATCGCCGCGGCCAGTGCCGTAGTGACGGCATTCGACTTCGGCGCCGTGGCCAGGTGCACGGTGGCGTGCGCGAGGGTGAGCTGCGCCTCCGGCATGCCGATCAGCTGCACGGTCTGCGCGGCGGCTACGGCCACCAGAAGCGACGTCGGGTCGGCCATTCCGATGTCCTCGCTGGCGAGGATGCTCAGCCGCCGCGCGATGAAGCGGGGGTCCTCCCCCGCGGTCAACATCCGGGCCAGGTAGTGCAGCGCCGCGTCGACGTCGGATCCGCGCACCGACTTTATGAAGGCGCTCACGACGTCGTAGTGCTGGTCGCCGTCGCGGTCGTAACGCACCGCGGCCTTGTCCAGGGACTGTTCGATGACGTCGACGGTCACGTGATCGCCCGCCTCGGCGGCCACCTCGAGTGCAGTCAGCGCGCGGCGGGCGTCACCGGCGGCGAGCCTAACCAGCAGCTCGACGGCGTCCGGATCCACCGATACCGACCCGTCCAGTCCACGCGGGTCGGCGATGGCCCGCTCCACGACCGCCCGCACTGCGTCGGCACCGAGGGGTTGCAACTGCAGGATCAGCGACCGGGACAGCAGCGGGGCGACGACCGAGAAGGACGGGTTCTCCGTCGTGGCCGCGACCAGCAGCACGACGCGGTTCTCGACGGCGGCCAGTAGGGCATCCTGCTGCGTCTTGGAGAACCGATGCACCTCGTCGATGAACAGCACGGTCTGCTTGCCGTGCACTGCGGCGCGGCGGGCCACGTCGATGACGGCGCGGACGTCCTTCACGCCGGCCGATAGGGCCGACAGCGCCTCGAAGCGACGGCCCGTGGCCTGCGAGATCAGCGATGCCAGGGTGGTCTTGCCGGTGCCGGGCGGCCCGTAGAGGATGACCGACGCCGCGCCCGAGCCGTCGACGAGTCGCCGCAGCGGCGAACCGTCGCGCAACAGATGATCCTGGCCGACCACTTCGTCGAGGCCGGTGGGACGCATCCGCACCGCCAGCGGCGACGACGGGCCGCCACCGGGAATGCCCTCCCCGTCACCTGGATCTCCAGCCACGTCGAACAGACCATCGGCCACGACACAGGCTTACCACGTCACCGGCGCGCGCTCGCGGTCACTCGCGCAGCGTGCGGCCCTCCGAATCGGGCACCTTGCCGAGCAAGATCAGGATGGCGTCGATCAGCGGCCAGATGCCGCAGGTCAGCCAGGACAACAGCAGCATCGCGACGCCAAGCCCGGTGTAGCCCAGGTAGAAGCGACCGATTCCCAACGTGCCGAGGAACAGCTGCAGCAAGCCCGCCACGAGCTTGCTCTTGTCCGACAGCGGCCGGCCGTAGGCGTCGACGCCGAAGGGGCCAGCCTGGTACCCGCCGGGATACGGCGGGGGGTAGCCGCCACCGTAGGGCGGGGGTGCGCCGTACTGGCCTGGCGGCGGTGGGGGCGGCGCGCCGTACCCGTACCCGTTTGCATGACCGTTTGCGTAGCCGTCGATGGGAGGAGGCAGCGAGGGGTCGTGACCGGGCGGCGGCGGGTACGACGGATCCGATCCAGGCGGCGGAGGCACTGACATGCCACGGATGATGACGCATCGACGTGTCCGCGTCCACCACGAACGCCGAAATCTCCCGATGCCGCGCCGCTCAGCCGGTCGTGACGAAGTCGATGAGTTCCTCGACGCGCCCGATCAACGCCGGCTCGAGGTCGTTCCAGTCACGCACCCTGCCCCGAATCCGACGCCAGGCCGTTGCGATGTCGGCTTGGTCGGCGTGCGGCCAGCCGAGGGCCTCGCAGATGCCGTGCTTCCATTCCACGTTGCGCGGGATCACCGGCCACTGCTTCAGGCCGAGGCGTTCGGGCTTGACCGCCTGCCAAACGTCGACGTACGGGTGCCCGACCACCAGGGTGTGCTTGCCGCCGGGGCCGCGGGACACCGCATCGGCGATGCGCGCCTCCTTCGAGCCGGTGACCAGGTGGTCGACCAGGACGCCGAGCCGGCGTTTGGGACCGGGGGCGAAGTCCTCGACGATGGCTGCGAGATCGTCGACGCCGCCCAGGTATTCGACCACGACGCCCTCGATCCGCAGATCGGCGCCCCAGACCTGTTCGACCAGTTCGGCGTCGTGGCGGCCCTCGACGTAGATGCGGCTGGCCAACGCCGTCCGTGCCCGGGTTCCGGCGACGGCCACCGATCCCGACGCCGTCCGCGTCGGTGCCGTGGGGCCCTTGGCCTTCGGCGGAGTGAGGATCACCGGCTTGCCGTCGACCAGGTATCCGGGGCCGACCGGGAACGGCCGCCGATGCCCGTCGAAGTCCTCCAGTTCCATCCGGCCGTACTCGACGCGGGCGATCGCGCCGACGTAGCCGGTCTGGACGTCCTCTACGACCAGACCGATGTCGGCCGGCATCTCGGTGGACCGCACGCGCTTGGCGGCGTGCGGGTTTCGGGCCAGGACGTCGGAGCCATATCGATCCTTCACCCGAGCGAGCCTAGGAAGACCGGCACGCTCGGTGCGGCGCCGCGCCGGGTCCGTGACCGATCGGTGACCACGACACCGCCGGGTGACGCGCGAGGATGGGAGTCATGGATCGTTTCGCGACGGCCCGGCTACGGGACTGGCTGAGCAGAGTACATCCCGGTCATCCCTGGATCGCCGCGCTGGACGGGAGCTAGGCGAGCTTGGTCTCGATGTCGTAGAGCACGTCGGAACCGTCGACCTTGGTGATCTTCAGGTGCGCGACGTAGTTGCCGTCGGGTCCGGTGAAGGTGCAGTCGAATTCGACGCCGACCTTGGCATCGGTGCCCGACGGGCATCGGACGTCGTTCGGGGTGAACTTCGTCTTCTGCTTCACGAAGTCGGTGACCGACTTCTGCGCGCTGTCGGCGTCGATCACCTTGCCGCAGCCGCCGACACCGAGCACGGCGGCTCCGATCACCAGGGCGACGCCGACGCGGACGCCGTACCAACCGATCATGCGCGTGATCGTGCTCCAAGGTTTGCCACAGGTCAAGCACGAGCAGTCGGCCTCGACTCGGCTGGCAGCCTGCCCGACCGCGGGTCGGTCAGACGGTAGGCACGGTCTGGCTACACCGTGCCGCTGGCGGCCGCGAGCTTCTCCGGATCCGAGGTCACCTCGTCGATGACGGTGTGGATGAAACGCATCTTCTCCAGCACCTTCATCGGCAGCACGAAGGGGTACAGGTCGTCGTGGCCCATCGACCGGTTGACCATGTTCAGCGCCCACGCCAGAGGCAGCCACATGTCGATGATGGAATCGAACCCACTGGGCCCCAGGTTCCTTCGCTCGAAGGTGGCCGATGCAGGGGCAAAGCTGAAGGCGGCGGCGGTATCGAGCGTGTCCCGGATGTGCAGGTAGTGCGCGAAGGTCTCGGCCCAGTCCTCGGCGGGGTGCATCGTGGCGTAGGACGACACGTAATCACGCTCCCAGCCGGGGGGTGCGCCATCGCTGTAGTGCCGGTCGAGGGCCGCCTGGTAGTCGGCCTCGGCGTCGCCGAACAGTTCGCGCGCCCGCTCCTGGTACTTGGGGTCGGCGCCGACCAGCCGGTAGTAGTAGTAGTGCCCGATCTCGTGCCGGAAGTGCCCGAGCAGGGTGCGGTAGGGCTCGTCCATCGCGACCCGCAGCTGCTCGCGATGCACGTCGTCACCCTCGGCCAGATCCAGTGTGATGACACCGTTCTCGTGGCCGGTGAAGACCTTTTCGAACTCGCTGGACAGCAGGTCGAAGGCCAAGCCGTAGTTGGGGTCCTCGTTGCGTCCGACGATCGGCAGCTTGAGGTCGACGAGCTCGACGATGAGCCGACGCTTGGCCATCTCGGCGACCGCGAAGGCCGCCATCGCGGGCTTGTCTGCGTCGTTGGGACGGATCCGGGTCAGCGCGCACGACGTGCACAGCTGCCGTTGCGGAGCCACCTTCACCAGCCAATTGCACTCCGCTGCATGCAGATTCGCGCACAGCTGATACTCGCTGGCGTCGACGGCACCACCGTGCTCGCTCTCCGCGCCGGTCGCGATGACCAGGAAGGCCATGTCGTCGAGTGAGAAGCCCAGTTTGCTCTTGCAGTTCAGGCACACCGAGTTCTCGAACGCAAGGTGTTGGCCGCAGTTGGGGCAGATGAAGTCACGCATGGACCACGCCTCCGGACAGGGGGGCGACGTCGACGGACACCTCGATCTTGCTGCTCTCCGAGTCGGTGTAGATGATGCCGCGCAGTGGGGGGACGTCGGCGTAGTCGCGGCCGAAACCGACCACGACGTAACGCTCGTCGACGAGTTGATCGTTGGTGGGGTCGAAACCCAACCATTGACTTTGCGGCGTCCACACCGATGCCCAGGCGTGCGTCGCGTCGATCCCGACCATGCGTTCCCTTCCAGGAGGTGGGTCGGTCGCCAGATACCCCGAAACGTAGCTGGCGGCCAGACCGTTGGCGCGCAGGCACGCGATCGCGAGCCGTGCGAAGTCCTGACATACCCCCTCGCCTGCCGCCAAAACCTCACTCACCTGGGTGGACACCGTCGTGGAACCCGAGCGGTAGGTGAAGTCGCGGTTGATGCGGGAGTTCAGATCCCGCAGCACCTCGATGAGTGGACGCTCGGGTTGAAAGGTGGGCGCGGCGTAGGCCCGCACGTCGTCGGTGATCTCCGGTTGCTGCAGATCCAGGGTGAACTCGACGGCAAGCGCGCCGTCGGTGCCGACCGGCCGGGCGATCTCCCACGGTGCCAGCGCCGATCCGCTGGCGTAGAGGCTCGCCGGTGGCGGGTCGACCTCGACGATCGAGTGGCTGGTGATGGTGAGGTTGCGGTGGCGCTCGGTGACGTGGAAGTAGGAGCTGACGTTTCCGTAGCCGTCCCGGCTGGTGGACCTGTCGGCGGCCTCCGGGTCGATCACCAGCTCGTGCGACGTGCAGCGTTGCCTGTCGGAGTCCCGCGGGGTGAGGAAGCCGCGACCGTAGGAACTGGTCACGTCGTCGGAGTAGTGATAGGTCGTCCGGTGGGTGATCTCGTAGGACCTGGTGCCCGCACCCGGACTGGGTGGCGCGTCGGTCATGGCACCACCCGCCTCTCGTCGGGACCCCAGAGCGGTTGCATCCCGCCCGGCAGGGACAGGTGGGTGGCGGTGATGACCCGCGACAGCTCGCGCAGGTCGGCGTGGATGCCCGACAGCAGGCCGTCCAACTCGGCGCGACGACCGTCGGTCACGACCTCCAGGTCGTCGGTGTCGAGCCGGCGCAACCGCGCCGCGACCTCTTCGATGAGCCGTTCGGGACGGGTGGAACCCGACGACGACGGCAGCGCCTTGAGATTCACGCGCAGCCGCTCGAATTGATACGCCAGCGACCGCGGGTTCTCCTCGTCGAAGAGCATCAGGTCGGCCACCGCGGCCACGCTCACCTTGCCCAGTGTGCGACGGCGGTACATCACCGACGACTCGCACGCCACGAGCGTCGACTCGGTGATGGTCTGCTCGGCACCCCGGCGACGGACGTTGGTGAGCGTCGCGCGCATCAGGGCGGCCAACCAGATGCCCCGCTCGATGCGCTTGCCGATGTCCATCATCGTCCAGCCGACGTCGTGCACCATCGATTCGGCGGCGACCCCGGACAGCGCCAGCATGCCGGCCAGCGTCTGGCTGTGCGCGGCCGCCAGGTACCCCTCGCCCTCGGCGTGCGACTCCGGCGGCGACCCGGACGGATGGCTGACCGCCCGGTCGACCGCCGCCAGCACCATCCAGGTGTCGTTGGACATCTGGTCGCGCACCGAGCGCGCCGCCAGCCCCAGCCGCTCGACGGACTGGGCCAGCGACCCGGCCCGGAAGCGGTCGGCGGTCAGCGCCCACAACGTCGTCGGCGCGATCGCGATCATCTCGGCATCGTCCCCCGCCGACCCGGTGTCGGTACCGGTGATGCGCCCGAGCGCTGCCAGCAGCACGGGCACGCACTCGCTGCCCGGCATGTCCTGGCGGTACCGGAATTCGTGGTACCGCTCGCGGGTGACGTTGAGCAGCCTGGCCATGCTCTCCGCGCGTTCGGAGTAGCGGCCCAGCCAGAACATGTCCGACAGCACGCGCGGCGAGCTGACCGAGCGCGTCGGGCTCGGGGTGATGGCGGGCAGGTCGGGCACGGGTGCCGGCGTCCGCTCGGCGGTGACCCTGGTCGGCGTGCGCACCCAGATGTCCTTGGCGGCAGTGGTGTTCATCCGATGGGCGGCGTTGCCGGCGTCCAGCAGATACCCAAGACCGCCGACCATCGGCGCGTAGCCGCCGCGCTGGGCGACGGTGAACAGTCGCATCCCCGTGCTGCCGGGTGACAACCCGGCGGGGCCACGAGCGGTTGGCGCCGAGGCGAACTGCGGCAGTTCCTGGCCCACCCACTGCCAGGGGCTGGCACCGATGCGGGCGGCCAGCGTCTCGCGTTCGGCGCTCGACAGCTCCGGGCCGACGATGGGCTCGCCGCCCGTGACCGGACGGATGAGCAGCGTGCACAGGTGGGCCAGCAGATGCGACCGTTCGACGTCGATGCCGCCCCAGTACATGGGCGCGGCGGCCAGCTGCGGGGTCTCACCGAGCAGCAGCTCCCCCAGCTCCGGCAGGAACCGTTGCACACCGGGACTTTCCAGGATGCCGCTGCCAAGGGTGTTGACGACCGAAACGGCCCCGCGGCGCAGCACCTCGACCAGACCCACGACGCCCAGCCGTGAGTCGGCCCGCAGGTCGAGCGGGTCGGCATAGGCGGCGTCCACCCGGCGGAACACCACGTCGACCCGCTTGAGCGTGCCGAGCGAACGCATCCACACCTTGCCGTCGCGGACCACCAGGTCCGCGCTCTCGACGAGGGGGAAACCCAGCACGCTGGCCAGGTACGCCTGGTCGAACGCCGTCTCGGAGTGGATGCCGGGGCTGAGCACCACCACGACGGGTTCCTCGGCCGACTCCGGGGCCGCATCGATCAGCGCCAGCCGCAGGGCCTGCGCCCACGGCGAGGCGGGCCGCGGGCCGATTCGCTCGTACAGATCCGGGAACGCGTGCGCGACCACCCTGCGGTCGGCCAGCGCGTAACCGGCACCCGATGGGGCCTGCGTCCAGTCGGCGTTGACCAGGAACTCGCCGGAGGCATCCCGGCTGATGTCGCATCCGTGCATGAACAGTTGATGGCGGCCCGGCACCTCGATCCCACGGGCGGCGCGCAGATACCCGGGGTGGGAGAACAGCAGCTGCGGCGGCAGCACCCCGCTGGTGATCGACCGGCGTTCGCCGTAGAGATCGGTGAGCACCGCGTCGAGCACCCGGGATCGTTGCACCAGACCGTGTTCCAGAGTGTCCCAGTCCGTGGTGGAGACCAGCAGCGGCAGCGGGTCCAGTTGCCACGGCCCGGGCACCTGGGTTCCGTCGCCGGTGGTGACCGCATCCTCCTGGCGGTCGACCTGCACGAAGGTGATGCCGTCGTTGTCGACGAGGCTGCGCACCACCGAACGCAGTCGCTCGAGGCCGAACTTGCCCCGCTCCTGCACGCAATCGGCGAGCTCCTGCCACGCCGGCCGGACGTGGCCCGCCGCGTCGACGAACTCGTCGTACCCGGCACTGGCCTCGCCCCGCACGTCGAACAGCGGCTGCTGGGCGCGGGCAGCCCGGTACTGGGCCAATAGGTCGTCGGCACCGGTCGAGTCGGTCGAGCCGGTGTCGGTGAAGGCGGGAATGGGCTCCGGCGGGCCGCTGGCGCGTAGGACCATCAACGCAGAACGGTACGCACCCTGCGCAGATCCAGGATGCCCGGCGCGCCCACGTCGGTGGCTTGACGCGCCTGCTTCTCGCGAACGTCGGACATGTCGACCCGACCCGCGGTGAATCCGGTTGCCTCGAAGCGCCTGCTCCGACGGGACTCGGCCTCGACGGCGTTGACGGGCGGGTTGTCGTAGGACCGGCCACCGGGATGGCTGACGTGATAGGTGCATCCGCCGCGCGACGTCCCGGTTGCGGTATCGATGAGTTCGAAGCGCAGCGGGGTGTCGACGGTGATGGTGGGATGCAGCGCGCTCGGCGGCTGCCACGCCCGGTAGCGGACGCCACCGACCTGCACGTCGGGTCCGTCGGTGGCGAGCAGTGGGATCGGATGGCCGTTGGCGGTGACGACGTAGCGGTGCCGGTCGGCGCCGATCAACCGGACCTGCAGGCGCTCCACCGAGGAATCGACGTAGCGGGCCGTGCCGCCGGCGGTCGACTCCTCGCCGAGGACGTTCCACGGTTCGATGGCGCCGCGCAGTTCGATCTCCACGCCGTCGAACACCGCGGTGCCGACGCGGGGGAAGCGGAACTCGGTGAAGGGATCCAGCCAGCTGGTGTCGAACGCGATTCCGTGGGCCCGCAGATCGGCAGCCACGCCGGCGATGTCCTGGATGATGAAGTGCGGCAGCAGGTACCGGCCGTGCAGATTCTCACCGTGCCGGATGAGCGGGGCGTGCAGCGGCTCGTCCCAGAACCAGGCGACCAGCGACCGGACCAGTAGCGACTGCACCATCGCCATCTGGAAGTGCGGTGGCATCTCGAAACCACGCAGCTCGAGCAGGCCCAACCGGCCCCGCGCGCTGTCGGGGCTGTAGAGCTTGTCGATGCAGAACTCGGCACGGTGGGTGTTGCCGGTGATGTCGGTCAACAGGTGCCGCAGCGCCCGGTCGGTCACCCACGGCTCGGCGGTGCTGGAACCGCGTGTCAGTCGGTCGATCTCGGCGAACGCGATCTCCAGCTCGTAGAGCGACTCGGTGCGCCCCTCG
This sequence comes from Mycolicibacterium sichuanense, assembly GCF_033741125.1. Classification (NCBI taxonomy): domain Bacteria; kingdom Bacillati; phylum Actinomycetota; class Actinomycetes; order Mycobacteriales; family Mycobacteriaceae; genus Mycobacterium; species Mycolicibacterium sichuanense. The sequence continues at coordinate 348,482 of NZ_JAWQPU010000004.1, read as the reverse complement.
TCGACGCGAGGTGCCTGCGAGGTGGTGCCGATGAACCGCCCGGAGAAGAGGTAGGACAGCGACGGGTGCCGCTGCCAGTACGTCAGCATCGATACCAGCAGATCGGGCCGGCGCAACATCGGCGATTCCGCGGGGCTGATGCCGCCGAGGGTGATGTGGTTGCCGCCGCCGGTGCCGCCGTGGGTGCCGTCGACGTCGAAGGACTCCGTGGACAATCGCGCGAGTCTGGCTTGTTCGTAGAGGGTTTCGAGCTGGGCGCGCTGCTCGGCGAAGCTGGCCGTCGGCGCGACGTTGACCTCGATCACACCCGGGTCGGGCGTGACGGACATCGACGTCAGCCGCGCGTCCGGCGGCGGACCGTAACCCTCCACCACCAGCGGGCAGCCGACCTTGGCAGCGGCTGCCTCGAGGCGCGCGATGACGTCGACGAAGTGCTCGAGTTCCTCGGTGGGCGGCAGGAAGACGTACAGGATGCCGTCACGCACCTCGGCCACCATCGCGGTGATCGGCACGCCGGCGGCCGCCTCGACCTCGGCCTCGTCGGGCTCGGCCTGCGTGGCGAGGACGCCCCGCTGGGCCAGGGGGTCGGCGTCGTGGGACGGGGGCGGTGGTTCCCAGCTGATCGCGTCCAGCGGCAGCCGCAGGCCGGCCGGCGAGTCGCCGTCCAGCAGCACGATCCTGCCGCGGCGTAGTCGCCAGTCGGCGCTGGCCCAGCCCGTGTCGTCGTCGCGGCGATGCAGCGGCAGTACGTAAGCCGCCGGGGCCGTGACGGATTCCTCGAGTCGGGCCAACAACTGCACCCGGGCGTCCCGTGAGTCGTCGGCCAGGTCCTCGTCGGCCGCCACGGGATGACCAGCCGGCTGGCGCACGGCGTGGGACAGGCGGCTGAGCGGGTCCTCGTAGGCGGGCCGCACCTGCGTCGCGGGCAGGCTCAGGCTGTCGGCGATCGCCTCCAGCACGGCGCGGGCGGCATCGGCCGGGGTCTCGTCGCGGGGCCGGTCGCTCCACGGATCGGCCAGCAGCGACTCGTCGCGCCACAGCGGCTGACCGTCGGTGCGCCAGAAGAGTCCGATCTGCCAGCGGGGCAACGGTTCTCCGGGGTACCACTTGCCTTGGCTGCGCTGGACCAGTCCCTGGGGCGCCCAGCACGCCTTCAGTCGGGCCGCGAGCGCCGAGGCGCGTTCCCGCTTGTGCGGGCCGTCCGCGTCGGTGGTCCACTCGGGGTCGACCTGATTGTCGATCGAGACGAACGTCGGTTCGCCGCCCATCGTCAGGCGGACGTCACCAGTGGCCAGTCGATCGTCGATGCGTGCGCCGAGCGCGCAGATCGAATCCCACGCGGCAGGCGTGTAGGGAAGGGTGACCCGGGGATCCTCGTGCACCCGGGTGACGACGTTGGAGAAGTCCAGCGTCGTCTCGCATGGCTCGGTGGCGCCGGTGATCGGCGCGGCCGAGGACGGATGTGGCGTTGCCGACAGCGGAATGTGGCCCTCGCCGGCGAACAGCGCCGACGTCGGATCCAGACCGATCCAGCCTGCGCCAGGGATGTAGACCTCGGTCCAGGCGTGAAGGTCGGTGAAGTCGGCCACGGGTCCCGACGGACCGTCTAGCGCCTTGACGTCCGAGGTGAGCTGGACGAGGTACCCGGAGACGAACCGGGCGGCCAGACCGAGTTCACGCAGCACCGACACCAGCAGCCACGCCGAATCGCGACAGGAGCCGATGGCGGTCCGCAGCGTGTGATCGGGAGTCTGCACCCCGGGCTCCATGCGCACGCTGTAGCCGACGTCGGCGTTGATCGCGCCGTTGAGCGCGACCAGGAAGTCGATGGTGCGGGTGCCCGGGCGCACCGAGAAGTTCTTGACCCAGTCCTTGGTGAGTTCGCCTGGCCCAGAACCCTCGCCGTCCTCGTCGACCGGACGCAGGTACGGCTTGAGGTCCTCCAGTAGCGCGGTCGGGTACTCGAAGGGCCAGGTCTCCGCGAACTCCTCGATGAAGAAGTCGAACGGGTTGATCACCTTGAGGTCGGCGATCAGCCCGACGGTGATGGTCAGTTCGCGCGTGCGGTTGGGGAAGACCAACCGGGCCAGGAAGTTTCCGAACGCATCCTGCTGCCAGTTGATGAAGTGATCGGCCGGTTCGACCTGCAGCGAGTACGCCTCGATCGGGGTGCGCGAATGCGGGGCGGGGCGCAGCCGGACGACGTGTGGATACACCTTGACGAGCCGGTCGAACGTGTAACTGGTGCGGTGCTCCAGCGCCACCTTGATTCCCATAGGCGTTGATCCCACCACACGCACCACGCCACCGCACGAGTCGCGTGCCGCAGGTCACCCGCAGCGGAGGCGGTCACGACGAACTCGTCGGCGACATCTTCGGCTAAATGTGGACGCTCAACACAAACCTGTTGTAAATTCACACCGCACCTCACTGCGATGGCCAATCTAACCGGAAACGGGAGTTCAGGACTGTGAATTTTCCACATCGGGCGGGGCTCTGAGCGTGGACGCCAAGACCAGGCGAGATCTCATCGAAGAGCGCATCCGCATCGAGCGGGAAGTCGGCTATGCCGACCTCGCTGCGGAGTTCGACGTCTCGGAGATGACCATCCGGCGGGACGTGGAGGCCCTCGAGACCCTCGGCGTGGTGCGGCGGGTGGTCGGCGGCGCAATCGCGATGAAGGGCAAGGACAACGAACCGTCGTTCGCGACGAGGGTGGCCGACGCCGCCGAGGAGAAGCGCCACATCGCCGACGCGGTGGCCGACCTCATCGGCCCGGCGGAGACCGTCATCCTCGACTCCGGCAGCACCGCCCTGGCGGTCGCCCAGTCCCTGCGCGGCCGTCAACTCGGCCTGACCGTCCTGACCCCGAGCGTGCTCGCCGCGCTCGAGTTGGTCGACGAGGCAGACACCACCGTCGTGCTGACCGGTGGTGAACTGCGCCCCGGTGAGCTCAGCCTGATCGGCCCCGCGGCCGAGGACACCTTGGCCAACTACAACTGCGACACCTTCGTGATGGGCGTGGCGGGCATCGACGGCAACCGTGGCATCTCGGATTACCACCAGGCCGACAGCCGGGTGAAGCGGGCCGCGACCCGGCGTGCCGATCGCGTGATCGTGGCGGCGGACCAGAGCAAGCTCGGCCGGGTCACGTTCACCAGCATCGCGGCGCTGGCAGACGTGCACGTGATCATCACCGATGGCGATCCGCAGCACCCCACCCTCGTCGCCGCGCGCGCAGCAGGCGTCGAGGTGATCTGCGTGGCGGGCATCGCCGCCAGCGCACTCGAGGCGGACCGTTGAGCGCCTACACGATCGGCGTCGACGTCGGCACCACGGGAACCAAGACCGTGCTGCTCGACACGGATCGGGGCATCGTCGCCCAGGCCACGCGCGAGACGGCCCTACACTCCCCCGGACCCGGATTCGCCGAGGCCGACCCCGCCCAGTGGCGCGGCAACGTCGTCGAATCCATCCGAGAGGTATTGAGCACCAGCGGCATCGGTGGCGATGCCGTCGCGGCCGTCGCCGTCTCGGGCATGGTGCCCGCGGTAGTGCCGCTCGACGGCGACCGAGAACCGTTGCGGCGGGCCATCCTTCAGAACGACGCCAGGGCGCATCGGGAGGTCTCCGAGCTCGCGCTGAAGCTGGCCGACGTCGACCTCGTCTCGATGACGGGCTCGGCGCTGACGCAGCAGTCGGTCGCACCGACGCTGGCGTGGTTGCGCGCCAACGAACCCGACGTCTACGACCGTGCGAAGCACTACGTCGGCTCCTACGACTGGGTGCTCACCGCACTCGGCGCCGACGTGCACGTCGAGCAGAACTGGGCGCTGGAATCCGGGCTGTTCACCATCGACGGTGACGTCGCATCCCCGGTACTGGACGCTGCGGGGCTCGACCCGCGCATCCTGGCCCCGGTGCACCGCCCCGGCACCCGGGTCGGCGGAATCAGCAGGGCCGCAGCACAATCGACCGGCCTACCGGTGGGCACCGCCCTCGTAGTCGGGGGTGCCGACCACGTCCTGTCCGCCTTTGCTGCTGGAGTGAACGCCCCCGGCGACGCGCTCGTCAAGCTCGGCGGTGCGGGTGACATCCTGGTGGCCAGCGACACCCGCGTGGTCGACGAGCGGCTCTACCTCGACGCCCACCCGGTGCCCGGGCACTGGCTGCCCAACGGTTGCATGGCAACCAGCGGCAGCCTGATCCGCTGGTTCCAGGCACTCGTCGGCGGCACCGAGCTGACCGAACTCGACGCGGAGGCGACCACGTCCGCACCGGCCGAGGTGCTGTGCCTGCCGTACTTCCTCGGCGAGAAGAGCCCCATCCACGATCCCGATCTGCGGGGCGTGTTCGCGGGGCTGCACCTCGGGCACGACCGCGCCGACATGTACCGCTCGGTGCTCGAGGCCATCGCCTTCGGGTTCCGGCATCACGTCGACGTCTTCACCGACATCGGCATCGCCTTGACTCGGGTGATGATCACCAACGGCGGTTCGAAGTCCACGCTGTGGAAGCAGATTCACGCCGACGTGCTCGGCATCGAGATGCGCCCCGTCCGAGGCCATCCCGGCGCCTCACTCGGTGCGGCGGTGATCGCCGCGATCGGGGTCGGTGCGCTGGACGGCTGGTCCGACACCGCCCGCTTCATCACCCTCGACCCCCCGGTCGTCCCCGACGCCGGTCGGAACGCGATCTACGACGACGCCTACCGCAACTGGCGCGACCTCGGCGCCGCAGTGGCACCGATCTCGCATGCGATGGCGAGAAGTGCCCGAGGAGAAGGATCCGACAAGTGAAGGGAACCACGCCGCTATGAACACCAGGCAGGACACCACACCCCCGACACCACGGCGCAGACGGCGGTCGTCGGCCACGCCCATCGTCGCGCTCCTTGCCGTGCTTGCGTTGCTCGTCAGCGCGTGTGCGGGTAGCGGCGGCCCCGAACAGCCGCAGGCAACCGGCACCGGCGAGGTGTCAAAGGACGTCTCCGGCACCGTCCGGATCCTGATGGAGAACGTCCCCGACACCGACGTCGTCAAGTCGATGGTGCCCGAGTTCAACAAGGACTATCCGAACGTCAAGGTCGACATCGAGACCCTGACCTACGACCAGATGCGCGACAAGCTGGTGTCGTCCTTCCAGTCCTCCTCGCCGACCTATGACCTGATCATCGTCGACAACCCGTGGATGGTCGACTTCGCCAAGGCGAAGTTCCTGCAGCCCTTGGACTCTCGCATCGACAGCACGCCCGACTACGACTACGCCGACTTCTTCAAGCCGCTGACCGACATCGCCACGGTCGACGGCGTGCGCTACGGCGTCCCCTTCTACAACTACGCACTGGGATACCTATACGACTCCGACGATCTCGCGACGGCGAAGTTGCAGGTGCCCACGAACCTCGACCAGTTGGTGAGCACCTCCAAGGCGCTCAAGGTCGGCGACCGTGCCGGCATCGCGATGCAGCCGCAGCGGGGCTACAAGATCTTCGAGGAGTGGGGCAACTGGCTATTCGCCGCGGGCGGTTCCATCTACGGCCCCGACGGCAAGCCAACCCTGAACACCCCGCAGGCCAAGCAGGCGCTGAACGCCTACATCGACACCTACAAGACTGCCGCGCCGCCGAACAGCCTGAACTGGGCCTTCGACGAGGCGTTCCGCTCGGTGTCCAGTGGCCAGGCCGCCTCGATGATCAGCTACAACTGGAACCTGCCCGCACTCAACGCGCCCGGCTCGGGCCCCTCGGCGGGCAAGTACAAGCTGGCGCCGATCCCCGGCGGCAAGCAGGTGCTCGGCTCGTGGAGCTGGTCGATCCCCGCCAACTCCGGTGCCCCGGACGCCGCGTGGGCGTTCGCGTCCTGGCTCACCGCCAAGGCGCACGACGTGCAGCGCGTCGAGAAGGGTGGCGCCGCGATCCGGCAGAGCACGCTTCAGGATCCGGCCGTGCTGAGCGGGCCGCTCGGTGCCGATTACTACAAGACCGTCGAGCAGATGCTCGGCAACGCCGCTCCGCTGAGCCAGGGCCCCAGCGGCGAGGAGATGATCCAGGCCGTCGGCACCGAGCTCAACGAGGCGGTCGCCGGCACCAAGAGCGTCGACGACGCTCTCGCCGCGGCACAGGCCGCGGCCGAGAAGATCCAGGGCTAGCCCGACCCCCTGCGGGCCAACCCACATGAAACCGACCACCCCACGAAGGGAGCGACGCCAACCGTGAAGTTCAAGCACGGCATGGTCACCCCCCTGGTCGCTCTGTTCGTCGGGGTGGTCGGTTTCCCTCTCGCCTACGCGTTCTACCTCAGCATCACCGACTACAAGCTCACCAGCCGCGGCACGCCCAGGATCGTCGGCGCCGACAACTACGTCGCCACCTTCGGCGACGCCGCGTTCTGGCAGGCGTTCGGCACCACCGCCCTCTTCGTCGCGGTGGCCGTCGGGCTGGAGCTGCTGATCGGTCTGGCCATCGCACTGGCACTCCAAAAGCAGCGCTGGGCAAGCGATCTCACCCGGTCCATGTTGCTGGCGCCGATGTTCATCACCCCGATCGCGGTGGGATTGATCTTCCGCTTCCTGCTCAACGACCAGATCGGCGCCATCCCGCACCTGCTGCACGCGGTGGGCCTCGACTACGACTTCTTCGGACCGGGCCGAGCGATCTTCACGCTGGCCTTCATCGACGTCTGGCAGTGGACGCCGTTCATGGTGCTCCTGCTGCTCGCCGGTCTGGAGTCGATCCCGAAGCAACCGCTCGAGGCGGCCAGGGTCGACGGTGCCAGCGGGTGGTACGTGCTGCGCCGGGTGACGCTGCCGCTGCTGGCCCCGGTCTTGGTCGTGGCGATCCTGCTGCGGTGCCTGGACGCGATGAAGGTGTTCGAGTACGTCTTCGCCACCACCCGCGGCGGCCCGGGCACCGAGACCCAGACGCTGCAGTACTTCGTGTACCAGACCGGAATTCAGTTCTTCCGCCTCGGCTCCGCGTCGTCGATGGCGTTCGTGGTCCTGCTGGTCGTGCTGACGATCATCGTGATCGCGTTCCGGCGGATGGAGAAGGCCAAGCAGTCATGAGGAACTCGCGTGCACTGACCATCTGCCGGGTGGCCCTGCTGTGGGCTGCGGGGATCTCGGTGCTCTTCCCGGTGGCATGGATCGCGCTGGCGAGCGTGAAGAGCCCCGACCAACTCAACGACCCGTTCCTGCTGTCGTTCACCCCAACGCTGGCGGCGTGGCGCAACGTGTTGTCGTCGGGCATCCTCGAGGCAGCCGGTCGCAGCGCCATCGTCGCCATCGTGACCGTCGGCATCAGCGTGGTGGTCGGCAGCATGGGGGCATATGCCATCGCGCGCTTCCGCGCCGGCGGCACGGCGACCAGATTTGGCATGCTCGCCGCTCAGGTGCTGCCGCCGGCCGTGCTGGTGTTCCCGTTCCTCACCATGGCCTACGCCCTTCGCCTCAATGACACCCTGATTCCGGTGATCTTCGCGCACCTGAGTTTCGTTCTGCCCGTGGTGACCTGGTTCCTGATCGGATTCTTCGAGGCGGTGCCGCGCTCGCTGGAGGAGCAGGCCCAGGTCGACGGCTTCACCAGGTTCCAGGCCTTCCGCCTGGTCGTGCTGCCCCAGGTGTTCCCCGGCATGGGCGCCGCGGCCATCTTCGGTTTCACCCTGTCGTGGAACGACCTGTTCTACGGCCTGATCCTGGCGCCGGGCAAGGCGGCCATCCTGCCGGTGGCCATCGCCGGCTTCAACACGTTCCGCGGAGTTCAGATCGGCTCGATGAGCGCCGCCATCCTGATCGCCGTCGTCCCCGTCGTCATCGCGAGCTTCTTCATCCAGCGCAGGCTGGTGCAGGGCATCAGCGGTGGCGCGGTGAAGTTCTAGAAGGTAGGTCTCCCCCGCTCATGGCAACAGTCCGCTTCCAAGGCGTCAACAAGGCCTACGGGTCGATCTCGGTAGTCACCGATCTCGACCTGGAGTTGCCCGACGGATCGTTCAACGTCCTGGTCGGCCCGTCCGGGTGCGGCAAGTCGACGTCACTGCGCATGCTCGCAGGGCTGGAGACCGTCACCTCCGGCACCATCATGATCGGTGACCGCGACGTCACCGATCTGCAGCCACGCGACCGCGACGTGGCGATGGTCTTCCAGAACTACGCGCTGTACCCGCATCTGAGCGTGCGGGAGAACATCGCCTTCCCGCTGCGTGCGTCCAAGACGCCACGCGCGGCCGCGCTGAAGCGGGCCGACGAGGTGGCGCAATCGTTGGGCCTGGAGAAGTTGTTGGGCCGCAAGCCAAAGGACCTCAGCGGTGGGCAGCAGCAGCGCGTCGCGATCGGGCGCGCCATCATCCGCGAACCCTCGGTGTTCCTCTTCGACGAACCGCTGAGCAACCTCGACGCGAAGCTGCGCGTGGAGACCCGCACGGAGCTGTTGCAGATCCAGCGCCGGCTCGGCATCACCTGCCTCTACGTCACCCACGACCAGGAGGAGGCGATGACGCTGTCGGACCGGATGGTGGTGATGCGCGACGGCCGCCCCGCCCAGGTCGGCACTCCACTGCAGGTGTATGACACACCGGTCGACACCTTCGTCGCATCGTTCGTCGGCAGCCCGAAGATGAACCTGCTCGACGGTGAGCTCAGTGGTGAGACCTTCACCCTGCCAAGTGGTTTCGCCATCGACGTGAGCGGAGCCAGCGCGCGCGGCCCGGTGACGCTCGGCGTCCGGCCCGATGATCTGGTGCTCACCACGACCGATCGTGCCGGCGCCACCGTGAAGCTCGTCGAACTGCTGGGGCCACGAGCCATCGTGACGCTCGACGCGCACGGTACCGAACTGACCAGCGTCGTCGAGACCTCGCGAATGGTCGGCATCACCGAGGGGGTGCGGGTGTCGCTGTCCGCCAGACCCGGTGCCGTGCACGTCTTCGACCCCAAGACCGGCCGGCGCATCGTCGGCGACGACCAGTTCGAGACGACAGACGGGAACAGAGTCCACTGATGACGAAGACAGTTGTGGTGACCGGTGCGGGTTCCGGTATTGGCCGCGCGATCGCGACGACCCTCGCCGAGCGGTGCTGGCAGGTCGTGGTCACCGACATCGACGCCGACGCCGCGGCCAGCGTGGCGGCCTCGCTCCCCGAAGAGGGTGGCGCCCGCCACGAGTCGGCGGTGCTCAACGTGAGCTCACCCACCGACGCGGCGACGGTTGCCTTCGACGTGACCGACCGGCTAGGGCTCGACGCCTGGGTGAGCAATGCCGGCATCTCGTTCATGCACAGCTTCCTCGAAGCACCCATCGCCCGGTACGACCAGACGATGGACGTCAACCTCAAGGGCGTCTTCGTGTGTGGTCAGGCCGCGGCCCGGGCGATGGTGCGCAGCGGCACCCAGGGCGCGATCGTCAACACGGCCTCGATGGCCGGCAAGCAGGGCCGGGTTCCGTTCCTGTCGGACTACGTGGCGTCGAAGTTCGGCGTCGTCGGCTTGACGCAGGCGATGGCCTACGAGCTGGGTGAGCACGGCATCACGGTCAACTGCGTGTGCCCCGGTTACGTCGAAACCCCAATGCAGGAGCGGGAACTTCAGTGGGAGGCGCAGCTGCGCGGCACCACGCCCGACGGCGTGCGCCGGATGATGATCCAGGACACCCCGCTGCGACGACTGGAACAACCGGAGGACGTCGCCCGCTCGGTGGCGTTCCTGCTGTCGGAGGATGCCCGCTTCATCACCGGTGAGGCGCTGGCCGTCAACGGCGGCGCCTACATGGACTAGCCACCAATTCACTTGCACCACAATTCAACCGAGAAAGGCACCACGTGACCACCACCTGGCTCGACGAGGTCTTCAACGTCAGAAAGCCCGTCATCGCCATGCTCCATCTCGCCGCCCTGCCCGGTGACCCCGGATACGACAGCGCGGGGGGCATCGCCGCCGTCGTCAAGCGCGCCCGCGAGGAACTCGACGAACTGCAGGCCGGCGGTGTCGACGGCGTGATGGTCTCCAACGAGTTCAGCCTGCCGTACCTCACCAAGACCGAACCGATCACGGCCATCACGATGGCCAGGATCATCGGCGAACTGCTGCCCGAGTTCACCGTCCCCTACGGCGTGAACGTCCTGTGGGACGGTCGCGCGTCGATCGACCTGGCCGTCGCCACCGGTGCGAAGTTCGTCAGGGAGATCTTCACCGGGGTCTACGCCAGCGACTTCGGACTGTGGAACACCAACGTCGGCGAGGTCGCGCGACACCGCGCCAGGGTGGGCGGCGCCGACGTCAAGCTGTTCTTCAACATCGTTCCCGAGTCGGCCACCTATCTGGCCGAGCGCGACCTCGAATCCATCACCCGCACGACGGTTTTCGCGACGTTGCCCGATGCCATCTGCGTCTCCGGAGCGACCGCCGGATCGCCGACGGACGCCGCGGCCCTGCGCGCGGTCAAGTCCGCGGCCGGCCAGGTGCCGGTGTTCGTCAACACCGGCGTGCGGGCCGAGAACGTGGCCGATCAGCTAGCCGTGGCCGACGGTGCGATCGTCGGCACCTTCTTCAAGCAGAATGGGGTGTTCGAGAACCGGGCCGAGCGGGCCCGCGTCACGGAGCTCATGGACCAGGCGAAGAAGTTCCGCGAACAGCTGGCCTGATCCCTAGCGCCGGACGAGTCGGACCGCCAGCTCGTCGAGGGGCACGTCGTGCCCCTCGGCGCAGCGGACGCCCACCGTCGCCTCGGCGCCACAGTCGAGATGGCGCAACCGGAGCCCCGGGTCGTCGAAGTGCCTTCTCCCCCACTCGAACATCGCCAACACCACGGGCATGAATGCCGTGCCCTCTGGCGTGAGGACGTATTCGTCCCGACTGCGCTGGCCGGGCTCACGGTAGGGCTGCTTGGCGAGCAGGCCCGCGTCGACCAGCTCGGACAACCGCGCCGACGTCGCGGCCTTGGTGATGCCGACGCGGCGGGCGAAGTCGTCGAATCGCGTGGTGCCGTAGTACGCCTCGCGCATGATCAGGATCGCCGACTTCGTCCCCACCAGACCCATCGTCTTCTCGATCGGGCACACGCCGACCGCAGACCACGCGTCGCGGTCGGCGAGCGGGCCTTGCAGGACTGTCATGGACATCACTCCCTAGCTGGATTGCCTGCACTATACCGAGGTGTTACATCTAAGTATAGATAGCAGTACTCAGCGACGAGTCATTCAGGAGACATCATGTCCGCTTCCCAGACAGGTTTCGACGACCGCGACGCCGTAATCGTCAGCGCAGTGCGCACCCCCGTCGGCAAGGGCAAGGCCAGCGGCGCCCTACACGACGTCCTGCCCGTCGACTTGCTTGCCCACAGCCTGCGCGAGGTGGTGGAACGCGTCGGCGTCGACCCCACACTGGTCGACGACGTCATCGCCGGCGCCGTGACGCAGGTCGGAGATCAAGCGGTCAACGTCGCACGCAACGCAGTGCTAAGTGCCGGCTTCCCGGAGAGCGTGCCGGGCACCACGGTGGATCGCCAGTGTGGAAGTAGCCAGCAGGCCCTCAGCTTCGCCGCGCAGGGCATCATCGCCGGCTCATACGACGTCGTGATCGCGGCGGGCGTGGAGTCGATGTCGCGGGTGCCGATGGGCACCAACGTGCTGCCCGGCAGTGACCCGTTCGGCCTCGGCATGGCCGAGCGCTATCCCGACGGGCTGGTGCCCCAGGGCATCAGCGCCGAACTGATCGCGGCCAAGTGGGGGCTGTCGCGCACCGAGCTCGACGAATTCTCCGCTTGGAGTCACGAGAAGGCCGCGCTGGCAACCAAGAACGGCCTGTTCGACCACGAGCTGGCCCCGATCGCCGGGCTGTCGACCGACGAGATCATCCGCCCCGGCACCACCATCGACACGCTGGCCGGTCTGCGTCCGGCGTTCTTCGACGAGGCCTACGCGGCGCGCTTCCCCCAGATCGAGTGGGAGATCACGCCGGGCAACTCCTCGCCGCTGTCCGACGGCAGCGCCGCGGTGCTGCTCACCAGCGGAGCGGCCGCTCGCAAGCTGGGCCTGCGCCCGCTGGCGCGGATCCACACCATGACCGTGGTGGGCTCTGATCCGCTGTACATGTTGACCGGCGTCATCCCCGCCACCGAGAAGGTGCTGGCCCGCTCCGGACTCTCGCTGTCCGACATCGACCTGTTCGAGGTCAACGAGGCGTTTGCACCGGTGGTGCTGGCGTGGGCCAGGGACACCGGGGCCAATCTGGACAAGACCAACGTCAACGGTGGCGCCATCGCGATCGGACATCCCTTGGGCGCCAGCGGTGCTCGGATCATGACGACGATGGTCAATGCTCTGGAGCAGCGCGGCGGCCGCTATGCTCTGCAGACGATGTGCGAGGGCGGCGGCATGGCCAACGCCACGATCATCGAGCGGCTCGGCTAGGGCCACTCCCCCTCGAGTGGATCGACCTTGGGAAGGTCGAGCGTGGCCTCCAATGCCGCGGCGACGCGCAGCAGCGTCAGATCCCGGCCCGGTCCGGCGAGCAGGTGGGCACCGACCGGCAGGCCCGCCGGGGTGTGCCCGGCGGGCAGCGACAGCGCCGGGATGCCCAGCGGGGTGAACAGCCAAGCCGCCCGCATCCAGTCCAGGTAGTCCCGCATCGGGGTGTCGCCGACCGACCGCGGCCAGGTCCATTCGACGGGGAACGCAGGGATCTGCGTGACCGGCGCCAGGACGAGGTCGTAATCGCCGAAGAAACGCGCCGCCGACTGGTGCAGTCGGGTCAATTCGGCGTAGGCGGTCATGACGTCACGACCAGATAGGGCGGCGCCCTGGCGGATGTTGTCGGCCAGGAAGTCCACGAAACCGTCGGGGTGCGACGCCAACAGATCCCGCCAGTTGGCGTCGAAGTCAGCGGCACGCAGGGTGCGGAACGCCCCGTCGGATCCGTCGAGATCTGGGCACGCGTGCTCGACGCGCGCGCCGGCCCGTTCGAGAACCGTTGCGGTGGAGGCGATCACGTCGGCAACCTCGGCATCCACCGGAACCCGGCCGCCGAGGTCGGGGGCGTACGCCACGCGGAGGCCGCGCAGCTTCGCCGGTTCCAGCGTCTGCAATCCTGCGGTGTCGAGGCGGGCGTCATACGCGTCGGAGGACGGTGGCGCGGCGATGACCGAGAGCAGCAGGGCGACGTCGGCGACCGTCCGGCCGAGCGGTCCGTTGGTGGCGAGCGGGTTGAACGCGTCGCGTTCGGCGCCGTTGGGCACCAGCCCCGGCGTTGGCCGCATGCCGACGACACCGCAGAACGACGCGGGGTTGCGCAGCGAGCCACCCATGTCGCTGCCGTCCGCGATCGGGACGAGGTGCGCCGCCAGGGCCGCGGCCGCCCCACCGCTGGAACCACCCGCAGACCGCGTGACGTCGTGGGGGTTGCGGGTCGCACCGAAGACCCGGTTGAACGTGTGCGAGCCGGCGGCGAACTCCGGCACGTTGGTCTTGCCGACCAGCACCGCACCGGCCTGCAGGATGCGCTCGACGTGGGGATCGTTGACGGTTGGCACGTTGTCGGCGAACAGCGGGTGTCCGAAAGTGGTTCGCATTCCCGCTGTTTGAGCGGTGTCCTTGACCGCGACCGGCAGCCCGTGCAGGGGCCCGCGCCGGTCGACGGGCACGGCCTCGGCCGCCGCGGCTCGCGCCAGGGCACCGTCGACGTCCAGCGTGACGATGGCGTTGATCCGCGGGTTGAGTGCATCGATCGCCTCGAGGTGGGCACGCAGCACCTCGACCGCACCGATCTCACCCGAGCGCAGCAGCTGCGCCTGGCGGGTCGCCGACAGTGCGACGAGTTCGCGATTCGACTGCACGCTGTACCACTCCTCGGATCACCACGGTTCGACCTCCGGACTATATGGGTCGCGTCACGACCACCGGGTGATGACGCAATGGTGACGTCACGCACCCCGCCTTTAGCAAGGCTCACGGCCGGGTACGGATGCGGAATGACGAAGAAGCACGCAATGGCCGCGAGTTTCGCGGCGGCCGCGGCCACCGCCGCACTGATGACCGGCTGCAGCAGCAGCGGCAGCGGTGGCTCGGACACCAGCTCGACCTCCACCCCGACCACCACCGTCTCCGCGCCGGCCAGCACCTCGGCCACTCCCGCGGCACCGGCAACGACCACCGGCGTGGTCACCAGCCAGGCGCCCCAGACGGGCAGTACCACCGAGGGTGGCGCTCCCGGCAGCGGATCGGGTGCCGGTTCTGACGGTCCTAGTCAAACCATCAGCGGCGGCAATTCGGTTGCGCCGCCGCCCGTCCAGGGCTCACCGTCGCCGCCAACGGGCAAGAACCTGCCCGGCTCGAACTCCGGCCCTCAGGGCACCCCCGGCGCACCCGGCCGCAACTAGGAGGTACCTACCTCATTCATCGCAGACGGGTCCGGGTTTGTCGGACCCGTCTGTGATGATGGTGGCATGTCTTCGCCGGCAACGTCTTTGGCTCCGCAGGAGCGGTTGGAGGTGTTGTTCGCCGAGATGGAGGAGCTCGCCGGGCAACGCAACGCCATCGACGGGCGGCTGGCGCAGATCGCCGCCGAGATCGACCGCGACGAGTCTGGGGCTCCACCGGCGCCCGCTCGGTGCCCGCACTGATGGCGTGGAAGTTGGGCATCTCCCCGCACAATGCGACCACGCTGGTGACGGTGGCGCGGCGACTGCACGAATTCCCACGCCTGGCCGAAGCCACCGTCCAGGGCCGGATCTCGCTGGATCAGATCGGGGTGATCGCCGCCGGGGCGGCATCGGGCTCCGACGACCACTACGCGGAGTTGGCGTCGGTGGCCACGGTGACCCAGCTGCGGACCGCCGTCAAACTAGAACCCCAACCCGATTCGGGACCGCGCCCGGAACCGGAACCGGAACGTTCCTTCGTGAGAAGGGAAGGCGACCGCGGTACGACGTGGCGGATCACCCTGCCACCTTCTGAGGCGGCGGTGTTCGACGCCGCGGTGCAGTCGCACCACGACGCCCTGATCGCGCAGTGGAAACGCGACCACGGCGGGGACGGTGATGGCGACGTTGATGGTGCCGGCGGTGATGACGTTCGGGTGCCGCCGTTCCCGGATCGGGTCGATGCGTTCCTGGGTGTGGTGCAGGCCGGCTGGGACACCGACGTGGCTCACCGCCCGCACGGGCAGCGGACCACGGTGGTGGTGCATCTGGACGTGGAGAGCCGTTCGGCGGCCTGGCATCTGGGTGGCTTGCTCTCCGACGATGAACGCCGCCTGCTGCTGTGTGACACCACGTGTGAGGTCTGGTTCGAACGCCACGGCCGGGTCATCGGTGCGGGCCGGGAGACCCGCCAGATCAGCCGCCGGCTACGCCGAGCCCTGGAGCACCGCGATTGGTGCTGCGTGGTCCCCGGCTGCGGAGCCACCCGCGGACTGCATGCCCACCACGTTCGGCATTGGGAGGACGGCGGTCCCACCGAGCTCGAAAATCTAGTGCTGCTCTGCCCGTACCATCACCGGCTGCACCACCGCGGTGGCCTCACCATCGCCGGCACCGCCTACGATCTCGTCGTCACCGACGCCGAGGGCACCCGGCTGACCAACGCCTCGCTGGCCCGCCCACCAACCCAACCGCCGCCCGACGTCGCACCATGCCGCGGCCCGCTCGGGGAACGCGCCGACTGGTGGTGGTACAACCCCTACGAACCCACACCACCCGACGATGAGTCGTCGGCACCCGATGCCGCCGCCAGTTAGGCGCGGGTGAGCTCGAACAGCGGGATGACCCGCGGCGTGTTGGCCTGATACTCGGCGAACACCGGCCACCGCTCGCTCACCCGTTGGAACATGGTGTCACGCTCCTGCGGGGGCAGCTCGGTGGCAGTCACGTCGTAGGCATCGGTACCGAGTTCGATGCGGGCCTTCGGGTTGGCGCGCAAATTGTGCACCCATGCCGGATCCTTCGGCGCGCCCGCGTAGGACCCGACGATCAGCATGCGGCCATCGACGGTCAGGTACGCCAGCGGCGAGAGCCGAGGCTGACCCGACTTGGCGCCCGTCGTGTGCAGCAGGAGCAGGTCGCCGCCTTGGAACGGACCGCCGACGACCCCGCCGTTCGCGCGGAACTCCTCGACCACGCCCCGGTTGAAGTCCTCCAAGGCGGCTGCGTCGCTCACCAGCTTGTCCTTGTCGATGTCATCGCTCATGACGGAGACAAGCCCTTCGGCTTGGCGTCTATTCCGGATTCCTTGCGCTGCAGCGGTGTGATGGGGGCGGGCGCATCGGTGAGCGGGTCGATGCCGCCACCGGACTTGGGGAAGGCGATGACCTCGCGGATGGAGTCGACGCCCGCCAGCAGCGCGGTGATCCGGTCCCAGCCGAACGCGATGCCACCGTGCGGAGGAGCGCCAAAGGTGAAGGCATCCAACAGGAACCCGAACTTGTCCTGGGCCTCGTCGTGGTCGATGCCCATCATCGCGAACACGCGCTCTTGGACGTCGCGGCGGTGGATGCGGATCGAACCGCCGCCGATCTCGTTGCCGTTGCAGACGATGTCATAGGCGTTGGCCAGCGCCGAGCCGGGATCGGTGTCGAATGTCGCCTCGGAGTCGGGCTTGGGTGCGGTGAAGGCGTGGTGCACCGCCGTCCAGGCACCGGAGCCAACCGCCACGTCACCCGACGCGGTGGCGTCGTCGGCGGGCTCGAACAGCGGCCAGTCGACCACCCAGGTGAACGCCCACGCCGATGGGTCGATCAGGTCGAGCCGCTTGGCGATCTCGATGCGGGTCGCACCCAGCAGTGCACGAGCCGACTTCACCGGACCCGCGGCGAAGAAGATGCAGTCGCCTGGCTGGGCCCCGACGTAGGCGGCCAGACCGTCGCGCTCGACATCGGTCAGGTTCTTGGCCACCGGACCGCCCAGCGTGCCGTCCTCGGCGAGCAGTACGTAGGCCAGCCCCTTGTGGCCACGCTGCTTGGCGAACTCCTGCCAACCGTCGAGGGTGCGCCGCGGCTGCGACGCCCCGCCCGGCATGACGACCGCACCGACGTGCGGCGCCTGGAAGACCCGAAAGGTGGTCTCGGAGAAGTACTCCGCGCAATCGACCAGCTCGACGCCGAAGCGCAGGTCTGGCTTGTCGGAACCGAACCGGCGCATGGCCTCGGCGTAGCTGATCCGCGGGATCGGCGTCGGAAGGTCGTAGCCGATCAGCGCCCAGATGGCCTTGAGGACCTCCTCGGACACCGCCATCACGTCGTCGGCGTCGACGAAGCTCATCTCCATGTCGAGCTGGGTGAACTCGGGCTGGCGATCGGCGCGGAAGTCCTCGTCGCGGTAACAGCGCGCAATCTGGTAGTAGCGCTCCATGCCCGCCACCATCAACAGCTGCTTGAACAGCTGCGGGCTCTGCGGCAGCGCATAGAAGCTGCCCGGCTGCAGGCGCGCGGGCACCAGGAAGTCGCGGGCTCCCTCGGGCGTGGAGCGGGTCAGCGTCGGGGTTTCGATCTCGACGAAGTCGTGCTCGGCCAACACTCCGCGGGCGGCGGCATTGACCTTGGAGCGCAACCGAATTGCGTTGCCGGGCCCCTCGCGGCGCAGATCGAGGTAGCGATACTTCAGGCGGGCTTCCTCACCGGCGGTCTCGTCGAGCTGGAACGGCAGCGGAGCGCTCTCGCTCAGCACCGTCAGCGACGTCGCGTTGACCTCGATCTCACCGGTGGCGATGTCGGCGTTGGCGTTGCCCTCTGGCCGCGTCTCGACGACGCCGGTGACGGCGACGCAGAACTCGGCGCGCAACCGGTGCGCCTGCTCGAGGACCTCGGCGTCACGGAACACCACCTGGCTCACCCCGGATGCATCGCGCAGGTCGATGAAGATGACGCCGCCGTGATCGCGCCGCCTGGCCACCCAGCCCGCCAAGGTGACCTCCTGGCCGGCATCGGTGGACCGCAACGAACCGGCGGCGTGACTGCGCAACACGAAGACTCCCTGAGAATGGCCTGACGAGAGGACTGCCACAGTGTAGTGGTGGCATTTCGGCCGCTACCGTCGCGTCAGTGACAACCACCATCGCACTGCTAGGTCGCGGCGCCATCGGGTCGACGATGGCTGCCGACGCCAACCCCTAGGGTGTCTACCCATGAGCAAGACCTACCCCTGTGAGCGGGTCGACCTGGGGTTCGTCGACCGCGCGCCGTTCCGGTTCGTCAGCACGGTCGACCTGACCATCTCGCCCGAGCAACTCTTCGAGGTCCTCGGCGACGCGACGTCGTGGCCACAGTGGGCGACGGTGATCACCAACGTCACCTGGACCAGCCCGGAACCCCGCGGGATCGGTACCACCCGCACGGTGCACATGCGTGGCAACATCACCGGGTACGAGGAGTTCCTGGCCTGGGAACCGCACTCGCACATGGCCTTTCGGTTCAACGAGAGCACCTCGAACGCCATCTCGGCATTCGCCGAGGACTACCGGGTAGTGCCAACCGAGCACGGTTGCCACCTGACCTGGGTGATGGCGATGAAGCCCAACGGCATCGCCGCCCGCCTCGGCATGGAGCTGGGCCGCCCGGTGATGGCGTGGATGTTTCAGCGCTTCTTGCACAACCTCGACCGGTATGCGAGGCAGTGGTTCAGTACAACCCCTCCCACGCCGTCCGCCTGATGCGGTCGGGATCGGCGACGGTCTCGTCGCGCGTCGAGCGGATCACCCGGGTGCGGCGCGCCGCCACGTCGTAACGGGGCCAGTCCGCCCCCAGTTCGGCGGTCGAGAAGTCCAGCCAGGTGCGCTGCATCCGCCGCCCCACCGACGGTTGGACCCGTCGGCCCAGCGGATGCATCTTGCGCCCGAGGTAGGAGCCGTAACTGTGCTGGACGTGCACGATCTCGCTGCCGTGCGTGGCGCCCAGCCCGAGCAGCCGCAGACTCCACGCGGCGTGGTCGAAGCGGTAGACGTAGGTGGGCGCATGCGCCGAATACGCGTCGGCGAAAGCCCACGTGGGCGCCCCGAACATCGCGTCGGAGCCGAGTGCGACCAGCGCCCGCCGGCGCGGGTAGTCCGGGTAGGCGGCCAGGACCCGCTCCTTGGCCTCGGGTGCCGTGCGGGCGAAGAACGAGTCGACGCTGGGCTCCGTCGTCGGCAACATCGGGGGCTTGCCCCACGCGAACATCGACGCCTCGTGGCTGTTGGTACCGACGATGAGCGGCACCGGTGACACCGCGCCCCGCCTGGCTGCGTCGATCGGATGCCTCGGCAGGGAGTCGACGCCATGGGTCAGTCCGTAGGCCAGGGTTGGCGTGTTCGCAGCGCTCTCGCCCTGCAGCTGGCCCGCGCCGCGGCGTAGCCGACGCTGCGGAAGGGACTTCACCTCACCGACCGCGACGCCGAGCCGGGCCACGAACTCGTGGGCTTGGCGCGCACGGGTCTCCCGGTCGGCGATCAGCGGGAGCGCGGGGCTCTGGGCGATCGCTCGGGTGAACAGGCCGTCACCGAGCGGGCTGGCGAGTAGCGCCAATACCGAAGTGGCACCGGCGGATTCACCAAAGACGGTGATGTGATCCGGGTCGCCGCCGAAGGCAGCGATGTTGTCGCGCACCCACTGCAGGGCCGCCACCTGGTCCCGCAGGGCGAGGTTGTCGTCGAACCCAGGACCGAGGTCGCCCAGCTCGAAACCGCCGAACACACCGAGCCGGTAGGTGACGTTGACGACGACGACGTCACCGTTGCGGGCCAGCCTGCTGCCGTTGTAGAGCTGCAGCTGACCGGCGCCGTAGACGAACGCGCCGCCGGGGATCCACACCATCACCGGCAGCGTCCCCGTGGGGTCCGGGGACCACACCGTCAGCGTCAGGCACGCCTCGTCGCGCACCTTCGGGTCGTCGCGCCCGCCACCGACGAACGACCGGCCCTGCGGCGGCAGCGGCCCGTGCTCGACGGCGTCGCGCACCCCACTCCACGGCAGCGGCGGGGACGGTGCCAGGAAGCGGCGGGCACCGAGGGGCTGCTCGGCGTAGGCGATACCGCGCCAGACGTGGACGCCGCCCTCGGTAGTGCCTCTCAACTGGCCGTACGCGGTCTCGACGACGGTCGGGTCGGTCACGGTTTCGCGCTGGACGGCCACCGCACGAATCGTAGTGTGGGAAGCTGAACCCCGGCTGACGCGGAGCCATCGGCGATGTCGAGAGACGGGGTGACTGATGACCTTCAACGAGGGCATGCGAATCGACACGAGCACCACCTCGACCAGTGGAGGCGGCGGTGGTGGACGCGGCATCGCCATCGGCGGCGGCCTCGGCGGGCTGATCATCGTCGTCGTGGCACTCTTCCTCGGCGTCGACCCCGGAACCGTGCTCCCCCAGCAGGGCGCCGGCGGCCAATACGGCTCGCAGGGTGTCGACGCGCCCGGCTTCGACCTGAGCCAGTGCAAGACCGGCAAGGACGCGAACGACATCGTCGAATGCCGCGTCGTCGCGACGGGCAACTCGGTCGACGGCGTGTGGGCCCAGCTGATGAAGGGTTACACGCGACCGAAGGTGCGGTTGTTCAGCAATCAGGTGCAGACCGCCTGCGGGCCCGCCACCACCGAAGTCGGACCGTTCTACTGCCCCGGAGACGGCACCGCCTACTTCGACACGTCCTTCTTCCAGGTGCTGGTCGACCAATTCGGCTCCAGCGGCGGCCCATTGGCGCAGGAGTACGTCGTCGCCCACGAATTCGGGCACCACGTGCAGGACCTGCAGGGCACCCTCGGACGAGCGCAGCAGGGTCCCGGCGGCGCCGAGGGCAACGGCGTCCGTACCGAGTTGCAGGCCGACTGCTATGCCGGGGTGTGGGCGCACTACGCGGCGATCACCAAGCAGGAGGGCACCGACGTGACGTTCCTGCAGCCGCTCACCGACAAGGACATTCAGGACGCGCTGTCCGCGGCGTCCTCGGTCGGTGACGACCGCATCCAGAAGTCCTCGACCGGACGGGTCAATCCCGAGTCCTGGACCCACGGTTCGTCGGCCGCCCGGCAGTACTGGTTCACCGAGGGGTACCGCACCGGCGACCCGGCCCAGTGCGACACCTTCTCGGCGCAGGACCTGCACGAGTGACCGATCGCGCCGATCCCGACGTCGTCCCCGACACCAAGGATTGGACGTGGTGGGTGCTGGGACGACCCTGTCCGGACTGCGGCTACGACGCCGGTGCGGTTCGCCCCGGTGACGTCGCCGCCCATCTGCGCCGAGATGCCGATGACTGGACGACCCGACTTGCGGCCGCCACCGCCCGGACCCGGCCAGCGCCGGGAGTGTGGTCGGTCCTGGAATACGGCTGCCACGTCCGCGACGTGCACCGAATCTTCGCCGGGCGGGTGCGGTCGATGCTCGAGGAGGACGAGCCACGGTTTCCGAACTGGGACCAGGACCAGACGGCGCTCGACGAGCACTACGGCGCCCAAGAGCCGGCCTCCGTCGCCGAGGACTTGCGGCAGGCCGCCGCGGTCGTGGCCGACCTCTACGACACGGTCCCGGCCGACGGCTGGTCGCGTCGCGGATTGCGCAGCAACGGAAGCGAATTCACCATTGCGTCGCTGTCGACCTATCACCTGCACGACATCGCACACCACGCCTGGGACGTAACCGGCCCGACGACTTGACCGGTCCTCAGCGCTGCAATGCAGGACGCAGGGATGGCGTACGCCGGCGACCGATCGCGGTCAGAACAGCGTCGGTTGCGACGGCGCCGCGACCACCGGTGGCGGGCTCGTCGCCAGGCGAAACGACCGATGGCCGCCCGTCAGCCCGTGCCTGGCGAGCAGCGGGGCCGCCCGCTCGCGCAGCGCGTCGCGGTAGCCGGCCGGCAGATACGCGCCGCGGCCGTACAACTCGCGGTAGTCCGCCACCAGATCCGGCCGCGAGCGGGCGAGCCACGCCATGAACCAGCCCCGCGTCGATCCACGCAGATGTAGTCCGAACACCGTCGCACTGCAGGCACCCGCCGCCGCGATCCTGCCGAGCAGGCCATCGAGGTGCTCGACCGAATCGGTCAGCATCGGCAGCACCGGGGCCACCATCACGTGACAGGGCAGCCCCGCCTCCCGAATGGCCCGGATCAGATCCAGCCGGGCGCGCGGTGTCGGCGTTCCCGGCTCGACCTCGGCGTGCAGGGCCGGGTCGCCCACCGCCAACGACACCGCGACGTCGACCTCGACGGTGCGCGCGGCCTCGGTCAGCAGGGCTAGATCGCGGCGCAGCAGCGTGCCCTTGGTCAGGATCGAGAACGGTGTCCCCGAATCGGCGAGCGCACCGATGATCCCCGGCATCAGGGCGTAGCGGCCCTCGGCCCGCTGATAGGGATCGGTATTGGTGCCGAGGGCGACCTTCTCGCGGGTCCAGGACCGGCGGAACAGCTCACGGCGCAGCACGTCGGCGACGTTGGTCTTCACCACCACCTGGGTGTCGAAGTCTGCTCCAGTGTCGAAGTCGAGGTATTCGTGGGTGGGCCTGGCGAAGCAGTAGCGACAAGCGTGACTGCAGCCGCGATAGGCGTTGACCGTGAACCGGAACGGCAATTGGCTCGCGTTGGGCACCTTGTTCAACGCCGACTTGCAGAGGATCTCGTGGAACGTCAAGCCCTCGAACTGCGGCGTACGGACCGAGCGCACGAATCCGATGCGCTGCAAGCCGGGCAGGGCCCCGTCGTCGACCTCGATACCTTGCCCTTCCCAGCGCATGATTCATGCGAACACACGTTCGAATGGAAGTCAATCCACGAATCCGCTCGATCTTTAGTGAGATCGCCGGGCGTTTGTGCAGTAGACTTCGTGGCGGATGTAAGACACATCCGCTCCTGATGAAAGAAGTAAAAAGGTATGGCACAGGGCACTGTGAAATGGTTCAACAGCGAAAAGGGCTTCGGCTTCATCGCCCCCGACGACGGCTCCCCGGATGTCTTCGTCCACTACTCTGAGATCCAAGGCGGCGGCTACCGCTCGCTGGAAGAAGCTCAGCGGGTTCAGTTCGATGTCGGACAAGGTGCGAAGGGCCCCCAGGCCACTGGCGTTACCGCGATCTAAGAACTTCACGCTCTATGGGCTGGCACGGTGAAAACCGTGTCAGCCCATAGTTCTTTCTAGACCTCTCGACGTAAGCGGGGGTGGACGCCGGCTGGCGTCCACCCCCGCTTACGCGTTGCGGCTAGTTCGTCGTCACCACTGACCGAGCTGGCACTGCAGGTTGTACGGCGCATCCTGCTGAACCGCGATCTGACCATCCACGGCGATGTCGCAGTGCGGGTTCGGCGCGGCCCGACCACCGTGCGTCGTGCTGCTGACCGTCAGGATGGCCCACTGCGGGTCGGCCAGCGTGGTCTCGAAGACCCACGGCACGCCCGGGGACAGCGTCACGGTTTCCTTCTTCAGGAACGCATACGAGTCCGCGTTGTAGGCCTCCTTGCTCGGAGGCTGATTGACCAGGTAGTAGAGATCGAAGTCGGCGTCACCCGCCGAGACCAGCGTGTATCGAACCTGGTGTCCCGCGGGATCCGCACTCGACGTGGCCTGGCTCGCCAGGCCTGCGGCAGCCACAAGTGCTGCCACTCCGAAGGTCGCCCCGATCTTGCTCGTTGCTGTTCGCATGATCGTCACATCGTCGAACGGTACCCGATCGTTACATCGCGCCCCATCCGTCGCCTAGAGCTCCAGCAGCACCGTCACCGGCCCGTCGTTGACGAGTTCCACGCTCATGTCGGCACCGAACGTGCCGGTCTGCACGTGCGCCCCGAGCCCGCTGAGCGCCTCGGCGAAGGCCGTGACCAGCGGCTCGGCGACCGCACGCGGCGCCGCGGCGTTCCACGACGGCCGCCGTCCCTTCACCGTGTTGGCGTAGAGCGTGAACTGGCTCACGACCAGGATCGGGGCGCCGACGTCGGCGGCCGAACGTTCACCGTCGAGGATCCGCAGCTGCCACAGCTTCTCGGCCAACCGCCGCGCCACGTCGACGTCGTCATCGTGGGTGACGCCGACGAGTGCCAGCAGGCCTTGACCGTCGGGGGCGATCTCACCGACCACGGCGCCGTCCACCCAAACGCGGGCCGAGGTCACCCGCTGAACCAGGACGCGCACGGTCGGGTGGTCAGCCGGCCAGCCGGGAGAGGACCTCGGCGACCACGCCGTCGGCGGCCACGTCGACCTGTTCACCGGTGCCGAGTTCCTTGACGCCGACGGTGCCCGCCTCGACGTCGCGGTCCCCCGCCACCAGCGCGATCCGCGCGCCGGACCGGTCGGCAGCGCGCATGGCACCCTTGAGGCCGCGGTCGCCGTAGGCCAGATCGACGCGAATGCCGTTGCCGCGCAGCGCTGCGGCCAGCGTCGCCAGCTGCAGCTTGGCCGCATCGCCGAGCGGCACGCAGAACACGTCGACACGCGCGGCCGGCCCGACCGTCTTGCCCTCGGCCTTCAGCGCCAGGACCGTGCGGTCGACGCCCAGCCCGAAGCCGATGCCGGAGAGGTCCTGCCCGCCCAGCTGCTTCATCAGCCCGTCGTAGCGCCCGCCGCCGCCGATGCCGGACTGCGCACCGAGTCCGTCGTGCACGAACTCGAAGGTGGTCTTTGTGTAGTAGTCCAGCCCGCGCACCATTCGCGGGTTGATCACGTATGGCACGCCGAGGGCGTCCAGGTGCGAAAGCACCGTGTCGAAGTGCTGCTTGGCGACGTCGGAGAGGTGATCGAGCATCAGCGGCGCCGCCGCCGTCATCTCACGGACGTGGGGTCGCTTGTCGTCGAGTACGCGCAACGGGTTGATCTCGGCGCGACGCCTGGTGTCCTCGTCGAGGTCGAGGCCGAACAGGAACTGCTGCAACGACTCTCGATACTGGGGCCGGCACGTGTCGTCGCCCAGCGAGGTGATCTCGAGCCGGAAGCCCTCAAGCCCGAGCGAGCGGAAGCCGGCGTCGGCAACGGCGATCACCTCGGCGTCCAGCGCCGGATCGTCGACGCCGATGGCCTCGACGCCGACCTGCTGCAGCTGGCGGTACCGTCCGGCCTGCGGACGCTCGTAGCGAAAGAACGGACCCGAGTAGCGCAGCTTGACGGGCAGCTGACCCCGGTCGAGGCCGTGCTCGATGACCGCGCGCATCACCCCCGCGGTGCCCTCCGGCCGCAGCGTCACCGACCGCTCGCCCCGGTCGGCGAAGGTGTACATCTCCTTGCTCACGACGTCGGTCGACTCGCCGACACCCCGCGCGAACAACGCCGTGTCCTCGAAAACCGGAAGCTCGACGTGGCCGTAACCGGCCAGGCGGGCGACCTCGAGCAGTCCGTCGCGCACTGCGACGAACTGTGCCGAGTCCGGCGGGAAGTAATCGGGCACGCCCTTGGGCGCCTGAAACTCACTCAACTGTCGAGTCCTTCGAGGAAGGGGTTGGTACGGCGCTCGGCGCCGATGGTGGTCTTTGGACCGTGCCCAGGTAGTACCACGGTGTCGTCGCCGAGCACCAGCAGCTTCGAGACGATCGACGTCAGCAGGTCACGGCCACTGCCCCCGAACAGGTCGGTCCTGCCGATCGACTGCTTGAACAGGGTGTCCCCGGTGAAGGCCAGCTCCGTGGTGCGATCGGTCACGCGGAACGTGACCGAGCCCCTGGTATGGCCGGGCGTGTGGTCGACGGTGACGGTGACGTCCCCCAGTTGGAGCTTGTCACCGTCGCGGTCGAGTTCGACCACCTGGCGCGGCTCCCGGAACATCGACCCGACGGCCAGCTGAGCCAGCCGCGGTCCAAGACCCACGATCGGATCGGTCAGCATGAATCGGTCCTCGGGGTGGATGAAGGCCGGGCAACCGAAGGTGTCGGCCACCTTCTGCGCCGACCAGATGTGGTCGATGTGCCCGTGGGTCAGCAGCACCGCCGCCGGCGTCAGTCGATTCTGGTCGAGGATCCGGCGCAGCTGCGCCATGGCGCGCTGGCCGGGGTCCACCACGATGGCGTCCGCCCCCTGCCCGGGGGCGAGCACGTAGCAGTTGCACTGCAACATGCCTGCCGGAAAACCCGTGATGAACACGGGCACCAGTTTCCCATCCGCCGTTCGCGCGGGTCGCGGCACCTCGTCACAGCGATGGCTGGCACACTCGGTGCCGATTCACGAACACGAGGAGGACCACGCGGTGCCGACCAACGAACAGCGGCGAGAGACGGCCAAGCGCAAGCTGGAGCGGCAGCTGGAACGCCGCGCTGCCCAGGAGCGCCGGCGTCGTCTCTTCACGATCATCGGTTCTGCCGTTGGCGTGCTCCTGGTCATCGGCGCGGTCGTGGCGACCGTCGTGTTGACCAGCAAGAGCTCCGACACCAGCGCGTCGGCCTCCCCGTCGAGTCCGGCCAGCAGCACCGCACAGCCGAGCTCGCCACCGGCCGGTGGCGGTCTGCCCCCGTTCGTCGCACCCGCCGACCTCGGCGCCAACTGCCAGTACCCGGCCACGCCGGGTGAACCCGCGAGCAAGAAGAACACGCCTCCGCGCACCGGCAAGGTGCCTACCGACCCGGCGCAGATCAGCGCCAGCATGACCACTTCGCAGGGCAACATCGGACTGCAACTCGACAACGCCAAGGCGCCGTGCACGGTGAACAGCTTCGCCAGCCTCGCGCAGCAGGGCTACTTCAACGACACGCCCTGCCACCGGCTGACCACCTCGCCCGGGCTGGCGGTGCTGCAGTGCGGTGACCCGACCGGCAAGGGCACCGGCGGCCCGGGCTACGGCTTCGTCAACGAGTACCCGACGGACCAATACCGTCCGGACGACCCGGCCCTGCAGCAGCCGGTGGTGTACCCGCGCGGCACGCTGGCGATGGCCAACACCGGTGCACCCGGCTCCAACGGCAGCCAGTTCTTCCTGGTCTACAAGGATTCGCAGCTGCCCCCGAACTACACGGCCTTCGGCACGATCGACGCGACCGGCCTGGCCACCCTCGACAAGATCGCCGCCGGCGGTGTCGTCCCCGGTGATCGAGGCACCGACGATGGTGCCCCCAAGACGCCCGTCCAGATCAAGTCGATCCAGCTGGACTGAGCGGCTGCCGCGGGCCAGTGACCATTCCCCCGTCCCCGCCGCCGTACGGGGTCTACCCGCCGCCCGGACCCGGCTACCCGCCACCGGTGCGAACCAACGGGCTGGCGATCGCGTCGCTGATCTGCGCGTTCCTGTTCTTCCCGCTGGGCATCGTCTTCGGTCACGTGTCGCTGTCGCAGATCCGCAAGCGGCACGAGGACGGCCGTGGCCTGGCCATCGCCGGCCTGGTGCTGAGCTACGTCGCCGCCCTCCTCACGGTGGTCGCCGTGCTGCTGCTGGTCGTGTTCGCTGCGGCCATGGTCCGGATCGCCGAGGACTTCGAGCGCACCCACCCGAGTGCCGGGCTGCCCGGCGTCGCCAGCGCACCCGCCCAGCCGCTGCCACCCTTCAAGCCGTCCGCGGCGCTGGGTTCGAACTGCCAGTACCCGGCGACCACCGAATCGGCCAGCAAGCCGGTCCGGCCGCCGCGGACGGGGCGCGTGCCCCTCACTCCGGCCACGGTCGACGCCACCGTCACCACCAACCTCGGCGCGGTTGGCCTGCGGCTGGACAACGGCAGGTCGCCGTGCACGGTCAACAACTTCGTCAGCCTGGCGCAGCAGGGTTTCTACGACGAGAGCCCGTGTCACCGGCTGACCACGTCGCCGTCACTGCACGTACTGCAGTGCGGTGACCCGACGGGCAGCGGCACCGGCGGGCCCGGTTACCGCTTTCCCAACGAGTATCCGACCGACCAGTACCGCCTGGCCGACCCGGGTCTGAAGGCGCCGGTGGTGTATCCGCGGGGCACGCTCGCGATGGCCAACACCGGCCAGGGCACCAACGGCAGCCAGTTCTTCGTCGTCTACCAGGATTCCGAAATGCCGCCGACGTACACCGTGTTCGGCACCGTCGACGCGACGGGTCTGAGGGTGGTCGACGCGATCGCCGCCGGCGGCGTGAAGGACGGCTCCGAGGACGGGCGACCCGCGACGGCAGTGACGATTCAGGACGTTCGCCTGGACTAGGTGGCCGGGCCGTCGCCCGCCCCGGTCGCCGCCTGGCGGTTCACCCCGGCCACGATCGACGCCAGTAGACCGGGCACCGCCGCGTCGACCTCCGCCGTCCTTAGCCGTTGGTGGGTGTGCCCGTCGATCACGAGCCGCTCGGTGAGGCCGGCCTCGCGCAGGATCTTGAAGTGGTGCGTGGCCGTCGACTTGTTGATGCCGTCGTAGAGCCGTCCGCAGGCCATCGGCGCGCCGGAGTTCATCAACCGCCGCACCATCTCGAGCCGCGTCGGATCGGCGAGCGCGACGAGGAGCTGCTGGACCGCGGCGACGGGCCGGGTCGGGAACGTGTCCTCCGCCACCGCCGGTTTGATGTCCATCGAACAGAGCGTACGCTCGATCGGGTTCGACGATCGTCAAACCTACCCGGGAGGGGTCGTGGCAGTACTCGCCGAGAGCTCGACCGACCAGACGCAGCGTGGTGCCTACTCCCTGCTGCTCGTCCTGAGCGGCGTCGCCCTCGGCGTGTCCGGACTTCCCGCCCCGCTCTACGGCATGTACGAGGAGAAGTGGCACCTCTCGCCGCTGTCCACCACCCTGGTCTTCGCCGTCTACGCCATCGCCGCCCTTGGCGCGGTGCTGGTGGCCGGGAAGATCTCCGACGTCGTCGGCCGCAAGCCCGTCCTGCTTGGCGCGGTGGTAGCGATGATCGTCGGGCTCGGGGTGTTCCTGATCGCCGACGGCATGGCGATGCTGATGGTCGCGCGCGTCATCCACGGCGCGGCGGTCGGGTCGATCGTCGTCGCGGGGGCGGCGGCGCTGCTGGACCTGCGCCCCGCCCACGGCGTCCGCTCTGGGCAGCTCAGCGGGGTGAGCTTCAACATCGGGATGACGGTGGCGATCGTCGGCTCCGCAGTGCTCGCCCAGTACGCACCGCACCCCATGCGCACCCCCTACGCCATCGTCGCGGTGATCTGCGCGATCCTGGGCGTCGGCATCCTGGCCCTGCGCGAACCGCACACCGCACGGGTCCGCGGCCCAATCCGGATCGCCAGGCCCGCCGTGCCCGCCGAGATCCGCGGTGACTTCTGGTTCGCCGCGCTCGGGGTGACGGCGTCGTGGTCGGTCCTCGGCGTCCTGCTGTCCCTGTACCCTTCGCTGGCCGCCCAGCAGACCCACGTGCACAACCTGGTGTTCGGCGGCGCCGTGGTCGGGACGACGGCGTTCGCGGCGGCGCTGGCCCAGCTGTTCTCCACCCGGATGCGCGCGCACCGCTCGGCCATCGTCGGCGACGTCGGCATGGCCGTCGCGCTGATCCTCACCGTGCCCGTGTTGGCAACGCACAGTTGGCCGTTGGTGCTCACCGCGGCGGCCGTACTGGGGGGCGCATTCGGGCTCGGCTTCGGAGGGTCCCTGCGGCACCTGTCGCACGTCGTGCCCGCCGACCGGCGCGGCGAGACGATGTCGGCCTTCTACCTGATCGCCTACACGGCCATGGCCGTCCCGAC
Source organism: Mycolicibacterium sichuanense (assembly GCF_033741125.1). Taxonomy (NCBI): domain Bacteria; kingdom Bacillati; phylum Actinomycetota; class Actinomycetes; order Mycobacteriales; family Mycobacteriaceae; genus Mycobacterium; species Mycolicibacterium sichuanense. The sequence continues at coordinate 318,978 of NZ_JAWQPU010000004.1, read as the reverse complement.
GATCGTCGCGGGCTGGGCGGCGACCGAATGGCCGCTTGGCACCGTGTTCCCATGGTTCGCCGGCGCGGTCGCCGTCGCGTGCCTGATCGCGGCGTCGGTGGGGGCGTTCACCACACGGGCCAGCGTGCGGGGTCAGGCCGCGGAGGTCACCCGGTAGACGTCGTACACACCCTCGACGTTGCGCACCACGTTGAGCACGTGGCCGAGGTGCTTGGGGTCACCCATCTCGAAGGTGAACCGGCTGATCGCGACGCGGTCGTTGGACGTCGCGACCGATGCGGAGAGGATGTTCACCTTCTCGTCGGCCAGCACGCGGGTCACGTCGGAGAGCAACCGGTGCCGGTCGAGGGCCTCCACCTGGATCGCCACCAGGAACACCGATGACGGCGACGGTGCCCACTTCACGTCGATGATGCGTTCGGACTGTTGTTGCAGCGACGTGGCATTCGTGCAGTCGGTACGGTGCACGCTGACCCCGCCACCACGCGTGACGAAGCCCATGATGTTGTCACCGGGCACCGGTGTGCAGCACTTGGCCAGCTTGCACAGCACCCCTGGGGCGCCGGGCACCGCGACGCCCACGTCGTCGCTGGTGCGCTGCCGTACCGGCATGGTCGCAGGAGTCGACCGCTCGGCGATCTCGTCCTCGGCCTCCTCGTCTCCACCGAGCTGGGCGAGCAACCGCTGCACGACGTGCCGGGCGGACACGTGCCCCTCGCCGACGGCGGTGTAGAGCCCCGACACGTCGACGTAGCGCAGCTCGCGCGCCAGCGCAGCCATCGACTCGCCGTTCATCAAGCGCTGCAACGGAAGTCCACCACGGCGCACTTCGCGCGCGATCGCGTCCTTGCCGGACTCGAGGGCCTCTTCGCGTCGCTCCTTGGCGAACCACTGTCGGATCTTGGCCTTGGCCCGCGGTGACACGACGAAGGTCTGCCAGTCCCGCGACGGACCGGCGTTGAGTGCCTTGGACGTGAAGACCTCGACGACCTCACCGTTCTCGAGCTTGCGCTCCAGGGCCACCAACCGCCCGTTGACGCGCGCGCCGATGCAGCGGTGCCCGACCTCGGTGTGCACGGCGTAGGCGAAGTCCACCGGCGTCGAACCGGTCGGCAGCGTGATGACGTCACCCTTGGGCGTGAAGACGAAGATCTCCTGCACCGCGAGGTCGTAGCGCAGCGACTCGAGGAACTCACCGGGGTCGGCCGCTTCCCGCTGCCAGTCCAGGAGTTGGCGCATCCACGCCATGTCGTCGATCTCGGCGGCGGCGTTGTTGGCCGGAATTCCGTTGCGGCCCTTGGCTTCCTTGTATCGCCAGTGCGCGGCAATGCCGTACTCCGCGGTGCGGTGCATGTCGCGGGTGCGGATCTGCACCTCCAGCGGCTTGCCCTCCGGCCCGACGACCGTGGTGTGCAGCGACTGGTAGACGCCGTAGCGCGGCTGGGCGATGTAGTCCTTGAACCGGCCGGCCATCGGCTGCCACAGCGAGTGCACGGCGCCGACCGCGGCGTAGCAGTCGCGGATCTCGTCGCACAGGATCCGGACGCCGACCAGATCGTGGATCTCGTCGAAGTCGCGGCCCTTGACGATCATCTTCTGGTAGATCGACCAGTAGTGCTTGGGCCGGCCCTCCACGGTCGCGTTGATCTTCGACGCCGTGACGGTGTTGGCGATCTCGGCCCGCACCTTGGCCAGGTAGGTGTCGCGCGACGGCGCCCGGTCGGCGACCAGCCGGACGATCTCCTCGTACTTCTTCGGGTGCAGAATCGCGAACGACAGGTCTTCGAGCTCCCACTTGACCGTCGCCATGCCCAGCCGGTGAGCAAGCGGGGCAATGACTTCCAGCGTCTCGCGGGCCTTGCGGGCTTGCTTCTCCGGCGGTAGGAACCGCATGGTGCGCATGTTGTGCAGCCGGTCGGCCACCTTGATGACCAGGACGCGGGGATCGCGGGCCATCGCGATGATCATCTTGCGGATGGTCTCGCCCTCGGCGGCGTTGCCGAGGACCACCTTGTCGAGCTTGGTGACACCGTCGACCAGGTGGCCGACCTCGACGCCGAAGTCGGCGGTCAGCGCCTCCAGGGTGTAGCCGGTGTCCTCGACCGTGTCGTGCAGCAGCGCGGCGACCAGCGTGGTGGTGTCCATCCCCAGTTCGGCGAGGATGTTGGCCACCGCGAGCGGGTGAGTGATGTAGGGATCACCGGAGCGGCGCAGCTGGTCGGCGTGCCGCTGCTCGGCCACCTCGTAGGCGCGCTGCAGGATCGCCAGGTCGGCCTTGGGATAGACCTCTCGATGCACGGCCACCAGCGGCTCGAGCACCGGATTGACCGCACTGCGCTGCGAGGTCATCCGCCGCGCGAGGCGGGCCCGCACCCGTCGCGACGCACTCGAGGAGCTCTTGGGGCTCTCGGGGGCGGTGTCCGGGGTGATGACCGGCATGGGCTGCGTTTGCGTCAACGCCTGATCGTCAGCCACCGTGCTCACCTCCTTGGCCACTAGGTACTCGTCGAGGATATCCCTCAGACCACGTACAGGCTGGTGACCTCTAGTTCTGGCAGTTTGGCCCGGCCGCCGAGGGCCGACAACTCCAGGACGACGGCCGCCGCCGTCACGGTGGCACCGCCGGTGCCGAGCAGCTTGGCGGCTGCCTCGAGCGTGCCCCCCGTCGCCAGCACGTCGTCGACCAGCAGGATGCGCAGGCCATCGAGCTGCAGTCCGTCGGCCGGGATCTCCAGCGTCGCGGTCCCGTACTCCAGCGCATAGGTCTCACCGTGTACGGGGGGCGGCAGCTTGCCGCCCTTGCGGACCGCCAGCACGCCGGTGCCGAGGCGCGTCGCCACCGCGGCGCCCAGCAGGAACCCGCGAGCGTCGATGCCGGCCACCAGGTCGACGTCGTCGGCGACGCAGGCCAGCGCGTCGGTCACGGCCGCAAGGCCCCGCGCGTCGGCCAGCACCGGGGTGAGGTCCTTGAACTGGATGCCGGGCTCCGGGAAGTCCGGTACCTCGCGCATCAACGATGCGATTACCGTGGCCACGCCCCCCTGCTGTTCGGAAGCCGTGTCGGTCATCGCGCCAGCGCCCAACGGTCCATGTTCCATCCCGCTCCCCATCGCGTCGGATTGCTGCTCACCGCGGACATCTTCGTCGACACCAGCAGCGTGCGCTGTTGGCGGTAGAGCGGAAGGGTCGGCATGTCGCCCCACAGTACGGGTGCGCCCTCCCCGAGCAACCGGGCCAGCTCCTTGGGGTCCGACGTCACGGCCAGCGCACCGATGACGCCGTCGACCTCCTCGTTCGCATACCCGGACAGGTTGTTGCCATTGCCGCTGAACAGGTCGTAGGCGTCCATCGCCGAGGAACCGGTCGACCCGCTGCCGGCCGCTCCCCCCGTGCTGGCGAGCAGCACGTCGATCTCGTTGTCGCGCAACGCCGATGGTCCGATCTTCTCCGACGCGGCGTCCTGCACGGCGATGCCGGCGGGCTGACAGGCCTTGGCGATGGCGCCGACGGTGGCCGCCAGCCGGGCGTTGGGGCTCTGGTAGCCGATGCGCACGGTCAGGGGCCGCCCGCCGATCGCGTCCCTGGCCGCCATCGGGTTGGACGTGCTGAACTGACCACCCTCCGCAGCGCTCTCGGCGGCGGTGATCGAATCCTCGGCGGTCGGATTGAGCCGACTGTTGGCGATCGGCACCCCGGCATTCTGCGCGATGAGATCCCGCGGCGTGCACAGCGCCAGCGCCCGGCGCGCCGCCTCGTCAAGCAGGGATCCGCTCGGAGCGAAGATCAGCTGCTCGATGCCCGCCGAGGGGCTGTCGGTGCGGGTGTAGTCCCCGGGCAACGTCAACGTTCCCGACGATCCCGCCGCGATGTCGACGACGTCGTACTCCCCCGAGTGCACGCGGTCCTGGACGTCGGCACCTCGGGGCCACACGACGATCTTCGGTGTGACGGGTTTGGCGCCCCACCACTTGTCGTTGGCCACCAGGACCACGGCGCCGTCGGCGCGGACCTCGCTGAGCTCGTAGGGACCCGAGGACGGGAAGCGCTTGAGGTCGAGATCGGGCCCCAGGTTCCAGGTGGTGTTCCACAGCTGCGCGATGCGGCCGATCGTGGGCAGGTCACCGGACTGCAGCGCGGCCGTGACGGCTCCGTCGCCGGCGCCGAGCTCGTCGGCGATCACGTGCGAGGGCATCATCGACGTCGCGGCGAAGAGCTGACCGAAGTCGACGAAGCCGCGGTCCTGGGCGAAGGACACCCGGGCCTTCTTCTGCCCGGGTGCGCAGTCGACCGACGCGACGTCGCCGTAACCGGCCCTGCTCGCGGCGTCGAACCCGGGGAACCGACCGGATTGCGCGGCCCACGCCAGGACCATGTCATCGCACGTGATTGGTTTGCCGTCGGAGTACACCGCGTCGTCGCTGATCTGATAGTCCAGCACCAGCGGCGTGCGTCCGACCACCGCCACGGTGCCGAAATCGCGGTCGCCGACGACCTGACCCTCCGGCCCGTGGTAGTTGAACCCCGTCAGTACGCGTGCGAACGCCTGCGGCCCCGCCGACGCGGCGCCCACCACGGTGTTGGTGTTGTACGTGACAAGCGTGCCGTCGACCGCATAATCGATCTCGCCGGCTCGGCTGCTCGAACACGACGACAGCCCGACGGACCCGACCAGAAGGATTACGGCCGCCAGGATCGCGGCCCGCCGAGGTCGGGCTGTCATCGAGGACTTACCGCCGGGAGTTCCGCTTACCCGATGGCCGGCCCGTGGGGCGAGCCGGCTTGGCACCAGGCACCGGCTTCTCCGGGGCCGGGGTGGTCGTCACGGGCCGGGCGGCCGACGTCACCGACACCTTCTCCGGCTCACCGGACGCCTCGGAGGCCACGTCGCCGTCGGCCGACCGCGCCGGGGAGCCCTTGCGCCGGTTGGTAACCCGACGGGTGTGCGTCCGCACCAGATCGGTGCGCTCCCGCATGGCCACCAGCAGTGGGGTGGCGAAGAAGATCGACGAATACGTGCCCACGATGACGCCGACCAGCTGCACCAGCGCGAGGTCTTGCAGCGTGCCGACCCCGAGCAGCCACACGGCGATGACGATGAGCGCCATGATGGGCAGCACCGAGATCAAGCTGGTGTTGATCGACCGCATGAAGGTCTGGTTGATCGCCAGGTTGGCCTGCTCGGCGAACGTCCTTCGGGTGGTGTGCTCGAACCCGTGCACGTTCTCCTCGACCTTGTCGAACACGATGACCGTGTCGTACAGCGAGAAACCGAGGATCGTCAGCAAACCGATGACCGTGGCGGGCGTGACCTCGAAGCCGACGAGTGAGTAGACACCGGCCGTGGTGATGACGTCGAACACCAGCGCCGCCAGCGCCGCGGCGGCCATGTACCGCTCGTAGCGGATCGCGATGTAGACCGCGACGAGCGCGAGGAAGACCACCAGCGCGATGATCGCCTTCTGGGTGATCTGTCCACCCCAGGTCTCCGACACGTCGGAGCTGCTGACCTCGTCCTTGCTGGGTTGGCCGTTCGGACCCTTGGGCTGGAACGCGTCGAACAGCGCCGTCCGCAGTTTGTCGTTGTCGCTGTTGCTCAGCTTCTCGGTGCGGATCTGGATGGTGGCCGAACCGCCGTTGCCGACCTGGACCACCGACTCGGGCCCCTTGCCGAGCGTCTTGGAGAAGACGTCCTCGACCTGCTGCGTGGTGACCTGGCCGTGCGTTCCCGACGCCGGCAGCGACACCTTGGTGCCGCCCTCGAAGTCGATGCCGAAGGTGAACCCGCGCAACAGGATGCTGGCGAGCGCAATCAGGATGATGGCCCCACTGATGCCGAACCACAGCTTGCGCTTGCCGACGACGTCGAATGCGCCGGTACCCGTGTATAGCCGGACGAAGAAGCCATGCCGCGGAGCCGCCGCACCCGATGCACCCAGTTCGACCGCCGAGCTCGCATCGTCGAGCTCGACCGCGCGCCCCTCGTCGTTCACGTCATCAGTGGATTCGTGCTTTGCCATGTCTACCTACCTCCTGCCGAGGTGGTGGCGGCGGCCCGGCGCTCGCGCGCGATCTGCTGCACCGCACCGAGGCCGTTGAACGCCGGCTTGGACAACATCGACGACTTGGACGACAGGTACACCAGCGGCCACGTCACCAGGAACACCACCACGACGTCGAGGATGGTGGTCAGGCCGAGAGTGAACGCGAAGCCCTTCACCTGTCCGACGGCCAGGATGTAGAGCACCACCGAGGCCAGCAGCGTGACCGCGTTGCCCGACAGAATCGTCTTGCGGGCACGCGCCCAGCCTCGCGGTACCGCCGACCGGTAGGACCGCCCCTCGCGGATCTCGTCCTTGATGCGCTCGAAGAACACCACGAACGAGTCGGCGGTCGTGCCGATGCCGATGATCAGACCCGCAATGCCGGCGAGGTCCAGCGTGTATCCGATGTACCTGCCCAGCAGCACCAGGATGGCGTAGACCATCGCGCCGGAGGCGACCAGTGACAGCGCCGTCAGCAGTCCGAGCACGCGGTAGTAGAGCAGGGAGTACAGCAGCACCAACGCGAGTCCGACGCCGCCGGCGATCAGACCGGCCCGCAGCGAGGTCAACCCGAGGGTGGCCGACACGGTCTCGGCCTCCGACGACTCGAACGACAGCGGCAGCGAGCCATACTTCAGGACATTGGCCAGTTCCCTGGCGGAGTCCTGGGTGAACTGCCCGGTGATCTGCGTGCGGCCGCCGGGGATCGCCTCATTGATCTGCGGCGCACTGACCACCTGCGAGTCGAGGGTGAACGCGGTCTGCGTACCCACGTTCGCCGCGGTGAAGTTGGCCCAGATGTCGGCAGCCTGGCTCTTGAACTGCAGGTCGACGACGTACTCGCCGCGCTGCTGGTCCAGACCCGAGGATGCACTCTCGATCTGCTCACCGCTGATGATCGACTTGTCCAGCAGGTACACCGTCTTGTGGTCCTGCGAACACGTCACCAGGGGCAGGTTCGGATCGTCGTTGCCGGCCAGCACGTCCTCGTCGTTGCAACGCGTCGCCTGGAACTGCAGTGCGAGCAGCTGGATCTGCTGGTCGGTGCTCTGCCGCAGCGCCTTCTCGTCGGAGATCCGCTGAGCCAGGTCGGCGGGTTTCTTCGGCGGCGCTGGCGCGGGAGCGGGTGCCGGACCCGGGGCGGGCGCTGGGCTCGGCGCCGGCGTCGGGGCCGGTTCCTCTGGATAGGGCCGCGGCTGCGGCGCGGGCGCGGGCGGTGCCGGTTCACCGGATGCCGGCGGAAGGCCGGCCGGCTGGCCCGGGTTGGGCGGAACGATCGGGGCCTCGGGTTCGGCAGGCGCGATGGCCGGCATGCCCGGGGGCAGCCCCGGCATGCCGGGCAGTCCGGGCGCTCCACCGGGAGCACCCGGGGCGCCACCTGGCGCTTGACCGGCCGGCTGCTGACCGGCGGCCGGGATGGCGTGGATCACGGGCCGGATGTAGAGGCGCGCGGTCTGCCCCAGGTTGCGGGCCTCGTTGCCGTCGTTGCCGGGAACGGTGATGACGAGGTTGTCGCCGTCGACGACGACCTCGGAACCGGACACGCCAAGCCCGTCGACACGGGAGGCGATGATCTCCTGCGCCTGGGCGAGCGATTCACGGGTGGGACGCGAGCCGTCCGGGGTGCGAGCCGTCAGGGTGACGCGGGTGCCGCCCTGCAGGTCGATGCCCAGCTTGGGCTTGGCTTGCTTGTCTCCAGTCAGGAACACCAGCAGATATGCCCCGACGAGCAAAACCAGGAAGAGCGTCAGGTAGCGGTAGGGATGCACCGGCGCCGAAGGCGATGCCACGTTCTTGGTTCTCCTCAGATCGGTACGTCAACCCGCAAAGAGTACGGGGTCGCGCTGTGAGCTCGGCCGTCAGTCTTTGGTGCGTCGGTCCGGATCCGACGTGACCTCGGTTCCGGTGCTGGGCCGGTCGAGTTCGATTCCGGTCGAGCCGTCGGTCACGTCGTCCACGTACTCGTACTCGTCGTCGGCATCCTCGTCGGCATCCTCGGCCACCGTCTTCTCCTTGACGGCCAGCTTCAGCATGGTGACGACGACACCGGGTGCGAGCTCGACGTCGACCTTCGAGTCGCCGACCCGCGTGATGGTGCCGAACAGCCCGGCGGTGGTCATGATCTCGTCGCCGACGACGAGCGAGTCGTGCAGGTTGATCGTCGCCTGCATCGCCTTCTTCTGGCGACGGGAGGCGAAGAACATGAAGGCGCCCATGATGACGAGCAGTGGGACGAAGATGGCGAGATCCATGGCAGCTCTGACTTCCGTATCGATTTTCTGGTCATGACGCCCGGGACGGATGCAGTCACGCGGGGGCCTCGTCCTGCACCAGTGTGCCATCACCGTGCCCCGCCGCTGACCGCCCCCAGTGGGAGGACGAAGCCGTTAGCGGCACTAATCGGTTGCCGGAGTTCGGTTCGGCGACCAGGGGTGCGCGACCGAAACCGCAGGGGAATCGTCCTGGCAGTGCGTAATCCGTCACTCCGGGGTGGACATACCGAGGTTTCCGTTCGCGTCGCCAAGCGCGGCGACTACTCTTTGACCGGACGTGACGCCGACCCTCCCCCGGCATCCCCCTTCCTCGGCCACCCTCTCGCAGGAGTCATGACGTGAGCATCATCGAACAGAGCCGCCACCTCGCCACCACGATCCCCGGCCCGAAGTCGTCGGCCTTGATCGAGCGCAAGACCGCCGCGGTCGCACGCGGCGTCGGCAACACGATGGCGGTGTACGCGGCCCGCGCCGGCGGCGGCATCGTCGAGGACGTCGACGGCAACCGCCTCATCGACCTTGGCTCCGGCATCGCGGTGACCACCATCGGGAACGCGTCCCCGCGCGTCGTCGAGGCCGTCGCGGCTCAGGCCGCCGAGTTCACCCACACCTGTTTCATGGTCACCCCGTACGAGGGGTACGTCGCGGTCTGCGAACAGCTCAATCGCCTGACACCGGTGCTGGGCGAGAAGCGTTCGGCTCTGTTCAACTCCGGGTCGGAGGCGGTGGAGAACGCCGTCAAGATCGCCCGCAGCTACACCCGCAAGCAGTCGGTCGTCGCGTTCGACCACGCCTACCACGGCCGCACCAACCTCACGATGGCGCTGACCGCCAAGTCGATGCCCTACAAGCACGGATTCGGCCCGTTCGCCCCCGAGATCTACCGCGCTCCGATGTCCTATCCGTTCCGCGACGCCGAGTTCGGCAAGGAGCTGGCGACCGACGGCGAACTGGCCGCCAAGCGCGCGCTGACCATCATCGACAAGCAGGTGGGCGCCGACAACCTGGCCGCCGTCATCATCGAGCCAATCCAGGGTGAGGGCGGCTTCATCGTGCCCGCCGAAGGCTTCCTGCCGACGCTGCTGGATTGGTGCCGCAAGAACGACGTCGTCTTCATCGCCGACGAGGTGCAGTCCGGGTTCGCCAGGACCGGCGCGATGTTCGCCTGCGAGCACGAGGGCATCGACCCCGACCTCATCGTGACCGCGAAGGGCATCGCGGACGGGCTGCCGCTGGCCGGTGTGACGGGTCGCGCCGAGATCATGGACTCCCCACACGTCAGCGGCCTGGGCGGGACCTACGGCGGCAACCCCGTTTCGTGTGCCGCCGCGCTGGCCACCATCGAGACCATCGAGAGCGAGGGCATGGTCGCGCGGGCCCGCGAGATCGAGGCCTACATGAAGCAGCGGCTCGGTCGCATGCAGGCCGACGACGATCGCATCGGCGACGTCCGTGGCCGCGGCGCGATGATCGCCGTGGAACTGGTGAAGTCCGGCACCACCGAACCCGACCCAGACCTGACCAAGGCACTGTGCGCGGGCGCGCACGCGGCCGGCGTGATCGTGCTGTCCTGCGGCACCTACGGCAACGTGCTGCGCTTCCTGCCTCCGCTGACGATCAGCGACGAGCTGCTCGACGAGGGCCTGGACGTGATCGCCCTGGTGCTCAAGGACCTCTGACGCGGGAGCCACCGCAACGACCACGCGCGCGTCAGGCGCGTGCTGATCTGAACCGGGTAGTCGGCGTCAGTGCGTAACCGGCGTCGGCGTGGGGTCGTTGCGCCGGCCGCTCAGCCGGTCGCGCCACGTCCGCACCCGCTCGACGTCGGTCGAGGGCCGGCGGGTGTCTGCGGTCGGAATGTGGGTGGTCACGTCGTCGTCCACTCGGTCCTCGGTGCGGGCGCCGACGCGGTCGTCGACGTGCTGCTCACTGGCCCTGGCCTCCGCAGCACGCCGTGCGTATCCAACGTCGCGCACGCTGCGGACCGAGAGCCGGCCGAGGGCCATCGCGCCCAGGAACACGATCAGCGCACCAAGGCCGTAGAAGTAGGTCAGTTCGAGCCAGGCCGCCTTGGTGTCGGTACTCGCCACGGGCCGGCCGATCTCACCGATGGTCAGCGTGGTCGCGACGACCCGGCCGACGACCAACCAGCCACCGGCGATGACGCTGAGCCAGCCGCCGAGCATCGCCGCCGCCCGGTTGCCCGAACGCACCAGGATCAACCCGCCGATCACCGCGACCACGCCGGGCAGCACCTCGAGCCAGCCGCGGGCGGCGCTCCAGCCCGAGCCGAGGGCCGGGTTGTAGGCGAAGTCGAACGCGGGCCCGACGAACGGCACCAGCGCGCCCCACAGCCCGAGCAGGATCACCAGGAACCCGCTGGCCGCACCCCGGCTACGCGGGATGCGCATCCGCCCAGCGGCAACGGCTTCGTCTCGCGTGGCTCGACTCATGATGGCCTCCTCGTTTCGGGCCGGAATACCCGTTCGCCGGCGTTCCTAACGTAGGTCGCGAACCGGGCCAGCCGGGTGTCGAAGACCTCGGGCAAACTCCGGGCCGTTCAAGTACCATCCGTCCACGGGGAGACTTGGCCATGCGGGCCGGTCGATGCGCAGCCGCGTCGACACTGGGAGACAAGGGCAAACTCGCAACGTGGAGTGGATTCGCCATTGGTGGCGACAGCCCGATCACTATCAATGGCTGTCGGCGTACTTGGCCGTCCGCAACCTTCGACGGTTCACCCGCTACATGATGGCGACGATCGTGATCGCCCTCGGGGTGGTCCCGGTGCTCATGCTGATGAGCCCCGCCGGCCCGACCGGCACGGTGTCGCGGAGCCTATCGCTGCTGGCCTCTGGCACCGCCGCGACGATGGCGCTGCTGTGGCTGCTGCGGTGGCCGACGCGCACGCAGTCGATGTCCTTCGTGGTGGTGGCGAACCTCGTCATCGCGACGACCTGTCTCAACGGCGCATGGCCGGGTGCGGGCATCCAGGGTTGCGCATCGTTCGCTGCGCTCGCAGGTTACGTCGCCCTCTTTCACACGGGCCGATGTCTGGCGTTCACGTTGGCGATCGCGATGGTCACGACGCTGGTCTGCGCCGGGCAGATCGCCGCCGCGGGGGACGCCGCGCTGGCGATGAGCAGACTGCTGGTGCTGACCGTCAGCATCCTGGCGGTGCCGTTCTGCGTCCAGGTGCTGATCCACTTCCTGCGGTTGGACGCTCTGAAGTCGGACACCGATCCCCTCACCGAACTTCCCAACCGGCGAGCGTTCCAGCGCTCGGTGCGGGCGCTGGCCGCCGAGTCCAGCCGGGACCGGGTGGCGCACCTGAGCATCGTCATGGTCGACCTCGACGACTTCAAGCGGATCAACGACACGGCCGGACACGCAGCGGGCGACCAGACGCTGGTCGCCGTCGGCGGCATCCTTCGGCACGTCCGTCGAGGCGATTCCGTCGTCGCGCGCATCGGCGGTGAGGAATTCGTCGTCGCGGTCTCCGGGGACCGCCGGGACGCCATCGGTCTGGCCGAGCGGATCCGTCGGGAGATCGCCGCCACCCCGTTGCGCGTCACCGCCAGCATCGGCGTGGCCAGCGCTTCGCTGTTCCGCGCGCCGGCGGCCGAGATCCCCGCTCAGGTCGACCGGCTCGTCGAATCCGCAGATCGTGCGATGTACCGGGCCAAGCGATCGGGCGGGGACCGCGTCCACGTGGTCGGCCGCCCCAGCGACGTCTACGTAGAGAAGCCGATCACGAGCAGCACCACGGCAACCAGCGGCAAGGCGCCCTGGGTCACCGCCGACCGCGCCTTGTCCGGCGCCGACGCCAGGAGCACCGCGGCCGCAGCCAGCATCGAGCCGACGCCCGCGAACATCAAGGCCGCGCCGACGCGCATCCCGCCCGAGATCGTGAACGCGATGCCCACCAGGGTCACGACGGCCAAGAAGAGGTTGTAGAAGCCCTGGTTGAACGCCATCAGCTTGGTGGTCTCGGCCTCTTCGGCGGTGGTGCCGAAGGTCGCGCGGGTGCGCGGTGACGTCCACTGGAACGACTCGAGGATCCAGATGTAGACGTGCAATAACGCGGCCAGTCCGGCGACGATCGCACCGGCAGTGATCATGTTTCGTCCTCCGTCGTCATTCGAACAGCCCCGGCTGCCCCAGCGTCACACCGCTTGGCGGAGCCATGCCCAGATGCGTCCACGCCTGTGCGGTCGCCACCCGTCCGCGCGGCGTGCGGGCAATCATGCCGGCACGCACCAGGAACGGTTCGCACACCTCTTCCACCGTGGTGGCCTCCTCGCCGACGGCCACCGCCAGCGTGGACACGCCGACCGGGCCGCCCCCGAAGCTGCGGGTGAGCGCCGAGAGGACCGCGCGGTCGAGGCGGTCGAGACCCAGTTCGTCGACGTCGTAGACCGCGAGCGCAGCCTTGGCGATGTCCGTGGTGATGACACCGTCCGCCCGCACCTCGGCGTAGTCGCGGACCCGGCGCAGCAGCCGGTTCGCGATACGCGGGGTGCCACGGGAGCGACGGGCGATCTCGGCACCGGCATCCTCGCCGACCTCGATGCCGAGGATGCCCGCCGATCGGGCCAGCACGCGTTCCAGCTCGACGGGTTCGTAGAAGTCCATGTGGGCGGTGAAGCCGAACCGGTCGCGCAGCGGTCCCGTCAGCGCACCCGATCGCGTGGTCGCTCCGACGAGGGTGAACGGCGCCACCTCGAGGGGGATCGACGTCGCCCCTGGGCCCTTGCCCACCACGACGTCGACGCGGAAGTCCTCCATCGCCAGGTAGAGCATCTCCTCGGCGGGCCGCGCGATGCGGTGGATCTCGTCGATGAACAGCACGTCGTGCTCCACCAGGTTGGAGAGCATGGCAGCGAGGTCCCCGGCCCGTTCCAGTGCCGGTCCGGAGGTGACGCGCAGCGAGGTCCCGAGCTCGGCGGCGATGATCATCGCCAACGACGTCTTGCCGAGGCCGGGCGGACCCGACAGCAGGATGTGGTCCGGTGTGCCACCACGGTTCTTGGCGCCCTCGAGCACCAACTGCAGCTGTTCCCGCACGCGGGGTTGACCGATGAACTCCCGCAGCGACCGCGGACGCAGGCTGGCGTCGACGTCCCCCTCGCCCACTGTCAGTGCGGCCGACACCTCGCGATCGGAGGTGTCCTCGTGATCGTCGGAGTCGAAGCGGCCCATGCGCTACTTCCTTCCCAGCATGGACAGCGCGGCGCGCAGCGCGCTCGACGTCGTCGCCTCGGGGTCGTCGGCCAACACCTTGTCGGTGGCCTCCTCCGCCTGCTTGGCCGCGAAGCCGAGCCCGACGAGGGCCTCCACCACCAGGCCGCGGACGGCGTGCCCGCCACCGCCGACACCACCCGACGCGGACGCCAAGGCTCCGATCTTGTCGCGCAGTTCGAGCACCATGCGCTCGGCCCCGCGCTTGCCGATGCCCGGTACCCGGGTCAGCGCCGTGACGTCACCGTCGGCCAGCGCTTGGCGCAGGGTCTGGGCGTCGTACACGGCAAGGGTGGCCAGCCCGATCTTCGGTCCCACCCCGGAGACGGACAGCAGCGTGGTGAACAGGTCGCGCGACTCGGCATCGGCGAACCCGTACAACGTCATCGAGTCCTCGCGCACGATCATCGCGGTGATCAGGCGGGCCTCGGTGCCGCGCCGCAGCGTCGCCAGCGTCGCGGGCGTCGTCATGACCTTGTAACCCACGCCCGCAGCTTCGATGACCGCGTGGTCGAGCGCGATGTCGAGCACCTCGCCACGCACCGACGCGATCATCGGGCCGCCTTGAGCTTGGCCCGATAGGCCTTGCGCTGCTCGGCGGCCATCGCCTCCGCTGCGGCCATCCGCGCGATCATGGGCGCGCGCCAACAGTGACAGATGGCGAGCGCCAAAGCGTCCGCGGCGTCGGCCGGCGTCGGCTTCGCTTGCAGCGCAAGGATTCTGGTGACCATCTCGGTGACCTGAGCCTTGTCGGCGCGACCGTTGCCGGTGACGGCGGCCTTGACCTCACTGGGGGTGTGGAAGTGCACGTCGATGTCACGCCTTGCCGCGGCCAGGGCGATCACGCCGCCGGCCTGGGCGGTGCCCATCGCGGTGTTCGCGTTGTCGTTGGCGAACACCCGCTCGATGGCGAGGACGTCGGGGACGTGGGTGTCGAGCCAGTGCTCCACGGTGTCGCTGATGGTCAGCAGCCGTTTGTGCAGGGGCTGATCCGACGGGGTGCGCACCACGTCGACGTCAAGCGCGATCACCTGGCGGCCGCGGCCGCTCTCGATCATGGACAGCCCGCAACGCGTCAGCCCAGGGTCGACGCCCATCACCCGCACTGCGCTTCCCCAATCACCGGTCACCAATCACGAAGGCACTCGAACTCCCGAACAGCTGTTCGATACCTTAGCGGTTCCGGCCGACCCCGACGGGTAGCGACATACCCCCGGTGCGCCGCGTCAGTAGACGACGGCGTGGGACTCCGGCTCACCGTCCGGCGGAGCCGGCGCACGCAGCTCGTCGACGATCTCGGCCATCCGCCGGCGCGACTCGGCCCACCCCTTCACCTTCTCCGAGCGCACCGTCTTGCCCTTGCGCCGGACCTTGATCGTCCATGGCGAGAGCGTCAGCACCTTGCCCGACAGCCAGATCGGCCAGGCGATCAGCATGCCCGCCGTGATGAGGAATCCGATCCAGAAGAGGACACCGGAATCATTGGAGTCCCAGAGCACTTCACCGAAGGGCCACCACGTGCGTCGTACCGACCATCGCACGCCCTCGGCATCGCGGAACCACGGCATGCGGGCATTCAATCAGAGGGGACCGCACCGCGTGGACGCGACGACGGCGCGACGACCGCCCGCGAGATCGGCGCGTTCCTCGTCGGCCGGGATGAGCGGGACGGCCGGGGCTAGCGTGGTGGGGTGACCGTCCTCGAGTCCCCCATTCCCCGGTTCCATCTGGCCGTGCCCATCGACGACCTGGCGGCGGCCCGCCACTTCTACGGCACCGTGCTCGGGCTTGCCCAGGGCCGCAGTGCCGACGACACCGCCTTCGTCATCGAGCCATACCTTCGGTTCGAGAGCCAGACCGGTGAACAATGGACGATGTTCCTGCTGGATCCGGCCGGAAATGCCCTGGAGTTCGAGGCGTTCGTCGACGACTCTCAGGTGTTCGCAACGGAAGGAGATCGGTGATGCGCGTCGTCATCGGAGGTGGTCACGGAAAGATCGCACGCATTCTCGAGGGGCTGCTCGCCGAGCGCGGTGACGCCGCCGTTGGCCTGATCCGCAACCCGGCCCACGCCGAGGACCTACGTGCCATCGGCGCCGAGCCGGTCGTGGCCGACCTCGAACACTCCTCCGTCGACGACGTGGCCGCACACCTCACCGGTGCGGACGCGGTGGTGTTCGCGGCGGGCGCGGGTCCTGGCAGCGGGATCGAGCGCAAGACCACCGTCGATCGCGACGCCGCGATCCTGCTCGCCGACGCCGCCGAGGCGGCCGGGGTGCACCGCTACCTGATGATCTCCGCGATGGGCGCCGACCGGCAAGCACCGGAGGAGTCCGCCGACCCGGTATTCGCCGCCTACCTGCGGGCCAAGGCCGAGGCCGACGCCGCCGTCCTCGGCCGCGGCGCGCTCGTCGCGACGATCGTGCGGCCCGGCCTGCTGACCGACGAGCCCGGCACGGGACGGGTGCGGGTAGCCGAGTCGACGGGCCGCGGCAGCATCCCAAGGGCGGACGTCGCCGCGATCCTGGCGGCACTGCTCCACGCGCCAAGGACCGGGGGCCTCACCTTCGAAGTCATCTCTGGGGACACCACGATCGCCGAGGCGATCGCCGTGCTGAGCGGCTAGCTCACTCCTCGTCGAGCTGAGCGGCGACGTCCTCGGGGATCTCGACGTTGGTCCAGACGTCCTGGACGTCGTCGCTGTCCTCGAGCGCGTCGACCAGCTTGAGCACCTTGCGGGCACCCTCGAGATCCACCGGCACGCTGACCGACGGCTGGAAGCTGGCCTCGGCCGACTCGTAGTCGATCCCGGCATCCTGAAGCGCCGTGCGCACCGCGGTCAGATCCGTCGGCTCGGAGATCACCTCGAAGCTGTCGCCAAGATCGTTGACGTCCTCGGCGCCGGCCTCGAGCACGGCGGCCAGCACGTCGTCCTCGGTAAGGCCGTTCTTCTCCAGCGTGACGACGCCCTTGCGGGTGAACAGGTAGGACACCGAACCGGGGTCGGCCATGTTGCCGCCGTTGCGCGTCATCGCCACGCGGACCTCACCGGCCGCCCGGTTCTTGTTGTCGGTCAGGCACTCGATGAGGACCGCGACACCGTTGGGGCCGTAGCCCTCGTAGGTGATGGGCTGCCAATCCGCGCCGCCGGCTTCCTCACCGGCGCCACGCTTGCGGGCGCGCTCGATGTTGTCGTTGGGCACCGACGTCTTCTTGGCCTTCTGGATGGCGTCGTACAGCGTCGGGTTGCCGGACGGGTCACCGCCACCGGTACGCGCGGCGACCTCGATGTTCTTGATCAGCCGGGCGAACTCCTTGCCGCGGCGGGCGTCCTTGACGGCCTTTTGGTGCTTGGTGGTGGCCCACTTGGAATGGCCGCTCATGCAGGTACTACCTCTTCTTCTCTACTGCGAGGGGATGCTCTATGGCGAAGTCCGATCGATCAGTCTACGTGCTGCGACGTGGGTTCGGCCGCGAGCTCCCCCTCGACGTAGCGCTGCAGATTCGGGGCGACGGCACCGACGAGCTCGTCGTCGTTCATCGAGGCGATCGGTTCGACCCGCCACACGTAGCGCATCAGCGCCAGGCCCATCATCTGCGACGAGATCAACCCGCTGCGCACTGCGCGGTCACGGTCGTCGGTACCGAGCTGGGACACGCCCATCAGGCTGCCCTCCACGATGCGGCGCAGCTTCTCCCTGGTGGACTCCTCGTGCGCGGCGGTCAGGAGCACTGCGCGCAGCACCGGCCCGATCTCGTCGTCCGCCCACGCGCCGAGCATCAGCCGCAGCAGCGCGGTTCCGAGTTCGCCGGGCGCCGTGCTCCAGGTCGCCGCGACGGCGTCCAGCCACCGCTGCGGTGGGGTCGTCGCGGCGTCGAGCAGCCCCTCCTTGGAACCGAAGTAGTGGTAGATCAGGGCGGGATCGACGTCGGCGGACCTCGCGATGGCGCGCAGAGTGGTGCCCGCCCACCCGTGGGTGGCGAACTCATCGCGGGCGGCAGCGAGGATCCGCCCCGACAACACGCCCCTCTCGTCGCGAGGACCGGGCGGGGTCTTCTTCGGCATCGCAGCAGCCTAACAAGGGTTTCCCCTTGCGTTGAGACTATGTTTCAACGTAGCGTGAGACTCATGGCATCGACGCTGCTCAACGGTCCGCAAACCACCGGCCGGGACTATCGTCAACTCAGCGAACCGACGCACCGCGTCCACCACGACCACGATCTCGCCATCCCGATGCGCGACGGCGTCGACCTGCTGGCCGACGTGCACCGGCCCGACGCCGACGGCCGCTTCCCGGTTCTGATCGCGGCCTCCCCCTACCCCCGCCAGATCCAGAACCTCGGCGCGCCCATGGGATTCGTCGAGGCAGGCGACACGGACTTCTGGGTGACCCGGGGTTACGTGCACCTCATCGCCAACGTGCGCGGCACCTGCGGGTCGGGTGGCGAGTTCGGCTTCTTCGACGCCCAGGAACGCCGCGACATGTACGACCTCGTCGAGTGGGCCGCCAGCCAACCCTGGTGCGACGGCAACGTCGGCATGATCGGCATCAGCTACTTCGCGATGACCCAGCTCGAGGCCGCCGTCGAACGCCCCCCGCACCTCAAGGCGATCTTGCCGCTGGCCGTCACCGCAGACCTCTACGAGGCGGCCACCCACCACGGCCTGGTGAGCTCGTCGTTCATCACGCCGTTCCTGTCCATGGTTGGTCTGACCTCCGGGCGCAGCAGCGCGTTCTGGCGCAGTCCGCCACTGGAATTGGCGCGCAAGGTGCTGCACGCTCCCCCGTTGCACCGGCGGTTCGGCACGATGAACGGGGAGGCTGCGGTGACCATGCTGCGCCAGATGCTCAAGCTGCCCCACGACCCGCACCCCTGGGACGACCTGTGGCTTGACGTCGTGGTGAAGCACCCGGTTCGCGACGACTGGTGGGACGACCGGGATCTCAGCGGCCTGCTCGACCGGATCGAGGTGCCGGTCTATCTCGGTTGCGATTGGGAGAACGTCCCGCTGCACCTGCCGTCGACGTTCGTCGCATGGAAGGCGTTGGCGCACAACCCGAACGTGCGGATGGGCATGCTGGGACGATACGGCCTGACCTGGCCGTGGGAGAGCCTGCACACCGAGGCGCTGGCCTGGTACGACCACTGGCTCAAGGGCCGCGACACCGGGATCATGGACGGGCCGCCCATCCGGTACGTGCTGCCCGGCGACGACGGCTGGCGCACTGCCGACCGGTGGCCGCCGGAGGAATCCTCACTGGCCGAGTTCGCCCTGCGTGCCGACGGCACGCTGGCCGGGGACGAGGGGGAACCCGGGACACGGGAATACCTGACGCTCGGGGCGGGCCTGGGCCGGGTCAAGCCCAGTGCGATCGATCCCCCCGCGCTGCTCACGTGGACCAGCGCCCCGCTGGCCGACCCCCTCGACGTGGTCGGCGACGTGGAACTGCGGTTGACCGCCTCGGCGACCGCCGCCGACACGGCCTGGCTGGCGACGTTGCAGCACGTCGCCGCCGACGGCACCGTCGAGGACGTCACCGCCGGCTGGTTGCGTGCCAGCCTGCGCGAGGTCGACGAGGCCGCCAGCGTTCCCGGCGCCCCGGCACTACCGTGCCGCGTCGCCGTGGCAGTGCCGATCGGCTCGGTCGTCGAGTACCGAATTCCGTTGGTGGGCAACGCACGTCGCTTCGCGACCGGGGACCGCATCCGGCTGGTGCTCACCAGCGACGACCAGGATCCCCAGACGCCGGCGATCATGGCCTTCCGGCACGCCAGCGTCGGGACCAGCAGCCTCAACACCGTGTACTCGTCGTCGCGGCTGCTGCTCCCCACGCTCCAGTGAGCCGGTCTCGCGAATCGCTAGAGGGACTCGACGAACAGGCGGTGCACGCGGCGGTCACCCGTCATCTCGGGGTGAAACGCCGTCGCCAGCGTCCGTCCCTGTCGCACCGCGACCGGATGACCGGAGGCGCGCGCCAGCACCTCGACCGACGGGCCAACGCGTTCCACCCAGGGCGCCCGGATGAACACGGCGTGCACCGGATCGTCGAGCCCGACGAAGTCGACGTCGCCCTCGAAGGAGTCCACCTGCCGGCCAAAGGCGTTGCGCCGCACCGTCATGTCGATCCCTGCGAGCGGCAGTGCCTCCCGGCCGGGAACCCCGGCGTCGGCGATCTCGGTAGCCAGCAGGATCATCCCCGCGCACGATCCGTAGGCCGGCATGCCGTCGGCCAACCGCGTCCGCAGCGGCTCCAGCAGGTCGAATTCGGCCAGCAACTTGCTCATCGCGGTCGACTCACCCCCGGGGATCACCAGGGCGTCCACCGCGTCCAGTTCCGTGCGACGGCGCACCGTCAGCGCCTCGGCCCCGGCTTCGGTGAGCGCAGCCAAATGCTCCCGGGTATCGCCTTGCAGCGCAAGGACACCGACGCGGGCGGTCACGTGGCGGTGGGCGTGAAGTCGCGCTTGTAGCGGGTCAGCCCCTCCTGCATGACCGCGGCGACCATCTCGCCGTAGCGGTTGAACAGCTTGCCCTGCGTCAGGGAACGCCCCCCGCACGCCGAGGGCGAGGATTGGTCGTACAGCAGCCACTCGTCGGCGCGGAAGGGCCGCATGAACCACATCGCGTGATCGAGGGAGGCCACCATCAGGTGAGGCCGCTCCTCGACGTGGTTGACCTGCGCCGACCCAAGCAGGGTGAGATCGCTGAGGTAGGCCAGTGCGCAGATGTGCAGCACGGAGTCGTCCGGCAGTGGATCGCGGTGCCGGAACCACACCTGCTGCTGCGATGCCACGCCCGGCAGGTAGCTCATCTGATCGCGTGGGACGATCCGGACGTCCCACTCGTCGAACTGCCGAAAGCTGGCGTCGTCGAACACCTTGCTGGCCGACTTGAAGTCCGGGATGTCGTCAGGCGGCGGCGCCACGGGCATGGCGTCCTGGTGCTCGATGCCGCTCTGGTCGGTCTGGAACGACGCGGACATCGAGAAGATCGTCTCGCCGTGCTGGATGGCCGTCACCCGGCGGGTGCAGAACGACCCGCCGTCACGGATGCGTTCGACGGTGTACACCGAGGGCGACCTGGCGTCTCCACCGCGCAGGAAGTACCCGTGCAGGGAGTGCACCTGGAACCGCGGATCCACCGTGCGCACGGCCGACACCAGCGATTGGCCGGCGACGTGGCCGCCGAACGTGCGCTGCAGGAATCCGGACTCGGGGCTGAACACGCCCCCGCGGTAGATGTTGACCTCGATCTGCTCCAGATCGAGGATCTCTTCGATCGACAAGGGTTACCAGCCGCGTTCGGCCAGCCGGTGCGGCTGCGCGATGTCCTCCACGTTGATGCCGACCATGGCCTCGCCGAGCCCGCGCGACACCTTGGCGAGCACGTCGGGATCGTCGTAGAACGTGGTGGCCTTGACGATCGCCGCCGCGCGGGCCGCGGGGTCGCCGGACTTGAAGATGCCGGACCCGACGAACACGCCCTCGGCACCGAGCTGCATCATCATGGCCGCGTCGGCGGGGGTGGCGATGCCGCCGGCGGTGAACAGCGTCACCGGCAGCTTCCCGGCCCTGGCCACCTCGACGACCAACTCGTACGGCGCCTGCAGTTCCTTCGCGGCGACGAACAACTCGTCCTCCGACAGCGAGCCCAAGCGGCGGATCTCCCCGCCGATCTTGCGCATGTGGGTGGTGGCGTTGGACACGTCACCGGTGCCGGCCTCGCCCTTGGAGCGGATCATCGCCGCACCCTCGGTGAGCCGGCGCAGCGCCTCGCCGAGGTTGGTCGCACCGCACACGAAGGGCACGGTGAACTTCCACTTGTCGATGTGGTTGGCGTAGTCGGCGGGCGTGAGCACCTCGGACTCGTCGACGTAGTCCACGCCGAGGCTCTGCAGGATCTGCGCCTCGACGAAGTGACCGATGCGGGCCTTGGCCATCACCGGGATCGTGACCGCGGAGATGATGCCCTCGATCATGTCGGGGTCGCTCATGCGCGAGACCCCGCCCTGAGCGCGGATGTCGGCGGGCACGCGCTCGAGCGCCATGACCGCGACGGCGCCGGCGCCCTCGGCGATGCGCGCCTGCTCGGGCGTGACGACGTCCATGATGACGCCACCCTTGAGCATCTCGGCCATCCCGCGCTTCACGCGCGCGGTGCCAGTCTGCGAGGTATCAGCGGATTGCACGGCTATCTCCTCCAAATCAGTACTGATCGAGTGTAGTGGGCGAGCCAAATCGGTTTGATCCGCAGCGCACCCCGGTACCTATCTGATCGACTGCAGCTCCCGGGCCGCCCCCTCGGAGCCGCCGCCGACCAGCGCGTTGGCCTCGGCGAGGAGCTCGCCGAGCTGCAGTGGATAAACCGTCTCACCGCGCTGCACCAGCGCCGCGATGGCCTCCTCGTCGCACCAGCGGTGGCCGTGGATGGTGCGGTTCTCCAGCGACGTGAAGCCGGCGGTCGACGGCTCGAAGCGCAGCGTGCGGTGCACGAAGAAGATCTCCTCGCTGCGGATCACCGACCCGTTGAAGTCGAAGACCGCCTCGCGCTTCCACACCGGCCCCACCAGCTCGGTCCGGTCGATGCGCAGGCCCGTCTCCTCCGCCAATTCGCGGACGGCGGCGTCGGGCAGGCTCTCACCGGGCTCCACCGCCCCGCCGACGGTGAACCACCATCGGGGCGCGGAGTCGCTCGATGGGTCGGAGCCGCAGAACAGCAGCACGTACCCCAGCTCGTCGAGCAACACGATGCGCGCCGAGGTGCGCTTGTGTAGCTGCTTGCCGACGGCGCGCTGAGCGGCCCGTTCGACGATCTCGAAATAGGTTGGCATCGCGGCGGTTCCACCGAGGTGCAGCCATCGCACCAGGCGTCGCTCGCGTAGCGCGAGGGTGTCGCGGACGGCATCGTTGTGGAAGCGGCGGGCCAGCAGCACGCGCGCCTCGGCGTCGGCCATCTCGGCGACGAGCGCCACCGGCAGGGTCGCCGGATCCACGGCCGCGAGTGCGGTCGAGAGTTCGTTCTCGGCGGCCTCGCGGGCGTGCCGAGGGGCCCGTTCGGCGGCGTCGGCCAACGCGGCGAGACGACGGCCCGCCGCGCCGTTGCCGTAGGCGTCGGTGGCGACCGCCCGGGCGACGACGGCCCTTCTGGCCAGGATGCCGTCCAGGGCCTGCCAGGACAGGTCGTAGCGGACGTGCAGGCGGTCCAGTCGGTGCGCGGTTTGAAACGCCCAGATGCCACCGACGATCAACACCGCCGCCAGCAGCACCAGGACGACGATGCCGAGCCAGATGATCACGCCAGCTCTCCCGCCGCCGCCTTGCGGTCCCGGATGCCGGCGGAGCCGGCCACCCGGACCTTCGTGCCCGCACCGGCGACGGTTTCGTAGACCCGCAGGATCTCGTGCCCGACCACCGACCAGTCGTACCGGCGCACCGCATCGCTCGCCGCCTCGACGTATCCGCGACGGGCGTGCTCGTCGGTGAGCACCTCGATCAGCGCCTGGGCCAGCGCGGCAGAGTCGTCGACCGGGACCAGGCGGCCGGCTGAGCCGTCCTCGAGCACCCTGCGGAATGCGTCGAGATCGCTCGCCACCACCGCGGTGCCCGCCGCCATCGCCTCGACCAGGACGATGCCGAAGCTCTCCCCGCCGGTGTTGGGTGCGCAGTACACGTCGGCACTGGCCATCGCCGAGGCCTTCTCGGCGTCGTCGACCAGCCCCAGGAAGCGCAGGTGCCCGGCGAGGTCGCCGGCCTTCTCGACGAGTTCGTCCTCGTCACCGCGACCGACGATCAGCACCTCGATCTCGGGCAGCGCGGCGACCAGTGCGGGCAGCGCGCCCAGCAGCACCGCCATGCCCTTGCGCGGCTCGTCGAACCGGCCGAGGAACAACACCGTACGGCCGGGGCGGGGATAGCCGTCGAGCAGCGGCGCCGAGGCGAACGACTCGACGTCGACGCCGTTGGGGATCTCGACCGCATCGGAGCCGAGGGCTTCCATCTGCCATCGCCTGGCCAGGTCCGACACCGCGATTCGGCCGACGATCTTCTCGTGCCAGGGGCGCAGGATGCCCTGAAAGACGCTGAGCGTCAACGACTTCGTGGTCGACGTGTGGAACGTCGCGACGATCGGGCCCTCGGCGACCATCAGGGCCAGCATCGACAGGCTCGGCGCGTTGGGCTCGTGCAGGTGCAGGACGTCGAACTCGCCGTCGACCAGCCACTTCTTGACCTTGCGGTGGGTGGCCGGGCCGAACCGAAGCCGCGCCACCGAACCGTTGTACGGGATGGGCACCGCCTTGCCGCCGGAGACGACGTAGTCCGGCAGGTCGGCCTCGGGCGACGACGGCGCCAGCACGCTGACCTCGTGGCCGTAGCCGCGCATCACCTCGGCCAGTTGCAGCACGTGTGCCTGCACGCCGCCGGGAACGTCGAACGAGTAGGGGCACACCATCCCGATCCGCATCGCGACCTACCCGGCGCCGGCGCCAGTGATCCTGGCTCGGCGCTCCTTCGACAGGTCGGCGAGCCACTGCGGCTGGAGCATGTGCCAATCGGCGGGGTGGGCGGCGATGTTGGCGCCGAAGCGATCGGCCAGCGCCTGGGTGATGACGGTGACGTCGCCCGACGAGGTGTCCAGTGGGGGCCCGATGAGCGTGGCCGCCACGCCGGGCTCGAAGTAGGAGTGGGCGGGCAGCAGCGCAGCACCGGTGGCCAGAGCCAGCTTGGCCGGCCCCGCGGGAAGCATCGTCGCCTCACCGAACAGGTCGACCTCGACCCCCGACTTCGTCAGGTCCCGATCGGACATCAGGCAGACCAGGCCGTTGCCGCGCAGACGCTCGGCGAGGATCTCGAAGGGCGGGCGGGCGCCCCCGGTCAGCGGAAGCACCTCGAACCCGAGGCTCTCGCGGTAGTCCAGGAAACGTCGGTACAGCGACTCGGGTTTCAGCCGCTCGGCGACGGTGGTGAAGCGGCCGTAGGTGTTGGTGAGCCACACCCCGGACATGTCCCAGTTGCCGCTGTGCGGCAGCGCCAGCACCGCACCGCGACCGGCCTGCAGGGCCGCCGCGACGTGCTCGCCGCCGCGGGTGGCGGCGTCGAGTCGGAGAGCCAGTGCCTGGTGGTCCATCGAGGGCAACCGGAATGCCTCCCGCCAATAGCGCGCGTAGGAGGCCAGCGAAGCACGGATCAGGGTGCTCGGCACCTCGGCGGGGGCCACGCCGACCACCCGGGCCAAGTTCTTGCGGAGCTGCTCTGGCCCACCGCCCCGCGCCGCGTACCGCGCACCCGTCTCGAACGCGTTGCGCGCTGCGAACTCCGGCATCGCGCGCACCACCCGCCAGCCGGCGGCATAACCGAGGTCGGACAGGTGCTCACCGAACGGCACCCGGACACCCCGCACGCTCGGCAGTCCTGCCGACGACGGGGTGCTCACGGCTCGCTCGCTTCCTCTGCGGAATCGTTGGGCGGCTGGGGTTTGGTGTCCAGCGGCGCGGTGGCACCGGGCGAGGTGCGCACGGAGTGCAGCCGCTGGCCCAGCGTGACGAGGCTGGCCACCGCCAACAGCCACATGGCGACGTGCAGCAGCCACGGCACGTGCAGGAACGACACCCCGGACAGGCCGGCGCCGACCAGCACGATGATCAGGCGCTCGGGGCGCTCGATGAAGCCACCGTCGCCCTTGAGGCCGTTGGCCTCGGCTCTGGCCTTGACGTAGGAGATGACCTGCGAGGTGACCAGCGAGATCATCGTCGCGACGGCGAGGGAGGCGTTGTGCGCCCCGAAGGCCGCCCACCAGAGCAGGCCGCAGAACACGGCGCCGTCGGCGATGCGATCGCACGTCGCGTCGAGCACTCCCCCGAAGGCCGTGCTGAACCCGCGTTCGCGGGCCATCGCCCCGTCGAGCATGTCGGCGAGGACGAAGACGAACACCGCGAACGCACCCCACCACAGCTGCCCGATCGGGAACAGGGTGAGCGCCGCGATCACGGTGCCCGCGGTGCCAATGATGGTGATGCCGTCCGGGGTGAGCCCCAGCCGCAGTGAGGCCTTGGCAACCGGGCGGCTCAGCTTGGCGTACGCCGCCCTCGTCAGCAGGTAGAAGTCACTCACGACTGCGCTTCCCACTCGGTGGCCAGCAGCTGACGGGTGTCGCGCAGCAGCTGCGGGATGACCTTCGAATCGCCGATGATCGTGATGAAGTTCGCGTCGCCACCCCACCGCGGCACGATGTGCATGTGCAGATGCTCGGCGAGGCTGCCGCCCGCCGAGTGTCCGAGGTTCAGCCCGACGTTGAAGCCGTGCGGCCGCGACACGGCCTTGATGACGCGAATCGCCTTCTGCGCGAACGTCATCAGCTCGGCACTCTCGGCGTCGGTGAGGTCCTCGAGCTCGGAGACCCTGCGGTAGGGCACCACCATCAGGTGTCCCGGGTTGTACGGATAGAGATTCAGCACCGCGTAGACCAGTTCACCACGGGCGACGACCAGGCCGTCCTCGTCGGACATGGTCGGGATGTCGCTGAAGGGTTCCGACGACGCCGCCGACCCGCCGGACACCTTGGCCTCGGCGATGTAGTTCATCCGGTGCGGGGTCCACAGCCGTTGCAGGTGATCGGGGTCTCCGATTCCTCGGTCGGTGATGGTGTGCTCCGGATCCACTGTCACACCGTGACCAATTCGGCCGTGGGAGCGGCGTTCTCGCGCCGCGCGACCCAGTCGACGATGGCGTCCACCGCGACGTCGCGGGGCACTCCGTTGATCTGCGTGCGGTCACCGAATCGGAAGCTCACCGCACCGGCCTCCACGTCACGCTCCCCCGCGAGCAGCATGAACGGCACCTTCTGGTTGGTCTGGTTGACGATCTTCTTCGCCATCCGATCGTCACTGGCGTCCACCTCGACCCGGATGCCGCGCGCCTTCAGCTGTGCCGCAACGTCTTCCAAGTACGGCACGAACGCCTCGGCGACCGGGATTCCGACCACCTGAACTGGCGCCAGCCAGGCTGGGAACGCGCCGGCGTAGTGCTCGGTGAGCACCCCGAAGAACCGCTCGATGGACCCGAACAGCGCGCGGTGGATCAGCACCGGGCGCTGCCGGCTGCCGTCGGCGGCGGTGTACTCCAGCTCGAAGCGCTCGGGCATGTTGAAGTCGAGCTGGATGGTCGACATCTGCCACGTGCGGCCCAGCGCATCCTTGACCTGCACCGAGATCTTGGGCCCGTAGAACGCCGCACCGCCCGGGTCGGGCACCAGGTCCAGCCCGGAGGCCTCGGCGACCTCGCGCAGCGTCTCGGTGGCCTCGTCCCACACCTCGTCGGAGCCGACGTACTTGTCGGGATCCTTGGTCGACAGCTCCAGGTAGTAGTCGTCGAGACCGTAGTCGGCGAGCAGGTCGAGCACGAAGCGCAGCAGCCTGGTCAGCTCGTCGCGCATCTGCTCGCGGGTGGTGTAGATGTGGGCGTCGTCCTGGGTCATGCCCCGCACCCGGGTCAGACCGTGCACGACGCCGGACTTCTCGTAGCGGTACACCGAGCCGAACTCGAAGAGCCGCAACGGAAGTTCGCGATAGGACCGCCCGCGCGCCCGGTAGATCAGGTGGTGCATCGGGCAGTTCATCGGCTTGAGGTAGTAGTTCTGGCCGGGCTTGCGCACGGTGCCGTCGGCGTCGTACTCGGCGTCGATGTGCATCGGCGGGAACATGCCGTCGGCGTACCACTCGAGGTGCCCGGACGTGACGTACAGGTGCTCCTTGGTGATGTGCGGGGTGTTGACGAACTCGTAGCCCGCCTGCTCGTGCTTGCGCCGCGAGTAGTCCTCCAGCTCGCGCCGGATGATGCCGCCCTTGGGGTGGAAGACGGGCAGCCCCGAGCCCAGCTCGTCGGGGAAGCTGAACAGGTCCAGCTCGACCCCGAGCTTGCGATGGTCGCGGCGCTGCGCCTCCTCGATCAGCTCGAGGTGGCGGTCGAGCGCCTCCTGCGACTCCCATGCGGTGCCGTAGATGCGCTGCAGGCTGGCGTTGGCCTGATTGCCCCGCCAGTAGGCCGCCGAGCTGCGGGTGAGCTTGAACGCCGGGATGTAGCGGGTGGTCGGGATGTGCGGGCCCCGGCACAGGTCGCCCCAAATGCGTTCGCGGCTGCGCGGATTGAGGTTGTCATAGGCGGTGAGCTCGTCACCACCGACCTCCATGACGTCCGGGTCGCCGGACTTGTCGTCGATCAACTCGAGCTTGAACGGCTCGCCGGCGAGTTCCGCGCGCGCCTCGTCGGTGGATTCGTAGACCCGTCGGGAGAACAGCTGACCGTCCTTGACGATCTTGCTCATCCGCTTCTCGAGGGCCTCGAGGTCCTCGGGGGTGAACGGCGTCGGTACGGCGAAGTCGTAGTAGAAGCCGTCGGTGATTGGCGGTCCGATGCCGAGCTTGGCTTCCGGGAACAGCTCCTGCACGGCCTGGGCCAGCACGTGCGCGGCGGAGTGCCGGATGACACTGCGGCCGTCCTCCGTGTTGGCGGGAACGGGGGTCACCTCGACGTCGGTCGGCGCGGTCCACGACAGGTCCCGCAGCCGGCCCTCGGGGTCGCGAACGACGACGATGGCGTCGGGTTCCCCACGCCCGGGGAGTCCAGCCTCACGAATCGCGGCGCCCGCGGTGGTCCCGGCAGCGACCCGGATCGGGGCTGCGGGGGCGAGGCTGGCGGCGGCGGTCATCAGTGGATCTCCTCATCGAGGGATATCGGGGTAGCGGAACGCGACCATGGTATCGGTGCTGGTGCTCGTGTTGAGCCCAACCTCCGGCTCAGCCCGACCCTAGGCCGAGCGGACTCTTCATCCACGGCTGCTCGATTCCCAGCCAGCCGGCGGCCAAGCTGACCGCCCCCAGCAGCCACAGCGTGCCCACCACTACGGCCGCGGTGAGCAGGAATCCGAACGCCTGCACCCACCGGCCCTGACTCTTGAACCAGTCCATGAAGCGGTCGTACCGCTCGCGGGTCCACTTCAGCAGTCGGCGGGCCCACTCGAACTCGGTGGCCAGGATCGCCAGACCGACGAACACGATGGCCCAGCCAGGACCCGGATAGGGGATCGCCACGATGCCCAGCGCCAGCACCGCCAGGCCGACGAATCCGACCACGATGCGATAGGTGAAGTTGGCGGTCGGCCGGTGCCGCAACCGGTCGCGCCAGTCGCCCAAGCGCTCCTTGACCTCGCCCAGCTTGCTCATGGCTGGCCAGGCAGCAGCTTCAGGAACAGCGCTTCGGCCTCGCACAGGACGTGGTCACCGTCGAGCAGTCGGCCGGACACGAAGATCTTGCGACCCTCGATGCGGTCGATTTCGGCCATCACCTGAAACTCCTTCTCCACCAGGGCGACCCTGCGGTAGTCGACGTGCAGGAACGCCGTTCGCTGCCGGGGACTTTTACCCAGCCTGAACGCCGTGAACCCGAGCAGCGAGTCGAACAGCAGCGCCAACGCCCCGCCGTGGACCGCGCCGTTGCGGCCGAGGTGGAACCGGCGGAAGCGTGCCGTGCCGGTGACCTTGCCATCCTCGGTGACTCGCAGGTCGACCGGGACCTGCATGATGTTGCCGCGGTTGGGCAGGTCCATTCGCCGGCCCGACGGCGAATGCCACTCGTCGGCGTCATAGGGCGCGAGCAGGCGGTTGACGTCCTCGATCAGGTGGGCCGCGCGCGTGATGACGTCGTCGGGGGCATCGGCGCCGCGCGTCAGATCCTGCAGGGTGCGGACGGCCGCGACGAACCGTCCGTAGTCGGGTCCGCCCCCGGTGGTCGGTACGGGTGGGTTGAATCCGCCGCCGCCGTGCGGGTCCTCGGGTGCGGTGGCCACGGCTCCACCGTATTGCGTGCGCCGAGCGCGGCGGCCGGCCGCACCCGTTCGCGCCGCTACTGCTCGGGTTCGGTGAGCGCCTCGAACTCGGCGTCGGTCAGCGTGACCTCGGCTGCGGCGACGTTCTCCTCGAGGTGCGCGACGCGGGACGTGCCGGGAATCGGCACCATCACCGGGGAACGCTTGAGCAGCCACGCCACCGCCAGCTGAGACGGCTTGACGCGGTGGTGTGACGCGATGCGTTGCAACGGTCCGCCGTCGGCGACCAGGGGGCCCGACCCCAGCGGCGCCCAGGGAATGAAGGCGATTTCCTGCGCCTCGCACGCCGCCAGCAGCGGGTCGGCGGTGCGCTCGGCCATGTTGTAGCGGTTCTGCACCGACGCGATGGGGGCCACCTGCTGCGCGGCGGTCAACTGGTCGACGGTGATCTCGGACAGGCCGATGTGGCGGATCTTGCCCTCCTTCTGCAGCGCCGCGAGCTCGCCGACCTGATCCTCGGCGGGGAACTTCGAGTCGATGCGGTGCAGCTGGAAGAGGTCGATGCGGTCGGTGCCGAGCCGGCGCAGGCTCATCTCGACCTCCTGCCGCAGATAGGCGGGGAAGCCGAGCGGCGTCCACTGATTCTCCCCCGTGCGCAGCAGACCGGCCTTGGTGGCGATGACGAGGCCGTCCCGATACGGGTGCAGTGCTTCGCGAATGAGCTCCTCGGCCACGTATGGCCCGTATGAGTTGGCGGTGTCGAAGAAGTCGATGCCGAGCTCGACCGCGCGGCGCAGCACGCGGATCGCCTCATCCCGGTCGTCGGGCGGACCCCAGATGCCGTTGCCCGTCAGCCGCATGGTGCCGAAGCCGAGCCGGTTGACGGTGAGGTCCCCGCCGATGGTGAACGTTCCGGACTTGCTGGCGATGTCGTTGGTGGTCACCGTGTCGACGGTACGCCGGCGGTGGCATGGTGAGGCGGTGAAGACGAGCGATCTGGCCGGCCTGCCACTGACCTATTCGGAGGTCGGTGCCACGGCCGGCGCGCTGCCCGCGGGATACCGCCACCTGCATGCCTCGGCGGTGATCGGACACGGGCGCGCCAGGTTCGAGCAGGCGGCCGAGGCAGTGCTGCGGTGGGGCATGCTGCGCGGGGCAGGGCTCCACGTCGATGCCACCACGGAGGTCGCCGGCGTCGGCTCAGAGGTGATCGTCGGCATCGGCCCCGTGCGAGCTCCGTGCCGGGTGGTCTACGTCGTCGACGAACCCGACCGACGCGGCTTCGCCTACGGCACGCTGCCCGGGCACGCCGAGACGGGTGAGGAGCTGTTCGCCGTCCGGTTCGACCCGACCGACGAATCGGTCCATGCCGAGGTGACGGCGTTCTCGCGGCACGGGACGTGGTGGAGCCGGTGTGCCGGCCCCGTCACCACCGCGGCCCAGACGCTGATCAGCCGGCGCTACCTTCGCGCACTGTAGGCATCCGCGCACGGCGTGACGATCAGGACGAACTGATAAGTTTGACCTGATGGCTTCCCGCTCCGAACACACCGACCGCGACGACGTCGCGCGGGCCCTGTTCGTGAGCATGGGATTGCTGCGGCGCCGGCTGCGGGCCTCCGGATCCCCCGGCGAGCTGACCTTCCCCGAGGTGGCCGCGCTGGCCCGGCTGGATCGCAACGGGCCGGCCACCTCGGCCGAACTCGCCCGCATCGAACAGATCAGCCCGCAGTCGATGGGGGCCACGCTGGCTGGCCTGGAGACGCGCGGCCTGGTGCGCCGCAGTGCCGACCCCGACGACGGCCGCCGGGTGGTGATGTCGGTGACCGACCACGGCCGGCGCGTCGTGGACCAGCGGCGCGACGTCCGGGTCGAGCAGATCGCCGCCGCGCTCGACGGGTTCAGCGACGACGAGCTGCAAAGGATCCGGGCCGCGACCACGCTGATCCAGCGCCTGGCGGACGGCCTCTAGGTGAGCCAGTCGACCGGAACCGCGACGCTAGCCCCGGCGGGCGACCGCTACCGGTGGGTCGTCCTGACCAACACCACCGCGGCGGTATTCATGTCGGCGCTGGACGGGTCGATCGTCATCATCTCGCTGCCCGCCATCTTCCGCGGCATCGACCTGGACCCGCTGGCGCCCACCAACATCGGATACCTGCTGTGGATGATCATGGGATACCGGCTGGTGCAGTCGGTTCTCGTCGTCTCCCTGGGCCGCCTCGGCGACATGTTCGGCCGGGTGCGCATCTACAACGCCGGCTTCACGGTGTTCACCTTCGCCTCCGTCATGTTGTCCTTCGACCCCTTCGCCGGTGGCCAGGCCGCAATGTGGCTGATCGGCTGGCGCGTCCTGCAGGCGGCCGGCGGATCCATGCTGACCGCCAACTCGGCCGCCATCCTGACCGACGCCTTCCCACCAGAGCGCCGGGGATTCGCCCTCGGCTTCAATCAGGTCGCCGCTCTCGGCGGTCAGTTCATCGGCCTGGTCGCGGGCGGCCTGCTCGCCGCATGGGATTGGCGGGCGGTGTTCTGGGTCAACGTGCCGGTCGGCATCTTCGGCACCATCTGGGCCTATCGCAAGCTGCGCGAACCGGCCGGCGGTCGCCGACCCGGCCGCATCGACTGGTGGGGCAATGCCACCTTCGCCGGGGGGCTCAGCGCCGTCCTGGTCGCCATCACCATGGGATTGCAGCCGCACGGCGGCCATCCGACGGGGTGGCAGAACCCGGTCGTGCTGATCGTCCTGGCAGCGGGAGTCCTGCTGCTGATCGCGTTCGTCGTCGTCGAGTCGCGGGTGGCCGATCCGATGGTGCGGCTCGAGCTGTTCCGCATCCGGGCGTTCGCGGCCGGCAATGCCGCCACGCTGGCGGCGTCGCTGGCCCAGGGCGGCATGCAGTTCATGCTCATCATCTGGCTGCAGGGCATCTGGCTGCCGCTGCACGGCTACGACTACGCCGACACCCCGCTGTGGGCAGGCATCTTCCTATTGCCGCTCACCGCGGGCTTCCTGGTCTCCGGCCCGCTGTCGGGCACCCTGTCCGACCGGTTCGGCACCCGCGGGATCGCCACGGCGGGCATGGTGCTGTTCGGCTCGACCTTCCTCGGGTTGATGGCCCTGCCGCTGGACTTTCCGTACTGGGCGTTCGCCGTCCTGATCGCGGCCAACGGCATCGGCAGCGGCATGTTCTCCGCTCCCAACACCTCGGCGATCATGAGCAGCGTCCCACCCGAGCAACGCGGGGTCGCCTCGGGCATGCGGGCCACGTTCCAGAACTCGGGCACCGCGCTGTCGATCGGCGTGTTCTTCTCCCTCATGGTGGCCGGGCTGTCGTCCCGGTTGCCCGAGGCCATGTCGACCGGCTTGATCCAGCAGGGCATCCCGCCGGACGTCGCCCACCAGGTGGGCGCCCTACCCCCGGTCGCGACGCTGTTCTCGGCCGTGCTCGGCGTCAACCCGCTGGAGCACCTGCTGGCTCCCACGGGCGCGTTGGCCGCGCTACCCGCCGCCAACCAGCAGACCATCACCGGCCGAGAGTTCTTCCCCCACCTCATCTCCGGGGCCTTCCAGCACGGCCTCGCCGTGGTGTTCCTCGCCTCCGCGGCGCTGGCCGCGCTGGCCGCGCTGGCATCGCTGATGCGCGGCCCCCGTCGCTAGACCGCGCCACGCCGCGGCGCAGTGGATACTGGGTCGATGGCTGATCGCAACGTGCTGGGCGGCCCGCTGGAGGATTGCGGCACCGATCCGCTGACCGGCTTCCATCGGGACGGTTGCTGCTCGACGGGCCCCCAGGACGTCGGCCTGCACACCATCTGTGCGGTGGTCACCACCGAGTTCCTCGAGCACCAGCGCAGCATCGGCAACGACCTCGTCACGCCCATGCCGCACTACCGCTTTCCCGGCCTGACCCCCGGTGACCGGTGGTGCGTCACGGCGGCGAATTGGCTTCGCGCCCACCAGGACGGGCGGGCCGCACCGGTCGTCCTCGCCGCCAGCCACGAGCGCACGCTCGACGTGGTGCCGCTGGAGGTGCTCCGCGAGCACGCCGTCGACGTCCCCGACGACCTCGGCAGCCTCTGAAACCGCTCGGCCCCCGCGGTATCGCGTATTGGCATCACCGTGCGCCGATCTCTTCCCTGCCCGGTCCCCAGCCCGACACTGATGCCACGAGCAGCACGAATGGTCTGCCGGAGCCGGCTGGGTGCGGACGACGAGTCCACGGTCCGCCAGCACGGCGGGATCATCTGCACCCGTGCTGGCGTTGACATGTCGACCGCGAACGAAAGCGAGGACGACCGTGCCCGGTAGTTCCGATGCCCTACATCTCGCCGTCGCGCTGGACGGGACGGGTTGGCACCCTGCCTCGTGGCGCGAGCCCGATGCTCGTCCGGCCGACCTGTTCACCGCCGGCTACTGGACCGATCTGGCCCTCGAGGCCGAGCGTGGATTGGTCGACTTCGTCACCATCGAGGACGGGCTGACCCTGCAGTTCGACCACCCCCTTCGTGCCGACGCACGCACCGACCGGGTGCGGGGCCGGCTGGACGCCACTCTGATCGCGGCCCGGGTCGCTCCCCGCACCAGGCACGTCGGTCTGATCCCGACCGTCGTCGTCACCCACACCGAGCCCTTCCACGCCTCGAAGGCGATCGCGACGCTCGACTACGTCAGCTCCGGCCGCGCGGGCATCCGCGTCCAGGTGACGGCGCGCCCCGAGGCGGCACGCCACTTCGGCCGTCGCACCGCCCCCGCCGACGTCGACGACCTCTTCACCGAGGCAGCCGAATACGTCGAGGTAGTTCGCCGGCTCTGGGACAGCTGGGAGGACGACGCCGAGATCCGCGACGTGGCCACGGGGCGGTTCATCGACCGGGACAAGCTGCACTACATCGACTTTCACGGCTCACGGTTCTCGGTCAAGGGACCGTCCATCACCCCGAGGCCGCCGCAGGGCCAGCCGATCGTGGCCGCGCTCGGGCACGTCGAGCAGGCCTACCGACTGATCGCGTCGAGCGCCGACGTCGGCTTCGTCACGCCCCACGACGCGTCCGAGACGACGGCCCTCGTCGACGAGATCGCCGCCCACCGCGGTGATCGTCCGCCCGTGCGGGTCCTCGCCGACCTGGTGGTGTTCCTCGACGACACCCAGCAGCAGGCGTCGGCACGGCGCGGTCGGCTCGACGAGGTCGCCGGAGCCGAATATCGCAGCGACGCCGAGATCTTCGTCGGCACCGCCAACCAGCTGGCCGACCTGCTGCAGCAGTGGCACGCGGCCGGGGCCGCCGGTTTCCGGCTGCGTCCGGCCACCCTGCCCCACGACTTGCGCCAGATCACCGCGAACCTGGTGCCCGAACTGCAGTCGCGCGGTCTGTTCCGCACCTCCTACCCCGGTGGCACGCTTCGTGACACGCTCGGCCTGTCCCGACCCGCCAACCGCTACTCGACCCACTCCACCATCGAGGAACGCGTATGACCAAGCACGAGAAGCAAGTTCACCTCGCCGCCCACTTCCCCGGGGTCAACAACACCACCGTATGGAGTGATCCGGCGTCGGGCAGCCACATCGACTTCAGCTCGTTCGTGCACTTCGCCCAGACGGCCGAACGCGGCAAGTTCGACTTCATGTTCCTCGCGGAGGGTTTGCGCCTGCGCGAACAGAACGGCCAAATCTACGATCTCGACGTCGTCGGGCGCCCGGACACCTTCACCGTGCTGGCCGCCCTAGCCGCCGTCACCGAGCGGCTCGGCCTCACCGGCACGATCAACTCGACGTTCAACGAGCCCTACGAGGTCGCGCGCCAATTCGCCTCACTGGACCATCTCTCCGACGGCCGCGCGGCGTGGAACGTCGTCACCTCCTGGGATGCGTTCACCGGCGAGAACTTTCGCCGCGGCGGCTTCCTCGCCGAGGATCAGCGCTACGAGCGCGCCGAGAGCTTCCTCGAGGCGACGCACACCCTGTTCGACTCGTGGCGCGGTGACGAGGTGGTCGCCGACACGGACGGCGGCGTCTTCCTCTCCGACCCGGAGGCGGGCTCGTTCAGCTACACCAGCGACCACTTCGACATCGAGGGCCGCTTCAACGTGCCGCGCAGCCCCCAGGGCAGGCCGGTCATCTTCCAGGCCGGCGATTCCGACCGTGGCCGCGAATTCGCCGCTGCCGCAGCCGATGCCATCTTCTCCAGGCACGGCACCCTGGAAGACGGGCAGGCCTTCTACGCCGACGTGAAGGGTCGGCTGGCCACCTACGGTCGGCGCCACGATCAGCTGCTGATCCTGCCCGCCGCGACGTTCGTGCTCGGTGACACCGATGCCGAGGCCGCCGAACTGGCGCACGAGGTACGGCTGGCGCAGGTCTCCCCACAGACGGCGATCAAGTTCCTCGAGCAGCTGTGGAACCGCGATCTGTCCGACCACGATCCAGACGGTCCCCTGCCGTCGGTCGACCCGGTCCTCGGCGAGAACACCGTCGCCCGTGGCCGTGCGAGCGTGCGGATGTATCGCGACCCGATCGCCACGGCCAACGAGTGGCGAGACCGCGCTGCGGCCAACGGATGGTCCACCCGCGAGCTCATCATCGAGGTGACCGGCCGCCAGAACTTCGTGGGGTCGGCTGCCACCATCGCCGCACGGATCAATGAACTGGTCCAGGCCGATGCCAGCGACGGATTCATCCTGGTGCCGCACGTGACGCCGACCGGCCTGGACGTCTTCGTCGACAAGGTCGTTCCGCTCCTGCAGGAGCGCGGGGTGTTCCGCACCAAGTACGAGGGCACCACGCTGCGCGATCACCTCGGACTCGCGGTGCCGGAGCGGGCCGGCGTGCGCTGAGGTCAGGCCCCGGCGGCGAACACCCGCGATCGTTCGCGCGCCGACATGGCGCCCCAGACGCCGTGCGGCTCACCCACGGTCAGCGCGTGCTCACGGCAGCGGGCTAGCACGGGGCACCGGCGGCAGATCCGCTTGGCTTGATCCTCTCGCGCCCGCAGGCCTGCTCGGCCGGCGTCTTCGGGGAAGAACACCTCGGGGGCCAGACGTCGGCAACTCCCCCGCTCCTGCCAGTTCCAGTCCTCTAGCAGTGGCCGCGGCGCCGAACTGCGATCGCGTGACGAACTCACCTGGGAACTCCCCTCTTCGGGTCGGTCGACCCGCAGTCTCACGGTCTCCGACGAACGGCGTGCCGACCAGAGATTGACTCGGCGTGAACCAAGGCCCTGACGCGTCGGTGTCTCGCCGCCCGTTCTCCGACCGGCGGTCTACGATCGGGCTTTGCCGGATCGACGCAAGGACACCGCCGTGCAGACCGACACCCAATCCGTGTCCACCGTCGGCGGTGCGCACCACGGCCCACCCTTTCGGGCGCTGCTGGTGGTCGGCGCGCTCGGCGTGGTCTTCGGGGACATCGGGACCAGCCCGATCTACACCCTGCAGACGCTGTTCGACCCGTCCGATCCGCACCCGGTGCCGATCAGCGTCGACAACGTCTACGGCCTGGTGTCACTGATCTTCTGGTCGGTGATGATCATCGTCACGCTGACCTACATCACCCTGGTGATGCGCGCCGACAACGAGGGTGAGGGCGGCATCATGGCGCTCATCACGATGCTCAAGCACGGGGCCGCCGCCCGTGGTCGCCGCACCGCCATCGTCTTGGCGGCCCTCGGGCTGTTCGGCGCGTCGCTGTTCTTCGGCGACAGCATGATCACTCCGGCGATCTCGGTGTTGTCCGCGATCGAGGGCATCAAGGTCGTCACGCCCGACCTGCAGGACTGGATCGTCCCGATCACCGCGGTGATCATCGTGGCGCTGTTCATGGTTCAGCGACACGGCACCGCCAAGGTGGGCCGGTTCTTCGGTCCGGTGATGATCCTGTGGTTCGTCTCGATCGGCGCCTTCGGCATTCGGGGCATCATCGGCCATCCCGAGATCCTCAAGGCACTGTCGCCGACGTACGCGCTGTCCTTCGTCTTCGGGCACTTCCACATCGCCTTCTTCGCACTGGCGGCGGTCGTGCTCGCGGTGACCGGCGCCGAGGCGCTCTACGCCGACATGGGCCACTTCGGCCGGCGTCCGATCACCCTGGCGTGGCTCTTCGTCGTGCTGCCCGCCTGCATCCTGAACTACTTCGGGCAGGGTGCGCTGATCCTCGGTGACGAACGGTCGGTGAGCGCCCCGTTCTTCCTGCTGATCCCCGGCTGGGCCCGGCTGCCCATGGTGCTGCTGGCCACCGCGGCCACGATCATCGCCTCGCAGGCCGTGATCACCGGCGCGTTCTCGGTGGCGGCGCAGGCGTCCAAACTCGGTCTGCTGCCCCGACTCCGCGTGGTGCACACCTCGGCGTCGGCCTACGGCCAGGTTTACGTCCCGACCATCAACTGGCTGCTCATGGTGTCGGTGCTCATCCTGGTGTTCGCCTTCGAGAGCTCGGCCAAGCTCGCCTACGCGTACGGCATGGCGGTGATCGGCACCATCACCATCGTCACCCTGCTGTTCTTCTATCTGGCCAGGACGCGGTGGGGCACCCCGCTCTGGATGGTGGTCATCGGCGGCGGGGCGCTCCTGCTGGTCGATCTGCTATTCCTGGCAGCCAACATGACCAAGCTGGTGCACGGTGCCTGGCTGCCGCTGCTGATCGCCGTGATCGCCTGGACGGTCATGATGACCTGGGAGCGGGGTCGCTACCTGGTCACCAAGGCACGCGACGAGGCCGAGGGGCCGCTGCGGGAGTTCATCGACGAGCTGTCCGCCTGTGATCCACCGCTGCTGCGCATCCCCGGCACCGCGGTGTTCCTGAACCGCGGAGACCAGACGGCCCCGCTGGCGATGCGCGCCAACGTCGACCACAACCACGCGCGTCACGAGCACGTGCTGATCGTGGCCGTCGACACCATGCCCGTACCCCGCGTCCCCGAGGACGGGCGGCTCGAGGTCGACGCGCTGGGCTACGCCAGGGACGGCATCATCCACGTCACCGTGAAGTTCGGCTACATGGAGCCGTCCGACGTTCCCGCGGCATTGCGGCTGCTCGATCCCGCGGACACCGAGGGGCCGATCGACCTCGACGACGCGTCCTACTTCCTGTCGAAGCTGGAGTTGGATCCGAGCAGGGAACCGACCATGGCGCAGTGGCGCAAGAGCCTGTTCGTCGCCACGTCGTATCTGACCGCCGATGCCACCGACTTCTTCCACCTGCCGCGGGACCGCACCGTCATCATGGGCTCGCGCATCGAGTTCTGAGCGCCGCTGGGGATCAGATCCTTGGCTGCGTCGACCCGTCGGTCACGGTGCCGTCCAGTTCGGCCGGTGCGACGGGCGCGACCGGCTCCGGCCGCAGCACGGCGGGCCGCAAACGTTCCGGCAGGGCGCGCAGCCCGGCCGCGACGACCGCGACGATGGCGATCGCCACCGCGGCGATCACGGCGACGGGGGCCGTCGGGAAGAAGTTCTCCAGCAGCATGTAGGCACCGAAGAGCAGGAACAGCGCAGCCGCGGCGATCTGGATGATGCGTTCGGGCAGGTGCTTTCCGGCCACGGCGCCGACCACGATGGCGAGACCGTCGGCGACGACCATGCCGAGGGTGGAGCCGATCCACACGCCCACCCAGTCGTGATCCGCGGCCAGGGTGATGGTCGCAAGCATCGTCTTGTCGCCGAGCTCGGCCAGCAGGAAGGCGGAGAAGACCACGAAGAATGCTGGCGCCGTTGCCTTTTCGGTTCGCGACGCCTCCTCGTCGCTGAGCTTGTCCCCGCGCAGGGTCCACAGCCCGAAGAAGACGAACATCACCCCGGCG
This sequence comes from Mycolicibacterium sichuanense, assembly GCF_033741125.1. NCBI lineage: Bacteria > Bacillati > Actinomycetota > Actinomycetes > Mycobacteriales > Mycobacteriaceae > Mycobacterium > Mycolicibacterium sichuanense. The sequence continues at coordinate 279,811 of NZ_JAWQPU010000004.1, read as the reverse complement.
ATGATGCCGAGCAAGTGCGTGGGCAACGCCGCACCGAGGTAGTGCCCGATGGCGACGGACAGCACGTGCACGGCGGTGGTGGCAGCGGTGATCGCACCGAGCACCACCCACCAGCGGTAGCGCAGCGCGAACATCATCGCGACCAGTTGGGTCTTGTCACCCATCTCGGCGATGAAGATGACGGCGAAGCTCAGCAGGAAGGCGGCAAGCACCCGGGACTCCTCGGTCGTGTGGGGCCGCCGTCGGGGACGTGGAACGCCTCCGGCCGGCGACCTCGATGGTCGATACGGCCGAAGGTCTCGCCCACCGGTCGGTTCGACCGGTTCGGATGACCGGGTGACACGTCCAGAACCCGTGCGACCAGTATGTCGATCATCCGATTGGGGGCTACTCCCCTTCGCCTTCGCCGAGGCTACCCTTCGTCGCCAGCGACGCGCAACTCGTGGTGCCCGAAAAGCCAATGCCCACAATAATTTTGGGCGACATGGTCAGGAAAGTTCGGGCACCCTGACACCGCCGGCCAGCCCACCCGGAACCGCCTTCGGGCAACCAAGGCCCCGCACCGACCGATCACACGGGAACGGCGCCGCGCCCCACGTCACTAGCCTCGATTCGGCCCCGGGCGTGGGACGGGTGCGACGGCTGAGACCCCTGGGGCGGCCAGCACCCGACACGCGGGCGCCGCCACCCGGGCAGCGCCCTCGACGTCCCCGCCGTGCCCTATCTTGGACCGTCGACCCCACGACCGAGCCGAGGAGGGACACGGGTGGACGACGACACGGCGCTGACCGCCGCCGAGCTCCTCGAGCGCAACCGCGACATCCAGGGCTCGCCGACGCTGCGGCTGCTGGCCACCCTCAACCTCGGCGTCTACGCCACCCTGATGGAGCGCCACCTCAGTGGCGGCGTGGTCCCCGAGACCGAGCTCGTCGTCCAGCTCGAGCGCGACCTCGAGGATCTCGGACGCCCCGGTGGCGAACAGTCCGGCCTGGGCCTGATCAAGTCGTGGGCCAGCCAGGGCTGGCTGCACCGGGTCGCCGACCAGCGCTCCGGCGTCGAGCGCAACCTCTGTTACCCGACCCAGGAAGCGCGCCGCGCACTGGACTTCCTGCGCGGCATGCGCCGGCAGGACACCATTGCCACGGGTGGCTCCATCAACGGCATCGCGTCGCGGCTCAAGCAGGTCGCGATCCGGGTGGGCAACGACCCCGTCCGCGTCCGCGCCGGCATCGAGGCCGAGATCGCGGCCCTGCACGCCGAGCTGGATGCGCTCGACGCCGAGGCCGCGACGGGTCGCGAGGGTCGGGTGCGGTCCGACGCCGACCTGACCGACGTGTACGACGAGGCCCGCGCCATCGCCCTGCAGATGGAACGTCTCATCACCGACATCGGCCAGTACGGAACGATGATCGAGCAGGCCACCGCCGCACTGGACGAGCCAATCGACACCAACGTCGAGTACCGCGACCGGCAGCGTCAGATGTATGCCGACTACCAGGCCGCCTGGGATTCCCAGGGCAGGGATAGCCACCGCGCCTTCCTGCGAATGATCAACGATCCCGACCAGCGCGCGGAGTTCGAGGCCGACGTGGCGGCGGTCGCCGAGGCATTGCCCGCGCTCGATCCCGCGCTGCGCAGGGTGATGGCGGGGTTCTTCGAGCTCGTCGGGCACCAGATCGACGAGGTGGAACGCATCCAGCAGCGATGCGCTCAGCGGGTCAAGCGATTCACCGCCTTCGGCACCCTCGAGCAGAGTCGCGGCGTGGCCCGTCAGCTCGGTGATGCCATCGGTGCCGCCCGCGCCCTGCTGAAGGCGTCGCTGACCGATTCGCGGCTCGACCTGGAGCTGCCGCTCGCCCGCCATGCCTTCACCTCGATCGGTGCGCTGAGCTTCCGCATCGGCGACCTGTCCAACCCCCGACCCGCCGAGGTGGCCCACGGCGAGGTCGACCTGTCCAGCTTCGCCGCGCTCACCACGCAGGTCGACGCGCCCGCCATGTCGGAGATGATCAACGCCGCGATCGTCGACGGGCCGCTGTCACTGCCGGATGCGGTGGAACTGCTCGACTCGGCCTACCTTGGTCACGTCATCGTCCTGTGGTCCTGGGCGCTCAAGCAGACCGGCCAGCCCCACCTCGACGGTCAGGGCGCCGAATCGGTCACGGTCCGCTTCCAGTCGCTGGACGGGCGCGACCGCGAGATGGAGGTCCCGCGCCTGATGTTCACCGAACCGATCTCGACCCTGTTGGGAGCCGCGTCGTGACCGCCCCGTCCGCCGACGACTACGCCGCGCTCTCCGCGTTGCCCCAGGTCGATCAGACCGCGCGCATGCCGCACCAGCGGCGACCCCGGTTCGACGGTGACGTAAGCGAACTGCCCGACCGCGCCTGCTGGGCCCTGCAGCAGCTACTGACTCGGCGCTATCTCAGCGCGGAGTCGGATCGCGATCTCTACACCTGGGTGCTGGAGTACCGCGATCAGCTCACCGTGCGGCTCTCCGAACTGGACCTGATGCTGCGCATCGTCGAGAGCGGCTTCGAGAACGCCGGCATCGCCTTCGTCGAGCAGGCCCGGTACGAATCGGCGCGGGGCGCCAAACTGCTCCGCCGCGAACCGCTGGGCACCTACGACTCGATCCTGGCCCTTCACCTGGCCCAGATGATGCGCGCCTCCGGCGATCAGGCGGTGTTGATCAGCCGCGACGAGGTGCACGGGTTGTTCTCCGGCGTGCTCAACGACGTCGACCGGGACACCGTGACGTTCACCGCGCGCATCGACGGTGCGATCGCGCGGTTGACCGCGCTGGAGATCCTGCGCCGCAGCCGCGACGACGAGGACAGCTACACCGTCAGCCCGGTGATCAACGCCGTCATGACGGCATCGGTGATCGCCGAGCTGCAGCAGCAGTTCGAGACGTTGCTGGGCGGTGGGATACCCGCCGAGCAGGATGAACGGGAAGCGACGGTCGATGCCTGAACAGTTCCATCTGTCCCGCCTGCAGGTCATCAACTGGGGTGTGTTCGACGGGTATCACAGCATCCCGTTCAGCGCGGGCGGGGCACTGATCGCCGGCGCCTCCGGCAGCGGCAAATCCTCACTGCTGGACGCGATCTCGCTGGGCTTCCTGCCGTTCAACCGGCGTAACTTCAACGCCTCCGGTGACAATTCCGCGGCCGGTTCCAACGCGGGCCGGCGCACGGTCGACAAGTACGTCCGCGGAGCCTGGGGGCAGCGCAGCGACGCCGGTGCCAGCCGGGTGATGTACCTGCGCGGCGACGGCACCGCCTGGTCTGCCGTAGCGGTCACCTACACCAGCACCACCGGGCGGGCGGTCACCGGTCTGGTGCTCAAGTGGCTGACCGGGGAGTCGCGGTCGGACTCCTCGAGCCGGTTCGTGCTCGCCGACGGCGACCGCGACATCGAGGACGTGTGCAACCGCTGGGCGGCCGGGCGCTTCGACTCCGGGGTGTTCAAGGACGACGAGTGGAGGTTCTCCACCAAGGTCGAATCGCAGTACCTTGCCCAGCTGTACGCCACCATCGGCATCCGGGCCTCCGACGCGGCCCAGCAGCTGCTCGGAAAGGCCAAGTCGCTCAAGAGCGTTGGCGGCCTGGAGCAGTTCGTCCGGGAGTTCATGCTCGACGAGCCCAGCAGCCTGGCCCGGCTCCCCGAGGCACTCAAGCAGATCGATCCGCTGGTCGAGGCGCGCGAGCTGCTTGCCGTCGCGCAGCGCAAGCGCAAGATCCTCGGAGACATCGAGAAGATTCAGCAACGCTACGGTTCGGAGTCCTCGGACCTGGGCATCATCGACCTCGTCGACCAGCCGATGGTGCGGGCCCACACCGACCACGTGCGGCTGGCACAGTGCCCCGGGCAGATCCAGGCGCTGGACGCCACCATCGATCAGCTCGGCAACGAGTACGAGGACGTCACCCGACAGCTGAATCTCGCCAAGGCCGAGGGTGATTCGCTCAATGCACAGATCAGTGGTTCGAGCGCGAGCATCGGACCGCTGCAGTCGCAGGTGGCCGGCGCCGAGGCGCAGGCCGAGGAGGTGTCGCGCCGGCGCGCCGCCTATGAGTCGCTCATCACCGCCCAGGGACTCGACGTCCCCGACACCGCCGACGAGTTCTGGAACCTGCGCGAGGAACTCACCACCTCGATCACCGAGCTGCTGGCCAAGCTCGACCGCGGCCGGGAAGCCTCCACCGACGCCGAGTACGCGCAGAAGGTCGCCCGGATCGCTCGCGATGACGCCGCCAAGGAACTCAAGCGCGTCGAGCACGTCGGTTCGGCCCTGCCCGAGTTCGCGATCACCATGCGCGAGCACATCTGCGCCGCGGTGGGCATCGACGCGGCCCAGTTGCCATACGTCGCCGAGCTGATGGACCTGCGGCCCGAGCAGAACCGCTGGCGCGTCGCGGTGGAGAAGGTGCTGCGCGGGGTCGGTCTGCGCCTGCTCGTTCCCGACAGTCACTACGCAGCGGTGCTGCGCTTCGTCAACGAGACCAACATGGGCGGGCGCCTGCAGCTGCACCACGTCCGTGCCTCCTTCATGGGTGCGGCACCCGTCGAGGCCGAGCCGAACACGTTGGCGGGCAAGCTGTTCCTGGTCGACCCGGCGCACGTCTGCGCCGCCGAGGCAGCCGACGTGGTCGCCGCCGCCGGGGACCACGTCTGCGTCGACGGGCCCGACCTCTTCCCACGCTTCCGGCGCGCCGTCACCGACGCGGGCCTCTACAAGGACTCCGACCGGCTGGCCATCAAGGACGACAGGCGCCCGCTCAAGCAGTCCGACTTCATCTACCAGGGTGACGTCGCGGCGAAGATCGATGCGCTGACGGTCGATCTCGCCCAGGCCGAGGAGGCCTATCAGCGGGCCCGGCGGGCGGCCGACGACATCGCCGCCGAACGCCAGCGGTGGCGGGACCGGGCGGCGGCCTACAGGGCGATCTGCGAACAGTTCCCGCAGTGGAACCAGATCGACACCGAGACCGCCGACGGTCATGCCGATCGCCTGCGCGACCAGTACGAGCTGCTGCTGGCCGAGCATCCCGACATCGAGGCGCTCAACGCGCGGGCCGATCAGTGCTGGGAGGAGATCCAGACGCTGATGACCCGGCGCGGGGCCATCCAGACCCGCCGGGACGATCTCGACGGCCGGCGAACCCGACTGCTGGAGCTCTCGGAGCGGTTGACGCCCGCGTTCGTCTCGGAGCCGTTGACCGAACTGCTGAACCGCTACGCCGCCGACGTCCCGGTGACGCTGGAGTTGCTCAACCCAGAACCACACCGGGAGGCGGTGTTCACGGCGATCCGCCGCGAGCGCGAGCAGCTGCGCGAGAGTCGCAGACGCTCCTACGACGAGCTGGCCCGCATCCTCAACACGTTCGACACGGCGTTTCCCGAGGCGATCCCCAACGACAGCGACGTCTTCGACGAGCGCGTGCACGACTACGTGGCCCTGTGCCGGCACATCGACGAGCGCGAGCTGCCCGAAGCCTACGACCGGATGATGCGGCTGGTCACCGAGCAGGCGCCCGACGCGATTCTGACGCTGCACCGGGTCGCCGAGCAGGAAACACGGCGGATCAGCGAGCAGATCGCCCGCGTCAACACCGGTCTGGGGTCGGTGGAGTTCAACCGCGGCACCCGCTTGACCCTGCGTGCCACGCCCCGCAGCCTGACCGCCGTCGCCGAATTGACCGAGATCGTCAAGGCCATCTCGCGACGCATCGCCGAGGTGGGGCTCGGTGACAAGCAAGCGATCCTCGACCAGTACGCCGACATCCTGCGGTTGCGAAACCGGTTGGCGTCCACCGCACCCGAGGACAAGGCGTGGACGCGGGACGCACTCGACGTGCGCAACCGGTTCACGTTCGACTGCGCCGAGTGGGACACCCATACCGAAGAGCTCATCCGCACTCACAGCAACGCCGGCGACAACTCCGGCGGCGAGCAGGAGAAGCTGATGGCGTTCTGTCTGGCTGGTGCGCTGAGCTTCAACCTGGCTGCGCCCTGCACTGTGGAATCAGACGAAGCCAACCGGCCGGTGTTCGCGCAGCTGATGCTCGACGAGGCGTTCTCCAAATCCGATCCGCAGTTCGCCCAGCAGGCCCTGCAGGCCTTCCGCAAGTTCGGCTTCCAGCTCGTCATCGTCGCGACGGTGCAGAACGCGACCACCATCCAGCCCTACATCGACAGCGTGGTGATGGTGTCGAAGAAGGAAGCGACCGGTCGCGACGCCCGCCCGGTGGCGACGGTGGCGAGCAAGACGATCTCGGAGTTCACCACGCTGCGTCACGAGATGCGGGCATCGGCGGCGGGAGCCCGGGTGCCGCAACCCGTCTAACCTCACCTCGGCGGGCCCGCGGTGGATCTATCATCCGCGAATGATCGAGTACGCGCCGTCGTCACCGCCCCAGCTCTCCGACGTCCCCACAGCCGAAGGCCCCCTGCCCACGTGGACGGATCTGGCGGGGCGGCCCCATGCGCTACCGGTGGACGTGCTCGGCGAGTTGCACGGGCCGCTGTTCTACGCCGACTTCAGCGGCGTCCGCAAGCTGTACGTCTGCTCGCTGGCCCTGGTCGAGGAGCTTTGTGACGAGACGCGGTTCGCCAAGAACCTGACCGAGTCCCTGGCCCGGGTTCGCCCGCTGGCCGGGGACGGATTGTTCACCGCGTACTTCGGCGAGCCGAATTGGCAACGCGCACACGATGTTCTGCTGCCAGGTTTCAGCTACGCCGGTCTGCGTTCGTATCACGCCGCGATGCTGGAGGTCAACGACCAGCTGGTGGCCCGCTGGGATGCGCGTGCCGGACGGCAGCCGGTGAACGTCTCCGACGACCTGCAGAAGCTCGCGATGGACACCGTCGGGCTGGCCGGTTTCGGCGCGCGCTTCGAGTCGTTCGAACACGACGGCTTGGCCCCGGTGCCAAGGAGTTTCACCGATGCGTTCACCGAGTTGGTGACCCACGGAGTCACACCGCAGTTCAATGCCGAGCTGGCGAACCTGCACGCCTACTTCGACCACCTGATCGACGCGCATCGCGCCGAGGCCGCCCCCGACGTCGACGACCTGCTGTACGTCATGCTCGGCCGCGATGCCGACGGCGCACCGGTGCTCGACGCGGACAACGTGCGCAACCAGATCATGACGTTCCTGATCGCGGGGCAGCTCACCACCTCGGAGCTGATGCCGAATGCCCTCTACGATCTGCTGCACCATCCTGCGGTGCTGGCACGGGTTCGAGCCGAGGTGGACGAGGTCTTCGGCCCCGACGACGAGCACCTGCCCACCTACGACGACGTCGGCAAACTGACCTATCTGAGGCAGGTGCTCAACGAGACCCTGCGCCTGTCTCCGCCGGTACTGAGCTTCGATCGAATGGCATTGGCGGACACGGTGATCGGGGATCGCTATCCGGTTGGGAAGGGCGAGGCGCTCACCGTGCTGACCGGGGCGTTGCACCGGCAACCGGAGTGGGGCGACAACGCCGAGCTCTTCGACCCGGATCGATTCGAACCCACCGCCGCGGCCGCCCGCCCCGCGGCGTTGTTCAAGCCCTTCGGTACCGGCGCGCGCTCGTGCATCGGTCGGCAGTTCGCGCTGCACGAGGCCACACTGGCGATCGCCCGGCTGGTCCATCGCTACCGCCTGATCGATTCACGGCACTACGTGCGGCGCTGGGAGGGCCCGCGGAGCCGGCGGCCGGTTGGTTTCCAGCTCGACCTGATCCGGCGCACACCTGCCGAGCGGCACCGCGAGGCGACGACGCCGACGCCGGCCTCCCACGGTGCACGCACCCCGGCGTCGCGGGTCAAGGCCGGGACCACCCTATCGATCCTGCACGGCTCGAATCTCGGCACCTGCCGGGCGTTGGCCAGCCAGCTCGCCCAGGAGGCCACCGACATCGGCTGTACCGCAACGGTCGGGCCCCTCGACGGCGCCGTCGGCCGGCTGCCCGAGTCGGACGCCACACTCATCGTCGCGTCGTCGTACAACGGTCAACCAACCGACGACGCCCGCGAGTTCTACACCTGGCTGCTCGGCCCGGACGCCGGGTTGCCCCGCCCCCTCGACTTCGCGGTGCTCGGCGTAGGGGACCACAACTGGGCCGACACCTACCAGGCCGTACCCGAGCGCATCGAGGAACGGCTGACCGAACTCGGCGGCCGGCCACTGGTCCCGCGGGCCTCGGCGGACACCTCCGGCGATCTGAACGGGACGGTCGAGCAGTTCTCGACTGCGCTGTGGTCGGCCATCTCCCAGCGCCATGGTGATCCGGACGCCGCGGCGGTGACCACCGACGACGAGCCGCTCTACGACCTGCATCCCATCGTCGGTCCGGTGACCGCGGCGATCGACGCTCGGTTCGACGTGGTGCCGATGACGGTCGTGCTCAACGACGAGCTGGTCAGTGACGACAACGCACTCGGCCAGGCCAAACGCTATGTCCGGGTGGAGTTGCCACATGGCGTCGAGTATCACACCGGTGACCACCTCACGGTGCTCGCGGACAACCCGCCCGACGTCGTCGACGCGGTGTTGAACGCCCTCGGCATCGATCCGAACCTGCGCCTGTCGATCAACCCCCGCCGCACGTCGCGCCGGCTCATCGCCCTCGACCGCGAGGTCAGCGTGCGCGAACTGCTCACCCACTTCGTCGAACTGCGCAAGGCCGCGACACCCAGCCAGTTGCGCAAACTCGCCTCGGCCAATCCCTGCCCGCCGGAGCGGCAACGGCTCGAGGAGCTCGCCGCGTCCCCTGATCCATGCGTGCTCAGCCCACTGGAGTGCATCCGGGAGTTCCCGGCATGCGAACTCACCGGCGCCGGACTGCTGGAACTGCTCGAACCGATGACGCCACGGCACTATTCGATCGCGTCGTCGTCTCGGCTGTCGCCCGCTGAGGTCGCCCTCGTGGTGAGCGTGCTCGGGACGCCAGCCCGTTCGGGCAGCGGCATGTTCAAGGGGGTGGCGTCGAACCACCTCGCCGCGATTGCACCGGGGGCTCGGATCCGCGCCAGGGTCGATCCTGCCCGGCAGGCGTTCCGGGCGGGAGCCGACCCCGAGCGGAACGTGATCCTGGTCAGCGCAGGCACCGGCGTCGCACCGTTCTGCGGCTTCCTTGGCGATCGCCTGGCGGCCAAGCGGGACGGCCGACCCTTCTCGCCCGCCCTGTGTTTCTTCGGCGTACGAGACCCCAACGTGGACTACATCTTCCGGGAGCAGTTCGAAGACGCCGAACGGCAGGGAATCGTCCGGATGCGGCCGGCGTTCTCCCGCGCCCCGCAGAACGGCGTGCGATACGTGCAGGACCGGATCGCTGCGGACGCCGACGAGGTGTGGGAGCTGCTCGGTGACCCTGCTCGGGACGCCCACGTCTACGTCTGTGGCGACGGCGGCAAGATGGCCCCGGCGGTACGGCAGGCCTTCCTGGACGTCTACCGGGCGCGGACCGGTGCCGACGAGAGCCAGGCCCGCGACTGGCTGATCGGCCTGGTGGAGTCCGACCATTACGTCGAGGACGTCTGGGCGGGTTGATCGATTGGGCCGTCAGCGACGGGGCGGGACGCCCAGCTCGGCGAGTAACCCGCGAACACGGCGGTCGATGTCGTCACGGACCAGCCGCATGCGGTCGATGCCCTCGATGCCCCGTTCGGACGGTTCGTCGGTGTCCCAATTCACGACGTTGGCGCCCGGCACCGGGTCCACCCGGGCCTCGCGGCCCAGGGTGACGACGTGGTCCACCCGGCGCAGCAGCGCGGGGTCGATGGGTTTGGGAGCCTCGGTGCCGATGTCGATGCCGACCTCGGCCAGCACCTGGACGCAGAGCTCGTTGACCTCGCCTCCTGGCTGGGTGCCCGCCGAGTGGACCTCGACGGCGTCGCCAGCGAGCGCCCGGGCCAGCGCGGCGGCCAGCTGCGACTTGCCCCGGTTCCTGACGCAGACGAACAGCACCGCGGGCGGTTCGCTCATCGCGGCAGCGCCCCGAAACGTCCACGCAGGCCCAGAGATACGTACACCAGCGCGATGAGGACCGGCACCTCGACGAGCGGGCCGACGACGCCGGCGAGCGCTTGTCCGGAGGTGGCGCCGTAGGTGGCGATGGCCACCGCAATGGCGAGTTCGAAGTTGTTGCCCGCCGCAGTGAACGCCAGCGTGGTGGTGCGCCGATAACCCAGGCCGAGGACGGCTCCGAGCAGGTAGCCGCCACCCCACATGACGGCGAAGTAGATCAGCAGCGGCACGGCGATTCGCACGACGTCCCCGGGGTGGCCGGTGATCTGAGCACCCTGCAGCGCGAACAGCACGACGATGGTGAACAGCAGCCCGCCAAGCGCCCATGGCGCGATGCGGGGCAGCACGGTCGACTCGTACCAGTCGCGCCCCCTGGCCCGCTCCCCCAGGCGCCGGGACAGAAAGCCCGCGAGCAGTGGGACGCCCAGGAAGATGAGCACGGATTTGGCGATCTGCCACGGCGAGGTACTGATGGAGCTCTGGGGCAAACCAAGCCAACCCGGCAAGACCGAGAGGTAGAACCAGCCGAGGACGGCGAACATGACGACCTGGAACAGGGAGTTGAGCGCCACCAGTACCGCGGCAGCCTCACCGTCCCCGCAGGCGAGGTCGTTCCAGATGATGACCATGGCAATGCATCTGGCCAGACCGACGATGATCAGACCCGTGCGGTACTCCGGCAGGTCGGCCAGCAGCAGCCAGGCCAGTGCGAACATCAGCGCGGGGCCAAGCACCCAGTTGAGCACCAGCGAACTGATCAGGAGGCGACGGTCACCGACGACGGTGCCGAGCCGGTCATAGCGGACCTTCGCCAGCACCGGGTACATCATCACCAGAAGGCCTACCGCGATGGGCAGCGAAATCCCGTCGACCTGACCGTGATTCAGCACGGTCTGAATTCCGGGCAGCGACCGGCCGAGCAGGAGACCGAGGGCCATCGCGACCCCGATCCACACCGGAAGGAAGCGGTCGAGCAGGGACAGCTTGCCGATGACGGCACCTGGCTGGCCCCCGGTGACGGTCACGGCGGGCTCAGCAGCAGGCATCGGCACTGCGCGCATCCTCGGCGTCCCGCGGGATGCCGAAGGTCTCGGAGTCGGCCAGCACGGTGTATACCTCCCACCTCTCCCCACCGGGTCCGGTGACCCAGACCTTGTCCTGGGTGGCGAAGCAGCACGTGGTGCCGATCTCTTCATCGGTGAACAGTCCCTCGCCGGCGAGGCGGGCGATCTCGGCGTGGACGACCGCACTGGACTCGACCTCGACGCCGAGGTGGTTGATCGTCGCACCCTTGCCGGGATTCTCCAGCAGGACCAACTTCAGCGGTGGGTCGGCGATGGCGAAGTTCGCGTAACCCTGCCGGACCTTGGCCGGAGCGGTGCCGAACAGCTTGGCGTAGAACGAGATCGATGCGGCCAGGTCGTCGACGTTGATGGCGAGCTGTATGCGTGACGTGGTGACTCCTCGTGCTGATGTGACATACGTCGAAACGGTGACCCCGTCAGAATGCCCACCTCTTTGACATATGTCAATGTTGTTGGCGATACTGGCACCGTGCCCAAGTCGCTGCCGACCATCGACATGACCGCGCCAGTATGCTGTGCGCCCGTCGCCGCCGGACCCATGAGCGACGAGGACGCGCTGCAGGTCGCGCTGCGACTGAAGGCGCTGGCCGACCCCGCCCGGGTGAAGATCATGTCCCTGCTGTTCAGCTCGGCCGCGGGCGCCGAGAACGGCGGAGACCTCGCGTTGGCACTCGGACTGAGCGAATCCACCGTCAGCCATCACCTCGCCCAGCTCCGCCGGGCCGGCTTCGTGGAATCCGACCGCCGCGGTATGAACGTCTACCACCGGCCGGCCGCCGCCGCCGTCGGCGCCCTGTGCGCGGTCCTGGATCCCAACTGCTGTACCTAGCGGAGGACTCGTGGCACCCCGCTGGGGACCTAAGGCCCTGCCATCGGTCGGTCGCGCTCCCTAACCTCGATGGTGTCAGGACCCGAGAACACCGATCCGAGAGTCTGAAATGCCCAGTACGCCAACATCGTCGAGCATTCTGGTGGCAGTCGACGGATCACCGGAATCCGATGCCGCGGTAGCCTGGGCGGCCGGGGAGAGCGTGCTGCGGCACGCCCCGGTGACCCTGATCCACGTCGTCTCCCCCGTGGTGGTCAGCGTGCCCGTCGAACCGATGTTCCGGATGACGGACTGGTACGAGCGCAGCGCCCGCCACGTGCTGGCCCATGCCGAGCGGGACTTCACGTCCGCGGTGGCCGGCCAGGCCGCCGGCGAGCTGCACCTCGTCGTCGACCACGGCAACATCGTGCCCACCCTCGCCGACGCCTCCAAGGACGCCCAGCTGGTGGTGGTCGGCAGCCGCGGCCGTGGCACGCTCGGTCAGCTCGCGCTCGGCTCGGTCAGCAGCGGGCTGCTGCACCACGCGCACTGCCCGGTCGCGGTAATCCGCGCCGACCAGAACCACGCGCCCACTCCCGACGCTCCCGTCGTCGTTGGCATCGACGGCTCGCCGGCATCGGAGGCCGCCACGGCGCTGGCATTCGACGAGGCCTCCCGTCGCGGCGTCGACCTCGTCGCGCTGCACGCCTGGAGCGATGCCGGCATCTACCTGATGCTCGACAGCGACTGGCACACCTACCAGACCGAGGCCGACGAGGTGCTGGCCGAACGCCTGGCGGGATGGCAGGAACGCTATCCCGACGTCACCGTTCGGCGCCGGCTGGTGTGCGACCGGCCGTCGTACTGGCTGGCCGAGGAGTCGCAGCGGGCGCAACTCGTCGTCGTGGGCAGCCATGGCCGCGGAGGCTTCGCCGGCATGCTGCTGGGGTCGACGAGCTCTGCTGTGGCACAGGCATCTTCGGCGCCCGTCATCGTCGTGCGGAGCAGGTGAGATGACCCGGTCCGCAGCAGAACCCCTCGTCGAGCTCACCGTGGACGAGGTCGGCGACCGCACCCGCGCCATCGCGCGGATGGACTGGCAGGACGGCACGCTGGTCGGCGTCGGGCACACCCGGCCCACCGAACTGCTGCCCGACCGCGCGGCCAGGACCCTGGCGGTATCGCGGGCCCTCTCGGACCTAGCGACGCGGCTCGCTGATCACGCGCGGGTGGGTGCCGCGCAACGGCGCGCCGACGCCGGGGACCTCCGACGGTGACCAAGGGACTTTCTGCTCTGACGGGCGTTGCGGCCCAGACCTAGCGTCGGAGGCGACCAACCGAACCGGGAGCAAGCCGATGCGAGACACCCTTCCCCCGTCCCCCTCAGTCGTCGTCGGGATCGATGGTTCGCGCTCGGCGCTCACCGCCGCCTCGTGGGCCGTCGACGAAGCCGTGGCCCGCGACGTCCCGCTGCGATTGGTGTACGCCATCGACGAGCCCACAGACGATCAGCGCGCGGTGTCCGAGCTTGCCGCTGCCGAGGCCGCGATACGGCAAGCCGTCACGACCGTGGAGGCCAGCGGGCGCCCGGTGCGGATCGAGGTCGAGATCAAGCAGGACCGACCGTCCGCCGCGCTGCTCGACGCGAGCCGCGATGCCGCGATGCTCTGCATCGGCGCCGTCGGGACCCAGCGTGCCAGCGTCGGCAGCCTCGGCTCCACCGCGGGTGCCGTCGTGTCCCGGGCACACTGTCCGGTGGCCGTCGTCCGCGGCTACGACCCCTCCAGGACCAACGCGATGTCGATCGTGGTCGAGGTCGACATGTCCTCCGACACCGACACGGTGCTGCAACGCGGAATCGACGAGGCACTGCTGCGCGGGGCTCCACTGGTCGTCATCTCCGTCTGGCACCCACACTTCACCGACGTGCACGACGGCCACGCCGTGGCCGAGCAGAACCGCCAGGTGCGCGCCGAGCTGAACCGACGCCTTGCCCGCACCCGGCGGCGTCACCCCGAGCTCGAGGTCCAACCCGTTGCGGTGCATGGCAACCTGCTCAATTACCTGTCCCGCCACGCGGCGTCGATCCAGCTCGTCATCGTCGGGCCGCGGCGGGCCCATGGCGTGGCCGAGATGATCGGACCGCCGAGTTACGCAGCACTGCACGACACCGAGTGCTCGGTACTGGTCTGCGATACCCACGGCGGTCTGTGACGAGCAGGTGTGACAATGGCGCGATGACCCACCAGGCGGACGCGCTCGGATCCCAACCCCTGCGCAATCTGTCCGAGTTGCGACTGCGCGAGCTGCTCAACGAGGTGCAGGTGCGCGTCGAGCAGATCATCGAGGAACGCGACCGCGTCGACGGTCTGGTCGACGCGATGCTGGCCGTGACCTCGGGACTGGACCTCGATGGCACGCTGCAGACGATCGTGCACACCGCGATCGAGCTGGTGGACGCCCGCTATGGCGCACTCGGCATCCGCGGACACGACCACGACCTGATCGAGTTCATCTATGAGGGCATCGACGAGGACACCCGACGCCAGATCGGCGATCTACCGCAGGGACGCGGGGTGCTCGGCGTGCTCATCGATCAACCGATTCCCATCCGACTCAACGACATTCGCGACCATCCCGGCTCAGTTGGCTTCCCGCCGAACCACCCGCCCATGACGAGCTTCCTCGGCGTCCCCGTTCGCATCCGCGACGAGGTGTTCGGCAATCTCTACCTCACCGAGAAGGCGGGCGGCCAGCCGTTCACCGACGATGACGAGATCCTGGCGCAGGCACTGGCATCCGCGGCCGGCGTGGCCATCGAGAACTCCCGGCTGTTCGAGCAGGCCCGCATCCGGCAATCCTGGATGGAGGCGACGCGCGACATCGCGACCAAACTTCTGTCTGGGGTCGACCCGGCCCAGGTCTTTCGTCTCATCGCCGATGAAGCACTCACCCTCACCAGCGCAGACGTGACCCTGGTCGCCGTGCCGGCGGATGCGGACGCGGCGGCCGACGCCGACGAGCTCGAGATCATCGAAACCGCCGGGGCCACCCAGCTGATCGGTCCGAACGGTCCGATCCCGCTGACCGACGACACCATCCGCGCCGCGTTCCGCGAGCGCATGCCGTTTCGAGGTGAACAAGCCGACCTGGGCGACGGTGTTCTGCGCGGCGTCGGCGCGGTCATGGTGCTGCCCTTGCGCTGCACCAATACCGTTGCCGGCGTGGTGATCTCGGCACGACGAGCTGGATCGGCGCCGTTCACCGACGACCAGCTCGACACCATGGCCACCTTCGCCGATCAAGCCGCTTCGGCCTGGGAGCTGGCTTCCACTCAGCAACGGATGCGCGAGCTGGACGTGCTGGCCGACCGCGACCGCATCGCCCGTGACCTGCACGACCACGTCATCCAGCGCCTGTTCGCGATCGGGCTCGGCATGCAGGGCACCATAGCCCGGATCCGATCATCGGAGGTTCAGCAGCGGCTCGCCGGAACGGTCGACGACCTGCAGGCCGTCATTCAGGAAATCCGGACCGCCATCTTCGACCTGCACGGCAGCGGCGCCGGACCGACCCGGCTCCGCCAGCGTCTCGACGAGGCCATCGCGCAGTTCGCCGGCCCGAGAGTGCGCACCAATTCCCAATTCAGCGGTCCGCTCTCGGTCATCGAACCCGCGCTCGCCGACCACGCCGAGGCGGTGGTCCGCGAGGCCATCAGCAACGCGGTGCGCCACGGTCACGCGACCGACGTCACCGTCCTGGTCCGGGTCGACGACGATCTGACCATCGAGGTCACCGATGACGGCAGCGGAATTCCCGCCGACGTCACCTTCAGCGGCCTGAACAACCTGCGCCGGCGCGCCGAGGACAGCGGCGGGACGTTCGAGTTGGTGAACGGACCGGGCGGCGGCACCGTGCTGCGCTGGTCGGCGCCGCTGCCGTAGTCGGGGCCCGCTGTCACCCCGATCCCGGAGTACCGGCGTTCAGCCCTGCCGAGCGACGATGACCGGCATCCGGGCCCCCTGTGCCACGGCCGAACTCACCGAGCCAAGCAACATACCGGCGAATCCGCCGCGGCCGTGGCTGCCCACCACGGTCAGCTGCGCCTCCTCCGAGGCCTCGAGGAGTTTCTCGGCCGGAGCGCCGTACACCAGGCGATGATCGACCGGCACCTCCGGGTGGTGTTCCTGCCAGCCGGCCAGCCGTTCGGCCAGCGCCTCCTTGCCGATCTCGAGCTGGACGTCCCAGTCGACGTTGGCCCACAGATAGACGTCGTCACTGGCCCACGAATGCATGGCGATCAATCCGACACCGCGCCGGGACGCTTCGTCGAAGGCGACCGCGGTCGCCAGCTCCGAAGCCGGCGAGCCGTCGATGCCCACCAGGACCGGAGCGCTGGCCGGATGGTCCATCAGGGGATCTTGGTCGTGAATCACGGCGACGGGACAGTGGGCGTGGTGCACCAGACCGGAGCTGACCGAACCCAGCAGCCGTCGCTTGAGGGCACCCTGCCCGCGGCAACCGACGACCATCAACGTCGCGTCCTTGGAGAGGTCCACCAGGCTGGGAACGGTCGTGCCCGCGATCGAGACCTCCTCGATGCGGACTGGGCCGTGCTCCGCGATCGCTTGGTCTGCGACACGCCTGGCCTCCGAGAGGATCTGGTGGCCATTCTCCTCCCGCCATGCCGAGAAGTCGCCGAACGACGCGGGTTCGGGCCACATGCCGACCGCCGGCTCGGCCAAGACGTGAACCAATCTCAGTGGGACGTGGCGCAAGGCGGCGTCGCGAGCCGCCCAGTCCGTCGCGACCAGGCTCGACGGCGAACCGTCGACGGCCACGATGACGCCTCTTCCGTCCAACGACGACATGTCATGCTCCTCCGTCTCGGTGAGTTCGGCGGCGCTCGGTGAGTAGCCGTCGGCAGCGATTGAGTGTCAGCGGAATCAGGTGCGTGCGCACCCGCGCCTCGCTCGAAAGCCCTTGGTAGACCTCGGTGACGAGCCACTCCGCATCCACCCGGTTCAGTTCGGGAAATCGGGTGGTGAGCATCGTCACGACGCGCTGCAGCTCGTCGGCCACCAGGGGCCGGGCCGCGTCGAGGACGGCCGGCGCCGGCTCACGGATGTCGAGATCCTGTGTCACGGTTCAGGCCTCGCGACTCGCGCGTCCGTCGTCGTTGCCTGCCAGCGCGCGCAGATCGCGGTCCCAGTCGGCGTACCTGGCACGGTCGAGGCCTCGATGCAGAGCAAGCACCGCCGCGGCGATGGCAACGGCCGCGACGAGCCACGACAGCGCTGCCCACGCCACCGCCTCGGTTGCGGCGCGTCCGGGTGGTGGCGGTGCCGCGGTGGCGTCACCCCGCTCGTCCACCCATGTGGCGAACTGGGTCCCGGCCCGGACGACGTCGGGCACCTGCACCGTCCCGACGTGGACACCGTCGGCGGACAGCCACCTCGCCGTCAGGTCGAACGTGGGCGCGGTGACCTGTCCGTGCAACCTGGAATCCTGCAAGGCCGTCGCGGTGACCTGGTGCCGTGTCACCGCCTGCTGCGCATAGACCGCTGCGCGAGCCTCCTTGACCGACGTTCCGACGGCGGCCGCCAGGGGGATGGTGACGACCACGGCGAACAGCGCCAACACGGCCACGATGCTCTCGAGACGATCGCTTGGGCGCACCAAGGGATTTCGGCCAAGCAAGCGCGCCAACCAGTCGCGCCCCCAGTCGAACGTCCACGTGTCCATGTCATCAGCGTCTGCTCCCGGCCCCGAGTTTCCGAGGGTCGAATGACACCTGTTCGGACGGACCGAGGTCATCACCTCCGCATCGAAGTCGTCGGCGTCCCTTCGCCGGCCAACCAGTGACTTATGGCCCCATCCAGGCCAGGGTCGCCCGCCATAGCGTGGCCATGACGCGCACCGCGTTGCCGGGAATCAGCGGACGGGAGCTTCGGCCATGCAGCCATCGGAGTCGACGGGTCCCGTCGTAGTGGGGATCGACGGGTCCAGCGCGGCGATGCAGGCCGCCGTCTGGGCTGCCGAGGAGGCCATCAGTCGCGACGTCTGCCTGCGCCTGGTTCACGTCGTCGACGTGGAGGACGACGTCGACCGGGACCTCGACGAGAATCCCGCCGAGATCGCCGGAGACTGGCCGGAGACCGAGCTCGGAAGGGAGGCGCTGCGGGCCGCCTCGGCCGTCGTTCGCGCGACCGGCAAGCCCGTGCACACCGAGACCCAGATTCTTTGGGGCGCGGTCGATGAGACACTGATCACCGAATCGAAGACGGCCGCCATGCTGTGCGTCGGTTCCACGGGCATCACCCCGGTCTGCCACCGCATGGTCGGTTCGACGGCCGCGATCGTGGCCGAACGCGCCCAGTGCCCGGTGGCGATCATCCGCACGCCGCACGCGCCGGCACCCAATGAGCCGGACTGGATCGTCGTCGTCGTCGATGACTCGCCACAAAGTGACACCGTGGTCGAGCACGCGCTGACCGAGGCCCAGCTGCGGCGCGCACCCATTCTCGCCCTTGGTGTCTCACACGGCCGTCAGCACTCCGTTCACTACGACGAGCTGGAACGACGAGTCGCCACCTGGCGCAGCGAGCATCCCTACGTCCACGTCTATCCGGTCTCGGTCCCCCACGATGCCGCCTCCTTCCTGGCTCAGCACGACGAACTGTCCGTCCAGTTGACCGTTCTTGGCGCCAGAGACGCGGAGACGGTCCCGACGATCGTCGGCCCGCACCGACTCAATCGCTCTGCTCCACAACGCTGCTCGGTGCTGGTGGTGCGATGACCCGGACGGCTGACGTGACCCAACGGTCGGTCCGCTTGATCGACGGGGCGACGGTCACCGTCCGCCAACTCCGCGCCGACGACTACGATGCCGTGGTCCTGCTGTCCCTTTCCTTGACCGAGCGCGAGCGCTATCTGCGCTTCTTCACCACCCACCCTGGCTATTTGGACGACTGGGCCCGTTCGGTGACGAACTCCGACGACCCGCGGCAGTGTGCGATCGGCGCGTTCGAGGACGACGCACTGCTCGGCGTCGGTGGCTACGTCAGCACCGGTGAACCAGGCCGTGCCGAGATCTCCGTGGTGGTCGCCCACGACCAGCACGACCGCGGCGTGGGTACGGTGCTATTGACGATGGTTGGAATGATTGCCCGCGACAACGCGATTCAGCACCTCACTGCCGACGTGCTCGCCGAGAATCGATCCATGATGCAGGTGATCGCCGACACCGGCTTGCCGTATGCGTGTCACCGCGACGGCGTGGTCGCGAGTTACGACCTCGACCTGGTCGACGCCGACGCGCTACGGTCGTCCAACCAACAGGATGGGCAACTGCACGTTGCCCACCACGGTCGAACTCGAGGAGCCCAGTAGCGGCGTCGACCCGACATCTCCCCTCCTCGGTCTTGGACCGAATGACGTTGCCGACCGGAAACACGTTGCCGAACAGCATCATTCGGCCGACTGCCCGTCCAGCCGGCCGACGACCTCGTCGAGCGGTCGCCGGGGGGTCGCCGGCAGCGGATCGGCATTGATCGGAGCCCAACCGACCCGCAGCAGGATCTGCGGGAACTGCTCGTCGGCGAAGGTGTCCGCGCGGATGGCGGCGCGAGTCTCGGGCAGCTCCAACGGCTCGGTGACCGGGCAGCTGGCCAGCCCGAGCGCGGTGGCGGTCAGCAGCACCAGGCTGGTGGCCTCACCGGCGCGCAGCCGGGCCAGCTCGTCGTCGTCGGTGGTACCCAGCGCAAGCAGCGCACCACCGTCCTCGGCGGCCACGGCCTCCGACGGCTGAGCCAGCGCGGCACCGGCGAAGAGCCGTCCTGGGATGGGCGAGCGCGGATCCGACTCGGGGACGTTGTGTGCCGGCACTCCGGCCGTCGACGAGTAGCGGCCGCTCCAGACGGTCAGTTCCTCGAGGTAGTCGGGATTCGTCGCGTGCCGCCACACCGCCTGGGTGAGCGCCGCGCGCAGCTCGGTCGTGGCCTCCACCCGGCGCATCGTCACACCCATGCGGGCCGCCCGTGCACCCATCAGGGACACGTCACCGTGTGACACCAGCCACCGGCTGTAGAGGCGGCGGTCGGTGCGCCGCCGCGGGATCGCAGCGGCCAGGGCGATGTCCAGCTCGCTGGCGACGTAGGCGTACACCTCGATCGCGGCGAGATGTGTTGGGTCGCGGGGATTCGGTAGCCGGTGTACCCGACTCTGCCACCCGAGTGCCCCCAGCGCGACGACGCAATGATTCAGCGCCGCACCGCAACTGACCATCATGTCGCGGCCATCCGGATCGGTGTGGACGAGGCGCCGTTCCGGATCCGAGTAGAGGTGCAGGCTCGCGTCTCCCACCAGCCACCGCCACGGTTGTACGTTGTGCACCGACGGCGCGCGAGTGGATAGTGCCAGTGCGGTCCGCACCGTGTCGATCTCGGGGAACTTTGCGCCCATCGATTCAAGTCCTTCGCCGTCGCCGTCGCCGTCGCCACAGCATCGGTGAGCCTCACCACCCCGGCGAGAGCCAGAAGTCACGAGTTCGAGGGCCGAGTGTCGAGAGGGGTTCCCTGGCGGTCGCGCCGTGGTGAGCACCGTGGTGAGGCAGTGGCGAGGCCGCGTCGGCCGGCCCCTTCCATACGACCATGGCAGCGGCCTGCGGACGCTCGGCTCTGCGGCGGATGCCCAGCATCATCGCGCGCTCCATGATGAAGTGCGGCACGTCGAAGACCGCGTGACCGACCGCGCCGCCGCTGCCACGAATGATCAAACGGCTGCCCGCTCCCCGGGTGAGGAGATGAAACGACCAGCTGCCGGTGGCGCGCTCACCGAGTGCGATGCGCTCGAAGTCGGCGCCGGAGACCAGCACCAGGTGCGAACGGGGTTCGACGGCCGCCACCACCTGGCGGGCCCGCTCGCCGAATCGGCGGGCCAGCCATACGGTGTCGCCGACGCGCAGGTCCTGCCATTCGGCGTGGACCGTCGCTGCGTTGTGGATGTTCGCGCCGACGGCGCGTTCCAGCAGGCTGTAGCTGTAGAAGCCGCCGCGGTCCTCGCCGATCTGGGCCAGCCAGGGCCATACCCGCTCGACGGGGGCGGCGATGCCGATCGCTCGCGTCGTGCGTCGCGCATCGGGTTCGACGAGCTCGTCACCGGGCAGGTCGGCCGCGGCTTCGGCGGCCGTCGCACCCCAGCCGTACATCCACGGCCGGACGTAGCCGCGGTAGACGGCCGCGGCCTCCACCATTGCCAGGACTGCCGCCAGCCAGGGCCGCTGCTTGGACATGACACCGAGGCTAGGCAGGACTCGCCCGGTGCGGCAGGGACTTTCGTCCTGCTGGTGTCGGCACTACGGCCCTCGTGAAGGCTCCGCGACCGCTCCTAGGCTCCGTGGATGGAGTTCGAACGCCTCTCCACCCTCGACGCCGGTTTCCTCGAAGCCGAGGACTCCGATAGACACGCAAGCCTCGCGATCGGCGGTGTCGCCGTGCTCGAGGGTCCGCTGCCCGAGATGGAGTCGCTGCTGGCGACGATCGACGAACGGGTCCGCAGGGTGCCGCGGTGCAAGCAGGTGCTGCACACCCATCCGTGGGATCTGAGCGCACCACAGTGGGTCGGCGACGATGCGTTCGACATCCGCCGGCACGTGCGTCTCACGGCGGTGGCCTCGCCAGGCGACGATGCCGCCCTCTTCCGGGTGGTGGCCGACCTGATGGAGCGCCGGCTGGATCGCGGGCGTCCATTGTGGGAGTGCTGGGTGGTCGACGGGCTCGAGGGCGGCCGTTGGGCCCTTGTCGTGAAGGTGCATCACAGCGTGGCCGACGGCATCGCCGCGAGCACCATGCTCGCGGCGCTGTGCGACGGTGCGGGCAGCGAGGACGGCAAGAGCGACGAGGACGGCACGACACCCGAGCACCAGCCCGGCGAGCACCGACTGGGACTGCCCAGTCTCAATCCGCTGTCCTGGGTGACGGGCGCGTGGAACGCGTCCATCGGGACCGCCCAGACGGCGTTGCGCCTTGGCGCCGGCGCGGCCGAGATCGCCGCCGGCATCGTCTCGCCCGCGCCCCAGACCATGACCGGGCCGCTGACGGATCTGCGGCACTACTCCGCAGCCCGCGTGTCACTCTCCGACGTCAAGTCGATCTGCCATCGTTTCGACGTCACGGTCAACGACGTTGCGCTCGCGGCGATCACGGACGGCTTTCGGAAGGCGATGCAGCGCCGCGGTGCGACGATCCGCCCTACCTCACTGCGTACCCTGGTACCGGTTTCCGTCCGGCGGCCCGACGAGCTTCACCTCCCAGACAACCGGGTGTCGGCGATGCTGCCGCTGTTGCCCGTCGAGGTCGCCGACCCCCTGCAGCGGCTGCATGCCGTACACAGCCGGCTGACGCGCTCGAAGGCCGGCGGACAATCCCAGGCCACCGATCTGGCGGTGACGCTGTCCAATCGACTTCCCTTCGCGCTGACCGCCTGGACCGTCCGGCTACTCACCAGGCTTCCGCAGCGCGGCGTCGTCACGGTCGCCACCAACGTGCCAGGCCCCCGACGGGAGGTCTCGGTGCTCGGCCGCCGCGTGCTGTCGTTGCTGCCGATCCCGCCCATCGCCGTGCACCTGCGGCTGGGCATCGCGATCACCAGCTACGCCGACGAACTCACGTTCGGGGTCATCAGCGACTACGAATCCTCGGTGGGTGCCGACGAACTCGCCCGCGGCATCGAGGACGGGGTCGACCGACTCCTGACCGTCACCCGGGCCTGCAAGAAGTCCCGACGGCTGGGCAATCAGTCATTGCTGCTGCTGCTGGTGTCCTGAGCCAGCGCGGTGGTCTCCTCGGCGTCCTCGTCGAACGCGCAGAGCGTGACGGGTATCGCGCTGTGGTGCAGCAGGTTCATGCTGGTCGAACCCAAGGGCGGGTGTCCCAGTGGGGGGCGCCGGCGGTACCCGAGCACCACCAGCTGAGCACCGACGCTCTGCAGGACGAGGGCACGACTCGCCTTGGCGGCCTCGCCGATTCGGGTGATCTCGACGCGCGGGTAGCGCTCGCGCCACGGGTCGAGGAGCTCGTTGAGCCGACGCCACTGCCCCTTCGTGTTCTCGTCCCATTCCACCGCGATCGGGCGGTGGATCTGGGTGAAGCCCTTCAGCGCCCAGGAGTGGACCACGCGCAGGGGCACCTCGAGCCGGTCCGCCAGGGTGAAGGCCACGCCGAGCGCACCGCCGTCGCGTCCCGACCCGTCGACCCCAACCACGATCACCTTGCGGGACGGTTTCACGGTGTCACCGCGCCAGGCGACGACGGGGCACGCCGCATGCGCCAGGGTCGCCAGGGTGGTCGATCCAACCAGCAATGCCCCCAGCGCCGTGACGTCGTCGCAGCCGAGCACCAGCAGACGCGCCGACTTGCTCGCCGTGTCGAGCGCCGCGTCGACGGGCTCGTCGAGGGATGCCACCGTCACCGGCACGTGCGGGTGATCGCCGAGGACCGCCGATCGCGCCGCGTCGAGGTACCGGTCGGCCCACTCGCGGTGTTCGCTGATCGCAGCCACCCTGGCGGCCAGCGCGACATCGGACGGACTGTGACCTAGGTACGGCGTCGCCGTCAGGATGTGCAGGGGAACGTCGAACCGTTCGGCGAGTCCCCCCGCCCAGCGGGCCGCCCGCAACGACTCGGCGGAACCGTCCACGCCGACGACGATCGGCGCCCCGTCATCGACCACGATGACCCCCGGTGCGGACCTCGCCGAGATGCCTGGCGCTGCGAGCACTCGGATGCCGGCGGGCACACTCGAGGACGAGGCGCTGTTCCGCTGCCGCGACCACGTGTCGGGCCGAGGCCACCGCGTCGGGGTTGACCGAAATGGACGTGATGCCCATCCGTACCAGATGTTCGGCGAACGCGGGATTCGTCGATGGCGCCTGCCCGCAGAGCGATGACGTGATGCCGTGCCGGTTGGCGGTGGTGATGATCTGGCCGATCGCGTCGAGCACGGCCGGGTCCGATTCGTCGAACAGGTCGGCACAGATCTCGGAATCCCGGTCCACGCCAAGCATCAACTGGGTGAGGTCGTTGCTCCCGATGGACACCCCGTCGATGCCCATCCCGATGTAGGACGGCAGCCAGTGCACGACGGACGGGACCTCGGCCATGATCCAGCGGTGCAGACCTCGCTGGCGGCCGAGCGGACTCGCGTCGACCAGATCCAGGCACTCCTCCAGCTCCCATCGGGTGCGGACGAAGGGAATCATCAAGTGCACGTTCGGGTATTGCTCCCGCACCTCGGCCAACGCGCGCAGCTCCAGCGCGAAGAGGTCGGGTTCCCTGACGTAGCGGTAGCATCCGCGGTAGCCGATCATCGGGTTGCGTTCGACCGGTTCGTGGGCCTCTCCCCCACGCAGCGCGCGGAACTCGTTGGTGCGGAAGTCGGTGGCGCGGTAGACGACGGGCCGCGGTGCGAATGCCCTCGCGATCGGACCGATGGCGCCGACCATCCTGTCGACCAGATCGTCGGAGCGGCCGTCCGCGAGGAGTTCTCGCGGATGTTCGCCACCCAGCGCCTCGGTCAGCATGAACTCGGCGCGCAGCAGTCCGACCCCATCGACCTCCTGCGCAGCGACGGCATCGGCGGTGCCCGGCAGGGCCAAGTTGACGTAGATCTTGGTCGCAGTGACCGGGGCATGACCCGCTTCGGCCGATTTGCGCTCGGTCACCACCACGGTAGGAGTGGCATTCGTTCTCCCCGAGCGGATCTCGCCACTGGCACCGTCGATGGTCACCGACATTCCGTCGGTGAGGGTTTGAATCGCGTTGCGGGCGCCGACGACGCACGGCACCCCGAGTTCACGCGCCACGATGGCGGCGTGACACGTCATGCCGCCCGTCTCGGTGATCAGCCCGGCGGCGCGGCGGATGGTGGGCAGCCAGTCGGGATTGGTCATCGGCGCCACCAGGATCTCGCCGTCGCGCAATCGGTCCCCCTGTTCGGGAAGGGTCAGCCGGCGTACCACCCCGGACACCATCCCCGGTGCTGCCGGGAGTCCGCGCAGGAGGACGGCCCCCGCAGCGCCGGGACCGGCGGGGCCGGCGTTTGCCGGTCCCGACTGCGGGACGGCGGAATTCGCGGACGCGGGTTCGGGCTCGGGCTCGGGCTCGGCGAGTGTGGTGATGGGCCGGGCCTGCACCAGCCACGTGACACCTGCCTCGATCGCCCACTCGGTGTCCTGTGGATACCCGTAGTGGGCCTCGGCTGCGATCGCGAGCCGGGCGATGTTCTCGACGGCCGCGTCGTCGAGCACCCGGGCGTCGGCGTCCTCGGGAGCCAGGTTCATGACCAGGTCGTGTCCATCGCTGCCCCGCACGATCTTGAAGGTCTTGCATCCGATCGACGTATCGAGCAGCGTGACGGTCGCCTTGTCGACGACGTAGGTGTCGGGCTGGACGGACCCACTGACCACCACCTCGCCCTGCCCGAAGGCAGCCTCGATGACGATCCGATCTCGCCGCCCCGTGCTCGGATCGGCGGTGAAGGCGACCCCGGCCCGGTCGGGGGCCAGCATCTGCTGCACCACGACGGCCATCTCGGGTGTGCTCGCGAACCCCCGGCTGCGCCGGTAGGTGATCACCCTCGGAGTGAACAGTGACTGCCAGCACCGAAGGACGGCGTCGACGACGTCGTCGGCTCCACGCATGTTGGTGATGGTCCTGTTCATTCCGGCGAACGACGCGTCGCGGCCGTCCTCGCCCGTTGCCGAGGAGCGCACCGCGACCACGGGATCGACACGGGTGGCGGTGCCGAGCCGGCGGTATGCGTCCAGCAGCTGTTCGCGCACGCCGTCGGCGAGGCCGGCCTTGCCCACCAGACCCTGCATCCGATGACACAGCTCGTCGAGGCGGGCTGAGTCGTCGGCCGTCGCCAGTGCCTCCGCGTGCAGGGCGGATAGCTCGTCGTCGACCCCGCCGGCTCGCATCGAGTCGCGGTAGCCGTCGCGCAGCACGACGAAGGCCGGTGGCACCGGCAGCCCGGCGGTGACCATCTCACCGAGATTGGCCCCCTTGCCGCCGGCTTGGTCTGCATCGGCGAGCCCGAGGGTGGAGATGTCGCGGACGTAGCTGGGCGCTGTCATGGTGAGACTCCAACATTGTTGTGCGGAAGGCTATTCGGTTGTGGTGACGCCGTCGCTCAGAACGCCAGACAGCAGATCTGCTGTGCTTCGGCCAGTGAGTGGCTCAGGGGGCGGCTGGTGTCGATCGGATGGGCCTCGGCCCACGCGGCCTCGTCGGACCCCATGGCCGCGGCGGACCCCATGGCCGCGGCGATGCCAGGCGTAGCGTCGGACGCAGAGGCCGGTCGGCTGGCGATCCGCGCCATCGCCTCGTCGATTGGCAACGTGCAGGCCAGATGCACGGACGGGCAATGGCTTTCCCGAGCCAGCTCGTGGGCCGACGCACGGTGCCGGGGATCGCGCCAGGTGCCGTCGAGGATCACCGGCCGCCCTGCGGCCAGCAGGTCTGCGGCCCGGTCCAGCATCACCGCGTAGACGGCATCCACCCGGTCGGGGCTGTACAGCCCCTCGCCGAACACCCCTGCTGCGCCGTCCAGCCGTCCCTCGGCCTGCATCTCGCGACGCACGTCGTCACTGGAGATCACCCGTGCGCCAAGCCGTTCGCTCAGCCCCCGGGCCAATGTCGTCTTGCCCGTGCCGGGGCCGCCACCGACGAGGATCAGCCGCACCGTGCCCGCTCGGAGGTGTTGGAGCGCGAGATCGAGGTGCCGGCGGGCGTCGACCGCGGCACCGTCCCGGTGCTGTCCGTTCCTGATGCAGTCGACCTTCGCCCGCACGACGGCTCGGTAGGCGACGTAGAAGTGGGCCAGTGCGCTCGGTGCGGCGTCGTGGGCGTGGCGGCGGTACTCCTCGAGGAAGTACTCGCCGAGATCGGGTCGGCGCAGGAATTCCAGGTCCATCGCGAGGAACGCGGCGTCGTCGAGACCGTCGACGAAACGGAGGCGATCGTCGAACTCCAGACAATCCAGCAGCGCCGGGCCCTCGGGTAGGCAGAACACGTCCTCGGCGGTCAGATCACCATGACCGTCGACGACGCGACGCGCGGCGATGCGTTCGGCGAACAGCGCCCCGCGTCCGTCGATGAAGCGCATCGCCAGCCGGTCGACCTCGTCGAGCACCACCGCGGGGACCACCGCGTCGACGTGCCGGCTCAGCTCGGCCAGGTTCTCGCGCCAGCGGTCTCGAATCGCCGATTGCCCGGCGCACGCGTCTACGTCGTTGCCGCGGACGGCGTCGCGATGAAAGGTGGCCAGCTGCAGCGCGATCGCCGTCAGTTGCCCTTCGACCAACTCACCGCGGCGCACCAACGACGTCAACCGAGCCGAGTCCGGAAGCCGTCGCATCACCACCACGGGTTCGGCCGCCCCGCCCAGCGGATCGGTGAGGTGGGCCAGCCCGAGATAGCTGTGCGCGGCCAGGCGCCGGTTCAACCGCAGTTCGCGCTCACAGGCGTGCTCGCGCCGATCCACGGTGCTGAAGTCGAGGAAGTCGGTCACCACCGGCTTCTTGACCTTGTACGCGCGATCACCGACCAGGATCACCATGCCGGTGTGCGTCTCGCGAATCTCCGGTGCCGACGCGACGGACTCCCCGAGCGGAGTCGAGGCCGCGACCGGTGGTGAACTCATGGGTCGATCGTCGCGCGGCTGGACCGGCACGGCTGCGGCCCTGGGACCCCGTTGTCGCGCCACAGGTCCTCGGCCTAGAGGGCCCAAAGACTCTGGCGTCGACGGCGCCGCACGGGCGATGGTTCCCACAGTTGCCCAACGGGGCGCCCCGCCCGCGGCCCCGACGAGTTGCCTGCCCGACGCAGAAGGGATCATCATGCCGTACCCGGTCGTGTCCAGCGGGGTGATCGCCGATGCCGTGCATCTGGCGTGCCGCGCCCCCTCGATTCACAACAGCCAGCCCTGGCGATTCGTCGGGCAAGGTGCCGGGGTCCTGCACCTCTACCTTGATCGCGACCGACTCGTCGACTCGGATTCATCGGCCCGGCAGGCGCTTCTCAGCTGTGGCGCGGTCCTCGATCACCTGAGGGTCGCGATGGCGGCACAGGGCTGGACGGCCAACGTCGACTACTACCCGAATCCCAACGACCACCTTCACCTGGCGTCGATCGACTTCACCCCGATGTCGTACGTCACCGACGGGCACCGGCGACGGGCGAAGGCGATCCTGGTGCGGCGTACCGATCGCCTGCCCTTCGCGGCGCCCGCGAACTGGGACGAGTTCGAACCGCTGCTGCGCCGCGCCGTCGACGAGAACCTGGCGATCCTCGACGTGCTGCCCGAGCAAGCACGTCCCCAGCTCGCCGAGGCTTCCCAGCTGACCGAGTCGATGCGGCTGTACGACTCGCCGTACCACGCCGAACTCGATTGGTGGACTGGCCCGTTCGCGGACCACGATGGCATTCCGCACAGCTCGTTGGTGTCTGCCGCGGAGAGTGATCGCGTCGACATCGGCCGCACCTTCCCGGTCACTCACCACCGCGAGCGGCGCCCCGACGTGCCGGAGGACCGCTCGACGGTACTGGTGCTTTCCGCGTTGGGTGAATCCCGCCGCGACATCCTCACCTGCGGTGAGGCTTTGTCGGTCACGCTGCTGGAGGCCACCATGGCCGGCCTGGCGACGTGCCCGCTGACCCATCTCACCGAGATCGAGGCCAGCAGGGAGATCGTCGGCGAACTGACGGGACGCCGGTTACCCCAGGTCCTCGTCCGAGTGGGCGTGGTGCCCGCGATGGACGAGGTGCCGCCTCCCACCCCGCGTCGCACCCT
Organism: Mycolicibacterium sichuanense; assembly: GCF_033741125.1. Lineage (NCBI taxonomy): Bacteria > Bacillati > Actinomycetota > Actinomycetes > Mycobacteriales > Mycobacteriaceae > Mycobacterium > Mycolicibacterium sichuanense. Next base: position 251,042 of record NZ_JAWQPU010000004.1, on the reverse strand, counting down.
GTCCGAGGTGCTGACGTGGCGGCCATCGGTGGCGGCACACGTGCGCTGAGCCGTTCAAGCGCTCAGTGGCGTGACGTCCACCGGTTCGCGGACCATTCCCAGTACGCGGTCCACCTCGCGCCGCGCCGGGCAGGTCGTTCCCGACGTCGTCAACATGGCGGCACTGGCCGCGATACCCAGCCGTACCGCATCGGCAAGCGGCCGGCCCCGGACCAATCCGACGGTGATCCCGGCCACCATGGCGTCACCCGCACCGACACCGCTGCGAGAGTGCACGGGAATCGCCTCGAAGCGTTGCGATTCCGTTGCCGTCACCAGTAGCGCCCCCTCGGCTCCGAGTGAGACCACCACCGCCTCGGCCGCCCCGCGGTCGACGAACTCGCGTGCTGCGGCCACCCGGTCGGCCTCGGTGTCCAGCGCCCGCCCGGCATGCTCGCGCAGTTCCCGCACACTCGGTTTCATCAGGAACACCCCGTGGCTTACGCCGGCCAGTCCACATCCGGAGGTATCGAGGATCAACGGAACGGCGAGCTCCCGGCAGACGTCGGCCACCCGCTGGTAGAAGTCGGCCGGTACACCGGGCGGGAGGCTGCCGCTGGCCACGACGAAGGTCGCCCCCGCCGCGGTGCGGCGCAATTCGCCGAGGCAGCGCGCCTGCTCGGCGACCGTGAGGCAGGGTCCGGGCAGCACGAATCGGTATTGCCTCGACGTGGTGGTCTCGTCCACCGTGAAGCTCTCCCGGGTGGGTTCGGCGATGTCGACGGCGTGTACGCAGACGTCGGCCTCGATCGCCAGCCGGGTGACCAGGGCACCGGTCGGCCCGCCCGAGGGAAACACCGCCGACGTCGAAATACCCAGCGCGCGTGCCACTCTCGCGACGTTGACGCCGCCACCCCCGGCGTCGTAACGGGCATTCGAACACCGGACCTTGTCCGTCGGCCGCACGACGGCGGTACTGGCGCAGACGTCGAGCGCCGGGTTCATCGTCAGCGTGACGATCCTGGCACCAGCGTCCTCGACACCTGCGCATGCGCTCACTTCGATCGTCCCCCCGTACTCGCCGTGTCCAATGCGTCGACCGCGCGGGTGTGGTCGAGATGCCCTACGGTGCCGCCGTAGTCGCCCGGGCCGATGACACGACAGTGCTCGCCGCAACGTTCTCCGACCAGACGTCCCAACGTCACGCGACCGTGTCCGGACATTTCGGCGGCGGGGGCATCGCCAGCGTCGACCTCGGCGGCCCACACGACGATTCGTGCTGGTGGTAGCCGATGGTCGTGGTCCATGTGGCGCTGTAGGGCCTGCAGGGTGTTCGCCATGTGCCGGGCCCGCAGATTGCACCAGGTGACCCGATCGTCGAACATCGCCCGGTAGTACCGCTCGACGTCTCGCAGCGTGATCGCGTCCTGCTCGGCGAGGAACCACCGGTCTTCGATCAGCAGCCCGCCGCCCCTCCGACGCGGAAGGGACCGCCGCCAAGCGGCCACCAGCCGGGCGACGACGTCTCGTTCACGCGATGGGCCGGCTGCCACCTCGAGGTCCACGCGATCGAGATGGCCGGTCACCTCCCGGATGGATCCGTCCGTGTCGTAGGGGTCGAGGCCGTAGAACCCGGTCCGGCACCCCCCACGGGCTGCGCGGCCGGCGTCGTGGTCGTGCAGCCATTCGACGAAGTCCCGGACGGCGGCACTGCGCCACGTCCACGCGGGAAGATGGGCCAACCCACGCAGCGCCCCCTCCGCGGAGCGATCGGTTCCCATCCCGCGGACGTATCGGTTGACGCGATAGGCGTCGGACCAGTCGGCCTCGACGGCGACGGCACAGAATCCCTTCTGTTCGACGAGCCACTTAGTGATCTCGGCGCGGATGGCGGGGAACTCGTCGGTGCCGTCCGTCACACCGGCGGCGAGCACGATCCTGGCGTCACCGACGATCTCGGCCAAGGGTCGTACTCGCGTCACGGATGTCTCCCATCGACGTGCCCGTCGGGGCGGCCCCGCCGCGACGGCGTGGACCGCCCCAGCGGGCGATCAGCGGCCCGATTCGATCGCGACGTGCTTCTCGACCGGCTTGGTGTCGGCCACCGGAACCGACACGGTGAGGATGCCCTTGTCGTAGGACGCCTTGATGTCATCCTCGTTCGATCCCGGCGGAAGTGACACCGACCGGACGAAGGACCCGTAGGCGAACTCCGAACGACCGTTGGACTCCTTCTTCTCGGTGCGCTCCGCCTTGATGGTCAGCTGACCGTCCCGAACCGTGATGTCGACGTCCTTCGCCGGATCGATTCCGGGAAGTTCGGCACGCAGCTCGTAACTGCCATCCTTGAGCTCGTCCTCCAGTCGCATCACGTTGCCGTCGAACGGTCGCAGGCTGCCCCACGACGGGAAACCTGCCAACAGGTCTGCGATCTCCGGGAACAGCGCGCGCCGCCGTTGCACGGGAAGTGTGGTCATCGTCTCCTCCTGATCATCGTGACGCCGGTCGGTACCGGCAATTGCATCCGACCACCTACCCGAGACCTCCCATAGGGGCCGAAGTCCCTTGTCGCTCGAGCAATTCGTCGGCGGGCGAGGCACCCGGACGCGAGGACGATTGGCCCTAGTGATCGCCGGCGGGGAGTTGCGACGCTGTGGTGGTGACCACGATGAGATCGGTGGCGGCGGCCACGGCGGCGGGGGTGCTGCTGTACGGAGCCCGCCGGTACTTCCGCAACTGGGGTTCGACCAAGGAGGAGTGCCGCATGCCGCTGCCGGGCGACGAGCTCCTGCACCGGCCGGTCCTTCAGACCACCGAGGCCATCTGGGTCGACCGGTCGACGGCAGCGGTATGGCCGTGGTTGGTGCAGATGGGCCAGGACCGCGGTGGGCTCTATGGTTTTGCGGCCCTTGAGAAGTCGCTCGGATTGCAGTACCGCAACGCCGATCGCATCCACCCGGAGTGGCAGCGTCTCGAGGCCGGCGACGTGGTTCGCCTGGCACCGCGGGGATGGATGGGATTGCGTCAGGGTTTCGCGCTGCCGGTGGTCGAGGTAGTCGACCAGGAATGCGTCGTACTGCGGGTCGCTCCCCCGGACCTTCCGTGGGAGACCGTGTTGTCCTTCCACCTCGTCCCGTACTGGGACGACCGCTGCCGCCTGCTCGTCCGGACCCGGGTCGCCCTGCGACATCCCGGTGAGGTGGTGGCAGCCGAGCTGGCCAGCCCGCTCACGACATTCATCACCCGGGGCATCCTGCGGGGGATCCGTCGCCGGGTTCGGGACGCCGGTCGACTGCCGCAGCCGGCCGCCTCCCTGGCAACCTCGGGATAGACCGATGCGCCAGCGGGACGAGTCGACGCGCCAGGCCCCGACACCAGCCGCTCGCGGAACGGTCCCTACCTCGAGGCTGCTGTTGGCGGCCCTGCTGGTCAGTTGCACGTGCGCGCTCGCGGCCGGCGGCGCTGCATGGCTCTCCGGATCTCACGACATCGCCGACTTGGTATGGGCGGCAGGCACTCTGATCGCGCTCGTACCCGCCTGCTGGTGGGTGGTCGCCGCGCTGCGGCGCGGTACGTTCGGCGTCGACGTCATCGCCGTGCTGTCCTTGCTCGGCACGCTCGCGGTGGGCGAGTATCTGGCGGGCGCACTCATAGCCGTCATGCTGTGCACGGGACAGGCGCTGGAGAATGCCGCCGAGCAGCGGGCCACCAAGGATCTCAGGTCCCTGCTGGACCGGGTGCCACGGGAGGCCCGCAAACGGTGCGCCGACGGCGTCCAGACGGTGCCACTGGGCGACGTCGCGGTCGGTGACGTGCTGGTGGTCGGTTCGGGTGAGATGGTGCCGGTCGACGCCACGATCCTCTCGAGTCGTGCCGTTCTCGACGAGTCGACGCTGACCGGTGAGTCGCTGCACGTCGAGCTGCCCAGCGGTCGGCAGATCCGTAGCGGCGCGGTCAATGCCGGTAGACCCGTCGAGATCCAGGCCACCGCCACCGCCGAGAACAGCACCTACGCCGGCATCGTCCGACTTGCCCGCGAGGCGGCCGCGAGCACCGCACCCGTGGTGCGGCTGGCCGATCGACTGGCCCAGTGGTTCGTTCCCCTCGTGCTGCTGATCGCCGGGGCAGCCTGGCTGTGGAGCGGATCGGCCACCCGCGCGGTCGCGGTGCTGGTCGTCGCGACGCCGTGCCCGCTGCTGCTGGCCGCCCCGGTGGCCATCGTGTCGGGCCTGTCCAGGGCGTCGCGGCTCGGCGTCGTCATCCGAGGTGGTGCGGCGCTCGAGGCACTCGGGCGGGCCACCACGCTGATCCTCGACAAGACCGGCACGGTCACCAGCGGCCGCCCTCGCGGCACCGAGGTCGTGGCGGCCGCCGGTTGGTCGTCGAGGGACGTGCTACGCCTCGCCGCGTCCGCCGACCAGTACTCACCCCATGTCCTGGCCGTGGCAATCGTTGCCGAAGCAAGGAAGGCCGGGCTCATCCTTGGGCTGCCCATCGACGTCGTCGAGGAGCCTGGCAAAGGGATCTCGGCCGTCGTCGACGGTCTACGCGTCACCGTGGGAAGCCATGGCCTGCCGGCCGACCCGCCACCGTGGGCGGCGGCGACGCTTGCTCGCGCGACCTTCGACGGCGCCGCGGTGGCCTGGGTGCGGGTCGACGGTGGACTTGCCGGGGCGATTCTGCTCACCGATCCCCTGCGTCCCGACGCGCCGCGCACCATTCGCCGGTTGCGCGCGGCCGGCATCACCCGCGTGGTGATGCTCACCGGCGACCGGTCCGCTCCGGCCGAACAGCTCGCCACCGTCCTCGGCGTCGACGAGGTGCGGGCCAGGCAGACCCCGGCGGACAAGGTGGCCCGCGTGCGCGCCGAACGAAGCACGGCCGCCACCTTGATGGTCGGCGATGGCGTGAACGACGCGCCCGCGCTGGCTGCCGCGACGGTCGGCGTGGCCATGGGGGTCCGCGGGTCGACCGCGAGCTCGGAAGCCGCCGACATCGTCTTGACGACCGACCGGCTCGACCGACTGGCCGACGCGATGCTCGTCGCGCGCCGTTCGCGCCGGATCGCGTTGCAAAGCGCTCTCACCGGGATGGTCTTGTCCTTCGTGGCAATGGGATTCGCGGCGGCGGGTCAGCTGCCTGCCGCCTGGGGAGCGCTGCTGCAGGAGGGCATCGACCTGGTCGTGATACTCAACGCGCTGCGAGCCCTGCGCCCGGGCGCCGGTGCGACGCGAGCACTGAACCCGGTGACCGGCAGCCTGATTCGCAGATTCGCCGCCGAACACGACGTGATGCGTGAGGACCTCTCGCTGCTGAGGGACACCGCCCACCTGCTGGCCGTGGGTGAGCGCGTCGCGGCACTGACCTCCCTGCGCCGAACCGACGAGTTCGTCCAGCAGACCTTGCTGCCCCACGAACGCGCGGAGGACCGTTCGCTGTACCCGGCCCTGTGGGAACCGCTTGGTGGTGCGGAGTCGACCGTGACGATGAGTCGGATGCATGCCGAGATCGACCGTCTGGGCCGCCGCCTGCACGCTCACCTCGAGGACGCCGAGGCCGCGGGTCGGATCGTCGACGTCCAGTCCGAGGATCTCCTGGCCTGTCTCTACGGTCTGCACGAGTTGCTGGCCCTGCACTTCGCCACCGAGGAGGAGAGCTTCTTCGCGCTGCTGCCAGAGGACGATCCAGCTAACGACCCCGGCTGAGGGGGGTCGCGCGAGCGGCGTTGGTCCCCGGGACGAAATTCGCTGGTCGCTATCGACGTCGACGGTTCGGTACTAGACTCGAACGCACCTCCCGAGACCATGGAGGCGGGGTGTGGGTGGACATCGATGATGGCGACTCGGCAGTTGGCTCCTCGGGACGCCATGCGCCAGTGGGCAGCATGCACGAGCGGCTCGACGAGCTGCTGCGCGCCCGCGACCAGATGGCGCACCTCTTGCGCGTCGGCGTCGGCCTCGGCTCCGATCTCGACCTCGACGCCACCCTGCATCGCATCGTCACCGCCGCAAGGGAGTTGACCGACGCCAGCTACGGTGCACTGGGTGTGCTTGGGCCCGACGGCACCCTGGTGTCGTTCCTGCACTCGGGTATGGACGAGGAGGTGGTCAGCCGGATCGGTCGCCTGCCGGTCGGCAAGGGCGTCCTCGGCGTGCTGCTCGCCAAGCCGGAACCGCTGCGGCTCGACGATCTCCACGGGCATCCGGCCGCCTCGGGATTCCCGAAGCACCACCCCCCGATGAAGGCTTTCCTCGGAGTACCGATCACCGTGCGCGGCAACGTCTTTGGCAGTCTCTACCTCACCGAGCCCAAGGGCCGACCCACCTTCACCGCCGCAGACGAGGCCGCGGCGAGGGCGCTCGCGTCGGCCGCCGCCGTCGCCATCGACAACGCTCGACTGTTCGAACGCGTGCAGACCACGGCGCGCTGGATGGAGGCCAGCCGCGCGATTACCACGGCCCTGGTGTCCGATGCCGATCCCACGATGGACCCCCTAAGTTTGGTGGCCGAACGCGCCATGGCCCTGACCGACGCCGAGCAGGCCATCGTGCTGACGCCGGAAGACCCCGAACTGCCCGCCGCAGAGGTCGGCACGCTGGTGGTGTCGACCGCGGTCGGCGTGCTGACCGAGGGCCTGGTCGGCCAGCGGGTGCCGGTGGACGGGTCGACGACCGGTGAAGTCTTCCGTTCCGGCACGCCGAAGATCATCGAATCCTTCCGCCATCCGATCCATTCCTTCACCGACGTCGGCCAGCGCCAGGCGATCGTCATGCCGCTGCGCACCCAGCAGTCCGTGCTCGGTGTCCTCGCCGTGGCCCGCAGCGCGGACGACGTGCCCTTCGACGCGAATCACCTCCAGCTCACGAGTGACTTCGCCGAGCACGCGGCCGTCGCCCTCGAGTTGTCCGAGAGTCGCAAACGCGCCAGGCAAACCACGATGATCGCCGACCGCGAGCGCATTGCGCACGACCTGCACGACCACGTCATCCAACGCCTCTTCGCGGCGGGAATGGATCTGCAGGGGACCATTGCCCGCACGCGGTCCCCCGAGATCAGCAAGAGGTTGCATCGCACCGTCGATGATCTGCAAGCCACCATCGAGGAGATCCGCAGCCGGATCTTCGCCCTGCGGTCCGACCGCGATGCGCCAGGATTCCGGCAGGCGATCCAGGACGCCGTCGCCGATCTCACCGATGACCGCGACATCCAGACCACGGTGCGGCTGTCGGGGCCGCTGAGCGCGGTCAGCCCCGAGCTGGCCGAACAGGCGGTACCCGTCGTGATCGAGGCCATCAGCAACGCCGTGCGCCATTCCGGCGCCGCGCACCTGTCCGTCGAGGTGCAGGTGGCCGACGAACTGATCATCGACGTCGCCGACGATGGCTGCGGGATCGATCCGACCAATCCCCGCCGTAGCGGCCTTTCGCACCTGCAGCTTCGAGCCGAAATGGCCGGCGGCAGTTGCCACGTCGGTTCCGTCCCGGGTGGAGGGACCCTGGTGCACTGGACCGCACCGCTCGAGTGAGATCACGGATACAGGGACGCGAGGACTCCGCGGTAGCGCTCGAACACCACCGATCTCTTGACCTTCAGCGAGGGCGTGAGCTCCCCTGCCTCGATCGAGAGGTCATGATCCAGGATGGCGAACCGCTTGATCGTCTCCCACCTATTCAGCTCCGCATTGAGGCGATCGACGTGCGCCGCGATCAGGTCGCGCACGCGCGGGGAAGTCACCAAATCCGCACTCGGACAATCTATTCCCTGGGTCACCGCCCATTCTCCGATTGTCTCCAGATCGAGCGATATCAGCGCGACGCAATAGTTGTGGGCTTCGCCGTACACCAGGATGTGATTCGCATACGGACAGGACGCCATGAACTTGGCCTCGATCGCCGCCGGGACCACGTACTTGCCGCCCGAGGTCTTGAACATGTCCTTGATGCGTCCGGTGATCGTCAGGAAGCCATCGCCGTCGAATCGTCCGACGTCACCGGTCCGCAACCACCCGTCGTCGGTGAAGGCCTCCGACGTGGCCCCTGGCATGGCGTGGTATTCGTCCATGACGCTGGGTCCGGTGAGTTGGACCTCGCCGTCGGCGCCGATTCGTATCCGCGTGCCCCGTAGCGGGAGCCCAACGGTGCCGAACCGGCACTGCTCGGGGGTGTTGATCGACGCTCCCCCGGCCGTCTCGGTGAGGCCGTAGCCCTCCAGGATCATCAAGCCGCAGTCGGCGAACCACTCGCCAATCTCTTGGTTCAGCGGAGCTGAACCACAGACGAAGAACCGGATCCGGCCGCCGAACACCCTGCGCACCTTGGTGAACACAAGACGGTCGAACAGGAGTAGCTGCAGCCGAAGCAGAACGGGAACACGCGCACCGGCGTCCCTCCGGTGCCGGATCCGTCGGGTGACCGCGAAGGCGCGCGAGAACATCGCACGCTTGAGTCGCCCATCCGACACTGCCGCCGTGCTGATGCGGGCGTGGGCCTTCTCGAAGATCCGCGGGACGCCCGCCATGAACGTCGGGCGCACCGCGGCGCAGTTGTCGACGATCAGGTCCAGGCGCCCGTCCACGGCGCTGACGAACCCGCACGCGAGTTGCGCGGCGAGCAGCACCTTGCCGAACGAATGTGCCAGCGGCAGCCAGAGCAACTGCACGTCGTCGGGATGGAGGATGTCCAGCGCGGCCACCGCGGCACCCTCGTAGACCCACGACCGATGGCTGAGCCGAACGCCCTTGGGGCGACCCGTGGTTCCCGACGTATAGATGATGCTGGCCAGTTGCTCGGGGGTGGTCGCCTCGACCGCGTCCCGAACGCAGCGCGGATGATCCAGCAGGTACTTGGCGCCCATCTCGGCCAGGTCGTCCAGCGTCATGACCCAGTCACCGTCGGCGGTGCCGTCGAAGAGCACCACGTGCGTCACGTCGGGCAGCGTCGCACGATGCTGCGTCAGCTTGTCCAGCTGTGCGGCATTCTCGGCGAAGACGACCTGGCACTGCGCGTCGCCGAGGATGTAGGCGGTGTCCTCGGAGTTGGTGTTGGCGTAGACGGTGGTGGTGGCCGCCCCTGCGCACACGGTCGCGAGGTCGGCCAGGATCCATTCGAACCGGGTGCCCGAGGCGATGCCCACCCGCTGCTCGGGTTCGATTCCCAGCGCGATCAGGCCGGCCGCCAACGCCTCCACGCGAGTTCCTGTCTCGGCCCACGTAACCGAAACCCATTGCGCGCCAACGGGATATCGAAACGCCTCCCGGTCCGGTGCGGTGGCGACACGGTCGAAGAACAGTGCGCCCAGTCCCGGAGCGGCGTTGGTGAGGAATTCGCCGTCGACTGACATCTCGTTGACCTCCCTGTCGGCACTCGGATTAGTGTGTGTCGCCCATCACATCGGCCGCCAGAGTCGTTCGTCCGGGGGCGCGGGGACCAAGGACATCTCCGGTGGGACACCTCCGGCATGCGGACGCCGGCGCGGAACGAATGCTCACTCGTTCCGCGCCGGCTCGCCATGTGGCACTGCGCCTGCCACGCGTCCCCTACTTGGGCGTCTCGCCCGAATCGTTCAGGGCACGGTCCACGCTGCGAACCAAGTTCCGGTTGAACTGGTACTGCGCCGCGACCAGCTTGTCCGCGAGTTCGATCGCGGCATCGACGATCCTGGCCCGCAGCGGCTGAACCGCTTCGGGCACCGCCTCGTCGAGTGTCTTGCGGAACGCATGCAGCGCTTCCGCGGCCGCGTGCTGACCCTGCTTGGCAGAATCGCGCACGTCGTCCAGTAGTTCGACCGAATGCGTCGTGCCTGGCTTGTCCTTGGTTACCTGAGTCATCTCTCATCCCTTCGACATAGTGTTCGGATGACGACACCGACGTTACGAAGGACGACGGCTGCCGGGTAGCGACCAAGGTCGTCGCGAGCGTGACCTTGGGCCCTCGACGGGCACTTCGGCACCCGGACCCTGCCGCCGAAAGGCGTCCACGGCGGTCGGCAGTGTCATGAACACCCGGTCCCCTCCGATCGCGTCGAGGAGACCGGCCGCCTCGAGCGCGTCGCGCAGGTCCTGTTTGACCCGCGCCATCGCAAAGACGACGCCGCGGCGCGCGCATTCGGCGCGCAACCCGTCGAGGGCGTCCAGAGCGGTCATGTCGACCTCGACGTTCGCCTCGGCGTTCAGGACGAACCAGCGCGCCGGTGGGCGCGCCTGGTCCAGTGCCTCGATGGCGCGACGGCGAAAGTCCTCGGCGTTGGCGAAGAACAGCGGCGCGTCGTAGCGATAGACGAGGAGTCCAGGCACGACGGTGGCCCGCGGGTAGTCGTCGACGTCGTGCATTCCGGCCAACCCGGGAACGAAGCCCTGGATGCTGTCGTGTGCCCGGGCGAGCCGACGCAGCAGGTCGAGAATCGACAGACCCACGGCAGCGAGTACGCCGTACAGCACGCCGAAGCACGCGACCGCGACCGCCGTCGCCAACGCCAGTACCAACTCGCTGCGGCGGAACCGTGCCAGTCGCCGAAACTCGCCGACGTCGACGAGTTTGATTGCGGCGTAGACGATCAGCGCGGCGATGGCGGCCGTGGGAACGCGCGAGATGAACCCTGGGCCAAGAAGCAGGACGAGTGCCACCACCCCGAAGGCGACCAGTGAGTACGCCTGGGTGCGCGCCCCGGTGGCGGCGGCCAGCGCGGTCCGGCTACCGCTGGAGCTGACGGGGAACCCGTGCACCAGCCCGACCGCGATATTGGCGACTCCGAGCGCGCGCAACTCCGCGTTGGCGTCGACGCGGTCCGACGGCTCGACCGAGAACGCCCGTGCCGTCAAGACGTCGTCGGAGAAGGCCACCATGGCCACTCCCAGCGCCGGCACGACGAGCTCTGCCACCTCGCGCAGCGACGGCGTGGGTACCTCCGGCCGGGGCAGGCCGACCGGTACCGAACCGACGATCTCGATGCCGAACCTGCCGAGCGCGAAGAGGGCGACCACGGTGGCGGCGATGAGCACCCCGATCAGTGGCGCCGGCACCAGCGGGGAGGTCAACCGTTGCAGCGCCACCAACAGCACCAGCATCGACGACGCGAGAATCACCGTCGCCCAATTGATTTGATGCGCATCGGCCACCAGGCTGCGAACGACCGCCAACAGGTCGTCCCCCGAAGCCGTGAGGCCCGACATCCGGCCCAGCTGCCCGACGACCATCACCACTGCGATGCCGGCCAGGTAGCCGACGAGCACGGGGCGGGAGAACAGGCTGGACACGAAGCCGAGCCCGATGAGACCGGCGGCCAAACCGACGACGCCGACCAGGACGGCCATGGTGGCGGCGAACGACGCATACCGGGCGGCGTCGCCGAGCGCGAGCGGTCCGACGATGGCCGCCGTCATCAATGCCGTCGTGGACTCGGGCCCCATCGACAGAAGCCGCGACGACCCGAGTACCGCGTACACCACCAGGGGTGGCAACGCTGCCCAGAGGCCGGTGATGGGACTCAGACCAGCCAACGCGGCGTAGGCCAAGGCCTGCGGGACGAGGTAGGCCGCCACGCTGAGACCGGCCTGCAGATCGCAGCGCAGCGACGTCCTGGAGTATCCGCGGAAGCCGGCGACACCGGGTAGCCAGGTGTCGATCCGTCGCACCGCGTCAACGGGTGACATCCTCGGGCATCTTCGGTCGAACGCTGCCGGCGTCATCGGCCTCGGAGACGCCAACGACGATGGGACAGTCCAGCAATTCCAGCGCAATTCGAGCGCTGGGATGCAGGACGGTGCCGACGTCGTGGCAATACCGTTGCGGGGCGACGAACAGCGCGACGCGATGTGCGTGCTCTCTCAAGAACTCTTCCAGGCTTGGCGCGGCCACCACCACGGCGTCCAGGCGAGTACTCCGCGCGCGCCGGCGGTCCAGATCGCGGCGCACTCGCCGATCCAGTTGCGCGGCGGCATCGGGATCCAGCCCGCCCCAATGCGTCAGCAGTCGCACCGGCAGACGACGAAGCTCGGCCTCCGTGACCGCAAGGTGCAGCACGTCGTAGGACGACGGCTCGGCCTCCAACTGCGCCACCACCCAGCCGCGGCTGGGCGGGAACCCCCGCACGACGGCCACCGGACACTCGGCGGTGAGCAGAACCTCGGTTGCGGTGCTGGCCCGATGGCCGGGGTGCGGCGGCCGGGCTGCGCCGGAACCAAGACAGATCATCGCCGCACGACCACGATGGGTGGTCCGAACGAGCGCTTCGGCTGGCGAGGCGTGAACGACGTCGCTGGTGACCTCGAGGCGGGGGTGGCCGACGCGTGCCCGTTGGCAGGCCTGCGCCAGCACCGATTCGGCGAAGTCCCGGCCACTGCGGTCATCGAGGTGCAACCCGGACTCGGCACGCGGATCGAGGGCGAACACCAACCGCAGCGGTGCCCGTCGAGCGTCGGCCTCCGCCGCCGCCCACGCCACGGCGCGCGCTGCCCCAGGCGACCCGTCGACGCCCACCACCACCGCGGCAGCCTCCGAGTGGTTCACGATGCGGTGATCAGCCGGTTGACGAGGGCCTGAGCGGCTCGAAGCTGTCGTTGGGATTGCTCCAGGTCGCTGCGAAACTCGCCCGCGTAGTTGGTCTGCGACCCGTCCTCGGCAGCCAGACACATGTGGGCCGCATCGTGCGCATCCTCGGCCGCACCGGCGAGCTGCGCGGTCAGAATGGGATCGGGTGCCGGGAGGCGGGACTTCAGCGTCACCTCCGCGGCGTCGTGCATCCGCTGGCAGTCGGCACCCACCGCGTCCGGGTTGCGCACGGCCAGGGCATGCTGGACGTCGTCGATTACGTTCGACAGCGCTTCGACGTCCCCATGGCTGTCGACCCACCAGCGTTGCAGCACTGTCGGATTCGAATCCGCCGTTCGTCGCCTCGACTGCTGCTGGTTTCCGATGGCCAGGGGTATGACGGCGGCGGCGGTCAGCATCAGGATCACGGCGATGCCGAGCACGACACCCCACCACCGCCGGCGCCGCGTCATCGTGGGTATCGGCGAGGTCTCCGGGTCGTCCTCGGTCGCCGTGACTTCACTTGTTGCCGAGGGAATCTCACCGTCACCGGATTGCATGGCCCTGCTCCTTCATCGGTTGCCCCCGACGTCGTCGACGATGCCGCCGGTTGGTTGGCGTCCTTGGTCTCACTGCATCACGGTTGTTGCTCGGCCCGTCCACCGCGCCCGTCGACCAGTGAGCGGAACTCGCGCTCCCACTGGCGGCCGCGGCGTCGGTCCAGCCGCCACGTCAGCACGCGCAGCAGGCCGAACGCCATGGTGGTGAGCGTCACCCACAGCAACAGCGCCAATATCGCGGCATCCCACCACGCCTGTGCGATCGGCGTCGGCTGGCGAGTCAACATGCCGGCGCCGTCGACCCACACCGGGATCCGTTCTCCCGCCGTCAGCGGCTGCGACCACTTGACCGAACCCGTGCGAGCCTGTCCATCCACGTCCCAGGAGACCCCGGTGACGTAGGTGTCCGGCACGCCGAAACCGGCGGTTGCCGTGGAGCTGGCGGTGACCCTGGCCGTAATTTGGTGGACCATCGCGGCCTGCTGGCCGTACATCGCCACCTGGTGCCGATCGAAGACCGTCCCGGCCGTGACGCTGACGGGGATCACAGCCACCGCGAACGCCACGAACAGCAGCGCGGCGACCGCCTCGATCCGGTCGCTCGCCCGGACCAGAGGATTGCGTCCAAGGCTGCGCAACACCGTGCTGCGCGGCAACCTGACCGTGAACTCGTGCATCTCGTCTCCCATGCCAGTCGTCGACGTGATCGCCTGAATTCTCGCTGACGGCTCGGTACCGCCCACAGAGCCGAACGTCCCACCCCCGTGGGCCAATCGGCTTCTGCGGCGCGGATTTCGACGCCAACCACTGCGGGGCCGAAATCGTTCGCGCGGAGGACCAAAGACACTTCCCACCACGTTCGCCCGCAACGACACTCGAAAGTCGTCACTACCGACGAGCCAAAGGATTCGACGATGAGCGTCACCCCAGCGACCACCACGGCAATCCGCGCCGACCGCGAGATCCAGGACGCCGTCGAGGCCGAGCTCGAATGGACCCCCGAAGTCAACGCCGCGACCATCGGCGTCGCCGTCGACGACGGAGTCGTGTCCCTCTCCGGGGAGGTGGACACCTATGCCGAACGGACCGCGGTCAAACGAGCAGCGCTGCGGGTGCGCGACGTGACCGCCGTCATCAACGACGTGAACGTGCACCCGAATTCGGCGTTCTACGTCAGCGAGACCGACATCGGCAAGGAGGTCGAACAGGCGCTGCGGTCGGCGACCAATGTCCCCGACACCGTCAAGGCCGTCATCGATGGGCACGCCGTCACACTCCTGGGTGAGGTCGCGTGGGACTTCCAGCGGCGCGCGGCCAAACGGGCCGTTCGCTACCTGCGGGGGGTGTACTCGGTCGACAGCCGGATCACGCTGACCCCTCGCGTGTCGGCCGTCGACACCGCCGAGCGCATCAAGGCCGCGATCCTGCGCAACGCCCAGGTCGACGCCAGGACCGTCGAGGTCTCCGCCGACGGCACCAAGGTCACCCTGTCCGGGACCGTGCGGTCCTGGGCCGAGCGGCGCCAGGCCGATCTCGCCGCGTGGTCGTCACCCCACGTCACCGAGGTCTACAACCACATCGTCGTCGAGCCCTGACGACGATGACGGGCTGGGGGGATTTACGCCCGTCCACTGCTTCGACCGCTTGGGAGGGATCGCTCGTGGCACCATCGACGACCATTGGAACCCACCGCCGATACCGGCTGCGGCCGACGGCGTTCGCACCCCGGATCGCCCGGCGCTTCGTCTACGAACTCGGTGACGACGCAGGACTGCCCGACGACGTGGTCGACGACGCCGCGTTCGTCGTCGGCGAATTCGTCGTCGAGAGCATTCGGCAGACCCACGGTGAACTCGAGGTCACCGTGGACGTGGCGGATTCCCACATCACGGTGCGCGTGCGGGACGGCCGCACCGGCATCCACCGGCCGGGAGACGTCGTCCGCGAGGCGCCGGCGCGCAGCTCGGCCACCGTCCGCCGGCTGGCCACGTCCTGGGGCTGTTGCCGGCAGCCGTCGGGCTGGGAGGTCTGGGCGGTGCTGCACAACGATGCATCCGCCGATGCCTCCGTCGAGCACGCCCGCCACCTGGACCGGACGCAAGCCGGCTGATCGCGTTCAGCGCGCGGCGGGTACGGCCGTTCTGCGGTCGGCGGCCGCCCGCCACGACGCCACCACCACGTGCGCCACGGCCGCGCCGAGCACCCCGGCGGGGATCACGATCGGGGCCGTCGGCAACGCGACCCCGACGAGTAGCAGCAGGCCGAAGCCGACCGCGGCCGGCAGCAGGCTGCGTCGCAACCCGGTCCAGTGCACGTCGAGGTGGAACCGCGTGGACAGCGCCATGCCCAGGATTAGGGCGACGGCATGCCCGATGGCTACGAACCCCGCACCCAACGCGACGACGGACAGTGCCACCATGAGCCACCCGCCGATCCAGGCGGCCCGCCAGCGGGCGGGGATCGCGGCCGACAGCGCGCCGAGGACCGCGACGGCACCGTAACTCAGCCCGACGTCGCTGGCCCCCTCGATCGATCGGGACACCCAGCCCGCCTCGATCGCTGCCACGAGACCCGCGGCCACGATCAGCGTGGCACCGAGATGACCGAGCACGAACGCCTGCACCACCCGGCGACCGCACCACAGCAATTCGGCCAGGGCCAGCAGACAGATCAGTCCCGGCAGCAAGAGGTAGGTCTGCCCCTCCTCGGTCACGAAGGCGCTGCCCACCAGCGTGGCGAGATGACCGCTGCCGAGGTTGTCCAGGTTGGTGCTCAGCTGGCCGATGACGCGCTCCGTCGTCCGCGGACCGAGGGCCACCAAGATCGATGCGATGACGAACAGCGCGGTTGCGTAGGCCGCGGTCACCCGGACCGGGACCAACAAGGAGAAGATTCGCGACACCATCCCTGCCCAGCATAGGCGCCGCACCGCGTCCCAGGCCCGGGATGACCTTCGGCACCCCCGCCGGGGTCGAAGGCCTCCTGCCCGGTGTGCGGCGACTTCCTAGCGTTGGCGCCATCCGCAGCTCGTCGTTGGAGGGACACGCACATGACCGACCACACCTCAGATCGCATCGTCGTCGCCGTCGACGGATCCGCCGCGTCCGACGCCGCGATCCGCTGGGCCGCAGCCGAAGCCGCGCGGCGCCACGTCGAGCTGACCCTGACGCACGTCGTGACGCCCGGGATTCCCGTGTGGGGAATGGGCTATGCGATGGCACCGCTGCCGCTCGACTACGGCCAGCTGCAGGAGGAGGAGGGCAAGCGCGTCCTCGATGCCGCCCAAGAGGTCGCGAACGGAGCCGTCCCGGCCGGAACGCAGGTCCGGGTGCACACCGAGATGGTGCACGCCGTCCCGGTGCCCACCCTGATCGATGCGACCAAGCACGCGCAGATGATCGTCGTGGGATCCCGGGGGCAGGGCGCGTGGCAGCGTGGCCTGTTCGGGTCCGTCAGCACCGCGCTGGTCCACCACGCGCACTGCCCGGTGGCCGTCATCCACGACCCCGCCGACGGCGAGCGGCACGCCGATGGTCCCGTGGTGGTCGGCGTGGACGGGTCGCCAGCGTCGGAACTCGCCACCGCGATCGCGTTCGACGAGGCGAGCTGGCGCGGCGCCGAACTGCTGGCGATCCACGCCTGGCTGGACACCGACACCCCGGCTCTTCCCGAGTCGGCCTGGCCGGACTTCCAAGCCGTGGCCGAGGAGACCCTCGCCGAACGGCTGGCCGGCTGGAGCGACCGCTACCCCGACGTATCGGTACGTCGCCGGGTGGTCTTCGATCAGCCGGCCCGCAATCTGGTGGCTGCCGCGGAATCGGCACAGCTGGTCGTCGTGGGCAGCCACGGTCGCGGCGGTTTCGCCGGGATGCTGCTCGGTTCGGTCAGCTCGGCGGTCATGCACGCCGTTCACACCCCGGTGATCGTCGCCCGCCAGAGCTGACGGGTGCCGCGCGCCGGGGCGGTCCGTGCGCCGGTCATCGATGGACGGCGTTACGACGCAACACTCTTCGATCTCGACGGGGTGGTCACCGATACCGCCAGTCTGCACGCGCGAGCCTGGACCCGGGTGTTCGACGACTTCCTGCGCGAGCGTGGTCCACGAAGCGGCGAGGACCACTCGCCGTTCACCGACTCCGACTACCGGCGCCACGTCGACGGCCGAAGCCGCCTCGACGGGATCCGCGAATTCCTTGCCGCCAGGGGTATTCCGACCGTCGAATCATCGGTCGGCGAGACGTCCGGTGCCACCGTGGTCTCCGAGTTGGCCGAGCGTAAACAGCAGCTCTACGAACAACTGATGACCGCCGGGGTCGACGTCTTCGACTCGACCGTCGCGTTGGTCCGGCGGCTCAGGGGCGCCGGCCTGCGCACGGCGGTCTACTCCGCGAGCATGAACTGCGAGGCGGTCCTGCGCATCGGCGGCGTGACCAACCTCTTCGACGTCCGCGTCGACGGCCGGGTCGCCGCCGAGCTCGGACTGCCGGGAAAGCCCGATCCCGCCCTGCTGCTCGAGACGGCCACGCGCATCGGTGCGAGACCCGACCGCTGCGTGGTGGTCGAGGATGCCAGTCCGGGCATCGTCGCCGGCCGCACGGGAGGCTTCGGACTGGTCATCGGCGTCGGCCCCGAGGAGCACCTCGACGAGCTGTTGGCCGACGGCGCCGACGCCGCAGTCACCGACCTCACGGCCGTGACGGTTCGCACGGCGAATCGCCGGATGTCCTCACTGCCCGGCGCCCTGGCATCGGTGGAGATGCTTGGCGCCCTTCTCTCGTCGCGGCGGCCCGCGGTATTCGTCGACTTCGACGGCACGCTGAGCGACATCGTGACCGACCCGGCAGCGGCGACCATCCGGCCCGACACCCGGGCCGCGCTGGCCGAGCTGAGCCTGCTCTGTCCCGTCGGGGTGCTCAGTGGCCGCGACGTCCTCGACGTCCGCGATCGCATCGGGCTGCCCGACCTGTGGTACGCGGGCAACCACGGGCTGGACCTCCTCGCGCCGGACGGTGTACGCCACGACCACGAGGAGGCGCTGGCCGCGGATCCCGCCCTCGAGCGTGCCGCCGAGTCGCTGCGCGACCTGCTGGCTGGCGTCGACGGCATCGAGCTCGAGCGCAAGCGGCACGCCATCGCGGTGCACGACCGCCGGGTCGACCCGACCGCCATCAACCACGTCACGGCCGTCGTCCACGAGGTGGGATTGCACGAGGGCCTGCGAGTCACGCACGGCCGCAAGGTGATCGAATTGCAGGCCGACCTGGACTGGGACAAGGGTACCGCCCTGCGCTGGATCTCGAGTCAGCTCGGCGTCACCGATCCGCTCCCGGTCTACGTCGGTGACGACCTGACCGACGAGGATGCGTTCGACGCGGTCGAGCACGACGGCATCGGCATTCTGGTGTGCCATGGTGAGGACGGTGACCGGCTGACGGCGGCCCGCTTCGCGGTGAGCGACCCGAAGGAGGCCGCGGCACTGCTGACCCAACTCGGCACGCATCTGCGCGCGCAGCGACGGGACTCCAGCGATCTCTGGCGAATGACCTTCGATGGCTACGACACCGCAACCGAGGGAGTCCGGGAAGTCCTGTGCGGCATCGGAAACGGCCTCGTCGGAGTACGTGGAAGTACCCCGGAGGCCCGCGCCGGTGCCGTGCACTACCCGGGGACCTACCGCCTCGGCGTGTACGACAGACTGTCCGACGACGTCGCAGGCGCGTCGGTCAGTAACGAGAGCATGGTCAACCTGCCGAACTGGCTACCGTTCACGTTCGCCATCGGCGACGACCCATGGTTCGACCTGGATGCGGGGACGCACGACCTGCTGTCCTACCGCCAGTGCGTCGACGTGCGTCGTGCCGAGCTGACGCGCGAGTTCCGGGTACGCGATGGCCGGGGCCGCATCACCGCGCTCTCCCAGCACCGATTCGTCTCCATGCGCGACCCCCACCTGTGTGGAATGCGCACTACGTTGCGCGCCGAGAATTGGTCTGGGACAATGCGTTTCCGCTCCGCGATCGACGGCGGGGTCGTCAACGGTGGGGTGCGGCGATACCAGGACCTGTCCGGACGCCACCTCGAACCACCCGTGTTCGCCGACGTCGGCGGCAACGGCGTGCTGTGCGTCGTGCGAACGACGCAATCGCACGTCCGCATCGCCGTGGCGGCCCGCACCGTCGTCCTGGGCGACGAACCGGCACCGGCCCGGTATCGGTCGTTCGCCAAGGGCGCCGAGGTCGGCCACCTCGTGTCCACCGACGTGGCCGCGGGTCATTCGGTGCACGTCGAGAAGATGGCGGTGATCTACACGGGCCGCGACGACGCCATCTCCGAACCGGCCGAAGCTGCCCGCGAACACCTCGAGCGCGTCGGCGGCTACGGGACCCACGTCGCCGAACACATCACCTCCTGGTCGCACCTCTGGGAACGCTTCCACCTCCACGTCGACGACTCGGCGGACCTTCGGCTGCTCCGCCTGCACGTCTACCACCTGCTGCAGAGCGCCTCCCCCCATACGGCGGACGCCGACGTCGGCATACCCGCCCGTGGAGTGCACGGCGAGGCCTATCGTGGTCACGTCTTCTGGGACGACCTCTTCGTGATGCCAGTGCTCAACCTGCATCTGCCCGACGTCACGCGGTCCTTCCTGCGGTACCGCCACCGCCGCCTGGCAGAGGCCTGTCATGCCGCACGGATGGCCGGCTTCTCTGGGGCGATGTTCCCGTGGCAGTCCGGCAGCTCGGGACGCGAGGAGAGCCAGAGCCTGCACCTCAACCCGCGGTCGGGGCGGTGGAATCCCGATCCGAGCGCGTTGGCGCACCACGTCGGGGCGGCTGTCGCCTACACGGTGTGGCAGTACTACCAGGTCACCGCTGATCTGGAGTTCCTAACCCGCGTCGGTGCCGAGATGCTGGTCCAGATCGCCCGGTTCTGGGTCAGCACGACCCGGTTCGACGACACCCGTGGACGCTACGTGATCGACGGCGTCATCGGGCCCGACGAGTTCCACACCGGCTATCCCGGGCAGCCCCACCGCGGTGTCGACAACAACGCGTACACCAACGTGATGGCCGTCTGGTGCATCCTGCGTGCTCGCGACGCACTCGACGCCCTCCCCCTGCCGGATCGGCTCGACCTGACCGAGACACTTCACCTCGACGGTGTCGAACTCGTCCTGTGGGATCGCGTCACGAGGCTGATGTTCGTCCCCTTCCACGATGGTGTGATCAGCCAGTTCGAAGGTTATGCAGACCTGGCCGAGCTCGACCTGGCCCGCTACCGGGAGCGCTACGGAGACATCGGGCGGATGGACCGGATCCTCGAAGCCGAAGGTGCGGACGTCAACGCCCACCAGGTGGCCAAGCAGGCCGACGTGGTGATGCTCTTTCACCTGTTCTCGGCCGACGAGGTTCGGGAACTGCTGGCGCGCCTGGGGTACCGGTTCGACCCCGGACAGGTTCCCAGGACCATCGACTACTACCTCGCCCGCACGACGCACGGCTCGACCCTGAGCGCGGTCGTGTTCTCCTGGGTGTTGGCCCGCGGGAACCGATCCGAGGGCACCGAGTACTTCCACCGCGTGTTGGCCTCCGATCAGGTCGACCCGCGCAACGGAACGACCGCCGAGGGCATCCACCTCGCCGCGATGGCCGGCAGCATCGACCTGCTGCAACGCTGCTATGCCGGGCTGGAGACGCGGCACGACCGCTTGATCTTGGGCCCCATGTGGCCGGAAGATGCTGGCACACTGCGGTTCTCATTGCAGTATCGCGGGCACCGACTACACCTGCGGATCACGGGGCGCAGCGCGCGGGTGATCGCCGAGCCGTCGGGCGCCGCTCCGGTGGTGGTGGAATGCCGCGGCCGCACGACGACGCTGCACGCCGGGGCGGAGATCACGGTCTCCTGACCCGTCCGGGGGGACGTTGGACCCTATCGGCACCGCGAAAGCGGTTGCAATATCGAGTCATGTCCATCGAATCGACCACCGCACGCGACACCGTGCGCGTGTTGAACAAGCACCTGCTGAACCCCGCCGTCTTGCGCCTGGCCGGCCGCAAGCACTTCTACGCGTCGGCGCTGCGGCACACCGGCCGTCGTAGCGGCAAGCAATACGTCACGCCCGTCGCGGCCACCCGGGTCACCGACGGGTTCGTCGTCCCGCTGCCCTACGGTGACCGCACCGACTGGCTGCGCAACCTGATGACCGAACCCGATGGCAGCCTCCAGTTCCAGGGTGAGACCTACCAGATCAGCTCCCCCACCGTCGTCGACGCGGCGACCGCCCTGGCCGAGCTGCCGCCCAACCGCCGCCAGCTCGTGAAGCGTTTCGGCATCCGCAAGTTCGCCCACCTCAACGCAGTCCGTGCCGGAGGAGACGATGAGCGCGGCTGATGCCGCGGAGATGCGTCCCACCCAACCGTGAGCACCGCATTCGGCGTCACGCGTGCCAATCGGCGGTGGCTGAGCCAGGCAACGGGTCAGCAGGTCCTCGGCTTCGACGGTCGACGCCTCGGCCGTGTCGCGGATCTGTCCATCGGACTCGACGCCGCGAGCGGTCCGCCGCGGGTCCGGCGCCTCCTCATCCGGCGCAGGTCGGCCCCCAACGCGTTGGTCCCCTGGGCTGCGGTAGTCGAGTCCGACCGTAATCGGGTCTGCCTGAACGAGGACGCCACCGCGGCGGCGGAGTCGGCGGCCGTCGCGCTCGCCTCCGACGAGATCCTGCTGGCCCGCGACGTGCTCGACACCCAGGTCGTCGACGTCGCCGGCCAGCGCCTGGCCCGGGTGGCCGACGTGGTCCTGGCCCGCACGTCGGACGGAGCGCTCGAAGTGCTCTGCGTCGAACTCGGATTTGGCGGAGTCCTCCGCAGACTCGGAACGCGAAGCCTCGCAGGGCACGTCCGCGAGGACCTGGTGCCCTGGAACGACTTGCACTTGACGTCGGAACGGGGCCACGCCGTGCAGCTCGACTCACCCCGCTCCATCGTGCATCACCTCGACGAGGCCGGTCTTGCCACCCTCATCGACCGGCTCGACGTCGAGTCCGCCGCCGAGGTGCTCGCGACGACGCAACCTGGGCTGGCGGCCCGGGTGGTCCACCTCACCGATCCGGCGATCGGTGAACAGGTGTTGCGCGCACTACCCGAGGACGACGCGGCGGGCATCGTCGCGGCAATGCCGGATGAGCACGCCAGGCGCTGGCGGGCGCGCCTCGGTCGGACCCCGGCGCACCTCGGACACCGCCATCGGTTCCGCTTCCAGTCGTGGCCGCGGCGCCGCGGTGGCACCACGGGTCCACCGTGGTGAGGTCCGCAACCCGGCGTCGTCTGACGCTCGGGACCATGTTCGCCGTCGTGGGCCCGGGATTGCTCGCCGGGTTGTCCGACGACGACCCGGCCGGCATCACCACGTACTCGGTGCTCGGAGCCGACCACGGCTATCAGCTGCTATGGGTGCTGTTGCTGTCCACCGTGGCGCTGGTGCTGTTCCACGGGTTGGCCGAACGCATGGGAGTGGTCACCGGCCAGGGATTGATCGGGCTGGTCCGGCAGCGCTACGGCGTGCGACTCGGTGGTGGCGCGCTTGCCGCCCTGGTGGTTGCGAACGTGGGCACCACCTGCGCCGAGTTCGCCGGAATCGCCGCCGGCTCCGAGATCTTCGGCATCAGCCGCTACGCGAGCGTCCCCGCGGCCGCCACGCTGGTGTCGATCCTGGTGCTGCGCGGCAGCTTTCATCGTGTCGAGCACTTTCTGCTGGCCCTGGCGACGGTGTTCCTGGCATACGTGGCCTCGGGCGTGCTGGCGCGCCCGGACTGGGGTGCCGCCCTGTACGGGCTGCTGGTGCCGACCATGCCGGGCGGTGGCGCGGCCATCGCGATCGTCACGGCCACCGTGGGCACCACCCTGGCGCCCTGGGGTCTGTCCTTCATCCAGTCCTACGCCGTCGACAAGAAGCTGCGCACCGACGACCTCGCCCTCGAGCGGGTCGACGTCGCCAGCGGGGCGATACTCACCGGCGTCATCGGATTCTTCGTCGTGGTGGCCTGCGCGGCGACGCTGCACCGCGCGGGCCGGCCGATCCGCGATGCGGCCGACGCGGCCGTCGCATTGCAACCGCTGGCCGGCGATGCGGCGTCGACCCTCTTCGCCGTCGGATTGCTCGGTGCGGCCCTGCTGGCAGCCTCCGTATTGCCGCTGTCGACCGCATACTCGGTGTGTGAATACGTCGGTGTGGAAGCAGCCGTTGATGATTCGTTCGACGAGGCCAGACCCTTCTACCTGACCTTCGGCGGCGTGACACTCGTCGGCGCGGGCGCGGTCCTGCTGCCGGGGGCGCCGTTGGTGACGATCCTGGTGGCCACTCAGGTCCTGAACGCGGTTCTGCTCATTCCGATCCTGCTGGCGATGATCGGCATCGCCAGGGATCGCGACCTCATGGGCTCCTTCGCGGTGGGCAGGGCCGGTACGGTGGCCTACGGCGTGACGACCGCGGTCGTGCTGGCCTGCGTTGCCGCGTTGGCGGTGACGTCACTGACCGGTTGAGCCGGTACCGGGGCTTCCCGGAACACCAGCACCGAGCAGTTCGTGTCGTGCAGAGCCGAGCGCGCCTGCGGCCCAACGAGTTCGGTGATCAGATCGGGCCGGTCCTTGCCGACGACCACCAGCTGATCGAGATCGGCGGTCTGCACCAGCAGTTCGGTCAGATCCGGTGGCAGCGGTAGGGCGCAGACCCGTACGTCGGCTTGGTCGTCCTCGGTGTCGCGCAGGTAGCGATCGAGTTTCTCGCGCAACCGGCGATCGTCGTCGGTGCCGCGGCTCTGCGGCACCGCGGCGGGCCACGAGGGCAGGGCGAGCACGGGTGCGTTGCGGCGCACCGCCTCGTCGAGCGCCGTCTGCAGCACCCCGTGCGAGACCGATGACTCGCCAAGGACCGCCACGATCCACGAGTCCGCCCGATGGCCGTGGCGCGGGTGACACCGCACGATCGTCACCGGACAGAAGCCGAATTCGGCGATCGTCGCGGCGGTCGCCCCACGGTGCCCCGCGGCCGAGTCGTGCCGGCCCTTGGCTCCCAGGCACACCAACCGTGACGAGCGGGACTCGTCGATCAACATGGCCGCCGGATCGCCGTACAGGATCTCCGACTTCACCTCGACCGGCGCACCCGTCTCCATCACCGCCGCCCGCGCCTCGTCCAGCGCCTGGCGAGCCTCGTCCACCATGACCTCGAAGTCTTCGGCGTCCGAATCGATCACGTACACCAGCTTGAGCGGAACCGCCCAGTCCCGCGCCTCGGCGTGGGCCCACACCGCCGCGCGGCGGGCATGCTTGGAACCGTCGATGCCGACGACGACGGGCAGGTTCGTGGGTTCGTCGGTCATGAGCCGTCCCGGCTGTCGCTTCGGACGGCCGTCTAGTGGGCGGCGGCAGCGGCGCCGGACCGTTGCGCCTGGCTGCTGGTCGGCTCCTCGGCGCGAGCGGAAGGGCAGATGACGACGGGCGTCGGACTGTGGTGCAGCAGGCTCAGTCCCGTCGACCCGAGGAGCGCACTGGCAACCCCACCGCGACCGCGCGAACCCACGACCACGAGTTGCGCCCCGAAGGCGCGGCCCAAGAGCACCCGACTGGCCTTGCCGACCTCGACGACATGGGAGACCCGGACGCCTGGCCAGCGTGCGGCGATCGGGTCCACCACCGTGCGGAGCCGCTGCCGGGCCTCGTCCTCGAGCGCTGACCAGTCCAGCAGGATCGGCAGGTCGACGTCCCCGACCTCGCGGCGCGGGGACACGGCGTTGACCGCGGTGAGGCCGACCCCGAGGCAGTCGGCCAGCTCGAAGGCCGTCAGGAGCGCGGTGTCCGAGACCCGCCCCTCGTCGACTCCGACGATCACGGGCAGATCGTTGGGTGCCAACGCATTTCCGCGCCAAGCGACCACCGGGCACGTCGCGCGGGTCGCCACGGAGAGGGTGGTGGATCCGACCAGCAGCGCTCCCCCGGCTGAGACGTCGGCGCATGCAAGCACGATCAGTCGCGCGTGGGAGCCGTGTTCGAGGAGCGCATCCGTCGGGCTGCGATGACTGAGGGTCTGTTTGACGTGCAACGTCGGATACTCGGCATGGACCGCGTCGGCGGCCCTGTCGAGGACCGCCTGGCCGATGTGACGCGGGTACTCGCCGGCATCTTCCTGCTGTGCGGAGGTCAGGATCAGAAGCGCCTCGTCCACCCCGCTCAAGGCGTAGACCAGGTGAAGGGGCTGGCCGTGCCACATTGCGAGTCCGGCGGCCCAGCGCGCCGCGTCGATCGCCTCCGCGGTGCCGTCGACACCGACGACTACCGGGTGGGCCCGCTGTTCGATCGTCATCACCGTCGTCCTTCCGTTCGGGTATCCAGTGGCGCGACGGCGAAGCGCAGCACCGCGGCCACGCCATCGCGCAGGTCGATCGATTCGTCGTGCACCAATTCCGCCCCGCCGATGAGCGCGGCGTAGGGAACCGCTTCGTCGGCGCGCAGTATCCGGGTCGGAGCCGCGCCGAACTCCGACAGGGCATCGGCGTCGGTGGCGATCAAGGCGGGTTCGTCTCCGGCAACGACGGTTTCGTCGCCGAGATCGCCGAGGATCAGTGTCGCCACGGCGCCCTCTCGCAGTGCCGCGCACACGTCGGTCAGCCCCTCGGCGGCAAGACCCGATCTGCGTCCCGACTCGGCGCGGAACCTGCTCGTGGCATCCTCGACCACGTCTCGCCGGCGGTTCTCGAACTCCAGGTTCATCGCTTGGCGGACCGTCTCATCCAGGCCGGTGTGACGGGCGCCGACTCTGGGTCGGACGAGCCGCGCCGCGACGCGTTCGGGCAACATCGACGCGAGCTCGGCCCGGACGCGATCGTCACCGATGACGAAGACGATCTCGGGCGCGTCGCGGTCGTAGCTCTCGGTGACGGCGTCGGCGACCGCGCGGACGTTGCGTCGGATCGCCTCCTCCACCCGGTGCTGTTGGGCGCCGAAGCCGTAGTTCTCGGCACTGCCCGCCGCGTGCACGGGATACGCGCCCGCCTCCACGGTCTCGGTGCGCGTGCGATCACCCAGGAAGGTCGACAGATCCGCGCCCAGATGATCGATCGCGACGACCAGGTACGTCGTCGGGGTAGACCAGTAGTCGACCAGCGGGACCAGATAGGGCAATTCGGAGACCCGTACCACCGAATGCGCCGGGGGCGCCGGAAGGTGCTCACCGACCACCGTCCAGTCGGCCGTGACGATGAGACCGCGGCCGCTCGGGCCGGCCGGCGGCCGGGCCCCGAGGACGGCGCGCTCGACGGCAGAGACCAGCGCAGCGCCCGCGCCAAGGCTCTCCAGCTCCCGCAAGATGTCGCCGCATTTCACGTCCAGTCGACGCGCGGAGTCCGTGGCGTCGTGCGAGTCGTCGAAGTAGACCGATGCGAACGGTCCGCGCGCAGCGAGGATTCGACGGACGTGATCGGACTGCACGAGTGCGGCGCTCACGAGACGACGCCTCCGGCGACGACGGCAGCGGCACGGGCGACTTCGTTCACGTCTTCTCCTCCAACTGATGACCGTTACCGATCAACCGTGCTCGCCTACCTCGCCGCCAGGTAGTGCCGAAGGTCCTCTCCCAGAGCACGTTCGGACGGCCGCGGACGTTTGCCCCTGCTGGCGGGGACCTTCGGCCCCGGGCCAGGGGTCCCAAGCCTGCGTCGTGCACCGTGGGTCCGCGCTAACGTCGAAGGCCAGCATCATCGTCACGACGGTTTGGGAGCATGCATGCCGCAGAACGTCTCTCGGTCATCGGTGGTGGTGGGCATCGACGGTTCGCGATCGGCGCTTCGCGCCGGGCTCTGGGCAGTCGACGAGGCCACCACCCGTGACGTTCCGCTGCGGTTGATCCACGTCGTACAGTCGACGGCCTTCGACACCGAGCAAGAGGTCCGCGACGGTGAGGCAGCCCTGCACGCCGTCGAGTACGCGATCGGCCAGACCGGTCGAGACGTCGAGGTCGAGAGCGACGTCGTCCAGGGACCGGTCGTCGAGACGCTGGTGGAGCAGTCCGCCGACGCCTCGATGATCTGTCTCGGCTCGGCCAGCAGCGCCCTACAGGCCGCGAAGTTCGTCGGCGCGACCGCCTCCGCCGTCGCCGCTGCCGCGTCCTGCCCCGTCGCGGTCATCCGCACCACCGACGACGGCGCGTCCCCGTCCCCACCGGACGTCGCCGTCATCGTCGACGACCCGTCGGACCTGGAGGCCGTGCTCGACGCGGGGGTTCGGGAGGCGACTCTGCGCCATGCCCGGTTGCTGGTCCTGAACCTGACCACGGCGCGCCTGCACGAGTTGCTCCCCGAGGACGTGGACAGGCGGGTTGCCGACTTCCTCCACGGGCATCCCGACGTTCGCCATCGATCACTGATGACGCCCACCGATGTCGCGGCCTTCCTCGCCGAACTCGACACCCCGCTGCGATTGGTCGTGGTCGCGCGTGGAGATGCGGGTACGCGACTCCTTGGCAACTATGGCCGATTCATGCTGCGGGCCACCGACTGTTCGGTCCTGTTGCTCCCGCCGCGCCGGTGACGCGCTCACGGCGGCGCCCCTGGAGCATCATTCGGCGCGGCGACACACCGCAAGGACGGTGAGCAACAGGATCTTGATGTCCAGACCGAAGGACCAATTCTCGATGTAGTAGTTGTCCCATTCAGCCCGATCTGCGATCGAGGTCTGGCCACGAAGTCCGTGTACCTGTGCCCATCCGGTCACCCCGGCCTTGACGCGGTGCCGTTCGCCGTAGCGGCGAATCTGCGCGTCGAACAAGGTGACGAACTCCGGGCGCTCTGGTCGGGGACCGACCAGACTCATCTCGCCCTTGACGACGTTGAGCAGTTGGGGCAGCTCGTCCAACGACGTTCTGCGCATGATCCTTCCGATCTTGGTGCGGCGGTCCACCCCCTCGACACCACCGGGCGCCTGGCCTGCCGCCGGTTCGAAGTCGGCGTCCGACGCCCGGGGCGGTCGCATCGATCGGAACTTCAGACAATCGAAGACCTGTCCATCACGTCCAACACGGGGTTGGCGGAAGAAGATGGGACCCGGGGAACTGATCCGGACCAGCACCATCAACGTCAGGAAGATCGGTGAGATCAACAGCAGCCCAAGGCCGGCGGCGATCCGATCGCCGACGTGTTTGACCATGGTGAACTGCCAGCCCTGAGGATTGGTGTGGGGCACGGCGATCAGTGGCAGACCTCCGACGTGCTCCACACGGACGTGCGCGCCGACCGAGTCGAACATCCTTGGCACCACCCACACCCGTAGCCCGTGACGGTGAGCGACGCGCACCACGGGAGCCAGCAGCTGGTCCTGGGTGAGGGAGAAGGCAATGATGATTCCCTCGGCGCCCGTCTGGCGGATCGCCCGATCGATGGTCTCCGGCGTACCGAGGTAGTCGATGTCGGGTGCCGAACCGTGTTCCGTCCCGAACCACGGCGGCTGGGTGTCCACCAGCCCCGCAATCGACAGGCCGTACTGCGGATTGACCGCCAGCCGTTCGATGATCTGTTGGGCAACATGCCCATTGCCGACGATGATGGCGGGAGAGACCAGGTGATTGCGCTTGCGCAGCGCGCGTTGGACGACCGCCCTGACCCATCGGCACAGCAGCATCAGCGCCGTGGTGCAGATCCAGACTCTTGCCGCCAGGCCGCCGATGTGCCCGGGAGACCCTGTCAGTTCCATCCCGCTCAGGAGCAGCATGGCCGCCAGTGACAGCGCGGTGAGGACGGGTCCAATCTCGTCGAGAAATCGGCGATTGAGCCGACGCCGGTAGACCTTTCGAACGGCTAGCAACCCGACGGCGATCAGGACGTAGAGCGCGGGGATCCACAGCGGCGGCAGGCTCGGTTCGGTCATCACCGCCCACCACGTCCCAAGTGCCACACCAACCGAGGCCGACGCCACGTCTATGGAGACCGTGATGAGCGTGCTCAATGGGTCGGTTCTGGCTCGCTCGGCCAATGACCGCTTACGGGAGATCTTGAAGGGCGTGGTCGATCGCAGCGACGAGAAGTCGAGTTCCTGCAGTGTCGTCATCAGTCGCGTCGGTCCTCGTGCTCGATCTCGGGGTACGGGTTCATTCGTCGAAGACCTTGGCTCTCGCCGCCGACGCCAGGTCCTCGAGGATCTGGACCTGGCCGCCCGTCCACCGACGCGGATGGTCATCCCACGCGCACAACGTCCCCACGGCGTTGCCACTGCCGTCGCGCAGCGGAACGCCGGCGTAGGCGCGGATGGAACCGTTGACGACCATCGGATGGTCGACCAGCAGCGGATGTGCTGTCGTGTCGTCGATGACCAACGGTTGACCGCTCGCGACGGTGTACTTGCAGATCGACAGTTCCAGCGGCCGAGACCTCTCGAACGAGTCGGTGCCGCAATTGCACCCAATCAAGACTTGCCTGTGCTGGTCGACCAAGGATAATGCAGCGAATGGAATTCCGAGGGCTTCGGCAGTGAGTGCCGCGAACTGATCGAGCGCCATTCGCGGGGCGCCGTCCATCAGTCCGGTGTCGTGCAGAGCGTTCAGCCGGTCGGTATCGGTGAGCACGGACTTCACCAACCGGGCGACGGCGTCGGGTTCGCCGGCCAGCTGGCCCATCAACTCCCGAAATGCCGGATTCTCGTCGGCATTGGCGACGATGAACTGCCGGGCGGTTTCGTGGTCGCCGAAACGCTCGTCCACGAAGGACTTGCCCGATCTACGGTCGTTCACCGGTCGATGATAAACGCGAAGGGCAATTGATCTCGTTTAGTCCAGCAAAAATTAACGTCACATTTAATAATTACTACTCGGTGTAGCGCAAGCGCCGCAACTGCGGGCCGCCAATTTTCGCGTCGCGGTAAACTCGAGGCCCGACGCATCCCCCAATCCGGCCGTTGGTGTGATGATGGACGGCACGACTCCGGCGGGTATCGACGGCCACCGGGCTACGCCGATGGAGGGCCACCGTGACCGACACGATGAACGCGTGGGCGGTCACCAAGCCAGGGCCCATCGATTCGCACCCCCTGACTTGGGAGAGTCGCCCCATCCCACGCCCCGCGGCGGGTGAGCTGTTGGTGCGAGTACACGTGTGCGGAGTGTGTCGCACCGACTTGCACGTCAGCGAGGGTGACCTGCCTACGCACCGGGCGCGGGTGACCCCGGGACACGAGATCGTCGGTACGGTGGCAGAACTCGGGCCGGGGACCTCTGGACACCGGGTCGGCGACCGGGTCGGTGTCGCATGGCTGCGCCACACGTGTGGCAGGTGCCGGTACTGCCTGCGCGGCGCGGAGAATCTCTGTCCGAATTCCCGCTATACCGGGTGGGACGCCGATGGCGGATACGCCGAATATTGCACGGTGCCAGCCGACTTCGCACACAGCCTGCCAGAGCACTACGACGACGACGAGCTCGCGCCGCTGCTGTGCGCCGGCATCATCGGCTACCGCGCCCTGCAGCGCGTCTCCCTCCCCGACGGCGGCCGGCTGGGCATCTACGGCTTCGGGGGCAGTGCACACCTCACCGCTCAGATCGCGCTCGCGCGTGGTGCCACCGTCCACGTGATGACTCGCGGCCAGCAAGCGCAACGGCTCGCTCTCGGCCTCGGTGCCGCATCGGCCACCGGGGCCTACGACGCACCCCCCGAGCCATTGGACGGTGCCATCCTGTTCGCGCCCGTCGGCGACCTGGTGCCCACGGCGCTGCAGGCGCTCGACCGCGGCGGGATCCTGTCCATCGCCGGGATCCACCTCAGCGACGTCCCTGAGCTGAACTACGAGCGAGACCTGTTCTACGAGCGCGAGATTCGCAGTGTCACCGCCAACACGCGCGCCGATGGCCGGGAGTTCCTCCAGTTCGCCGGTGACCATCACCTCCAGGTCACCACGCACGAATATCCCATGGAGCAGGGGCAGCAGGCCCTCGAGGACTTGCAGGCGGGCCGCTTCGACGGTGCGGCAGTGCTACGCAATCAGGGGTGAGCGTTCACCAAAAGCTCTTGTGCCACTGTGGTTTCAGTGGCCACAGCAGGGGCGTGCCTGTCGGTGGTCGAAGGTATGTTCGAGTCATGTCATCGGATCGGGTCCTGGCCGCAGTCGCGGCGCTGCGCGCGATCCACGACGAACTCGACGCCTACGACCTGGACACGCTGACCGCCGATGACGCGGTCACACTGCTCGACGCCCTACAGGACGCCGAGTGCCGCACCGCGGCTCACCGACACCGCGCCCTGACCCAACTGCAACAGCAGACCACGGCCATCGACATGGGCGCCAAGAACTGGCGCGAGGTCCTGGCCACCCGATGGCGGCTCTCCGGTAGCGAGGCCGGGATCCGCCTGACCCAAGCCGCGCTGCTCGGCCCGCGCCGCTCGATCACCGGCCAGGTGCTTCCCCCGACCCTGCCCGCGGTCGCCATCGCCCAACGGATGGGCATGCTCACCCACGAACACGTCGAAATCCTCCGCAAGGGCATCGCCAAGATCCCCGGCTGGGTCCAACCCTCAGAACGCGCTCAGATCGAAGCCGACTGGGTCCGCCACGGCGTCGCAGACCGACCCAAGACCCTGCGCGATCAGATCGACCAGACCCTGTTCCTGCTCGACCAAGACGGCGCACCCCCCAACGACGCCGAACGCCACCGCCGCCGCGGCGCGCGCATGAGCCCCCAACGCCACGACACCATGACCGAATTCACCGCCACGTTGACCCCGGCCTGCCGGGCGGTATGGGAAGTGCTGATGGCGAAAATCGCCGCCCCGGCATGTGCAACCCCGCCGACGGCCAGCCGTGCCTCTCGGGCACCCCCCGCCAAGCCCAGATCGACGCCGACACCCGCACCCCGGCCCAACGCCACCACGACGCCCTCGAATACATCGGACGCCGCGCCCTCGAACGCGGTGACCTCGGCCGCCTCAACGGGCTGCCCACCTCGATCCTGATCCGCACCACCCTGCAAGACCTGATGACGATGACCGGGACCGCCACCACCGGCGGCGGCACCACCCTCCCGATCAGCGACGTCCTCGCCATGGCCGCCCGCCGCAACGCCACCAACTACCTGGGGATGTTCGACGATGCCACCGGCGCGGTGCTGGACCTCTTCCGGGCCCGCCGCACCGCCTCCACCGCGCAACGACTGGCGATCATCCTGCGCGACGGCGGCTGCACCAAACCCGGCTGCCCCGTGCCCGCCTACCGCAGCCAGGTCCACCACACCGTCACCGACTGGCGCGACGGCGGCCACACCAACGTCAACCAGATGACCCTGGCCTGCGGACCCGACAACCGCCCCGTCGGCCCCGGCGGCTGGACCACCCGCATGAACGCCCACCACGACACCGAATGGCACCC
This sequence comes from Mycolicibacterium sichuanense, assembly GCF_033741125.1. Classification (NCBI taxonomy): domain Bacteria; kingdom Bacillati; phylum Actinomycetota; class Actinomycetes; order Mycobacteriales; family Mycobacteriaceae; genus Mycobacterium; species Mycolicibacterium sichuanense. The sequence continues at coordinate 218,582 of NZ_JAWQPU010000004.1, read as the reverse complement.
ACCCCCGGGCCCTGGACACCGGCCAAAACCGGATCAACCACTACCACCACCCCCAACGCCTCCGCACCGCAACCACACCCGAGAACCCCCACGACCCGGCGTCCTGGCCACCCCGAGGCGTCATCCCCGCCACCGAACCCGGTGACACCCCATCCGCCCGACCAGACCCACCCATCGCCGCCCACCAGCGCGACGACACCGCCGGACCCTACGCAGCCCGCGGATCGCGACGTTCGGAGTCCGCGCGCAGTGGCAGCCTGCGCCGGTGCGGCGTGAACTCCAGCGTCAACAGCACGAACAGGGCGGGCACCACGTGGCGCAATGAGAGCAACACATAGCGCCGCTCCCCCAGCGCGTGATACTTGGCCAGGTACCGATACAGCGATTCGAGCCGAATGAGACTGTCCCCCAAGTGGATCAGAACGTAGAAGATTCTCTGCACCGGACCGCGATCCCGGTCGTCGAAGATCTCGGGGAAGGCGGCGAACGCCAGCGACAGCCGACGCGCGCCGTGCGCGCGGGCCCAGGCCACCATGTCGACACTGAGGCGTTCGTCGATGCCGTTCGGGGCCCCCGGTCGGCGCCATGGCACGTCAAGCGACACATCGTTGCCACCACCAGCCATGGCGTACCGATGGAACGCCTGCACGCGGCCGGATCGGTCCCTGGCGATGGCCAACAGCACGCCGGGATAACGCCCTTCGAGCGCGCCGTCCAGGATCATCGAGAACCCGCGCTCGGTGCGCACCCCGGCATGCGAGGCGTACAGCACGTCGATCAGCTCCGCCCGCGTGGCGTCGTCGAGGTCCCCCTCGGCGACGACCTCGGTGCTCACCCCGGTGTTCCTCGTGCGCTGCACGGCCTGCCGCAGGTTGCGGTACTTGCGCCCGACCATGTCGAAACGGGCCACGTCGATGACGACGTCACGGCCGAACGGCACCGCCCGCAATGCCGGCCGAATCCGCCCGTCCCACAATCCAAGACGCTTCTCACTGCACCCCAGCACGACGATGCGCCAGCCACGGGCGTGGCACGTCGCGGTGAAGTCCTCGACCAGTTCCCGGAACCGCGTCGCATCGCCGATCGGATCGCCGCTGACCACCGCGAAACCGGCCCGGGTACGGTACGCCAGCATCGCCGTACCGTCGGCGTTGAAGAAGGCGCTCTTGCGCGACTGCATTGCGAACGGCGCCAGCGGATCCCCGTGGGTGGCATCCACCAGCGCCCACACTCTCGGCAGTTCATCGTGCCGAAGCCGGGCAGAGGTCGGCCACGTCAACACCCAACCCGCACTGGCGATCATGACGTTGCCGAGCAGATCGAACGACAGAAGGTGCGCCCCGAGGCCGGCCAGCAGTGCTGCCGACGCTGCGGCCGCATGGGCCGCCGTCACCGGTCGTCCCAGGAAGATCCCGCGGCAGATCAGCGCCACGGTGACGAGGATGGCCAGCGACCACGCCAGACGCCCGCCCGCCTGCCAGTCGGGGTGATGGTGATTGCGCTGCAACAGCACCACCAGCCAGGCGAACACCAGGAACAGGACCAGCGCGCTGGACCGCCGCACCGCACTGGAGTCGACGTCCAAGACGACGTTGGCGGGCGCCCGGGTCTGCACCGTCACGTCACGCATCGTCGACTCATCCTACCGTGGCGCACGACTCCGCTGAAAGCGATTGCACCCCAATCCATCGGGCGTGTGACGGGAACGCGTCCCGCTGCCGCGGACGTGCCTGTCCACCAACTCCGTCGACGATCGTCACCGCCACCGAAGCGGTGATCGCGGCCAGGAACGCGGCAACGTCCGTCCCCACGGCCGCCAGGTGCACCTCGACCTCGGAATGGTCGGCCTGCATCCTGTTCACCAGACGCTCGAACGCGTCGAGGCGGTGCTGGCTCGACACCGAACGTCGACGCTGCACCAGCAGAACCGCGCACCCACGCAGTTCGGCCTCGGTGAAGGCGTGCATCAGGAGTCGCTCGCACTCGGACGCCTCGTCGACGACGACGGCGACACAGCGGGCGGCGGCTGCGACGTCTTCGTGGTCGGCGCAATCAGCGACACCGACGATGGCCACCGGGCAGCCGGCTGACCGTGTCAGCGTGGCGGCCGTGGTCTCGTCATCTGCCGAACCCTCCCAGGCATCCCGATCACCGGGTGATCCGATGCAGATCATGGCGGCGCACCGCGACTCCTCGACGAGTACCGCATCGATGCCTCCGCGGCGAACGGCGGCCTCGACCACCACATCCGGACAGATGGCCGCCACCGCGCGCAGGGCGGTGTCCAGCGCGAGCCGGGCGTACTCGTCCTCCAGCCGAACCGCCTCCGAACCCGGTTCGATGACGTGAACCAGCCGCAACGCCAGCCCCCTGCCGATGGCCTCGTTCACTGCCCATTCGGCCGCGCGCACGGCGGCATCCGAGCCGTCGATGCCCACCACGATCGCCGTTGCTGACTCCGTCAGACTCATTCGCGCTCCACGGATCGGTCCTATGTGGTTGCATCCGACCCTATTGACTCGAGACCCGTCGCAGAGGGGTCCAAGGTCATCGGCACCGGGACGAACGGCACCGCCGTCGACGTCGATCGGCCCTACGCCGTCGACTCCAGCCGGCGAACCATGGCGGCATGACCACGGATCGACGAACAGTACTCATCGCCTTCGGATCCGCCCGCGGTGGCACCGCCGGCCTGGCCTCGATGATCGGTGACGCGTTGACGGCGTCCGGGTGCGCCGTGACGATCGCACCCGCCCGTGACGTCCATGACCTCGACGGTTTCGACGTGGTGATCGTCGCTGGTGCGCTCTATGCCAACCGGTGGCACCGCGATGCGCGACGTCTCGTCCGCCGCCACGCCAAAGCGCTTCGCGGACTGCCGGTTTGGCTGGTCAGCACCGGCCCGCTCGATGACACCGCCACACAGGGGGTCATCCCGCCGACCAGGCAGGTCGCGAAGCTGATGGCCAGGGTGGGTGCCCGCGGCCACGTCACCTTCGGCGGTCGCCTCAGCCCCGATGCGCGAGGATTCCCGGCCAGCGCCATGGCCAAGAAGAAGGCGGGTGACTGGCGGGATGCAGCACACGTGCGCCGGTGGGCGGACTCGGTGCTGGCGCGGCTCGACGCCGCCGAACCGGCCAGCGGTGGACGCGGTTAGTCGAGGGCCCGCACGGTCGGCGCTATGACCACCCTCTCGGCCTCCTCGCCGACTCTGCGTCGCCCGGTGCAGGTGGGTCTACTCGGCGAGGGGCCGGCCCGCGGCCACGACGCCGAAACCTCGCCCGCAGCCAGTAGGCATACAGGAGTCCCACGACGACGTTGACCACCAGGTAGATCAGGACCGCCGCCTTCAGATCGTGGTCGGGATAGTTCATCGCCGCGACCGCGAGCGCCGTGCCAGGATGCCGACATGCGGCTGAGAACGCCAGCACCGCTGAATGTTCGAGTTCGGGTCGACCGAATAGATGCCCGCCGGCGAAGCCCGTCACCACGAACGCCGCGACGACGAGTAGCGTCCCGTCGCCAACCAGACGCCAGACATCCGGTGCCGCGGCGGCGACCAACACGGCTGCCGCAACCGGCAGGAACACCACACCCACCCGATTGACCCGCTCGGCGACGGTGGCGGTGAACTTCGGCGCGCAGGCCCGCGTCACCATGCCGGAAAGGATCGGAAGCAAGATCGACGTCGACGTGACGACCGCGATCGTCGCGGGCGCGGTCACGTACGTCCGGCCGAAGCTCGCGCCGATCAATCGGACGGCCAACGGAACCAGGACGATGGACGTCGCCGCCAGCACGATCATCAACCCGAGACCGAAGTCCTGCCCCCCGCCTGCCTTCGACTCCCGGATCGGTAGCAGGGGCGGCAGTGGCGAGATGGCCAGTGCCACCAGCGCGATCTCGACGGTGACTGCGACGTCGAACCAACGGGCCAGCAAGACGGCCACCGCGGGCATCACCACCATGACGGCGAAGAACGAACGCAGCAGCAGTACCGGATGACCAAGCAGGTAGCGCAGATCGCCGAATTCGGCTCGGAGTCCGTAGCCGAACACGATGATGAACGAACTGATCTGGAACGTGACGACGAGCAGTTGGTCGAGATCCACGACCCGCCTCCGCCATCGAGCCGATCAACTGTTGCCGCTGGTCGCTTCCTGCAACGTGGCCATGACTTCATCGAGGCTGAAACTGTCCGACTTCTGGCGCTGGGGGAACTCGGCGAACGACGCGATCGCGTTGGCCACATAGGCCTGTGCCGGAACGAGTAGGTAGGCGTGGGACAGCAGCCAGTCGTAGTAGGTGTTCGACGTGATGTCGGCGCGCTCGTACGGATCGGTGCGCAAGTTGAAGATCTTGGGGACGCGGAGCACGGTATAGGGCTCGGCCCAGATCCGCAGTGTGCCTTCGCAACGTTGTTCCAAGAAGACGATCTTCCAGTTGTCGAACCGGAGCGCGGTCAGATCCCCGTCGTCGGAGACGTAGAAGAAGTGTTGCCGCGGGCTGTCGGGGACCGCACCCGTCAGATATGGCAACTGATCATGCCCGTCGAGGTGCACCTGGTAGCGAACCCCGTTCAGATCGGTTCCGGCCCGCAACCTTTCGGCAATGTCGGGATCCCCGGCGGCCGCCAACAACGTGACGAACCAGTCGTTGTGGCTGACGATGCCGGTGAGCACCCTTCCCGCCGCGATGCGGCCGGGCCACCGCACCAGCGCCGGGACCCGATACGCGCCCTCCCAGTTGGAGTTCTTCTCGTTGCGGAACGGAGTCATTCCGGCGTCCGGCCAGGAGTTCATGTGCGGACCGTTGTCCGTCGAGTACATCACGATGGTGTCGTCGGCGATGCCGAGCTCATCCAGGGTGTCCAGCAGGCTGCCGATCAGGTCGTCGTGGTCCATCATCGTGTCGTGGTAGGTGGACTGCCAGCGCCCCGACCGGCCGACGCTCTCGGGTTTCGGGTGGGTGCGGAAGTGCATGTGCGTCGAGTTGAACCAGACGAAGAACGGGACGTTGGCCTCGTGCTGCCGCGTGATGGCCTCCCACGACGAACCCTCGTGGCCATCGCCACGAGACCACCTCATGCTGCGGTTTCGGGCTCACCGCGACTAGGGTCTTAGGACTCCATTGGCGTCCCGCGGCACTCAGCCGCCGTGACTGAATATCGCAGCGCGCCGGTGGATTCGGTGTTCGATGCCCCGGGTGCGGTGAGGTTGACCATGCAGCCGGACCGGATCGGCGTAGAACACCCGTTTGGTCAGCTCGACGAGCACCAGGTAGAGGACCGCCATCGCGAGTAGTGCTACGAAGTACTGCCATGGTAGCGGCGCGAATCCCAGGGTCGGCGCCAGCGGTGACAGGGTCAGCGCGACGCCGATGCCGATCACGACGAGCGTCGCCGCCGTCAGGATGCCACCCGGCGTGCTGCGGTAGAACGGAATCCGGCGCGTGCGGATGGCGAAGATGATGAGTGTCTGCGTGGCAAGGGATTCGACGAACCAGCCGGTGCGAAAGCCGACCGGCCCGGCATGCAGAACCCCCAGCATGAGTCCGAAGGTGAGGAAGTCGAACAGGGAGCTGATCGGCCCGAAGGTCACCATGAAGCGGCGGATGAAGGCGATGTTCCAATGCGCGGGGGCATGCAGCTGCTCCTCGTCGACGCGGTCGGTCGGGATGGCCAGCTGCGAGGTGTCGTAGAGGAGGTTGTTCAGCAGGATCTGGCTGGGCAGCATCGGCAGGAATGTCAGTACCGCCGAGGCGGCCGCGGCGCTGAACATGTTGCCGAAGTTGCTCGAGGTGCCCATCAACACGTACTTGATGGTGTTGGCGAAGATCCGGCGCCCCTCGGCCACTCCCGCGGCCAGCACGCCGAGATCCTTCTCCAGCAACACCACGTCGGCCGCGTCCTTGGCGACGTCGGTGGCTGTATCCACCGAGATGCCGACATCGGCCGCATGCAGGGCCAGCGCATCGTTGACCCCGTCGCCCAGGAAGCCCACCGATCGTCCGTGGCGTCGTGCCGAGGTGATCAACCGCGCCTTCTGCTCCGGGGTGATCCTGGCGAAGATGGTGCACGCCTGGACCCTCTCGTCGAACGCGGCGTCGTCGAGGATCTCCAGTTCGGACCCGGTCACGGTGCCCTTGCAGGTCAATCCCAGTTCGCTGCAGACCCGTTCGGCGACCTTCGCGTTGTCGCCGGTGGCGACCTTGACCTCGATGCCCAGTTTCGCGAGCTGTGCCAGGGAGTCCCGTGCCGCGGCCTTGGGTTCGTCGGCGAACACCAGGAAGCCGTCCAGTGCCAGGCCGCACTCGTCGTCCGCACGGATCCCGGTCAGCCCGGGGGCAGGCTTGCTGGCGACCGCCACGACGCGCCGTCCGGCGGCGAAGGCTCGATCCAGCGTCGACGACGCCGCGTCGGGTACGCCGACGCACCTGGCCATCACCTGCTCGGGCGCTCCCTTGACCACCAGGACTCGATCGGCACCGCTGCCGAGCAACGCCGACGCCGCCCGTCGATCGTGATCGAACGGCAGGGTGGCGACGAGCTCGGGGCCGGCCGCGGTGAGATCGGCGGCGCGTGGCGACTCCAACAGCGCGGCGTCGAGCGCGTTGGTAGCGGCCGGACCCCTGGTGGAGTCCACCCCGGTCGCCAAGAGCCCAAGGCGCAGGACCCGCTCCACCGATTGGCCGTTGGAGTCGATCGCGTCGACCAGCGTGATCCGCCCGTCGGTGAGCGTGCCGGTCTTGTCGGTGATCAGGATGTCGATGTCGCCGAGGTCCTCGATGCACACCAATCGCTTGACCAGTACCTTCAGCCTGGCCAACCGTCGCGCACCCGTGGCCAGGCTGGTGCTGACCACGGCGGGCAGCAGCTGGGGTGTGATGCCGACCGCGATCGCGAGGGCGAACAGCACCGAGTCGATGATGGGTCTGCTCAACAGCAGATTGGTGAGAAGGATCACCGCGGTCAAGGCCAGTGCCACCCAGAGCAGCAGATAGGAGAACTGCCGCAGGCCGACCTGGAAGGCGGTCTCTGGCTGACGCGTACCGAGCCCCGCCGCGATGCGACCGAACTGCGCGTCGGCGCCGGTGGCGTAGACGACCCCGCTGCCCTCCCCGGCGCTGACGATGGTGCCCATGAAGGCCAGGTCGTGCGAATCTGCCAGCGAGACCGACGTCTTCGTCGGTTCGACCCACTTCTCGGCGGCGGTGGACTCACCGGTGAGGATGCTCTCGTTGCACTCCAACCCGGCGACCTCTAGCAGTCGGACGTCCGCCGGCACCACTTCACCGAGCGCGAGCCGTACGACGTCACCGGGCACCAGCGTCGTCACGTCGACAGCGGCGAAGCGTCCGTCGCGGCACGCCATGACGGTGTACCTGAGACTCGAATGCAGTCGGGCGGCGGTCTTCTCGGCTCGGTACTCGTTGACGAAGCCCAACCCGATGCTGGCCAGCAGGATGATGCCGATGATGACCGCCTGGGTGCTGTCCCCGAGGAAGTACGACAGCACCGCCGTTCCCGCCAACAGGACCAGCAGCGCGCTGCGCAGCTGGCGTCCCAGAATGACCAGCGCGCTGACGGCGTGCGTCCTGACGGCATTGGGGCCGTGGATCGCCAAGCGGGCTGCCGCCTCCGTGCTGGACAGTCCGTCGACCGAAGCGTCCAGCCAAGTCAGCACCTCGCTGGTGGATGCGGAGGCGACCCGTGCGGCAGCGCTCGATGACGGCGTGTTCGGTGCCAAGGGGGCGACCGCTCCACCGGTCGACGCGTTCACGGTTCCCGGACGACGACGACGGGGATCCGAGCGGTCTGCACCACGGCGGAACTGACCGAGCCGAGCAACATTCCCGCGAACCCGCCGCGGCCGTGACTTCCCACGACGACGAGCTGGGCGTGCTTGGCCTCCTCCAGGAGATGGACGGCCGCGTGGTCGGGCACCACCACGGGCCGCACCGTGACCTCGGGATGGTCCTGTTGCCAACGCGATAGCCGTTGCGCGAGCAGCGCGCGTCCAGCCGGCTCCGCGGACGGCCAGTCCACCTCGGCGTTGCCCCAGCCGCCCCAGTCGACGCACGCGTGTACGGCCACCAGTTCCACACCTCGCCGCGACGCCTCGTCGAAGGCGATCGCGGTCGCCGCCTCCGCGATCTGCGACCCGTCTATGCCCACCACGACCGGCGCGAACGCAGGAAGGGGCAGCAGTGGGTCGTCATCGTGGACCACCGCTACCGGGCAGTGGGCATGCTGGGTGAGCCCGGAACTCACCGAACCCAGCATGGGCCGAAGTGGATCGTGTCCGTGGCTACCCACCACGACGAACCGTGCGTCCTTCGACAGGTCGGTCAGGCATGTCACGGGGGCACCGGTCGCCGTCACGGTGTCGAGCTGGAGCTCGGCACCGTGGGCTTGGGCGTGGGCGATCTCGGTCGCCTCGGCGAGGGCGACCCGGCCCTGCGCCTCCTGCCACTCCTGGAACTCGGTGGGCATCGGCACCGGGGGCCGGGTCATCACCACCGGCGGTAGCAGGACGTGTACCAACGTCAGCGCGTCGTCGTGCAGCAGCGCATCTCGGGTTGCCCACTGCACGGCCAGTTTCGACGCCGACGATCCGTCGACACCGACGACGATGCCCGCGCGACCGGTGGCGGTTGCCATCGTTCGTCCTCCCTGATTGAACGCCGGACGTGCGATGACGTCCACGGGGTCGACGCTAGACGGGCCTGGGCAACCCGTCACGGGCCATTGGTCACCGGTCCGTCTGCCCTACGGCACCCCGCGGCCGGTGGACTCCCAGGTGGTGACCAACGGCCAACGGTCGAGGACCTTCGACCCCGCCCCGCCGGCGCGACGGTGGCTAGCGTGCGGGGTTGAAGGTTCCCGTGCCAAGGAGACTCACGTGACAGACATCCCACCGGGCGCCACGGTCGTCGTCGGCATCGACGGCTCCCGGGCCGCCGTGCACGCCGCTCAATGGGCAGTCGACGAAGCCATCTCGCGTGACGTTCCGCTGCGTCTCGTTCACGTGGCCAGTGAATCGTCCACTGCGCGCACGTCGCCGGTCGAGCTCCCGCTCGGGATCGAATACGCCGAGACCGTGCTGCGTCAGGCCGATGCGGCGATCGAGGCCACGGGCAAGGACGTCAAGGTCGAGACCGCGATCCTTCGCGGAGACCCGACGGCGTTGCTCGTCGCCGAGTCCCGCAACGCCGAGTTGGTGTGCCTCGGCACGACGGGCATCGGCGTCGTCTCCGAGAAGTTCTGGGGCAGCACGGCAACCGGGGTCGCCAACGAGGCCCGCTGCCCGGTGGCCATCATCCGCGACCGCGGCGAGGGTCGGCGACCGCACCACGAGTGGATCGCAGTCGCGGTCAAGGTCTGCACCGACGACGAGGACGTCGTCATGACCGCGATGGACGAGGCCCGCCTAAGACACGCGCCCCTGTTGGCCGTCGGATTGTGGCAGGAGGACTTCGGCTTCACGCCCTACGACGAACTCGACCGCGCGGTGGAGTCATGGCGGCAGCGCTATCCGGACGTTCACGTCTACCCGGTGACGACCCGGTCCGGCTTGGTGCAGTTCCTCAACGACGACGAGGAGCCCATCGGAATGGTGGTCGTCGGGCCGGAAGAGTCGCGGCGGGTGGCCCAGATAGTCGGCCCCCACAGCCATCCCATCCTGGGGCACCCCGAATGCTCGGTGCTGATCGTCCGTCACTGACCCGTCACCGGATCGGCTGACGGCCGGCGCACTCAGGCGATGGCCGCGCCGACGACGTGTCCGATGACCCAGGTGATGCCCAGTGCTAGTCCTCCGCCGACCACGTTGCGCACGATGGCGCGCTGAATGGGCGCTCCCCCCAGCCGGGCCGACACCGAGCCCGTGACGACCAGGGCGAAGAGCACCGCCACGACGGTGGCCGGAATGCGAATCGCGCTGGGCAGCAACAGAATGACGACCAACGGCAGCAGTGCACCGACGGTGAATGACAGCGCCGACGAGAACGCCGCCTGCCACGGATTCGTCAGGTCGTCGGGATCGATGCCCAGCTCCACCTCGACGTGCGCGGCGAAGGCATCGTGGTCGGTGAGCTCCTCGGCCACGGTCCGGGCCGTGGCCGTCGACAATCCCTTGGCCTCGTACAGGGCGGCCAGTTCGTCCAACTCGGCCTCGGGGAACTCGTCGAGTTCACCGCGTTCCTTCCTCAGCAGCGCCTGCTCGGTGTCGCGCTGGGTACTGACCGAGACGTACTCCCCCAGTGCCATCGACACGGCGCCGGCCACCAAGCCCGCGATTCCCGCGGTGAGGATCGGTTCGCGCGCCGCGGTCGCGGCCGCCACGCCGACCACGATTCCCGCAGTGGACACGATGCCGTCGTTGGCGCCAAGGACGCCCGCTCGCAACCAGTTCAGCTTCGAGGACACCGAACCGGAATGCGGCTCGGCGGGATGGGTTTCGTTCGACACGCGCATGACGGTAGACAGGATCCCGCGCCTTCGCCAGCAACCGTAGCCTTGCCAAACCGCTGCGGCGGAGGCCTAGTCGGGACCAACCGATCCACGGTGGCAGGCCCAAAGACCCTACTGCCGTCACCTCGGCGGGAGAAGCCTGTGCCATGCAACGAAGGGTCGACGACGACGTTCCTGCGGCCGAGACCTCCCTTCCTCAGGGCACATTCGACAACGGGAGGTCCCGACGTGAAGCGTTCCACGACACCGGAGACACCGGGTAGTCCGACCGTCTCGTCGTCCGGCCGCGACGAGCAGAAGGCGCACGCGCTGGGCCTGACCTCGGCGACCGGTCTGGTCATCGGCAGCGTGGTGGGTACCGGAGTGTTCACCATGCCGGCCGTGCTGGCGGGCGCCGGCACCATGAGCATCGTCGTGCTGGCCGTGGTCGCCGCGGGAGCGATGATCCTGGCCCTGCTCTTCGGGCAGCTGACGAAGCGGGTACCCAACAGCGACGGCGGCCTCTACGCCTACGCGCGGCACGAGTTCGGCGACTTCGCCGGGTTCCTGGTCGGGTGGAGCTACTGGATCTCCGCGTGGGCCGGAAACGCGGCCATCGTCGCCTCCTGGGTCTTCTACGTCGACGCCCTCCTTGGTCTCGGCAATCCGAGCGGCCTGGTCAACTGGGGCATCGCGTTGGTCGGGCTGTGGGTGCCCGCCATCGTCAACCTCATTGGGGTGCATCAAATGGCGTGGTTCCAGAACGTCACGGTGGTCTTGAAGTTCCTGCCGCTGCTGTTCGTCGGGGTGGTTGGCTGGCTCTTCGTCGACGTCGGCCGCTTCGGGGCGTTCAATGCCAGCGGCGGCAGCCTCTACTCCGCGATCGGGATCGCGGCAGGGGTGGCGTTGTTCTCGTTCATCGGCGTCGAGGCCGCCGCCATCACGGCCAAGCGGGTGACCGATCCCCGTCGCAACGTGGGTCGGGCGTCGATGATCGGCACCGCCGCTAGCGCGCTGCTATACCTGCTGGTGAGCGGGGCGGTGATGGGTCTGGTCCCGCACGACACACTCGTCAATACCGGTTCGCCCTTCGTCGACGCGTTCCGCGCGATGTTCCCCGGCACCCCGTGGGCAGGCACGTTCATCGCTGCCGTCGCCGTCGTCTCCGGCATCGGTGCGCTCAACGGCTGGACGCTGATCGTCACCGAGAGCTCCCGGGCGATTGCCCAGGACGGTCTCTTCCCGCGCCAGTTCGCCTGGCCCGACCGAAACGGGACCGCCTGGTTCGGCATCGTGATCGGAGCGGTCCTGCCGTCGCTGCTCATGTTGTGGCGCTACGTGTCCGGTTCCGGACTGACCGTCTTCACGTACCTGGTCGACCTCACGGTCATGACGGTGGCCATCGCGTACTTCTTCTCCGCGCTCGCCCAGCTCACCCACCTGATCTCCGGCCGTGGCGAAGTGAATCGATGGCAATTGGCACGGGACCTCTCGGTTGCGGGAGCCGGGGTGCTGTTCTCCATGTGGCTGACCTTCGCCGCCGGTTATCAGGTGGTCTACCAGGGACTGGTCGTCATCCTCGCCGGCATGGTCGGTTACGCCTTCCTGGCCGCGGGCCGGGAGCGCCGCGGCGAAATGTCCGCACCGGTGGACGAGCCGGCCGCCTCCTCACCCACGTCACCGATCCCGTCCGCCGAACCACGGCACGCTCGGAACGTCGCATGACGAAACGATTCTCGGTGAGTTCCGAGACGGGCCCCCTACGCGAGGTGATCGTGCATCGTCCCGGTCTGGAACTGACCAGGCTCACCCCGCAGAACATCGGAGAGCTGCTCTTCGACGACGTGCTGTGGGCGTCCAAGGCCAAGGAGGAACACGATTCCTTCGTCCAGGCGTTGCGGGACAAGGGCGTTCGCGTCCACTACTTCGGGGAGTTGCTCGCCGAGACCCTCGAGAACCCCGACGGGCGAGAATTCGTCCTCGACAGGGTCTGCACCCCGGATCGGTTGGGTGCGTCGCTGGCGGACGAGGTGCGCCGCGTCTTCGACGACCTCGACGGTGAGCAGCTGGCCGAGGCCCTGGTGGGTGGGGTACTCAAGGCCGATCTGCACCCCCTGCGCCGGCGCGGGCTGACCTGGCACACGTTGAGCGCCGACGACTTCGTCCTGCCGCCGCTGCCCAATCACCTGTTCCAACGCGACAACGCCAGCTGGATCTACGGCGGGGTGAGCATCAATCCGATGGCGAAACCGGCCCGCGTGCGCGAGTCCGTCCACACCAGGGCGATCTACCGTCATCACCCGCTGTTCGCCGGTCACCACGTCCCCGTCTACTACGGCGACGAGGACCGCGACTACGGACCGGCGACCATCGAGGGCGGTGACATCCACGTCATCGGCCGGGGTGCCGTCCTCGTCGGCATGGGCGAGCGCACCACCGCCATGGGGGTGGAGGCGTTGGCGCTCGAACTCTTCGCCGCGGGCCAGGCCACGGCGGTGGTGGCCGTGGAGTTGCCGCGCAGCCACGCCTTCATGCATCTGGACACCGTGATGTCGATGGTCGACGTCGACACCTTCGTGCTGTACCCCTACCTAGACCGGCACCTGCGCAGCTGGACGATCACCGCCGGTGACGAACCCGGCGGGCTGAGCGTCTCGAGGAATCGCGATCCGTGGACCGCCCTGGCCGAGATCCTGCACGTCGACGAGGTCGCGGTGCTGACCACCGACGAGGACGTCCGGGCTGCGCAGCGAGAGCAGTGGGACGACGGAACGAACTATCTGGCCGTCGCCCCCGGCGTCGTGATCGGCTATGAGCGCAACGTCGCCACCAACACCATGTTGCGCAAGCACGGGATCGAGGTGGTGACGATCGCGAGCAGCGAACTCGGCCGCGGTCGTGGCGGCCCCCGGTGCATGACGTGTCCGATCAGCCGGGACGCCTGACGCTGGCGACGACCAGTGGCATCAGTCCCGTGACACCGCGACCGACGGCGGCGACAGCTCGGCGAGCACGGCAGCCACGGCGATCGGCACGGCCGCCGCAACCGCGCTGGTCAGCCCGACACCCGGGCGGGTGTCGGCGACGCCGACCGCGATCACGCTCAACCGCAGCGGAACTCGCCCCAGCTCCCGGCCGAGGGCCAGCACGTTGGCGACGTCGAGTCCGTGCGAGCAGAACCGGCCGGCCCGGTCGAGCTGTCCCGGCGTGCACCGCAAGACGCGACCCGGTGGCGATGCCGGACCGACCGCCGCGTCCACCACGACCGCCAGCGGGACGTCGGCCCAGGCGTCCAGTATTGCCACGGGATCGGCCATCCCGGTCAGCACCCGGACACCGTCGACGTCCCGCCGCTGCACCGCCGCGGCGACCACCGGACCAACGCCGTCGTCCCGGCGATACGGGCTGCCGAGCCCCATGACCACGACCTTCGCCGTCATGTCCGGCTCGTGTGCAGTGTGAGGAAGTGTGCCGAGCACGAGATGCACGGATCGTAGCTGCGAATCACCCTCTCGCACAGGTCCGTCAGCTCGTCGTCGGGCAACGCCAGGTTGGCCGAGACCAGCTGGGCGAGATCGGCCTCGATGGCTCCCTGGTTCTGCGACGTCGGCGGGACGATGTCCGCGCCCGCGATCAGACCGTCCTCCCCGATGCGGTACCGGTGATACAGCAACCCCCGAGGCGCCTCGCTGACACCGTGGCCGACGCCCGGCCGCGCGGGAACGTCGACGAATGGCCGGCCCGGCCGCTCGTAGCTCTCGATGATCCGCAGCGCCTCCTCCACGGCGTACACGATCTCGACGGCCCGTATTACGATGCTGCGAAACGGGTTCCGACACTGCGATCCCAGCCCGGCCTCGGCGGCGCTCTGGCGTGCCACCGGCGAGAGCAGCGCGGAGTTCAGCGAGTAGCGCGCCAACGGCCCGGTGAGATGGCGGCCCCCGTCGAGTGTCGCGTGCAGCGCGGTGGAGTGGGCCGCCTGCGACTCGACGACGTGGTCGCCGAAGTCGGCGACTGGGAAGACCGGCCCGGCGCTGCGGGCGATGGTGCCGTTCTCGAGCGGATAGCGTCCAGGCGCGGTCAACGACAGCATCTCGTGGTCGACCTCGACGTCGGGAAACGCGAATCCGCTCACCCACGCGACGGTGGCCAGGGCGTCGTCGAGGGCGCGGCGCAGCTGTTCGGCCAAGGGCTGCAGCGACTCCCAGGTCGGCACCGAATAGAAGCCACCGAGACGCACGTTGATCGGGTGGATCGCACGTCCGCCGACGACCTCCATCAAGCGGTTGCCCGCCTTCTTCAGTGCCAGCCCCCGCTCCACGTCGTCGCGATGCTCCCTGGCCATCGCGATGACGTCCGGACAGCCGAGGAAGTCGGGAGCGTGCAACAGGTAGACGTGCAACGCATGGCTGTGAATCCACTCCCCGCAGTACAGGAGCCGGCGCAACTCGACCAGCGCCGGGTCGATGGTCACGCCGCACGCGTCTTCGATCGCGTTGCAGGCGCTGAGTTGGTACGCCACCGGGCAGATCCCACAGATCCGGGCGGTGAGGTCAGGGGGTTCCGGATGGGTGCGGCCCCGCAGGAAGGCCTCGAAGAACCGCGGCGGCTCATAGACGTTCAGCTCGACGCCGAGCAGGGTGCCGTCCGCGATCCGCACGTGCAGGGCGGCCTCGCCCTCGACCCGGGTCAGCGTGCTCACCGTCAGCGTCCGGGATGCCGCGGTCACCGGTCACCCCCGCCCGCGGTGAACTGAGTGACGTTGAACGTCGCGAAGACCCGGTCGACGTCGTCGGCGGTCAACCCATCACGGCGCAGCAGCGGAATCAACGCAGGCACATTCGGCGTGGCCGTCGGTCCGAAGCAGCCGTAACAGCCACGGTGGTGACGTGGACACAGTGCCCCGCACCCGGCGTGGGTCACCGGCCCGAGGCACGGCACGCCGTCGGCGACCGCGATGCAGGTGACGCCGCTGCGCTTGCATTCGGTGCACACCGTCGCCGCTGGCAACCGAGGCTTGCGGCCCATCAGGAGGGCGGCCAGCGTGTTCAGGAGCTGGCCCCGGTCGATCGGGCAGCCACGTAGCTCGTAGTCGACCGTGACGTGCGCCGAGGCCGGCGTCGAGGTGGCCAGTGTGTCGACGTACTCGGGATGCGCGTAGACCAGAGAGGTGAATTCGGCGACGTCGGCGAAGTTGCGCAGCGCCTGGATGCCGCCGGCGGTCGCACATGCACCGATCGCGACGAGTACCCCGGATTGCGCCCGGATCTCGCGAATGCGGCGTTCGTCGTGGGCCGTCGTGATGGAGCCCTCCACCAGGGACACGTCGTACGGTCCCCCGACCATCGAGCTGGAGGCCTCGGCGAAGGTGGCGATCCGTACCTGCTCGGCGAGAGTCAGGAGCTCGTCCTCGCAGTCGAGCAGGGTCAACTGACAACCGTCGCAGGACGCGAACTTCCATACGGCCAGCGTGGGTGGACTCATCTACAGCTCCTGGACCCTCAGCAGTGGCCCTGCCACGTCGTAGCCCACGACCGGTCCATCCCGGCAGAGCAGCAGCGGACCCAGCTGGCAGTGCCCGCAGCATCCGATGCCGCACTGCATGTTGCGTTCGAGCGAGACGCGAACGTCGCCGGCCGCCATTCCCTTCTGTATGACTGCATCGGCGCTGAACCGCATCATCGGCTCGGGTCCGCACAGGAATGCGGTGGTGCGCTCGGGGTGCAACGACAGCCGGCGGAGCGGCTCGGTGACCAGTCCGACCTCGCCACGCCACCCCTGCACCGGCACGTCGACGGTGACGTGGAGTTCGAGGGCCGGATCGTCGGCCCACCGCCGGAGGTCCTCGGCGAACAGGAGGTCGGCGCGCGAGCGGGCCCCTGCGATGAGGATCACCCGACCGTACCTCGCCCGCTCGGCCAGTGCGCCAAGCACGACGGGTCGCAATGGCGCCAACCCGACACCGCCCGCGACGATGACGAGGTCGCGTCCCGCCGCCTCGGTCAGACCCCACTCCGTGCCGAAGGGCCCGCGTAACCCGATGATGGCACCGGCTTCGGCGTCGTGCAGCGCCCGGCTGACGGCTCCAACGGCTCGAATGGTGTGGGTGATCGTCCCGTCGGTGATCGTGGGGTCGCCACTGACCGAGATCGCCACCTCACCGATGCCGAAGGCGTACACCATCATGAACTCGCCGGGCCGAGGGATGGGCAACCGCCGGGCCACCGGCGTCAGCGACAGGGTCACCGAATCCGCGCTCTCCACGACGCGCCGACGCACCCGGTACGGGACCGGCGACGTCGCCTCAGTCATGGTCGGCCTCGGCCGCCAGGGACATCTTGGCCATCTCCTCGGTGATGTCGATCCCCGTCGGACACCACGCGATGCATCGCCCACACCCCACGCAACCCGAGGAACCGAACTGGTCGTGCCAGGTGCCGAGTTTGTGGGTGAGCCAGTGCCGGTACCGGGAGGAGCCCGAGGTTCGGACCTCCCCGCCGTGGACGAAGCTGAAGTCCAGCTCGAAGCACGAGGCCCACTCCTGCCAGCGTTCGGCGTGGTCTCCGGTCAGCGCGCTGACGTCCTCGGTGCTGGTGCAGAAGCACGTGGGGCACACCATGGTGCAGTTGCCACACGTCAGGCACCGGCTGGCCACCTCGTCCCACTGCGGCGACTCCCGCGAGCGCGCGAGCAGGTCGCGTAGATCCCCGTCGGGCATCGTCCGGCCCATGCGGGTCGCGGCATGGGCCACTTCCGCACGGGCCGAATCGATTTCGCTGACCTCGGCGGCGTGATGCGGAACGTCGGCCAGCACCGCGGCCCCGGCGCGGCTGCCGACGTTCACCAGGTAGCGGCACACGTCCCCGTCGACGCGTTCGGTCAGGGCGAGGTCGTAGCCGGGGCCCGCCGCGGGGCCGGTCCCCATCGACGCGCAGAAGCACAAGCCCCCCGGTTCGGTGCAATCGACCGCGACGATGAAGGCCGCCGCGCGTCGGTCGACGTAGGCGCGGTCGGGGTGAGCCGGGTTGCCGAGCACCCGGTCCAGCCGCGCGATCGCGGCGAGATCGCAGCCGCGCACGCCGACGAAGGCGTAGCGGGGGGTGGCCTCGGTGGTCGGGTCCTCGGTGAGATCCGTTCCGCCCGACCAGGTTCGCTGACGCGGAGGGTGCAGGAACTCCTTCCAGGACTGTGGCCCGGCGGAGTGCCCGAAGAGCGCCGCGTCACCGCGGGGTCGCAACCGGTAGCGCCCCGGCCCGACGTCCACCCCCCATCCTCGTGGGAGGTCGCCGGCCGAGCGCACCTCGGCCAAGCCGATGGCGCCGTCGCGCAACGTCGGGGCCACCACGCGGTACCCCCTGGCGATCAGGACGTCGATCAGCCGGGCCAGCCCCTCGCCCGGCATCGTCACCGGCGGTACCGGACTGCCCCCCGCTCCGTCACCCCGTCCAGTCACGGTCGAATCCTGCGTCCGGACATCCTGCATGGGTAGGGCGTTTGGCACCCGAGTCGGGGCCGAACGTCACTTCTGCCCGGCCGGCCGCTCGCCGACTCACTCGGCCAGGGCCAGTACCTCGTCGAAACCCGCGACGAGACTGTCGTAGAAGACGTCGTAGTCGGGTATCGCGCCCGTGTCGACGTCGATGCCCAGCGCACAGGTGTCGACGTAGGTGAGCAGCGTGACGTTGACCGCCGCGCCGATCGTCGGGCCGAACGCATACTGCATCAGGACGCGAGCCCCGCCCAGGAAGACCGGAACCGGAACGCCGGGGACGTCACTGGCGAGGAAGTCGACGTGCCGCAGGATCGATCCGATGTACCACCGCGGTACCAGGTTGAGCACCGCGGCGATCCACTCGGTGTAGGGCAGGGACCTCTCGTGCCGCACCCGTCCGGTCTGTTCCCGGATGGCCCGGATCCGCTGGGCGGGATCCGCGACACCGACTGGAACGTCGAAGCGCATCAACGTGATTCGGTTGCCGCCCATCGCGTCATCCTCGGCGCGCAGACTGATCGGCATCGTGAGGTGCAGGTCGCCGACGGACACGCCGTGCAGTTCGTGGTAGCGGCGCAACCCACCGGCCAAACCCGCGAGGAAGGCGTCGTTGAGCGCTGCGTCGCAGCGGTGCGCGGCCTCGCGCAGCGCGGGCAGCGGCACAGCGTGTACGCCGAGACGCCGGACCAGCGAGCGCTTGCGCATCAGGGGTGAACCAGGACGATTGATCGGACGCACCGTCCGATACACCGACGCGGTGGTGGCCGTGGCCGCCTCGATCGCGCTCACTGGGTGAAGAAGGCTGCGGGCGAGCATCTTCGGGCCGTCGGTGATGGCGCCGGCCACCGCCGACGCGACGAGCCCCGCCTGGTGACCGATCACGTCGCGGTAGCCACCGAACCACGGTCGGGCAGCTGGCTCCGCCGGGGCGGGCAGGGGTGCCCGTTGCTCGGGGGTCTCGGTGACGTCGAAGAGCGTCATGCCGATCTGGACGCCGCCGATCCCGTCGCTCAGGGAGTGATGGAACTTGCACAGCAGCGCGGCGGAGTCATCGCGGAGACCCTCGATCAGGGTCACGTGCCACAGCGGGCGAGCCCGGTCGAAGTCGTCCATCGCGGCGACCCGGGCCATCTCCAGCACGGTGTCCAGGGTGCCGGGCGCCGGCGCCGCTACCCGGCGAAGATGGAAGTCGAGGTCGAAGTCCTCGGCGTCTTCCCAGCGTGGCGGCGCAGGCGGCGGTGACGGCACCACGCACTGCCGGAACATGGGCAATGTGCGGGTGATCCGATCGATCCGGTCGGTCAGCTCGGTCCAGTCCGGGGACCGGTCCAGCAGCAGCACCGTCACGACGGTCGAGCGCAGCCGCGGATCGCTCTCCATCGCCCAGGTGAATGCGTCGGTGTTGCGCATGAAGGTGCTCATCGGTGACCGCCTCGTGCCGAACGATCGGTGGCAACGCTGCCACCGATCGGGACCGGCGGCCGCGACACCCGGTCGGACGAGTCGGGGCGTGGCCGTCGGAACCCCTTGCAACGTATCGGTGCTCGGTCCGGCCGGGCAGGGGCCGAAGGTCATCGGTTGGGTCCCGGTCCGGATCGCCCACCTAGGGCCGAAGTGCTCTGGTGACGTGGGTCACCCAGGCCGCACGCTGAAGGCGAAGGGAGGATGACATGCGCATGCACTGGCTGGTGATGGAGGGCGACGGTCCGCCCGCGCCGTTCCGGAGCCGGGTGGCTGCCGCCGGACGTCATCTCCCCGCGACCCGGTTGAGCACCACCGATTTGATGGCCTCCACCCGCCACGACACGCACGTCGATCTGGAGCGGCTCACCGGCATCAAGGAGCGTCGCGTGGCGCGGGGCGGCGAGGACTCCTACACCCTCGCCACGGCTGCGGCGCTGGACTGCCTTGCCAGGTCCGGGTTGCCGGGTGCGGCGATCGACGTCGTCATCTGCTGCAGTATCACCAAGTTTCGCGGCGGCCTGGTGCAGTGGGTGGAGCCGACCACCAGCGGTGCCGTCGCGGCGGCCATCGGGGCCGGGCACGCGCAGACGTTCGATCTGTCCAATGCGTGCGCCGGAATGCTCACCGGTGTGATGGTTCTCAACGACTGGATCCGCCAGGGCATCGTGGAACGCGGTCTGGTGGTCAGCGGTGAGTACATCTCGCAACTCGGGCAGAACGCCGCCCGGCACATCCGCACCATCATGAGCAAGGAGCTGGCCTGTCTGACCCTCGGCGACGCGGGTGCGGCCCTGCTGCTCGAACGCGCCCCTGCCGACTCCCCCGGCATTCGGCTTGCCGGTTTCACCACGGTCGCCGACCACAGCCGGTTGTGCCTGGCCTACCCGAAGGGTGACGACCCCGGTGCTCGGATGTTCACCGACTCGCGGGCCATCCAGCGCGCCGCGATCACCGACACCCCGTTCGTGCTGCACGAAATCCTGGATGCCGCAGGTATTTCGATGGACGAGGTCGACCACGTGATCACCCACCAGACCTCGGCGCGCGCGATCCGCAAGGGTATGGCTGCGGTGTCGGCGTCCTTCGGTGCCGGCCCGCGCAACGACGCCGTCATCACCGTCGATCGCTATGGCAACACCGCATCGACCACCCACACCGTCGCCCTCGTCGAGGAACTCGAAGCCGGCCGAATCAAGCCCGGCGAGACCATCGCGCTGATCGCACTCGCCTCCGGTCTGGAGATCGGCATCGTCCTGCTCACCGTCGACGAGGATCTGGTGAAACGCCATGGGCACGGTCATTGATCACGTCGAGGTCACCCGGGGGCGGTGGCGGCACCGGCACAGCGCACTGCACCTCGCGGTGACGGCGGCCAGGGACTGCCTTGCCGTCGCTCGGCGGGACCGCGACGACGTCGACCTGCTGATCAACACCGGGATCTACCGCGACCGCAACCTGGCCGAACCGGCGCTGGCCGCCCTCATCCAGCAGGACGTCGGGGCCAATCCGGAAGATCCCCACCCCGAAGGACACGGGACGTTCTCCTTCGACGTCGCCAACGGATCGTGTGGTGTGCTCACGGCGCTGCAGATCGCCGATGGATTCCTGCGGTCCAACACCATCGACTGTGCACTGGTGGTCGCCAGCGACGCCGATCCGGGCCGAGGATGCAGCGAGGACTTCCCGTTCTCCCCCACCGGTGCGGCGCTGCTCTGCCACTGGAGTGACGACGATCGCGGACTCGGCCGCGTGCACTGGCTCACCTCCCGCGACGATGGCGAGACATTCCGTGCCACAGTCGGATTCGCCGACGCGCGAAACGTCCTCCGATTCGCCACGTCGGCTGCGATGGACGACCGCTTCGCCAGCACCGCCGCCGAGGTGGCACGGCGCTGCCTGCGCGAAGCCGCACTCGACGTCTCCGACCTCGACGCGATAATCACGGCGCCCGCTCGCCGCGCGTACCGCACCCGGCTCGCCGAGAACCTTGGCGTACCAGTGGAGCTCATCGTCGCCGCCGGTGACGAGAGGGTGCACACCGCGGCCTTGCTCACGGCAATGGCGCGGGACGACGGCCGGTTGCGCAACGGCCGCCGCGTACTGCTCGTCGCCGCGGGGGCGGGTGTCGTCGCCGGCGCCGCGGTCTACTCCTCGCCTCCTTCGGCCCCCGACCAGGCGGGGCCGACAGGAGGCTGAAACGGCATGGATGGCAGGAACGGTCACGGAGTCGTCGTCGGGGTCGACGGATCGGCTGGCTCCGAGGTCGCGGTGCGCTGGGCCGCCCGTGAGGCCGCCCTGCGGCGTGCCCCGCTGACGGTGGCGCACGTCGTCTCACCGACGTCTGGAGCGTGGCGGGAGTCCTCCGTGGTACCGGAGTGGCTGCACGGGCAACGGGAGCGAGGGCAGGCGATCCTCTCGGAAGCCCGTCGGATCGTCGCCGAGACGTGCCAGGGGGAATCGGTGTGCGTCCGTACCGAAATGCCATCCGGACATGCCGTTTCGGCGCTGGTGGAGATGTCCCACGACGCCGCGCTTGCGGTGGTGGGGTGCCTCGGCAACGGAACGCTTCGCGGCCGACACCTCGGCTCGGTGAGCTCAGGGCTCACCCACCACGCGCACTGTCCCGTCGCGGTCATCCACGACGGCATCGCGTTGGACGCCGACTCGCGAGCGCCGGTGCTGGTCGGCGTCGACGGATCGGCCGGCTCGGACGCCGCCACCGACATCGCCTTCGAGGAGGCAGCACTGCGTGGTGTCGGGGTGGAGGCGTTGCACGCGTGGAAGGACGTCGGCGCCTTCGACACCGCCGTGAGTTTCGCCGGGAAGGGCTGGCCCGCCCTGCATTCGAAGGAGGAATCGGCTCTGGAACACCGGCTCGCCGATCCCATTGCGCGTCATCCGGGCGTCCCGGTGCGACGGATCGTCGTGCGGGACGACGCGAGCCGGTCCCTGGTTGACCAGTCTCGGGCTGCGCAGTTGGTCGTGGTCGGCAGCCGGGGAAACGGTGGATTCGCCGGAATGCTCCTGGGATCGGTCAGCGCTGCGGTGGTCCTGCTGGCCCGGGTGCCGGTCATCGTGGCGCGAGGGAGGGGGATGCACCATGCGCATCGTGATAGCGCTCAGCGGTGAGGCGCTTGGCGACGATGGCGAAGCCATCGAGCCGGGGGTCCAGAGGTCTCGACTCGAGTTCATCGGCCGCACCCTAGCTCCGCTGGTGGCAGCGCACGAGGTCGCCATCTGCCACGGCAATCGACCCGAGGTGGGGGTGCTCGCTGCCGAGAGCGCCACCAATCTGACGTTGACGGAACCCTATCCGTTGGACGCGCTCGTCGCGCAGACCCAGGGCATGATCGGCTACTGGCTTGCCCAGATGTTGGTCAACGCGGGCGTCGACAAGCCCGTTCTGGCCGTGGTGACTCAGACGGTGGTCGATGCGTCCGATCCCGCGTTCCGTCGTCCCACCACCTTCATCGGGCCGGCCAGAGGCAGCAATCGGGCACACGACCTGGCGATCAGGCACGGCTGGATGATCGCCCTGGATGGCCTGCGCTGGCGCCGCGTGGTGGCCTCACCCGCGCCCGTCCGGATCGTCGAACGGGATGCCATCGAGAAGCTGCTCGACGACGGCGTGACGGTGATTTGCGCCGGTGGCGGAGGTTCCGCGGTGACCGAGGACGCCTCCGGTCATCTGACCGGGGTCGAGGTCGTAGTCGACGAGACCGACGTCGCGGCGCTGCTGGCCACGGCCGTGCACGCCGACCGCTTGCTCGTCCTGACCGACGAGACCGGGACCGGAACCGGTGCTCCCGGTGGCACCCCCCTGCCCTACCTGCCCGGCGACGACGCCCGCGTCGCGCGCGTGCCGGACCCGAGGATGCGCGCCAGAATCCGGGCCTGTCAACGCTTCGTGGAGAGCACGGGCGCGCAGGCGGCCATCGGCGCACTGAGCGAGGTCGACGGATTGCTGTCCGGATCGGCCGGCACGACCATCGCCGCACACCACCCGTGACCGCCGCTCAGCCGGCGTAGTCCAGCGTGGTCATCATCCCGGACGCCTGGTGATAGGTGTTGTGGCAGTGCAACATCCATGTTCCGGGGTTGTCGGCTACCAGCGCGACCGAGACCTTGCGCATGGGTGCGACGATGGTGGTGTCCTTCCTGGCACCCAGGTGGCCGCCGGCGTCCAGCATCTGAAAGGTGTGCCCGTGCAGGTGCATCGGATGCCACATCATCGTCCGATTGGTGAAGGTCAGCATGGCCTTCTGCCCCTGCTCGATGGTCAGCGGATCGCCTTGCGGGTAACGGTTTCCGTTGATCGCCCAGTCGTAGCGCATCATGCCACCCTCCAGATCCGCGCCCAGCTCGACGTCGGCGCCAGTCCATTCAAGACCGGCTCGGGGAGCCGCGGTCAACCCGTCGACGGTGCCCACCCGGCGGCCGAGCTCGGCAGGTAGGAAGTCCGCAGCCGGGGCCGTACCCGAACCGGTGCGCAACGATGCCCGCGCCAGTCCGTTCTTGCCCTCCGCGACGGCCACCAGCGGGAACACGCCGTCCCCGGCGGTGACGATCACGTCGTAGCGTTCGCCCATGCCCAGCAGGACCGCGTCGACCTCGGCGGCCGCGACGGGGAAGCCGTCGGTGTGGGTCACGGTCATCGAGTGTCCACCCAGCGCGACGCGAAACGCGGTGTCGGAGCCGGCGTTGACCAGACGGATCCGGATCCGCTGACCGGGTTTGGCGGTGAATGACGTCGCCGCCGCGGGGATGCGGCCGTTGATCAGGTAGTACGGGTAGGTGACGTCACCGGCATCGCCGCCGAGGAGGCTGCTGGTGCCGGCACCACCGCCCATGGGCCCCATTCCGCGCATACCCTGGCGCAGCCGGTCCAAGATCTGCGGCGGACTTTGGCCGACGCCGTCCGTCCAGTCGTCGATGACGACGATCCATTCCGCGTCGTAGCTCCCGGTTTCGCGCGGATCGTCCACCAGCACGGGCAGATACAGGCCGTAGTCGGCATCCAGCCCGGTGTGTGGGTGCGCCCAGTACGTTCCGGGATGCGGCACCGAGAAGCGGTAGGTGAACTCGGCTCCGGTGGCGATGTCCTGCGTAGCCGGCGCGGCACCGTCCATGTCGTTGCGGATCACGATGCCGTGCCAGTGCACCGAGGTGGGGTGATCCAGTCCGTTTGCGACGGTGACCGCCAGTTCGTCACCCACATTCGCCCGGATGAGGGGTCCAGGAACGGTGTCGCCATAGGCCAGGGTGCGGACTACCGGTCCACCGAGATCGACGGTCGTCGGTTGGGGCCGCAATGACGCTTCGACGGTGTGGCCGGTATGCGGCCGCGCGGCCTCCGCGGCGGCGATCGAGGCGGACCGGTCGACGGCTCGGGTACCGTCCGGAGCCGGTGACCCAGTTCGATCGGTGCATGCGGTCAGACCAAGACCACCCAGGATCGCCGCGCCGACGAAGGCCCGGCGGGTCAGCTGGGCAGGCGGCCGTTGCGGTCGAGTCACGCTCGTCTCCTCGTTCCACGCACGTACCCCCAGGGGTATCGATGCGGTGCTTCCACCGTACACCGGGGTGGTATTGCTGCCCTAGGGCCCTTCGTCACCACGCCCGGCGAAGGCTGCACCTTCGAGTCGACCCCGGCGGGCATATACCCCCATGGGTACGGTGTTGACTACGGCGTCGATCGATGACGTCGACCCATGGCGCCGAGGACGAGGAGATCAGGGATGGTTGGAGACGAAGAGGCCATTTCAGCCGTGTTGAACCGGCTGCGACGGGCCCAGGGACAGCTTGCCGGGGTGATCTCCATGATCGAGCAGGGCCGTGACTGCAAGGACGTCGTGACGCAGCTGGCCGCCGTGTCCCGGGCTCTGGACCGGGCCGGATTCAAGATCGTGGCGACCGGTCTGCGGGAGTGCATCTCCGGTGACACCGCCGACGGTTCCCGGCCGATGAGCGAGGCCGAGCTGGAGAAGTTGTTCATGGCCCTGGCCTGACCGTCGAACCGTCGGTTTACGGTGGACGCCATGCCGGCCGACGAGTTGCTCAGCGGTCGCTACGCGCTGCGCGGCGTCCTGGGGTACGGCGGCATGGCCGAGGTCCGCGACGGCTGGGACATCCGCCTCGGTCGCGCGGTCGCCGTCAAGCTGCTGCATCCCCGGTTGGCCGGGGACGCCGAGACCCTGCGCCGATTCGAACACGAAGCTCGTTCGGCGGCCGCCCTCAGCCACCCGAACGTGGTGGCGATCTACGACCGCGGCGAGCACCAGGGCACGTCGTTCATCGTCATGGAGCGCCTGCCAGGGCACAGCCTCGCCGACCTCGTCGCCCGCGGGCCCCTAACGCAGGCCGCCGTCCGCACCCTGCTCGCAGAGGTGCTCGGAGCCCTCGCGGCGGCTCACCAGGCTGGGATCCTGCACCGCGACGTCAAGCCGGGCAACATCCTGTTCACCGCCTCGGGCACGGCGAAGGTCGCCGACTTCGGCATCGCGAAGACCACCGACGCCAGCATGACCCAGGTCGGCCAGGTCGTCGGCACCGTGGCCTACCTGAGCCCGGACCGGCTGTTGGGCAGACCGGCCACCCCGGCTGACGATCTGTATGCCGTCGGTGTGGTCGCCTACGAGGCCCTCACCGGTCACCGGGCCTTCCCGCAGGACACCCTCGGGTCGCTGTCGCACGCCATCATGACTCAGCGACCGCGTCCGTTGGCCGTACTGCGGCCCGACGTCGACCCGGCCTTGGCCGCGTTCGTCGAGCGTGCAATGGCACCGCAGGCCCAGTGGCGCTTCGGCAGCGCCGCGGAGATGGCCGACGCGTTGGCGGGGCGCGGCCGCCCGGTATCGGTGGGTCCGCGCCCGTCGACGATGGTCATGACCTCGCCGGTCCCGCAGATTACGATGCCACCACCGGTTCAGGTGCGCCGGCGGGCCCCGAGCCGGACGCGTCGACTCGTCGCACTCGGCGCCGGTGTGGTGGCCGTCATCGTGGCAGCGGCGGCGTTCATCATCGACTCCTGGGCCAACCCGGCTCCGGTTCCGTCGCCGCCACCGGTCAGCACCACGAGCGCTCCCCCGACGACGTCCGCACCTGGCACCACCATCACGACCACCACCACCACGGACACCACGCCGCCGGTACCGGTCAACCCGCCCAAGAAGCGGGGCCGAGGGCACGGCGGCGACGGCTGACCGGTCGCCGAGCGAGGCCGGCCCCGGATCCTCGGTCAGGCGCCGGTGGCGACCGGCAGCACCAGTCTGAACGTCGCTCCCCCGCCGGGGGTCGGCGCCACCTCGACGCGTCCCCCGTGGGCCACCGCGGTCTCCCGCACCAGCGTCAACCCGATGCCGTACCGGGGCCGACCGGTGGTCGTGGGACCGCTCCCGTGCGAGAACCGGGTGAACAGGTCGGCGACCGCCTCGGGGTCGACTCCGACACCGTCGTCGCGGACCTCGACGATGACGTCCAGGTTGCGTCGCTCGACGTGAATGGTGACCACCCCGCCGCGATGTTCGTGGGCAAGCGCGTTGTCGACCAGAGACGTGATGGCACGACGGAGCGCGACCGCCGAACCGAGGACGGTGACGTCCGAGTCCTCGGGTTCCCGCGTCATGACGAGGGTCACGCCGGCGGACAGGGCGGGTTCGACCATGCTGGCGTGAACCTCGGCCGCGACCTGCGCGGCATCCACCCGGGCACGGGGAACCGCGCCGGCCGACATCGACGCCGAAGCCAGAAGGTCCTCGATCACCTCACTCAGCACCCTGGTGTCGGCGGCCAGAGCGTCGATCTGTTCCTTGGCCTGGTGGGCGTCGCCGTCCTCGAATCGACGAGCCAGCAGCTGAATCCTGGTGTGCAACAACGTCAGCGGCGCACGCAATTCGTGCGAGGCATCCGCGACGAACCTGCGCTGCAGCGCCAGCGCCTGGGTGAGCGGCCGAAGCGATCTTCGGGTCAGCAGGACTACCACGGCGATCGAGGCGAGGATGCCGGCCAGTTCCGCTGCGCCGAGCGCGAGGAGCAATCGACCACGGGCCTCCTCGAACGAGTTCATGGCCAGCAGCACGACGATTCGGCCCTCGGGCTTGTCCACGACCAGAACACGATTCGACGCACCGCCGACCCGGATGGCCGAGTAGCCCGCGGGCCGCGCGAGCAGCTCGGCAGAGGGAAGGTCCGGGGTGCTCTGCTGCACCCTGCCCGCCTGATCGCGCAGGACGATCTGCATACCCGGCGGGGGATCGACCGCGTCGTCGGCGGTGGCGGCCACCGCAGTCAGCTGATCGGTGATCTGCCGGTTCTGGACCCGGACGTCGACGGCGTACACGACCCCGCCGACCACCAGCAACACCCCGGCCAGCGCCAGCGAGGCCTGCAGCGCAGCCCTCCGCCCAGCCCGCCGAACGATGAGGAAGTCGTTGTCGGCGTGCGTCATTCGGCGCCCAGGCGGTATCCCGTACCGTGCACGGTGCGGACGATGCCCCTGCCCAGTTTGCGCCGCAGGTAGTGCACGTAGGTGTCCACGACGCCGGGGGTGTCGACGCCGTCGAACGCAGCGCTGAGCAACTGCCCACGGGTGTGGATGCGACCCGGTGCGGCCATCAGGACACCGAGCAGCGCCGCCTCCCGCTCCGACAGCTCGACGTCGGCCGCCAAACCCGGACGGCTGACGGTACGGGCGACCCTGTCCAGGCAGAGATCCCCGACGGACAACCGGGTACCGGCGTCGGTCCGTCGGACGAGCGCACGGACCCGGGCCAGCAGCTCGGGCACCTCGAACGGCTTGACCAGATAGTCCTGGGCTCCGGCGTCGAGGCCGGCAACACGGTCGGCGACCGCACCGCGCGCCGTCAGCAGCAATGCCGGCGTGGCGATTCCCCGCGATCTGAGCACCGCGACGAGCTCGGCGCCGTCCAGCACCGGCAGACCCCGGTCGACGATGAGTCCGGCGTATCCACCCGTCAGACCACGATGGAGTCCCTGCTGGCCATCGTGGACGACCTCGACTCGATAGCCCTCCTCCACGAACAATTCGCGCAGGAGCTCCGCAAGGGCCCGATCGTCCTCGACGATGAGCAGCGTCGGCGCCGCGGTGCTGTCGGCCACCCGACGAGCCTGCCACGCCAATTCTTCGAAGGCTGGAAGATTCGGCTGTCAGCATCGCCACATGGATTCACCCCGTTCGGGACTGCGCCGGGCGAGGGCTGCCTCGTGGGCGCTGGTCGGTGTCGGCGTCGCGGGCGTCGCGGGCGCCTCCTCGCTGGCCTACGCCGACACCTACAAGCCACCCGCGGTCACGGCACCCGTCGTCGCCATCGAGCCGGCGCCGGCGCTTGCCCCCGAGGCCCCGCCCGCCAGCAGCCCGGTCACCACCACCACCGACCTGGCTCCGCCCACCACCGACCTGGCTCCGCCCACCACCGACCCGGCTCCGCCCACCACCGACCCGGCTCCGGTCGAACCGGCACCCACCACGCACTGGACGCCGACGCCCGAGTACACCCCGTCGTGGACCACCGAACAGGCGCCCGCGCCGACGACGCCCGCCTCGCAACCACCCACCACCAGGCGCCGCCCCCTCGCACCCACCACGGTGATGGCCCCGAACTATTCGCCACGCATCACGATGTCGCACGGCTCGTGACCCCGCCGCCGACGATGGCGCCGATCCTGGCGCGCGAGCAGTGGCAGCGGTGGACCTGCGAGATGCAGATCGTCGTCACCGATCCCGACGCGTTGCAGACCGCGCGCCGCGAGGTCGACGACGAACTCGACGCCGTCGAAGCTGCCGCATCGCGCTTCCGGCCGGACTCCGAGGTCTGCCGGCTCGCCGCGGCGGCCGGCCTGCCCACCGAGGTGAGCGCCAAACTGGCAGACCTGCTGGACGCTGCGCTCACCGCGGCGCGGCTGACCGACGGTGACGTCGACCCGACGATCGGCGCCGCATTGGTCTCCCTTGGCGCCGACCCCGATCCGCGGTCCCTCGACGCTCGTCTCCCCACGGCACTCGCCGACTTCCCCCCAATCGTGTTCACCCCGACGTCGTGGTCGATGGTGACGCTCGAGGGCCGCGTCGTCACCGTGCCGCCGGGCATGTTGCTCGACCTCGGCGCCACGGCCAAGGCCGTCGCCGCGGACGAGTGCGCCAAGCGAGTGCACGCGACCACACGCGCCGGTGTGCTGGTCAACCTGGGTGGCGACATCGCCACCGCGGGGCCGGCCCCCAGCGGCGGCTGGCAAGTGGGAGTCCTCGATGCCACCGGTGAACCCGAGGGTTCGGTTGCCCTCCCCGCCGGTGCAGCGCTGGCCACCTCGAGCACGATTCGACGCCGCTGGCGACGCGGTGACGACGTTCTGCACCACATCCTGGATCCGCGCACGGCACGGCCCGCGAACCCGGTGTGGCGGACGGTCAGCGTCGCGGCCGCGACCTGTCATGCCGCGAACACCGTCTCCACTGCCGCGATCGTGCGGGGTTCGACTGCGCCGCAATGGATTCGGTCCCTTGGTTTGACGGCTCGACTGGTCGACCGCCATCGCGTGGTCCACTTCGTCGGCGATTGGCCGCCCGACCGGGAGCGGCGGAGATGACCAGCGAAGCGCTGTGGGCTCTGGGCCGCGGCACCGGAGTCACGGCCCTGATCTTCCTGACCGTGTCTCTTGCCCTGGGTATCGCCACCCGATCCGGCCGGCCAATCGGCGTGCTGCCACGTTTCGCCGTCGCCCAGGTGCACCTGGTGGCCGCGTTGACTGGCACCGCCCTGGTCGCGTCACACGTCGCGCTGCTGTTCTTCGATCCGTACGCCCAGCTGCGCCTGGTCGACTTCGTCGTGCCCCTCCTCGGCGCCTACCGGCCCCTCTGGCTGGGCTTGGGAACACTCGCAATCGACGTGCTGATCGTGCTCGTCGCCAGCAGTCTGCTGCGACATCGGCTGGGAGTGAGAACCTTTCGTGCCATTCACTGGATCTCCTACCTGATGTGGCCGATCGCCTTCGCCCACGCACTGGGCACCGGCACAGACACAGGACGGCCGTGGTTCCTCGCCATCGCCGGTTGCTGTGCGGTGAGCGTCGCCGCCGCACTGACGTGGCGGTTGCGGGCCGACTTCGTCGAATACGCCCAGACCCGTTCGGTGGCCGGCCGATGACGTCGAGTCGACTCCTGGCCGCGTCGGGACCGGGATTGCCGGATCACCACGCCCGGTTCGGCGTGCTGCCGGAGGGCTGCGCCGAGGGTTTGATCGGCTCGCTCGACGCCGCCGGCCTGCGGGGCCGCGGTGGTGCCGGCTTCCCCACCGGGCGCAAGATGGCCTCGATCACGGGACGCAGGGCGGTCGTCGTCGGCAACGGCGCCGAAGGCGAACCGCTCAGCTGCAAGGACGCGACGCTCGTGACGCACGCGCCGCACCTGGTGCTCGACGGCCTGCAACTCGCGGCGGCGGCGATCGGCGCGACCGAGGTCTACCTGTACCTGCCTAGGCGCGCAGTGCCAGCAGCCCGGTACGCGATCGACGAGCGCGCGGGAGCCGGGCTGGACCGCCATCGCGTGGTCGTCGTCGAAGCTCCCGACACGTTCATCGCCGGGGAGGAATCTGCCGCGATCCGGCGCATCGAGGGCGGCCGGGCCACGCCTCGTGACCGCGTCGTCCCGGCCTCCACCTCGGGCCTTCGGGGGCGGCCGACGTTGGTCAACAACGTCGAGACGCTGGCCCACGTCGCGCTGGTGGCCCGCTACGGGCCCCGTTGGTTCCGGTCGGTCGGCGACCCCGACGAGCCGGGGACGATGCTGATCACCTCGTCGGGAACCTCGCATCGGCCAACGGTGCTGGAGGTGGCGACCGGCACGGCGCTGACCGAGGTGCTGGCGCGAAGTGGTGCCGAGCACGTGGGAGCAGTCCTCGTCGGTGGCTACCACGGCACCTGGATCCCGGCCTCGGCCATTCCCCACCTGCGCCTGTCGCGCGCCGGCCTGGCATCGTCCGGGGCGACCCCGGGCGCGGGCATCGTGCACGTCCTCGCCGGTGACCAGTGCGGACTCGCCCGCACCGCCGACGTCGTGGCCTACCTCGCCGAACAAGCAGCCCAGCAGTGTGGACCGTGCCGCAACGGCCTGCCACTGCTGGCCCAGCTCTTCGACGACCTCGCCTACGGGCGGGTGGACGACTTCGTGCTCGACGAGATCGACCGCATCCTGGGCGTCGTCGACGGCCGCGGTGCCTGCCGTCATCCGGATGGCGTCGTCCGATTCGCCCGCAGCGCTCTGCGCGCCTTCGCCGGTGACGTAGCCGCCCATCGGGCCGGACGCTGCGCCGCTGTGCTTGCCGCGGTTCGTCGCACCGACCGGACTCCCGCGGAGCATTCCCGGTGACGCGCCACGAGGTGCGGCGCCTGCACGTCGACTGGACGCGATGCGACGGACGCGGATTGTGCACCGAGTTACTGCCCGGGCTACTCGATCGCGACGACTGGGGCTACCCCCTGACGCGCGATGGATCTCGCGACGTCGTCGTCCCCGCCGAACGAATCTTCGAGGCACGGACCGCCGTGAACCGCTGTCCGCGACTTGCGTTGTCCCTCATCGTCACTCC
Source organism: Mycolicibacterium sichuanense (assembly GCF_033741125.1). Classification (NCBI taxonomy): domain Bacteria; kingdom Bacillati; phylum Actinomycetota; class Actinomycetes; order Mycobacteriales; family Mycobacteriaceae; genus Mycobacterium; species Mycolicibacterium sichuanense. The sequence goes on along the minus strand of NZ_JAWQPU010000004.1, from coordinate 186,574 downwards.
CCCATCCTGACCGGGCAGCGCCGCCCGATCCTCGTTCCACCGATCCAGAGGAGATAGTCCGTGTCGACGTTCAGTGGGCTTCCCGTCCACGCACTGCTGGTGCACTTCATCGTCGTGCTCGCCCCCCTCGTCGCCATCTTGGCGACGGTCTGCGCGGTGTGGCCGGTCGCCCGAAGACGCCTGGTGTGGTTGGTTCTCGGTCTGGCGCTGCTGGTGGTGGCGCTGACTCCGCTGACCACCGACGCGGGTGAATGGCTGGAACGACAGGTCGGGCCGTCGGCTCAGCTGCACCAGCACACCGAATTGGGCGACACGATGATCTACTTCGCGATCGCACTGCTCGTCGCGGCGGCCCTGATCGCGGGCATCCACGTGCGCGAGACCCGCGGGCACACGGTCGAGCGGACGGCATCGTGGGTGGTCGCGGCCGTCGTCATCGTCATCAGCATCGCCACGGCGGTGCAGGTGTACCGCATCGGCGACTCGGGCGCCAGGGCCACCTGGGGTGACACCGCTGCCGCCGTCAGCGCACCGACGTCTCCTCACCCGTGACGGATTCGATGTCACCGGCGGTGGTCACGAAGAGCTGTCGGGTGAGGTGCGTAAGGGCCCGCGCCACGGCCAGTTCCTCCCCGACCCGTTTCGGATAGCGGTCGTCGGGATCGATCGTCGCCTCTCCCACGCCCACCAGATCGGCCTTTCGCCAACGCATGTGAGCCTTGGCCTCGGTGCGGTCGGACTCGTGCTCGACGGTGATCCTCACATGGCGCGTGGTCACTTCGTGGTCACGATCGCGGTCATGATCGCGGTCGTCATCACGGTCGTGGTCGTGGTGGCTCATCGGGTTTCCCTCCGTTCACGCCATCGACTGTGCTCGCGGCATCGGTGCCACGCCAGGGTCGTTGGTCCCCGGTACTACCGGTGGCAGCGAATCCGAACGCGCCCGCACCTTCGAGGGGCGGCGGCGCGACCAACGGCACCCGCGGCGAGGGACTTCCTTCCCTATCGAGGGCGGTGCGCGAGTGATCGGATCGGATCGACGACGACGGTCCGGACGCGGACCTTCCCGGCTCGATACCACTGACGGGACCGCGCGGCCCGCCTCCCAGACCGCGTGAACATCCGCTAGGGAAGGAATCCGAACGATGAGCATTCAACCCGTCCGCGACACCGGTGCCGCGGTGTTCCGCAACCGTCACGAGGCCGGTCGCGTCCTCAGCGAACTCCTTGGCGCCTACCAGGGCCGCCAAGACGTCGTAGTGCTCGGTCTGGCGCGAGGCGGTATACCCGTGGCGTGGGAGGTGGCGCGCGCGCTGAACGCGCCAATGGACTGCTTCATCGTGCGCAAGCTAGGCGTCCCCGACCACGAGGAGTTCGCCATGGGAGCGATCGCCAGCGGCGGCCGGACGGTACTCAACGACGACGTCGTGCGTGGGTTGCACATCGATGCGCGCCAGCTGCGTGAAATCGCCGAACGCGAAGGCCGCGAACTGATTCGGCGCGAGGGCAGATACCGCGGCGGAAAGGCGCCCCTACAGTTGGCCGGCCGGACCGTGATCCTCGTCGACGACGGACTCGCCACCGGATCCAGCATGCTGGCAGCCGTGCTGGCGATCCGCGAGCAGGAACCGGCGCAGCTCGTGATCGCCGTCCCCGCCGCTCCGGAGTCGACCTGCCGCGAGTTCGCCGCCATCGTCGACGACGTCGTCTGCGCATCGATGCCGACACCGTTCACGGCCGTCGGGGCCTCCTACTGGGACTTCACCCAAGTCGGCGACGACGAGGTCGTCGAGCTCCTTGCCACCGCGACCGTGACGGCCAACCGCACCGCACCTCCGCGCCGCCGCGCCGCGGAGGCCATCCGCAACGTCGCCGTGCCCGCACCGCACGGCGTGCCCAGCACGGACGTGCTCGACCAGGTGATCGGCGACGCCCGGGTGGTGCTCATCGGGGAGAGCTCGCACGGCACGCACGAGTTCTACCGGGCCCGTGCCGAGATCACGCAGTGGCTGATCGAGGAGAGGGGTTTCACCGCGGTTGCCGCGGAGGCCGACTGGCCCGACGCCTACCGCGTCAACCGCTTCGTCCGCGGCCTCGGCGGTGACCGCACCGCGGACGAAGCCCTCAGCGGTTTCGAACGCTTCCCGGCATGGATGTGGCGCAACGTCGTCGTCCGTGACTTCGTCGAGTGGCTACACGGCCACAACGAGACCCAGCGGCGCGAATCCCGTGCGGAGGCCGGCTTCTACGGACTCGATCTCTACAGTCTGCATCGTTCGATGGGGGCCGTGGTCGACTACCTCGACACAGTCGACCAGGTCGCCGCGGCCCGGGCACGGCGGCGCTACTCCTGCTTCGATCACGTCTCGGGGGATGACGGCCAGGCCTACGGTTACGCCGCGGCATTCGGAGCCGGAGAATCCTGCGAACGCCAGGCCGTGGAGCAGCTGATCGAAATGCAACGCGACTCCCTGGCCTACCTCCGACGCGACGGCACCCGGGCCGAGGACGAGTTGTTCGACGCGCTGCAGAACGCGGCGACCGTGCGCGACGCCGAGGAGTACTACCGCAGCATGTTCGGCGGCCGCGTCGACTCGTGGAATCTGCGCGACACCCACATGGCCGAAACCCTCGACGCCCTGCTGGCCCACCTCGACCGCGACGGCGAGCCAGGAAGTTCTCGAATCGTGGTATGGGCGCACAACTCTCACGTGGGGGATGCGCGGGCCACCGAAGTCGGTGCCGACGGTCAGCACACCCTCGGCCAGCTGGTCCGCGAGCGGCATGGGAACCAGTGCCGCCTGCTCGGGTTCAGCACCTACCGGGGGACGGTGACGGCGGCCAGCGAGTGGGGTGGTGCGGCCGAGCGAAAGACGGTGCGGCCCGGCCTGCCAGGGAGCCTGGAGGAGTTGTTCCACGAGTGCGAGGAGCCGGCGTTCCTCGTCCGGATGGACGACGGTCGATCCGCCGACGCCGCGGAGGTACTGGCGGCCGTACGGCTGCACCGCGCCATCGGGGTCATCTACCGGCCAGAGACCGAACGCCACAGTCACTACTTCCACGTTCGGCCAGCCGACCAGTACGACGCGCTGACCCACATCGACGTGACGAGGGCGCTGACGCCGATGGAGCCGACGGGCCTCTGGATCGAAGGGCAGACGCCCGAGACCTATCCCAGCGGTCTCTGATTCCTGGCGACCCGCCGATCATTCCGGGGACCGCAGGACCAATGCCGCGCCAGGAGGGACCTTTGCCCCTGATCGCCGGCGCCCCGGTGGCCTTACCGTCGTGGTGACCACCGAGACCACCCTGGAGCAACCACATGCGCGCGACCTCTCCGCCGTCGCCTGCCGTCATCGTCGGCATCGATGGATCATCCGAGGCGGTCGCTGCGGCGCTCTGGGCGATCGATGAAGCGGTGGAACGCGATCTCCCCCTGCGCCTGCTGTATGCGATCGAACCTCAGGGTTCGCCGGCCGTCGCCGGAAACCGTTCGCTCAGCCACGACTTCGTGACTGCGGAGGCGGCCATCCGGCACGCCTCGATGGCCGTCGAGTCGACCGACCGGCCGGTCAAGCTCGAGATCGCCATCGTGCAAGCCCGCGCCGTGGACGCCCTCGTCGAGGCGTCGACGTCGGCTGCCTTGATCTGCGTTGGCGCGCTCGGCATCAACGACGTCGGAGGCAAGTCCAAGGGTTCGGTGGCCGCGGCAGTCCTGGCCAAGGCCCGCTGCCCGGTGGCCATCGTCCGGAAGGCGCGGCCCTCGTTGCGCGAGAGTCGGCCCATCGTCGTCGAACTCGACGACGCGGTCGCCTGCCCCGAGACCCTCAGTCAGGCCGTCGCCGAAGCACGGCTCCGGTCGGCGCCGCTACGGGTGCTGTCCGCGCAAGGATCGCGGGGCGGTGATGCGCCGACGCCGCTGGAATCTCAGTTGGACCGATGGCGTCGCACCGAACCGGGTCTCGACATCCGGGCCGTCGAGGACGACGCCGGTGAATACCTGGCCCGCCACGGCGAATCCATCCAGCTCGTCGTGCGGGGCGTTCGGCCCGGCCAGACCATCCGCGAGCCCTCCGCAGCCGACCGCGGTGCCGTCCTCGACACGCTGACGTGTCCCGTCCTGTTCTCCGGAAGCGATGCGCAATGACCTACGACAGGCACAATGGTTATCGAAACGACAGCCAGTCCACCGACGTGATGAGGCAATCACGGCCGGGGCGGCGCGACGGCACCCGGGAGGGCGTAGCGATGGTGACGGTATTCCTCGTCGACGATCACGAGGTGGTGCGTCGCGGCCTGATCGACCTGCTGAGCGCCGATCCCGAACTCGACGTCATCGGCGAGGCTGGATCAGTGGCCCAGGCCATGGCTCAGATCCCGGCATTGCGACCCGACGTCGCGGTCCTCGACGTGCGGCTCCCCGACGGCAACGGCATCGAGCTGTGCCGAGATCTGCTGTCCCGACTTCCCGACCTGCGGTGCCTGATGCTCACCTCGTTCACCTCCGACGAGGCGATGCTCGACGCGATCCTCGCCGGTGCCAGTGGCTTCGTCGTCAAGGACATCAAGGGGATGGAACTAGCGCAGGCGATCAAGAACGTTGGCGCAGGCCGTTCCCTGCTGGACAACCGAGCCGCCGCGGCCCTGATGGCCAAGTTGCGCGGAGCCGCGGAGCGCTCGGATCCGTTGTCCGGCTTGACCGAACAGGAGAAGGTGCTGCTCGACCTCCTCGGCGAGGGATTGACGAACAGGCAGATCGCTGCGCGAATGTTCCTGGCGGAGAAGACCGTCAAGAACTACGTCTCGCGCCTGCTGGCCAAGCTCGGCATGGAGCGGCGCACGCAGGCGGCGGTCTTCGCGTCGAAGCTGGAACGGCCGTCCAAGCCCGACGGCTCAGTCTGACGGCCACGTCCGCGCCGCATCGCCTTCCGGTTCCGGCCCGAACGTGAAGCGCCGGCCCGTGACGCTCAGCGGCCGGATGCGGACGTAGTGCTGCTTGGTGGTGGCAGTCCACGGCAGGAGTTCGGCTGCTTCCGCGTCGGCCAGGTCCTCGTCGGTTCGGACCACGCGCGCCGCCCCCTTGACGATGACGCTCCATCCCCCGCTGGTGTCGTGGTCGTCGATCTCGAACAGGACGCGGTCGTTGATCGCCGTGCTGACGAGCTTGGTGCCCTCGGCCGTCCGAAACAGGATGGTGCGGTGCTGCACGGCGAAGTTGACCGGAAAGATCTCGGGATGACCGTCGACGCTGGTGACGAGCCGCCCGAGCGCGGTGCTCGCAGCCAGTTCCCAACATTCGGTCTCGGACATGATGCTGATGGGTTGAGACGTGATGACCATGGGCCAGACGCTATGCCGATGGGCCATCGTTCTCCGGAGGCCTAAGTCACAGATATCGGGATCCAAAGACCCCTCGCTCGCCACGGGGCGACTATCGTCGTCGGCAAGGTTGGGACCTTCGAGCCCGCATCGATGGCCGACTCCGGGTGTCGATGCGGCGGATGGGAGCGGTGCGGTGACCGACGACCGGCAATACGAGCGGATGCGAACGGGTCGCGGCTTCATCGCGGCGCTCGACCAGAGCGGTGGGTCGACGCCAAAGGCCTTGGCGCTCTACGGCATCGACTCGGAGGCTTATTCGTCCGAGACCGAGATGTTCGACCTGATGCACCAGATGCGCTCACGCATCATCACCTCCCCGGTGTTCGGCGGCGACCGAATCCTGGCCGTCATCCTCTTCGAGCAGACCATGGACCGCGAGATCGATGGCACTCCGTCGGCGACCTATCTCTGGGAGCACGAGGGCATCGTGCCCTTCTTGAAGATCGATAGGGGGCTCGCCGAACCCACCGACGGTGTGCAAACCATGAAACCCATTCCGGCACTGGACGACCTGCTCGACCGGGCGGCGGGCAAGGGGATCTTCGGCACCAAGGAGCGTTCGGTGATCGGCGCTGCCGACGTCGCGGGCATCACGGCGGTCGTCGACCAGCAGTTCGAGCTCGCCGAGCGCGTCGCGGCGCACGGGCTGATTCCGATCCTCGAACCGGAGATCACCATCTCGATTCCCGACAAGGCCGCCGCCGAGGACCTCCTGCTCGAGGTGATCACGGGACATCTCGACGGACTTCCCGCCGACCGCCACGTCATGCTCAAACTGTCCCTGCCGACCGTCGCCGATCACTATCGTCCACTGATCGAGCATCCCGGGGTGCTGCGGGTGGTCGCCCTGTCCGGGGGCTATTCGCGCGACGAGGCGAACGCACTGCTGGCCCGCAATCACGGCCTGATCGCCAGTTTCAGCCGCGCCCTGACCGAGGGGCTGTCGGTCGGCCAGACCGACGCAGAGTTCGACGCGACGCTCGACCGCTCGATTCAGTCCATCTACGACGCCTCCGTCGCGGGCTGAGCATCGTTTCGCCCGTGGACGGTCACCCCGTTGGCTCGGCAGCCCCGCCGACGGGGGCTCGCTTGCGCAGCCGGTGCTTGTGCCGATACATCTCCGTATCTGCCTGTCGCAGCAGCACTTCGACGTCTTCGGCGGGACCCCAGGTCCAGCCGACGGAGGCCGTGAGCCGGGTCGTCGGCGTCGTGGGATAGTCGGCGGTGAGCGCGTTGCCCAAGGCAGCTGCCAGCGACGCGACTAGGTCCGAATCGGGGGCGTCGGGCACCAGCACGATGAACTCGTCGCCGCCGAGGCGGTAGGCGGTGTTGGGCGCCTCGACCACCTCGAGGAGCAGCCGTGCCGCGTGCACCAGGACGCCGTCACCCGCGAAGTGGCCGTAGTTGTCGTTGACGGCCTTGAAGCCGTCCAGGTCGACGAAGATCACTCCTACCGACACGTCGGCGATGCGTCGGTACCGATCGGCGTGCTCGCTCAGCGCATGCCGGTTGTGCAGGCCGGTCAGCGAGTCGGTGAGCGCCAGTCGCGCAAGTTCGGCCTCGGCGCGTCGACGCGCGGTGACGTCCTGGAACTGCGCCACGATCACATCGTCTCCGCCATGCTCGCCCGGCACCAGGACGGCCGTGCGCTGCATCCAGATCGTCTTCCCGTCCCGTCGGACGTAGCGCCGCTCGGAAGCGAATTGCTCTACTTCTCGGGCTTGCAGGCGCTTCAGTTCCCAGTCCGCTTCCGGTCGGTCGTCGGGGTGGATCACGTCGAGGAAGTTCCGCCCCATCAGCTCCTCGGCTCGGTAGCCGAGCAGCGTGCACAGCGAGGGGTTGATGTGCAGCGTCACCGCCGAGGCCGTGGTGACCACCTTTCCGAACGGAGCGTTGGCCATGCCGATCTGAAATAGCCGCCATGCGTCGTCCCTGGCGTGTTCGGCCTCCACCCGAGCGGTGACGTCGGTGACCTGGACGCAGAAGCCACGCACCTCGCCGTCGACGATGTCGGGGAGATACGACGCCTGGGTGTGACGCGTCACCCCGTGCCGGTCGATCAGCGTCCGTTCGAACAGTTGCTCCCGGCCGGCCAACGCACCCTCGATGTAGGGCAGATTGAGCTGGTAGACGGCTTCGCCGAGCACCTCGCTGATGTGGCGTCCCCGCGCCTCGGCCGGCGTGACGCCGAAGTACTCCAGGTACGCGTCGTTGGCGAAGACGTTGGCCAGATCGCGATCCCAGTAACCGATCAGAGCGGGAAGGCGATTGAGCAGCGCCAAGAGCCGACGAGTCTCTTCGGGCGACGGCGCGCCCAATGACGCGCTTGGGTCTGACGCGAAGCTCACCCCGGCTGACAACCCGTCGGCACCCGCGCGGCGACGTGGTCATCGCGCGTCGGCGACATCACCACCGGCGTTCCTTCATTCGACATCGACAGCGAATGTACCTACCGAAGCACCTACGGGCAGCTCGACTCGCGCTTCGTCGGCCAACGGCACCGATTCGTCAGATTTGGACGAGGCTCGGCCCGTACTGCCGCACACCGTCAGGTCGTGACGGCGTGCGGTACCTCGATGCTGTTCTCCTGCACGATCACGGGATCACCGACGTTGACCGTGTTGAAGTACCATTCGGCATCCTCCGGGCTCAGGCTGATGCACCCGTGGCTGACGTTGTCGTAGCCGAGCGAGTTCACCGCCCACGGCGCCGAATGCACGAAGAGGCCGCGGCTGGTGATGCGGACGGCATAGTCGACGTCCATCAGGTAACCGTCGGGAGCGTCGACGGGGATCCCGACGCTGCTCGAATCCATCTTGACCGTGCGGTCCTTGCCAAGGACGGTGTAGGTACCAACCGGCGTCGGGTAGTCCGGCCGTCCCATCGAAGCCGGGAAGACACCGGCCTCACCCCAGTGGGGTCGGTGGTGCGGTGCCGGCAGCGAAGACGGTGGGCCTGCGTCCACACCGTCGATGGTGACCGTGAACGTGTGCTCGGAGAGGTTGGCGACACCGACGACGGCGGGCCCGGTGGCGAAGTCCATCGCCATGCCGCGGACCGAGATGCCGATCTTCCGGTGGGCGGGCCAGAAGCGGTCCGGGACCCATTGCACGACATCGTCTTCGAGCCACTCGTACTTGCCCGTCATCGCAAGGTTGGACTCGACGTCGATGGCCCGCTCGGCTGCGCGACGGTTGGCGACCGGGCCGCGGAAGGTCACCACGACGGGGTGTGCCACGCCGACTACCTCACCCGAGGACGGCGAGACCGACGCGATGGCCGGGCCTTGGGCATCACTGGCCGCGGCCATCCCGTTACCGGCGGGACCCGTGGTCACGAGCACCGTGACCCCCAGGGTCGCAAGAACACACCGCAGGACCTGACGCATGGCTCCCGTCTTCCTCGATCTACACCGTTGTCAATGACTGATGGCGCCATCGAGGCTCGATGTGCCCATGCACCTTCATGTTTCGATCAGTCCCCGCCGAACAGGTGCGACGACGGGGACGTCCGCGACTAGCCCGTGGGGCCAGGAAGGATCGGCTGACCCGAGACGGGCGCTCCGGCCGGGGCGGGATTGATCGGGTCGCCCTTGCCGCCGAGTCCGCCCGACATCTCGACGAGCGGGGCTGCGAGCGGGACGGGGGCGGCCGCCGCGACGATGGGTGCGCCGACGGGAACCGGTGGCACGCCAACGGGAACCGGCGGCACGCCGACGGGCACCGGCGGCACGCCAAGGGGAACCGGCGGGACCGCAACGGGAACCGGCGGGATGGCCGCGGGCGGCGGGCCGGGGAATGCCAGAGGAACCCCCGCCATGTCATTGATGGGAGCACTCGCGGTGCAGATGGGCGCAGCGCCAGCGCCAGCGGCAGCGGCCGGCGCGCCAGCCACACTGCCTGCCGACGACTCAGCGCACGCCTCACCACCGGTGAGCAACGGAGCGGCCGAAGCGCCCGGACTCAACGCAATCGCGACCCCAAACAACCCAACGCCGGCAGCTACCACCCCGATGTTGAATCGACCACAGATCGTCATAGACGTTGACTCCTTCATTTCCGCCCGAACGACCGCTTTCCCGGAAGTCGGAGCACAACCAGCGTCGCCACTCGACGACGTCGTCAATATCAGCAGCAACTTCGACTGCGCGCCATAGCGCGGAGCACTCCGTGCCCAAATGGTTACGGGTTTGAATCCCATCGTCGTCATTTACCCCCGAATAGGTGGTTTCGGCGGTCTCGATGGCCCGCTGCGATGGTTTCGACCTTCCGGGCTGATCTTCGCGAGCCGCTTCGCTCGGGCTGCCGCCACCGAGGCGGGAGCGTCTAGGAATGACTCCTGAAAATCGTTGCAAGAAACAGTGATTCATTGACGTCGGGTGGGTACCCCCGGCACCCATGCCAACCCGGTAGTGCTAGCACCACCCCGGTTTTGGGGGCTGGCCATGGCGACCGGGGGTGGCGTGGCCGACAGGATCGAGATGTTCCACAGACCACCTCGACCACACCAGGAGTGCACCATGAACGCCAGGATCGCCCTCGCCGCACCACTGCTCACCGCTGCGCTGCTCGGCGGCTCGATCGTCGGAGCCACCGTCGTCGTGCCCGCCGTCCTGCTCGCCGACGGACCCACCTCGACGGCATCCGACCCCGTCGGACCCATCTCGGGCATCACCGGCGCTCCGGTGGGAGACGCCCGCTACGGCGAAGACCCACTGGTGCCCTTCGGCACCGATCCGGGCGTTGCCGTGACGCCGGGTTACGTCAACCGCAATCACGACGAGGGCGTCACCAGCAATGGGGAGGTCGACCTTCCGTTCTGACCCAGTCCCGCAGCAAACCGTCTCAGTCGCGGGGTGACGTGCGAGTGCGCGCCAGCAGCGCCTCGTACGCCGCCCGCCCCCGCGCGAAGGTGGCGGCGTCGCCGCCCTGGTCGGGGTGGTGACGGGAGGCATGACTGCGCCACGCCCGGCGGAGCTGCGCCGCCGTGAAGGGTTCAGTCAGACCGAGGACGACGGCGGGATCCGTCGGCGGTGCGGGGAGCTCCGGCAGCCCCATGGTGGGCTGCGCGGCCGTGGCCTTCTTCGAGGCAGCCTTCTTCGCGGAGGCCTTCTTCGCGGCCTTCTTGGCCGGCACCTTCTTGGCCGGCGCCTTCTTGGCCGGCGCCTTCTTGGCCGGCACCTTCTTGTTGGCCTTCTTGGCCGGCACCTTCTTCGCCGGAACCTTCTTGGCCGCCTCGTTGACGGCACTCCCGCGTGCGACCAGTTCACCCATGGCTCATCCCTATCTCGTCTGGCTGGGAGTCGGCTGATCCCGGCCGAGTGATCTGGCCGGACCGCGCGAGCGGTCGGGCCAGATCCTCGACGTCACCGTCCGGTCGTCTGACCGTCACCACCACGCTCGGCAGGCAGCGGCGGGGTCTGCGGAGCCGGGTTGTCCGGGTTGGCCGACCGAGGAGTACCGGGCTGGCCGGGGGCCACCGGCGCCTGCGCACCCCCGGGCGGTGGCGGGGTTTGCTCCCCGGGAGCTGCCGGTGGGCCGTCCGGCCCGCCCGCCTCGGGACCACGAGGAACCGCTCCCGGACGCGGAGGCGGTGGCGGGCCACCCGGTCCACCTGGCCCGGCAGGTCCGCCCGGGCCACCGGGCCCCTGCGGTCCAGCGGGACCCTCCGGCCCGTTTGGGGGTGGTGCGTGGTGTCGGTGCCCGGGTGGTGGCGGCCCGTCGGGCCCCGGTCCCCCACCGTCGTCGAAGGCCCCCGGCGGCCCACCGGGCAGCGCACGGTCGGCGGACGCCGGGACCGCCCCGGTACCGACCGTCAGCGACATCATGGGATGCGCACCGACGGTGAGCCCGCCGAGCAAGCCGACGAACAGCCCGACTGCCGCCGCACCGATGGCGACACCGACGGGATGGCGGCGCGCCGGAGCGGTGACGGTCGTCCACCGCCCCGAGCGCTCCACCGGAGCCGGCTGCGGCGGTTGGTGGATCTGCGCGGTGTCTGCGTCCCCATCGGTTTCGTCACCCGAAAGATCTTGTTTGCGTTCGTCGTTCGTCATTCGTTGACTCCCATCGTTGCCGTGCTTCGGTAACCGCGACGGTAGCCAGCGAGCATGAAGTGAACCTGAAGAGCAGCGTCGAGACGGAGTTCTTCATCCTGGCTTCAGGCAGGGCAGGCCAGAATGGCTTCATGACCGCCAATGCCGACACCGATCGATGCCAGGCGCGGGTCTTGGTGGTCGAGGACTCCGAGGCGATCCGCGAGATGGTCGTCGAGGCGCTCGGCACGGCGGGATACGTCGCCGAGGGCGCCGTCGACGGCACGGGGCTGGAAGACGTGCTCGAGGGCTTCCGGCCCGACCTCGTCGTGCTCGACGTGATGTTGCCTGGCCGGGACGGGTTCGCCCTGGTCGACGTCGTCCGCGACTGGGGCGAGGTGGGCATCATCATGCTCACCGCCCGCGACGGGTTGCCCGACCGGCTGCGCGGTCTCGACGGCGGCGCCGACGATTACGTGGTCAAGCCCTTCGAACTGTCCGAGGTGCTGTCCCGCATCGGCGCCGTCCTCCGTCGCCGCGGCCGCATCCCCGCCACCGTCCAGGTCGGGGACCTGCTGGTCGATCGCGGTGCCGGAGTCGCGACCCGGGCGGGCAACCGACTCGACCTGACGGCGACCGAGCTCAAACTGCTCGACTTCCTGCTCGACCAGCGCGGTCGTACCGTCAGCGCCAACCAGATCCTCAACGCCGTCTGGGGTTACACCTCCTACGACGACAATCTGATCCACGTCCACATCAGCAGTCTTCGCCGCAAACTGGAGGCGCACGGACCCCGCATCCTGCACACCGCGCGCGGCATCGGATACCGCCTGCAGGCCCCGCGCTCGTGACGACGCCGGACCGCACCGCCACACCGTCGCTGCGTCTACGGGTCGTCGTCGGCGCGTTGGGCCTGCTGGCCGTGCTGCTGGTGCTGCTGGGGGTGACGATCGACCTGCTGATCGGCGCCCAGGCCCGCCGCGATCTGCACGACCGGGTGATGGCCAGCGCCACCCGGGCCGATGCGCTGGCTGCCGCCGGTACTGCACCCACCCAGCTGGCCGCCGAGCTCAACGGAGGTGGCATTCGCGCGCTGCTCGTCGAGCGCGACGGCCAGACCTACGGCGACCCGGCAGTAAGCCCCTACCTGTCAACTGGTTCCATCGAACCGCCACCCCCTCCGGCACCGCCGCCCCCTCCTGGCGGGGCCCCCGGCCAACCGAAACCGAGGCCCCCACACGAGGCGACCGCCACGGTGATTACCCACCCGCTCCCCGGCGGGGGCCGAATCATCCTGGTGGCCGACACCACGTCGACCACCGCGCTCCTCGAGCAGCTGCGCATCGTCATGGCGGTGTCCGGCATCGGGGTGCTCATCGTCGCGGCAGCCGGCCTCGCGTTCGTGGTTCGTGCTGCCATGCTCCCCCTGGACCGACTCACCGCCGTCGCCGCGTCCATCACCGCGGGCGATCGTGGCCGCCGCTTGCGACCGGACCGTCCCGCCACCGAATTGGGCCGGGCCGCAAGTGCATTCGACACCATGCTGGATGCCCTGGAATCCTCCGAAGGCCGGGCCCGCAGTGCCGCCGACGCCGCCGCCCGGGCCGAGGCGGCGACGCGCAGCTTCCTCGCCGATGCCGCCCACGAACTCCGTACGCCGATCGCCGGCATCCAAGCCGGTGCCGAACTGATCGCGTCGGCGGCCACCCAGCGCGACGATGATCCGGCCTCGGCGCAGCAGCGTCATCGCGCCGAGCTCGTCCTCGGCGAAGCCCGCCAGGCCGGGAGGCTGGTCGGCGACATGCTCGACCTCAGCCGCATCGACGCCGGACTACCCCTCGACCTGCAGGAGTGCGATCTGGTGGGCGTGGCCGCTACGGAGCGCGACCGCACCGCGCTGCTCGCTCCGTCGATTCAGGTGTCGCTCACCGGAGTGCCCTCGCTGCGGGTGTCGGCCGACCCGAATCGGGTCGCCCAGATCTTGGCCAACGTCACCGACAACGCGCGCCGGCACACCCCCACCGGCGGCACGATCACCATCGACGTCAGCCCCGGACCGACCGGCGCCACCGTCACCGTCACCGACAGCGGCCCCGGCGTGCCCGAGGAACAGCGCCTGCGGATCTTCGAGCGGCTGGTTCGGCTCGACGAGGCCAGGGCGCGCGATCGCGGCGGTGCCGGTCTGGGACTGCCGATCGCCCGCGCGCTCGCTCGCGCCCACGGCGGTGATCTGGTCTGCCTGCCGAATTGCCCCGGTGCCCGCTTCCAGCTGCGGCTGCGAGGGTGACCGGCGTCACCACGGGCGAGGTTGGCGATCGTCTGTTGCTGGGTATACGTGCGCCACTACCGTTTCCACTGGATAAGGAGCAGTCATGGGCGACAGCGGACCCGAAGAAGCCGTCAAGGGAATCGTCGAGGACGTCAAGGGCAAGGCCAAGGAAGTCGTCGGCATCGTCACCGACCGCGACGACCTCAAGGAAGAGGGCCAGGCCCAGCAGGACAAGGCCGAGGCTCAACGCGACGTCGCCAAGAAGGAAGCCGAGGCGGATGCCGCTCGCGCCGCCGAGAAGGCCGCCGAGGCTCGCCAGAAGGCAGCCGAGTAGTTCAGTAGTCGACGACCGATGGTTGGGCGCCCAACTCGGGCGTCCCACCATCGTCTTGGTTGGCGCGCATAGCCCCGTCCGCGCTAGCCGCGGGTGTTCCACGACCATTCGGTCATGTCGGTGACGCTGATCAGGATCAGGGGATCGTCGGCGCGCTGAAGCATCGTCTCCGAGACCAGCGTCTGTACCGTGAAGCCCTCGCTGTGAACCCAGCCCACCAGTTTCCCACCGGCGGCTCGCAAGGCTGCGGCGCATTCCGGGGCGCTCGCGTGGGCGCCGACCAGTAAGTGCCGTACGTCCCCTCCGAGGAGCCTGCCCGGATCTGCGCGACCGAGTAGGCGCGCGAACGCCCAATTGGCATACGCCACTTGCCCATCCACGTCGATGCCGAGAACCGGTGCAGTCAACCGGTCCAGCAGGACGACGGCAGGCATTCGATTCAGATAGTCGATCGTCGCAGTGGGCGGATCATTGCGGCGCCGATCATGCATCTGGTGAACTCCCTTGGCTCGTGCGGGGCGGCAGACGCGCTCGTCATGGGCGTGCACGGGGCTGGACCTCATACGACGCGGTTGCGACGGGTGTGACGGTCTACGTGCAGGGTCGTGCGCATTGCGACGGTGGCGTCGCCGAGCACACCGGCGGTCTTGGCGCCGACGTCGTCCACCGCTGCGATCAGCCCGGTCAACGAGTTCGGGGTCTGGGCGGTGACCGTGAGGTCGATGGTGCGAACACCGCGGTCGATGACCGCCCTGCCCCGCGCCGAGTGGGCATCGGTGCTGGCCTCGAGTGCGCGGGCGGCCGCGCTGGCTACGTCACCGATGTCGGCGGTGACCGTCCCAGCCTCGCCGACCACCAACCGCAGCTGCTTGACCCTGGACTTCGGGGTGTGCGTCAGCAGCCACCGCAGCGCGACCAGCACCAGCAACAGACCCACGGCAGCCACGACCCAAGGCCACCAATCGGTTTGGCTCGCCGAGACCAACTCCGGTGCCGTGATGACTTCGGGGGTGTGCGGGATCCAGTTCGTGTTCCATACCAGCAGCCCGGCTCCGATGGCGATCATCGCGAGCCCGAAGACCAGGGCGGCCAATCTGTCGACGGTCGTGGCCAGGCGGGTCATCTACGCATCTCCTCTGCGAGTGCGGACGCGAACCTTGACCGGTTCGCGCAGGATGGCGACGGCGTGACGCACGGAATCGGCGACGGCCGCGTCGATGCCGGTGGCACCGCTGCCACCGGTGGTGTGAGCGGTGACGGTGATCTTGCGCAGCGTCGCAGTCGAGCGCGCCCGCAGCACCCCGGGAACGTCCTCTGCGACAGCAGTCGCCAGCCGCGCCAGGTCGGCCGGGCCGATCCACACGCTGCTCTGGGCGTTCACGGCGGTGGCAGTGCGACGCCGCGGCCGCAATGCCGACAGCACCGACCACACGCCGATGAGCACGGCGACCACGCCCACCGGGATCATCCATCCGGCGAAGCTCAGCCCGTCGAGCCAGCCGACGGTGCTCGCCGTCCACGACATGCCGTCGAGCCAGCCGGCGGCGACTGCACCGTCCCGCAGACCCACCACTCCAAGGCCGAGCAGCAGTACGGCGATCAACGTGCCGACGTACCCCGCGGCGGGCGCCGCGACCGGCGCCTTCGCAGGGGTGAGCGGCGTTGCCGCCTGATCGTCGGCCGACGAGGACGTCCGCCCGAGTGTCGCCGTCATGACAGATTCCTTCCGTGTTCGTCATCGGAGACGACGGCCTCGATGGACACGTCGACGCCGTCGACCTGAAATCCCGCGGAGTCAGTGAGGGCACGGGTGACGTTGCGCTGCACCGCAATCCCGACGGCAGCCAGGGATGCGGGCCACACCACGGCAATGCTGAGGTGCGCGCGCACCCTGGTGGCGGAGACGTCGACCCGGGCACGCGGAAGATCACGCCCGGTCAACTTGTCCAGACCGGCGGCCCTGGCGCGCACGCCTGGCGTGGCGAGCGCGGCGTGCACGGCCACCCGCTGGGCGACCTTGTCGCGCACTACGAGCGAGCCACGTTCACCGGGATCGACGGGTTCGGCTCCGTCGACGGGTGGTTGGCTAGCCACGACCGCGTCCCCGGAGCAGGGCCGCTAGGTCGAACTCACCATCGCGGTGGCCGCCGAGCAGGTATCCCACCGCACCCAGGATCAGCGCGACGAGGAACCCGGTGAACCCGCCGGCGGCGGCGGCCACGCCGAGCAGCAGCCCGGCGATGAGGCCCAAACTGGACGTTGTCATGAAATCCTCCGAAGGTCGTTGAGCTGCAGCGCTTCTGCAGCCCGGAAGGCGGTGCTGGTGGTGGTCTAAAGGGTGATGTAACGCCGGCGGCCCAGCGGGAGCCGGCTGCGGGTGCGGCGCAGCGACCGCCACGCCACCGACAGCCGACTCCGCCGGATGACGACGGCGTCGGGCTCTGATCGACCGGGCCCGCCGGGCTGCACCCCGAACCTTCGGTCGATGGCTGCCAGGGCGGCCACGAGTCGATCGGCGTCGCCGCCGACATCGGGGTGCAACGAGCGCACCGCGGCGCGGCGGGCGCTGGCCCGGTCGCCGAGGTGCTCCCACCGGACCTCGGTCACGGCCGGGGGGCCGGGTCGGCCACGTCCGAAGCATCTTCCGCCGAGACGTCCTCTGTCACGACGTCCTCGACGGTGACGTCCACCGGACCGCCGACGATGCCGCCGACCACCTCGCGGACGCGGGCCGCCGTCTCGCGCACTGGTGCGCCGAAGTACAGCGTGACGTGAACCTCGGTGAGTTCCTCGCGGATGCGGATGCCCGCCACGACGCGCCCGGGCAGATACGTTCCGACCTCGCCGAACATTCCGGCGTGCAGGTCGGCGACGCCGGGCACCCCCCGCACCGCGGCCGCGACCACGTCGGCAGTCTCAGTCATCGAGGGCCTCCGCTGTCGGCGTCACTGGACCCGGGTGGTGGTGAGCTCGTCGGAGCCGTCCTCGTCGTCCTCGAGGTGAACGTCGTGCACGGTGACGTTGACCTCGGTGACCTCGAGCCCGGTCATCCGCTCGATGGCGGCGATCACGTTGCGGCGCAGTCCGTTCGCCAGGTCTGCGATGGACACTCCGTACTCGGCGACGATGTCGACGTCGACGGCGGCCTGCTTCTCCCCGACCTCCACCGACACGCCCTGGGAATGGTTGACGCTGGCACCGGGGATCCGCTCGCGCAGAGCGCCGACGACGCGCGACGCGCCGCCACCGAGGGCATACACCCCGTGTACCTCCTTGGCGGCGATGCCGGCGATCTTCGACACGACGGTGTCGGCGATCGTGGTCTTGCCGTGGGTGCTGGCCAGCGTGGCCTCGCCTCGTGCGGCGACGCCCTCGCTCTTGGTGCTGGCTGGCTGGGTGCTGGTCATCGTGTCCTCACTCCTTCGAATCCGTGATTGGCCTACGTGGTGTAGTCGGGGCGAACGGCTCGATGCGAATGCCACAGACGCGTGATCCGTACCACATCCCGAGTCGGCCATGCCAGACTGCGGTGATCCTCCGTGCGCTACCGTGCCACCGGATCGACGGACCGGACGGTGCCGACCGACCCACGAAGGAGCAGGCGTGAGTGTCAACCGGGGTGCGGTCGACCTGGCCGAGGCCGGGGACGCGGCGCTGGCAAGTGCCGCCGCCCTCGGCGACCGGGCCGCCTTCGAAGTGCTGGTGCACCGGTACGGCCCGGTGCTGTACCGCTACGCCCGTCGGATGCTGGCCAACGAGCACGACGTCGGCGACGCGGTGCAGGAGACCTTCGTCGCCGCCTGGCGCCAAATCGGCAACTTTCGCGGCGGGTCGTCACTGAAGACCTGGCTGTTCTCCATCTGCGCACGCAAGATCGTCGACACCTATCGGGTCAAACGCGCCCAACCCATCGACGACATGGCCTTGAACGTGATACCCGCGACCGATTCCGCGAGCGATCCGTTCGTGTCGGCCTCGTCAACGGAGTTCCTGACCGCGCTGGAGACCGCGTTGGCCGAGTTGCCACCGCGGCAACGGGCGAGTTGGGTACTCAGGGAGATCGAGGAGATGACGTTCCCCGAGATCGGCGACGTACTCGGGCTGACCCCCGACACCGCGCGAGGGCATCACTTTCGCGCCACCCGCACACTGAGGGAGAGGCTGAGGAGGTGGAGATGAACCAACCCGTCGACCTGCTGGCGCAGGCCGGAGGCATCCTGCGAGACGCGTCCGAACCCGGATGGGACGCCATCGCGTCCCGCGTGATCTCCGCCGTGCGCAACACCCCACGTTCGGGTGGATGGCCGCTCGACGCCGACGGCCCGGACCTGCCCGGCTCGGGCCATCTGCGCGTCAGCGACAACGTGGTGCGCAGCGTGCTGTCGGTGACGCTGCGCCAGCTGTACCTGTGCGTCCCGACCGCGATCGACCTCGACGTGGAGGACGGCGTACTACGCGGCGTACACATCGAGGTGACCGGGAGTTACGGCACCGAGCTTCGCGAGTTGGCCAACCGCATCCGTGCTACCACCACCGACGTCGTCGTCGATCTGCTTGGCGCGACGGCGGGTCGACGGCACCCGATCGACATCACCATCACCGACGTCGTCACCGGCGACCCGCTGCAAGCCTGAGCCCAATCGGGTCGAGCGAAGGGGACGGCGCTCCGACGCCACCGGTGGCGTGCCAAGGGGTGCTCGAGGAGGTGGCGCGCATCGTGCTCACCGACGACGGTGCACCGTGAACCGGCTCACCCCATCGACACTCAGCTGCTCGACACCGCCACCACGACCTTGTCGCCGCGGCGCTCGGCGGCGGTACGGAAGGCCTCTGCGGCCGCGGTGACGGGGTAGCGCCTCGAGACCAGCGCGTCGAGGTCGATGGCGCCAGTGGCCAGTTCGATCGCCCGCGGGTAGGTGTCGTTCATCCGGCGGACCATCGCGAACGTCAGACCCTTGCGCCGGGCCGGTGCGGCCGGGAAGGACGAGCAGTCCTCGGACGGGATGCCCCCGAGTGCGATGCGACCACCGGGCCGGATCGCCCCGACGGCGGTGGCGATGGCGTCGTTCGTCCCGGCCATCTCGACGGCGACGTCCGCACCGCGGCCTGCCGTCGCGGTCAGCACCGCATCGACCGCCTCTTCGGGCGTGAGGGCGGCATCGGCGCCGCAGCTCAGTGCGGTGGCCCGGCGATGATCGAGCGGCTCCACGACGAACACCCTTGCCGCACCGCGCCGCCGAGCTACCTGACAGGCGAGCACCCCGATGGGTCCACCGCCGAGGACCAGCACGTCGGATCCGGGCTGCAGGTGGCTGACGCTCACCGCGTGGATGGCCACGCCCAGCGGTTCCAGCAGCGCACCGGCGTCGTCGCTGAGCGCGTCGGGCAATGGGTGCAACAGATGGTCGGGCCAGGCGAGGCGCTCCTGCAACGCACCGTCCAAGCTACCGTGCCCGGCGAAACATACCGACGGACAAAGGTTGTGGTGTCCGGCCCGGCACATCTCGCAGGTGCGGCAGGCGATGGCGGGATCGACCGCGACGCGGCGGCCGGCATACGGCCCGGTGAGCGCCACCGCGGCGAATTCGTGTCCCGGCACCACGGGATGCTCGATGCGGTTCTCACCGATTCCCCCGTCGGTGAACCAGTGCAGGTCCGACCCGCAAATGCCCACGGACGTGACCGCGAGGAGCGACCAGTTCGGCGGTGGATCACCCGGACCGGCTTCGGCGGCCACCCGCAGATCCCCGACGCCGTGCAGGCGCGCCGCGATCATCGATCCACCCGGCCTCAAAGCCCGGCCGCGACGTGGTGATATACGTCGTTCCACTTCAGCTCGTGGCCGAAGCCGCGCACCGTGGTGGCGGCGTCGATGATCAGTAGTTCGGTGGACGTCATCGCGGCGAAGTCGTCGATGGTCTCGGATCCAACCGCGGTGGTCAGCACGGTGTGGTGCGGGGCGCCCGCCATCAGCCACGCCTCCGCCGAGGTCGACCACGACGGCAGGGGCTCCCATACGGCGCAGGCGACGGGCAGCCTGGTCAGCTCGGCGAACGGCTCGACCACGCGAACCTCGTTTGCCACCAACCGGAATCGCGATCCCATGTCGCAGATGCCGATCACCAGGCCGTCCCCGGGCGCCGCGGTGAAGCGCAGCCGCACCGGATCCTCGCGGTCCCCAATCGATAGCGGATGCACCTCCAGCGTGGGCACCCCCGCCGCGATGCTCGGGCAGACCTCGAGCATGTGTGCACCCAGGATGCGCTCATGACCCGGGGTCAGGTCGTAGGTGTAGTCCTCCATGAACGACGTGCCGCCCGGCAGCCCGTCGGCCATCGCCTTCACCGTGCGCAGCAGCATCGCGGTCTTCCAGTCACCCTCGCCGCCGAAGCCGTAACCGTCGGCCATCAGTCGCTGAACGGCGAGTCCGGGCAATTGCCGCAACCCACCCAGGTCCTCGAAGTTGGTGGTGAACGCGTGGAATCCACCATCGGAGAGGAACTTTCGCAGACCCAGCTCGATCTGGGCGCCGTGCCGCAAGGAGGTGTGACGGTCCCCACCGGGCAGCAACTCGGCCGCGATGTCGTAGGTGCCCTCGTACTCGCGAATCCGCTTGTCGACGTCGACCGGTCGGACACGCTGGACCACCTCGACGAGGTCGTTCACGCCGTAGGTGTCGATCGACGCACCGAAGTGCGCCTCGGCCTCCACCTTGTCCCCCTCGGTGACGGCGACGCCGCGCATGTTGTCCCCAAACCGGGCCACCTTCAGCGTCGACAGCTCGGCGTGGCCCAGCGCCGCGCGCGTCCACGATCCGACCCGGTTCCGCGTGCGCGGATCGCTGACGTGGCCGGCAATGGTCTTGCGGGTGGTGGAGAGCCGGGACTGGACATAGCCGAACTCGCGGTCGCCGTGCGCGGCCTGGTTCAGGTTCATGAAGTCCATGTCGATGGTGCCCCATGGCAATTCGA
Source organism: Mycolicibacterium sichuanense (assembly GCF_033741125.1). Taxonomy (NCBI): domain Bacteria; kingdom Bacillati; phylum Actinomycetota; class Actinomycetes; order Mycobacteriales; family Mycobacteriaceae; genus Mycobacterium; species Mycolicibacterium sichuanense. Next base: position 165,584 of record NZ_JAWQPU010000004.1, on the reverse strand, counting down.
CGCCGAACTGCGTGTGCAGGTGCAGCAGCGGCTTGCGCAGCGTCTTCAGCCCGCGAATCCACATCTTGGCCGGAGAGAACGTGTGCATCCAGGCGATCACGCCGATGCACTCCGGGGTGGTGTTCGCCTCGCTCAGCACGCGGGCGATCTGCTCGGCGTCGGTGACCACGGGAAGCCAGCGCACCTCGACGGGAATCTCGCTGCTGCCGTCCAGCTGCTCGGCGATCCGACGGGACTGCTCGGCCACTTGGTCGAGGATTGCCTGCCCGTACATGGCCTGGCTGCCCGTGATCAGCCAGACCTGGCTCGTGACGAGTCGGGAGGCGATCATCCTTGGTTCTCCTTGGTGTCGATGGCGTGCGGGCCGGACTGGCCGTACACGTTCTGATAGCGCTCGAAGAGCGCAGTCACGTCGTCGGCCGCGATGGGCGCCGCCGCCCCGAGCTGACGACTGATGTGGACCGTGCGCGCGACGTCCTCGACCATCACCGCTGCCTTGACGGCGTCACGGGCCGTGCGGCCGATGGTGAAGGGGCCGTGGTTGCGCATCAACACCGCCGGAGATCGACTGTGCCGCAACGTCTCCACGATCCCCCGCCCAATCGAATCGTCACCGATGAGGGCAAACGGCCCGACTGGGACGTCGCCGCCGAACTCGTCGGCGATCATCGTCAGCACGCACGGGATGGGCTCACCGCGAGCCGCCCACGCGGTGGCGTAGGTGGAGTGGGTGTGCACCACCCCGCCGACCTCGGGCATGTGGCGATAGACGTAGGCGTGCGCGGCGGTGTCCGAGGACGGGTTCAGCGCACCGTCGACCAGGTTGCCGTGCAGATCGCACACCACCATGTCGTCGGCGGTCATCGAGGCGTAGTCGGCGCCGGAGGGCTTGATCACCATCAGGTCGCTGTCGGGCACGCGGGCCGAGACGTTGCCGGCCGTCCAGATGACCAGCTCGTAGTTGGTGAGATGGGCGTGCAGTTCGCACACCTCGCGGCGCAGGGTGGCGACGACGCGGTCGACTTCCGAGGTGAGTGTCATCGCAGGGCCGCCACGGTCTCGTCCGAACCGACGCGGCGCAGACGGCGCATCATGTCGTTGCCCCGGCCGAACCAGTCGTAGAGCGCCACGTATTCGCGGTACAACCGGTCATAGAGCGCCACGTTCTCGGCGATGGGCTGATACGCCCCGCGGGTGCGTCTCCCCATCTGCTTGGCTGCCGCGCGCACGTCGTCGAACGCACCGGCCGCCGTGGCGGCGTGGATGGCCGCGCCGAGGGCGGGCGCCTGCGCCGAGGGAACCGTCGACAGCGGCAACCCCACCACGTCGGCGTAGATCTGCATCAGGAGGCGGTTCTTCAGCAGGCCTCCGGCGACCACCAATTCGTTGACGGGAACCCCGCTTTCGACGAAGGTCTCGACGATGACCCGGGTGCCGAAGGCGGTCGCCTCCAGCAGCGCGCGATACATGTCCACGCACGTGGTCTCCAGCGTCTGCCCGACGATGACGCCCGACAGTTCGTGGTCGACGAGCACCGAGCGGTTGCCGCTGTGCCAGTCGAGCGCGACCAGGCCGTGTTCACCGACCCGTTGGCGGCTCGCCAGTTCGGTCAGGTGTTCGTGCAGCGACACCCCGCGGCGGCGCGCCTCGACCTGGTAGGACTCGGGCACGCAGTTGTCGATGAACCAGGCGAAGATGTCTCCGACGCCGGACTGGCCGGCCTCGTAACCCCAAGCACCCGCCAGGATTCCACCGTCGACGGCACCGCACATGCCGGGGACTTCGCGCAGCACGTCGGAGTTCATCACGTGGCATGTCGACGTACCGATGATCGCCACCAGCTCACCCGACTCCAGTGCGTCGGCGGCGGCGACGGTGACGTGCGCGTCGACGTTGCCGAAGGCGACCGCGATGCCCTCGGGCAGGCCGGTCCATGCCGCAGCCTGAGCGGTCAGCACACCCGCACGATCGCCGAGGAATCCGATCGGCTGGTCCAGCTTCTCGGAGACGAAGTCGGCGAAGCCGGGATGGAGTTCGGCCAGGAACTCGCGTGAGGGGTATTCACCGTCCTGTCGGATGCCCTTGTACCCGGCGGTGCAGGCGTTTCGGACGTAGCTGCCACACAGTTGCCACACGATCCAGTCGGCCGCCTCGACGAACCGGTCGATCGCCTGATACACCTGCGGATCCCCCTCGAGGATCTCCAGCGCCTTGGCGAACTCCCATTCGCTGGAGATCAGCCCGCCGTAGCGCGGCAGCCACTTCTCGTCGCGGCGCGTGGCGACCGCGTTGATGCGATCGGCCTGCGGTTGCGGTGAATGGTGGCGCCACAGCTTGGCGTAGGCATGGGGGCGGTCGGCGAATTCGTCGAGTTCGCACAGCGGAGTACCGTCGCCGCGCACCGGCACCATGGTGCACGCCGTGAAGTCGGTGCCGATGCCGATCACGTCGGCGGGGTCGATGCCCGCCTTGGTCACCGCCTCGGGCACCGCGATGCGCAGCACGTCGACGTAGTCCGACGGGACCTGCAGGGCCCACTGCGGTGGCAGCCGAACGTCGCGTCCGGGGAGCGCGTCGGACACCACGCCATGCGCGTACGGATGCTCGGCGCTGGCCAGCTCGTGGCCGTCGCTGATGCGCACCACCAGCGCCCGCCCGGACAGGGTGCCGAAATCGACTCCCACGGTGTACTTCTCGGCGATCATGCCTTCTCCTGATACGGGGCCGTGCTGCCTCGGACGATGAGTTCGGGAGCCAGCAGCGGCACGTGGGTGGTCGAGCCGGCCAAGGTGGCGGTGACCAGGTCGATGGCGTTGCGGCCGATCGCCTGAAAGTCCTGCCTGACGGTGGTGAGCGCGGGGTTGAGGTAGCCGGCCTCGGGAATGTCGTCGAAACCGACGACGCTGATGTCGCCGGGAACCGTCAACCGGGCCTCGGCGAAGGCGTGCAGCACGCCGATCGCCATCTGGTCGTTGGCGACGAACACCGCGGACGCCTGGCCCCGGGCCGCCAGCTCGCGGCCGATCTCGTACCCGCAGGCCGGGGTCCAGTCCCCCTCCCAGTGGTCCCGGGGCTCGAGGCCGGCGGCTCGCATCGCCTGCTCGTATCCAGTGCGCCGGCCCTTGGCCTCGGTCCAGCTCAGCGGGCCCGAGACGTGGTCGATGGCGCGGTGGCCGAGATCGATCAGATGCTGGGTTGCCTGCCGGGCGCCTGCGATCTGGTCGACGCCGACGCTGAGTCCGCGCCCGGACAGGTCGCCCTCCACGACGATCAGGGGCAGGCCCGCGTCGGCGGAGTGCACGACGGCGAGGGCATCCTCCTGCGCGGCGATCATCACGATCGCCTCGACCGACTGGCGCCCGAGATGATCGAGTGCCCCGCGCAGCTCCTCCACGGTCACCTCGGCCAGCGGGACCAGGCTGGAGAAGTAACCCGCGGCCCGCGCGGCCTCCTGCACCGACCGCTGGATGCTCGACGGACCGTACATCGCACTGTTGGTGCCGACGATCCCGATGATGCCCGACCGACGTGTCACCAGTGCCCGCGCCGCGGTGTTGGGCCGGTAGCCGAGCTCTTCGATCGCCTGCTCGACGCGGGCCTTGGTGGCGGGACGAATACTGCTTGCGCCGTTGATGACTCGCGACACGGTCTGGTGGCTGACACCGGCGAGTCGGGCGACGTCGGCCATCACCGGCTTGCCGGTCGTCGGTGGCACGGGGTGACCGTTCATCTGGGCTTCCTCACCAGTAGTCGCTGAACCAGCACGAACATCAGCAGTAGGACCCCGGTCATGATCCGAGTCCAGTAGGAGTCGAGATTGGCCGCCGTGACGAACGTCTGAATGGTGCCGAGCACCAGGACGCCGATCAGCGAGCCCAGCACGAAACCCGCGCCACCGGAGAGCAGTACGCCTCCGATCACCGCCGCGGCGATCGCGTCGAGCTCCAGCCCGATGCCATTGAGGCTATACCCCGAGAGCTTCTGAGTGGCCAGCAGCAGACCTGCCAGCGCCGCGCAGAACCCGCTGATGGCATACACCGACACCCGTGCGCGGGAGGCGTCGAGGCCCATCAGCTGTGCCGACTGCCGGTTGCCACCGACGGCGTAGACCGTGCGACCGAACCGGGTGTGGTGCAACACGTACACCGCGACCGCCACCACGAACAGGGCCACCACCACCGTCCAGCGGATGAACAGAGCGTCGTAGAGGTAGACGTAGTTCAGCCCGAACCGACGCAACAGCGGGTCCTTGATGGGTAGGGTGTCGACGCTGATGACGTAGCAGAGCCCGCGCGCCAGGAACATCCCGGCCAGGGTCGCGATGAACGGCTGGACGTCGAAGTACTCGATTACCAGTCCCATCAGCAGTCCGAGAAGCGGCCCCACCACCAGTACGACGCCGACGGCCAGCGGCAGCGGCCAGCCCGCCTTCAGGGCCGTGGCGACGATCACGGTGGACAGCGCCACCACCGATCCGACGGACAGGTCGATCCCGCCGGTCAGGATCACGAAGGTCATGCCGACCGCCAGGACGATCAGATAGGCGTTGTCCACCAACAGGTTCAGAAACACCTGCGTCGGGCTCGCGAAGTCGTAGCGGGAGACGACGACGCCGAACATCACCACGAACAACACCAGGGACGCTACCGGGGACAGATACTGCCCCCGCACCCGGCGCAGCACCTGGCCGGGTGCGGTCCGAGGCCGGGTGACGAGTTGTGCGGTCACGGCGTCCTCACTTCCCGGCCATCGCCGACGGCGGGACTGCAATGGGCGCTGCCGCAACGGCATCCGGCGCCGGAAGGCCCCGGCCCGGTGGGTCGTTGCGTGATCGGCGGCGCAGCCGCAGCGCGCGGAACTTCGGCGCCTGCAGCAGACAGACGGCGATCACCACCAGCGCCTTGAACACCAGTGTGGTCTCCGGGGTGATGCCCGCGGTGTACACGGTCGTGGTCAGCGTCTGGATGATCAGGGCCCCCAGGATCGTCCCGGTCAGGCTGAACCGTCCGCCCAGCAGCGAGGTGCCACCGATCACCACGGCCAGGATGGCGTCCATCTCGATCCAGAGCCCGGCGTTGTTCGCGTCGGCAGCCGAGATGTTGGACGCGATCATGAGTCCCGCGATGCCGGCGCATAGCGCGCAGAACACGTAGACGGTGAACACGATGGTGCGATGACGCACGCCGGCCAGCCGGCTGGCCTCCGGGTTGATCCCGACCGACTCCAGCAGCATGCCGAGGGCGGTGCGCCGGGTCAGCAGACCGACCAGGGCGAACACCGTCAGGCTCACCAGGATCGCCACGGGCAGCCCGAAGACGAAGCCCGCACCGAGCACCTTGAACGGTGCGCTGGTCACCGTGACGATCTGACCGTCGGTGATCAGCAGCGCGATCCCGCGGCCTGCGGTCATCAGCACCAGCGTGGCGATGATCGGCGCAACGCCGAAGACCGAGACCAGCATCCCGTTCCACAGGCCGAGGCCCACCGCGGCACCCAGGGCGATGCCCATGGCGGTGACGACCGTGCCCACCCCGGCCGGGTCAACGGAGCCGGCGATGTGCGCACAGGCCAGTGCTCCGCTGACGGCGACCACGGCACCGACCGACAGGTCGATGCCACGCGAGGCGATCACGACCGTCATGCCGAGCGCGACCAGCATGGTGGGTGCGCCGTTGCGCAAGATGTCGATCAGGCTGCCGAACAGGTGGCCGTCCTTGACCCGGATGGACAGGAAGCTGGGCGTGACTACGACGTTGACGATCAGTAGCGCCACCAGGGCCAGCGCCGGCCAGATCAGCGGGGATGCACCCAGCCGCGTGCGCAGCGTCGTCATCGTCGTCCTCCCGCGGCGATGAGCGACGTCAATTCGCCGACACTCCGCTCGGATCCGACCTGCGCGACGCATCGACCGTCGCGCAGGATCGCGATGCGGTCGCTGATGCGGGCCACCTCCTCGAGTTCGGCGGAGATGAACACCACTCCCATGCCGTCCTTGGCGAGGTCGGCGACGAGCTTCTGGATTTGCGCCTTGGCGCCGACGTCGATTCCGCGGGTGGGTTCGTCCAGGATGAACAGGCGCGGCTCGGTGATCAGCCACCGCGCCAGCAACACCTTCTGCTGGTTGCCGCCGCTGAGGTTCCGTACCGGTGTGTCGGGGTTGCGCGGCCGGATGTCGAGGGCGTCCATGTAGCGAAGCACCAATTCGTCCTTGGTCCTTCGCGACAGCGGGCGGGCGAAGCCCCGACGTGCCTGCAGAGCCAGCACCAGGTTGTCGCGGACGCTGAGGTCACCGATGATGCCCTCACCCTTGCGGTCCTCCGAGGAGAATGCCAGCCCCTTGGCGATGGCGGCCCGCGGTGATCGCATCGCGGCCGGCTTGCCGTCGACGGCAATCTTGCCGCTGGTGGCCCGGTCGGCGCCGAAGAGCAAGCGCGCCAGCTCCGTTCGACCCGATCCCAAGAGCCCGGCCAGCCCGACCACCTCACCGCGGTGCACGTCGAGGTCGACGGGCTGCAAGCGAGGCTTGCGACCGAGGCCCCTGGCACTGAGCACCGTCTGGCCGGTGGTGACGGCGGCAGCGGCGTCGCCGATCTCCTCCAGCAGGTCGAGGTCGTGTCCAAGCATCGCCGCCACCAGCGACACCCGGTCCAACGCTGCCGTCGGGTATTCGCCGACCAGACGGCCGTTGCGCAGCACCGTCATTCGATCAGCCACCTCGTAGACCTGATCGAGGAAGTGCGATACGAACAGGATGGCGGTCCCGCCGTCGCGCAGGCGACGCATCACCCGGAACAACTCGCCGACCTCGTCGGCGTCGAGACTCGAGGTCGGCTCGTCGAGGATCAGCACGCGGGCGAACACGGCCGTCGCACGCGCGATCGCGACGAGCTGCTGAACCGCGATCGGATGGGCACCCAAAAGGGACCTGGGGTCGATGGTGAGGTCCAGTTCGCCGAGCAGTTCGGCGGCGGCGGCGTTCATCGCGCGATGGTCGATGCGGCCGAACCGGCGGGGTTCGCGGCCGAGCAGGATGTTCTCCGCCACGGTGAGATTGGCGCAGAGGTTGACCTCTTGATAGACGGTGCTGATGCCAGCTTCTTGCGCCTGCCGCGGGCCGCCGAAGCGCTGCGGCACACCGTCGACGACGATGCTGCCCGCGGCGACGTCGTGAACCCCGGTGAGCGCCTTGATCAACGTCGACTTGCCGGCGCCGTTCTCCCCCATCAGTGCGTGGATCTCACCGGGGAACAGCCGGAAGTCGACCCCGTCGAGCGCCTTGACGCCTGGGAACTCGACGGTGACGCCCTGCATCTGGACCACGGGGGTCGCGTCGGGCCCGGAGCCGGGTGCGGCCTTCGGGGTTCGGGTCATCGGGGTGGGAGTCATGCGGACGTCAGTACTTGCGGCTGGGCAGAGCGGCCTGCGCCTGCTGCTGGTCGAAGGTCTGGTCCGGCGTGACGACACGGGCGGGCACCGGTTGCCCAGCGACGACCTTCTTGGCCAGATCCATCAGCTGCGGTCCGAGTAGCGGGTTGCACTCGACGATGAAGTCGATCTTCCCGTCGGCAAGGGCCTGCATTCCGTCGTGGGTGGCGTCGATGGCCACGATCTTGATGTCCTGGCCCGGCTTGAGGCCGGCGGCCTCGATCGCCTCGACCGCACCGAGGGCCATGTCGTCGTTCTGCGCGAAGACCATGTCGATCTTCGGGTTGGCCTTGAGGAACGCCTCCATCACCTGCTTGCCGCCGGACCGGGTGAAGTCACCGGTCTGGGACGCGATCACCTTGAGGTTGGGGTTGGCGGCGATGGCGCCGGAGAAGCCGGTGCTGCGCTCGAGCGCGGGATCCGACCCGGTCGTGCCCTCGAGTTGCACGATGTTCACCGGACCGGGGGCCGACGCGAACTGCTTGACCGTCCATTCCCCTGCCCACTTGCCCTCCTGGACGAAGTCGGCCCCAAGGAACGTCTTGAAGACGTCCTTCTCCTGGGTGTCGACCGCGCGGTCGGTGAGGATGACGGGGATGCCCGCGTTCTTGGCCTCGAGTAGCACCGCGTCCCAGCCGGTACGCACGACGGGGCTGAAGGCAATCACGCCCACCCGTTGCTGGATGAACGATCGGATGGCCGAGATCTGGTTCTCCTGCTCACCGTTCGCGTCGGAGAACTTCAGATCGACGTCGGCGGCCTTGGCCGCGTCCTGAATCGACTGCGTGTTGGCGGTTCGCCACCCGCTCTCGGCGCCCACCTGCGAAAAGCCCATGACGAGCTGTCCGCCGGCACCGCTCGAGCCCGAGCTGCCACCGGGTGCCGGACCACTGCCGCATGCCGCGAGTACGCCTGCCGTCGCGATGCCGAGCACCGCGGTGAGGATTCGGTTCACCACAACTCCTTCGTTGTCTGGAAAGGCCGAGCCGAGCTCGAGCCGGTGCCCTTCGGCAGGCCGCGCGGAGCGGGAGTCGATGTGACCGGCGTTACACGGAGGGGATGTTAACGCTCACATTCACGGGCTGTCAACGAATTGTTAGCGCTCACAATCGGGTCTTCCAGAGGCTTGACAAACGCGTGACCCCCGTCACAAGATCGTCGATGTTAGCGCTCACATCACTGGCGATCCGAGCATCGCGATCGCGGTGGGCGCAGAACCAAATCGGAGGACTTCATGCGTAACGGCTTCATTCGAGTAGTGGGCGCGCTCGCCTGGGTGCTGGTCGTGCTGGTGGCGCTCGCCAGCGCCGGTTGCGGGCGTTCGACGACGACGGAGACGACCGGTACCAGCGGCCAGCGCAGCGGAACGGTGGGCATCTCGATGCCCACCAAGTCGTCCGAACGCTGGGTGGCCGACGGCAACAACATGGCCGAGCAGTTCAAGAAGCTCGGGTACGACACCGACCTGCAGTACGGCGACGACGTCGTGCAGAACCAGGTGTCCCAGATCGAGAACATGATCACCAAGGGCGTCAAGGTGTTGGTCATCGCTCCCATCGACAGTTCGTCGCTGACCGACACGCTGCAGCGTGCGGCCGACGCCAAGATCCCGGTGGTCAGCTACGACAGGTTGATCCGCGGCACCGAGAACGTGAACTACTACGCAACGTTCGACAACTTCAAGGTCGGCGTGCTGCAGGCGAGCTACATCGCCGACAAGCTGGAGCTGGCACAGGGCAAGGGCCCGTTCAACATCGAGCTGTTCGCCGGGTCTCCCGACGACAACAACGCGACGTTCTTCTTCAAGGGCGCGATGAGCGTGCTGCAGCCGTACCTCGACAGCGGAAAGCTCGTCGTCAAGAGCGGTCAGACGTCGTTCGATCAGGTGGCGACATTGCGGTGGGACGGCGGGCTCGCGCAGTCGCGAATGGACAACCTGCTGAGCAAGGCCTACACCAGCGGCCGGGTCGACGCTGTCCTCTCACCGTACGACGGCATGTCGCTGGGCATCATCTCGGCACTGAAGAGCGCGGGCTACGGCACGCCGACCAACCCGCTGCCCATCGTCACCGGCCAGGACGCCGAGCTGGCGTCGGTGAAGTCGATCATCGCCGGCGAGCAGACGCAGACGGTGTTCAAGGACACCCGCGAGTTGGCGAAAGCCGCTGTGCAGATGGCGGATTCATTGCTCACCGGCGGTAAGCCCGAGGTGAACGACACCACGACCTACGAGAACGGCGTGAAGACGGTGCCGGCGTTCCTGCTGCAACCCGTCAGCGTGGACAAGACCAACTACCAGAAGGTGCTGATCGACTCCGGGTACTACACCGCGGGGCAGCTGGCGTGACGGTCGACCAGGCCGCACCTCCCCTGCTCGAAATGCGAGGCATCACCAAGCGATTCGCGGGTGTCACGGCACTCGACGACGTCAATCTGGTGGTGCGCACCGGCGAGATCCACGCCATTTGCGGGGAGAACGGCGCCGGGAAGTCGACGCTGATGAAGGTGCTCAGTGGCATCCACCCGCACGGCAGCTACGAGGGTGAGGTCGTCTTCGATGGCCAACCCGGCGAGTTCAAGGACATCAGGTCCAGCGAGCGACGGGGCATCGGCATCATCCACCAGGAGCTGGCCCTGGTGCCGGTGCTCTCGATCGCGGAGAACATCTTCCTGGGCAACGAGCACGCCACGGCCGGCGTGATCAGCTGGCACGAGACGATGACCGACGCCGCCCGCTTGCTCGAGCGGGTGGGACTGTCGGAGAGCCCGCGCACCAGGATCGCCGACATCGGAGTGGGCAAGCAGCAGCTCGTCGAGATCGCCAAGGCGTTGTCGAAGAAGGTCAAGCTGCTGATCCTCGACGAGCCGACGGCGGCGCTCAACGACGAGGACAGTCGCCACCTGCTCGACCTCATCCTGGAGCTCCGGGACCAGGGCCTGACGTGCATCATCATCTCGCACAAGCTGAACGAGGTGATGCGAGTCGCCGACACCATCACCATCCTGCGCGACGGCCACACCATCGAGACGCTGCCGGTCCAGCACGACCTCACCGAGGAACACGTCATCCGCGGCATGGTGGGGCGCGACATGGTCGACCGCTTCCCCGAGCGCAGTGCGCACCCGATCGGCGAGGTCACCTTCGCCATCGAGGACTGGACGGTGTTCCATCCGGTGGATCAGCAGCGCAAGGTGGTCGACGGCGTGTCGATCAACGTGCGCCGCGGCGAGGTCGTCGGGCTGGCCGGGCTGATGGGGGCCGGCCGCACCGAGCTGGCGATGAGCGTCTTCGGCCGCAGCTACGGCATCAAGGCCAACGGATCGGTCTTCAAGGATGGCAAGGAGATTCGCACCCGTACGGTGCCCGAAGCCATTTCCCACCGGATCGCCTACGCCACCGAGGACCGCAAGCACTTCGGCCTCAATCTGATGGACGACATCGCGCGCAGCGTCACCTTGGCGTCACTACCGAAGGTCAGCCGCGCGTCGATCATCAACGAGCACGAGGAGACGGTGGTCGCCGAGCGCTACCGCAAGGACATGCGGATCAAGGCGTCCTCGGTGCGGGCCACCACCGGAAATCTGTCCGGTGGCAATCAGCAGAAGGTGGTGCTGAGCAAGTGGATCTACGCCGACCCCGACGTGCTGATCCTCGACGAACCCACTCGCGGCATCGACGTCGGTGCCAAGTACGAGATCTACACGATCATCAACGACCTTGCCGCACAGGGCAAGTCGGTGATCGTGATTTCCTCCGAACTCCCCGAGCTGATCGGCCTGTGCGACCGCATCTACACCCTCAACGAGGGGCGGCTGACCGGTGAGGTCGCGCGCGAGGACGCCAAACAGGAGACGCTGATGCGCCACATGATGAAGGGACGCAGCTAGATGACCACCACCGGAACGGTGAACACCGCCCCGAGTGCACCCCGACCCGCGGCCCCACCCCCGCCGCCGGGTGGCCGGTTGCGGGCCATGCTCCAGGGCAACTTCCGCCAATACGGCATGGTGGCGGCACTGGCGGTGATCGTCGTCCTGTTCCAGGTGTGGACCAGCGGCATCCTGCTCAAGCCGCTGAACGTCACCAACATCGTGCAGCAGAACGGCTACATCCTGATCCTGGCGATCGGGATGGTCATCGTCATCATCTCCGGTCACATCGACCTGTCGGTCGGTTCGATCGCCGGGTTCGTCGGGGCGATGTCGGCGGTCCTGATGATCCGGCACGAGATGCCGTGGCCGGCCGCGGTGGCGCTCTGTCTGCTGCTGGGCGCGGTGATCGGTGCGTGGCAAGGATTCTGGATCGCCTACGTTGGCATCCCGTCGTTCATCGTGACGCTCGCGGGCATGCTGGTGTTCCGCGGTGCCACCCAGTACCTGCTCGAGGGCCAGTCGATCGCACCGTTCCCCCGCAGCTTCAGTCAGGTCAGCAGCGGCTTCCTACCCGAGCTCGGCGGCAACGGGCTCTACCACTGGCCCACCGTGATCCTCGGCGTGTTGGTGATGGCCGCCGCGGTCTGGCAACAGGTACGGCAGAGGCGGACGCAGTCCCGCTACGGTTTCGAGGTCTCCCCGCTGGGCTGGTTCGCCTTCAAGTGCCTGGCCATCGTCGCCGCTCTGGCTGCCTTCACCCTCCTGCTGGCCAGCTACCGTGGCGTGCCCGTGGTCGGCATCATCCTGGCGGTGGCGTTCGTCGCCTACGCGTTCGTCATGCGCAGCACCGTCTTCGGCCGGCAGGTGTACGCGGTCGGCGGCAACGTCGCGGCGGCCAGGCTCTCCGGGGTGAAGACCAAACGCGTGACGTTCCTGGTCTTCGTCAACATGGGCCTGCTGTCCGCGCTGGCCGGCCTGCTGTTCGCCGCGCGACTGAATTCGGCGACGCCGCAGGCGGGGATCGGCATGGAGCTGGAGGCCATCGCCGCGGCGTTCATCGGTGGCGCGTCGGCCAGCGGCGGCGTCGGAACCGTGCTGGGCGCCATCATCGGTGGCTTCGTCCTCGGCGTGCTGAACAACGGGATGTCACTCCTCGGCATCGGCAGCGACGTACAGCAGGTGATCAAGGGCCTGGTGCTGTTGGCCGCCGTCGGCTTCGACATCTACAACAAGAAGAAGGGCGGGTCCTAGCGATGGACCGCTTCGATCGCGAGCTCCTCGACTTCGTCCGAAGCTGGGCGCCGTACGGCGGCCCGCCCGCCGATGACAGCTGGACCGAATTCGGCATGTCGCGCGATCAGCTGCTAAACCGGGCCCGTCAGTTGCTGGCCGAGGAGTCCGCCCGGCGCGAGTACGTGTTGCGCAGGCCATGGCTGCGGCTGCGCGAAGAGGCAGGCGCCGCAGCCCCAGCCGACGGCGGCGATCAGCGCAACCCGTCCCACCAGATCAAGGCGCTCGCCAAGCGCGCGGTGTAGCGGAACGAGACCGCCCCGCGCGCCGGTACGGGAGCCCAAGCAATCACGCGGGCCGGGGGCCGGCCGACGACGATCTCCCGCATCTGGCCGACCAGGAGTACGCGATGGTCAGCCAGATGGCTGCGGCTGGTCCAGACGACGGTGCGCGATCTCTACCCCCGGTGTCCCGCCAAACGGGCCTACACCGCCCAACAGCAGCGCCAGCAGCGGCGCCGCACGGTGCGCTGCATCCGCGGTATTCGCCAAAGCGCTTGCACGGCAATCGCTTCGGGATGGGCGTCCATCCGCCGCTGCACTGTGACCGACCTCACGCCGGCGGCACGTGCGCTTCTCCGACATCGGGGCGACTAACCAGTGGACGGGTTGAGCCCGCCGCACGAAACGAGGGAAGGACGACTCATGGCTGACATCTCGAACAAGGCAGAGGAAGCCGTCGGCAGCGCCAAGCAGGTGGCCGGGGATCTCACCGGAAATGACAGCCTGCACGCCGAAGGCACGGCGGACAAGGCCCGCGCCAAGGTGGAGCACGGTGTCGACGTGGTGACCGATCAAGCCAAGGACGTCGCCGAGTCGGTGGCCGACAAGGCAGAAGACGTTCAGAAGACCGTGTCGGACACCGCCGAGAAGGCCGCCGAGAAACTGTCGGACTTCGCCGACTCCACCGGCCAGACCAACGCCCGGGTAGTCGCCGCAATCAGCGCCGCCGGGATCCTGCTCGTGACCGCGCTGCTGGTCCGCCGCGCCCGGCCGAAGCGCCGCGCGAAGGCCGCCGCCAAGAGCGCCGTGGCCGCCGGAGTCGGTCGCCTCGTCACCGGCTAGCCACCGCGCGCTCACGATCTGCTGTTCCGTCGACCCGGCGGAGCAGACCACCGAGTGAAGGGAAGTTGGACATGGGAATCGTGGACAAGGCCAAGAACGCCGCCGAAGACGCCATCGGCAAGGCGAAGGAGGTCGTCGGCGAGGTCACGGGCAACGACGACCTCAAGGCCGAGGGCCAGAAGGATCAGGGCGTGTCCGGGGTGAAGAAGGTCGGCGAGAACATCAAGGACAAGCTCACCTAGAGATCACCACCACGCCAGTCGGGGCCGCAATCCGCTCATCGCGGGGTGCGGCCCCTTGGCGTCGGCGGGGCCTGACGTCCAGGGTGGCGAAACCTGGACGGGTGTAAGGCAGCTCGACCCGGGTATGTGAGCGCCGTGCGAACACCAATCTCCCTCCTCAACACACCCGCCGGCGCGACCACCGACGCCCGGAAATGACCGCAGCACGACCGGTCTCCGAGGACCTGCGCCAACTGGCCGAGCGCCACGGCGTTGCCACGTCCTACCGCAACGAGAAGCGCCAGCCCGTACACGTGGACGCCGACGTCGTCATCCGGGTGCTCGGCCTGCTCGACGTCGTCGCCGATACCGCAGACGATCGCCGTCGCGAACTGGCCAAGCTGGCCGAACGCGACCGCGCCGGGGTGGTGCCGCCAACCGTGGCAATCCGCGTCGGCAGCGGTCCGCACGCGTTCGCCGGGGCGATCGAACTGGTCGACGAGGACGGCATCCGTACGACGATCGACGGTGAGCTGCCGGCCGACCTGGCGCCGGGCTGGTACCGGATGACGATGCGCGACGGGCAGGAGTGCACCCTGGTCGCCGCTCCCCCGCACGTCCCACAAGCTCCGCCCACCTGGGGCTGGATGTTGCAGCTCTATGGCCTGCGGTCAGCCCGCTCCTGGGGTATCGGGGACCTGGGGGACCTGCGTGAGTTCGTCGAGTGGACTGCTTCCGAGCATGGGGCCGGCGCGGTGCTGCTCAACCCCCTGCATGCCCCTGGGCCGACCCATCCGGTGCAGCCCTCCCCCTATACCCCGTCCAGCCGGCGCTTCGCCAACCCGTTGGCCCTTCGCATCGAGGACCTGGCGTCCTACGGTCGGGCCGACGCAGCCGTCCGCGCCGAGGTCGACGCCCTGCGGATCGCACCGAACACCGAACGGATCGATCACGACCTGGTGTGGGCGGCCAAACGTTCTGCGCTGGAGGCACTCTGGAGGTTCGAGGGCAGCCCCGACCCGCTCGACCACGTCTTGGAGGCCGACGACGAGGCGCTGCGCGACTGGGCCACCTACTGCGCCCTGGCCGAGCGCCACGGCGGGCGATGGACGCACTGGCCTCCGGAGCTGCGGGACGTCACCGGGGCGGCCGTGGCGGCGGCCCGCCGGGACCTGGCGCCGAGGGTGGCATTCCACGGCTGGGTGCAGCAGCAGTGCGCCGGGCAACTCGCCGCCGTCCGCACTGCGGCGCGCGACGCGGGCATGGCCGTCGGCGTGTTGCACGACCTGGCGGTCGGGGTCGATCCCGACGGCGCGGACGCATGGGCGCTGGCCGACGTCCTCGCTACCGGGGTGAGCGTGGGCGCGCCGCCGGACAACTTCACCCCCCGCGGGCAGAACTGGGGCCTGCCGCCATGGCGCCCCGACCGATTGGCGGCCACGGGCTACGCCGCCGTACGAGACATGTTGCGAGCCATGCTGGTTCACGCCGACGGCCTGCGCATCGACCACGTCGCCGGATTGTGGCGGCTGTGGTGGGTGCCGCCCGGCGACACCCCGGACCGCGGTACCTACGTGCAATACGACGCCGAGGTGATGCTCGCCGTGCTGGCGTTGGAGGCCCATCGGGCCGGTGCCACGGTCGTTGGCGAGGACCTCGGCACCGTCGAGCCGGAGGTGACCGAGGCCTTGGCCGCCAACGAGATGCTGGGGTGCGCGGTGTCGTGGTTCACCCGTGACGAGGCCGCACCGGGTGAACCGTTGCTGCCGTCGGCGGCGTGGCCGTCGCGGGCGGCGGCGAGCATCTCCACCCACGACCTCCCCACCGCGGCGGGCTTCCTGCGTGCCGAGCACGTCCGGGCACGCGCCGAACTCGGGCTGCTCGACGACGTGCCGGCCGAACGGGCCGTCGCCGACCGGGAACGTGCCGAGTGGGTGGACCTACTGCGCACCGAGGGGTTGCTTCCCGCTGACGACGCAGCGCCGGACGACGCGGCGATCATCCTCGCGATGCACGGGTTCCTGGCCGCCACGCCCAGCAGGCTGAAGCTGATCTCCCCCTACGACGTCGTCGGCGAAACCCGCCAGCCCAACCTGCCCGGCACGGTCGACGAGTATCCGAACTGGCGGTTGCCGTTGCCGGAGACACTGGAGCAGCTGCGATCCGATCCGCGGGTTGCTCAGATCGCCAACGTCTTTCGCCATGCCGCCGAGCACGGCTAGGAGGTACGCGGGTTAGGTACCCGGCACCAGCGGGGGTCGATCGCCGACGACGTGCAGCCGAGCGAGCACGTCGGCGATGGTGTCGAACGGGGCCGTCGCGGCCATCTCGTGGCTGACCCGCCGGGCAGCGGCGCGGTAGTCCTCGACCGTCAGGATTCGCCGCACGGCTGCGGCGAGCGCTGCCGCCGACGGCCGCTCTGTCTTCAAGTCGATTCCCGCGCCGATGTATTCGACCCGGGCGGCGATCTCGGGCTTGTCCGCCGTGCGGCCGGCGACGATCAGGGGGATGCCATGCGACAGCGCGTGCTGCACACCGCCGTACCCCCCGTTGGTGATCATCACGTCGACGTGCGGCAGCAGCGACGCGTACGGCACCCAATCGGTGACGTAGGCGTTGGCGGGAATCACCGCGGCGGGCAGCGAACGCTCGGGCGCGCCGGTCGTCGCGATCACCAGGAGGTCATCGCGGTCGGCCAGCGCCTGCAGCGTCGGAGCGATCAGTTGGCCGAGATCCCCGTTGTCCCACGTGCCCTGGGTGACGTGAACGACCGTCGGGGAGGTCGTCAGCCGCGACTGCCACGGCGCCAGGCTGGGCGCCTCGCCCAGCTCGTCGGCGACGACCGGGCCGGTGAAGATCACCGACGACGGGAGGTCGCTACGCCGGTATTCCGCGCCGGGGACCGTCAGCTGGAGCACGCGATCGGCGAGTTTCGGCCAGTCGCTCAGGAATACCGGCGAGCGGCCGACATCGAGCCGGCGTAGTTCGGCGTTCAGCCGAGTTTGCACATCGGCGAACAGGACGTGGTGCACGAACGCGTTCATGGCGCCGTAGTCGAAACCCGGCCGGGGATGCCACCCCATCCCGAACGGCGGAGTATCGACGCTGGATAGCATCAGCGGGCTCACACCGCACACGACGACCGGTGGGCGGTGGCGCTCTGCGATCAGCAGCGGCAGCGCACCCGTGAAGGCAAGGTCGACGACCACCGCATCGGGGCGATCACGCTCGAGTTCGGCCTGAAGTGTCCGGTACTGCGCACACAGCGGGGTGATGAACACCGACCGCATGTCGGCCCGGCCCGACCGCCACGACTCGATGATCGACGGGCCGCGCCAAGGAAGCGCCGACGGGACCGGTTCCCGCGGATGGGCCTCCTCGGGCAGGGCCACTGCCCGCAACCCGCGCTCGACGATGGCGTCGTGATAGCGCGCGCCGGTGACGAACGTCACCGAGTGCCCCCGACGCCGGAGGTCGGTCGCGATGCCCAGCATCGGCGTCACGTGTCCGGCTAGCGGACTGGCGGCCACCAGATAGTGGGCCACACCTCATCCTCTCCATCGATTCGCGCCGACGCGTCGCCAAGAAACCGACTACGGCCGACATGGGTCTCATGCCCGTTTCGCCGGTGAGCAACCTCCGTGAGTCGCAGTTTGTTCGGCCCGGCGCCGGGTAAGTGTCGTCTCCATGATGATTCACGTTCCGGGACCCGCCCGGCAGCCACCCCGTCTGCGTTAGCTTGGCAGGGGTGATGGCGTGGGAACACGTCGGCGACGCGGTGTCGGCCTCGTCGTTGATGGGCGGTTGGCTCCCCGTCGCCGTGCAGATTCTGACGGCGCTGGCGCTGATCCGCGCCATCGGCGGACGGACGCGGCGCTGGTGGCTGGTGGTGGCTCCCCTGCTTCTGGCGCTCGCCGTCACTGCTGCGGTGGGTGCGCAATGGGCATTCACCACCCTGGGGATGGCCAGCGAGCCCGCGCCGTTCGCGCTGTGGGCGTGGGCCGGGTCGTGCATGCTGGCGCTGGGAATCGTGGTGGCCACCTGGCGTGGACATGGCTGGGCCCGGCGAAACCTGAGCGTGTTCACCGCCTCGATGTGTCTGCTGAGCACCGGACTTGCCGTGAACACGTGGATTGGCTACGTCCCGACGGTCGGCACCGCATGGAACCAGGCGACGGCCGGGCCGCTCCCCGACGAAACCGACTGGGCCGCGCTGTCGCAACTGCCTCGAGGCCAGGCCCCGTCCAGCCACGGCGCGCTGGTGCGGGTGAAGACGTCCTCTGCGGCCTCGGGATTCGAACATCGTGACGAGTTGGTCTACCTTCCGCCTGCGTGGTTCACCAGCGATGTCCCGCCACGGTTGCCCACCGTGATGATGATCGGCGGGCAATTCAACACCCCTGCGGACTGGGTGCGCGCGGGCGAGGTCGTGCACACCCTCGACGCGTTCGCCGCCGCGAACGGCGGGAGCGCCCCGGTGGCAGTGTTCGTCGACCCCAGCGGCTCCTTCACCAACGACACCGAGTGCGTCAACGGGCCGCGCGGCAACGCCGCCGACCACCTGGTGAAGGACGTCGTCCCCTACGTCGTCTCGACGTTCGGAGTGAGCGACGCCCCCGCCAACTGGGGTGTGGTCGGATTCTCCACCGGAGGCACATGCGCGCTCGACCTGGCCGTCATGCATCCCGACGTCTTCTCGGTGTTCGTCGACATCGCCGGTGACCCAGGACCCAACTCCGGCAACCACGTTCAGACCATCGACCGGTTGTTCGGCGGCGACGCGCAGGCTTGGTCGGCCTACGACCCCGCGACTGCCATCACGCGTCACGGACGATACCGCGACACGGCGGGAGTGTTCGTGGTCCCCGAGTCCGAGTCACCCGCGGCAGCAGACGAGCTGTGCGCGCTCGGCACGACGCACGGCATCGACTGCTCGGTGTCGCGGCTGCCCGGGCGACACGTGTGGCCCTTCGGCGCGACCGCGTTCGCGGCCACCTTGCCGTGGCTGGCCGGTACGCTCGGTGCGCCCGGGATCAGCGGCGCCACACCGCCACCGGGCGTCTAGCGTCCACCGATTCGGCGCCGTTCGCGGACCGTATCTTGTCGTACCCCTCTGCTTTGATGGTGGTATGTCCACGGCGGCAACCTCTTTGGCTCCTCAGGAGCGGTTGGAGGTGTTGTTCGCCGAGATGGAGGAGCTGGCCGGGCAGCGCAATGCCATCGACGGGCGGCTGGCGCAGATCGCCGCCGAGATCGATCGCGACGGCATCTGGGGTTCCACCGGCGCGCGCTCGGTGCCTGCGCTGGTGGCGTGGAAGTTGGGCATCTCCCCGCACAATGCGACCACGCTGGTGACGGTGGCGCGGCGACTACACGAATTCCCCCGCCTGGCCGAAGCCACCGTCCAGGGCCGCCTTTCGCTGGATCAGATCGGGGTCATCGCCGCCGGTGCGGCACCGGGCTCCGACGATCACTATGCCGAGTTGGCCGCGGTCGCGACGGTCAGCCAGCTGCGCACCGCGGTGAAGCTGGAACCCAAGCCCGATCCCGGACCGCGCCCGGAACCGGAACGTTCCTTCATTCGGAGGGAGGGTGACGCGGGTACGACGTGGAAGATCACCCTGCCACCGGCGGAGGCGGCGGTGTTCGACGCCGCGGTGCAGTCGCACCACGACGCGCTGATCGCGCAATGGAAACGCGACCACGCCGACGGCAGCGACGATGCCGACGACCACGAGGGCGACGACCGCGATGCCGACGACCGCGATGCCGGCGGTGATGACGTGCGGGTGCCCCCGTTCCCGAACCGGGTCGACGCGTTCCTGGGTTTAGTGCAGGCCGGCTGGGACACCGACGTCGCCCACCGCCCACACGGGCAACGCACCACCGTGATCGTGCATCTGGACGTAGAGAACCGGGCGGCGGCCTGGCATCTGGGCGGCCTGCTCTCCGACGACGAACGCCGCCTGCTGCTCTGCGACGCATCGTGTGAGGTCTGGTTCGAACGCCACGGCCGGGTCATCGGTGCGGGACGCGAGACCCGCCAGATCAGCCGCCGACTACGCCGAGCCCTGGAACACCGCGACCGCTGCTGCGTGGTCCCCGGCTGCGGAGCCACCCGCGGACTGCACGCCCACCACGTTCGGCATTGGGAGGACGGCGGTCCCACCGAGCTGGAGAATCTCGTTCTCGTCTGCCCGTACCATCACCGGCTGCACCACCGCGGTGGCATCACGATCGCCGGCACCGCCGACGACCTCGTCGTCACCGACGCCGAGGGCACCCCGTTGACCAACGCCTCGCTGGCCCGCCCGCCGACCACACCTCCGCCGGATGTCCCGCCGTGCCGCGGGCCGCTCGGGGAGCGCGCCGACTGGTGGTGGTACAACCCCTACGAACCCACACGGCGAGAAGCCAATTGAGACGACCGAGCCCGGCTAGATGTCGTGACCCGGGAGGTTGCTGACGGCGTGCCTGCTTGAAAGTGGGAGGACCTCCTGACGGAGTGGATGTGTCTGGCATTCACCCGTAGGAGGTCCTCGTGTCTCACGCTAACGCCCGCACCAACCTGTTCGCTCGTCGACTGATCGTCGAGCGTGTCGCCGCTGGCTGGCCACCCGCGCATGTGGCTGAACAGCTGGGTATTTCGCGAGCCACGGTGTACAAGTGGCTGCGCCGATACGACGAAGGCGGGGACGCGGCGTTGGCCGATCGGTCGTCGCGTCCGATTCGCATGCCGCACCGCACCACCAAGCGGGTCGAGCAGAAAGTGCTCGCCGCCCGGCGGCGCCGCAAGCGGGGCGCTGTGGTGCTCGCCGCCGAACTGGGTCTGAACCCCTCCACGGTCGGACGGATCCTGGCACGCCACCAGGTGCCGCGACTGTCGGCGATCGACCCGATCACCGGCGAGTCGGTGCGCTCATCGCGGCGGCCCGCCAACCGCTACGAACACCGCACACCCGGGTCGCTGGTCCACGTCGACGTCAAGAAACTTGGCCGCATCCCCACCGGAGGCGGGTGGCGCCTGCACGGGCGCGACGCCGCGGTCTCAGTGGCCAACCGGCACAAGCGAATCAGGATTGGTTACGACTACGTCCACACGGCCATCGATGACTACACCGGCTGGCCTACAGCGAAGTGCTGCCCGACGAGAAGGACCTGACCTGCGCTGAGTTCTTGCATCGAGCCTTGGCCTGGTTCGCCACCCACGGTGTGCGGGTGCGGCGTCTGCTCACCGACAACGCCATGGTCTACCGGCACGGTACGAACTGGGGCGCGGTGTGCTCGGCGTGGCAGCTCAAACGCCGGTTCATCCGACCCGGCTGCCCGTGGACCAACGGCAAGGCAGAACGCTTCAACCAGACCCTGCTCACCGAATGGGCCTACGCCCGTGCCTGGTCGTCAAACAGCCTGCGCACCCAAGCCTTGACCCATTCCTACGCCGCTACAACACTCAACGAGGCCACTCCGCCCTCGGCGGACGACCACCCATCAGCCGGCTCGCCGCCTGACAACAACGTCTCAGGTCACGACAACGGACGCTGCGGCATTTCGTTCCATCGCCGCACGCGGTCGTTGCCGCTGGCACACTCACGCCCCGCCGCTGGACTCGTGACCGTCCGACGACGAGGAGGACGCCGAAGAAGACGACGACGACGAGGTCGCTCCGACCAAGTGCTTCGTCGAGGCGTCCGCGGTTTCCTTCTGGGTGGTCTCCTTCTGAGTGGTCTCCTTCTGAGTGGTCGATGCCGAACTCGACCCGGTCGTCGTCGTGCCGGACGAACTACTGCTCGACCCCGTCGAGTCACTGCTCGTTCCACTCGTCGACGTGGACTTGGTCGTGCTGCTGCTCGACGACGTGGCGTCCTTGGTAGTGGAACCGGACGTGGTGGCGCTGGGGGTGGTGGAATCAGAGGTCGATTCATCAGCCTTCGCGGCCGTCGAGGTCGCGGTGCTCGTCGGCACCGCGGTCGATGTCGCGGCGGCCGAAGTCGCCGTGCTCGTCGGCACCGCGGTCGACGTCGCAGCGGCCGAAGTCGCAGCGGCCGAAGTCCCATCCGCGGATTCTGCCGCGGCGGACGTCGTGGGAGTTTCCGCGTCCTTACTCGACGTAGCCGAGCTGGTCGTCGCGGAACCTGCGTCTACGCTCGTCGTCGTCGCGGTGTCGGCGGTGGCCTCGGACCCGCTCACCACCGCCGCCTCGACCACCTTGGACGTCGTCGCCTTGGCGGCTGTCGATTCCGTCGAGTCGCTAGCCGTCGACGTGGCCGCCGTCGTGGATGCCACCAACGCGGTGTTGGCCGTAGTCGACGTTCCGGTGATCGACGCGAGAGCGGTCCGCAGGTTGGTGATCACATTGGTGATCGCCGTCACGATGGCCTGCGCGAACACCGAAACCGAGTGCACGGCTTGCCAAATGGTGCCGGTGATGCCGTTGAGAAGGCTCTGAACCGCCTGCACCAACGGATTGGTCTGGTTGCCGCCCGTCGAACCCCCAGGGTCGGTGGAGCCGGTCGTGTGCGAGGCGATCCACGCCGCCAGCATCTCGGCGGCCTGCTTGGGATCGCCGTCCTGGTAGAACAAGCCGTAGTTCGCCTCGGGATCCGTACTGCCGGTGGCAGTATCGCTGCCGGTATAGAGGAAGATCGGTCCGGCTTGTGAGTAGGTCTGCCAGTAGTCGAGGAGGTCCTTGATGTACTCGGCCTGCTTGGCTTCGTCCGTCGAACCGTTCACGGTGGACAGGCCGTACTCGGTGATCCACACCGTCTTGTCCGTGCCGATGAGTGTCTTGATCGCGTCGATCTCCTGCAACGGGGTCAGCTGACCGCCGCAATCGCAGTTGTACCCGTCGGAGAACAATAGCGAATCCTGATATGGGTGAACCGAAATGGCGTCGAAGTAGGCACCGGCACCGGCATCGAGCATCTTCTGGACGAAGGTGACGGCACTCATCGTCAACGCGGTGTCCTGGACCGTCCCCAGCGCACCCGCGACGACGGTTGCGGTGGGGTCGATCTCCTTGAGCACCGGGTATACCGACTTGAGCAGGTCGGCGTAGGCCGTCGGATCTATGGGGTTGGAGAATCCCAGGTAGTTCGGCTCGTTCCAGATCTCGTAGGCCGACACCGTGTCGCCGTAGCGGGTGGCCAGAGTCTTCATGAAGTCGGTGAAGTCCGCGACATTGGGCGTAGCCGAGCCCACCGGGAAGTTGCCGCCGGAGGGGTCGGCGGCCGCCCACGTCGGGGTCGCGTTCACCTCCATCATCACGCCCATGTTCCGCTCTGCGGCGGCCTTCGTGATGCTGTCGATATAGGACCAGTTATAGGTATCGTCGGCTGTTTCGACGAGTCCCCACGGGACGAACACTCGAATGTCGGTGACTCCAAGCGATTGCAACTGGTCGAGTTCGGTGGCGATCTGCTCGTCGGTCATGCCGTAGAGGTTCGAATCGGCGACACCGACGGTCGAGGGCGAGTCGACGATTTCGGCGGTCTCGACGTACTGGTAGCTCGCGAGCCGAGGTGGTAAGGGCGCGAACAGGTTGCTCGCATAGGCGACGACCATCGCGGCGGGCAGCGCCGCCACGATCCCGCGCGTAGCGATCCGACGACCCCACTTGGCATTCGATTTCGTCATCTTCATTCCCCGTCCCCGATCCGGCATGGCGCGCGCCAACATTGGCATTCGCTTTATTCACGCACGTGGCAGCAAATTGCACTGGGTCGAGAAGCTATGAATTACCTATCAATTTTTCATCCACTTTGCAGGATTCGCCATAGGGTGCCAAAGAGTTTCCATCTCTCCACATCGAAGTGCGATTACTGCAAATAATCACGCGTCCTGCGAATCTTGCTGGAGCAGCCCAGCGACGCGCGGTCACCGCCGTCGGCGCAGCCCCTGCCTGCCGTGTGCAAGACTAGCCTGCAAACCAATCTCTGCCATTCCATAGCCACCGCGTCCGGACCGGATCTTTCGGCAAACAAGCGCCCTCGAGTTCTGCGAGAACGCACGCGCCGCGCTTCCTCGAGACAGGTCCGATCGAAGATTCCGGTCGAAGGTTCCCCGAATGGGCACCGGGACGCCGAGTTGCCAGTGGCGACGGGCGACCCAGCGTGCCGTCGAACCGAAACTGCGCAGAATTACACGTATCGCTCATGGCTTCGATAGGCGAAACGCATAGGTTCCAGACGGTGACCGTTTCGTGTTGCAAACGTGACCGGTGTGCCAGAACGTTATCCGAGTGAAATTTGTGCTTGATGAGGAGCACGAGCCAATCGGAAAATGGAGACATCGAATGGATACCGAGATCTTGGCACCCCCGCACCGAGCGGTGCGAACGAATTCCCAACGCGAACCAACGCCGACCCCCAGGACCCGACGCCCAAGATTCCGTGGAGCCGCGATCCGCGTCGTCTCGGTGCTTGGCGCGACCATCGGCGTCGGCCTTGCTCTGCCCGCGTCGGCGAATGCCGACGGAGACGTCTCGAGCCTGCTCAGCGGAATCGGTATCGGCAACAACGGCCCGATCAGCCAGGCCATCGCCCAAATAGGCACCTCGATATGCCCGCTGCTCGTGCAACCCGGAAGCCAGCTCGCCAGTACGGCGACGACCGCAAGCGGACACGGCGGCCTTGGCTCACAATTGGCGGGCGGCGTGGCGGGACTGGCGATTCAGTCGCAATGCCCCAATTTCATGACGTCGTTGGCCAATGGCGACTTCTCCGTGTTGAGCAATGCCGCCAGCATGATGGGTATGACGAACGCGGGGGCCAACCCGTTGTCGTCGATCACCGGCGCCGCGTCATCGAGCCAGCTTGGCGGGCTGACGGTACCGGGCAACTAGGCGCACGACCACGACGTTCAGTCGCACCGACCGCAAAGGGAAGAGGGCTCCGGCCAGCCGGCCGTCCGGGGCCCTGCGGGGGGCGCCGACTGCGTCGATCGCCGATCACGGCAAGAGAAGGGCCGCGCAGCTCTCCAAGACCAAGCACCGAAGCGGCCCCAGAACCGCTCTCACGCTTGGGAATCCATCACCCGCCGTGCCGTCGACCGGCCCGGCCGAACGGTCGCGCTCAAACTTCGGCGCACGAATTGCGTCAAGTTCCCCCGCGGAGGCGTAAAGGAACCGTAAATGGGCGGCCATCGCCCCGACACCGGGTCTAACTTCCAGTTGGCGCACGTCGAGACGGCGACGCGAGGCGGCGAGCCCACGAGGCTCGCTCGGTGAATGGAGACGAAATGTCGGTGTTGCTGTACGTCGTGCTGACGGTGGCGATCTTCGCGCTGCTCGGCCTGGTGCAGAAGTTGGTCGAGGGACTGTGAGCTTCGAGAACCTGGTCGGTCTCTTCCTCGTGGCGGGGCTGGCCGTATTCATGGTTGCAGCCCTGCTCTTCCCGGAGAGGTTCTAGTGAGCACCACCACCGCGGGGATCACGTTCCTCGCCCTCTTGGTCCTCGCGCTGGCGGCAGTCCACGTGCCGTTCGGCGACTACATGTATCGCGTCTACTCCTCGGCGAAGGACACCCGCGCGGAGCGGATCGTCTACCGCATCATCGGTGCCGATCCGCGTTCCGAGCAGACCGCGGGGTCCTATGCCCGCAGCGTGCTGGCCTTCTCGGCAATCAGCGTGCTGTTCCTCTTCGTCCTTCAACTCGTTCAAGGCAAGCTGCCGCTGCGTCTGAACGACCCGGCCACGCCGATGACGCCCGCACTGGCGTGGAACACCGCGATCAGCTTCGTCACCAACACCAACTGGCAGGCCTATTCCGGCGAGTCGACCCAGGGCCACCTGGTCCAGATGGCTGGTTTGACTGTGCAGAACTTCGTCTCCGCCGCAGTCGGCATGGCGGTCGCGGTCGCGCTGGTCCGCGGATTCGTCCGCACCCGCACTGGTGAGCTGGGCAATTTCTGGGTCGACCTGGTTCGCGGCACGCTTCGCATCCTGCTGCCCGTTGCGTTGGTGGCCGCGGTCATCCTGATCGCCGGCGGCACCATCCAAAACTTCCACCTGCACGACCAGATCGTGACCACCCTCAACGGGGTTCAGCAGACGATCACCGGCGGGCCGGTCGCCAGCCAGGAGGCCATCAAGGAGCTCGGCACCAACGGTGGCGGCTTCTACAATGCCAACTCCGCACACCCCTTCGAGAACCCCACCACCTGGACCAACTGGGTCGAGATCTTCCTCTTGCTGGTCGTCAGCTTCTCCCTGCCGCGGACGTTCGGCCGCATGGTCGGCAGCCCCAAGCAGGGTCTTGCGATCGCCGCCGTGATGGGCTTCATCGCGCTGTTCAGCGTGACGTTGATGAGCGTCTTCCAGATGCAGCACCACGGCACCGTTCCCACCGCAATCGGGGCGGCCACCGAGGGCGTAGAGCAGCGGTTCGGTGTCTTCGACTCCGCCGTCTTCGCCGATGCGACGACGCTGACCTCGACGGGCGCGGTGAACTCGTTCCACGACTCGTACACGAGCCTGGGCGGCCTGATGACGCTGTTCAACATGCAGCTCGGCGAAATCGCCCCCGGTGGAACGGGTTCTGGCCTCTACGGCATGCTGATCCTGGCGATCATCACCGTCTTCGTCGCCGGTCTCATGGTGGGGCGCACCCCCGAATATCTCGGCAAGAAGATCACCCCGCGCGAGATCAAGCTAGCGGCCAGTTACTTCCTGGTGACACCGCTGCTCGTACTGATCGGCACCGCGGTGGCGATGGCATTGCCAGATCAGCGGGCCGCCATGCTGAATAGCGGACCCCACGGTCTGTCCGAGGTGCTGTACGCCTTCACCTCGGCGGCCAACAACAACGGTTCGGCCTTCGCCGGAATCAGCGTCAACACGACCTGGTACAACACGGCACTCGGCCTCACGATGGCGTTCGGCCGGTTCCTGCCCATCATCCTGGTCCTGGCCCTGGCTGGTTCGCTTGCTCGACAGGGCAGTACGCCCGAATCAGTCGGAACGCTGCCCACCCACCGCCCGCAATTCGTGGGCATGGTCGTCGGCGTGACCGTGATCCTGGTCGCCCTCACCTTCCTGCCCGTCCTCGCACTCGGGCCCCTCGCCGAAGGAATTCACTGACATGTCAACCCCCACCATCGATTCGACACCGGCGCGGCGTTCGACCTCACCGGCCACCAAGGGCGGAGGCAGGGGCGGCCTGCTGGACCCGAAGATGCTGATCGAGTCGGCGCCCGACGCGGTGCGCAAACTGGACCCCCGCACCCTGTGGCGCAACCCGGTGATGTTCATCGTCGAGGTCGGCGCCGTGTGGTCCACGGTGCTCGCCGTTCGGGAACCGACGTGGTTCGCCTGGATGATCGTCGTCTGGCTCTGGCTCACGGTGCTGTTCGCCAACCTGGCCGAGGCCGTGGCCGAGGGCCGCGGCAAGGCGCAGGCCGACACGCTGCGCAAGGCCAAGACCGACATGGTCGCCCGCCGGCTCTCCAGCTGGTCCCCCGGTGCCGACGTCACCGAGGAAGAGGTGGCCGCACCGCAGCTGCAGCAGGGCGACTTCGTCGTCGTCGAGGCCGGACAAACCATCCCCGGTGACGGCGACGTGGTGGAAGGCATTGCGTCGGTCGATGAATCGGCCATCACCGGTGAGTCCGCGCCCGTCATCCGCGAGTCCGGCGGCGACCGGTCGGCCGTCACCGGTGGTACCACCGTGCTGTCCGACCGGATCGTCGTCAGGATCACGCAGAAGCCGGGCGAGAGCTTCATCGACCGGATGATCGCCCTCGTCGAGGGTGCCAATCGGCAGAAGACGCCCAACGAGATCGCGTTGAACATCCTGCTCGCGGCGCTGACCTTGATCTTCGTGTTCGCGGTGGCCACCCTGCAGCCGATGGCCATCTTCGCCAAGGCCAACAACCCCGGGGTTGCAGACTCGCAGGCGCTCGACGGCAACGGCGTGACCGGGATCGTGATGGTCTCGCTGCTGGTCTGCCTCATCCCGACCACGATTGGCGCGCTGCTGAGCGCCATCGGCATCGCCGGCATGGACCGGCTGGTGCAGCGCAACGTGCTGGCCATGTCCGGCCGCGCGGTCGAGGCCGCCGGCGACGTCAACGTCCTGTTGCTCGACAAGACTGGCACCATCACCCTCGGCAACCGGCAGGCCGCCGACTTCGTACCCTTGCCCAGCATCACCCCCGAGCAGCTGGCCGATGCCGCGCAGCTGTCCAGCCTGGCCGACGAGACGCCCGAGGGCCGCTCCATCGTGGTCTACGCCAAGCGCGAATTCGGGCTGAGGGAACGGACTCCCGGCGAGCTCACCGGTGCGCACTGGGTCGAGTTCACGGCCATGACCAGAATGTCGGGCGTCGACCTCGACGGTGGGCATCTGTTGCGCAAGGGTGCCACCAGCTCCGTCGCGGCGTGGATCCGTGAGCAGGGTGGTGACGTACCGACCGCGCTCGGCAAGATCGTCGACGACATCTCCGCGGCGGGCGGTACTCCCCTCGCCGTCGGTGAGGTGCGCGACGGCAGCGCGTCGGTCCTCGGAGTGATCCACCTCAAGGACGTGGTCAAGCACGGCATGCGGGAGCGGTTCGACGAGATGCGCCGGATGGGCATCCGCACCGTGATGATCACTGGCGACAATCCGTTGACCGCCAAGGCGATCGCCGACGAGGCCGGTGTCGACGACTTCCTCGCCGAAGCCACCCCGGAGGACAAGCTCGCACTCATCAAGCGGGAGCAGGAGGGCGGCAAGCTCGTCGCGATGACCGGTGACGGCACCAACGACGCGCCGGCCCTGGCCCAAGCCGACGTTGGCGTCGCGATGAACACCGGTACGTCGGCCGCCAAGGAGGCCGGCAACATGGTCGACCTCGACTCCGACCCGACCAAGCTCATCGAGATCGTCGAGATCGGCAAGCAGTTGTTGATCACCCGTGGGGCGCTGACCACCTTCTCCATCGCCAACGACATCGCGAAGTACTTCGCGATCATCCCCGCGCTGTTCGTCACGCTGTTCCCTGGTCTCGATCTGCTCAACGTGATGCGGTTGCACAGCCCCCAATCGGCGATCCTGTCCGCGGTGATCTTCAACGCGATCGTCATCATCGCCCTGATTCCGTTGTCGCTGCGGGGTGTTCGCTACACCCCGGCGAGTGCCTCGAAGCTGCTGAGCCGCAACCTGCTCATCTACGGCGTCGGCGGCATCGTGGCCCCGTTCGTCGGCATCAAGCTCATCGACCTCGTCATTCAATTCCTCCCCGGGATGTCCTGAACATGAATCTGCAGAACCTCATTCGCCAGCACCTCGCCGCCATCCGCGCCCTCGCGGTGCTCACCGTGATCACCGGCATCGCCTACCCGCTCGTAGTGTGGGCGCTGGCCCTAGTGCCCGGTCTGAGCGACAAGGCGCAGGGCTCGATCATCGAGGTCGGCGGCAAGCCCGTCGCCAGCTCCCTGATCGGTCAGTCCTTCACCGACGCCGACGGCAACCCCATTCCCAAGTACTTCCAGAGCAGGCCGTCGGCGGCCGGCGCGGGTTACGACCCGCTGGCCAGCGGCGCCAGCAATCTAGGACCGGAGAGCATCGTCGACACCCCGGCCGACCCCGCGCAGCTCAAGCCTGGCGGCGATCCCGCCGAGGCCGGCTACAAGCCGAGTCTGCTCACCACGGTCTGTGCGCGCAGCGCCGCGATCGGCACGCTCGACGGCGTCGACGGCCGACGGCCCTTCTGCACCGGCGGCGGTGTCGGCGCGGTGCTCTCGGTGATCGGGCCACGCGACGCCCGCGGCAATGTGGTGGGCCCGACCCGCGTGGTCAGCGTCAACGAACCGTGCACGTCCACCTCGGCACCGTTCCTCGACACCTACGAGGGTGTGAAGGTCGAGTGCGCCAAGTTCGGCGAGGACTACTCGATCGGCCAGATCGTCCCGATCCGGGGTGCGGCGCCCGCCGACCCCGCCGTGCCCGCGGACGCGGTGACGGCCAGCGGCAGCGGCCTCGACCCGCACATCTCCCCCGCCTATGCCGACATCCAGATCGACCGGGTCGCCAAGGCCCGCGGCATCGGCGTCGACCAGGTGCGTGCGGCCGTGGCCGACAACACCGCGGGTCGCGACCTCGGCTTCATGGGTGAACCCCGGGTCAATGTCGTTCAGCTGAACCTGGAGCTGGACCAAAAGTACCCGGCGCGGGGCTGATCCGGCTGGATGACGGGCGTGACCACCTCCCAGTACCGGACCAAACGCGGAGAGTTGCGCATCTACCTGGGCGCGGCCCCGGGCGTCGGGAAGACGTTCTCGATGCTTGGCGAGGCACACCGCCGCATCGATCGGGGCACCGACGTGGTTGCCGCGGTCGTCGAGACCCACGGGCGCAAGAAGACCGCGGACATGGTGGCCGACATCGAGATGATTCCGCCGCGCTACGTGGAGTATCGGGGATCACGCTTCCCCGAGCTCGACGTGGACGCGGTGGTGGCCAGGCGGCCCGACGTGGTGCTGGTCGACGAGCTCGCGCATAGCAATACCCCCGGCAGCCGCAACGCCAAGCGGTGGCAGGACGTCGATGAGTTGCTGAACGCCGGCATCAGTGTCATCACCACGGTGAACGTGCAGCACCTGGAGAGCCTCAACGACGTGGTCGCCC
The DNA here is from genome assembly GCF_033741125.1 of Mycolicibacterium sichuanense. Classification (NCBI taxonomy): domain Bacteria; kingdom Bacillati; phylum Actinomycetota; class Actinomycetes; order Mycobacteriales; family Mycobacteriaceae; genus Mycobacterium; species Mycolicibacterium sichuanense. Next base: position 135,104 of record NZ_JAWQPU010000004.1, on the reverse strand, counting down.
AGATCACCGGGATCGAGCAGCAGGAGACGGTCCCGGACGACGTCGTCCGGGGAGCCGATCAAATCGAGCTCGTCGACATCTCACCGGAGGCGTTGCGGCGCAGGATGTCTCACGGCAACGTGTATGCCCCCGAGAAGGTCGACGCGGCGCTGTCGAACTACTTTCGCCGCGGCAACCTGACGGCGCTACGCGAATTGGCGCTGTTGTGGCTGGCCGACCAGGTAGACGCCGCATTGGCGAAGTACCGCGCCGAGCACGAGATCACCGACACGTGGGAGGCACGGGAACGCGTCGTCGTCGCCGTCACCGGCGGCACGGAGTCGGAGACGTTGGTGCGCCGGGCCTCGCGGATAGCTTCCCGGTCCAGTGCCGAGCTGATGGTCGTCCACGTCGTGCGCGGGGACGGACTCGCGGGCGTCTCGGCACCACAGATGGGCAAGGTCCGCGAGCTCGCGACGAGCCTCGGCGCGACGGTGCACACCGTGACCGGGAGCAACGTCGCGGCGGCGCTACTGGACTTCGCGCGCGAGAACAATGCCACCCAGCTGGTGCTTGGCACGTCGCGGCGGTCACGCTGGGCCCGCATCTTCGACGAGGGCATCGCCGCCAGCACGGTTCAGCAATCCGGCAAGATCGACGTGCACATGGTCACCCACGAGGAGGCCAGCCGCGGCTTCTCGTTGAAGTCGATCTCGCCACGAGAGCGACGCTTGGCATCCTGGCTGGCGGCCATCGTGGTGCCGTCCGTCATCTGCGCGGTCACCTACTTCCTCGTCGACCCGTACCTCGGCATCAGCGGTGAGAGTGCGCTGTTCTTCGTCGGGGTGCTGCTGGTGGCGCTGCTCGGCGGGGTGGCTCCCGCGATCCTGTGCGGCCTGTTCTCCGGGCTGCTGCTCAACTACTTCCTGACCTCTCCCCGGTTCAGCTTCACGATCGCCGAACCGGACAGCGCGGTCACCGAGGTGGTGCTGCTCGCGATGGCCATCGCCGTGGCGGTGCTGGTGGACCGGGCGGCGAACCGCACCCGCGAGGCCCGGCGCGCGTCCCAGGAGGCCGAGCTGCTGACGCTGTTCGCCGGCGCCGTGCTGCGCGGCGCGGATCTGCCGACGCTGCTGGAGCGGGTCCGCGAGACCTACGGCCAGCGCGCGGTCAGCATCCTGCGCACCGGCACCGGGATCGTAGCCTGTGTCGGTCAAAGCCCCTGCGTCACGGTTGATTCCGCGGACACGGCGATCGAGGTCGGCGATGACGAGTTCTGGATGCTGATGTCGGGGCGGCAGCTCGCCGCCCGCGATCGCCGCGTGCTGGGCGTCGTGGCCAAGCAGGCCGTGGGGCTGATCAAGCAGCGCGAGCTCACCGACGAGGCGGGCAGGGCGCAAGCGATAGCGCAGGCCGACGAACTTCGACGCTCCTTGCTCTCGGCCGTCAGCCACGATCTGCGCACGCCGTTGGCCGGGGCGAAGGCCGCGGTGTCGAGCCTGCGGGCCGAGGATGTCGGCTTCTCCCCCGAGGACACCGCCGAATTGCTGGCCACCGTCGAGGAATCGATCGATCAGCTCACCGCCCTGGTGGGCAATCTGCTGGATTCCTCGCGCCTGGCCGCCGGCGTGGTGACACCCCAGTTGAACCGGGTGTATCTGGAGGAGGCGGTGCAGCGGGCACTGGTCGGGATCGGCAAGGGCGTCACCGGGTTCAACCAGTCCGGGCTGGCCCGGGTCAAGGTGGAGGTCGGCGACGCGGTCGTGATGGCCGACAGCGGACTGCTGGAACGCGTGCTGGGCAACCTGATCGACAACGCGCTGCGCTATGCACCGGACAGCGTCGTGCGCATCAACGCCGCGCGCGTTGGCGATCGGGTGCTGCTCAACGTCGCCGACGAGGGGCCGGGAATCGCGCGCGGCACCGAAGATCAGGTGTTCGAGGCCTTTCAGCGGCTCGGCGACTTCGACAACACCACCGGGGTCGGTCTCGGGCTTTCGGTGGCGAAGGGGTTCGTGGAGGCAATGGGAGGTTCGGTGCACGCGACCGACACCCCGGGTGGAGGCCTGACCGTGGTCATCGACCTGGCGGCGCCGCGGGGTGAGCGGTGAGTCCGGCCGGGGCGACCGCCAAGACCACGGTCCTGGTGATCGACGACGAACCGCAGATCCTGCGCGCGTTGCGCATCAACCTGTCCGTCCGCGGGTACGAAGTCATCACCGCGGCCACCGGCGCGGCGGCGCTGCGCGCGGCGGCCGAGCAGCGTCCCGAGGTGGTGGTCCTGGACCTCGGATTGCCGGACATGTCGGGCATCGAGGTGCTCGAAGGGCTACGGGGGTGGATGACGGCGCCGGTCATCGTGCTGTCTGCGCGCACGGATCCCCACCAGAAGGTGCAGGCGCTGGATGCCGGCGCCGACGACTACGTCACCAAACCCTTTGGCATGGACGAATTCCTGGCCCGCCTACGCGCGGCGGTGCGGCGCGGTGCAGCGGCTGCCGGCATCGCCGAGCCGGTGGTGCACGCCGCGGCGTTCAGCGTGGACCTCACCGCCAAGAGCGTCACCCGCAAGGGGGTCAACGTGCACCTGACGCCCACCGAGTGGGGAATGCTGGAGATCCTGGTCCGCAACCCCGGCAAACTGGTCGGGCAGGAGGAACTGCTCACCGAGGTCTGGGGACCGCACCACGCCAACCAATCCCACTACTTGCGGGTCTATCTGGCGCAGCTTCGGCGCAAGCTGGAGGACGACCCGTCGCATCCCAAGCATCTGCTGACCGAAACCGGTATGGGGTATCGCTTTCAGCCGTGACGCGGAGCCAGCGTCAGCGCCGGCCGCGGAAAGCGTGTGCGCGCACACGCGTCGTCGAAGGCATCCTCGAGGCCGGCGGCCAGGCGGTGCAGGGCGCCCACCGGAGCATCCGGATCGCAGAGCACCGAACCGCCGGACAGGCTGACCCGCACCAGAATGACGCCCCACTCGTGGCGGACGTGCGCCATCCTGGCGATCAGCTCGGCGACGGCACCGAGGTACGCCGACTCGGGCGCATCGTCGGCCAGGGTGGCGTGCAACCCGACCAGGTCGAGCCGGGGTTCGGCGGCGGCCGCCGCGACGGTGCAATCCGCAAGAGCGGTCGTGGTGTCGACGAGCACGGGTTGCCGTCGGCGCGCGACCGCCTGGGCGAGCACCGGCACCTGCTGAGGGCAGCCGAGCACCACCCGGCCGACACCCACCCGGGCGGCGCATCGCAGCGGCGCGGCCGTGACGCCGTCGTCGTGCACGACGAGCCGGGACGCCGGAACGCCCAGGACCGTCACGAACGCGAGTTCGGCACGGGAGCGCACGTCGACCAATTGGCCGCGGTCACGCACGGCGTCCGCCACGTCCGAAGAGTTCAGGACAGCTGCCGGACAGGTGATGCTGCATCCGGGGAATGCCCTGCGGTACTGCCCCATTCGGTGAAGGACGTCGCGAGCGGCGAGGGGCCGCTCGACGTCGGTGAAGGTGACCACCGGAAGTACTCCTGACCCGCCGCCCAATGCGCGGCGATCATCAAGTCATACGCCCGATCGCACCCCGGAAACCAAACCCTGACGACCTTCATACGCTCGGCGCCACAACGTTGACACGGCGTTGACGCGCTCAACCATCCCATCGTCGCGCGGCGAACTCGGCGATGGCCGCGCTGACGGCTGCCCTCATCGCGGGGCTGCCGGTGTGGCCGGAATCCTCGATGACACGTAGCTCCGCGTCGGGCCAAACCTGGGCGAGCTCCCATGCGGTCAGCACCGGGCAGCCGAGATCGAGCCGGCCGTGAATCAGGATTCCCGGGATGCCCCGCAGCCGGTGCGCGTCTCGCAGCAGTTGACCGTCGCCGAGCCACGCGCCCCTGGCGAAGTAGTGCGTGCAGATCCGCACCATCGCAAGCATGTCCGATGTCGGCTTGGCGCCGTACTGGCCAGGGCTGCCGAGGGTTTCGTGCTGTATGACCGCGTCCTCCCAGGCACACCAGTCGCGTGCGGCCTGCTCCCGCACGGCTGCGTCGGGATGCTCCATCAGACGCCGGTAGGCCTCGACGAGATCGCCGTCCCGTTCCGCGATCGGCACCCCGGCGCGGAAGCGCTCCCATTCGGCGGGGCGCACCAGTCGCATGCCCCGGTAGAGCCAGTCGATCTCCTGCGATCGGGTCATGGTGACGCCGATCAGCACGATGCCGCCGACCCGTTCCGGGTGCCGTTCGGCGTAGGCCAGGATCAGCGTGGCCGCCCACGATCCGCCGTACAGCAGCCACCGGTCGATACCCAGGTGCGCGCGCAGCATCTCCATGTCGGCTAGCAGATGCTCGGTGGTGTTGACGGTCATGTCGGTCGACGGATCGGCAGCGCTGGGTTGGCTGTCACCGCAGCCACGCTGGTCGAAGACCACGACACGGAACCGCTCGGTGTCGAAACCTCGGTGCGCCCGGCGCGATCTCCCGCTTCCCGGGCCGCCGTGCACGATGAGCACCGGTCGTCGGTCGGGATTGCCCCTGGCTTCCCAGTACACGTGATTGCCATCGCCGACGTCGAGCAACCCACGCTCGAACGCCTCGTCCACTGCTTCGAAACCGGACACGGGTGTCACGCTAGCGGCGAGTCGTCACCACCTGGCGGCCACGTTGGCGGCGATTTGGTTGGCAATCGTCAGCGCCGAGTCGCCGGGGTTCGCGCTGCAGGTGTTGACGTCGGCGATCACGTTGTTGCGCCACACCAGTGCCCGCCCACATCCCCAACCGGGGGCAGCCGCGTCCTGTTCGATCGTGGTGGTGCTCAGCGCGTCACTCGCGCTGGAGATCTGCCCGACCGACCAGTTCGTCCCGCTCTGCAGGTGGGTGTACTGGCGGCACGTCGCCCATTGCCGGGCCGAAGCATCGAGAAACTCACCGGCCCTCTCCGGTGTGGGAAAGAGCACCACGGCCTGCTTGAGATAGTGGGTGAACTGGTCTCCGTCGTTGAGGCTTCGATCATGCTCGGCCCACGATCCGCTGTCGGCATAGGCGGCCGCCTCGGCCGCCCCGTCGATCGCCAGGCATTCCGCGGGAGCGATCGTGCTGCTGTCGTCGGACATCGCGGACTGGTCGTTCGTCACGGCAAGCGCCGATGCGCCCATCGCGGCGTCGAGCTGCCCGGGGTCGAGCAGCAGCCCAGCCAATTCGCGCGCGACGAGGGGACGAGGAATCATCGTCTCGGTGGTGGGGGTCTCGGCACTGACCGTTGCGTCGTCGCAACTGGCGACGGTGAGGATGCAGGTAGTCGCCATCGCGACTGTGACAAGCACTCGGCGCATTCAAACCTCCCGTTGCGGCCCGGCCGGGGTCTGGGGTGACGGCGCACCGTGGCCGTGCCGCGTGACACGTGAACGCCAATGGTGCGGTACCGCGACCGCCACATGCCATAAGCGCGGCCGCATTTCGTGGTAACGATGCACTACGTTCTCGGTAACGGTTGCGGCTCGGCCCTCGGTCATGCGGCGACGCTCGTGCAAGTGGGCACCGCGGTCGTTCACGACACCGTCACGTGCTGGACTTGGTGAGAGATTTCGCCCCAGATCAGAGGGGAAGGTTCACCAGATGTGCTGCGGCACAGCCGCAAGGCGTCCGACGGGTAGTCTCCATGGTCGGCGAGCTTGGTGCGCGCCACCTCCACGGCGCGATCGAGGCCTGCTAGCGCGACTCGATGGCAGGACCGCGGCCATCTCCTTCTGCGGCTCATCCACCGCGTGGGGTCTCCTTGGTCCGCTGCTCACCGCACGGCCGGACGCTGCCACTGCCTGGGCGGCGATCCGGGCGAACGCCCTCGACGCAGCAATGCACGTCACCGATCGGGTAATGACCCGATCGATGGCGTCGCCGCCAATCTCAGAGATTGGCCAAGGCAGTCACCCAGCCGCGCTTCGCAGGCGCCGGGTCAAGCCTCTGCTAACACGGGCACTACTGCACGTAGAACCCAGTCATCCGAGGGCACGCTGGTCAATTCATGCTCGACCACATCACGGCTGGGCACTGCCACCATTCTGGATGGCGCTCAACAACTTGCCGGGCGCCGCCGCAAGGCTGCCCGCAAGCGTGGCTGGCGCGGCGGCAAGACTACTGGCCAACGTGCCCGGCGCCGCAGCGAGACTGCCCGCCAAGGTGGCCGGAGCCGAAGCGAGACTGCCCGCCAACGTGCCCGGCGCCGAAGCGAGACTGCCCGCCAACGTGCCCGGCGCCGCAGCGAGACTAGCGGCCGTCGTCCCAGGCGCCGCAGCGACATTGGTCACGATCGTGCAGGGGATGGAGGTGAACGAGGGCGCGCAATCCGCGGATGCGGGCGCAGCCCCGAAGAAGCCACCGGCGCCGGCGAACCCAATGAGACCGGTCACGATGAGAGTGTGCTTCATGGTGGGACGCGAGGCCCGGACCCCTACGTTGGTGGTCACGTCGACATGTCTCCTCGTTGTAGGGCTGCCGCGAGGCTGCGCGCCTCACCGCGAGTAGGGCCAATACGCCCCCGGATCGCGTCGACCCGACGACCTCCCATTCTTAGGTCCGCCTTTCCCCCGATACCACAGCCGACAGCATGTTGGCAGGAAGTCGTGAGCGGCCGATCAGAGAGGATGCACTCTGACCGGGCGACCTGCCGCCAGAAACCAGCCGAAGCCGAGCGCGAAGTATCGGCGTGACTGGCATGCCAGGACGGCAACCCCGAAACACCCACGGCGAGTTCGGATGTGCCGCAGTTTGGACGTTGTGGTTGCTCGCGGCCAGCGCGCAAAGTCTTGCTGCACTCGTTGCGAGTGGGGTTCATCTTCAGCGACCAATCCTCGAATGTGGGCCGGCCGCGTTCAGCGCCGCGTGACGGCGCCATGGCAACCACACCGCCGGAATAGTCGCAATCACCGTTCCTCGCGCTGCACGTATCCCACTCCACGGACTGTGTGAATCAAAGGGTCTCCGATGGAGTCGATCTTGCGGCGCAGGTGTGAGATGTAGGACTCCACGATCGTGCTCCGCTGAGCGGGGCTCTGATGCCAAACCTGGTCGCGAATGGTGTTCTTGGACAGGATAATCCCTGCATTCAGCACGAGGTAGCGCAGCAGGCCGAATTCGGTGAGGCGTGAAGGACACAGGTATGGCGTTGAACGGCGCACCCCGCCAAGGGGAGGGCGGCCGCGCCCAGACCGCACGGGGAAGTGGCCGCGCCGTATTCGTCGTTGCGGGTGGGAATGACCTGTTGGTGGTCCTTGCCGCTCCCCGCGACGACGAACACACCGCGCAGGTCGTGGTGGAGACCGTGCCGAACGATGACGGTTGGCGGGTCGAAGGCCTGTCACGCCCCAATTCGACCGTGCGTCCTTCGGCGCCTGGCATGACGCGGGTCGCGCAGATGTACGTGGAGTCGTCCCCGTCGAAGGTCGCGGTGACCTGTTCGGCACACAGTGTTCGTCGTTCTCAGCGATTACTCAGCGGTTGGTCCGTAACTTCCGGCCATGTCCTACCGACGCTGGAGGGGTCTCCTGGGTTCCCTCGTGGTTTCGTCGCTGGCCGCGACCGGCGTCGCGTGCACGGGCGGTACCACCTCGACGTCGGTCACCAGCACGTCGGCCCCGCCGGTCGCCTCGGCCGCCGCACCGACCCCACCACCCCCGAGCGGCCGAGCACCGATGAAGATCAGCGCACCCTATGCCCCCGCGATCGATCCTGCGGCCTTCTCCACCACGATCGACAATCCCTTCATGCCGCTCACCCCCGGCACCCGGATGATCTATGAATCCGACACCGCCCAGGGGCACCAACGGACGACCTCCGAGGTCACTAGAGATACCAGGATGATCATGGGGGTGACCACGGTGGTCGTTCACGACACCGTCACCTTGAACGGCACGCCCAGCGAAGACACCCTGGACTGGTTCGCTCAAGATCGCGACGGCAACGTCTGGTACTTCGGTGAAGCGACGAAGGCCTTCGACGCCGGCACCGTCGACACCACGGGATCATTCGAAGCCGGAGTCGACGGAGCCGAACCCGGCATCGTCATGCCGGGTCAGCCGGAGGTCGGCGACCAGTACCGTCAGGAGTACTCCCGGGGCGTCGCCGAAGACACCGGGGAGGTGCTGAGCCTGACCGGCACTGAGACCACCCCCCTCACCGGGCCCGTGAAAGACCTCCTGGTCACCAAGGACACCGATCTGCTCGACCCGACCGGTCCCGCCGAGAACAAGTACTACGCCCGCGGTGTTGGGCTCATCCTCACCGTCCAAGCCACCGGACCGGCCGAGCGTGAACAGGCCACCGTCGTCGAGAAGTTCTAACAGCCCACGGTCTTGGTCGAGTTCCCCCTTCAGTGCGGTCGACGGTCCAGGCTGACCTCCACGATTGCGGCCCTGCAGGATTCTCCGCGATCGGGGCGCCCTCGCACCGCTACGCCGTGCTTGCCCCGTGCGTCGCGGGCGTTCTGGCGATCGGCGTCGTCGCCTCGGCAATACTCGTGGTGTCCCGAGAATCGGTCAGTCCCACCGGCGCGGTGATCCCCTCGCCATCGGCGACTCTCACCCCGAGCTCCCCAGGGCCACCGTCGGAAACCACGATTCCGCCGCCGGCGGGCCCGGCCCCATCTCTCGGAGCCGCCCACCCGCCGGCCACGGCGATCGCACCCAGCCCCCGCCCCGGCCTGCACTACCGAGCACCCACGCCGCAGCCACTCCTCCACCATCGGAAAGCGTTCATCCGACGTCGCATCGCGCCTTCCCTCAGGAGACGACTGATTTTCAAGGACCGCCCGGAACCAACGGATGAGGCACCGGCAGCCAACCCCTCGCTCGGGTTACTGCCAATGGACGGTCGACTCGTCGGCTGAGGTGGCGTCGAACTAGTTGGCCGCGCGGTGTTCTCAGCGTTCGTTCAGCCACCCATCGCTACCGTCCAGCCTCGTGAGCGAGCCAACGATATCTGCGCAGGTCGAGTCTCCGCGAACGATGCTGAGCAAGGTTCCCGAGATCACCGTGTGGTTCTGGATCATCAAGATCCTCTGCACCACCGTGGGCGAGAGCTTCGCCGACTGGATCAACATGACCCTCGGGCTTGGCCTCAACACGACGGCCCTCATCTTCACCGTGGTCCTCGCCGGCGCCCTTGGCTGGCAGCTCACCCTAGACCGCTACGTGCCGGTGGCCTATTGGCTGACCGTTGTCGTCATCAGCGTCACGGGCACGCTCTACACCGATATCCTCACCGACGATCTCGGCGTTCCGCTCGCGCTGAGCACCGGCGTCTTCGCGGTAGTACTGGCGGTCGTCTTCGGCCTATGGTGGGCCCGAGAGCGCACGCTGTCGATCCACAGCATCGTCACACGTCCCCGGGAATTGTTCTACTGGCTCGCCATCTTGGTGACATTCGCGCTCGGGACTGCCGCAGGTGACTGGATCCTGGAACTCACCGGCTGGGGTCCGGGCACGTCGGTGCTGCTCCCGACTGGCCTCATCGTCGCGATCGCGCTCGGGTGGCGCCTAGGTGCCAACGCCGTGTTGTCCTTCTGGCTGGCCTACATCCTCACCCGTCCCTTGGGTGCCAACCTTGGCGACTGGCTGGGCTTGCCACCAGATCAGCAGGGTCTCGGCCTGGGTACTGCAATGACGAGCCTGGTCTTCCTGGCGGCGATCCTGGCCACCGTCATCTATCTGACCATCACCCGTAGGGACGTCATCGCGACACCCGAAGCGGCCCCGGTGCCCGATACGTCGACGAAACGCGGTCGCGAGCTGGTCATGCTGGGGGTGTACGCGGCCGTCGCCATCGCCACCGGTGCGCTGCTCGTCTGGGCCAACGGCCAACCGCATGCCACCGCAGCAGCCAGCGAGGAATCCGGACCGTCGACATCGGCGACTCTGGCCCCCGGTCAGTCGGCAATTGCGAAGTTCCCGCCGGACGTCGTGGTGAAATACCGCGCCATCGTCCAGGACACGCTCACCAAGGTTCGCGCTGGTGATCAAGCCGGTGCCACGGCCCGCATCAAGGACCTCGAAACGGCCTGGGACGATGACCAGCCGACCCTGCAACCGCTGGACGACAGCGGATGGACGGTGCTGGACGGACGAATCGACAAGGCTCTCAAGGCAATACGAGCCAGCAACCCCGATCCGGCAACCGAGACGCAGACGCTCACGACGCTGATGACTTCACTCACGTGACCGGGCAGAGCAACGCAGACACGGGATCGTCATACGGCGGTGACTGCGCGATTCACCAAGGCATCGGATCGGTACCGCTGGCTCTGATGTACTGAATCCCCGCCCATGGAGGTCCCGTAATGCGTGTGTTGGTCGTCGAGGACGAGGTCCACCTCGCCGAGACCATTCGCCGCGGCCTTGTCGCCGAGGGATTCGTGGTCGACGTGGAACACCGCGGAGACGACGGCTTCGACACCGCGGTCGCCGAGAGCTTCGACGCAATCGTCCTCGACATCATGCTTCCTCGGAAGAATGGCTACGAGATCGTCCGGGAGATGCGGGCACGGGGGGTATGGACACCGGTTCTGATGCTGTCGGCCAAGGACGGAGAGTACGACTTGGCGGATGCGTTCGACCTGGGAGCTGACGACTACCTGATCAAACCATTCTCCTTCGTGGTGCTGATCGCGCGCCTTCGTGCACTGGTGCGTCGTGGTGCACCCGAGCGCCCGGCCGTCTTGACGGTTGGCGACCTGGAACTCGATCCGGCACGCCACCGTGTCACGCAGGCGGGCATCGAGCTGTCACTGACGCCGCGCGAATACGGCGTGCTGGAATGTTTGATGCGCCATCGTGGGTCCGTGGTCACCAAGAGCGACATCCTCCGGTCGGTATGGGACAGCCACTACGACGGTGACGACAACATCGTCGAGGTCTACATCGGGTACCTGAGGCGCAAGCTCAGCTCACCGCTCGCTGATCACGGCATCGAGACGGTGCGCGGCATCGGGTACCGGCTGGCCTGCAATTAGCGGCAGGCGCAGAACGAACCGTGCACCGCTGCTAGCGGATTCACTCACTTCGACGGTGCCGTGATGAGTCTCCGCGATCTGCTTGACTATCGCCAGACCGAGTCCGGCGCCGCCGGCATCACGGGCACGTGGGGTGTCCAATCGCACGAAGCGATCGAAGACCCTGCGGCGCTCCGTTGGAGGGATCCCGGGCCCGTCGTCCTCGACCACGATCGTCGCGTGGGCGTGGGAACTGTGGCACTCCAGGTGAATGTTGTTGTCGGCGTGACGGATCGCGTTGTCGACCAGGTTTCGCACGAGCCGAGCGAGTGCTCGCGGGTCGCCGATGACGCGGACGTGACTGATCTGGCTCGACACCGTCAATCCGGTGATCGCCCGAACCCGGTCCGCTTCGGCATCCAAGATGTCGTCGAGATCGACGTCGACGTCTCTATGCGCTTCGAATCGCTCGTCCGAACGGGCCAGCAGCAGAAGGTCCTCAACGAGGCGGTGCAGGCGACGCGCCTCCGGCAGGAGGGATTCGTCGATCAGTGCATCGTCCAGCAAATCGGGCCTGCCCTGCGCGAGCTCGAGCGCCGCGGTGATCGTGGACAGCGGGCTTCGTAGTTCATGCGAAGCGTCGCTGATGAATTGCTGCTGAGTTGCTTGCCCGGCCTGGAGGCGGTCCAGCATCTCGTTCATCGTCTCGGCCAAACGGGCGATTTCGTCGTCGGCGGCGGGAACTGGTATCCGGTCGGCGAGCTTGCCACTGGTCATCGCAGACACCTGCGCCCGAATGCGCTCGACGGGGTGCAGGGCTGCTCCGACGAGCCAGTGCGTACCGAAGCCAGCCAGCGCGACGACGATGGGACCACCAATGCCGAGCAGACCGGCGATGGTGGTGACGACCGTCTCGACCGGTTCCCGGTCCGCGCCAACCAGTACCAGCGCAGGCCCCGCGGGCGTACTCACCGTCGTACCGATGACCCAGAAGTCATCGGCGTTGTCGAGTTCGACCCGACCGAGGTAGCGCCGGGAGCCCGTCGGCACGTTCGCCGACGACAGGGGTGACGCGGGGCTACCCGCAGAAGCAACGAGGATCTTGCCCGCCGGGTCGACCACCTGCACCACGCCGACTTGGCTGTCGGTGGCCAGCAGGGATGCGTCGAGTTCGCTCGGCGGTTCCGTTGTCAGCTGTTCGGCCACTTGCGCCACGCGGGCGTCAGCGGTCAGCCGAGCAGAGGACTCCAGGGACTGGAACAACACCACCAGCAGCGCGCTACCGGCGAGCATCAGGCAGAGTGTCACGACGACCATGGACGCCACCGTGGTTCGCGTGCGCACCGTCCACTTCGAGGGTGATGCAAGAACCGAGAATGACGTGCTCATGGCTCTAGTGTGACCGCGATCGTGCGATCTCTCGAACGATCACCGACCTGCCCCCGTCGGGATCAACCGGATCAGCAAGTTCTCCGACACTGCAACATTCGCCTGGGTCATCAACGGGCAGGTCAGGACCTGATGGAATTCATCGCGCCGCCGAGGGGTCTTGGGCGTCGCGTTCGGAGCGAAGTGCGTGGCGCGCCAACTGGCTCCATCGAATCACGGCTCGGCCGGCTGACCCCACTCCGGTGTGGCCTTCAACGTGGGCGAGGCCACTGACGTCGCCAGAAGGCTCGGCGCAACCGACGCCGTCTCGACCGCTTGGCTCGTCGTCACGCCCGTTTGCATCGCACCGGCGCTGCGGACGTGCACGTTGCCGACATCCGTGCCGTTCGCTTGCAAGCCAAGAGCTGCCATGGCCACCACTGCCAGACCACCGAGTCCGGCCGCCCATCGGCGGATCCAATCAGACCGCCACCGTGCCACTGCGAAATTCGTTCGCATGTGTCCATCCCAACTTCCGTATGCACTGAACTCAAGCGGCCCGGCAGCTCGTGTTCGGCGGTACGCCACCTGTCCACCGATGTCGCACCATCGAACGTAGATGGACACTCCTGAGAAACCGCTGAAGCTTGCCCGGAGTTGCTGGCCTCCCGTGGTGTCACCGTGCACGAACGGGGTCGGGGTGCAAGGCCATTCAGCGATTCTTAAGCAGACGGCTAGCACACTTCAGAACGCCCGAGGGACGCGCCGCGTCCAGGCCGGCGAAGGCAAGTGCACTCAGCGCGGGAAGTAGCGCGGGAAGTAGGTCGACATGTTGCATCCCTCGATCGTCCGGATTGCCTGCCCGGTGGCAATGACCCTGTCGATGTTCGCGATGTCCAATGCCGACGCCGGTGCGTCACCTTCGGTGACGGGCCAAGCGTTCGCGGACGCCTCATCGACATTGACCAGCGCGGGTTTCAAGCCCATCGTTTCCGCCACCTTCGGCGACCAGCTGGCTAGGGACAAGTGTCTGGTCGTCAACCAGCGCGACGAGAGCATCGCGCAGCAGGGCAGCCATTCGACAAGCGGGAAGACCGTCGCGCTGTCGCTGAACTGCGAAAACCCAGAAGCCACGGCCACCAAGTCAGGGTTCTCCGCGGCAAGCCCGGAAGGGCGGGCCGCCAAGGCAGCTGCCGATGCTGCCGCGGCGAAGGCAGCGACTTCCTAACGGGCGTGGCTCACCGCCTTGACCGACTAGGAGCTCCTCGACCTCTGCCTCGCCGACGGACGACGACGGTCGAGCGTGGAACGACTGCGGCTGGCGATCGTCACCTGGAGTAGCCCGTGCGGCAAATTCGGTAGGAAATAGGGCTCGAGCCAGTTGCGTGTGCTGGAATTGGTGACAGCGAGTTCGTATAAATCAGGGAATATTCACCAGATGTGCTGCGGCACAGTGGGTTGCTCGATACCGTCCCCGAAGCGGAATCTGCGCCCGCTGATCTGGCTGGGCACGATGCGGATGAAGCGATCCTTGACCGTCGTGGTCCACGGCAGCACCTGCCCACGTTCGGCTTCGGCCAACTCCGAGGCACCCAGTACGTAGGCCCGTCCCTTGACGATGACACTCCAGCCCTCTTGGGGGTCGTAGCCATCGGCCTCGAACGCAACATGCTCATTCGACATCGCGTGCACCAGTTTCGTGCCTTCTGCGGTACGCAGCAGAATGGTGTGCTGCTGGACGGCGAAGTTGACCGGAAAGATCTCCGGCCGATCTGCAACGCTCGTGGCCAGCCGCCCCAAGGCAACGCTACCCAGTAAGTTCCAGCTCTCCAGATCGGTCAGGTGGTCGACCGAGTCTGCACCCAAGGTGGTCATGTTCGATCCAATCCGTCCGTGAAGCATCCGCCACCAGCGCCCCGGAAGCGTTGCGTTCGAACCTAAATCAGTAGCCTGCTGCCCGGATCGAGGCATGGGTCACCTAGAGCCGGGCACAAAGTCCCCTCCGCACAGGGGGTCGGCGAGGATGAACACCGCACGTATCGCCCGAATTCACCACGTCGAGAACGCAACTGGCACGTTCCCAGACGCGACCATTGCGCGACTCCGCCGCCTCGTCGGTCCGAGGTTCGCGAGTTGCCCGGCCTGCGCACCGAGGACGTCGGCTTCGAGGCCCGCGCCGGCTGCTTCGACCGCCGGCCAGGACACCGATGCCTGCGACGAACCCCTGGAGCGGGGTTCTTGGGGGTGGTCCCGGCTGGTATCGAACCAGCGACCTTCCGCGTGTGAGGCGGACGCTCTCCCACTGAGCTACGAGACCTGGGGGCATCGATCCATCATCGATGGACGACGAACATTATCACGCACCTGCGTGACGCCGAGAATCCCGACCACCGGGCCGGGGGCCGAACGCGGCGGTATCGTCCGGCCATGACGCGCCGAGCTGGCCTTCTCGTCATCGCAACCGCCGTGTTGGCGGCCGGCGCGTGTGGCGCTCAGCCATCGCCCCTGCCGACCTCGGGTCCGTCGGCACCTGCACGCTCCGAGGGCGGGCGCGCATCGCTGGCGACGGCGTCGAGCACGCCCGCGGTGACCATTGCGGAGCTGGTGGGGTTCACCTCGCCATCGGGCAACGTGGGCTGCTTCATCGATCCGCGCAGCGTCCGCTGCGACGTCGCCGAGCGCGCCTGGAGCCCCCCGCCACGACCGACTGACTGCGATCTGGACTACGGGCAGGGCATCACCCTGTCGGCCGGTTCGCCGGCGACCTTCGTCTGCGCGGGTGACACCGCGCTGCACGGTGGGCCGCCGTTGCCCTACGGCCAGTCGATCGCGGCGGGCGCCCTGCGGTGTGACAGTGCGGAGACCGGCATCACCTGTACGGACTCGGCCACCCGGCACGGATTCACGATCGCCCGCGAGCAGTATCGGCTGTTCTGACGCCGTGCGTTGAAGTGCTTGCGTTACTCCCGCTTTCGCCGACGACGGTGGCGCACCGGAGCGAGTCCCGCAGTTCGACGACGGGCCGTCCTGGCGACGATTGGGGCCCCTGACCGGGGAGTTCGTCGGGATTTGTGTGCCCGCGTATGGATGCACTATCGTCATCCTTCGCGATGGGCGACGAACTCGCCCGTGGCGCGCGGATGTAGCGCAGTTGGTAGCGCATCACCTTGCCAAGGTGAGGGTCGCGGGTTCGAATCCCGTCATCCGCTCGATGGTGTAGAAGCATCAACCCCAGCGGTGGAGTGGCCGAGTGGTGAGGCAACGGCCTGCAAAGCCGTGCACACGGGTTCGATTCCCGTCTCCACCTCCGAGTTGGATCCCGGCGCGATTAGCTCAGCGGGAGAGCGCTTCCCTGACACGGAAGAGGTCACTGGTTCAATCCCAGTATCGCGCACCAGTTAGTTAGCAGGACCGCGGTCACCTCGCACCTGCACCGCGTCGAAGTGACTTTAGGCCCTAATGAGCACCCGCAATGAGTCGATAGCTTCTCCTTGTCCGGCCCGGGGTGCAGCGCTACCAAGTTCCGCGCAGTCGACGCGGAAATCGTGAGAGCGTCCATCGGGGGCGGCGAATCACTGTCACGATCGCTGCCCTCGGGTCGGGACCCCGCAGACCTGACCTGCCATCACCTCGGCGCCAAAGGCATTGCGCAGCAATCACGATCGGGCCCCCGGACCAGGCTAGAGCCACACTTCCGACGACGCCTGCACCGCGGCGACGCAGGCACGGAGGGGGCCGAGTCGCCGTGCGGGCTTGCCCACCGGGCGATGATTCAACCCCTTGGCGCCTCGTCCCCTTCTCGACGCGCGTAGGCTTACGTCAATCGCTCCCCAGTCCTCGGGCCGACCCACTGTCCGGTACGGAAATCCAAAGGGGACGGGAGTGGCCGAGGTCAACTTCGATAGGTTGCTTCTCGGAGCCGTCGCCGAGTAAGAACTCCACGGTGTCGACGTCGACGTCGACGCCGTCAGGTCGGCCATCGTGCGAGCCTCGCTGGCCGTCCTCACTCCCGAGCAGCTCGCCGACGTAGTGGTGAGCCGGGTGCGCATCGAGCGCGCGAAGGGCTTCTTGATGCAGGTCTACGACATCGACGCCGATCGTGCCTTCACCTTCTGAAGTGGTGGTCACAGGCCACCACCGTCAAGCTGCGCGTCCTGGCCCGCCAACTGACCGAGGAACTGGACGGGCTTCCCCAAGACCAGCCCAACGCACTGGTCAAGACCTGCGACTCACTCCTAGCGACGGGCTACGCCGGCCTCGGGCTCGTGGAACGCGCGCCGCTGCGAGCGACTGACCCCTCGAGTCGACCGCTGTCGCCAAGACGCGTCCCAGCGCGTCAAAGGGCATGCGACGGGGTAGCGGCCGTCGTCAAGAGGGTGGATGTCGCCGGCCAGTTCGACGACCCGCTGGCCGAACGAAACCGCTTGTCGCACTGAGGGCCAACGCCACGAGAAGGACCAGTCGACCCAGCGGCGGCAGGCAAGGACGACTCGGCACGTTTCGAAATCGGCGATCGGTGGCATACCAAGGCCACGTTCGGACGATCACGCCGGACACAATTGGAGGAGTTGAAATCCATGAGTGCTTTGGACAAGGCCAAGAACAAGGTCGAGGATCTCGGCGGTCAGGCCAAGGAAGCCGGCGGCAAGGTCACCGGCGACAAGAGCACCGAGAACGAGGGCAAGGTCGACCAGGTCAAGGCGAACCTCAAGGACGCCGGCGAGAAGGTCAAGGACGCCTTCAAATAGTCGCCCGTAGCCGTCGTTCGGCCCGTCCTCCCGTCCAGGGAGGGCGGGCCGAATTGCATGAACTCATCCGCTGGAACCTCTAGCAGCAGAAATGACGTACTGGTAAGTTTGCCCCCAGCGAATTGCAAGGGGGGCTCGTGGTGGGTGCACTGGGGTACGGCTATCTGATCGGCTGGATCGTCACGTCGGTCGTGGCCGCGATGCTGTCCGGACGACTGCGGGACGATCGGGAACCGGCCCAGCACGGTTGGCTGATGAGCGTCGCCGCTGGCGCGGCTTGGCCCATCCTCGTCGTGGCACTGGCGCAGGCGGCGATCGTCGCCCTGGGAACCGAAGTCCTGCAGGACCGCGAGCACCCGCTCACCGTCAACGCCTGAGGTCACTCCCGGCGCCGCACATTCCGAAGACCGTCTAAGCTGTTTGGCATGTGGGTGAATCGGGCCTTTGCAGCGGGGGCGCTTGCCGTGTCGGCCGTTCTGATGGCCGGCGGTGTCGCCGAAGCCGATCCGACTGCCGCCACCCCGACCCCGCCACCGGCGCCCAAGACCTCCATCGACGCCGACGGCACGTACGCCGTTGGCACCGACATCGCACCAGGGGTGTACACCTCCGCCGGTCCCGTCGGTGATGGAACCTGCTTCTGGAGGCGAACCGGCAACCCGGATGGCGCGACGATCGACAACGCTCTGTCGAAGAAGCCGCAGACGGTGCAAATCGACCCGACCGACAAGGCGTTCAAGACCAACGGGTGCCAGCCCTGGCAGCTGTCCACCGACGGAGCCGCGCCCGCCGCAGGGCCGCCACCTGCTCTCGCGGGGCTACAACTTCAGGGCTACCTCGCCCAGCTGAACGCCAGGGCGGCAGCCTCCGGACAGGCTCCCCCGCCCTGACGCGACCGGGTACGCAATTCGTCGGTGACGGCGTCTGACACCATCGACGTCGTGGCCGATCGCATCGAAGTCCAACGCACCATCAACGCACCGCCCGCGGAAGTCTTCGCACTGCTGTGCGACCCGCAGGGCCACGTCGCGATCGACGCGACCGGCATGCTCCAGGACGCCGACGGCGATCCGGTGACGGCCGTGGGCGACAGCTTCGTGGTGCACATGGACCGCGAGGCGCTCAACGACTTCCCGATGGGTAAGTACGACGTGACGGTGTCGATCACCGAGTTCGAGCGCGACGAGGTGATCGCCTGGACGATTCTCGGCCAGATCAAGCCCCCGATCGGCCACGTCTACGGCTACCGCCTCACCCCGGAGGGTGACGACGGCCAGGCCACCGTCGTGACCTCGTTCTACGACTGGACCGACATCGACCCGAAGTGGCGCGAGGCCGGCATCTTCCCGGTCGTGTCGGAGAACGCCCTGCGCGGCACGCTCGGCATCCTCGACCGGACGGTGCGGCGAGGATACCCGCGCGGCTGACCGGGAATGAATCGCGCCATCGTGCGGTAGAAGAGGTCATGCAACTCGACGATTCCGCCCGCGCCCTCATCGGCGCCGGGGCAGACGCCACCCTGGTGACCATCAACCCCGACGGCAGCCCGCAGGTGTCGCTCGTCTGGGTCGCCCTGCAATCGACGGCCGAGGGCGACGAGATCGTCAGCGCGCACCTGAACGAGTACAGGAAGACCCGCAACGTCCGTCGCGACGGACGGGTCGCGCTCACCGTCGTCGGCCCGACGCCGCCGGGCCAGCAGACGCAATATCTCGCGATCACCGGCACCGCCCGCATCGTCGAGGGTGGTGCGCCCGAACTGCTGACCCAGCTGGCCGAGGCGATGCTGGGTTCCAGCGAGCACTTCCCCCCGCCCAACTCCCCCGCAGGTTTGCTGACCCGCATCCAGATCGACAAGGTCGGCGGCCACGGCCCCTGGGCGCCCTGACGGCCGATCGGCTTCCCGGCCTCGGGGTGGTGTGCAATCATGCGAGGCATGCGTCGCTGGTTGGTATTGCTCGTTGCCGGGCTAGCCATGACGGGCGTTCTGGCCGCGCCAGCCCCACGGGCTTCCGCGGTGGCGCCGATAGGCAGGCTGGGTGAGGTCCTGCGCGTCGACTACATGAGCATCGTGGCCGACGTCGCCGTGACCAGCGTCGACCTCGTCGACGTACCACCGGGATTCGGTTATCCGCCGCGCGGCCCGCGGTACCAGGTGTACCGGGCCAACGTCACCGTGCACGTCATCAAGGCGCCCAACCCGTACATCACCTCGATCGTCTTCGACTTCAACGGCGTGACGCCGATCGCCGACGCCTACAAGCCCCGCCCCACCGACGTCCCCGACGACCTGCGGGCCGTGCTTCAGAACGCTCCCCCGGGTTCCACCGTCAGCGGCGGGGTGTACTGGGACGTCTACCGCGACCTGGTCACCAACGTGGTGCTGCTCGACAAGGTCACCGGCACCCACCTCGCCCAATGGAACCTCTGAGCCCAGCGGAATCCGGATCGGCGCAGGCATGCCCGTCGACGTGAGCACGGCCGTCGCCGCCGACCTTCCCGAACTCGCCGACCTGGCCGCCGCCACGTTCCCGCTTGCCTGCCCGCCCGCGGTGTCCCCCGACGACGTCGACGCCTTCATCGCCGAGAACCTGTCCCGGGAGCGCTTCGCGACCTACCTCACGGATTCCCATCGGCTGGTGTTGACCGCGCGCGACGGCGAGCGAATCGCGGGTTACGCCATGCTGATTCGCGGCGTCGCCGACGACATCGACGTCCAGCGCGCAGTCACGATCCGGCCGGCCGTCGAACTGTCCAAGATGTACGTCTCACCCGGCGACCACGGCGCCGGCGTGGCGGGCACCCTGATGACGGCCGCGCTCGAGGCCGCCCGCAGCCTGGGCGCAGTGGGCGTCTGGCTGGGTGTGAATCAGGAAAACCAACGCGCGCAACGCTTCTACGCCAAGCACGGCTTCACCGCCAGCGGTACCAAGACCTTTCGCCTCGGTAGCCACGTCGAGAACGACTACGTGATGGTTCGCCCGCTGTAGTCAGTGCGCGCCCGCGGCGGTCAGCGCCAGCAGTCGCGACGTCGCGCGCAGGTACTTCTTGCGGAACCCGCCGGCGAGCATCTCCTCGCTGAACACCGTGTCCAGCTTCGACCCCGAGGCCACCACCGGAATGCCCGCGTCGTATAGGCGATCGGTCAGGGCCACCAGCCGCAACGCGACGCTCTGGTCGTCGAGCGGATGGACACCGGTGATGAAGACCTCGGTGACCCCGTCGATGAGCGCCTGATACCGCGACGGATGCATGGTTGCCAGGTGCGCACACAGGGCGTCGAACTCGTCGAGCGTCGCACCGGCCACCTCGGTGGCCGCCGCGCGCACCGCCTCATCCGACGGCGGCACCGGCGCCGGCGGTAGATCGCGGTGCCGGTAGTCCGGACCCTCGATCCGCACCGTCGTGAAGATGCCTGCCAGCGTGTTGATCTCGCGCAGGAAGTCCTGCGCAGCGAAGCGGCCCTCACCCAGCTGCTCGGGCAGCGTGTTGGACGTCGCCGCAATCGACACCCCGCGCTCGACCAAGGCCGACAGCAACCGGGAGATCAGGGTGGTGTTGCCCGGATCGTCGAGCTCGAACTCGTCGATGCACACCACCACGTAGCCGGCGAGCAGCTCGATGCACTCGACGAAGCCGAAGACGCCCGCCAACTGCGTCAACTCACCGAACGTGGCGAAGGCCGCAGGCCCGGCGTCCGCATCGGCGAGCGAGTAGTACGTCGAAGCCAGCAGGTGGGTCTTGCCGACGCCGAAACCGCCGTCGAGGTACATGCCGACACCGGGAAGGACCTCGCGCTTGCCGAAGAGCTTCTTCTTGCCCGCCCGCCGCGCCACGGCCTGCTCGCAGAACGTCCGGCAGGACTGCACGGCCGACGTCTGCGACGGCTCGTTCGGATCGGGACGGTAGGAGTCGAAGCTGACGTCGGCGAACGTGGGCGGGGGCACCAGGCCTTCGACCAGCCGCTCCGGCGTCACGCTCGGATGCCGATCGGTTAGATGAGTGACACCGTTGGCCCCAGACATGCTCGCACTGTATCGGCGTGCTGCAATGGTCCACGTGTCCGATGCCGATGCTGCGACTGAGCTCACAGAGCTGGGACCGTCGGGCGTGCCGTTCGACACCGACGACGACGAGCGCCTCGCCGCGTTCTACGCCTACCCGCCGGACCTCGACCGTTGCTGGGTGCGGGCCAACATGATCTCCAGCCTCGATGGGGGTGCCACCGACGACGGCAAGTCGGGCGGCCTGGCCGGGCTCGGGGACCGCGCGATCTTCTCCCGGATGCGCCAGGAGGCCGACGTCGTCCTCGTCGGCGCCTCGACCGTGCGCATCGAGAACTACTCCGGCGCGCAGATGTCCCTTGCCCAGCGGCAGGAACGCCAACGCCGGGGCCAGGCCGAGCTGCCACCGATCGCCGTGGTCACCCACGGTGCCGACTTCGAGCACGACGCCAAGATCTTCACCCGCACCGAGGTGCCGCCGCTGATCATGACGTGTCGGGACACCGTCGACGACGCCACCGTGCGCTTCGGGTCCCTGGCCGAGGTCATCGATGCCTCAGGCGCCCACCCCGACCGCGTCGACCCCACGCTCGTGCTGGCGATCCTCGCCGACCGCGGTCTACGACGCGTGCTCTCCGAGGGTGGACCGTCGCTCATCAGCCTGCTCATCGAGCACGACCTGCTCGACGAGCTCTGCGTGACGCTCGCGCCGGTGCTCGTCGGAGGGCAGGCCCGCCGCATCGCCACTGGATCGGGTGAGGCCCACACCCGGATGCGTCGGAGCCACCTGCTAACCGACGACGACGGCTACCTCTACACGCGCTACGTCAAGGACGAATGACGCGACGACCCCGACGTGGCTCGGCGGCTGGGCGGGGCCGCGCGCGGTGATCGCTAATGTGGTGCCCATGCGTCGGCATCGTCAGCTGCTCAGGGCCCTGTGTCTGCCCACCGTCGCGGCTGTCGTGCTGGCGGGTTGCGCGCCGGGGCTGGCCGCCAACCCACGCTTCGCCACCGACACGGGTGCCGGCCCGCAGGGTGCGCCGCAGAGCACGCCCGCCCCCGCCAGCCCACCCCCAATCGAGGCTCCCAAGAATGACTCGCTGGGGTGGAAGGACTGCACGACTCGTACGTTCGGTCAGGCCGGCGTGCCCGCCGTCCCCGGCGTGACGTTGGAGTGCGCCAGCTACGACGCCGACCTGGACTCCATCAGCGGCGCCACCGGCACGCTGAGCATCGGCGTCGTGCGGGCGAAGTCCGCCGCCACGCCGGCCAATGCCGGGCCCCTGGTGATGACCACCGGAACCGACCTGCCGTCGTCGGATCAGCTGCCGGTGTGGCTCTCCCGCGGTGGGGCCGACGTACTGAAGACCAACCCCGTGGTCGCCGTCGACCGCCGCGGCATCGGCACCTCTGGCGCACTGGACTGCCGCGACCTGTTCAGCCGGCAGGAGATGTTCGACCAGGCGCAGTTCGCCTCGGGTGACGATCCGGTCGCCAGCCTCAGCGCCATCGTCCAGACGGCGACTACCGGCTGCACCGACAGCATTGCCCCAGGCGACTCGGCCTACGACAACGCGCACGCCGCCGAGGACATCGAACGGCTACGCAGCACCTGGGACGTCCCCACCATCGCGCTGCTGGGCGTTGGCAATGGCGCGCAGGTCGCGCTGGCCTACGCAGGTTCGCATCCGAACAAGGTGTCCCGCCTGGTGCTGGACTCTCCGCTGCCGCTCGGCATCGCCGCCGAGGCCAGAGCCGAACAGAAGGTCAAGGGCCAGCAGGCCGCCCTGGACGCCTTCGTCGGCCAGTGCATCGCCTCGGCGTGCCCGCTGGGCCCCGACCCGAAGGGTGCGATCGACTCCATGCTGGCCAGCGCCAAGCAGGGCGCGGGACCCGGTGGAGCGTCGGTGGCCGCGCTGGCCGATGCCATCGCGACGGCGCTGGCGTTCCCGCGCGGTGACTTCGTCGCCTCGACCACCGCCCTGGCCAACACCCTCGCCGCCGCCCGCGGAGGCGACGTCGGCGGCCTGAACGCGCTGATCAACGACGCCCAGACCAGGCGCGAGACCGACGGCCAGTTCGTGAACTCGTGCAGCGACTCGCTGAATCGCCCGACGCCCGACCGCGTGCGCGAGCTCGTCGTCCAATGGAACAAGCTCTATCCCGAATTCGGCACCGTCGGCGCCCTCGACCTGGTGAATTGCCTTGCCTGGCCCAGCGGTTCGACCCCGCGCGACCCGCAGGACCTCAAGGTGCCCGTGTTGCTGCTCGGTGTGCAGAACGACCCGGTCGTCGGCAACGAGGGCGTGGCCGCCGTGGCGGCGACCATCATCAACTCCGGAGCGGCGAACCGGCGCGTGATGTGGCAGGGCGTCGGCCATGGGGCCAGCATCTACTCGACGTGCGCAATCCCGCCCGTGCTGTCCTACCTGAGCAGCGGCAAGGTTCCCGAGACCGACACGTACTGCCCCGCCTAGCCGGCCACCCCAGGGGTGCGGTGTACGGTGCGCTGGTGGCGGTACCTGACACCCTCGTGAGAGCCTTCCGGCCCCGCACCTCTGCCCCCAGCGTGGCGAACGTCCTGCGATCGGTGCTGTGGCCCATCGCGATCCTGTCGGTCATCCATCGCGGGTACGTGCTGGGCACCAACGGCTACATCACCGACGACTTCGGACCGGTGTACCGCGCGGTCGTGAACTTCAAGCTCGGGCTCGACATCTACAACGAGCACTTCGATCAGGTCGATCCGCACTACCTGTATCCGCCCGGCGGCACCCTGCTGCTCGCACCGTTCGGCTACCTGCCGGTCGACGCGGCCCGCTACTGGTTCATCACCTTCAACGCCGTCGCCGTGATCCTGGCCGCCTACTTCCTGTTGCGGCTGTTCAAGTTCTCGTTGTCCTCGGTGGCCGCCCCCGCGCTGCTGCTGGCCATGTTCTGCACCGAGAGCGTCACCAACACCCTGGTGTTCACCAACATCAACGGCTGCATCCTGCTGTGCGAGGTGCTCTTCTTCCGGTGGCTGCTGGACGGGAAGGTCAACCACCAGTGGCTCGCCGGCGTCGCCATCGGACTCACACTGGTGATCAAGCCATCGCTGGCTCCGCTGCTGCTGCTTCCGGTGCTTAACCGACAATGGCGCGCGCTGATCCCTGCGTTCGGCGTTCCGCTGCTGTTCAACGCCGCGGCCTGGCCGCTGGTTAGCCACCCGATGGACTTCGTGCGCAACACCGTGCCGTACATCTTCCGGGTGCGGGACTACTTCAACAGTTCGATCCAGGGCAACGGCATCTACTACGGCTTGCCACTATGGCTGATCCTGCTGCTGCGCATCATCTTCGGACTGCTGGCCGTTGGCAGCCTCTACCTGCTGTACCGCTTCTACCGGCAGCGCGACCCGTTGTTCTGGATGCTGACCTCATCCGGGGTCCTGCTGATCGCCACGTTCCTGGTGACCGCACTTGGCCAGGGCTACTACTCGATGATGCTGTTTCCGTTCCTGATGACCGTCGTGCTGCCGAACTCGGTGCTGCGCAACTGGGTGGCGTGGCTGGCGATCTACGGCTTCATGACGATGGACCGCTGGCTCCTGATCTACTGGCTGACCACCGGCCGGTTCCTGGAGTACATGAAGATCACCTACGGCTGGTCGCTGATGCTGGTCGTCGTGTTCTGCGTGCTGTACTTCCGGTACCTCGACGCCAAGGCCGAGGGACGCCTCGACGAGGGCATCGACCCGGCGTGGATGACGAAGGAACGGGACCGCGCTAGCGTTGAGGCATGACCCCCAGCTCGGAAGCCAAGGTTCGACTGACCGACGACGAGTGGCGCGCAAAGCTGACTCCGCAGGAGTTCGCCGTGCTGCGCCAGGCCGGCACCGAACGCCCCTTCACCGGTGAGTACACCGACACCAAGGCCGAGGGCGTCTATCAGTGCCGGGCGTGTGGCGCCGAACTGTTTCGCAGCACCGAGAAGTTCGAATCTCATTGCGGCTGGCCGTCTTTCTTCGATCCGGCCGATTCGGACGCGGTGATCTTGCGCTCCGATGACTCCGGCGGGATGCATCGGGTCGAGGTGCTCTGCGCCAATTGCCACAGCCATCTCGGACACGTCTTCGAGGGCGAGGGGTATCCCACGCCGACGGATCAGCGCTTCTGCATCAACTCGATCTCGCTGAAGCTGGTGCCGACGAGCTGAGGTACTGGTCGCGCAATTCCGCGGCGGTGAGCGGCGGGCTGTAGTGGAAGCCCTGCGCCACGTCGCAGCCGTAGTCGAGCAGGATCGTCCCCGTGGCCTTGTTCTCCACCCCCTCCGCGACGGTCGTCAAGCGGAGCACGTGCGCCAGATCCACCACGGCCCGCACCACTGCAGCCGCCCGGGCGTCGACCAACACCGGGGCGATGAACTGCCGATCCAGCTTGACCTCGTCGATCGGCAGCTCGCACAGGTAGCCGAGGGTGGAGTAGCCGCTGCCGAAGTCATCGATGGCGACTCGAATTCGGTGCGCGCGCAACCGTTCCAGCACGGTGCGGGTTCGGTCGAGGTTGCCGAGCAGGAGATCCTCGGTGATCTCGATGGTGAGCAGATCGGGGTTCAACCCGCGGTCGTGGAGTGACCGCAGGATGCGATCGGGCAGGGCGAGCTCGCAGAGCGAGGGCGCGAACACGTTCACTGCGATGGGCACCCGCAGCCCCTCGGCATGCCAGTGGGCGACGTCGTCGAGCGCCAAGCTGACGACCAGGTCGGTCACCGACCTCATCAGCCCGTGCTCGCGGACCAGCGGCAGGAACTGGTCGGGTTTGAGCATCCCGCGCTCCGGGTGCGGCCAGCGCACCAGGGACTCGACCCCCACCAGCGCGCCGTCGCGCAGCCTGAACTTGGGTTGGTGCACCAGGCTCAGCTCGCCGTGGTCGATCGCGCGGCGGAGCTGGCCGAGCAGCCGGACCGTTCCCGCGCCATTGCCTGCGGCTCCACCGAGTGCCGTGGTCGCCAGCGACGGTTCGGGCAGTTCGGCGAGGTGCATCTCCGCGTCGTAGGTGCGGACGCCGCCGGTCCGCGAGCGCTTGGCGGAGTACATCGCCACGTCGGCCTGCTTGAGCAGCACGTCCCCGGTGATCTCCGTCTCGTCGTTGGTCAGGGCGAGACCGATGCTCGGCCGTAGCAGCAGATCGTGGCCGTCGACCGGGAACGGCTCGTCGAAGGCCGCCATCACCAGGTGTGCCACGATCTTCGACTGCTCGGCCCTACCCTCCATCAGCACCGCGAATTCATCGCCGCCGAGCCGGACCACGGTGTCCCCGGTACGTACGCAACCCTGGATGCGTCGACCGACCAGCACCAGCAGGGTGTCGCCGGCGTGGTGACCGAGGTTGTCGTTGACGAGCTTGAAGTCGTCGAGGTCCAGGGACAGTACCGCCAACCCCTGGCCATCGCGCTGGTGCAATGCCATCGCGTGGGCCAGGCGATCGTTGAACAGGGTTCGGTTGGCCAGGCCGGTGAGCGGGTCGCGCATCGCCCGGTCGGCGACGGCAGCGAGCAACCGGCGATTCTCCTGGACGACGAAGAACTGCCGCAACAGCACCGCAGCGACGAGGACCACGGTCGACCCGAACAGCGCTGCCGTCCCGGGCTGGCGCAGATTGCTCGGCGCGCACACCACGGCGGCGAAGGCGACCGGAACGTAGGGAAGCCACAGCGCCGATCTGGTCGCTCCCTGGACCGACGGCATCGAGGTGGCCGGTTCGTGCATCGCGCTCAGACCGGCGGTGCCGATGACGACGAGTCCGGTGAGCCAGCCGACGTCGGCCATGGTGCCGCCGTGGTAGGCGTCGTGCGCGCTCAGATAGACGAAGGCGCTGTCGGACAGTGCCATCAGGACGACGCCGACCGTGAGCAGGACCAGTGCCCGGCGCCGGCCCTGGCGAACCCGGGTCAGCACCAGCACGGCCATCGTGATGACCACGACGTCGCCCGTCGGATAGAACAGCGACAGCCCGAGTGCGACGCGGTCGCTGCCACCCGCGTCGTACACCCCGTGAAGCACGACCACCCAGGCGATCTGGAGCAGGGCGGTGGCGGTGATCAGCCCGTCGAGGGCCAGCCGACTACGGGATGGCCCGTGCCGACCGCCGGTCAGCAGTGCCAATCCGACGCACGTCGCGATCGGGAAGACCACGTAGCCAGCGTCCGCGACCGATGGGAACGGTGGGATCTCGAACACCAGCTCGCATGCCATCCAGATGGCCGAACCGATCACCCAACCCACCAGACCGATGCCGATGAATCCCCACGCCAGTCGCTGCCGACCCGTGGCGCGGTGGGCGGCCAGCAGCACGCACACCGCGGCGAACACCGCGAAACCGAGGCAGGCCACGTTACCGGCTATGCGCAGCGTCGACTGGCTACCGCCACCGACGATGAACCACGTACAGAGTGCGACGAGGAAGGCGCCAGCGGCCCAGGCCACCCCCGTCATCCTCGCCATCTGCCGAGGCTAGCAAAAACGACCGGTTTCGGGGAACGAGTATGAAATTCAAGGGGAATGCCTTCATCGAGCGTCCCAGCGCCGGCCAGGGACCAGGTCTGCTCCTGCCAGCAAACTCATGGCAGGACCTGCGCCTTAGGGAAGGCGGGCGACGAGCTCCTCGGCGCCGACCCGAGGACCGGTGAAGAACGGCGTCTCCTCGCGCACGTGTCGTCGTGCGTCGGTGTAGCGCAGCTTCCACATCAGCTCGACGATGCGGCCGAGATCCGGTCCCTCGAACGCCAGGATCCACTCGTAGTCACCGAGCGCGAACGCCGGCACGGTGTTGGCCCGCACGTCGGGATACTCCCGTCCCGCCATGCCGTGCTCGACGAGCATCTTGCGGCGTTCGTCGTCGGGAAGCAGGTACCACTCCAGCGATCGGACGAACGGATACACGCACACGTAGTCACCGGGATCCTCGCCGGCGATGAAGGCCGGGACGTGACTCTTGTTGAACTCGGCAGGACGATGCAACGCCACCACGCTCCACACGGGGTCGCTGACCAGGCCCAGCGACGTCCGCCGGAAGGCACGATAGGTGGCCTGCAGGTCCTCGACTCGTTCGGCATGCGTCCAGATCATGAAGTCGGCGTCGGCGCGGAACCCGGCGACGTCGTACAGACCGCGGACGACGACGCCGTTCTCCTCCTGCTGCTTGAGGAACGTCGCGACGTCGTCGGCGACGGCGGCTCTGTCCTCTCCCAGGGCCTCCGGCTGCACGGAGAATACCGAGATCATCATGTATCTCGTCATGGAGTTGAGGGCGTCGTAGTCGAGCTTGGCCATGGGAACCATCGTGCCACGCGGCCCGCGGTTCCCGGCGGGTCGGTCAGCGGCTGGTCTGGCGGGCGACCGTCGCCGCGGCCAGCGCCGCAGCCGCCCGGCCACCCGAGGCCACG
The DNA here is from genome assembly GCF_033741125.1 of Mycolicibacterium sichuanense. Taxonomy (NCBI): domain Bacteria; kingdom Bacillati; phylum Actinomycetota; class Actinomycetes; order Mycobacteriales; family Mycobacteriaceae; genus Mycobacterium; species Mycolicibacterium sichuanense. The sequence goes on along the minus strand of NZ_JAWQPU010000004.1, from coordinate 106,603 downwards.
CACGCAGGCACGCCGATGCCGTCCAGGTAACCACCGGCCACGGCGAGGGTCGGCGGGAGACCGGCCCGGATCTCCGCGACCAGCCCGGCGTGGCCCGGGCCGTACTGCGGCATGGCGTCGATCCAGCGCTGCACGCGGCAATCGACCGGTTCGGTGCCGATTCCGAAGAGCGCGGCCAAGTCCGCCGCCGCCCACGCGAGCAGATCCTCGTCGCCGACATTGCGCGCCAGGCCGTCGCCGAAGCGGCCGAAGGACAGGCGCACCAGCTCGACGTTGCCGCGCCGGCCCCACTTGCGTGAGGTGAAGGTCATCGCCTTGGCGTGCAACCGCTCCCCCGCGGCGGCGAGCACGCCGGAGTTCTCGGGCAGTGGTGTGCCGCCAGGAAGTGCAAGGATCGCCAGCGCAGCGGACGCGACCTCGATTCGCCGTGCCGCCGCCGCCGACCTCGGGGCGACGCCCTCGATCAGCGCCGGCAACCGCGGAGCGGGAACGGCCAGTACCACCGCGTCGGCGTGCCAGCGCCTGCCTTCGTCATCGGTCAGGCTCCAGCCGTCCGGCCCGCGCGCGACGCTCTGCACCGCGACTCTGGCCCAGTCGATGCGAGCCTCGCGGACCAGGGCCTCCAGCAGGACGGCATATCCCCCGTCGACCGCCCCGAAGACCGACCCACCCGTTGGCGGGGGCAGCGCCGCCCTGACCGCGTCGGTGAGACTCGGGGCGCCACCGTCCAGTGCCGTCGCCAATGTCGGTGCGGCGGAACGCAATCCGATGGTCGACGCCGAACCGGCGTACACACCCGCCAGCAGTGGGTCGACCGATCGGGTGACCACCTGCTCGCCGAAGCGGTCACCGACGAGCTCGGCGACGGTCGGATCGGCACCCGGGCGCCAGGAGAACGGACGGGACTGCTCGGCGGCGATCCGAGCGAACGTCACGCCGTCGACCAGGCCCTGGACCGACGACGCCTCGGCGGGAATGCCCCCAAGAGTGCCCTGCGGCATGGCGTGCAACCGGCCCCCGGCGAGGATCAGCGGCCGCACGCCCGTCGTTCCGATCTGCCGGTTCGACAGACCCAGCTCGGCGAGCAGTGCAGGCACCTCGGGTCGTCGTGCGACGAACGCCTCGGCGCCGACGTCCACCGCCTGGCCGCCGATCCGCTCGGTCCTCAGCACCCCACCCAGCCGGTCGGCCGGGTCGAACAGGGTGATCGCCGCGCCGGGTCCCGCCGCCAGGCGCAGCCGGTAGGCAGCGGTCAGGCCGGAGATGCCGCCTCCGACGACGCAATACGACGGCGCCGACGACGGGACACTCACAACGAATGCACCAGGGCGACCGCCTCGGTGACGATGCCCGGATCGGTGGGCGGCAACACGCCGTGCCCCAGGTTGAACACGTGCCCGGTGGCTCCCGCGTCCACGGCCCGGCGACCGTCGTCGACGACGTTGCGCACCGCCCGCTCGACCACCGGCCACCCCGCCAGCAGCACGACCGGGTCGAGGTTGCCCTGCAGCGCGACCCCCGGTCGCACCCGGCCCGCGGCATCGGTCAGCGACGTGCGCCAGTCCACGCCGACCACGGGCGCATCGGCAGCGGACACGGCCTCGGACATGGCGCCAAGGAGTTCGGCGGTACCCACGCCGAAGTGCGTCATCGGGACCCCTTCACCGGCGAGGGCCTCGAACACCCTGGTGCTGTGCGGCAACACGTAGGAGCGGTAGTCGGCCAACGACAACGTGCCCGCCCACGAGTCGAATAGCTGGATCGCATCCACCCCAGCGTCCAGCTGGGTGCGCAGGAAGCCGATCGTGACGTCGGTCAGCGCCGTCATCAGCTCGTGCCACAGCTCGGTCTCACCCAGCATCATTGCCTTGGTGCGCTCGTGGTTGCGGCTCGGGCCGCCCTCCACCAGATAGGAGGCCAGCGTGAACGGGGCGCCCGCGAACCCGATCAGCGGGACGTCGCCCAGCGCCGCGACCAGCAGCGACACCGCGTCGGCGACGGGGGCGACCCGCTCGCGCTCGAGGGGTCGCAGCGCCGCCACGTCGGCGGCGGTGCGGATCGGGTGGGCAATCACCGGGCCGACGTCCGGCACGATGTCCAGATCGATGCCCGACGCCCGCAGCGGCACCACGATGTCGGAGAACAGGATGGCGGCGTCCACACCGTGCCGGCGGACCGGCTGCAGGGTGATCTCGGTGATCAGCTCGGCGTCGAAGCAGGCCTGCATCATGGTGTTCTTGGCCCGCAGCGCGCGGTACTCGGGCAGCGACCGGCCAGCCTGCCGCATGAACCACACGGGGACACGGCTCGGCTTACGGCCTGCGGCCGCGGTCAGATAGGGCGACTCCGGCAGCTCACGACGGGTATTCATCAGCCCCCATGCTGCCATGCGGCAACCCTTCGGCGCGCCTTCGCGGCCCCTTGCCCGAATCAGCTAGCGTCAAACCCCATGACCACCGTCGAGCCGGCTCAGTTTCGGGCTGCGGTGGAGGCGATGAACGCCACCACCGTCCGGCCCGAGATCGAGCTTGGCCCGATCCGGCCGCCCCAGCGCCTGGCGCCGTACAGCTACGCCCTCGGCGCGGAGGTCCGCCACCCCGAGACGGCGATCGTGCCGGAGCGATCCGACGACGACGCCTTCGGGCGACTGATCCTGCTGCACGACCCCGAGGGCGCGGAGGCCTGGGACGGGACCATGCGCCTGGTGGCCTACATCCAGGCCGATCTCGATTCCAGCGAGGCTGTCGATCCGCTTCTCCCCGAGGTGGCCTGGAGCTGGCTGGTCGACGCGCTGGCCGCTCATCAGGACCACGTCACCGCGCTCGGCGGCACGGTCACGGCGACCACGTCGGTCCGGTACGGCGACATCTCCGGGCCGCCGCGCGCCCACCAACTCGAGCTCCGCGCCTCCTGGACGGCGACCACCCTGGAACTCGGACCCCATGTGCAGGCATTCTGCGAGGTGCTCGAACATGCGGCCGGCCTTCCGCCCACCGGGGTCACCAACCTGGGCGCACGTACGCGCGCGTGACATGACGGACGGCTTGCCCACTGGTGACGCCGGCCCCGACGAGGCCGCGCGCGAAGACGACACGGAAACCGGCAACGACTCGGTCGAGCCCACCGGACCCGAGCCCACCCCGCTGCTGGCTCCCGCCGACGGCGTTCCCGACGTTGCGGTGACGTCCGACGAGATCCTGGCCGCGGCAGAGCAATTGGTGACCGGACACGGACCGTTCGCGATCGACGCCGAGCGGGCGTCGGGCTTTCGCTACTCCAATCGCGCCTACCTGATTCAGATCCGGCGCGCGGGCGCGGGCACCGTCCTGATCGACCCCGTGGGCCACGGCGAGGATCCGATGATCGTCATGGCGCCCCTGGCCGACGTGCTGGATACCGACGAGTGGGTACTGCACGCCGCCGATCAGGACCTGCCGTGTCTGGCCGAGCTGGGCATGGTGCCACCGCGGCTCTACGACACCGAATTGGGCGGGCGGCTGGCCGGTTTCGACCGGGTGAACCTCGCGGCGATGGTGCAGCGACTGCTCGGCCTGCAGCTGATGAAGGGCCACGGCGCCGCGGACTGGTCCAAGCGCCCACTGCCGGCAGAGTGGCTGAACTACGCGGCGCTGGACGTCGAGGTGCTGCTCGAGCTGCGGAACGCGGTTGCCGCCGAACTGGAATCTCAAGGCAAGACCCGTTGGGCTGCAGAGGAATTCGAACACCTGCGGACCTACGTGGCCGCGCCGACGCGACGCGATCGGTGGCGCAAGACCTCGGGGATCCACAAGGTGAAGAACCCGAGAACCCTCGCCGCAGTCCGCGAGCTGTGGACCACGCGTGACCTCATCGCGCAGCGGCGCGACATCGCACCGGGGCGCATCCTGCCCGACGCCGCCATCATCAATGCCGCCACCAGCGACCCAGAGACCGTCGAGAAGTTGGTCTCGCTGCCGGTGTTCGGCGGTTCCCGTCAGCGCCGCAGTGCAGGAGCCTGGCTGGAGGCACTGGCGCGGGCCCGCAAGACCGACGACCTTCCGAGGGCGTCCGAGCAGCAGACCGGACCTCCACCCGCGGTGCGATGGAGTCGCCGTAAGCCCGAGGCAGCCGAACGGCTCGAGGCGGTTCGCGCGGGGCTCAACGAACTGTCACGACGGGTTTCGGTGCCCACCGAGAATCTCCTGACCCCGGAGCTGGTGCGACGGCTGGTATGGGACTGGCAGCCGGTGCCCGACGCTGCCGCAGCCATCGAGGCGTTCCTCTCCGAGGCAGGGGCCCGGCCGTGGCAGCGCGAGCTGACGGTGCCGGTGATCGCCGACGCACTGACGACGGCAGTGGCGCCGCCCGAGGACCCGCAGGACTGATCGCCCCGCGCGGTCAGCGCGTCCGGTCGATGCGGTCGGTCTCCGCCGCCTCGTTCACCGCGCTGCCCAGCGCCGCCACCCACCCGGTGATCTGACGGGCGACGTTCTGGTCGGTCAGGCCGATCTCGGCAAGGATCTCATTGCGCGAGGCATGGGCCAGGAACTCCTGCGGCACGCCGACGTCACGGCACGGCACGTCGATCTCGGCGTGGCGCAACGCTGCCGACACCGACGATCCGACACCACCGTGCACACCGCTGTCCTCGACGGTGACGACGAGTTTGTGTGCCTGGGCCAGCGGACCGAGCACCGCGGGCACGGGCAACACCCAGCGGGGATCGACGACGGTCACGCCGATGCCCTGATTGCGGAGCCGTTCGGCCACCGCGAGAGCCATCGAGGCGAACGACCCGATCGCGACCAGCAGCACGTCCTGAGACAGCCCATCGGTGGGCACCGCCAGCACGTCGATGCCGTCGTGGCGCTCGAGAGCCGGGATGTCCTCGCCCACGTCGCCCTTCGGGAAGCGGATCGCGGTCGGTCCGTCCTTGATCTCGAGGGCCTCGCCGAGTTCCTCGCGCAGTCGCGTGGCGTCGCGGGGAGCAGCGACGCGCATGCCCGGCACGATGCCGAGGACCGACATGTCCCACATCCCGTTGTGGCTGGCGCCATCGGGGCCGGTCACGCCGGCGCGGTCCAGCACCAGGGTGACGGGCAGGCGGTGCAGGGCCACGTCCATCATGACCTGGTCGAACGCCCGGTTCAGGAACGTCGAGTAGATCGCCACCACGGGGTGCATGCCACCCATCGCCAGCCCCGCCGCCGAGGTGACGGCGTGCTGTTCGGCAATGCCGACGTCGAAGAAGCGGTCGGGATAGCGGGTGCGAAAGGCGCTCAGACCCGTCGGGCCGGGCATGGCCGCGGTGATCGCGACGACGTCGCGGCGGGTCGCCGCCCGCTTGATCAGCTCGTCGGAGAACACCGAGGTCCAGCCGGGCGCGGCGACGGACGTCGCCAGGCCGGTCAGCGGGTCGATGATTCCCGTCGAGTGCATCTGCTCGGCCTCGTCGGACTCGGCAGGCCCGTAGCCCATGCCCTTGCGAGTGGCGACGTGCACGATCACCGGGGCGTTGAACCCGCGGGCGTGGCGCAGCGCCGCCTCGACGGCGTGCTCGTCATGGCCGTCGATCGGACCGACGTACTTCAACCCCAGGTCGGTGAACATCACCTGCGGCGACAAGGCGTCCTTGATGCCGACCTTCACACCGTGCATGCACTGGTAGCAGAACTCGCCGATGAGCGGGAGTCCGCGGACGGCCTTGCGGCCCTCCTCCAGGAGTCGCTCGTACCCCGGCTGCAGCCGCAGGCCGGCCAGGTGATCGGCGAACCCGCCGATGGTGGGCGCGTAGCTACGTCCGTTGTCGTTGACGACGATGATGACGGGGCGGCGCGACACCGCGATGTTGTTGAGCGCCTCCCAGCACATGCCGCCGGTCAGCGCCCCGTCGCCGACCACGGCGACCACGTGCCGGTTGCGGTGTCCACTCAGCTCGAACGCCTTGGCAAGCCCGTCGGCATAGGACAGCGCGGTGCTCGCGTGGCTGGATTCGACCCAGTCGTGTTCGCTCTCGCTGCGCGACGGGTAGCCCGACAGGCCGCCCTTCTTGCGGAGGTCGTCGAAGTCGGCGCAGCGTCCCGTCAGCATCTTGTGGACGTAGGCCTGGTGGCCGGTGTCGAAGATGATCGGGTCGTGCGGCGAGTCGAAGACCCGGTGCAGGGCTAGCGTCAGTTCGACGACGCCCAGGTTGGGGCCGAGATGTCCGCCGGTTGCAGCAACCTTGTGGATCAGGAAGTCGCGAATCTCCGCCGCGAGCTGGTCCATCTGCGACTGCGAAAGGTGCTGCAGATCTGCGGGGCCGCGGATCTTAGAGAGCATTGGGCCAGTTTACGCACGGGTAGCCCGGCCGGCCCGTCAAGCCTCGTAGACGTCGGGCACACCGTCGGCATCGGCATCGGTGGTCTCGAGCACCGCGATGCGTCGATACGCGGCATTGCGGCTGACCAGGACCACGGCGGCCAGCACGCCCGCGACGACCGACCCGGTGAGCACCCCGATCTTGACGTCGGCACCCGTCACCGTCCCGTAACCGAACGCGAGTTCGCCGATCAGCAGCGACACCGTGAACCCGATGCCGGCCAACATCGCGACACCGAGCACGTCCCGCCAGGCGAGGTCGTCGTCGAGGCTCGCGTGGGTGAATCGCGCCAGCAAGAACGCCGTCGACCACACCCCCACCGGCTTGCCGAGGACGAGGCCCGCGATGACGCCGATGGTGGCGGGATGGCCGAGGGCGTCCCCCAGCCCGCTCCAGCCGCCGACGGTCACCCCCGCGGCGAAGAACGCGAAGACGGGCACGGCGAACCCCGCCGACAGCGGCCGCAACCGGTGCTCGAAGGATTCGGCCGACGCATGCCGGCCGAGCACCGGGACCGCGAAGCCGAGCAGCACACCGGCGACCGTGGCGTGGATACCGCTGGCATGCACCAGCGCCCACGTCGCGACCGCCAGCGGCAGGAGCACCCACCAGTGCCGGATCCCCCGCTGCACGGCCACCGCGAACAACCCTCCTGGCACCAGCGCGAGCGCTAGCGGACCCACCGCCAGGTGATCGGTGAAGAACACCGCGATCACGGTGATGGCCAACAGGTCGTCCACCACCGCCAGGGTCAGCAGGAACGTCCGCAGTGCGGTTGGAAGGTGGGTGGACAGCACGGCCAGCACGGCGAGCGCGAAGGCGATGTCGGTGGCGATCGGTACCGCCCAGCCATCGAGGTTCTCGGGGTGCCCGGTGACCAGGTTGACCGCGAGGAAGATGCCGGCCGGAACGACCATCCCGCCCACCGCGGCGGCGATCGGGAGCGCAGCACGGGCGGGGTCGCGCAGATCACCCGCCACGAACTCGCGTTTGAGCTCCAACCCCACGACGAAGAAGAAGATCGCCAGCAGACCATCGGCGGCCCAAGAGGCGACGCTCAGGTGCAGGTGCAGCCGTTCGGGCCCTACGGTGAACTCCGAGACCGCCCGGTACGCCGACGCCCACGGTGAGTTCGCCCACACCAGGGCCAGCCCGGCCGCGACGAGGAGCAGGATTCCGCCGACCGTCTCCCGGCGAAGCGTCTCGGCGAGCCGGTTGGCCTCGGGCCAGGAACCACGGGTGAATAGGCGTCTGCGGAGTGCATCGGCGGGATCGGTCACGTTTCCCCTCGGGTGGACAGCATCGAAGCGCCGCCGACCAGACTTCCCGGCACACCACGTGCCACCCTAGCGGGAAGGGATCGGCACCGTCACCGCTGGCGTACGTGGGCCAGCACCGCATCTGCGACGGCCCCGACCCCGACGGTGGTGACGACCTCGAGCGTCGCCGATGCCCTCAGAAGTGGTTCGACCTCCGCGAGGTAGGTCAGCGTCTCGGCGATCTCGGCGTCGCGCCACAGCTCTTCCCCGTCGACCGTCTCGAAGTAGTCGCCGTAGTCGGTGTCGACGGTTCGGTATCCCCTGGCGGCGAGTTCGGCGAGCAGCGTGGACTTGCCGGCGCCGGACATGCCGGTCACCAAGACGCGTTTCACGCGCGGGACAGCACCGCGACGCACTCCACGTGATGGGTAAGCGGGAAGGAGTCGAACACCCGAATTTCCTCCACTGCATAGCCATGCCCGCGGTAGAGCCCAACGTCGCGTGCGAATGATGCTGCCTCGCAACCGATGTGCACGATGCGGGGCACCTCGGCGGCAGCCAGCTGATCGATCACCTCGCGGCCCGCGCCGGTGCGCGGAGGATCGAGCACGGCCACGTCGGCCCGGTGCCGTTGCGCGGCCAGTGCGCGACGCACCGAATCGGTGAGCACCTCGACCCAGTCCAGGTCGGCGAGTGCCGCCCTGGCCGCCCGCGACGATCCGCGGGAGGTGTCCACGCTGACGACGTGCCCGCTCTCGCCCACCGATTGCGCCAGTACCGCCGCGAATACGCCTGCGCCGCCGTACAAGTCCCAAGCCGTCATTCCCGGCTCGAGGCGGGCCCACTCGCGCACCAGTCGGCTGTAGACGCTCGCCGCGTCGCGGTGCGCCTGCCAGAAGGCGGTGACCGGGATGCGCCAGGTCCGCTCGCCGACCCGCTGGGTCGCCTCGTAGGCGCCGTCGACGACCCGCGTCGTGGCCTTGCGGTCGGAGCGCGGGCCGGTCTGCACCACATGCCGTACGCCGTCGTCGTCCAGCGCGACGTGCAACTGCGCACCCGGCGCCCACGTCGACTCGGACAATCCCGCGAGCATGCTCGCGGGCACCTGGCCGCAGGTGAGCTCGGTGACCAGATCGCCGCTGTGGTAGCGGTGAAAGCCCGCCCGCCCCGCCTGAACTCCGTCGGCCGCGACGTCCAATCGCACCCGGGTGCGCCAGCCCGTCGCACCCGCCGACCCGAGCTCCTCGGCCCGTCCCTGCCAGCGGTGCCCGCCGAGCCGCTCGAGCTGGTTCCCCACCACGTCGCCCTTGATGCGACGGACGGCCTCCGGTGTCGCGAAGGCCAGGTCGCAGCACCCCGCGCCGTCGACGCCGGCGATGGGACACAGTGAGTCGATGCGGTCCGGTGAGGCCTGCACGATCTCGATTGCGTCTGCGTGCCAGTGACTTCCGCGTTCACCGGTGACCCGGGCACGGACCACTTCACCGGGCAGCGCATGACGGACGAAGACCACGCGCCCGTCGTGGCGGGCGATGCAACTGCCACCGTTGGCCGGCGGGCCGACGGTCAGTTCCAGCTCGGTGTCGACGGCGGTCAATCCAGGAATCCCCGCCGCGCGTCCCCCGGGGCCGGCTGTTCCTCGATGCTCTTGAGGCGTTCCGACGAATTCAGTTGCCAGGGAACCGATGTCACCATGACGTTCGGCTCGAAGAGCAGCCGGCCCTTGAGTCGCAGCGCACTCTGGTTGTGCAACACCTGCTCCCACCAGTGCCCGACGACGTACTCGGGGATGAAGACGGTGACCACGGTGCGCGGGGAGTCCTTGATGATCCGCTTGACGTAACCCAGTACCGGGCGGGTGATCTCGCGGTAGGGCGAGGCGATGACCTTCAGGGGCACCGTGACCTCACTGTCCTCCCACTTGTGCACCAGGTCGTGGGCTTCTTCGTCGTCCACGTTCACCGTGATCGCCTCGAGCACGTCGGGCCGGGTGGCCCTCGCGTAGGCCAGCGCCCGCTTGGTGGGCAGGTGCAGATTGGAGACCAGCACGATGGCGTGGTTGCGGCTGGGCAGCACCACGTCGCCTTCCTCGGCGGCCCGCCGCTCCAGCTCCCGTGTGACGGTCGCATAGTGCTTGTGGATCAGTTTCATGAGGATGAAGAGGAACCCCATGGCCAGGATTGCGATCCAGGCGCCCGCGCGGAACTTGGTGATGACCACGACCACCAGCACCGCGCCCGTGCAGATCAGGCCGATGGCGTTGATGATGCGGGACCGCTGCATCCTGCGGCGTTCGGTGCCGTCGGTCTCGGTGCGCAGCAACCGGGTCCAGTGCCGCACCATCCCGATCTGGCTGAGCGTGAAGCTGACGAACACGCCGACGATGTAGAGCTGGATCAATGCGGTGACCTCGGCGTTGAACGCGACGACGAACGCGATCGCGGCGAAGGCCAGGAAGAGGATGCCGTTGGAGAACGCCAGCCGGTCACCTCGGGTGTGCAGCTGACGGGGCAGGTAGCGATCCTGGGCGAGGATCGAGCCGAGCACGGGAAATCCGTTGAAGGCCGTATTGGCGGCGAGCACCAGGATCAGCGCCGTAACACCCGCGATCGCGTACAGCCCGACCGGAAAACCGTCGAACACCGCATTGGCGAGCTGGGTGATGAGCGTCTTCGGGTGATACCCGGCCGGCGCGCCGCCCAGCTGATCGGGGTTGTCCACCACCTTGGCCCCGGTCTCCTTGGCCAGCACGATGATTCCCATGAACAGGGAGACCGCGATGCCACCGAGCAGCAGCAGCGTCGTTGCGGCGTTGCGCGACTTGGGCTTCTTGAACGCGGGCACGCCGTTGCTGATGGCCTCGACGCCCGTCAGCGCGGCGCATCCCGAGGAGAACGCCCGCGCGACGAGGAACACCATCGCGAAACCGAGGACGTCCCCGTGTTCGGAGGCAACGGTGAAGTCCGCCGTCTCGGCCTTGAGGTGATCGCCGAGGACGAAGATCTGGAAGAGCCCCCAGCCGATCATGACGTACATGCCGATCATGAAGGCGTAGGTGGGGATCGCGAACGCGGTGCCCGACTCCCGGATGCCGCGCAGGTTCAGTGACGCCAGGATCAGGATCGCCGCGACCGCGAACAGCACCTTGTGTTGGGCGATGAATGGCACCGCCGACCCGATGTTGGACATCGCCGAGGCCATCGACACCGCGACGGTCAGCACGTAGTCGACGAGCAGCGCGCTGGCCACGGTCAACCCGGCGGTGTGGCCGAGGTTGGTGGTCACCACCTCGTAGTCGCCACCGCCCGACGGATAGGCGTGCACGTTCTGCCGGTAGCTCGCGATCACGATGAGCATCACGGCTGCCACCGCCAGGCCGATCCACGGAGCCACCGAGTAGGCCGTCAGGCCCGCCACCGAGAGCACCAGGAAGATCTCCTCGGGCGCGTACGCCACCGACGACAGGGCGTCGGAGGCGAACACCGGCAGCGCGATTCGCTTCGGAAGCAGGGTGTGGGTCAGGTTGTCGCTGCGGAAGGGTCTTCCGAGGACCAGCCGGCGGGCGGCGGTCGAAAGCTTGGACACGAGTGCCAAGAGTAAGCCCAACGGCAACCGGCCGTTCGAAAGCTGTAGCGTTCCGGGTGCGCGGGTTCGCCACAATCCGTTTCTGCCTAAACACTGGGAGGATCGACGCGTGCGTGTAGTCGTGATGGGATGCGGCCGAGTTGGGGCGTCGCTGGCTGACGGCCTGGCGAGGATCGGCCACGAGGTGGCCGTGATCGACCGCGACGGCACCGCCTTCCACAGGCTGTCCCCCGAATTCCCCGGTGAGCGGGTCCTGGGGATGGGATTCGACCGGGAAGTGCTGCTGCGGGCAGGAATCGAAGGTGCGGGCGCGTTCGCCGCAGTATCCTCCGGCGACAACTCCAACATCATCTCCGCGCGCGTCGCGCGCGAGACCTTTGGTGTGGAGCGCGTCGTCGCCCGCATCTACGACGCCAAGCGCGCCGCGGTCTACGAACGCCTTGGCATCCCGACGGTCGCCACCGTGCCGTGGACCACCGACCGCCTGCTCAACGTCCTCACCCGCGAGAGCGAGACCACCAAGTGGCGCGATCCCACCGGGAACGTCGCCGTGGCCGAGCTGCCGCTGCACGAGGGCTGGGTCGGGCACCGGGTGACGGCGCTGGAGGCGGTCACGGGCGGCCGGGTGGCCTTCATGCTGCGATTCGGTACCGGGCTGTTGCCCGACAAGAAGACCGTCATCCAAGCCAGCGACCAGGTCTACCTGGCCGCCATCTCCGGACACGTCGCCGAGGCCATGGCCATCGCGGCGCTGCCGCCGGGTGAGGACGCCGAGGACCTGTGATGCGAGAGGGTGTCGTGCGGACGCGAGGAGCAGAGGGTGTGAGGAAGCCGTGAAGGTCGCCATCGCCGGGGCCGGAGCCGTCGGCCGGTCCATCGCCAGAGAACTCGTCGACAGCCACGAGGTCACGCTGCTCGAGCGCAATCCCGATCACGTCGACACCAACGCCATCCCGGCCGCACAGTGGCGTCTCGGTGACGCCTGCGAGCTGAGCCTGCTGGAGGCGGTCGGGCTCGAGGACTTCGACGTCGTCATCGCGGCGACCGGTGATGACAAGGCCAACGTGGTGCTGAGCCTGCTGGCCAAGACGGAGTTCGCCGTCCCCCGCGTGGTGGCCCGCGTCAACGATCCCCGCAACGAGTGGCTCTTCGACGAGGCGTGGGGCGTCGACGTGGCGGTCTCCACGCCTCGCATGCTGGCCTCGCTGGTGGAGGAAGCGGTGTCGGTGGGCGACCTGGTGCGGCTGATGAGCTTCCGCAAGGGCCAGGCCAACCTGGTCGAGATCACGCTGCCCGACGACACGCCGTGGGGCGGCAAGGCGGTCAAACGCCTTGAGCTGCCCCGCGACGCCGCGCTGGTGACGATTCTGCGGGGGTCCCGGGTGATCGTGCCCGAGGACGACGAGCCGCTGGAGGGCGGCGACGAGTTGCTATTCGTGGCCGTCGACGAGGTCGAGGAACAGCTCCGCGAACTTCTGCTGCGACCGAGCTGACGGCTAATCCGGCACCGTGAACGCCGGCGGCGGCGTCGCCTTGTCGGCATACCCGGCGCAGCCCTGGGGCGAGAGACGGCCGGTGTCACACTGCCGGTTGCTGATCCCCACCGCCGACACCACCCCGGCCAGGGCGAACGACACCGCGACCGCGACCACGCCGTGCCGGAATCCGGTGAAGTCGACTGCAGCGCCGACGATCGATCCCATGACGGCCACGGCCACCAGGCCCGCGATGCGGGACACGGCGTTGTTCACCGCCGACCCGATGCCGCTCTGCGCCTGATCAACCGCGGCGAGCACCGCTGCCGTCAACGGCGACACCGTGACGGACATGCCGATGCCGAAGACGACCAGGCCGGGCAGCATCTGCGTCCAGAAGTCGAACGGCACCCGCACCGAGGTCAGCAGCAGGAAGCCCACCGCCGCGAGCGCGGGGCCCACGGCCATGTAGACCCGTGGCCCATGCCGGCCTGCCAGGGTTCCGAACGGGCGAGCCAGGAAGAACGACAGCACCGGTAGCGGCAACGTCGCCAGGCCTGCCTGTGAGGCCGACATGCCAACGGTCTCCTGCAGGAACAGGGCGACGAGCATGGTGCCCAGCGAGACGGCCGCGTAGAGGAACACCGTCGCGAGGTTGCCGACCGCGAAGTTGCGCGTCGCGAACAGCTGCAGCGGCATGATCGGGTTGGTGACCCGCGTCTCCCACCACGGGAACGCGACGAGGCAGCCGGCGCCGACGACGAAGGCGGCGAGCACCGCGGGATGGGTCACCCCCAGCCGCTGCACCTCGATGAGCGCGTACACCGACGCGGACAATCCCACCGCGCACAGCGCGGCCCCGACGACGTCGATGGGCTTCGACCTGCGGCCCGTCCCGGTTGCGGGACCGAGCCGGGTGCTCAGGTACAGCGTGACGGCCAGCGGTATCACGTTGATGCCGAACACCCATCGCCAACTGAGCGCATCGACCAGCAGTCCGCCAAGCGGCGGCCCCACCACGAACGCCGTCCCGGTCCACGCAGTCCAGGTGCCCACCGCGGCGGCTTGCCGCGCCCCGGTGAACCGCGAGTTGATCATCGCCAGTGAACTGGGCACCAGGAAGGCGGCACCGACGCCCTGCAGACAACGGGCGCCGACCAGGACCCACCCGGCGGGTGCCAGCGCACATCCCAGCGACGCGACCGCGAACACTGCCAGTCCCATCCGCAGCACGGTGAGTCGGCCGAACTGGTCGGATACCGCGCCCGCGACGAGTATCAGTGCGCTGAGCGCCAGCAGGTATCCGTCCACCACCCACTGCTGAAGCGCAAGACCGCCCCCGAAGTCGGCCGCGATGGCGGGCAACGCCAGGTTGACCACCGAGCCGTCGAGGAACGCGACGAACGACGCGAGCACCGCCACCGCGACGACGGTGCGGTCGGCTGCGGTGTGCGGCGACGCGGTCAGTCGGCGTGCGCCTCCGGGGCGGCCTCGGCCGCCTCCTCTGCCGCGTGCAGGGCCCGCTGCGCGGTCCGGATCGCGAAGTACGTCGCAAGCGCCGCGACGGCGGTCAGCGGCCACCCCATCGCGATGCGCGTCACCCCGAGCAACCCGGTCTGGTCCTGGTCGTATAGGCGGTTCTGTACCAGGAAGCGCGCCGCGAAGACCAGCGCCCAGATGCAGGTGGCCGCGTCGAAGGCGTAGCGGGCGCGACGCACGCCGCGCCAGTCCCTGCCGTGTCCGTTGATCCAGCCCCAGGCGTACCCGACGATGGGACGTCTGATCAGCACCGACAGCGCGAACACACCGGCATAGATGAGCGAGGACCAGATCCCGAGGAGGAAGTAGCCCTTGGAGGCGCCGACCAGATAGGCGATCAGGGCGCTGACGCCGACGGCGAAGAAGCCCGACACCGCCGGTTGCACGCTCTCGTGACGCACCAGCCGCCACACCAGGATCAGGGCCGCCACCCCGAGCGCCGCGCCGATCGCCCACTTCAGCCCGAAGAACGACGAAACCGGAACGAACACCAGCACGGGCAACGACGAATAGATCAGCCCACTGATGCCGCCCATCAGCTCGAGGATCGCCTGCGCGCTGAGCTTGACCTGGGGTTCGGCGGATTCGGCGTCCTGGCCGTCGGCGTCGGGACCGACTAGGTCCTCGGTGGAACTGGAACTGCTGCTCTCGTCCGCGGTGTCGCGGCGGGTCACTTCTGAATCTCGTAGTGGGGGTTGTAGATCGCCTTGGTGCCGTTCTCCAACTTGCCCAGCCGGCCGTGCACGCGCAGCGTGCGGCCGGACTCGATGCCCGCGATGCGCCGCTGGCCCAGCCAGACGAGCATCACGGCGTCGGTGCCGTCGAACAGTTCGGCGCGTACTCCGCCGGCGCAGCCCTTGGCGTTGGTCTCGACGCATCGCAGCGTGCCGACCATCGTCACCTCTTGGCCGCGACGGCAGTCGATGGCCTTCTGCGCACCGGTGCTGGCGGCCTCGTCACTCAGTTCCTCGACATCCTGCTGCTCGGGATCTTCCGTGAGCCGCCGCGTCAACCGACGCAGATAACCTTCGGCCGTAGCCATGGTCTCTCCTACTCAAGCGGTGAATCAACCGTTGACCCACCTCTCAACCAACGCCACCGTAGACCTGTTGGTTCCGTTTTGCCATGTGGCACACAGGTGCACCGGTTACCCTTCCCGCGTCCGTTTCACTCCCCCCGGTCACGACGGACTCGGCCCGCACGGCACGATCGAGGAATGACCGTCGATCTGCGCGGAGTCACCGTAGTGCTCCTCCCCGGGACGGGGTCCGACGACGACTACGTCTACCGCGCGTTCGCCGGTCCCCTGCACGATGCCGGCGCGGTGGTGGTGACCCCCACTCCAGAACCCGCCCAGCTGGTGGCCGGCTACCGGCACGCGCTGGACGACGCCGCCCGTTCGGGGCCGATCGCGGTCGGCGGGGTGTCCATCGGTGCCGCCGTGGCGACCAGCTGGGCGCTGGCCCACCCCACCAAGGCACTGGCGGTACTGGCGGCGCTGCCGGCCTGGACCGGCGCCCCCGACGACGCGACGGCGGCGCTGGCTGCCCGGTATTCGGCCCAAGCGCTGAGGCGCGACGGGTTGGCCTCGGCGATCGGGCAGATGCGTCAGTCCAGTCCGGCATGGCTCGCCGCCGAGCTCACCAGGTCGTGGGTGGGCCAGTGGCCCGACCTTCCCGAGGCGATGGAGTCGGCAGCCGACTACGTGGCGCCCACCACCGAGGAGTTGGAGACACTGGCAGTTCCGATGGGCATCGCGGCGGCCATCGACGATCCGGTACACCCGATCGAGGTGGCGTTCGAATGGGTGTCCGCCGCGCCGCGGGCAGCGCTGCAGACGTTCACCCTCGACGAGCTGGGCGCCGACCCAGCCGTGCTCGGCGCGGCCTGCGTGCAGGCTCTGCTGGGTCTCTGAGCGCTCTCGGCTCTACCCCTGGGCCGGCTACCCGCCCGTGATGGTGCGGAGCTGCTGCATCGCCGAGCCCTGCTCGCTGCGGCGCGCCACCGGCTCGGGCGCGGGGGGCGGCGGCGGTTGTTGGCCGTGCTGCTGCGCGTGCTCGGCCATCATCTGCTCGGCCCTGGCCCGCAGTCGGGCGATCAACGCCTCCGACAGCTGCAGCGGCAACATGTTGCGCACCGGCTGCGGGGTGTCACCCCGTCGAACCACCGTGTCGGACAGGGCATTTCGCAAGTCACGGGCAATGGCTTCGGCGTTCGCGGGCGATCCGACAGCGGCGCCGCGGACCATCCACCGGTACCCGTCGACGCCGATGAAGCGCATCACGACGGGCTCGGGCCCGTTGGTCATGTGCCCGACGACCTCGCGACCCCACGGGCCGTCCTGGATGCTGACCTCGGCGGCCTCCTTGCGCAGCGAGTCGGCCACCTCGGTGACCACCTCGCGCCACAGTCCACCGGCCTTCGGGGCCGCGTAGGCCGTCACGTTGTACCGGCCGTTGGCGGTCACCATCCACGCCATCGTCGGCACCCCCTGCGGGTTCACCTCGACGGCTAGCTCGGCGGCCTCGTTCTCCGGGATCAGCACCGCGCCCAGGTCGTGCCGGCCGAGGGTGGCCACCGCGGGGTCGTCGAAGTCCTCGATGTCGAAGGGACCGTCGAGGTCCTCGGCGCCGTCCTCGCTCGGGTCCGAGCCCTCGAGCTCACCCGCTGCGATGTCGGCGTCGGTCGTCGCCGGCTCGGGTTCGGTGATCTCGTCACCGCTCTTGCGCTTGCCGAATGCCATTACAAACTCTCGTGTCCGCCGGAGGAACCGTGGCCGCCAATGCCACGGGTGGTGTCAGCCAGCCCGGCCTCGTCGAACGACGTGACCTCGACCAGCTCGGGTAGTTCGACCCTCTGCACCAGGAGCTGGGCGATCCGGTCGCCGCGTCGCACGACGATCGGTTGTTCGGGGTCGAGGTTGATCAGTGTCACCTTGATCTCGCCGCGGTAGCCCGCGTCGACCGTGCCAGGACTGTTCACGATCGAAAGTCCAACGCGCGTGGCCAATCCCGACCGCGGATGGATCAACCCGACCATGCCGTAGGGAATGGCCACCGCGATACCGGTGGGAACCAGGGCGCGCCGGCCAGGAGCGAGTTCGACGTCGACGGCGCTGTAGAGGTCGACGCCGGCGTCGCCGTCGTGGGCCCGGGCGGGCAACGGCAGGTCCCGGTCCAGCCGGACGACCGCCAAAGAGGTGGACACGACCACGGAGATTACTCTTGGGCGCGTGTCAGACACGCGCGCAGCCACCCAAACCCTGCGCTATCGGGAGCGACTGTGGGTGCCGTGGTGGTGGTGGCTGCCGGGGTTCGGGTTGGCCGCGATCATCGCGTACGAGGTGAACCTGGGTGTCCGGTCGCTACCCGACTGGTTGCCATTCGCCCTGCTGCTGCCCGTGGCCGCCGCCGCGCTGCTCTGGCTCGGGCGTGTCGAGGTCCGCGTGGTTGGACCGTCCGCCGGCGGCGACGCCGAAACCGAGCTCTGGGTGGGCGGCGCCCACCTGCCCGTCAGCGTGATCTCCCGGTCTGCCGAAGTGCCGCGCTCGGCCAAGTCGGCCGCCCTTGGCCGCCAGCTCGATCCCGCGGCCTACGTCGTGCATCGGGCCTGGGTCGCCCCGATGATCCTGCTGGTGCTCGATGATCCGGACGATCCCACGCCGTACTGGCTGGTCAGTTGTCGTCGACCGGACCGCGTCCTCGCCGCGTTGCGCAGCTGAGGCACGTCTCGTCGTCAGGCCGCGCAGTCGGTGCAGATCATCATGCCGCCCTTTTCACTGGCCAGGCGGCTGCGGTGGTGCACGAGGAAGCAGCTGGAGCAGGTGAACTCGTCGGCCTGCTTCGGGACCACCCGAACAGATAGTTCCTCACCGGACAGATCCGCACCGGGAAGCTCGAAGGACTCGGCGGTCTCGGACTCGTCGACGTCGACGACCGCCGATTGGGCCTCGTTGCGCCGTGCCTTCAGTTCCTCGAGTGAATCTTCGGAAACGTCATCGGTCTCGGTGCGCCGTGGGGCGTCGTAGTCGGTAGCCATCCTCATCCCCTCTTCGTCGTTCCGTCATGTAGAGACAGAGCTTTGTACCAGCGCAGAACGCATCCACCAAATGATTCGTGCCCCGTTCCAGGCAGGATTGGATGTGAGTTATATCACACTATAAATCCCCTGGTAGGGGCCGGTGACGGTGACTGCCCTTACAGTGCAGGGGTGGTAGCGCAGATCACCTCGGGCACGGCGTTCGACAAGCACGGCCGGCCCTTCCGGCGAAGGAACTTCCTTCCGGGAATCGTCGTCCTGGTCGCACTCGCCGTCGTCACCGCGGTGGTGTGGGTAATCGCGTTCAACCAGCCCACCGACGTCAAACAGGCCGCCGTCTGCAATCCGCCGCCACCAGCCGCCGACGCCACCCAGACGGCGCTCGGCGAGAAGGTCTCGGCCGCCAGCATGACCGACGTGATGCCGGCCAAACTCGCCGACACGAAGATCCGCGTGCTCAACGCCAGCGGTCAGGGCGGACAGGCCGGCGAAGTGGCAGGCGCGCTGCGCGACCTGGGGTACGCACCCCCCACCGCAGGCAACGACACGGTCTACGAGAACACCCGGCTGGCCTGCCAGGGGCAGATCCGCTTCGGACCGTCGGGGCGCGCCGCCGCGGCAGCGCTCTGGCTCGTCGCCCCCTGCACCGAGCTGTACCAGGACCAGCGTCCCGACGACACCGTCGACCTGGCGATCGGAACCGAGTTCACCGACGTCACCCACAACGACGACATCGACGCGGTGCTGGCGAGCCTCAAGCCCGACGCCACGCAGCCCGCCGACCCGGCACTACTGAAGAAGATCCACTCCGCCGCCTGCTGACGAATCAGTAGGCCCCGGCCTGCTTCAGCGCCTCGTCGAACTGCCCGGCGATGCCGGGAGCGGCGGCGACGATCAGCTCCGAACCCTCGTCGGCGCCCCCGGCTGGTGGAAGCAGCAGCACCGCACCCGCCTCCTCGGCGACCAAAGCGCCCGCCGCCCAGTCCCAGACATTCACGCCGCGCTCGTAGTAGGCATCCAGCCGGCCGGCCGCCACCATGCACAGATCCAGCGCGCACGAACCGACGCGGCGCACGTCCCGGACCCCCGGGAGCAGCCGCGCCAGCACCTCGGCCTGCTGTTTGCGCTGCTCAGGAACGTAGGCGAAGCCCGTCCCGACCAGCGCCATCGACACGTCGTCGATCGCGTTGCAGCGCAACGGCCACGACGTCCCGTCGCGCAGCACGCGAGCGCCCGCTCCCCTCGCCGCCGAGAACACTTCCCCCGTCGGCACGTTGGCCACGGCACCGGCGACCGACCGGCCGTCGACCTGGACTCCCACCGACACCGCGTAGGCCTCGATTCCGTACACGAAGTTGACCGTGCCGTCGATCGGGTCCAGCACCCACGTGGGCGCCCCGGGATGCCCGGCGGCAGAACCGCCCTCCTCCTCGCCGACGATCGGATCCCCGGGCCGCAACTCGGCGAGCCGGGCGCGGAGCAGCCGCTCGGTCTCGGTGTCCACGATCGTCACGGGGTCGGTCGGAGTGCTCTTGGTGCGCACCGCCGACGAGATCTCATCGCTCGGTGTGCCGGCGCCGAACACCTCGGTCCGACGGCGCCGGACGAAACCGGCTGCCTCCGTGGCCAAGAGTTCGGCGACGGCCCGAAGGGCGCCCGGATCACTGTCGTCGCTCACTGCACCATCGCAACACATGGCGATTGGCAAGGCACTAGGGTGTGGTTGGCGTCGCACCCGTCGGCCTCTCGCAGAGGAGCGTTCATGACCGAAACGCACGGCACCGTCCCGGGCAATGATGGTTCAGCACACCGAGGATTCGGCGTCGACGTCGGCGGGAGCGGGGTGAAGGGCGGCATCGTCGACCTCGACACCGGCCAGCTCATCGGCGAGCGTTTCAAGCTCCCCACCCCCCAGCCGTCCACCCCCGAGGCCGTCGCCGAGACCATCGCCACGGTCGTTGGCGAATTCGGCTGGGAGGGCGGGGTCGGCGTCACCTACCCCGGCGTCGTCACCGACGGAATCGTCCGCACCGCCGCCAACGTGGACAAGGGGTGGATCGGCACCGACGCTCGTGAAGTCATCGGCGCAGCGCTCGGGGGACGAGCCGTCACGGTCCTCAACGACGCCGATGCAGCGGGGATGGCCGAGGAGCGGTTCGGCGCCGGGCGCGATCACGCCGGCGTGATCGTGCTGCTGACGTTCGGCACCGGCATCGGCTCGGCGGTGATCCACAACGGCGTGCTGCTACCCAACACCGAGTTCGGCCACCTCGAAGTCGGCGGCAAGGAGGCCGAGCACCGCGCCGCCTCGTCGGTCAAGGAAGCCAAGGAATGGAGCTACGAGCGCTGGACCAAGGAGGTCACCAAGGTGCTCGTGGTGATCGAGAATGCGATCTGGCCCGATCTGTTCATCGCCGGCGGCGGAATCAGCCGTAAGGCCGACAAGTGGATTCCGTTGCTGGAGAACCGGACTCCCGTAGTCGCTGCGGCCCTGCAGAACGAGGCGGGGATCGTCGGCGCGGCGATGGCGGCAGCCGCCCATGTCTGACAAGGCCCGGCTCCGATCTAGTCGGTGCCGAGCGCAGCGGCATGGCCGGCCAGCCCGGCACGGGTGCGGACCTTGAGCTTGCGGTACACGCTGCTGAGATTGTGCTCGACGGTCTTGGGGCTGATGAACAGCGCCGCGGCGATGTCCTTGTTGCTCATGCCCGAGGCGGCGAGCCTGGCCACCCTCGACTCCGACGGGGTGAGCTCGGAGTCGTTGGCCCGGGGCGCGTCGGTGCGCTTGAGTTCGTTGCGAGCCCGGTTGGCCCACAACGGCATTGCGAGTTCTTCGAACGTGGCCAATGCCTCGCGCAGGGCAGCCGCCGCGAGGTTCTTCCTGCGTTGGCGGCGTAGCACCTGACCGAGGAAGAGCTGGGTGCGGGCCTGCTCGAACGGCATGGGAAGCCGCGCGTGCCACACCATCGCCAACCGCAGTGACGCCTCGGCGTCGGCCAGGTCACCGGCCGCCGCCTGAACCAGGCTTCGGCACCGCGCGCCGACCGCCCACAGCCAGGGCCAATCCAGTTGGGCGGCATGGCGTTCCAACGTTTCGGCCAGGGGCCGGGCGTCGTCGACGCGACCCAGGGCCACCAACGCCTCGACGGCATCCGGGATGAACGACGCCTGCAGCACCCCCCGGCTCTGGCCGGTCACCGTGCGGTCGATCATCGGTTGCAACGTCTCGAGGGCCTTCTCGTAGTCGCCGAGGGACAGTTCCAGGAAGCCCAGGGCCATCGTGGGCCATCCGGCGAGGTGCGGCGCGCCGCATTCCAGCGCCCCGGCGATCGCGGCGCGAGCGTCGTCGCGGGCCGTGCGTTCGCGTCCGAGGTATGCCGAGGCCAGCGCGCGTTGCGTCCGTCCGATGACGGCCGGGTAGCCGCCGACGTCCTGCCCCCGGCGCAACGCGTCCTGGGCGACGTCCACCGCCACGGAGTAGCGCCCGAGCCACACGTAGACCATCGACAGGTGGCCCGCGACGTAGACCATGTCGGCGTCCGAACCCATCTCGACGCAGCGACGCCGGGCGGCGATCAGCCCGGCCAGCGCCTCCTCCAGGCGGCCGGTCCACGCCTTGGTGACGGCATCGACGACGCTGGCCCGGAACGGCGCCGACACGTCGGGGTCGAGCACCTCCAGGTCGAGCGCCCTGGCGAGGGCCGCCTCGTCCCTGGCGAGCCCGTGCGCGCAGTCCAGCATCACGCGCAAGGCGATCGCTTGGCTGATCAGCTTCGGGTCGGCGCACCGCTCGGCATCCTCGGCGGCCCGCTGCGCCTCTCGCCTGGCGGCATCGTGGTTGCCGACGAGGGATTGTGCCCGTGCCAACCAGAGCCTGGCCCGAAGCTGCAGGCCGAGGTCGCCGCGCGCGTCGTCGACCGCCGCACCGAACAGCGGAAGCGCACCCGTGTACTCGTGCTCGGACATCCGGGCGGCGCCGAGCAGGATCAGCGCCGCGGCGTGCGGCCCGCCCGCCTCGAACCCGTCGAGCGCCGGTTCGAGCATCCCCCGAGCCCGCCGGGTCGCACCGGCCCGCAGATGCTGTTCGGCGGCGCTGAGCCGACGGCTCGGCACGTCCCCGCCGAGGTTGATGGCCAGCTCGTACAGATCCGCCGCCGCCGCGGCGGCCCCGCGCCCGATCGCCGCGGCGGCGGCCTCGTCGAGCGCGTGCAGCGTCTGGGGGTCCGCGGTCACGGCTCCCAGCGCCATGTGGCGGGCCTTGAGCTCGGGCTGCGACTCGACGGCGGCAAGCGCCCGGTGCATGCGGCGACGGCGCGCCGGGCCGGCGTGGGTGTAGATCCCCCTGGACAGCAGCGGATGCACGAACCGCACGCGGTTGCCGTCGATCCGCACGACCCCCTCCCGCTGCGGCTCCTCGAGCAACTCCACGGCCCGCGCAACCGAGACCCCAACGGCTTCGGCGACGAGGTCGATCGTCGCGTCGGTGACCGAACAGGCGGCAAGCAGCAGGTCACCCACCGTGCCGTCGAAGTGGGCGGTCCGCATGCGGACGATCTCGGTCAAGGTGCTCGGCAGCGTCGAATCCTCCACGGTCGACTGGCGGTCTACGCCGCGCGCCATTTCCAGCGCGTAGAACGGGTTGCCGCCGGATACCTCGGCGATGCGCACCATGGTCGGTCGCGGGAACGCCTTGCCGAAGCGGTCCAGGATGAGCGAATGCAGGGCACCGAGGCTGAGTGGACCGACGTGGACCCTGCCGACCGCGTCGGGCGCGCCCAGGCGTAGCCACGGCAGCGGGTCCGGGTCCGCGGCGCGCGATCGGGCGGTCAGCAGCAGACCGACGCGGCCACTCAGGCGCGTGGCCGCGAACGCCAGCACCGCCTGGCTCGAGACGTCCAGCCACTGAGCGTCGTCGATCGCCAGCAGGACCGGCCGGTCGGTGGCCAGCGCCGAGACCAGTGACGCGAGCGCCGAACCCGTCACGCGGTGATCGGTGGGCGGTCCGTCCGAACCCATCCTGAGCAGGACCCGGTCCACGGCCACGCGTTGCAGGCCGGGCAGACCGGCCACTGCCTCGGGCGGCACGTCCTCGAGGAGGTCGGCCACCGCCGCGTAGGACAACACGGACTCGGCCTCGTCGGCACGGGTGGACAGGACGCGAAAGCCGAGCTCGCGCGCCCGCTCCACCCCGGCGAGCCACAGCGTCGTCTTGCCGATTCCGGGTTCACCGCAGATCACCAGGGCAGACGGAGCATGTTCGGCGGACGCGAGCACGCCGTCGACCGCTTGACGCTCCCCCGAGCGACTGACCGTTGCCACTGGCACGATCTCATCATTGCAGCTAGCAAATGGTCGTGCGAAGATTGCGCCGATTCACGTTCACTCCCGCACGCAGCGCCTACGTCGTCATCGGCACCGCGATCGCCGTCACCGGTGCCAATGCCTCACCTGGTCGTTCCGTTTGGGCAATCGAATGTCTGATCGAGACATCCGCGGACGCGGGCCGAGCGGGCCGCTTCGGCACTTCGGTCCGCGGCGTCCGGTGAACCGGCGAGGCCGACACGCCGCCATTTTGGCTCGCCACGTCCCCAATTCGTCGCTCGTGGCGGCAGTTACGCACACTGGTCGTTACAATGGTCAACGGCGGCCGCACACCGATGGCGGCGGGTATCCCAGTAGATAACGAACGCCATCAGCAGACAGCCGACATTTTTTCGGTGGCGCATGCCCACGCTACCGAGTTCGCAAGACCGAAGGGGTGCACGTGGCAGCGACGAAGGTAAGCCCGGCAATCGAAGAGCCGGTGAAGCGCACGGTCACCAAGGCGCCGGCGAAGAAGGCTGCGGCGAAGGCCGCCACCGGAACCGCGCCCGCCAAGCGCGCTGCGAAGAAGGCCGCTGGAGCCCCTGGCGCTCGCGGCAAGAAGGGCCCCGCCGCCGAGGGTGACGGCCTCACCGCCACTGACGTCGTCGAGACCGGCGACGATCTGGAGGCCGAGCCCGGCGAAGATCTCGAGGTCGACGCCGACATCGAACTCGAGGATCTCGAAGTCGAGGTCGACGACACCGTCGAGGACGGCGCACCCGCCGCCGATGGAAAGGCCAAGGACGGCGACGACGACATCGCCGAGCCGTCCGAGAAGGACAAGGCCTCCGGTGACTTCGTCTGGGACGAAGAGGAGTCCGAGGCGCTGCGGCAGGCCCGCAAGGACGCCGAGCTCACTGCCTCGGCGGACTCGGTCCGCGCGTATCTGAAGCAAATCGGCAAGGTCGCGCTCCTCAACGCCGAGGAGGAGGTCGAACTCGCCAAGCGCATCGAAGCCGGGCTGTACGCCACCCAGTTGATGGCGGAGATGGCCGACAAGGGCGAGAAGCTCACCACTGCGCAGCGGCGTGACTACCTGTGGATCTGTCGCGACGGTGACCGAGCGAAGAACCACCTGCTCGAGGCGAACCTCCGCCTGGTCGTCTCCCTGGCCAAGCGCTACACCGGTCGCGGCATGGCATTCCTCGACCTCATCCAGGAGGGCAACCTCGGCCTGATCCGCGCGGTCGAGAAGTTCGACTACACCAAGGGCTACAAGTTCTCCACGTACGCGACGTGGTGGATCCGCCAGGCCATCACCCGCGCCATGGCCGACCAGGCCCGCACCATCCGCATCCCCGTGCACATGGTCGAGGTCATCAACAAGCTCGGCCGCATCCAGCGCGAACTGCTGCAGGACCTGGGCCGCGAGCCGACGCCCGAAGAGCTCGCCAAGGAAATGGACATCACGCCGGAGAAGGTGCTGGAGATCCAGCAGTACGCGCGTGAGCCCATCTCGCTCGACCAAACCATCGGCGACGAGGGCGATTCACAACTCGGCGACTTCATCGAGGATTCCGAGGCCGTCGTGGCCGTCGACGCCGTGTCCTTCACGCTGCTGCAGGATCAGCTGCAATCGGTGCTCGAGACGCTCTCCGAGCGTGAGGCAGGCGTAGTTCGGCTGCGGTTCGGTCTGACCGACGGTCAGCCCCGCACGCTCGACGAGATCGGACAGGTCTACGGCGTGACGCGCGAGCGCATCCGTCAGATCGAGTCCAAGACGATGTCCAAGTTGCGCCACCCCAGCCGTTCTCAGGTCTTGCGCGACTACCTGGACTAGCCAGGCCCGTGGCACCGACGAGACCGCCCCCACCGTCATGGTGGGGGCGGTCTCGCGTCGTGCCAGCGCGGACGTTCGGGTCATGCTGCGCACCAGTTCCATTGACGCGGGGGTGGTGGCGGGATCGTCGATGGTCACGGATGTGCCCTCGCGGCACACGTCTCCGAATCGCGATGGCCGGACGGCGCGCAGGTTCACTCGAAAGCGGTTGATTCGCTGGCGAACTCAGGGCACCACAACCGAACGGAGGCGCGGCGAGCACGAATCCCGGCTCCGCCGCGGCGCCGATCGGCGATCTCACCGCGGGCCCGTGCCGGGTAGCGATATCGTCGGCCCATGTCCGGTACCCCGAAGGCGCCACCCGCCTGGCTGATCGACGTCGTCGGCCGGGTCCGCAAGGGTCTCGACGTCACCCGCCGCTCGGCGGTCCCGCCTAGCGTGGCTCTGTTCGAGATGGCCCAGGGCGCATGGCTGACTCAGGCACTCTACGCCGCCGCCAAGCTCGGCATCGCCGACGAACTGAGGTACGGCCCCCTTACGGCTGCCGAGGTCGCCCGCCGCGTCGATGCGGACCCCGGTGCGACCCACCGCCTGATGCGCGCGTTGGCCAGCAACGGGGTGCTCAAACTCGGCCGCGACGGCAGGTTCGGGCTGACGCGGGTCGGGCAAACGCTGCGCGCGGATCACTCGTCGTCGATGGCACCGATGATCGAGATGATGGGCAGTGCCGAGCACTGGGCGCACTGGGGCAGCCTGCTCCATTCGGTGCGGACGGGCCATACCGCCGTCGAAAAGCTGCGCGGCACAACACTGTTCGAGTATCTCGAGACCAATCCCGAGTACGCGGCGCGATTCAACCGCGCCATGACCGGGGTGTCCGCGGTGGCCATCGACATGGCGGTCCCGCTCTACGACTTCACCGCGCGCAAGCTCGTCGTCGACGTCGGCGGTGGCCACGGTGCCCTACTCGCGGCGGTGCTGCAGAGAGCGCCGCGGGCCAGGGGCGTCCTATTCGACCTTCCGTCGGTGATCGCGGGCGCCGGTCCACTGCTCGACGCGGCCGGCGTCGCACAGCGCTGCACCCTGCAGGGCGGTTCCTTCTTCGAGGCGGTGCCCGACGGCGCCGACACCTACCTGATGAAGACCGTCATCCATGACTGGGACGACGAGAAGTCCCTGCAGATCCTGCGCAACGTCCGAACCGCGATCACCGCCGACGGAAAGCTGCTCCTGATGGAGTTGGTGCTGCCGTCGGGAGCCCCTCCACACCCCGGCATGCTGCTCGACCTCGAGATGCTGGTGCACGCCGGCGGAATGGAGCGCACCGCCGACGAGTACGCGAAGTTGTTGACGCAGGCAGGTTTTCGGCTCACCAGGGTGATACCCACCGCCGGGCCGATGTCCATCGTCGAGGCGGTGCCCGCCTAGCCATGGCCGCCACTCGTGAGAACGTGTCGTCTGGCTCGGCCTTCGAGGCAGAGGTGGGCTACTCGCGCGCGGTCCGCATCGGCCCGCTCGTCGCCGTCGCGGGCACCACCGCCCCGGGGAACGACGTCGCGACGCAGGCCCGCGAAGCGTTTCGACGCATCGCGGTCGCGTTGGCAGAAGCCGGTGCCGCCCTCTCCGACGTCGTCCGCACCCGGATGTTCGTCACCGACATCGGGCTGTGGCGCGAGGTCGGTGCGGTCCACGCCGAGGTGTTCGGGGAGGTGCGGCCGGTGTCGACGATGGTGGAGGTGTCGGCGCTCATCTCTCCCGAACTGCTCGTCGAGATCGAGGTCGACGCCTACGTCGCTGAGTGAGGCAGGGCGGCGAAGGTGCCATCGGCGTCCGGTTGGTACTCGGTAACGTCGGTCACGGCCGCGGCCGGTAGTGGACCGTACAGGTGGGGGAAGGTCATGGCCTCCGGATCGGTCGGGACGCCGGGCTCCCACCGCACCGGGGCGCCAAGCGCGGCCGGGTCGAGGCGCAGCAGCACCAGATCTCGGCGCCCGGCGAAGAGTCGGTTGGCGGGCAGGTGAACCTGCTGCGGGGCGGAAAGGTGAACGAAGCCTTGTTCGTCCAACGACGGCGGTCGGCGCTCACCGAGGGTCTTGGCGCACTCCCACTCGGCGCGGGTGCACAGGTGGACCAACTCACGAGGCGGCGAGATCATCCCGCCAGTTTGCCTGACCCGCAATTTGGGGATAGGTGAGACACGACACACCGGTGAACGACCGGGGAACAAGGCCGGAAGCGAAAACGTCTGAGACAGTAGACGTACGCACGAAAGCAGATATGGAGGAGGCGCCATGAACGCAACTCTGATGAGCCCCGAGCTGACTCGGGCTGATCGCTGCGACCGGTGCGGCGCTGCCGCCCGAGTTCGTGCGAAGCTGCCGTCCGGCGCCGTGTTGCTGTTTTGCCAGCACCACGCCAACGAGCACGAGGCCAAGCTCGTCGAGCTCGCAGCCGTGCTGGAGACCAGTTCAGCTGACGCCTGACGACCGCTGAACGACCACTCCGCGCACCCGTGCGCGGCGTCGTGAATGCTGGTCTGGTCATGACCGACCAGAAGCCCCCCGTCAAACCCACTAGGCACCACGCGTGGCGCATCGCCAAGAGGACCCTCGCAAAGAGTTGGGACGACTCCATCTTCTCGGAGGCGGCCCAGGCGGCGTTCTGGTGTGCGCTGTCCCTACCCCCGCTGCTCCTGGGGATGCTGGGCAGCTTGGCCTACGTCGCGCCTCTGTTCGGCCCGAGCACGCTGCAGACCATCGAGGACCGCCTGGTCAGTACCGCGGGCAACCTGTTCTCGAGCAACGTGGTCAACGAGATCATCCAGCCGACGGTGTCCGACATAGTGGCGGGTGCGCGCGGTGAAGTGGTGTCGCTGGGCTTCGTCATCTCGTTGTGGGCCGGCTCGTCGGCGGTGTCGGCGTTCGTGGATTCCGTCGTCGAGGCTCACGACCAGACCGAGCTGCGCCACCCCGTGCGCCAGCGGTTCTATGCCCTCGGCCTGTACGTGGTTGGGTTGATCTTCGTCATCGCGACCGCGCCGCTGCTGGCCATCGGGCCGACGAAGGTCGCCGAGCACATCCCCGCGAACTGGCAGTACTTCCTCAGTTACGGCTACTACCCCGTGCTGCTCATCGGGCTGGTGATCGCGGTGAACGTGCTCTACCGGGTGGCATTGCCCAATCCGCTTCCCTCGCACCGGCTGCTGTGCGGGTCGGTGCTGGCTGCGATCGTATTCCTGGTCGCCACACTGGGATTGCGGGTATACCTGACGTGGATCACTGCCACCGGCTACACCTACGGCGCGCTCGCGACGCCCATCGCCTTCCTGCTATTCGCGTTCTTCCTCGGTTTCGCCATCATGATGGGCGCCGAATTGAACGCTGCGATTCAAGAGGAGTGGCCGGCGCCCGACACCCACGCCAAGCGTCTACGGGGCTGGCTGGGCGAGAAGGCCGATGGGTTGAACGCCGGAACGAGCATGGAGTCCAACGGACGATCCCCTGGCGGAAGTCCCGGCGACGAGGCGCGCGAGGCGGCCGAGGCCGCCGTCGAGGACAGACCGCCGACTATTTCTTGAGGCGTTCGTAGATTCGCTTGCAGTCCGGGCACACCGGGGAGCCGGGCTTGGCCGACTTGGTCACCGGGAACACCTCACCGCACAGCGCGACGACGTGGGTGCCCTCGACCGCACTCTGGACGATCTTGTCCTTCTTGACGTAGTGGAAGACCTTCGGCGTGTCGTCGTCGGTGCCGTCGTCGACCCGCTCGTCGGTCTCGGTGCGCTCGATGGTCTGGGTGTCCATGACTCACATTGTGCCCGGGAAGCGATCGGTAAGAAACCGGACAGTTCCCGATCGTTTCCCAGGGGTCGAGATGTGGAACAGTGGAGGTATGAAACACGGCTCCGAGCTGGGTTTCGACGACGATGGTCGACCAGTCCTCATCACGCGCGCGGCGCAGCCCTACGACGAGCAACACCGCGAGCGGGTACGCAAGTACCTCAAGATCATGTCCTGGCGCGTCCCTGCACTTCTCGGCGCGGCCATTGCCTACGGAATCTGGCACAACGGCTTGATCTCCCTCGGCATCTTGGTCGCGTCGATTCCGCTGCCGTGGATCGCCGTGTTGATCGCCAACGATCGACCGCCTCGCCGGGCCGAAGAACCCCGTAGATACGAGGACAAGGGACGCATTCCGCTGTTCCCCACCGCCGAGCGCCCGGCGTTGCAGGCTCGTCCCGAGCCGGCGCCGCAACCCGATGCGACGGAATGGCAGCGCGACGTTCCGTGAGTTGAGAGTTCTTCGTCCTTTCTCAGGAGAATCTCAGGTCGTCGTCCAATAAGTGCAGGTCAGAAGGTGTGAAACCGGCAGCCCGCGGGAACTCATGAAGCGATCGAAGCGTTGTAGCTCATGACAGTTCCAGCAGAGCAGGAGGCCGTAATGGCAAACGCCACCGCAAGCCGTATCGACACCGATCTGGACTCGCAGAGCCCAGCGGCGGACCTGGTACGGGTGTATCTGAACGGCATTGGCAAAACCGCCTTGCTCAACGCGGCAGACGAAGTCGAGCTCGCCAAGCGCATCGAGGCCGGGCTCTATGCCCAGTATCTCCTCGACACCAAGAAGCGTCTCGGGGACGCCCGCAAACGCGATCTCGAGGCCGTCGTGCGTGATGGCGAATCCGCACGCCGCCACCTCCTGGAGGCCAACCTTCGCCTCGTCGTCTCCCTCGCAAAGCGTTACACGGGACGCGGCATGCCGCTGCTCGACCTGATCCAGGAGGGCAACCTCGGGCTGATCCGGGCAATGGAGAAGTTCGACTACGCCAAGGGATTCAAGTTCTCCACCTACGCGACGTGGTGGATCCGGCAGGCGATCACCCGCGGCATGGCCGACCAGAGCCGCACCATCCGGCTCCCCGTGCACCTCGTCGAGCAGGTCAACAAGCTCGCCAGGATCAAGCGCGAGATGCATCAGAACCTGGGCCGCGACGCCACTGACGAGGAACTCGCCGAGGAATCCGGCATCCCCGCCGAGAAGATCGCCGACCTGCTCTCGCACAGCCGGGATCCGGTGAGCCTGGACATGCCGGTCGGCAGCGACGAAGAGGCCCCACTCGGCGACTTCATCGAGGACGCGGAGGCGATGTCCGCCGAGAACGCGGTCATCTCCGAGCTGCTGCACACCGACATCAGGCACGTGTTGGCTACCCTCGACGAGCGCGAACAGCAGGTGATCCGCCTGCGGTTCGGCCTCGACGACGGCCAGCCCCGCACCCTGGACCAGATCGGCAAGCTCTTCGGCCTGTCCCGCGAGCGGGTACGCCAGATCGAGCGCGAGGTGATGGCCAAGTTGCGCCATGGCGAGCGTGCCGAGAGGCTCCGTTCCTACGCCAGCTGAGCCCGCCAGACTCGCACCGAACGATGCCCGCCGCGCCCGCGGCGGGCATCGTGCGTCGGCGGGACGGACGGTTCGAGGCGACTGGTCGGATCACCACGCGCTGCGCGGAGGTTGGAGCCCAGTTCAGGCGCCATGACCGGTAGACTCGACGAGCAATGGAGGGCGGCGAATGAACGATCTGATCGATACCACCGAGATGTACCTGCGGACGATCTACGACCTCGAGGAAGAGGGGGTTACTCCCCTGCGCGCGCGCATCGCCGAGCGGCTGGAGCAGAGCGGGCCGACGGTGAGTCAGACCGTGTCTCGGATGGAGCGCGACGGGCTGCTGCACGTGGCAGGAGACCGTCACCTCGAGCTGACCGACAAGGGCCGGGCGCTGGCCGTGTCGGTGATGCGCAAGCACCGGCTGGCCGAGCGGCTCCTCGTGGACGTGATCGGGCTGCCGTGGGAAGAAGTCCACGCCGAGGCGTGCCGCTGGGAGCACGTCATGAGCGAGGACGTCGAGCGTCGGCTGGTCCAGGTACTCGACAATCCCACGACATCCCCCTTCGGCAACCCGATCCCCGGTCTGTCGGAGCTCGGCGTCCCGGCGTCGGCGGCCGAGGACGTGAGCCTGGTGCGGCTGACCGAGCTTCCGACGGGCTTCCCCGTGGCGGTTCGGGTGCGCCAGCTGACTGAACACGTCCAGGGCGACGTCGAGCTGATCGCCCGGCTGAAGGACGCTGGCGTCGTGCCCGATGCCCGAGTCACCGTCCAGGTCAGTGAACACGGCAGCGTGATGATCGTCATCCCGGGGCACGAGCAGGTCGAATTACCCCATCAGATGGCGCACGCCGTCCGGGTGGAGAAGGTCTAACCGGCCCGGCGGCGCACGATGCCGTGGCGGGGTGGCAACTCGATCCCCAGACGCTTCGCCAAGCGGTAGCCGGTCTGCGCCAGCTCGCGGATCTGCTCGGGTCGCATCCCGGTCTGCAGCGCCTGATCGAGCATCCCGGCCATGCGGTGGGTGGCGTCGGCGTCGAGAGCGGCCTCCAGGCATATCCCCGCCAGCGGACCGTCGCCCCGCGAGTACGCCGAGAAGGCCAGTAGTACCAACGCCTCCACCCGCCACGGGTCCGGCAACGTCCTCGTTAGCAGGGCCCACAATGCTTCGGCATCACCGGCGTCGGCCCCGACGGCGAGCGCGTACATCGTGTCCCGCACCCGGGGGTCGGCGAAGCCGCACGCCAGCCGCGCGAGCTCCGATTCGGCTGGTAGCCGTCCCTCGGCCAGCGACCGCACCATCGCCAGCGCATGCTCGACGTCCCGGCGGGCGTCGGCGTCGGGCCGCTGGTCACCGTCGTGCTCGGCGCGCAGCAGGGCCGGCCGCATGGCGTCCGAGGCAGCCGGATCAGCCAGCGCGATCGCGTCGAGCAGGTCGGTCCGTCGCGTGTAGAGGCGGCGTCCGTCGAGCACCGCTGCGGCGGCCAGCGGTGACGACATGGGGTCCTCGACGACTCCCGAGACGGCCTCGTCGGCAACGTCGTGCCACCGCCCGCCGGCCGCCACTCGGTCCACGACGTAGGCGCCGCGCAGCGCGATCGACCGCTCGTCGAGCAGTGCGTCCAGGGTGGCCACCACCAGCCGGAGTTCGTCCCCGCACATCCGGCACGCGGCGCCATCGGCATCGACGATCACCACGACGGCGGCGTCGGGGTCGCTCGCTGCCGCCACGTCGGCCAAGTGGTCGGCCATGGCGGGCAGCTCCACGGGCAGGTCGGCACGCATCACGCAGCCCAGCTCGCCGTCCTCGATGGTGACCAGGACCAGGGAATCCTCGGGCACGAAGCCGAGTACGGCGGGCAGGGCGGCGATCAGCGTGCCGGGGCTGTCGAGGGGAAAGTCGAATGCGTCGAAGGTCGTCATGGCCTAGAACCTCGCAGTGCCCACCCACACCCGGCCCGGTGCGACGGCTCCATCGGCGCGTCCTGTGGACGAAATGCGCTCTGGGGATGGCGTGCGATGTTCACGCGGTGTTGACGTTCTCGGCATGCAACATGGCACCAATCGGCGTACACCTGTTCGTCATGGGTTCCATGCAGGAGTACGACCTCGTCGTCATCGGGTCCGGCCCCGGTGGACAGAAGGCCGCCATCGCCGCGGCGAAACTCGGCAAGTCGGTCGCCGTCATCGAACGGGGCCGCATGCTCGGAGGGGTCTGCGTCAACACCGGAACCATTCCCTCCAAGACCCTGCGCGAGGCGGTCGTCTACCTCACCGGCATGAGCCAGCGCGAGCTGTACGGGGCGAGCTACCGCGTCAAGGAGAAGATCACCCCGGCCGACCTGCTGGCCAGAACTCAGCACGTCATCGGCAAGGAGATCGACGTCGTGCGTTCTCAGCTGATGCGCAACAGGGTCGAGCTCTACGTCGGGCACGCCCGCTTCACCGATCCGCACACCGTGCAGGTGGAGGATCCGAGCCGGGCAGAGAGCATCTCGGTCTCCGGGCGCAACATCGTGATCGCCACGGGCACCAAGCCGCTGCGGCCCGCCGGCGTCGAGTTCGACGACTCCCGGGTCCTGGACTCCGACGGCATCCTCGACCTGAAGACCATCCCGACGTCCATGGTGGTGGTCGGCGCCGGGGTGATCGGCATCGAGTACGCCTCCATGTTCGCCGCGCTCGGCACCAAGGTGACCGTCGTGGAGAAGCGGAACTCGATGCTGGACTTCTGCGATCCAGAGATCGTGGAGGCCTTGCGCTTCCACCTGCGCGACCTCGCCGTCACCTTCCGCTTCGGCGAGGAGGTGACGGCAGTCGACGTCGGATCGTCGGGGACCGTCACCACGCTGGCCAGCGGCAAGAAGATCCCCGCCGAGACCGTGATGTACTCCGCGGGCCGCCAGGGGCAGACCGAGCACCTCGATCTCGAGGCCGCCGGCCTGGAGGCCGACGCGCGGGGACGGATCTTCGTCGACGACGACTACCGCACCAAGGTCGACCACATCTACGCCGTCGGAGACGTCATCGGCTTCCCCGCGCTCGCGGCCACGTCGATGGATCAGGGCAGGCTGGCGGCCTATCACGCGTTCGGAGAGCCCTGCAAGGGCATGACCGAGCTACAGCCGATCGGCATCTACTCGATCCCGGAGGTGTCCTACGTGGGCGCCACCGAGGTCGACCTGACGAAGGATTCGATTCCCTACGAGGTAGGGGTGTCGCGCTACCGCGAGCTCGCGCGCGGCCAGATCGCAGGAGATTCCTATGGAATGCTCAAGCTTCTGGTGTCCACCGGGGACCTGAAGCTGCTGGGCGTCCACATCTTCGGCACCAATGCCACCGAGATGGTGCACATCGGCCAGGCCGTGATGGGCTGCGGCGGCACCATCGAATACCTCGTCGACGCGGTGTTCAACTACCCGACGTTCTCCGAGGCCTACAAGGTCGCCGCGCTGGACGTGATGAACAAGCTGCGGGCCCTGAGCCAGTTCCAGGCCTGATCAGCAGTCGTCCTCGAACGCCGGTGGCGCCGTGTCCGCGGGGCCACCGGCCTCGGCCCGCGTCAGCAGCTGGGTGATGGCGCCGTCGAACGGCGAGGTATAGGACACGTTCGCCTCGCAGCCGCCGCCCTCCAGCCCGCCGGTGAGTCCCACGACGGTCGACCCGGCGAGCCACGGCCCGCCACTGGTGCCGTCGACCAGTCCCGCACACTTCACCGTCGGGTAGCCCCGCTCGAGTCCCGAGACCCGCGCGGTGCACCCCACCGGCACTCCCCCATCGCCCAGCGCGTAACCCGTCACGGCGACGTCGGTGCCCACGCGCGGCGTCGACCCGACGTCGAAGCCCCCGCCCACCGACGCCTCGACGGCACCGCCGCCGGCGCTGCTGACTCTGGCAATCGCGAAGTCGGCCAACGGATCCTGGTTGGCGACCCACCGGGGATCGAGGTATACCGCGTCGATGTGCCACATGTCCCGAGGGTCGACGGTCTCGGCGAAGCCGGGGGCGAAGTAGGTCTCGACCCCGTCGGCCATGCAGTGAGCCGCGGTGATGATGAGGTCCCCGTTCGTCGAGTGCACGACCGAGGCGGTGCAGGTGTGCATGGAATAGCCCCCGAGGAAGATGGCACCGATCCGCGGATCGGGACGCACGGGGTCGGCCGTCACCGTGGCCGGGGTGGTCGTCTTGTCGACTGATGGCGAGGTCCCCGCCGGGCGGCCCGGTGAGATCACAGCGGCGCCGCATGCCGTCGTCATCGCCGCCAGTGCGGCGAACAGAACGACCACGGCGCGATGCACGAGCACGATCTTGCCCCACGATTCTGGGTGCGGCAGCGGGTGACGGAATGCATCCCGGGAGGTGTTCTGTTCGTCCCTGGTGAGGGGTCGTGCTGGCAGGAACCTCGAAGTGCGGGACACTGGAGGTCACGAGGAGGCGAGGCAGAATGGCTGATCACCCAGAAGACCAGGGGCAGCATTACCAACCCGAGCAGACCGGGATCTATGAGCTGGAGTTCCCTGCACCCCAGCTGTCGTCGGAGGACGGCCGCGGTCCCGTACTGATCCATGCGCTGGAGGGATTCTCCGACGCCGGCCACGCCATCAAGATCGCAGCCAACCACCTGAAGGACACCCTCGACACCGAACTGGTGGCGTCCTTCGCGATCGACGAGCTGCTGGACTACCGGTCCCGGCGGCCGCTGATGACGTTCAAGACCGATCACTTCACCCACTACGACGATCCCGAGCTGAACCTCTACGCCCTGCACGACAGCGTCGGCACGCCGTTCCTCCTGCTTGCCGGCCTCGAACCCGATCTGCGCTGGGAACGGTTCATCACCGCGGTCCGGCTGCTGGCCGAGCGGCTGGGCGTCCGCCAGGTGATTGGACTCGGCACCATTCCGATGGCCGTACCCCACACCCGGCCGGTGACCATGACGGCCCACGCGGCCGACAAGGATCTGATCGCCGAGCACCAGCCCTGGGTTGGCGAGGTACAGGTGCCGGCCAGCGTGTCCAACCTGCTGGAGTACCGGATGACCCAGCACGGCCACGACGCGGTGGGCTTCACCGTTCACGTTCCGCACTACCTGGCGCAGACGGCCTACCCGCCCGCCGCGGAGGCGCTGCTGGCGCAGGTCGCCAAGACTGCGTCGCTGCGGTTGCCGCTCGGGGCGCTGACCGAGGCGGGTATCGAGGTGCACGCCAAGATCGACGAGCAGGTGTCCTCCAGCGAAGACGTCGCTCAAGTGGTGACCGCGCTGGAGCGCCAGTACGATTCGTTCGTCGCTGCTCAGGAAAATCGATCCCTGCTGGCGCGTGACGAGGACTTGCCCAGTGGTGAGGAACTCGGTGCCGAGTTCGAGCGGTTTCTCGCCGAGCAGCGTGGAGAGGATTCTGCCGGTGGGGACGGTGACGCGGGGTCTTGACCTGGCCGCCCTGACCCGGGCCCGACGACGAAGTTGGTGATGGTGATGGCGACGGAGCGAAAGCCGAATCTGCGCCCGGTGCGCGAGCTGACCCCCGCGCTTCACTACCGGACGATCCACGGATACCGGCGGGCGTACCGGATCGCGGGTTCCGGACCGGTGATTCTGCTGATCCACGGCATCGGGGACAACTCGACGACCTGGAGCACGGTGCAGAGCAAGCTCGCCCAGCGGTTCACGGTCATCGCGCCAGACCTGTTGGGCCACGGCAAGTCCGACAAGCCCCGCGCCGACTACTCGGTGGCCGCCTACGCCAACGGCATGCGGGACCTGCTCAGCGTGCTAGACGTCGAGCGGGTCACGGTGGTCGGCCACTCACTCGGCGGGGGCGTGGCGATGCAATTCGCCTACCAGTTCCCGCAATTGGTGGAGCGTCTGATTCTCGTCGGCGCCGGCGGCGTCACCAAGGACGTCAACGTCGCGCTTCGCATCGCCTCGATGCCGCTGGGTAGCGAGGCCCTGACCCTGCTGCGCCTGCCCATGGTGCTGCCGGCGTTGCATCTGGTCGGGCGGCTCGGCGGCGCGCTGTTCGGGTCGACGGGCGTGGGCCGCGACATCCCGGACATGCTGCGGATTCTCGCCGACCTGCCCGAGCCCACCGCCTCCTCCGCGTTCACCCGTACGCTGCGCGCCGTGGTCGACTGGCGCGGCCAGGTCGTCACCATGCTCGACCGATGTTATTTGACCGAATCCGTACCGGTGCAGTTGATCTGGGGCTCACGGGACTCGGTCATCCCGGTCAGCCACGCGCACATGGCGCACGCGGCGATGCCCGGTG
The DNA here is from genome assembly GCF_033741125.1 of Mycolicibacterium sichuanense. Lineage (NCBI taxonomy): Bacteria > Bacillati > Actinomycetota > Actinomycetes > Mycobacteriales > Mycobacteriaceae > Mycobacterium > Mycolicibacterium sichuanense. The sequence goes on along the minus strand of NZ_JAWQPU010000004.1, from coordinate 69,572 downwards.
CTCAGCTTGAGATCTTCGAGGGATCTGGCCATTTCCCCTTCCACGACGATCCGGACCGCTTCGTCGAGATCGTGGAGAAGTTCATCGGTTCGACCGATCCCGCCGTCTACGACCAAGAGCTCCTGCGCAATCTGTTGCGCGACGGCAGTAGCGGAAACGGGCTGACCGGCTCGATCGACACCCGGGTCGCCGTGCTCGACGCCATGGAGGCCGACGAACGCAGCGCCACCTGAGTGTGTCCCGGTTGCCGCGACGTAGCATCGAGTCATGGCGTTGGACGTATCAGTGCTGCGCGTGTTCACCGACGCGCACGGCGACCACGGAAACCCTCTCGGCGTCGTCGACGCCAGCTTGGCCCCACCCGAGCAACGGCAGCGCATTGCCACCGAATTGGGTTACAGCGAAACGATCTTCGTGAACCTTCCCGCGCCGGGTGCCAGTACTGCCACCGCGCACATCTTCACTCCGACGATCGAGCTGCCGTTCGCCGGACACCCCACCGTCGGCGCCGCGTGGTGGCTGAAGGACCGCGGCACTCCCATCAGGACGTTGCAGGTTCCCGCCGGCGTCGTTCAGGTGACCTACGAGGACTTCGACGACGGTGAGTTCACCGTGATCAGCGCGCGCGCCGAATGGGCGCCGGATTTCTCGCTCGAGCAGCTGACGTCGGTCGAGGACGTGCTGCGGGCCGACCCCGACGACTACGGCGACGCCGCCGACCGCTACCTGTGGGCCTGGATCGACGAGTCGGCGGGGAGCGTCAGGTCGCGGGTGTTCGTCCAGGACCTCGGTATCGCCGAGGACGAGGCGACCGGGTCCGCTGCGGTGTGCATCACCGAACACCTCAGCCGCGATCTGGCGATCGTCCAAGGCAAGGGTTCCGAGCTCCGCACCACCTGGGCTGCCGACGGATGGGTCAAGGTCGCCGGGCGGGTCGTGGACGACGGGGTGCGGCGTCTGGACTAGGTCGTCAGGACGACGGCACGCCGCGATGGGCGCGCAGCGCTTCGATCTCGCGCTCGAAGTCGTCCGCCGACGAGAAGGATCGGTAGACCGACGCGAAGCGCAGGTAGGCAACCTCGTCCAGATCGCGCAGGGGGCCGAGGATGGCCAGGCCGACTTCGTTGCTCGGCACTTCGGGCGAACCGGCGGCGCGCACGGTGTCCTCTACCTGCTGCGCCAGTAGATTCAAGGCGTCATCGTCGACGTGGCGGCCCTGACAGGCACGCCGGACGCCCTTGATGACCTTCTCGCGGCTAAATGGCTCGGTGACGCCGCTTCGCTTGACGACGGCGAGCACCGCGGTCTCGACGGTCGTGAACCTCCGACCGCACTCCGGGCAGGATCGTCGTCGCCGAATCGCCTGGCCCTCGTCGGCTTCCCGGGAGTCCACGACCCGCGAATCGGGATGACGGCAGAACGGACAGTGCATCTCCGCTCCTTCGTCGCGCGAACCCACTCCGGTCACGTACGAGCGTACCGATGCGCGGCAGCAGGTTTCACGGCGCATGCCACGGATCACCCCACCGGGGCGATGAGCGTCTGCCCCGCATCGACCGCGGGCGAGGGCAGTTCGTTCAGATCACGGATCTGCTCGACGACCGACCCCACCGAGGAGTCGGGCGCGATCCGCTGGGCCAGCTGCTCCAGCGACTCCCCCGCCTGCACCTGGACGACGGCCAGGCGGGCCGGCGTCGGCGCGGGCCGCTCGGCGGAACCGAACTGTGCCACCAGGCCCAGCCACACCGTGATCGCCGCTGCGATCAGCGCCAGCACGACGGTGGCCAGCGGCGTTACGGGCTTGCGGCGGTTTGACGCGCGCGACATCAGCACCCCGGTGCGGCGGTAGGTCAGCGGCGCGCCGGCGGGCCGATGCGGCTGGGGACCGCGCCGCGCGCCGGCCGTCGTGCGCCGGACCGGCCGCATGGGACGAACGACGAGTTCGGTGGGGTCTTCGCGGGTGATGATCGTCATCTCGGGGGCCTTTCCAGTGGTTGGTGGTTCGCTCTTGTGTTCGAACGATAATCGCTCAGGTGTTCGATTACTAGAACACGTGATCGAACTGTTGCAAACGGTAGCTCGACCCACCGACAAGTCCGCCGGACGCACAGCCTCCGCGACACGCGTCGAACACATGTTTGATTCTGTCGTCGGTGGCGACTACATTCGGCGCCATGAGTGACAGCAGCGACACGGTCCTGACCGAACGTCAACGCACCATCCTGGACGTCATCCGCAATTCGGTGACCACCCGCGGCTATCCGCCGAGCATCCGCGAGATCGGCGACGCCGTGGGGCTGACCTCGACCTCCTCGGTGGCCCACCAGCTGCGAACGCTGGAACGCAAGGGCTACCTGCGCCGCGACCCCAACCGCCCCCGCGCCGTCGACGTGCGGTCGGCCGACGATCCGGCCAGGACCCTGGCCCCCGTCGTCACCACGGACGTCGCCGGCTCCGATGCGCTTCCCGAGCCGACCTTCGTGCCGGTTCTGGGACGCATCGCGGCAGGCGGACCCATCCTCGCCGAGGAGGCCGTCGAGGACGTCTTCCCGCTGCCCAAGGAACTCGTCGGCGAGGGCTCGCTCTTCCTACTGAAGGTGGTCGGCGAATCGATGGTGGACGCGGCGATCTGCGATGGCGACTGGGTGGTCATCCGTCAGCAGAACGTGGCCGACAACGGTGACATCGTCGCCGCCATGATCGATGGCGAGGCCACCGTCAAGACATTCAAGCGCACCGGCGGCCAGGTATGGCTGATGCCGCACAACCCCGCCTTCGACCCGATTCCCGGCAACGAGGCCGCGATCCTCGGCAAGGTCGTGACGGTCATCCGCAAGATCTAGCGCGGATGAGCGCGGGCCGTCACTAGCCCTTCGTGAAGCCGTTCGTGAGTGCGAACTCCTCACTGGCGAACCAGATCTCGGCGCGGGCGCGGTCGTATCTGCCGCTACCCGGCGTCCAGTAGAGGCCCGACCTGGTGTCGGCCTTGATCGGATAGCCGTGCGGAGCGTTGAACGGGTCGTCGGTTGCCAGCCGCAGGGAGGGCTCGGACACCAGCGGCTCCTCCAGCCGAATCGCTGCATGCCGCCCACTCGGCGGTCCGCTATCCGGCTCGAGTGCGGCGAGCGATGTCGTCTCGGGCTCGGGGCCCGGCCCGGCCCCAGGGTCGAGCACTACCTCGGCGAAGGTCTCCAGGGCGGTTTCGTCGTCTGATTCGGCATCGGGTTCGGAATCGACGTCGGCCCGGGGCTCGTCCTGGGAATCGTGCTGATCTCCGGGGTGAGGTTCGGCATCGCTACCCGGTTCGTCCAGATCGGAGAACCAGGGGTGTTCCGGTGCGTCGTCCACGGCCTCGGAGATGACCGGCGTCGGCGCGGTGTCGATGGCGTCCTGATCGTGGGAGAGATCGGCGACGAAGCCGTCGGGTCTCCCGTGGTGATCCTCGTCGGCGGACGCGTCGTCGTGCCCGCCTTCCGGCGTCGCCCAAGTGCCGGACCGCTCCGGACCGACCGGGCGGTCATCGTCGTCGTAGACCCCGGCGGAAATCGGTCCGGATTCGAGGTCGTGGTCGGGATCGTCGCCATGGTCGAGATAGTCGTCGTCGAAGTCGTCGACCGGCGAGCGATCGGCGCGCCGGCGCCTGGCTACGACGGCCGCCGCCACCGCGCCGACCAATACCAGCAGCGGGACGATGCCCAGCAGCCACCACCAGTTCGGATGCAACCACGACGAGCCGTCCCCGGAGGACGACGCCGCCGACGACGTGGCCTGAGGAGCATCGCGACCGGGCACCTCCAGCCCGCTCAACTGCGACTGCAGGCTCGGCGGCTCGGTGGTGAACTGATTGGTCTTGGAGTTCCAGGAGATCGCGCCGCCGCTGAACTTCTGGGTGATGACGTCGCCGTTCTGGGTCTGGTCAGCCGTCGGAGCGCCCAGCTGTCCGGTCGCACCGCCCAGCTTGGCCCACGCGGCGTTCATCGCCCCACGCACGATCACGGCACCGAAGTCGGGCGTCCAGTAGATCACCGGCTGATCGGCGGCGGCGAAGCTCGCGATCTTGCTCATCGGCGCGAGCCCGCCGTCGTTCTCGTTGCTGGTGGGGAAGCCCAGGTCGCCCTGGGGGCCTCCGACGCTCTCGTACTTGGCCAGCACCTGACCGGTGAGGACGTTCGCTCCGGTCGCGGGGCTGTAGAAGATCTTTCCGCCGGCGTAGTTCTGGCCGGCGCCGTCGGAGCCGATGGCGTACTGCCCGCCGTCGGGTGCCCCGAGGGGACCGAGCGGTCCGCCCGCGGCGCGACGCGCGGCGGCGATCGCAGTGGTCGCGTCGCCGGGGATGTCGAGACCCACTAGCTGGTCAGCGAGCTCCGGTGGAGTCGTGGTGAACGCCTTGGTCTTGCGGTTCCACGTCACCTGGCCACCGGAGAACGTCTGGCTGACGTCGTCACCGTTGAACGTCTCGTCGGCGGTGGGCACGCCGAGCGCAGCGGCCGAACCGCCGAGCTTGTCCCAGGCCGCGTTGATGGCTCCCCGCACGACGTGGGCGCCGGTGTCCGGCGTCCAGAAGATCACCGGCCGGTCGGCGGCACTGAAGGTCGTGTTGCGGCTGCCGGGCGCCTTGCCGTCACCCTCGTCGATGGTCGGAAAGCCGAGGTCGCCGTCGGCCGGCCCACCCAGCGACTCGTACTCGTCGAGGATCGCGCCCCGCATGGCGTGCGCGCCGGTCTCGGGCGTGAAGAAGATCTTGCCGCCCGCGAAGTTCTGGCCGAAGCCCGCACCCGCCGGGTACACCCCGCCGTCGTTCGGGCCCAGCGGTCCTGTCGGGCCGCCGCCCGCATCCCACGCCTGGGCGATGGCGGCCTCGGCGTCACTCTCGGGCGTCGCCGCCGCGAGAGGTGCCACCACGAGCGCGGCCACCGTCATCGCGACGACTCCGGCGCCCGCGCGGCCGATCGTCGTGCCCAGGCGGGTTCGAAGCCCCGTCATTGCGTCCTCCCAGCGAGCTGCGCCGGACTCCCTTGAGTACCGCGTTTCGTCAACTCTGCGTCAGTAGACGTCCATCTTGAGGGATATCCAACCCGTCCGAGGAATGTGTCGCGCGACGGATGGCGGAAAGATCGTGCTCGCGGACCTGTCAGACGCCCAGGCTCCGGCCGATGATCTCCTTCATGATCTCGGTCGTTCCGCCGTAGATCGTCTGGATCCGGGCGTCGAGGAAGGCCCTGGCCACCGGGTATTCCCGCATGTAGCCGTAGCCGCCGTGCATCTGCAGGCAGCGGTCGTTCAGTCGCACCTGCGCCTCGGTGGCGTACCACTTGGCCATCGCCGCCTGCTCGACGGTCAGCTTCTCCTCGAGATGCAGCCGAACGAACTCGTCGACCATCATCCGCACCACCGTGGCCTCGGTGGCGAGCTCGGCCAGCGTGAACCGGGTGTTCTGGAAGCTGCCGATCGGCTTGCCGAAGGCCTTGCGGTCCTTGGTGTACTGCAGGGTGTCCTCGAGCACGGCCGCCATGCCGGCGGCTGCCATCACGGCGATGCTGATGCGTTCCTGCGGCAGGTTCTGCATCAGGTAGACGAAACCGGAGCCCTCGTCGCCGAGCAGATTCTCGGCGGGCACGTGCACGTCGGTGAACGACAGCTCCGCGGTGTCCTGGGCGTCGAGACCGATCTTGTCGAGGTGGCGGCCGCGTTCGAAGCCCTCCATGCCACGTTCGACGACCAGCAGCGAGAAGCCCAGCGCGCCCTTCTCGGGATCGGTGCAGGCGACGACGATGACCAGATCGGCGTGCACGCCGTTGGTGATGAACGTCTTCGAGCCGTTGAGCACCCAGCTGCCGTCCTCCTGCTTGACCGCACGGGACTTGATGCTCTGCAGGTCGCTGCCCGTGCCGGGTTCGGTCATGGCGATGGCGGTGATGAGCTCACCGGAACAGAACCCCGGCAGCCAGCGCTGCTTCTGCTCCTCGGTGGCCAGCCTCAGCAGATAGGGAGCGATGACGTCGTTCTGCAGCGAGAAGCCCAGCCCGCTGTACCGCCCGGCGCTGGTCTCCTCGGTGATGACGACGTTGTACCGGAAGTCGTCGTTGCCACCGCCGCCGTATTCCTCCGGGACCGCCATGCCGAGGAAGCCCTGCTTGCCCGCCTCCAGCCAAACGCCGCGATCGACGATCTTGTCCTTCTCCCACTGCTCGTGGAACGGCGCGACGTGGCGCTCCAGGAATCCGCGGTAGGACTCACGGAACAGCTCGTGCTCGGGTTCGAAGAGTGTGCGGTCGTACTTGATGACGCCCATGGATGACCTCCAGGTCGATTAAGCGGGATTGCCACCGACGATATACCACCCAACCGGATGGTTGGCCGGGGGCGGCGGCGTGGCGCCCGGGGAAACCCCCTCCCCACCTAGGATTGGCCCAATGGCGAAGCCACCGACGTCACTCACGCACTGGGGTGCCTTCACCGCCGAGGTCCGCGACGGTGACATCGCGTCGGTCCGGCCGTTCGCCGGGGACACCGACCCGTCACCCCTGCTCGGCAATCTGGCCGGTTCCATCCGGCACCGCTCCCGCGTGCAGACCCCGGTCGTGCGCCGCGGCTGGCTCGACGACGGCCCAGGACCCACCACTCGGCGCGGCGCCGACGAGTTCGTCGCCCTGTCGTGGGACGAGCTCACCGAATTGCTGGCCGGTGAACTGCGCCGCGTCGTCGATCTGCACGGCAACGAGGCCATCTACGGCGGCTCCTACGGTTGGGCCAGCGCGGGACGGTTCCACCACGCACAAAGCCAGGTGCACCGGTTCCTCAAGCTGCTCGGCGGCTATACGTTCTCGCGGCACTCCTACAGCCTCGGCGCCACGGGCGTCATCATGCCGCGCGTCGTGGGCACCCACGACGATCTCTTTCGCCGGTCGACGGCGTGGAACGTCATCGCCGAGAACACCGAACTGCTGGTGTGCTTCGGGGGCGTGGGGGTGAAGAACTCCGCCGTCAACCCCGGTGGCACCACCGAACATCCGACGCGCGAGGCGCTAGCCAGCCTGCGTGCGCGCGGCGGCCGGGTGATCAGCGTGAGCCCACTGCGCGACGACACCGACGGCGAGTGCGAGTGGCTGGCCGCCGTGCCGGGCACCGACGTGGCGATCATGGCCGCGCTTGGCTACGTCCTGGCCACCGAGGGGCTGGCCGACCGCGCGTTCCTCGAGACCTACTGCACCGGCTACCCGCAGTTCGAGCGGTACCTGCTCGGCCTGGACGACGGCGTGGCCAAGTCCCCGGAATGGGCCGCCGCCCTCAGCGGCCTGCCCGCGGACGCGATCGCCTCGCTGGCCCGCCGGATGGCCGCGCACCGCACCCTGGTAACGGTCAGCTGGTCGCTGCAGCGCGTGCGCTACGGCGAGCAGGCGCCGTGGATGGGCCTGGTGCTCGCGGCCATGCTCGGTCAAATCGGTTTGCCGGGAGGCGGTTTCGGCCACGGCTACGGTTCGCAGAACGAGCTGGGCATGGCGCCGGTGCGCTGCTCGCTTCCGACGTTCCCCCAGGGCGTCAACCCGGTTACCACCTTCATTCCGGTGGCCGCGGTCAGCGACATGCTGCTGCACCCCGGCGAGCGCTTCGACTACGACGGCCGCTCGCTGACCTATCCCGACATCAAGTGCGTGTACTGGGCGGGCGGCAACCCGTTCCACCACCATCAGAACCTGCCGCGGTTGCGGCGGGCGCTGGGCCGGGTCGACACCGTCGTCGTCCACGATCCGTACTGGACGGCCATGGCCAAGCACGCCGACTTCGTCGTGCCGTCCACCACCGCGTTCGAGCGCGAGGACTACTCCGGTTCGCGCAACGACCCGCTGCTGGTGGCCATGCCCGCGTTGACCGAACCGTATGCCGATTCCCGCGACGATTACGACACCTTCGCCGCGCTATCCGAACGGCTCGGCTTCGGGCAAGCCTTCACCGAGGGTCGCACCGCACGGCAATGGCTGGTGCACATGTACGAGAAGTGGTCGGCCCAAGTCGATTTCGAGGTACCCAGCTTCGAGGACTTCTGGGCCGCCGGGCAGCTGCGGCTGCCGACCGAGGAGGGACTGTCACTGCTGGCCGACTTCCGCGCCGACCCGGTCGCACACCGACTGGGGACCCCGAGCGGACGCATCGAGATCTTCTCCCGCGACATCGACGGGTTCGGTTATGCCGACTGCGCGGGCCACCCCCGGTGGTTCGAGCCCGACGAGTGGCTCGGCAGCCCGCGGGCCACCGACTATCCGCTGCACCTGCTGGCCAACCAGCCCGCGTCGCGGTTGCATGGCCAGCTCGACGGTGGCCGGGTCAGCACGGATTCCAAGGTGAGCGGCCGCGAACCGATCCGGATGCACCCCAGGGATGCCCAGCGGCGCGGCCTGACCGACGGTGACGTCGTGCGGGTCTTCAACGATCGGGGTTCCTGCCTGGCGGGCGTAGTCGTCGACGACCGGCTCCGCCACGGCGTGGTGCAGTTGTCGACCGGCGCCTGGTACGACCCGGAGGATCCCGCCGATCCCGACGCGATGTGCGTACATGGCAACCCCAACGTGCTCACCGCGGACGTGGGCACGTCGGCGCTGGCCAAGGGGTGCACGGGCGCCCACGTGCTGGTCGAGGTGCAGGCCTACCGGAGGACGCTGCCGCCCGTGCGGGCTCACCAGCCGCCGACGATCGTCGAACGGCGTGGTGGCCTGCCGGGCCTCTGAGACTAGGAGCTGGTCTGCGGCCGGCCCGAGCGCGGCCGCCTGGCCCCGCCACGACGGCCGCCGCCACCTGCGCCGGCCGACCGGCCGTTCGATCCGTTGCCGCTACCGCCGCGGTGCGAGCTGCCGCCCGCACGACTGCCGCCACCGCGGTGAGATCCCCCGCCGGTGCGGGCGGGCGGCTGAGCGGCCCGGGGCGGGGGCTCGCGATGGGGAGCGATCTCGCCGACGAGCTCGAGCACGCTCGCCGAGTCCGCACCGACCTGTTGCGGCTGGGCGGTGATGCCGGCCTTGCGCAGCAGCTGCTGAGTGTCGCGACGCTGTTCGGGCAACACGACGGTCACCACGTCACCGGCGCTGCCCGCGCGTGCCGTCCGGCCCGAACGGTGCAGGTACGCCTTGTGTTCGACGGGCGGATCGACGTGCACGACCAGCTCGACGTCGTCGACGTGGACGCCGCGGGCAGCGATGTCGGTTGCCACCAGCACCCGGGCGTCACCCGAGCTGAACGCGGCCAGGTTGCGATCGCGCGCCGGCTGGGACAGATTGCCGTGCAGGTCGACCGAGGGAACCCCGGCGTCGGTGAGCTGCTTGGCCAGCTTGCGGGCCTGATGCTTGGTGCGCATGAACAGGATTCGGCGGCCGGTACCCGACGCAAGGCGGTGCACCAGCTGCGTCTTCTCCTGGGCGCCGGAGACGTGGAAGACGTGGTGGGTCATCGCCACGGGCGGGGCGTCGATCTCGTCGACGGAGTGCGTGACCGGGTTGCGCAGGAAACGCTGGACCAGCTTGTCGACGCCGTTGTCCAGCGTCGCCGAGAACAGCAGGCGCTGACCGCCTGCGGGCGTGGCGGCCAGGATGCGCGTGACTCCGGGCAGGAAGCCCAGATCGGCCATGTGGTCGGCCTCGTCGAGCACGGTGATCCGGACGGCGTCGAGGGAGACGAGCTTCTGCTTCATCAGGTCCTCGAGGCGGCCCGGGCAGGCGACCACGATGTCGACGCCAGCGCGAAGGGCCGAGACCTGCCTGCTTTGGGAGACGCCGCCGAAGATGGTGGTGACGGTCATGCCGAGCGCGGCGGCCAGCGGCTCGATGACCGCGGTGATCTGGGTGGCGAGCTCGCGGGTGGGCGCCAGGACCAGCCCGGTGGGACGCGACGCGCGGCGGTTGCCGCCGGCCAGTCCCGCCACCAGCGGGATGGTGAAGGCCAGCGTCTTGCCGCTGCCGGTCTTTCCGCGGCCCAGCACGTCGCGGCCCTCGAGCGTGTCGGGCAGCGTGCCCGACTGGATGGGGAACGGTGAGCTGATGCCACGCTCGGCGAGCACGCGGGCGATTGCCGCTGGTACGCCGAGGGATTCGAACGTCGGTTCCACGGTGTTTGGTTCTACGGTCATTGTGTGAGATGCCTTTCCGGCACGAGTGCGGCCGCGTCTGCGCAAGACGTTGAGAGTCAGGCGAATACGGGGCTCGATGGGCGAGATTGCCGGTGGGCAATATCGATCGCCGCGAGAAGAGCTAGTGCAAGGCACTGATCTCGATGATGTTCACCGACCACGTCGCTGTGGGCCATGACATCGGGAAGATCGAGCGTTCCACGACGTGCCGACGACGGAAGACGACGCCAACATTGGTCATGACTCTACCGCACTCTTGCGGCATTCCCGCCGAGGCGGCCTAGAACGTGACGAAGTCGCGCAGGTTCGCGGCGACCGCCGCCGGCACCCGCGCCTTGACGCGTGTACCGGTTTCGGTGTGCTCGGTGGCGTCGACACGACCCTCGGCGTGAATGCGAGCGATCAGTTCGCCGCGGTCGTACGGGATGGTGACGTCGATGGTGAGGTCGGTGGGCTCCACCATCTCGTTCATCCGACTGCGAAGCCGGTCGAGTCCGTCGCCGGTGCGCGCCGAGACGAACACCGCGTCGGGCAGCGCGCGCCGCAACTGCGCCAGCCCGAGACCGGTTGCGGCATCGATCTTGTTGACCACCAACAACTCTGGTGGCGGTTCGATGCCATACTCCTGCACGACCTCGTTGACGACCTGCCGCACCGCGTTGACCTGTGCCAGCGGGGTCGCGTCGGAACCGTCGATCACGTGCACCAGCAGTTCGGCGTCGACGACCTCCTCCAGTGTCGAGCGGAACGCCTCGACGAGCTGCGTGGGAAGGTGCCGCACGAACCCGACGGTGTCGGTCAGCACGAACGGCCGGCCGTCCTCGAAATGTCCACGGCGAGTAGTAGGTTCGAGTGTGGCGAACAACGCGTTCTCCACCAGGACCCCGGCGCCCGTCAGCGCGTTGAGCAGACTGGACTTGCCCGCGTTGGTGTAGCCGACGATCGCGATCGACGCGACGTCGCCCTGTAGCCGGCGGCCACGCTGAGTGTCGCGGACCTTCTTCATGTCCTTGATCTCGCGGCGCAGCTTGGACATTCGCTCACGGATTCGGCGACGATCGGTCTCGATCTTGGTCTCACCGGGACCGCGCGTGCCCACGCCGCCGCTGCTGCCACCGGCGCCACCACCCTGCCGGGACATCGACTCACCCCAGCCGCGCAGCCTGGGCAGCATGTACTCCATCTGCGCGAAGGCGACCTGCGCCTTGCCCTCGCGACTGGTGGCGTGCTGGGCGAAGATGTCGAGGATGAGCGCGGTGCGGTCGATCACCTTCACCTTGACGATCTTCTCGAGGGCATTGAGCTGACCGGGGGTCAGCTCGCCGTCGAAGATGACGGTGTCGGCGCCGGTGGAGACGACGATGTCGCGCAGCTCCTTGGCCTTGCCCGAGCCGATGTAGGTGCCGGCGTCGGGCTTGTCCCGCCGCTGCACCATGCCCTCGAGGACCTCCGAACCCGCCGTCTCGGCCAACGCCGCGAGCTCCGCCATGCTGGCGTCGGCGTCGGCGGCGGTGCCCTCGGTCCATACGCCGACGAGCACGACGCGCTCGAGCCGCAGCTGCCGGTATTCCACCTCGCTGACGTCGGTGAGTTCGGTCGATAGGCCGGCCACCCGGCGCAGCGCCGAGCGGTCTTCGAGTGCGAGTTCGCCCGTGCTGGGCAGATGCGGCTGAGTCATGTAGTTACTGATGTTGCCCTTTCGAGGTGCGATCGCGCACCTGATTAATCATCGTGCGACTGCCACCAGTCGTCGGAGAGTTCGCCGCGGGCCAGCAGGACCGAGGGCCCGCGCAGGTAACTGGTGGCGTCGGTGATCGTGACCGTCACCTCTCCCCCGGGGACGCGGACCGCCAGCGTGCCGGTGTCCTCGCCGCGGTGGCGCAGGGCGGCGACCGCCGCGGCGACGGTTCCCGTTCCGCACGAACGCGTTTCACCGACGCCCCGCTCGTGCACCCGCATCGTGACGGTGCCGTCGACCGGGGCGGTCAACACCTCCACGTTCACGCCCTCGGGGAACTGCGCGGCGTCGAACCACACGGGTGACGCGACGTCGAGTGCGGCGAGGTCGGCGCCCGTCAGCGAGGCGTCGACGCAGGCGAGATGCGGATTGCCGACGTCCACGGCGAGCCCGCCGAAGCGGCGCCCGCCCACCACGGCCGAGCCGGTGCCGCACTGGTTGGCCTTGCCCATGTCGACCGTGACGTCGGCGAAGGTGGCGTCGACGTCTCGCAACACCACCGGTCGGGGGCCGGCCAGCGAGCCGACGACGAACTCGTCTCGGGACTCCAGCCCGCTGGTGCGCAGGTAGTGCGCGAAGACGCGCACCCCGTTGCCGCACATCTGGGCGATCGAGCCGTCGGCGTTGCGGTAATCCATGTACCAGTCCGCGGGTGACACGCCGTCGGGCATCCGGTCGAACACCCCCACCGCGAGCGCCGCGGCGGCGGTGGTGACGCGCAGCACGCCGTCGGCTCCGAGGCCGCGACGTCGGTCGCACAGCGTCGCGACGGCGGTGGGAGTCAGCGCGAGGCGGGCGTCGACGTCGGGCAGCACGACGAAGTCGTTCTCCGTTCCGTGCCCCTTGGCGAACATCACCTGTTCAGGATACGTGCCGCACCAGCCCCAGCACGGTGGCGACGTTCCCGGTCCCGGCGCCGTCGAGCCAGTGGATGCGGTGATCGCGGCGGAACCACGACCGCTGCCGGCGGACGTAGCGCCTGGTCCCGATGAACGTCCGCTCCCTGGCCTCGGCGAGCGCCTCGGCTCCCCCGCCCGCGTCGAGGGCCGCCAACACCTGGGAGTACCCGATGGCACGAGCGGCCGTGGTGTCGTCGTGCAGGCCACGGGCCTGCAGCGTACGCACCTCGTCGACCAGGCCGTCGTCGAACATGGCATCGGTCCGCTGGCGCAATCGCTGGTCGAGGAGCTCGGTGTCCCAATCCAGCCCGATGATCAGGGTGTCCCAGCGCGGCTCCCCGATGGTCGGCGCGCTCGCGGCGAACGGCCGTCCCGTCAGCTCGACCACCTCGAGCGCCCGCACGATTCGCCGCCCGTCGCTGGACAGGATCGCGGCCGCTGCGTCGGCGTCGATGCGGGCCAACTCGGCGTGCAACGCCACCACGCCCACCTCGGCGAGCCTGGCCTCCCAGCGGGACCGCACCTTCGGATCGGTCGCCGGGAAGCCCCACTCGTCGAGCAGGGACTGAATGTAGAGCATCGAGCCGCCGACGATCACCGGCACCGCGCCGCGAGCCATGATCGCCTCGACGTCCGTGCTCGCCGCACCCTGGTAGCGGCCCACGGTCGCAGTCTCGGTCACCTCGAGGACGTCGAGCTGGTGGTGAGGGATGCCGCGTCGCTCACCGGGAGGCAGCTTCGCCGTGCCGATGTCCATGCCTCGGTATAGCTGCATGGCGTCGGCGTTGACGATCTCACCGCCGAGCCCCTCGGCGACCTCGAGCGCCAGCGCGCTCTTGCCGGTGCCGGTCGGCCCGATGATCGCGACCGGACGGATCGTCACGGAAACGTCCCCACGTAGTACCCGACGCCATGGGGCGCACCGCGGTACAGCTCGCGACCTGGGGACGCCGACGGCCCCAGCAGCCCGGCCAGCACCTGGAACGCGACGCGCGCGCCGATGCCGATCGGCAGATCGGTCAGAGCCGCGGTGTCACCCGCGGCGAGTGCGTCGTCCAGCGCCGCCTGCACCGCGATGGAGTCGGGGTCGAAGCCACCAGGGGCCGCCGCAGTGAGGGTGTTCGCACCGTCGGCGACGACGAGCACACCGACGGACTCGGGGGCGGCGTCGGCCTCGGCGCGCAGCGCCCGACCCCTGGCCAGCGCGGCGTCGGGGTCGTGGTCGGCGGCGTACACCCAAGCCTCGGCGCTGGCCAGCGGCGCATGGAACGTCCTGGCCCAGGCGGCGATCAGGACGCCGAGGGGCAACGGCTTGGGCTCCCCCGCCGCGGTCGGCGACAGACCCACCCGGACGTCGACCCCGTAACCGCCGAAGCTTCCGACGGCACCCGGACCGACGACGCCGTCCGCGGCACCGAGGCCGACGGTGAACCAGCGGTCGGGCAACCCCGCCACGGCCGCGGCCACCGCGCTCGAGAGGTCGGCCAGCTCGGGGGCCGCTCCGGTGGCGAGTTCGGGCACCAGCACGGGTGCCGACGGGATCACGGCGATGGCGCTCAGCACGCCATCACGCTAGTCAGCACCGCGCCGAAGCGCCCCTGGGGCCGCCTTCGCGACGCCCCGCGGCGACTGCTCGTGCGAAGCCGTGGGCACGCCGCGACCCGACCTGCTTGAATAGCCCTGCACAATCAGCAGAAGCACCGCTATCGGGCGCCGCGTTGCGCGGCAGGAGCGTGGTTCATCCGCGCAGAGGGCACGAGGTTGCAGGACATGACGACCAGCGAGTCAGGCAGTGAGTCGGGCGGAGCACCCAGCCCCGCACCCAGGCCCGCCCCCCGGCCAGGACCCCCGCGCCCCGCTCCGCGCCCAGGCAGCGCCGCGCCGACGGTGGTCAAGCCGCCGACGACCGATCCCCACCGCTTCGGCCGGGTCGACGACGACGGCACCGTTTGGCTAATCACCGCCGCGGGTGAACGCATCGTCGGCTCCTGGCAGGCAGGCGAGCACGAAGCGGCGTACGCGCACTTCGGGCGCCGTTACGACGACCTGGCCACCGAGGTCGCGCTGATGGAGCGCCGGCTCGAGTCGGGCGCCGGTGACGCCCGCAAGATCAAGTCCGCGGCCGCCGCGCTGGCCGACACCCTGCCCACGGCCTCGGTCCTCGGGGACGTCGACGCCCTGGCCGCACGGCTGACCGTCATCGTCGAGCACGCCGACTCCCATGCCGCCGAGGAACGCCAGAAGCGCGACGAGCATCGCGCCAGCCAGACTGCGCGCAAGGAGGCGCTGGCGGTCGAGGCCGAGGACATCGCGGCCAACGCGACGCAGTGGAAGGCCGCGGGTGACCGCCTGCGGGAGATCCTCGACGAGTGGCGCACCGTCACCGGACTGGACCGCAAGACCGACGACGCCCTCTGGAAGCGTTACTCGGCGGCGCGCGAGACCTTCAACCGGCGCAGGGGCTCGCACTTCGCCGAGCTCGACCGCGAACGCGTGGGCACCCGGCAGGCCAAGGAGGCGCTGTGCGAGCGCGCCGAACAGCTCGCCGACTCCACCGACTGGAGCGCCACCGCCGCCACGTTCCGCGACATGCTGACGGAGTGGAAGGCGGCGGGTCGCGCCGCCAAGGACGTCGACGACGCCCTGTGGAAGCGCTTCAAGGGCGCCCAGGACAAGTTCTTCAAGGCCCGCAACGCCGTGAACGCCGAGCGCGACGCCGAGTTCGAGGCCAATGCCGCCGCCAAGGAGGCGCTGCTCGCCGAGGCCGAGGCCATCGACCTGTCTGACGCCGACGCCGCTCGGGCGGCGCTGCGCACGGTCGGCGCGAAGTGGGATGCCGTCGGCAAGGTACCGCGGGAGCGGGCGCCGGAATTCGAACGTCGCATGAAGGCCGCCGAGAAGCGGGTCCGCGACGCCGCGACCACCGCGGGGACCGACCCGGAGGCCCAGGCCAGGGCCGACCAGTTCCGCCTACGCGCCGAACAGTACGAGACCCAGGCCGTCAAGGCCGAGGCGGCAGGACGCACCAAGGACGCCGAGAAGGCCAGGGCCAACGCCGCCCAGTGGCACGAGTGGGCCGAGGCGGCCGTGCAGGCGCTCGGCAAGAAGCGCTAGGCCCCGGCGGCGGGTTTCGGCGGGTCCGCGGGGCCGTCACCGAGGTCAAGCAGTCCCTTGCCGCTCCGTTGGGCGGCTAGCCTGCGGCGTTCCTCCTCGGCGGCCAGCTGCACCGCGGTGCGCGACCACACCACCCTGGCCCAGTGAAACGCCAGCGCGATCACGGCCAACCACCCGATGATCAGGCCGATGCCGGGCCCCGGGTGGGGTTCGGCGACCGTCTGCCGCGACCACACCGCCAGCATGCCGACCGGACAGGCCAGCGCCGAGCCGGCGAGCGCGATCCAGGCCACGCCCCATCGGCGGGTGAGCAGCGCGAGGATCGAGAACCCGACGCTGAAGACCAGCACCAGCCAGACGAACACCCGCGAGGGCAGGGCGATCGCCTCGCGAATGGCGACGTCGTCGCCGACGAGCACGTCGAGACCGCGGGCGCCGCCGGTGTGCGGGAGCACGTAGGAGATCAGGATGACGAAGACCAGGATGGCCACGACCAAAGCCCTTGCGCCTGGGTCGATCTCGCGGGCGACGCGCCGTTCGGCGTCTTCCAGGTCACCCTTGAAGTCGTCGAAGTCCGCCTCACCGCGGTCACGGCGGTTCATCGACCGCACCCGTTCACGACGGGGCGCGGGGCGGGCATCCCGATGCCCGGCAAGCCGAGTCCGACGGCGGTGCCCGTCGTGACCCTGCGACCCGCTTCGTGGGCGTCACCGGCGAGAGTGCGGCGATGCTCGATCAGGGCGGCGTCGGCGATCAGGTGGTGGGGGGCGGCGCTGGTCACCGTGGTGGTGACGACGTCACCGGGCCGGATCGTCCGGTCACCGGGGGCGAAGTGCACCAGCCGCCCGTCGCGGGCGCGGCCCGACATCCGTGCGGTGCTGGAGTCCTTGCGTCCCTCACCGGTGGCCACCAGCAGTTCCACGACGGTTCCGATCTGGGCGGCGTTCTCCTCCAGCGAGATCCGCTCCTGCAATTCGATGAGACGCATGTATCGCTCCTGCACGACGTCCTTGGATACCTGGCCGGGCAGCTCGGCAGCCGGGGTGCCCGGGCGCTTGGAGTACTGGAACGTGAAGGCACTGGCGAACCGGGCCCGTTCGACGACGTCGAGGGTGGCGGCGAAGTCGGCCTCGGTCTCCCCAGGGAATCCGACGATCAGGTCGGTGGTGATGGCGGCGTGCGGGATGGCCTCGCGGACGCGGTCGATGATGCCCAGGAAGCGGTCGGCGCGGTAGGACCGGCGCATCTCCTTGAGGATGCGGTCCGAACCGGACTGCAACGGCATGTGCAGCGTCGGGCACACGTTGGGAGTACTCGCCATCGCCTCGATGACGTCGTCGGTGAACTCCGCCGGGTGCGGCGAGGTGAACCGGACCCGCTCCAGCCCGTCGATGGCGCCGCAGGCGCGCAGCAGCTTGGCGAAGGCGCCGCGGTCGCGAGGCAGCGCCGCGTCCCAGTTCGTCGGGTCCTCCTGCAAGTGCTCGTCGGCCCAGGAGACGCCGTAGGCGTTCACGTTCTGTCCGAGCAGCGTGACCTCGAGGACGCCCTGGTCGACCAGCGACTGGACCTCGGCCAGCACGTCGCCGGGCCTGCGGTCGGTCTCCTTGCCGCGCAGCGAGGGCACGATGCAGAACGTGCAGGTGTTGTTGCACCCGACCGAGATGGAAACCCATGCAGCATAAGACGATTCACGCGACGCCGGCAGGGTCGACGGGAATTCTCGAAGCGATTCGGCGATCTCGACCTGAGCCGCCCGGTTGTGCCTGGCGCGTTCGAGCAGCGTTGGCAGCGAGCCGATGTTGTGGGTGCCGAAGACCACGTCGACCCACGGTGCCCGCGTCAGGACGGCGTCGCGGTCCTTCTGCGCCAGGCAGCCGCCGACGGCGATCTGCATGTCCGGGTTGGCCTCTTTGCGAGGCACCAGGTGGCTGATGTTGCCGTAGAGCTTGTTGTCGGCGTTCTCGCGGACCGCGCAGGTGTTGAACACCACCACGTCGGCGTCGGTGCCATCGGCGGCGCGGCGGTAGCCCGCCTCCTCCAGCAGCCCGGCAAGGCGCTCGGAGTCGTGCACGTTCATCTGACAGCCGTAGGTGCGCACCTGGAACGTGCGCTGGGTGCGTGCGGGGCCGATGGACACGGGGTCGACCACTTCCGCCTCACGCGTCGCCATCGAAGTCACGTACCCAATCGTACGGGCGAGCCCGCCGCTTCCAAACTTCCCGGATCGACCAGACCCCGGCGAGCTGGAGGTTGGCTGGGTAAGGTCTGTGCGCATGGAGACCGACCAGTCGGGGGCCGAGGCCAAGGGTCCGACTTCGGCGACCGTGCCGATGATCTCGATGAAGGGCGTCGACAAGCACTTCGGCAGCCTGCACGTCCTCAAGCACATCGACCTCGAAATCGATCGCGGCCAGGTGGTGGTGGTCCTCGGACCGTCGGGATCGGGCAAGTCGACGTTGTGCCGTACCATCAACCGTCTCGAGCCGATCGACTCCGGCACCATCGCGATCGACGGCGAGACACTACCGGAGGAAGGCCGCAAGCTCGCCCAGTTGCGCTCCGACGTCGGCATGGTGTTCCAGTCCTTCAATCTGTTCGCGCACAAGACGATTCTGCAGAACGTCACCCTCGCGCCGATGCTGGTGCGCAAGCAGTCCAAGGAGAAGGCGCGCGAATCGGCGATGGCGCTGCTCGAGCGCGTCGGCATCGCCAATCAGGCCGACAAGTACCCCGCTCAGCTCTCCGGCGGTCAGCAGCAACGCGTGGCGATCGCGCGCTCGCTGGCGATGAACCCCAAGGTGATGTTGTTCGACGAGCCCACCAGCGCACTGGATCCCGAGATGATCAACGAGGTGCTGGCCGTGATGACCTCGCTGGCAGAGGAGGGCATGACCATGGTCGTGGTGACGCACGAGATGGGCTTCGCCCGGCGGGCGTCGGATCGCATCATCTTCATGGCCGACGGCGCGATCGTCGAGGATGCGGCACCCGAAGAGTTCTTCTCCAACCCCAAGTCCGACCGCGCGAAGGACTTCCTCGGCAAGATCCTCAACCACTAACGCTTCGGCGAAAGGAATACTGCTGTGCGCTCTTCAAGCAAGCCGTCTCTGCGCTTCCGGATGGCGGCCGCCCTGGCACTCGCCGTGGCGCTTCCGCTGTCCGTGACCGCCTGCGGTGGCGGCAGCTCGGGCGGTGGCGACACCATCGTGATCGGCACGAAGTTCGATCAGCCCGGCCTCGGCTTGAAGAACCCGGACGGCTCGATGAGCGGATTCGACGTCGACGTCGCCACCTACGTGGCCAAGGAGCTCGGGTACGCCCCCGACAAGATCGAATGGAAGGAATCGCCGTCCGCGCAGCGCGAGACGCTGATCCAGAACGGTCAGGTCAAGTTCATCGCCGCGACCTACTCCATCACCGACGCCCGCAAGGAGAAGGTGTCCTTCGCCGGGCCGTATCTGGTCACCGGGCAGAGCCTGCTGGTGAAGGCCGACAACACCGACATCACCGGCCCGGATTCGCTGCAGAACAACAAGAAGCTGTGCTCGGTGTCGGGGTCGACGCCCGCGCAGCGCATCAAGGACAAGTACCCGGGCGTGCAGCTGCAGCAGTACGACACGTACTCGGCGTGCATCGAGGCGCTGAAGAACGGCGCGATCGACGCCGTCACCACCGACGAGGTCATCCTCGCCGGGTACGCCGCGCAGAGTCCCGGCACCTTCAAGATCGTCGGTCAGCCGTTCTCCGAGGAGAACTACGGCATCGGCCTGAAGAAGGGCGACACCGAACTGCAGACCAAGATCAACGACGCCATCACGAAGATGGAGTCCGACGGTTCGTGGAAGGCGGCCTTCGAGAAGAATCTCGGACCGGCCGGCATCGCGACGCCGGCGCCGCCGGCGCTCGACAAGTCCTAGAGCGCTAGCGCAGCGGAGTCCACGTGGAGATCTTCTCCGAGTATCGGGACCAGATCTTCGAGGCGTTCTGGACCACGATCCAGTTGACGGTCTATTCGGCCGTCGGGGCACTGGTCCTCGGCACGGTGCTGGCCGCGATGCGGCTGGCACCGGTGCCGATGCTCAACTGGCTCGGCACGACGTACGTCAACGTGGTGCGCAATACCCCGTTGACGCTGATCATCCTGTTCTGCTCGTTCGGTCTGGCCCAGACGTTGGGCATCACCCTGGTCGATGCGCAGTCGAGGACGTCGATCGAGGACAGCAACTTCCGCCTGGCGGTGCTCGGGCTGACCGTCTACACCGCCTCGTTCGTGTGCGAGACGGTCCGCGCCGGAGTGAACACCGTCCCGCTCGGACAGGCCGAGGCAGCCAGATCCCTCGGCCTCACGTTCGGTCAGAATCTGCGAATCGTATTGCTGCCGCAAGCCTTTCGCGCGGTGATCATCCCCCTGGGCTCGGTGCTGATCGCCTTGACGAAGAACACCACCATCGCCTCGGCCATCGGGGTCGCCGAGGCCGCACTGCTGATGAAGGAGATGATCGAGAACACGGCCGCCCTGGCCACCGTCGGGGCCATCTTCGCGCTGGGCTTCGTCATCCTGACGTTGCCGCTGGGATTGCTGTTCGGTTGGCTGGGCAAGCGATTGGCGGTGGCGCGGTGATGAGCGCTCGCGCGAAGAACGGACGGACCCGATGAGCGCTCGCGCGAAGAACGGACGGACCCGATGAGCGCTCGCGCGAAGAACGGACAACGCTGATGGGTGCCTCGATCCTGTTCGACATCCCGGGCCGGCGCGCCCGGATCCGCAACCGGGTGATCAGCGCAGTCACGGCCGTCGTGGTGGTGATCGTCGCCTGGGCCATCTACTCCCGGCTGGCGGCCAAGGGCCAACTGACGGCCGCCAAGTGGGAGCCCTTCCTGACGGCCAACCTCTGGAAGACCTACGTCCTGCCAGGCGTGCAGGGCACCTTGACGGCGGCGGCGGTGTCGATCGTGCTGGCCCTGCTGCTGGGCTTCCTGCTCGGCGTCGGCCGCCTGTCGCATCACGGTGGAATCCGGTGGACGTGCTCGGTGATCGTGGAATTCTTCCGCGCCGTACCCGTGCTGATCATGATGATCTTCGCGTACTTCCTCTATGCGACCTATGACGTGTTTCCCTCCAAGCACCTCGCCCTGGCGGGTGTCATCACGGGGTTGACGCTGTACAACGGCGCGGTTATCGCCGAGATCGTGCGCGCGGGGGTCAATGCCCTGCCCCGCGGTCAGGCCGAGGCCGCCGAGGCTCTCGGGTTGAGCTGGGTCCAGACCATGCGGTCCGTTCTGCTGCCGCAGGCCATCACGTCGATGCTTCCGGTGCTGGTGTCACAGATGGTCGTGGTGCTCAAGGACACCGCGATCGGCTACCAGATCACGTTCTTGGAGATGGTGCGCCAAGGCACGCAGGTCGGGTCGGCGTACGGCAACTACGTGCCCGCCCTGATCGTCATCGCCGTCTTGATGATCTGCGTCAACTTCGGCCTCGGCGCCGTCGCGACCTGGCTCGAGGGCCGGCTGCGCCGGTCGAAGCGCGGGCCGGAGCCGATGCATGTCGCACCGGTCACTCAGGGATCGTTCGGCGCTGGCGCCGGCGGGACGATCTGACGGGCACCATCAGACACTGACCGCGCGGTGGGGTCGTCAGACCCGGCGGCGTTCGCGCTCGCCGGCCAGGGCGATCTTGACCACCTCGAAGGCCATCGACTGGCCATAGCCGCGGCGGGCCAGCATGCCGACCAGCCGGCGGATCACCTTGACGTCGTCGGCCTCGTCGCCGAGCCGCTCGCGCCGGAGCTTGTCGGCGACGAGTTGCTCGGCGCGGACGCGTTCGGCGTCGTTGTCGACGTCGGCCAGCGCCTCGGCGATGAGTTCGTCGTCGACGCCCTTGGTTCGCAGTTCAGCCGCAAGCGCACGTCGTCCCTTGCCCGCAACCGCGTGCCGGGACCGCACCCACTGCTCGGCGAAGTCCCGATCGTCGACCAATCCGACCTGCGCCAACCGATCCAGCACCCGCCCGGCGACGTCGTCGGGGTATCCCCGCTTGGTCAGCGCGGCAGCCAGTTGAGCCCGGGTGCGGGCCCGCGCGGTGAGCAGGCGCAGGCACAGATCCCGCGCCTGCTCCTCGCGCGGCTCAGAAGTCGACTGGGGCGGGCAGGGCTTCGACATTGGTCACGTCGTCGGTCAACACGGCTCCGATGCCGAGCTTCTCCTTGATCTTCTTCTCGATCTCGGCGCCTACCTCAGGGTTCTCCAGCAGGAACTTGCGGGCGTTCTCCTTGCCCTGGCCCAGCTGTTCGCCTTCGTAGGTGAACCAGGAGCCGGACTTGCGGACGAAGCCGTGCTCGACGCCCATGTCGATGAGCGAGCCCTCCTTGGAGATGCCCTTGCCATAGAGGATGTCGAACTCGGCCTGCTTGAACGGCGGGGACACCTTGTTCTTGACGACCTTGACCCTGGTCCGGTTGCCGACGGCGTCGGTGCCATCCTTGAGGGTCTCGATGCGCCGCACGTCGAGGCGGACCGAGGCGTAGAACTTCAGCGCCTTGCCGCCCGTGGTGGTCTCGGGGGAACCGAACATCACGCCGATCTTCTCGCGCAGCTGGTTGATGAAGATCGCGGTGGTGCCCGAGTTGTTCAGGGCGCCGGTGATCTTGCGCAGCGCCTGGCTCATCAGGCGGGCCTGCAGACCGACGTGACTGTCCCCCATCTCGCCCTCGATCTCGGCGCGCGGCACCAGGGCGGCCACCGAGTCGATGACCAGGATGTCCAGTGCACCGGACCGGATCAGCATGTCGGCGATCTCGAGGGCCTGCTCACCGGTGTCGGGCTGGGACACCAGCAGCGAATCGGTGTCCACGCCGAGCTTCTTGGCGTAGTCCGGATCCAGCGCGTGCTCGGCGTCGATGAACGCGGCGATGCCGCCGGCCGCCTGCGCGTTGGCCACCGCGTGCAGAGCAACGGTGGTCTTACCCGAGGACTCCGGCCCATAGATCTCGACGACCCGGCCGCGGGGCAGCCCGCCGATGCCGAGCGCGACGTCCAGCGCGATCGATCCGGTCGGGATGACCGAGATCGGTTGGCGCACCTCCTCGCCGAGTCGCATCACCGAGCCCTTGCCGTGGCTCTTCTCGATCTGGGCGAGGGCAAGCTCGAGGGCCTTTTCGCGATCTGGGGCTTGTGCCATGGTGGTCGTCTCCGTCCTAGTGAGTTCTCGATCGGTTCGATCGGTTGGCTGCGACGCTAGAACAGGCCACCGACAGATCCCGTCGAACACCGCCCACATTAGACGAACACCTGTTCGATTCAAGTGGACACGCCGAGGACGTCGACGGCTAGCGAATCACCACTGCTCGCGGGGCACGTCGAAGTCCGAGCACAGTGCCCGCCACACCTCGCGCGGATCGATTCCCGCCTCGATGGCCTGCGCCGGGGTACGCCCACCAAGGCTGGTCAGCACGTGGTCGACGAGCAGGGAGGCGCCTCGCACCTCACCGAACTGCCCATCGACGAGTTCGCGGAATTCCGTCAGCCGCACGAGACCAACCTACCGACGTCCGCTCAGTCCGTCGTGGCACACCCGTACCGGATCGGCCACCGCCTCGACACCCGCCCGCGCGCGCCGAGCCGCCTCCCGATGGGTGGGCGACGCCAGCACCTCGGCCACCGCCGTCGTCAGCGCTTCTGCGGTGAGCGGTCTGACCAACTTGCCACTGCCTTGGCGCACAACGCGATTGGCGATCTCCCACTGGTCTCCCCCACCCGGCACGACCACCATCGGCACGCCCGCGAGCAAGGTCTTGGAGACCATGCCGTGGCCACCGCCGCAGATCACCAGGTCGGCGTGCCTCAGCAGTTCGTCCTGCCGGCCCAGCCCGTCGACCGCCCACGGCGGAAGCGCACGGTCGGACCCACCGAGCCGGGACACCACCACCCGCGACCCTTCCGGCAGGGTGTCCCCGGGCACCAGCGACTGCAGTGCCACCTCGGCGAGCCCACGGGTGCCCGTCATCGCCGTCGACGGCGCGACGACCACCACCGGCCCCCTCCCCGGCGGCACGTCGAGCACCGCGGAGGTGGGCTCGAAGTGCAGCGGACCCACGACCACCGCCTCCGCGGGCCAATCGGGCCGGGGCACCTCCAGGGCGGGCAGCGTCGCGATGAGTCGTCGGCGCGGGCCAGGATCGGGGGCCGGCAGCCCGATCTCGGCGCGGGCGGCCGACCGCTGCCGCAGCCCCAGGCGCGTCGAGCGCGCCGTCAACGCGCGCATCACCGCGTCCCGCAGCCTGCCGCGCACGCCGACCCCGGGAGCCAGTCCGCTGCCCAGCGGCGGCAACCCCTTCGACGGCTGGTATAGCGGGTGCGGGTCGAGCTCGACCCACGGGAGGCCGAGCAACTCCGCGGCCATCCCGCCGGCAGCCGTGATCACGTCGGACACCACCAGCTCGAGGTCCATCTCTCGCAGTCGTGGCGCGTTGAGCACGGCCATTCGCGCGGCCCGGCGGTGCATCTTGGCGCCGGCGTCGGCGTCGTCGTCCCCGTCCACCGGATCGAGGCCGTCTAGAAGCGTCGCGTCGATGCCGGCAGTACGCGCCGTCGGCAGCCATTCGGCCCCGGTGAGCAGCGTCGGATGGTCACCGGCCGCCAGGAACCTCAGGCACAGCGCGATGGCAGGAAAGGCATGCCCCGGGTCGGGACCCGCCACCACGGCCACGCGCATCGCCCCACCCTGTCACAGCCGCCACGACGGACCCCTGGCATGGTCCGCGGAAGATTAAGCTGTGGCCATGACCGACCAGACGTCGACAGTCGCGAACGGCACCAACTCGCGCACCGTAGAGGCCTTCCTCTTCGCGCTGCGAGACCAGGACTTCGCCACCGCCGACTCGCTGCTGGCCGACGATCTGGTGTACGAGAACGTCGGCCTGCCGACCATCCGGGGCCGGGTCCGGGCGATGAAGCTGTTCCGCGCCATGGAGGGACGACTCGGCTTCGACGTCGCGTTTCACCGGATCGCCGAGAACGGACCCGTCGTGCTGAACGAACGCACCGACGCGCTCGTCTTCGGCCCGCTTCGCGTGCAGTTCTGGGTGTGCGGGGTATTCGAGGTGCACGACGGTCGAATCACGTTGTGGCGGGACTACTTCGATGCACTGGACATGGTGAAGGCGACGGTGCGGGGCATCGCCGGCGTGGCCATCCCGGCGCTGCGGCCGGCGTTCTGATGGCGGAGTCCACCGAAGCCCGCACCAAGCCGAACCTGCTGCAGTACATCGGGTACTGCTACGGCAAGCGCCTCCCGCCCTCGATGCTGCAGTGGGTGGCCGACGACCTGGCCGGCCCGGGCGCCACCTTCCGCATGATGGTGCGGGTGTTCGTCCCTGCAGTGCTGATCCTGACACCGTTCTGGATCATCCCAATGTCGCTGTACCTGCACATGTCGACGACACTGCCGATCCTGATCCCGTTCGTGTTCTTCTCACACGCCCTGAACAAGGTGTGGCGCCGCCACATGCTGCGCAAGCACGGGCTGAGCGGCGACCTCGTCGACTACCGCGCGCGGCAACGCAATTCACACGTCCACGACGCCTATGTCGCCAAGTACGGACCGCGTTCGGGGCCGCCGTCGAGCCACGACGTCTGAGGTCACGCGCCGCGCAGGTGACCGAGCTCGTCGAAGGCCTGCGCCCAGCCGACCAGGCGATCGGTCGCGGTGCCGAGTTCGTGCCGGTACCGCTGGGCCGACATCGGCGAGCTCGACAGCGAGCCCGAATTCGCCGCCGACACCAATTGCGCCGCGGCCGCCACCATCTCGTCGTACTGCCGCACCCCGGCGTCCAGCTGGGTACTGAACGCTCGGATGGTCGGCGCCAGGTGTACGCGCGACTGGGGCGCGGCATTGGCCGCACGCTCCAGCGACACGACCTCGTTGGCCGTCGCAGTCATGGTCGCCGCGGTCTGGTTCGCCGCGGCGACGACGTCGCGCAACTCGTCGGCAGGCAGCATCCTGCCCCGCTCCATCACCCCGAGCAGCGAGAACAGCCCACGCTCGGAGGACGTCAGCGCCGCGATGGGCTGCCGGGCGGCCGAGCCCCATGGCGGGAGACGGCGTGAGCGCCGTTCCGGCGGTAGCGGCGACCGCTTCAGCCAGCGCCAGCGCAGGAATGCCAGGGTCGACAGGAACGCCGCCGCGACGGCGATGGCACCGGGAATCGGCAAGACCCAGGCAGGGATCACGTCCCAGGAGGCGAGCACCCCGGTGACCGCGATCCACAGGCCCGTGGAGAACGCGAAGAACAGCCCTGCCCGCAGGGCCCAGCGGCGCTTGCGCAGCAGCTTGGCCCGCGGATCGGAGGCGGCACCGAGACGCTGCGCCACCACGTCGGTGAACTCGGCTGCGGTGTCGACGCCACGCTGCAGCAGCGTGCGCCACGTCTCGTTGCGACCCATCGGGGAACCCGCTGCCATGTCCGACCTGCCTCGTGAGTTATTGCGAGAGTGGGTTTTCCGGCGTTGCCGCCGGAGGGTTGGTCGCCGGCGTCGCGGGGGCCGACGTGCCGCCTGACGGCAGCGCGTCGCCGCGCATCGACGCCCGGATCTGCTCGAGCCGCGAGTGGCCCGCCATCTGCACGCTGGCCTGCTGGATCTCCATCATCCGGCCCTGGACGGAGTTCTGGGCCAGCTCGGCGGAGCCCATCGCGTTGGCGTAGCGCCGCTCGATCTTGTCCCTGACCTCGTCGAGGCTGGGAGTGCTGCCGGGTGCGGCGATCTCGCTCATCGACTGCAGGGACGCGCTGACCTGCTCCTGCATCTTGGCTTGCTCGAGCTGGCTGAGCAGCTTGCTGCGCTCGGCGATCTTCTGCTGCAGCACCATGGCGTTCTGCTCGACGGCCTTCTTGGCCTGCCCGGCCGCCTGCAGCGCCTGGTCGTGCAGTGTCTTGAGGTCCTCGACACTCTGCTCTGCGGTGACGAGCTGCGCGGCGAACGCCTCGGCGGCGTTGGTGTACTCGGTGGCCTTGGCCGCGTCACCCGCCGCGGTGGCCTGGTCGGCCAGCGTCAGCGCCTGGCGCACGTTGACCTGGAGCTTCTCGATGTCGGCGAGCTGGCGGTTGAGCCGCATCTCCAGCTGTCGCTGATTGCCGATCACCGAGGCGGCCTGCTGGGTCAGCCCCTGGTGCTGGCGCTGCGCTTCCTCGATGGCCTGCTGGATCTGGACCTTCGGATCGGCGTACTCGTCGACCTTGGAGCTGAACAGCGCCATGAGGTACTTCCACGCCTTGCTGAACGGATTGGCCATCGGAACGTTTCCGCCTTCGTGTCGAATTGGGGCCGCTGTATCGCCCCGTGGATGGGCTCCCGTAGAAAGCTGTGCTTTCGCTACCCGCCAACTTATCGGTTGCACGCAGATCGCCACACCCCTTGCCGACGTTTCCGCCGGGCAGGGGTGCGGATCCGCTCAGGCCACCGCCATCGAGGCGGGCTGCGGAATGACCACCCGGGTGGCCAGGTCGATGTTGGCCGCGCTGGCCGCTCCGACCGGGCGTGGCGCAGCCTGTTCGTGGCGCTCCATGGTCTCCCCGGCGTCGGAGAGCACCCGCGACAGCGGCACCTCGAGCGCACTGCAAATGGCGCTCAGCAATTCGCTGGAGGCTTCCTTGCGGCCGCGCTCCACCTCCGAGAGGTAGCCCAGGCTCACGCGGGCGTCATCGGACACCTCACGCAGCGTCCGTCCCTGCGAGAGCCGGGCTTGACGCAGCACGTCGCCGATCACTTCGCGAAGCAATGTCGTCATCGCGGTCTCCTCACAACGAAAGACGGGGTCACAGTTCTATTCGCGTTCACTATCAAGCAGAACGCCCGCACCCGCCGGATTGGTTCCCGACCGGCGCCGCGGGTGCGTCACGCCCGGGCGACGCGGAAGGCCGTCACCAGGTAGTCCACGCCGGTGACCACGGTCAGGACGATCGCCGCCCACATCAGTACCCACGCCCCGGTCAGCCATTGCCCCTGCAGCGGGAGGATGAACAGCCCGATCGCGACGGCTTGGACCAGCGTCTTGAGCTTGCCGCCACGGCTGGCCGGGATCACCCCGCCGCGGAGCACTGCGAAGCGCAATCCGGTGACGCCGATCTCACGGGCCAGGATCACCACCGTCACCCACCACGGCAGATCGCCGAGCATGGATAGCCCGATCAGCGCCGCACCGATGAGCGCCTTGTCGGCGATCGGATCGGCGAGCTTGCCGAACTCGGTGACCATGTCGTAGCTGCGGGCTACCGCGCCGTCGAAGCGGTCGGTGATCACCGCCGCGGCGAAGACGATGAAAGCCACGACTCGCCAATAGGTTTGATGACCGTCGGCGACGAAGAGCGCGGCCAGGAAGACGGGCACCAGGACGATGCGGAGCCCCGTGAGGACGTTGGCTACGTTCGCCACACCAGCACGCGGCACCAAGGGATCGACGTCAGACTGGCCTGGCACGGCATCAGAATATCGGTTGAGCGAACCGATACCCTCACTGCTGTGACCGGAGCACCCAATACCGACGATCTCGTGGTGCGTCGCGCCCGCACTTCCGACGTCCCGGAGATCAAGTCTCTGGTCGACGTGTACGCCGGCAAGATCCTCCTCGAGAAGAATCTCGTCACCCTCTACGAGGCCGTCCAGGAGTTCTGGGTGGCCGAACTCGACGGCGAATTGGTCGGCTGCGGCGCGCTCCACGTGCTGTGGGCCGACCTGGGCGAGGTGCGCACGGTCGCGGCACATCCCCGGATGCGAGGCCGCGGCGTGGGGCACGCGGTCGTGGCGCGTCTGCTCGACGTGGCCCGCGAGCTGCGGCTGCAACGCATCTTCGTGCTGACCTTCGAGACCGAGTTCTTCGGGCGGCACGGCTTCAAGGAGATCGAGGGCACGCCGGTGACCGCCGAGGTCTACGAGGAGATGCGCCGGTCCTACGACATCGGCGTCGCGGAGTTCCTCGACCTGTCCTACGTGAAGCCCAACATCCTGGGCAACACCCGAATGCTGCTGACGCTCTAGGAGATCGCACCGCCGTCGACCTGGCGGTGACGGCTACTCGTCGTCGGCGTCGGCCCCGTTCGCGTCCGCGCCGCCGCGGATCAGCATCAGCGTGCCCGCCAGCTCGTCGGGCTTGACCAGTACCTCGCGCGCCTTGGAGCCCTCGGACGGCCCGACGATGTTGCGGGTCTCCATCAGGTCCATCAGGCGGCCCGCCTTGGCGAACCCGACGCGCAGCTTGCGCTGCAGCATCGAGGTCGACCCGAACTGCGAGGACACCACCAGCTCGACGGCCTGCAGGAAGACATCCATGTCGTCGCCGATGTCGGGGTCGACGTCGGAGCGCTCGCTGCCCGGCTTGGCGGCCGTGACGCCCTCGAAGTACTCCGGCTCGGCTTGGGCCTTGGTGGCCTCCACCACGGACTGGATCTCCTCGTCGGAGATGTAGGCACCCTGCATGCGGATGGGCTTGTTGGCGCCCATCGGCAGGAACAGCCCGTCGCCCATGCCGATCAGCTTCTCGGCGCCGGCCTGGTCCAGGATGACGCGGCTGTCGGTGAGCGACGAGGTGGCGAACGCCAGCCGCGACGGCACGTTGGTCTTGATCAGACCCGTGACGACGTCGACCGAGGGCCGCTGCGTGGCCAACACCAGGTGGATGCCGGCGGCCCGCGCCTTCTGCGTGATCCGCACGATGGCGTCCTCGACGTCGCGGGGCGCAGTCATCATCAGGTCGGCGAGCTCGTCGACGATGGCCAGGATGTAGGGGTAAGGCTTGTACACCCGCTCGCTGCCCAGTGGCGCGGTGATCTCGCCGGAGCGCACCTTCTCGTTGAACACGTCGATGTGG
Organism: Mycolicibacterium sichuanense; assembly: GCF_033741125.1. Lineage (NCBI taxonomy): Bacteria > Bacillati > Actinomycetota > Actinomycetes > Mycobacteriales > Mycobacteriaceae > Mycobacterium > Mycolicibacterium sichuanense. Next base: position 39,846 of record NZ_JAWQPU010000004.1, on the reverse strand, counting down.
CGCACCCGGTTGGCCTGCATGTCCTGGTATCGCTGCTCCATCTCCTCGACCAGCCAGGCCAGGGCCGCGGCGGCCTTCTTGGGCTGGGTGACGATCGGGGTGATGAGGTGCGGAATGCCCTCGTACGGCGTCAATTCCACCATCTTCGGGTCGATCAGGATCATCCTGACCTCGTCGGGGGTGGCCCGCGCGAGGATCGACACCAGCATCGAGTTGACGAAGCTGGACTTACCGGAGCCGGTCGAACCGGCCACCAGCAGGTGCGGCATCTTGGCGAGGTTGGCCGAGATGAAGTCGCCCTCGATGTCCTTGCCGAGGCCGATCACCAGCGGATGGTGATCGCGACGGGTGGACGGCGCGGTCAGCACGTCCGACAGACGCACCATCTCGCGGTCGGTGTTGGGCACCTCGATGCCGACGGCCGACTTGCCCGGGATGGGCGCCAGCATGCGGACGCTCTCGGTGGCCACCGCGTAGGCGATGTTCTTCTGCAGCGCGGTGATCTTCTCGACCTTGACGCCGGGGCCGAGTTCCACCTCGTAGCGGGTGACGGTCGGGCCGCGGGTGCAGCCCGTGACGGCGGCGTCGACCTTGAACTGCTGCAACACCGATTGGATGACCTCGACCATCTTGTCGTTGGCGGCGCTACGTAGCTTGGGCGGGTCGCCCGCGACGAGCAGGTCCAGGGACGGCAGGACGTACGGCCCCTCGACGACGCGGTCGAGGGACAGCGTGTCGGTGTCCTTCGGCTCCGGCTTGGGCTCCTTCTTGCGCCGCGCGCGGACCTTGGGCTCGGGCGCGGTGGGCGTCTCGTCGGCCGGGGGCTCGTCGAGCGGGTAGTTCTCCATCGGCGTGCCGAATCGGCTCGCGGGTTCGGGCTGGGGCGCGCCGGGCCACTGCTTCTCCTCGGCGCGATAGCTGGCGGGATCGTCGTAGTAGCCGTCGGAGAAGTCGTCGTCGGCCGCGGCGAGGCGATCGTCGTCGTACCCGTAGTCCTCGTCGTCGTACTCGTCGTCGTAGACGTCCCCGCGGTGGGCGCCGGCCAGCATCGAGCGCAGCACGGCGGGCACTTCGCGGATCGTCGTGCCGGTCACCAGGAGCAGACCGAAGAGCGCACCCATGATCAACAGCGGCGTGGCGATCCACGGCGTCAGGCCGTCGGACAGAGGACCACCGATGACGAAGCCGACGAATCCGGCCACCCGTTGACGATCGGCCGGGTCGGTCGGCGCTCCGGACCACAGGTGCCAAAGCCCGAGCACCGGCAGTGCGATCATCGCGGTGCCAAGGACCAGCCGAGGGCGGGCCTCGGGGTTCGGCTCGGTGCGCATCAGCACCACTGCCAGCACGGCCAGCAAGATCGGCAGCAGGATGACCGCGGAGCCGATGACGACCCGCACTCCGGCGTCGATCCAACCGCCGACCGGGCGGGCGGCGTCGAACCACGAGCTCGCCGCAAGGACCACGGCCAGTGCCAGTAAGCCCAGCGCGACACCGTCGCGTCGATGTCCCGCGTCGATCTCCCGCGCCCGCCCGACCGATCGCGCGGTCGAACCGGCCCCCCTGGCGAGAACCAGCCAGCCGGCGCGGGCCCCCTTGCCGATCGCGGAGCCCGCGGCGGCGACCGGAGACGAGGTCGTGCGTCGTGGCGCGGGTTTGCGCCGCGGGGCGGCGGGGCGCGTCGAGCGCGTTCGGGGCTTTGAGCTGCTCGAACGAGCCCCCGAACGGGCGGCGGTCTTACTAGCCATGGCCCCAAGACTAGTCGCAAGCACCTCATAATCACCATTAGCCACACAGGTAACAAATCGGCTAACTATCGGCCGACGAAATCCGTAGCAGCTTCCTGTGAACTGCGACCTGCGCCTATCGGAAGGTGGCGACCGTCACCCGCTCCTCCGACGACGGATTCCGTCGTGATGGGTACTGTCGAACGGGTGATCCCCAAGCCCGAACTTCACGATGTTAAGCCCTTGTTACACAACACCTTTCGGAGCGTCTTTCGATACGACGTTCCGGCGTCCCTGGTCGTGTTCCTGGTCGCGTTACCGCTGTCGATCGGCATCGCCATCGCCTCCGGCGCGCCGGTGGTCGCGGGTTTGATCGCCGCGATCGTCGGCGGCATCGTGTGCGCGGCCGTCGGCGGTTCGCCCCTCCAGGTCAGTGGCCCGGCGGCGGGTCTGACCGTCGTGGTCGCCGAGCTGGTGTCCCAATTCGGGTGGAAGGCGACGTGCGCGATCACCGCCGCCGCAGGCGTGCTGCAGATCCTGCTCGGACTGAGCCGAATTGCCCGGGCGGCGTTGGCGATTGCGCCCATCGTCGTGCACGCCATGCTGGCGGGCATCGGCATCACCATCGCGCTGCAACAGATCCACGTGCTGCTCGGTGGCGGTCCGCGCAGCAACGCCTGGGCCAACCTGGTCGCACTGCCGAGCCAGCTCGCGGCTCCCCAGTGGTCGGAGGTGCTGGTCGGCGGCGTGGTGATCGCGGTGATGTTGACGTGGCGGTTCGCCCCCGCCGCGATTCGCGCGGTGCCGGGTGCACTGGTCGGCGTGGTCATCGCCACCGCCGCCAGTTACCTGCCGGGCGTTCGCACCGATCGGATCCAGCTCGACGAATCCGTGATCGACGCGATCGGCCTGCCGGCCATGCCCCAGGGGACGTGGGGTTCGATCGCCATCGCGGTGCTGACCGTGGCTCTGATCGCCAGCGTGGAGAGCTTGCTCTCGGCGACCGCCGTCGACAAGATGCACGACGGTGCCCGCACCAACTTCAATCGTGAACTCGTCGGACAGGGCACCGCCAACGTGTCGTCCGGCCTGCTCGGCGGCCTGCCGGTCACCGGCGTGATCGTCCGCAGTTCCACCAACGTCAGCGCCGGAGCGAAGACGCGCGCGTCGGCCGCGTTGCACGGCGTCTGGCTGCTGCTGTTCTCGGTGTTCCTCGTCGGCGTTGTCGAGATGATCCCGACCGCTGCCCTGGCCGGCCTGCTCATCGTCATCGGCGTCCAGCTGGTCAAGCTCGCCCACATCGATCTCGCCCGCCGGACCGGGGAGTTGCTCATCTACGGCGTCACGCTGGCGTCGGTGGTCTTCCTCAACCTGCTCGAGGGCGTGCTGATCGGGCTGGCGCTGGCCATCGCGATCGCCGCGTGGCGCATCGTGCGGGTCTCGATCGTCACCGAGGACCTCACCGAGCGGCTCGGCGACGGCGCTCGGGCGCGTTGGCACGTCGCCATCACGGGATCGTGCACGTTCCTGGCCTTGCCGCGATTGACGGGTGCGCTGGAGGCCATCCCGCCCGGCGCGGACACCTTCGTAGACCTCAACGTCGACTACCTCGACCATGCGGCAATGGACACCATTCAAGAGTGGATCCGCCAGCGGAAGTCGGCCGGTGACGACGTCACCGTCACCGAGACCGGCACCGCCCGAATGGAATTCGCGCACGATCGGCCACCGGCCCGCAACCCGGAGGGGCGCCGGGTGATCTCGGCACTGCGGCTGATCTGGCCGCCGCAGCTGGCCGGCGGGATCGACCGGTTCAGCAGCGGCGTCGCGCCATTGCTGCGGGAGCGGCTCGACACGGTCGGCGGCGAACACCGACCACACACCATGATGCTCGCCTGCGCGGACGCCAGGATCCTTCCGAACCTGCTGACCGACAGCGCTCCCGGCGAGCTGCTGAACGTCCGCAACGTCGGCAACCTGGTTCCCGTCGGCGGATCCGACGCCTCGGTCGACTCGGCACTGAGTTACGCCCTCGAGCGGCTGGTCGTGCACACCGTTGCGGTGTGCGGACATTCGGGCTGCGAGGCGATGCAGGACCTGTTGGCGGGCGGCACGACCGGAGCCGTCGGCAGCTGGCTTCGGCACGGGCAGACCAGTCTGGACGCGCTGCGCGCCGGGCACCCGGTTGCCACGGCCGCCGCCGAGGCCGGTTTCGACGAGGTCGATCAGCTCGGCGTGGTCAACGTCGCCATGCAGGTTGCGACGATGCGGGAGCACCCCCTCGTCGCACCCCGGCTGCTCGACGGCACGGTGACGCTGGCGGGCCTGTTCCTCGACCTCCGCACCACCCGCCTGTTCCTGGTCGGGACCGACGACATCGCCGAGATCACCCAGCGTGACCCGCTGTTCGACGGCCTCGCGGAGGTGGCCCGCTAGGGCGGTTCGGCGCTGGGTAATGTGAGCTGCGCCGCACCCAGAGGCCATCGCATCCCCCAGCCCAGGAGTCGCCCACCATGCCCGTGACCGTCGTTGCCACCATGAAGGCCAAGCCCGAATCCGTCGACGCGGTGCGAGCCGCCTGCACCGAGGCCATCGAGGCCGTGCACTCCGAGCCGGGATGCGACCTCTACACCTTGCACGAGGCCGACGGGACGTTCGTCTTCGTCGAACAGTGGGCCGACGAGGATGCGCTGAAGACCCACGGCACCGCGCCCGCCATCGGCAAGCTCTTCGGCGCCATCGGTGAGCACCTCGACGGCGCGCCGGACATCAAGATGCTGACGCCCGTGGTGGCAGGCGACCCGGCCAAGGGTCAGCTGCGGCCCTGACCGTGGGAGCACTGACCGGGAAGGTCGCCTTCATCACCGGCGCGGCGCGCGGCCAGGGTCGCGCGCACGCCGTGCGGCTGGCGTCCGACGGCGCGGACGTCATCGCCGTCGACCTGTGCGACCAGATCGCCTCGGTCCCCTACCCGATGGCCACCGCCGACGACCTGGCCGGCACGGTCAAGCTGGTCGAGGACACCGGTGCGCGCATCGTGGCACTGCAGGCCGACGTGCGGGACCGCGCGTCGCTGAAGACCGCGTTGCGGACCGGCGTCGACGAACTCGGCGGCCGGCTGGACATCGTGATCGCCAACGCCGGCATCGCGCCGATGACGGGCGAGAACGCCTGGCGTGACGTCATCGACGTCAACCTCACCGGCGTTCACCACACCGTCGACGTCGCCATGCGGCCGATGGTCGGGGCGGGCAACGGCGGAGCGATCGTGCTGATCAGCTCGGTGATGGGGTTGGTGGGTCTCGGCTCGCCGTTCGCCGGTTCCCTCGGGTACGCGGCGGCCAAGCACGGCGTGGTCGGCCTGATGCGGTCCTACGCCAATCTCCTTGGCCCACAGAACATCAGGGTCAACTCGATCCATCCGGCCGGGGTGCGCACGCCGATGATCGACAACGACTTCACCCGTCAGTGGCTGGCCGAGATGACCGGCGTCAACGACGATGACGTGAACATGGCCGGGTCGGTGAACATGGAGACCGTCGAGCCGGAGGTCATCGCCGACACCGTGGCCTGGCTGGTGGCCGACACCGGACGGCACATCACCGGGGTGGCTCTGCCGGTCGACGACGGCTTCGTCAACAAACGCTGAGTCAGACCTCGAGGACGGTCGGCACGATCATCGGCTGGCGGCGGTACTTCTCCCCGACCCACTTGCCGATGGCCCGCCGCGCCGCCTGGGCGATGCGGTTCGGGTCGGTGACCTTCTCGGCGGCCAGTGCCTGCAGCGCCTCCTCGACCAGCCGGGTCACGGGCTCGAGCGCCTTGGGATCCTCGGAGAAACCGCGGGAGTGCAGGTGCGGCGGCGCTGCCGTCTTGGCGGTGCCGCGGTGCACGACGACGGTCACGGCGATGAAACCCGATGACAGCACCAGTCTTTCGCCGAGCGTGGCATCACCCACGTCACCGGTGACGAGCCCGTCGACGAACATCTTGCCGACCGGGACGGCACCGGCGATGGACGCCCGGCCCGCCACCAGGTCGACGCTGACCCCATTCTCGGCCAGCACGATGTTCTCGGCGGGTACGCCGGACTTCTCGGCCAGCGACGCGTTGGCGCGCATGTGCCGCCAGGTGCCGTGCACCGGCATCACGTTGCGCGGGCGCACGCCGTTGTAGAGGAACAGCAGTTCACCGGCGTAGGCGTGTCCCGAGACATGCACGCGCACTTGGCCGTTCGTGACGACGCGGACACCGATCTTGGCCAGCGAGTCCAGCACGCCGAAGATCGCCTCTTCGTTGCCCGGGATCTGCGAGGACGACATGATGATCAGGTCACCGGTGGTCAGGGTGATGCTGCGGTGCTCACCGCGCGACATCCGCGACAGGGCCGCCATGGGCTCACCCTGCGTTCCGGTGGTGACCAGCACCACGCGGTCCGCCGGCAGCAACTCGGCCGCCGAGATGTCGATGATGTCGTCGTCGTCGACGGTGAGGAAGCCGAGGTCCTTGGCGATGCCCATGTTGCGCACCATGGAGCGCCCGACGAACGAGACCTTGCGGCCGAGCGCCACCGATGCGTCGACGATCTGCTGCACGCGAGCGACGTTGGAGGCGAAGCAGGCGACGATGACGCGACCCTCCGCGCCGCGGATCAACCGGTGCAGGTTCGGCCCGATCTCACTCTCGGACGGACCGACACCGGGAACCTCGGCGTTGGTCGAGTCACACAGGAACAGGTCGACACCGGCGTCGCCGAGGCGCGACATGCCCGGCAGATCGGTGGGCCGGCCGTCGAGCGGCAACTGGTCGAGCTTGATGTCACCGGTGTGCAGCAGCGTGCCCGCACCGGTGTAGACGGCGATGGCGAGCGCGTCGGGGATCGAGTGGTTGACGGCGAAGTATTCGCACTCGAACACGCCGTGGCGGCTGCTCTGCTTCTCGGCCACCTCGATGAAGACGGGTTTGATGCGGTGCTCGCGGCACTTGGCCGCAATGAGGGCCAGCGTGAACTTGCTGCCGACGACCGGGATGTCAGGACGCAACTTCAGCAGGTGCGGGATGGCGCCGATGTGGTCCTCGTGGGCGTGGGTGACCACCAGCGCCTCGATGTCCTCGAGACGGTTCTCGACGTGCCGCAGATCCGGAAGGATGAGGTCGACGCCGGGCTCGTCATGACCGGGGAACAGCACCCCGCAGTCGATGATCAGCAGCCGGCCCAGGTGCTCGAGGACCGTCATGTTGCGGCCGATCTCACTGATTCCACCAAGCGCGGTGACGCGAAGGCCTCCCGGCGCTAGCGGCCCCGGCGGGTTGAGGCCGGACCCCGCCGAGAGGGCCGGACCGCCTGCCGCGTTCATCGGAGCACGCCGGCGGCACGCATGTCTGCGGCGAGGGTCTCGGCCTGCTCGGGGGTCACCGGAACCTGGGGCAGCCGGGGGTCGCCGGTGTCGCGGCCGGCCAGCCGGAGCCCGGCCTTGACCATCGTCACACCGCCGAGCCGGGCCTGCGCGTCGTTGAGTCTGCCGAGCGCGACGTGGATCTTGCGCGCCGTCGCGAGGTCACCGGATCTGAAGGCCGACCACATGTCGCGGAGCTGGCTGGCCGCGAAGTGACCCCAGACGCTGATGAACCCCGTGGCGCCCATGGCCAGCCACGGCAGGTTGAGCGCATCGTCACCCGAGTAGTAGGCCAGCCCGGTCTCGGCCATGATCATTGCGCCGCCGTGCAGATCGCCCTTGGCGTCCTTGATGGCGGCGATGTTCGGGTGCTTCGCCAGCGTCCGGATCGTGTCCCATTCGATGGCCACCACCGACCGCGGCGGGATGTCGTAGAGCACGTTCGGCAGCGCGGTCGCGTCGGCGACGGCGGTGAAGTGCGCGACGAGCCCGGCTTGCGGCGGCCGCGAGTAGTACGGCGTCACGACCAGGAGTCCGTGAGCACCCTCGGCCTCGGACGCCTTGGCGAGGTGCACGCTGTGGGCCGTGTCGTAGGTGCCTGCCCCCGCGATGACCCTGGCACGATCGCCGACCTCTTCGAGCACGGCGGCCAGCAGGGCGACCTTCTCGGCATCGGTGGTGGTCGGCGATTCGCCGGTGGTCCCGGAGACCACCAGACCGTCGCATCCGGCGTCCACCAGCTGCTTGGCGAGCTTCTTGGCGGCGGCCAGGTCCACTAGGCCGTCCGGGCCGAACGGCGTGACCATGGCAGTCAGCACGGTGCCCAAGCGTGCGTCGGAGTCGAAACCGCTGGTGCTCACGCGGTTCAGATTACCCGGTCCCCCCTGCCCTTCATGGCCAGCAGGGCTCACTCGGTCAGCACGCCCGCCCGACGCATGGCGGAGGAGATCAGCTCGAGGTCGATGCCGAGGTGAGCCCGGGCCACGGCATCGGCGTCGTCGGCGCGGCCGTCGGCGATCGCGTCGATCAACTCCTCGTGCTCCGTCAGCGCCCTGGCCTCCATCTCTTGCATGGTCGTCGGTTCACCCCACAGGTGTGCCGGCGCCCCGATGCTGATGGATGCCTCCAATTCGACCAGCACCTGTTTGAGCACTGCATTATGGGCCGCGTCCATGATCGCCAGGTGCAGCCGGCTGTCGGCTTGCTGGGCGGCCAGCCCGCTCTCGGCGTTGCGGTAGGCCTGCAGCGCGGCCCGCAGCGCGGCGACGTCGGCATCGGTTCTGGCATCGGCGGCCGCCCGGCACACCGCACCGTGCATGCGGGCGATGGCATCGCAGCGGTCGCGCAGCTCCTGCAGGCGCATCGACAGCGTCCGCCCGACGGCCTCGGTGGAGGACTCCGGCCACTGGTCGACGACGTAGGACCCGCCGCCACGGCCGCGACGCGTCTCCAGTAGTCCGCGCTCCACCAGTCGGGCGAGCGCGGCACGCACGGTCATGCGGCCGACGCCTAGCGCGCCGGCAAGGTCGCGTTCGACGGGCAGCCGCGCACCGGGCAGGTACTCCCCGATCGCGATCGCGGTGACGAGCCGGTCGGTGATCTCGTCGACGCGCGTCGGCATCTCCAACTGCTGAGCGAGCAGGCCCGATTGCGGCGCAGCTGCCGTCGACGCGGAGGGGTCGGCCATCGGTGCGCGTCGCTCCTCTCGAATACGGTCGTGTTAAATCCAGGCAATGGTCTTGCAGCTAGACCTTTAAGGGTTCATGCTGTGCGCCATGCCCATTAATACCCGCAACGTGCCGTTCTTGGCTGGCCAGACGTGGGTTCAGATCACGACACCCAACCAGCCCCGGCCCGACGCGCTGCCGCTCTTCGTCTTGCACGGTGGTCCCGGGATGGCACACGACTACGTGCGCAACCTCGCCGCGCTGGCCGAGGAGACCGGGCGCACCGTCGTGCATTACGACCAGATCGGTTGCGGCCGTAGCACGCATCTGCCCGACGCCCCGGTCGACTTCTGGCAGCCGGGCCTGTTCGTCGACGAGTTCCACGCCGTCCGCGCCGCCCTGAACATCGATCGCTACCACCTGCTCGGCCAGTCCTGGGGCGGCATGCTCGGGGCCGAGATCGCAGTGCGCGGCCCCGAAGGCCTGGTCTCCCTGGCCATCTGCAACTCCCCCGCGTCGATGCAGCTGTGGGTCCAAGCGGCCAACGAACTGCGCGCCCTGCTGCCGACCGACATCCGGGCGGCGCTGGACGCACACGAGGCGGCGGGCACCGTGACCGATCCGGAGTACCTCGCGGCGACGCAGGAGTTCTACCGGCGCCACGTCTGCCGCGTCGAGCCAATGCCCTTGGACTTCGTCGACAGCGAGAAGCAGATGGAGGCCGAGCCGACGGTATATCACACGATGAACGGGCCCAACGAGTTCCACGTCGTCGGCACGCTCGGCGACTGGTCGATCGTCGACCGGCTGCCGCAGATCACCGCGCCGACGCTGGTGGTCGCGGGCGAGTTCGACGAGGCCACCCCCGCCACCTGGCAGCCCTTCGTCGACCTCATCCCGAACGTCGAGAGTCACGTCTTCCCCGACACCAGCCACTGCACCCATCTGGAGAAACCCGAAGAGTTCCGGGGCGTCATCGCCGACTTCCTGGCCCGCCACGACCCCGCCGCACCGACAGGACGTTCCGATGTCTGAATCCGACACTCCCCAGCGCACACTCGAATCATTCGGCTACACACAGCAACTCAAGCGGTCGGTATCGACCTTCGACCTGTTGGTGTACGGGCTGGTCTTCATGGTCCCGATCGCGCCATGGGCGATCTTCGGCACCGTCTACAACAGTGCCTCGGGGATGGTGCCGCTGGTCTACGTCATTGGCCTGGTGGCGATGATCTTCACGGCGCTGGCCTACGCGCAGATGGCGAAGTCCTTCCCCTTGGCGGGCTCGGTGTTCTCCTACGTCGGCCGTGGCATCCACCCCGCCGCGGGCTTCTTCGCCGGCTGGGCCATCCTGCTGGACTACCTGCTGGTGCCCACGCTGCTGTACGTCTTCGCCGCCGAATCGATGATCGGGTTGTTCCCCGGCACGCCCCGCTGGCTGTGGGCCGTCGTCTTCGTGGTGGTCAACACCATCATCAACCTGTTGGGCATCGGCTCACTGAAGGTGGCCAACCGGATCTTCCTGGCGATCGAACTCGTCTTCGTCGTCATCTTCGTCGTCATCGCGGTCCGCGCGATCAACGGCCAGAGCCTGCCCAACGTCGGCTGGAGCACTCTGCCCATCTGGGATTCGAGCACGGTCACCGCACCGCTGCTCGCCGGAGCGCTGTCGATCGCCGTGCTGAGCTTCCTTGGCTTCGACGGCATCTCGACGCTCGCCGAGGAGTCGACGGGCCGCAAGAACCCCGCCGGCCGGGCGATGATCATCGCGCTGTTCGTGGTGGCGTTCCTTTTCGTCGTGCAGACCTGGCTGGCCAGCTTGCTCGCCGGCGGTCGGGCGGCCTTCAGCGACGACGAGATGGGCAACGCGTTCTTCACCCTGGTCCAGGCGGCGTCCAACACCGGCTGGATGAACGCGTTCTTCGCGGTCAACGTGATGGCGGTCGGCTTCGCCAACGCGATGGCCGCCCAGGCCGCGACCAGCCGCCTGCTTTTCTCGATGAGCCGCGACGGCCAACTGCCGAGCTTCCTGTCCAGGATCAGCAAGCGCCAGGTGCCGATGGCGGCGCTGCTGTTCGTCAGCGCGATCAGCCTGGTGCTGGTGCTGTTCTTCGTCGGCCAGATCGGGCTGATCTCCTCGCTGGTGAACTTCGGTGCGCTGTTCGGGTTCTGCCTGCTGCATCTGTCGGTCATCTGGTACTACGTGGTGAAGCAGAAGTCGAAGAACTACCTGCTGCACCTGTTGGTTCCCGCGCTGGGCTTCGTGATCATCGCCTACGTGCTGTTCAACGCCGACACGCTGGCCAAGATCGGCGGCCTGGTGTGGCTGGTGATCGGCGCCGTGGTGTTCGCCATCAACGTCTTGCGCGGCCAGGGTGTCCCCGAACTCGACCTCACCGAGGAGGCGCCGGTCTCGCAGGGAAGTTAGGGTCGGGCATGACCGCACCGGTGTCCCGTCTGCTGGAGGTCATCGAGCGCGACATCCTGCCGCTGACCGAGCGCGGGGTGGCCGCCGGAAACAAGGTCTTCGGGGCGGCCATTCTGCGCAAGTCCGACGGGTCGCTGGTAGTCGCGGGCACCAATGGCGAGACCGCAAATCCCCTGCTGCACGGCGAGATCAGCACGCTCAACCAGTTCTACGAGCTGGCGCGGCGACCGCCGAGCTCAGAGCTGGTGTTCCTGACCACCCACGAGCCGTGCACGCTGTGCATGTCGGCCATCACCTGGGCCGGGTTCGACAACTACCACTACTTCTTCAGCCACGAGGACTCCCGCGACAGCTTCGCGATTCCACACGATCTGCGGATCCTCAGGGAGTTGTTCGGCCTCGAACCCGGAGGCTACCGCCGGCAGAACGCGTTCTGGACGGCGTATGCGATCGCCGATCTGGTCGAGGCCGAAGCCGAGCCGGTGCGTTCGGAGCTGCGCGAGCAGACCGCGCGCATCAGGAGGCGCTATGCGGCGTTGTCGGATGCGTATCAGGAGACCAAGGGCGACAACGACATTCCGCTGAGTTAGGCGAATGTGGTCCGCGCATCTGGACCACGCCCTCGGTGCAGGGTAAGCAGGTCGAATGAACCTCAGAGAAGTCCGCCAGCTCGCCGACTCGCTGCAGGGCGACGCCGACGTGCTGGCCGCATTCGGCACGCAGTACCAAACCCCCGACGGTGCCACGGTGATACCGCTCGCCAAGCCGGCCGGGGTGTTCGTCGTCAAGGACGGCAAGCCGAGCTGGCAGGCGGCCACCGACGACACCCGCATCGCCCTGTTCGGCATCCTCGTCGGGCTGGTCGCCACCGTCTTCGCCGGCATCGCCATGGTGATCCGACCTCCGTGGCCGGATCTGCACGGCGAGGTGTCCAAGCGACTCTAGCCGCTCACAGCGCCCTGCTCAGCGCGTCGGCCAGGTCGCCGCGCTCCCCCACGGTGACCTCGGCCAGCCCCAACCACGTTGCCATCGAGTGCAATTCACCGGCCAGCGCCTCGGCCACCCGATGGGCGTCCTGCCCCGGCTCGAGAAACGCGCCCGGCACGTGCAACGCCGTGGATCCGTCGGACCGGGTGCGCTCGGCCTTCAGGTCGACGCGGCCGACGAGCTGCCCGTCCAGCAGGAACGGCCAGACGTAGTAGCCGTACTTTCGCTGCGGGCCAGGAACGTAGATTTCGATGCGGTAGTGAAAGTCGAAGAGCCGCTCGACGCGGGGCCGGAAGAAGATCAGCGGATCGAAGGGACACAGCAGCGCCGTGCCGCGGTCGACCCGCGGCACGACCTGGCCCGCCCGCAGGAACGCGGGCGCATCCCAGCCGTCGACCTCGACGGGCTCGAGCTCACCCCGCGCCACCAGGTCGGCGATGACTGGCTTGGCCTGCTTGGCACCGAGGCGGAAGTAGTCGCGGATGTCGGTCTCAGTCGCCACCCCGAGCGCGGTGGCCGCCCGCAGCACCAGCTCGCGGACGGCCGTGTCGTCGTCGACGTCGCGGGCGAAGACCTCCGGCGGCAGTACCCGCTCGCTGAGGTCGTAGTGCCTGGCGAAACCCACCCGCGTCGCCGTGGTCAGCACACCGGAGGCGAACAGCGCCTCGGCCACCCACTTGGTGTCGCTGCGATCCCACCACGGGCCCTTGCGGCCGCGGGGTTCGGCCTGCAGGTGCGCCTCGATCTGCCCGGCCGTCGCCGGGCCCAGCTCGCCGACCGCGGCGACGACCTCCTCGGCCAGCCGCCGATTCTTGCGCACGATCTCCTTGCCCCAGCGGCCGTCGGCATACTCCCGCATACGCCAGCGCAGCAGCGGCCAGTCGTCGACCGACATCAGCGCGGCCTCGTGCGCCCAGTACTCGACGAGCAGTCGTGGTGAACGCGCACTGTGGCTCCACGCCGCCCGCTCCAGGATGGTGCGGTCGTAGGGACCGAGGCGACTGAAGATCGGCGCGTAGTGCGCCCGCACCGCCACCGAGACCGAATCCAGCTGCAGCACCTGGATCCGCGACACCAGCCGACGCAGATGCGCCCTGGTCACCGCACCCGCGGGCGGTCGCTCGGCGAACCCCTGCGCGGCGACCGCGACGCGGCGCGCCGCGGCCCTGGTCAGCTTCACGAGCGCGTGTAGCTGCAGAACCGGTAGCGCAGCCCCGACGCGCTCGTCAGCCACTGCCCCTCGGTCCCGCGCCACGTCCCGTCCAGCATCGGCGCGAGTGCGTCACCGGACCGACGCGGCAGTTCCACGTCCACCTCGGTCACCTCGCACCGGGACGCCAGTGCAAGCGCCAGTCCGTAGATCTGCGCACCGCCGATCACCCACGCATCGTCGGTGACCGCAGCCTCCAGGCTGCTCACCACCGTCGCTCCCTCGGCCACGAAGTCATCTTGCCGGGTGACTACGACATTGCGGCGTCCCGGCAGCGGCCGCACCTTGGCCGGCAGCGACTCCCACGTCAGACGCCCCATCACCACGGTGTGGCCCAGGGTGAGCTCCTTGAACCGGGCCTGGTCCTCGGGCAGGCGCCACGGGATGCCGTCGTCACGCCCGATCACCCCCGACGTCGACTGGGCCCAGATCAGACCGACCGTCATGGCCACGGCTCGGACCTGCAAGCGGTCCTCATACCGCCACGGGGGCCTTGATCCCCGGGTGCGGGTCGTAGTCGACGACGGCTATGTCCTCGTAGGTGTAGTCGAAGATCGAATCCCGTTGGCCAAGAACTAGTTTCGGATAAGGCCGCGGATCCCGGCCGAGCTGCAGGGCGACCTGCTCGACGTGGTTGTCGTAGATGTGGCAGTCGCCGCCGGTCCACACGAAGTCACCGACGCCAAGACCCGCCTGGGCGGCCATCATGTGCGTGAGCAGGGCGTAGCTGGCGATGTTGAACGGCACCCCGAGGAACAGGTCCGCGCTGCGCTGATACAGCTGACAGCTCAGCTTGCCGTCGGCGACGTAGAACTGGAAGAAGGCATGGCACGGCGGCAGCGCCATCCGTGGAATGTCCCCGACGTTCCACGCCGAGACGATGTTGCGCCGGGAGTCGGGATCGGACTTCAGCAGCTCCAGCGACGCCGCGATCTGATCGACGTGCTCGCCGGACGGCGTCGGCCACGACCGCCACTGCACGCCATAGACGGGACCGAGATCGCCTGTCTCGCTGGCCCATTCGTCCCAGATCGTGACGCCATGCTCCTGCAGCCAGCGCACGTTGGACTCCCCGCGCAGGAACCACAGCAGCTCGTACACCACCGACTTCAGATGCACCTTCTTGGTGGTGATCAGCGGAAAGCCGACCGAGAGGTCGTAGCGCAACTGGTGGCCGAACAGGCTGCGGGTGCCGGTGCCGGTGCGATCGGACTTGGGGGTGCCCGTCTCGAGCACCAGGCGCAGCAGATCCTCGTACGGCGTGGGAATCGGCACGCGGTCAGTTTACGTCCAGGAGCCACGGGTAGAACGGAAGGGCCGAGCGACGCGACGGGAGATACTTCAGCCATGCCGACGATCACCGACACCATCACCACCCCGGACGGCACGTGTCCCGTCACGCTCGCCGTGCCCGACGGTGACGGCCCGTGGCCAGGCATCGTGCTGTTTCCGGATGCGGCCGGCCGGCGCCCGGTCATGGAGCAGATGGCGCAGCGGCTGGCCGACCTCGGGTACGCCGTGCTGGTGCCGGATGTCTACTACCGCGAGGGCGACTGGGCGCCGTTCGACATCGACACCGCGTTCGGCGATCCCGACGAACGCACTCGCCTGATGTCGATGATGGGCAGTCTCACCCCGGACCGGATCGCCGCCGACGCCGGGGCGTTCTTCGACTATCTGCAGGCCCGACCCGAGGTTCGCGGCACGACGTTCGGCACCACGGGCTACTGCATGGGCGGCCGCGCCTCGCTGCTGGTCGCCGGCCGGGTACCCGAGCGGGTGGCCGCGGCGATGTCGTTCCACGGTGGCGGCCTGGCCTCCGACGACCCCGGCAGCCCGCACCGGCTGGCCGACCGGATCCGAGCCGCGGTGTACGTAGCCGGGGCCGAGAACGACAAGTCGTTCACCCCCGAGGCCGCCGAGACCCTGGACGAGGCGCTGACCGCGGCGGGTGTCGAGCACACCATCGAGTTCTATCCGGCCGCCCACGGTTTCGCGGTGTCCGATCACT
This sequence comes from Mycolicibacterium sichuanense, assembly GCF_033741125.1. Classification (NCBI taxonomy): domain Bacteria; kingdom Bacillati; phylum Actinomycetota; class Actinomycetes; order Mycobacteriales; family Mycobacteriaceae; genus Mycobacterium; species Mycolicibacterium sichuanense. The sequence continues at coordinate 24,420 of NZ_JAWQPU010000004.1, read as the reverse complement.
CGGCCGCCTACGACCCCGACGCCGCCGAACGGCACTGGAAGGCGATGGAGAGCTTCTTCGGCGACGAGCTGGGCTGACGGTCGCCCGGGGTCGTTGCGTCGCGTCCGAACCCGTAGGCGACGATTGATCCCGTGTACGACCAGATGAACGGTGAGAACCCGGACTCCAGCCACGACCCGTCCGATGCCGGCACGCGCATCGACCCGGTGTTGGCAAGGAGCTGGCTGTTGGTCAACGGCGCGCAGTACGACCGGTTCGCTCCCGCGGTGCACTCGCGCGCGGACATCGTCGTCCTCGACATCGAGGACGCGGTGGCCCCCAAGGACAAGGACGCCGCACGCGACCACGTCAGCCGCTGGCTCGGCGAGGGCAACACCGACTGGGTCCGCGTCAACGGCTTCGGCACGCGGTGGTGGGCCGACGATCTCGACATGCTGGCCAACACCAACGTGGGCGGGGTGATGCTCGCGATGGTCGAGTCCGTGGACCACGTCATCGAGACCGCCAAGAAGTTGCCCGACGTACCGATCGTGGCGCTGGTCGAGACCGCGCGGGGGTTGGAGCGCATTACCGAGATCGCCGCGACGAAGGGCACGTTCCGGTTGGCGTTCGGCATCGGCGACTTCCGCCGCGACACCGGCTTCGGCGACAACCCGGCCACTCTGGCTTACGCGCGGTCGCGCTTCACCATCGCGGCCAAGGCCGCGCACCTGCCCAGCGCCATCGATGGGCCGACGATTGGTTCCAGCGCGCTCAAGCTCATCGAGGCCAGCGCGGTCTCCGTCGAGTTCGGCATGACCGGCAAGATCTGCCTGACGCCGGATCAGTGCCCGGCGGTCAACGAGGGGCTGTCGCCCTCGCAGGACGAGATCAGTTGGGCAAACGAATTCTTCACCGAGTTCCAGCGCGACGGCGGCGAGATCCGCAACGGCTCGGACCTGCCCCGCATCGCCCGGGCCACCAAGATCCTCGACCTCGCCAAGGCGTATGGCATCCACTCATCGCAGTTCGCCGACGAGCCGGACCACGTTCCCGCCCCGTCGGACACCTACCACTACTGACGGTCGTGGCTGGCGAGTGACCGCAACGCGCGGACGATTCCGCGCGCCGCATACAACGCGGCCAGTATCGACACGATGATCATGACGATGAACATCAGCAGCCAATTCGAGCGACTGTGCGGAACGTTCCACCAGACGATGGTGAACAGAATCCCGCACAGGAAGACGACGATGTCGCGCCAGTTGCCCTGATACGACATCGCGACCTCGCGCATCGACCGGCTCCGGTCCACCCCGGCGATGATGTCGTCGATGCGCAGGTCGATCACGCGTTGCAGCTCGGCGCGCCGCTCGGTCTGCTCGGGGGGCAGACTCTCCAGCAGCTCCATGTCCTTCTTGATCGTGCCGCGCAGGTCGGGCGCGCGCAGGTTGCCGGCAGCGATCCCGAGCAGTGCGCCACCGGCGATCGGTGCCCCGGCAAGGGCGATGTCGGCCAGACCAGCCATCTGCGGCTCCTTCGTCGATCCAGGTCGTGCCGCTAGACCGTATCGAAGAACTGGCCTCGGCCGGGGACATCAGAACCGGTCGAAGATGCCGTTCACGATGTCGTCGCCGATGCCGATGCCGGCGCCGGTCACGATCGCCTGGCCGAAGCGGCCGCCGAGGAAACGCTGCAGGGTGCCACCGCCCTGCGGGTACGGGGTTTGATACTGGGGTTGATACGGGGCTTGATACTGCGAGGGCTGGGGCGCCGCGTACTGCACCGGCGGGGCGGTCTGCTGGACGTGGTCGTCGACCAGCCCGTGAATGGCCTGCAGCAGTTCGGTGGTCCTGCTCTGCTCGTCGCGGACCGCAAGCGCGATCTCCTTGAGGTCCAGTGCCCACTCGCGCGCGTTCGGATCGGTGCCGGCCGCCGCGGCGATCTTGGCGGCCAGCGTCTGGATCAACCCGGCGGTCTGCTGCGCCTGCTGCTGCAGCGCATCGAACTGACGATCCACGGTCTCGGTGTTCACGGCGGCTCCCATCTGGTGTGCGCGGTGCGCGCACATCGAGGTCTATCGCGCCGGACTCAGGAATTGCTGAGCACCTGCTGAACGGCGTCCGTGAACCGCCGCGCTAGGCCATCAGCTGCGCGGCGACCGTCGCCCCGAGGTTCCAGCACGCCTCCAGGTCGGCCTTGCTCGGCTTGCCAGACACCACGACGTGCTCGGCGGCCCGCACCCAGCCCAGCCCGGTCGTGATCGAGGTGACGGCGCGTTCGGCGCCTTCGACACCCTCGTTGCCGTGCAGGAAGAGTCCGAACGGTCGCCCCCGCGTGGTGTCCAGGCACGGGTAGTAGCAGACGTCGAAGGCATGCTTGAGCGCCCCGCTCATGTAGCCCAGGTTCACCGGCGTGCCCAGTAGGTAGCCGTCGGCTGCGAGCATCTCGACCGATGAGACGGTGAGCGCTGGTCGCCTAACTACCTGCACGCCCTCGATCTCGGGATCGGTGGCGCCGGCGAGCACCGCCTCCAGCATCTCCTGGCAGTGCGGAGACGGCGTGTGGTGGACGATGAGCAGCGTCGCGCTCACCGGTCCGTCTGCTCCTGCAGCGCGACGGCCTTCTTCATCGTCTCCCTGGCGCGGCCCCGGTCACCGGCGTAGTCGTACGCCCGCGCCAGCCGGTACCAGCGCAGCCAATCCTCGGGATCGGCCTCCACCTCGGCGCGCACGCCGGCGAAGAGCTCGTCGGCGGCGTCGCGTTCGATGCGGCCGGACGGCCGGCGCGGCAGCGCGGATACGTCGAGCTCCATGCCGCGCTCACGGGCGATCCTCGCCAGGCGCTGGTGTGCGAAACCCGCACGCAGCGTGGCGATCAGCGCCCACAGTCCGACCACGGGAAGGATGAAGATGGCGATCCCGAGCCCGATCGCGGCGGGTCGACCGGAGGCCACGAGCAGGACCCCGGCCCGGCCAAGTAGGACGAAGTACACCACCATCGCCAGGCACATGAACGCGATGAGAACCTGGATGCGCAGGGCTCGCGACCCCTCGTCCTTGGCGGCGTTCACAAACCCATGAGGGGTTCGATCCCGATCGTCAGACCGGGGTGGCCGGCGACGTTGCGCACCCCGAGCAGGACGCCGGGCACGAACGAGGTGCGATCGAGGCTGTCGTGCCGGATGGTCAGCGTCTCTCCCTGCGTACCGAACAGGATCTCCTGGTGGGCCACCAGTCCGGCCAGTCGGACGGAGTGCACGCGAACGCCGTCGACGTCGGCGCCGCGCGCGCCTTCGATGCCGGTGCTGGTGGCATCGGGGCTGGGCGGCATGCCCTGCCGCGCCTGCGCAATCAATCGGGCGGTGCGCGCGGCAGTGCCGGAAGGCGCGTCGGCCTTGTGCGGATGGTGCAGCTCGATGACTTCGACGGACTCGAAGAATCGAGCCGCCTGCTTGGCGAACTCCATCGACAGCACCGCGCCGATGGCGAAGTTCGGCGCGATGAGCACGGCAGCCCCGGGTTTGGCCGCGACCCAGGACCGCACCTGCTCGATGCGCTCGTCGGTGAACCCGGTGGTGCCGACGACGGCGTGGATGCCGGCGCCGACGAGGAATTCCAGATTGCCCATCACCACGTCGGGGTGGGTGAAGTCGACGACTACCTCGGTCTCGGTGGCGGTGAACGACGACAGCGGATCACCCGCGTCCACGCCGACGGTGAAGGTCAGGTCGTCAGCCGCTTCGACGGCGGCCACGATCGTCGCTCCCACCTTGCCCTTGGCGCCAAGTACTCCCACTCGCATGCTGGCAGCCTAGTGCTCGCACACGCAGGCGAGGCTAGCGACGGGACACACCCACCAGGCCCGGATCGAACGTCGCCCTGGCCGCCACCGACGCCCCGGCCGCCGCGACGATGACGCCGGCGTCGGCCTCGTGCCCTCTCGGGAAGACGATCTCGGCGCTGTCGGGATCCTCCCGGTGCGCCATCAGCCAGTCATACAGCAGCCAGTCCAGAGCGCACGCGACGGCCAACGGGTTCGCCTCGGTGCCGCGCGCGGCGGTGATGACCGAGCGAAGTTCCTCGACGTGCTCCCGCCGCGACGCCTCCTTGTTCACCCCGGAACTGTCGAACAGCAACATCGACAAGGTCAACGGATAACGCTGTCCCGCATCGGTTCTGACGACCCAGCGGCCACCCTTCCACGGGTTGGCGGGATCGACGCGCTGCATCTCTCCGAAGCCGCCGACCACACCGAGCAACGGTTCGTCGAGCTCCCCGTCCAGCGGCGCGGGCCCGAGCAACCCCAGCGGCTCGCGAGCGAGGATCGAGAACAGCACCGCGGTACCGATGATCTTGCCGCCGCGCACGTCGGCGATCTGCCCGGCCAGCTCAAGGGCCGTCGAGTATTCCAGGCACGACCGGTCCAGCGCGGTGTGCAGATCCACCAGATCCTCGCGCTGATCGGGCCCCGGGCGTCGAGAGCCGCCGAGGATCGGGCCGAAGCGCTGCGCCGCGTCGATGAGGACGTCGTCGAGGGCTTCGAGATGCGTCGCGATCAGACGTTCGGGCTCGGCATCGGCGACGACCAGTGCCGGCAGCGAGGTCGGCGCTCCGTTGGGGGTGGCCCAACGGAAGCCGATCTGCCCGTCGGCCTGGACGATCCGCGGTCTCATGACGGCGTCCGGCGCCAGATCACGACGCGGTTGTTGCCCGAGTCCGCAACCGCCAGCCGGTCGCCGAACAGCGAGATGCCGTAGGGCCAGCACAGGGTGTCGCGCTGCACCGAGGTCCAGCGGTTCTCACCGTTGGAGGCGAAGTCCGGCTGCGCGAGGACATGATCGGGCCGATCGATCACGCCGGGGCCGGCGGGCCGATCGATGGCAGGTATGCCGTCCCACAACAGGATTCGGTTGTTCGCGGTGTCGGCGACGGCCAGCCGGCCGGCGTCCAGGGCAATCGCGTACGGGAAGCGGAAGCGGTTGCCAATGTGCGGTCCGTAGGGCCACTCGGCGGCCGAGGTGAAGTCGGGTTGGCCGATGACGAGGTCCGCGGGCCGATCGGCGTCGGGGTGCGGCGACCAGCCCAGTACGCGATGGTCACCGGCATCGGCGATCAGCAGCAGGTCGTCGTGTCCGGCGATGGCGTGCGGCCACCGGAAACTGGCCGGGCCCGCTGCGCCGCCGCGGTTCTCCTCGCGGTGCGTGGCGTCGGGCTGGCCGACCACGACGTCGGCGGGCCGCCACGGGACCGGGATGCCGCCGTCCCATCCCAGTACCCGGCGGTTGCCGGTGTCGGCGACCCAGAATCGCGAGCCGACGACGGCGATGCCGAACGGCCAGTACATGGTGGCCGCCGAGCACTCCTGCGCGCGGTTCGGCGCCACACTGGACAAGTCGTTCTGCCCCAGCACGTGATCCGGCGGCGTGTCGTCGAGCACCGGCACTTCGTCCCACACCAGGACGCGATGGTGCCAGGCGTCGGCGACGACGAGGCGACCGTCGTGGACGAGCACTCCGGTCGGCAGGTTCATCCCGCGCTCGGGCCCGCGACCGTTGGCGGCCCTGCCGTCGGTGGTGCCATCGGGCTGGCCGAGGACGACGTCCGCCGGTTGCTCGTCGCTGGTGGGCATGCCGTGCCAGACGAGCACCCGATGATTGCCGGAATCGGCCACCACGACGTGGTTCTCGCCGAGGAACACCCCTCGCGGCGAATACATCCACGCCATCGTCGGCTGGGCGGGTGGCAGCGCCAGACCACCGGGAGCGGGCGCACCCAGCCATCGCTCGGGCACCCAGCCGTCGCTGCGGTCGACCTCCGGTGCGACGTCCACCCGCGCCGGCCGACCACCGACGTTCATCCGGACGGTGTACCGGCTCACGACGTCACTCGCACCCACACGTCGCCCGCGTCCACCCGCAGGGGCAACCGTTCCAGCTGTGCGCCTGGCGCGGTAAGGCACTCCCCCGACGTCGCGTCGTAGCAAAACCCGTGCCACGGACAGGTCAGGGTGCCGCTGGAGACGTCTAGTACCGCATTGTCCAACGGCAGTGCCTGGTGCGCACATTCGTTGCGGTAGGCGCCGATTCGACCGTCCAGGTGGACGAGGATCACCTCGACGTTCCCACCGGAGGGCGTATTCAGGCCCGCCGACGTGATCTGGCCGTCCGGCACGTCGGCCGCGGGACCGATCCGCACCCAGCCCTGGGCGCCCGGATCGCGGCCGATCCGAATCGACTCGAGCGGGATCAGCGTCGGCGACGGATCATTCGGCAGCACCTCGACGCGCTCGAGACCGGGTACGCCATCGGTCAGCGCGGCCTCGACGAGTTCGCGCAGCGTCGCCGCCGCCATGGAGCACCCGTTGCAGGCCCCCTCGAGCTTGACGTAGGCCACGCCGTCGGCGATTCGCACCAGCGCGACGTCGCCTCCGTGGCTTCGCAGTTGGGGTCGAACACCGTCCAGCACGCGGCCGGCCAGCGTCATCGGATCCGGTCGCACGATTCCATGCAACGACAGCAGCAGGTGCACCACCGGGTCGTCGACGAGTTCGAACAGTGCCTCGCGGGTGGCCTCACCGCCCTTGAGCCGACGCACGATGGACACCAGGCCGGCGCGATGGATGGCCTCGACGGACGCCTTGACCTCCTCGGCGACCTCGCGAGCCGCGGGGTCGAGTGTCGACATCGCCCGCATCGCGTCGTCGACACGCCTGGCGAGGCTCTCGGCATGCGGTTCGCCCTCGGAGGCCGAACCGTCCGAGCGTCGTTCCGCGACCGCGGTCATCGGGCCGTCTCCGCCGGGGAAGCGTTGCGGTTCAACGTGATCTGGCGGGCTACCTCGTCGAGGACGCCGCGCACGGCACGCACCGAATCATCGTCGCCCAGTTCCTCGAACAGCGAACGGGCCTCGTAGAGCTTGGCTCTGGCCTCGGTAAAGGCCCCCAGGTGGGCCAGGGCATTGCCCTGATTGGCGAGCACGCGCGCCCGCCCCAGCGGGTCGGTGCCGCGGTCGCGTGCCTCGAGCACCGCCTCGTAGAGTTCGACGGCCTCGACCAGGTTGTCGGCCTGGTGCTTCGACGGCGTGTACACCAGCGAATTGGCAAGGTTCAGTTGCACACTCGCCCACTGCTCGGGGTGCTCCTCGCGGGTATACACGGTCAGCGCCGACCGCAGCGACTGCGCCGCCACACCCAATCGCAGCTGTCCGGACGCCTCGACCATCGGCATGGTCAGGTAGGCGGTGGCCAGGTCCGCGTGGGCAGAGGCCCACAGCTGCGGCGCGTCCTCGCGGCGGATCAACTGCAGTGCAGAGTGGTAGTGCGGGACGGCCATGGCCAGCAGGCCGGGGTTCTCCTGCGCCTGTTCGTGCAGCAGTCCACCGGCGGTCAGGTGCAGTTCGGCACGTTCTACGCACAGCCCGTCGGCGTCACCGAGCAGACGCAGCGCCCGCTCGAGGCGCTCGTGCGCCTCACCGGGATCACCGGTCTGGACGAGGATCGACGCCGACGCACCCACCAGCACGCCCGCCAGCGCCGGGGACACCCCGCGTGCGGCCTCGACGGCCTCGTCGAGCATGGCCACCGCCGCGGCGGGATCGGCGGCCATGGCGTGACTGGCCTGCGCCCCGAGCACGACGGCGGCGATCTCGCGGTCGCAGGTGCCACCCTCGGGCGGGGAGTCGACGAGCCCTAGTGCGAATGACACCACGTCGACCAATGGCGCGAATTCGCCGAGCACCGAGCGGAGTTCGTCGGCGTCCTCGAGATCGGAATTCAACACGAAGCGGTTGTAGCGGGTGACGGGATCCTGGCCATCGAGCGATGCGAGGGCCGCGGCGCGGTCGCCGGCCAGCGCATGGCGGTGGGCGGTCAGCCGCGGCGGCCACGCCTCGGGGACACGGCCCGCAAGCAATGCCAGGCGCGCCGCCTCGGTGTCGTCTCCGTCGGGAATCAGCATGAAGCCCAGGGGAAGCGCGAAGGCGCCCAACGGTTGCGGACGCACCGCCAACTGCACGCCTGCTGCGGTCACGATCTCGTCGATCACGGTGTCGGTCACGATCCTCCGCTCTCATCACCCGTTCAACGGGCCCTTCAGGTCGCGCTCGGCGGCCCGTTTGATCAACTTCGCCGCGATCTCCGCGCGGCGGCGGGTGCGGTGGGTGTCGATGCGCTTTCGCACGATGCCGTCGGCGAACACCACGGCGATCTCGACGACGAACTGCCCACGCTCCTCGACGATGATCGTCTCGACCGCGAGCGCCTCACCGACGGAGTCGTCGTCGGCGTTCACGGTGGCCCGCGGCGGTGCGAGAGGCGCTTCTTCCCAGCGTCGTTCACGGTGCCGGCTCCAAGGCGATGCGTAGCGCCCCGCAGTCGTCGTCCCAGACCGCCCGCCGCGGGCCGACGGGAATGCGACCGTAGAGCACCTCGTGGATCAGCACGCTGCGGTCACCGGCCGGATTGCGTTGCTTGAGCAGGAGTCCACCGCTGCGTGGGCCTCGCAGCGGGATCAGCAGGAAGTCGTCACCGCGCACCACGGCCGCGACCGCACCGGACGCAAACCTGCCCGCGGCCAGGGCGGCGTCGAGACGGAGGTAACCGTCACCGGTGAACTCGACGGTGACCTCGGGCACCGTCGGCGGCCGCAGCGGCGCCAGGAAGTCGCGCTCGATGACCTCGATCACCGTGTTCATCCCCCTCTGCACGGGTTCGGAGAGGTCGGCGCCGTATTCGACCCCGGCGGCCTCGATCAGGAACACCGTGATGTCAGTTGGACACGCCTCACCCAGGGCCCACCGGGCGAAGGCGATCGCGTGGTCCCAGCGGAACGAGTGCGTGTGCAACCCCTGCAGCGGTGGGAGTTCGGCGAATTCCTCCCCCGGCACGCGATAGACGGTGCCGGGTTCGGCACCGGTCGCCGCCGCGTCGACGATGACGACCCGCTCCGCACCGCGCATCCTGAATGCGGTGTCCATGCCGGCCGTGCCGCCGTCGACCATCTGCGCGCCGTCCGGCACGCCGAGTTCCCACAAGTGCCGGACCAGCAGCGGGCCCACGCCGTCGTCACCGCGCAGCAGGTTGCCGCACCCGACCACCAGCACCTTGCATCCGGGCGGTGCGAGGTCGACCTGGCCGGACTCGGGGGACGTGTTGGCAGACGGCAGGTTCAAGACGGAATCACACCATTCCGTTGATCACGAACTTCGACAACTCCCGGCCCGTCTTGCCGTCGTAGGCGTGCACGGTACAGACCAGACAGGAGTCGAAGCTGCGAGCGACGTGTCCCAGCTCGACCGGATCCTCGGGATCGAGGATCGGCGATCCGACGAGGGCCTGTTCGATGGGCCCCAGCACCTGCGACCCGTCGCGCGGACCGATGTTCCATGCCGTCGGCGTGACGACCTGATAGTTCTTGATCTTGCCGTCCTCCAACACGATCCAGTCCGACAGCGAACCCCGGGCGGCCTCGGTGGAGCCAAAGCCCTTGCCCTCGGCGTGCTCGACCGGCTTGCTGTAGAAGCTCTCCTTGAGGTCGAGCTGCTCGAGCCACTGCCGGGCCCACTTGTAGTACTTCGGCGCCTCGTGCATGCGCGCCATCTGGCGGACGAAGACACTGGGCCCGATCGACGCCAGCAAGTTCGGGAAGAGCGGATCGTCGTCCTGGTGCGGTGCCGCGTTCGGGCCGCCCGCGGCCATCCGCCGTGCCAGCGGACCGGCCTCCAGCGGGATGTTGCCAAGCCCGCCGCCGATGTCGTAGCGCGGGGACTTCGCCCAGCTGTACTTGCCCTGCCCCCGGCCCGCCTCGGGATCGATCGGAATCGTCTCCCCCTCGAACGGATGCAACGGCCTACTGCCCTCGTAGAACGAATGCGTGACGTCCTCGCGCACGTTGGCCTGATCGAACTCGTGCCACGAGCCGCCGGCGTACACGCCCGAGCGACCGATCAGGGCGGCGTTGCGGCCCTCGATGGTGGGGTTCTCGTACAGCGTCGGGTCGAAGTACGTTCCGGTGGCCAGATAGTTGCCCACCCCCTGCCCGTACTTGTCGAGCCCGATGTCGCGGCAGTAGCGGATGAAGAAGCCGCAGTCGCTGTCGTGCTGCGACTCGTTCTCGTCGACCCAGGCGAGCATGTCCTCCCAGGTCTTGATCTCCAGCCAGCGCTCGACGCTGCAACCAAGCCACTGCCGCTCCAGCCAGGCGTCCTTCCACTGTTCGAGGATGGCGATCGACCGCGTGACGTCCGAGAGCGTCGGCGCACACATCACCCCGCCGGGCACCATGAAGCTCGAGTGCGGCCATTGCCCACCGAAGATCGCGTACACCTCGACGGGCTTGCCCGAAAGCACCACGCCCGGTTGGTAACTGGTGCCGACGTAGGGTGCGAACCGGCGTACCGCCTCGGCGTACAGCGGCGACTTGGCGTAGTTCTTGTTGGTCAGGTCGATCGCGAACAGCGCGTAGAAGTACCGCGGGATGGACTGCAGCGTCTCGCAGGCCTGCGCGATGTTGCGCACCAGGGTCGCATTCGGCGGCATGTGGGTGGCCCACGCGGTGTCCAGCGCGTAGGCCGACTTGTACAGGTGGCTGCCGCCGCAGATGCCGCAGATGCGCGGGCAGACGACGAGCCCCGCCTGGGGATCCTTGCCGCGCAGGATGATCTCGAAACCGCGGAACATCGCGGCCTCGGTCCAGGCGGAGGTGACGATGCCGTCGTCGATCGTGACCCGGACGTCGAGGTCACCCTCGACGCGACCGAGGGGGCTGACGTAGAGGTCGAGTGCTGTCATGTTGGGCTGGTCCTTCCGCTGAACCTGGGCTGGATGTCTCGTCGCACGGTGCTTCGGCACGGCTAGACCACGAACATGTCTTCCTTGGACCATTGCGGGGCGGCGATCCGGGCGGCCGCGGCGTGGGCCATGTAGGTGAGGTGGTCGGTGCCCTCTGGCACCTCCTTCGGGATGATGCCGCTGATCTTCTGCGTCTTGAAGACGGTGCCGGGCGCCAGCTCGAAGTGCGGGAACTCGGGCTCGGTGCACCCGAGGCAGGGCATGCCGGCGCGGGTCTTCGACGACTGCCGGTTCCACAGGATGCGGTTGCACGGGGAGTGCGTCATCGGTCCGCGACAGCCGAATTCGTAGAACAGGCACCCGGTGCGCGTGCCCTCGCCGAAGGACATCGTGGACTGCTTGTACTCGAAGAATTGCACTCGGGTGCAACCGGTCTGGGTGAACGTCTTGAAGAAGGTCTCGGGCCGGTGCAGGTCGTCGAGGGTCAGGTCACCGGCCCGTCCGGTGGCGAGCGCGACGAGGATCTGGGTGATCCAGTCCGGGTGGGCGGGGCAGCCGGGAATGTTGATCACGGGCAGGCCCATCTTGGACTTGAAGTCGGGCCCGAGGAAGCCGCCCTTGCTGCGCTTGTGGAACTGCAAACCGGTCGATCCCGACGGATTGGGTTCCATCGCGGGGATGCCGCCCCAGCAGGCACAGTCGCCGATCGCGACGACGATCTGGGCAGCGGCGGAGAGCTCTTCGACCCAGTCCTTCATGGGCCGATCGGCGAACATGTCCGCCCGCCCGTCGTAGGCCTCCATGACCGAACCCTCGAAGACGAAGATGTCGAGGGGCCGTTCGCCGCTCGCGCAGTCCCTGAAGACCTTCTGGGCGTTCTTGCCCAGTTCCAGACCCAACGACGGGTGCCAGATGAGGTCGAGTCCAAAGTCGACGATCAGGTCGACGACGTTGGGTTCGTCGGCGTTGAGGAACGACATGGTGTTACCACTGCATGCACCTCCCTGGAACCACAGCACCGAAGCCATGTGAACTCCTCTCGCGTGACCCGCTACCGGGACCTTGGTCGATCGTGAATCGAATTTGAAGGGCCGAAGGTCATCGGAGCTGTCGCCCGAACGACCTGGCCACCTGGATCAGGAACCCGAGCCCGCGCGCCACATCGGGATCCCTTGCTGCCTTGAGCATTCCGAACACGCCGCGTGGAGCCGACGAGTTAGACGCGGTGACGGTCTTGGCCTCCACCAGCGCCTCGCCAAGCTGCGCCAGCACCTCGGTGGCCAGTGGGTCGGTCAACCGGGATTCGAGCAGCGAGTTCAGCGCAGGCGTCGCGCCGACCACCGTCTCCGACAGGGTGGCGAAGCTCGTCGCCAGCCCGGCCAGGTCGACCGCGCGCAGGGCCTGCAGACCGGGTATCGACTGACTGAGCGCCACGCCCCTGCCGTCGCCGGTGAACTCTCCGATCGCCGAGGCGAAGGAGTCGCTGACGGTGTCACCGCGCCGCACCAGTCCATCGAGCCCGGAGACCAGAACGGCCAGCAGGTCAGCGTGTTCGAGCAAGTCGTCGACCGATGCCGCTACCCGAGGATCGTCGAGCTTCTGCCGGATTCGATCCGACGGCGACAGTTCCGCGACCCGACCGTTCGTCGTCATCAAGCCTCCAAGAAATGAGATCCGGCCTCGATCACAAGCTAACTCGCCGAACCGGCTGCGCCTATCGCCATCGCGCAGATATCGTCAGGATTGCGCACACTTCAATGCGCTGGTGCGCAGCGGAATTGAGTGACACGGTCATGATCGACACCCACCCCACCGGCGGACGGCTGAGCCGTCTCGGCTTCATCGACGTCACCCACACCGACGGTCCGGTGCGCCGCCGGGTCAGATCGCGCGGCGTCCCGCCCGCGCTGGTCGACAACGAGATCTTCTACACCGAGGACGTCGACGACGCAGCGACTCTGCTGGGGCAGGCGCTGTCCCCGTTGACGTTGCACGTGACCGACGAACACCGGGCTACCTTCGCCGCCGCCATGCACGGCGTGCGGTTGCGCAACGTCAGCATGCTCTACTTCGACCTGCACGTGCCGGCGGCAGTCGACATCCCACTGCACGGTGACTACTACGCGGTCCACATGCCGATGAGCGGTGGCGCGCTGGTCAGCCACCGGGGCAACACGTTCGACGCCAACAGCACCCGATCGCTGGTTGGCAGCCCGGGCCGGGCCCTGACGATGCGCCTGGAACTGGACTCCCCGCAGCTGGTGGTCCGCATCGAACTTCCGGCCATGGCCGCCTATCTGGCCAGGGTGCTCGGTCGTCGACTGCTGCATCCCCTGACGTTCGAGCCGGAGTTCGACCTCACCAGTGAGGCGGCCATGCGGTGGCACGCCGCGGTCCAGCTGGTCAACACCGAGGTCTTCCACACCGGGTCGCTGGTGCGCCACGGGCAGGGCATCGGGGCGGTCGAGGACCTGGTGATGAGCAGCCTGCTGCACCTGCAGCCGTCGAACTACCACGCGCAGTTCACCTCTCCGCGTCGAACCAGCAAGCGCGGCGCCGTCGTTCAGGCGGCGATCGACTACCTCGACGACCACCTGGCCGAGACCGTGACCATGGGTTCGGTCGCCGAGGCGGTGCACATGAGCGTCCGCGCGGTGCAGCAGGGCTTCCACGAGCAGCTCGGCATGTCGCCGATGACCTACCTGCGCGAACGCCGCCTGGAACGCGCCCACGAGGAGTTGATGGATGCCACCCCGGCCGACGGGGTGACCGTGACCGCGGTAGCCGAACGCTGGGGCTTCCACCACCTCGGCAGCTTCGGGGCCGAGTATCGCAAGCGCTGGGGTGAGTCACCGTCGCAGACGTTGCGCCGCTAGCAGATGCGTGGAAGTTGTTCGCCCAGTTCGCGTTCGATCACCCGGGTGGTGCCGAACGGAGTGCGGCCCACCGCCATGCCTGGGTGTTCGGTCACCACCCGTCCGATGACGGTCGCAGCCGCTCCCTCGGGGTGGGCGCGCATCGCGGCGAGCACCACCTCGGTGGCGGCCGGGTCGACGAACGCCACCAGCTTTCCCTCGTTGGCCACCTGCAACGGGTCCAGGCCGAGGAAACCGCACGCCGAGGCCACCGCCTCGGGCACGGGGATGGTCGCCTCGTCGAGCACCAGTCCGACGCCTGCGGCCCTGGCGATCTCGACGACCGCGGCTACCAGGCCACCGCGGGTCGGATCGCGCAACGCGTGGATCCGACCGCCCGCGTCGTCGGCGGCGAGCATGGCGGCGACCAAACCGTGCAGCGGCGCGCTGTCGGTGGTGACCACCGTGCCGAAGTCGATGCCCTCGCGCACGCTCATGATCGCGACGCCGTGCTCGCCGATGGAACCGGAGACGATCACGTCGTCCCCCGGCCGGACCCGTTCGGGCCCGATGTCGACACCCGGCGGGATCACCCCGACGCCGGCGGTGTTGACGAACAGCTGATCCGCCCCGCCCCGGCCGACCACCTTGGTGTCACCGGTGACGATGCCGACACCGGCGTGGTCGGCCGCCTTGCCCATCGCCTGGGCGATGCGACCGAGCACCTCCAGCTCCAAGCCCTCCTCGAGGATGAACCCGGCGGTCAGCCCGAGCGGCTGCGCACCGCTCATCGAGAGATCGTTGATGGTGCCGTTGACGGCGAGGTCGCCGATGTTGCCGCCGGGAAAGAACAAGGGCTGCACCACGTATGAGTCCGTCGACACCGCGATCCGTCCGGCCGGTACGGTCAGCACGGCCGAATCCCGCGGCGGGCCACCCGCATCGCGGCCGGAGGCGAACGCCGGCAGGAACAGGTTCTCGATGAGTTCCTCGGACAGGATGCCGCCGCCACCGTGACCCATCACGATGCGCTTGGTCTCCCGCAGCGGCAGCGGGCACACCCAGTCCGCGGGGTCGATGGCGGCCACCGGCTCGTCAGACATGGACCGCCGCCAGGCCGCTCGGGTCGAGCCTGCGGAATTGATGGTAGGCAGCACAGGCGCCCTCGCTGGACACCATCGTCGCCCCGAGCGGGGTGCGCGGCGTACACGACGTGCCGAAGGCCGGACACTCGTTGGGCTTCAAGAGGCCCTGTAACACCTCCCCGCTGTGACACTCGGCGGACTCCCGAACCCGCACGTGACCGACGCCGAACCGCTTCTCCGCGTCGAACTCGACGTACCGGGGCGACAGCGACCACCCCGACCGGGGAATGACGCCGATGCCGCGCCACGCTCGGTCGGTCACGACGAACACGTCGTTCAACACCTGCTGGGCGACGAGGTTGCCTGCGTCGTTCACCGCCCGCGGGTAGGCATTTCGCAATTCGACCCTGCCGTCCTCCAGCAGGTCGACCAGCTGGCGTACGCCTTCGAGGAGGTCCAGCGGCTCGAACCCGGACACCACGATGGGAACCCCGTACTTCTCCACGATCGGGCCGTACTCCGAGGTGCCCATCACCGTGCACACGTGTCCAGCGCCCAGGAATCCCTGGACGCGATTGGTCGGCGAGGACAGGATGGCGGTCATCGCCGGGGGCACAAGCACGTGGGAGACCAGCAGCGAGAAGTTCGTCAGGCCCAACCGCTGGGCATGCACGACCGACATCGCGTTGGCCGGTGCGGTGGTCTCGAATCCCACCCCGAAGAACACGACCTGCTCGTCGGGGTTGTCGGCAGCGATCTGGGTCGCGTCCAGCGGGGAGTAGACGATGCGGACGTCACCGCCGCGGGCCCGGACGCTGAACAGGTCACGCGTGCTGCCGGGCACGCGCAGCATGTCGCCGAACGAGCAGAAGATCACCCCGTCGCGAGCGGCGATCTCCAGTGCCCGGTCGATCATCTCCAAGGGTGTGACGCACACCGGACAACCCGGACCGTGGATGAATTCGACGGCCTCGTCCAGGAGCTGGTCGAGGCCGTTGCGAATGATCGAATGGGTCTGACCACCACAAACTTCCATGATGGTCCACCGGCGCGTGGCCCGGTGCTTGATCTGATCGACCAGCACGCGCGCGGCGACCGGATCGCGAAACTCGTCGAGGTACTTCATGCCGGCTCCCTGCGCTCATCCGGTTGCGATGACTGAACGCCCGCCAGCTCTTCCTCGAGGATGCCGAGGTCGGCGAACATCTTCAAGGTGTGATTGGCCGACTCCTCGTCGAGCCGGTTGAGGGCGAAACCGGCGTGGACGATCGTGTATTCACCGATCACGAGGTCGGGCAGGTAGGCCAGGCACACCTTCTTGGTGGTACCGCCGAAGTCGACGGTCGCCATCCTGGTACCCGACTCGTCCCAGATCTGGGTTACCCTTCCGGGGATTCCGAGGCACACTAGCCACTCCCTTCGTCGAAGAATCGTCGACGTGTCGCCGCGACGACGGCCTGGCCCAGCGCCAGCCCGCCGTCGTTGCACGGCACGACGTGGTGGATGAGAACCTCGAAACCGAGGTGCTGCAGTCCTTCTCGAACACCCGAGAGCAACCGGCGGTTGGTGAAGACGCCGCCGGTGAGCCCGATCGTGGGGATGCCCGTCGCGCGGGCGCGCTCGGCGGCGACGGCGACGGTCGCCGCGATGACGGCGTCGTGGAACGCCGCGGCGAGGTCCGCCGTCGGCACGCCGGCGCGAAGCCCGTCCACCAGGCCGCTGATCACGCGCACCGGATCCAGCACGCCGTCGCGGACCTCGAAGGCGACCTCGGTCGCGTCTCCCCCGCCGCTGCGCGCCAGGTGCTCGAGCTCGATGGCTGCCTGCCCCTCGTAGGTGACTTCCTGGCACACGCCCAACAGGCTGGAGACGGCGTCGTACAGCCTGCCCATGCTGGTGGTCGGGACGCAACCGAGCCCGCGCGGAATCTGCTGGGCCAGAACGTGACGGCCCGCCGCCCCGACGGCGGCGACCGAAGCCAGGTCGTCCGACCAGGCGATCCCGGCCCTGGCCAGCAGATCGAGGGCGATCCGTGCCGGCTGGCGCACCGCCCCCTCACCGCCGGGCAGCGCGAACGGCCTCAGGTGCCCGACGCGGGTGAAGCGGGATGGCTCGGTCAGCGCGAGGAACTCACCGCCCCAGACGGTTCCGTCGGTGCCGTAGCCCGTGCCGTCGTAGGTCACGGCGAGCATCGGGTCGTCGAGACGCCCGTGCTCGGCCAGCAGGGCGACCGCGTGCGCATGATGGTGCTGAACCTGCGTAAAGGGTTGGCCGCGGCGCTGCGCCCAGCGAGTGGTCGCGTAACCGGGATGCAGATCGCAGGCGAGGAGGGCGGGCCGACGGCCGGTCATGCGGACCAGGTGGTCGAGGGCTTCGGTGAAGGACTGCTGGGTGCGGGGATCGGACATGTCGCCGAGGTGCGGTGACAGGTGGGCGCGCCCGTCGTCGGCCATCAGGCAGAAGGTGGTCTTGACGTCGCCGCCGGTCGCCAGGATCTCCGGTGCGGCGCCGGCGGTGAGTCCGGGCACCGACACCGGCAGCGGCGCGTACCCGCGGGACCGTCGCAACGGCACGACGGCGCCCCGGTCGTCGACGGTGAGGACGGAATCCTCGCACGGAACGTGAATGGGCCGGTCGTGGACGAGCGCGCCATCGGCGAGACCCGCGATCCAGCTCAGGTGCTCGTCACGGAAGGCGATCGGCGAACCCCCGGCATTGGCCGACGTCATCACCATCCCCGAGATGGCGCCCAACCGTCCGAACAGCAGGTGGTGGATCGGCGCGTAGGCCAGCATCACCCCGAGGTCGAGCAGACCCGGCGCCACCAAACCGGACAGCGCGCCATCCTTACGGGGCACCAGCACGATCGGGGCCGCGGGCGAAGTCAGCAGGCGGGCGGCGGCGGCGTCCACCTCGCCGAGGCATCGCGCCGCGGACAGATCGCGCGCCATCACCGCGAACGGCTTGGCGGGACGCGACTTCCGGCGCCGCAGCCTGGCGAGTACGGCGTCGTCGTCGGCACGACAGGCGAGGTGGTAGCCGCCGATCCCCTTCACTGCGACGATCCCCCCGGACTCGATCAGCGCCGCCGCCGCGGCAATGGGGTCCCGGCCGTCCCCCGGCCCCACCCAGGTCAGCCGCGGCCCGCAGTCGGGGCAGGCGATGGTCTGTGCGTGGAAGCGACGGTCGCGAGGGTCGCGGTACTCGTCGGCGCACCGCGCGCACATGGCGAAGCCCGCCATCGTCGTGGCAGGCCGGTCGTAGGGCAGGTCGGTGATGACCGTGTAGCGGGGTCCGCAATTCGTACAGGTGATGAACGGGTGCTGGTGGCGGCGGTCTGCGGGGTCCGTCATCTCGCGCAGGCAGTCGGCACACGTCGCGACGTCGGGTGGGATCAGTGTGCGGGCGGACCCGGTCGACGAGCTCGCCACGATGGCGAAACCCGCCGCTCCGCTGGGGGCGATGGCGGTGACCCGCAGGGCGTCGATGCGTGCCATCGGCGGCGGGGCGTCGCGCAGCTCGGCGACGGCTGCCTCGACGGCAGCGGGCGCGCCCTCGAACTCGCAACGGACCGAACCGGAGTCGTTGTAGACGAACCCTCCGACCCCGTGGGCGTCGGCAATGCGCGCGACGGCCGGCCGGAACCCGACACCCTGGACGACGCCGGTGATGTCGAGCCGTGACCGCACCGTCGTGACGGGCGCGCGCCTAACACGCTTCATTGGCCTCCCGGGCAGCATCGCATCAGCCGAGTCGATGGGCTGTGGACGTCGGCTGGTGCGTTCAGGCTAGCTCTGGCGAAGGCCGGCGACACCAGGATCCGAAGGGACTTTGGTCCTCGATTCCAGGAGACTCAATCCCCTTCGGAGTGGGGAATCGGAGGTCTAGGGTCACCCCCATCGACGCATTAGAACCGGTGACGCGCCGTGCATGAGCTGTCACTGTGCCAAGCCATCGCGGGAGTCGTGACGACCCATGCGGCGGGTCGACGCGTCGACGTCGTGCGCGTACAGGTCGGCGCACTACGTCAGGTGGTGCCCGATTCGCTCTCGTTCTGCTGGACGCTGGTCCGCGACGCCGCGGGCCTGCCGCAGGCCGCTCTCGAGCTGGAGTTCGTCGCGGCGGCAGTGGCGTGCCGCGCGTGCGGGACGGCCAGTGCGATCGCCTCCCGGTTCTCGGTTGCGTGTCCGGTCTGCGGCTCGGTGGACGTCGAGATCACCCGCGGCGAGGAGTTCATGGTGACCTCCATCGAGGTCTGCGAGCCCGCGACGGCTCAACCGGCGAAAGGTCATGCGCATGGGTAGATTTCACCGCCACGACGACGGCACCGTGCACGCTCACGATCATCCCCATGGGGACCACGACGGCTATGCCACCGGCGCCAAGCGCGTCGACGTACTCGAGTCGATCTTCGCCGAGAACGACCTGCGTGCCGCCGCCAACCGGGGCGCATTCGAGGGCAACGGGGTGCGTGCACTCAACCTGATGAGCTCGCCGGGTTCCGGCAAGACGACCATCCTGGCCGCCACCCTCGACGAGTTGCGCGGTGACGTCGCGGTCGGGGTGATCGAAGGTGACATCGCCACCGATCTGGACGCCGCCAGACTCACCGGTCGCGGTGCGCAGATCTCGCTGCTGAACACCAGCAACGGCTTCGGCGGTGAATGCCATCTCGACGCCCCGATGGTCCACCGCGCACTGGCCGGACTCGACCTGGCCACGCTGGACCTGGTCATCGTCGAGAACGTCGGAAACCTGGTGTGCCCGGCCGAATTCGACGTCGGCGAGCATGCCAAGGTGATGGTGTATTCACTCACCGAGGGCGAGGACAAGCCGTTGAAGTACCCGGTGATGTTCCGTGCCTGCGACGTGGTGCTGCTCAACAAGGTCGACCTGGAGCCCCACCTCGACGCCGACGTCGCGACCTACGTCGAGCGCGTGCACCAGGTCAACCCCGCTGCCCTGGTACTACCGGTCAGCGCCAGGACGGGAGCGGGCATGCCGGCGTGGTACGCATGGCTGCGCGACTTCGTCCGTGCGACGCCCGCGCCGTGAGCGTGCGCCAAGTCCCACGTTCACGCGGCGCGTCGTGCGCAGACACGCACGCCCGCGGAGGGGGTCATTGCGGCAGCGCCGCCCTGGCCTTGAGCGCCAGCCACAGCTCCATCCGGTCGTCGCCGTCATCGAGCCGTCGGCCGGTCAGCGCAGCGATGCGTTCGATCCGATTTCGGACGGTGTTGCGGTGCAACGAGAGTCGATGCGCCGCCGGATCCCAGGCCCCGTTTGCCCGCAGCCACTGATCCAGCGTCCGCAACAGTTCGAGGCGGTCGCGGGGATCCAGTCGATCCAGCGGCGCGAGAACGGCATCGGCGAACCCCCGCACGACCTCGGGCGCACCGAGCGACAGCAGCAGTGAGACGGTCTCACCCTCGCTGGCGGTGACGATCCGCCCCAGCTGTTCGCTGATGGGCAGCAGCGAACGGGCCTGCATTGCCGATACCGCAAGGGACTCGGGCGACGTGGCGGCACCGATGCCCACCGGCAGACCCGTTGCGTGGACGGCCAGGATGTTCGTCAGCGCAGTCGGATCCGAATGCGCGATCTCCACCGTCGCACCGTGCACCCGGACCAGCGCACCGTCGAGACCCAGGTGCATGCGGAACGCGAGCGCCTCGGGATCGCTGGTCGCGGCCACGGCCACCTGGTAGTGCTCGCCGGTCAGCCCGACGCTGGCGGCCAGGTGCCTGGCCCGTTCCGGTTTGACGTCGGGCCGCAGCAGCTGGGCGAACACCTGGCCGCGCCGGCGCCGTTCGGGTTGGTCGGACAGGTTGCGCCGCTCGATGTCCAGAGCGATGAGCGAGACCAGCACCGTCGACGAACTTCGCGACGTGACGTCCATGTCCGCCCCAAGCACGACGTAGGCCAGCGGCACCTCGGCTCCGACCGTGTGGACTTCGAAGTCTTCGACCATGCTCCAGCCGCCACCGGCGACCCTGGGGTGGAACGGAATCCGGCAGGCGCGCTCGACCAACTCGGCATCGGCGCCCGCGGTAGCAGCCATCAGCCGTCCGCCGCCGTCACAGACCACGCACGGGGTGGCACTGGATTCCGACCACGCCGCCAGCAGTGCCTGTAGCGGCGCCGCGCTGGTGGCCACCCCGGTGAGCCGGCGATTGATCTCCATCGCCGTTTGCAGATCGCGGCGCTCCTGCCCGGCGATGGTCTCGAAGACCCACTTGGTGACGGCGATGAACGGGGTCTCGTCGGGCACCACCAGCAGCGGGACGCCGACCTCCTCAGCCGCATCGCGCAGGGGCTCCGGACAACTCTGGTAGGGCAACCCGTGCCCAAGGCCCAGGGCCACCCCCGCAACACCGGCCGCTGCGCACTCGGCCAGATAGGCACGGCACTTCGATGGCCGCATCGGCAGCAGCAGCCCCACTGTCATGAGCAGCTCGCCACCGCGCAACCAATCCCCCGGCGCGGTCAGCTCCGACACGTGGGCCGAGCGGACCAGCCGATCGAGCCCATCGCCGCCGACGATCAGCTGCAGACCCAACGACGGCGCCGCGAGCACGTCGCCGACGGTGATCATCGCCCATCAGCCCGGATGTACATTTCGCCCAAGCGTAATGGATGAATTGAACAAATCGGCCATGGCAGACGCGAGCGACCCGGTGCATGGTGATGCGCAACACACCAATGGCAGGAGTCCCCATGTCCGCCACGACACCCGCGGCCGCCGACGGTCGCACCGGGCCGATGATCGAGACCAGGTCCATCGACTACGTCCCCGACGACGAACGCCACGGTCGGGTGTCCCATCAGGGCCCGTTCTGGTTCGTCGGCAACTTCCAGCCGTTCACCCTCGCGCTCGGCTTCGTCGGCCCCAGCCTCGGCCTGTCGCTGGGCTGGACCATCGTCGCCGGCATCGCGGGCATCGCCTTCGGCACCCTCTTCATGGCGTTTCACGCCACCCAGGGGCCGGTACTCGGCCTGCCCCAGATGATCCAGTCCAGGGCGCAGTTCGGCTACCGCGGCGTGCTGTTGCCGCTGGTGGGCACCCTGTTCACCTTCGTCGGCTTCAACGTGGTCGACGTCGTCATCATCAAGTCGGGCCTGCAGTCGATCTTCGGCTGGAATCCGGTTGCCGTGGCCGTCGTCATCACGGTCGTGGCGGCGCTCGTCGCGATCTTCGGTCACGACCTGCTGCACAAGACCTTTCGGGTGCTGTTCTGGATCTCACTTCCGCTGTGGATCGTGCTGACCTGCGGGGTGCTGTTCGGGGGTGTCACCGGAACCACCTCGACCCCAGGCGGTTTCACCTTCGTCGCCTTCCTGGTGCAGTTCAGCGTCGCCGCGTCCTACAACATCACCTACGCGCCGTACGTCTCCGACTACAGCCGCTACCTCCCGCGTGACACCAAGCCGTCGGCCATCATCGCCTCGGTGTTCGTCGGTGCCTCCGCCTCGCCCGCGTGGCTCATCCCACTGGGGGCCTGGATGGCCACCCATCTGGGGGCCAGCGACGCGCTCGCGGGCATCAACCAAACCGGCAATGACACGTTCTCGTACCTGGGCAGTGTGCTGGCCGTGGTCTCGACCCTGGTCCTGGTCGCCACGATGGGATTGAACGCCTATAGCGGAATGCTCACCGTCGTCACGGGATTGGACTCGCTGAAGTCGGTCACCCCGACGCGCAACCTGCGGGTGGTGACGATCGTCGTGCTCGCGGTCGCGTGGCTGGTGATGAGCCTGCTGCTGTCGAACGCGACCACCGCGCTGAATACCACGCTGCTGATCATGCTGTATCTGCTGGCGCCGTGGACCGCGGTCAACCTGACCGACTACTTCTTCGTCCGCCGCGGGCACTACGCCATCGCAGACCTGTTCACCCCCAACGGAATCTACGGCGCGTGGTCCTGGCGTGGCCTGACGGCGTTCCTCATCGGCGTCGTCGCCGAGATCCCGTTCGTGGATTTGCCGTTCTTCGTCGGACCGGCCGCCGAGGCCATGGGTGAGGTCGACATCGCCTTCGTCGTCGGACTGCTGGTCTCCGGCGTGGTGTACGTCGCGCTCACTAGATCGCTGGACGTCTCGCGCGAACGGGAATTCATCGACTCCGATCCGAGCATCTCCGATCCCGGCAGCACGCTGGACATCGCCAACACCGTCGCCAAGGAGGAAGGCCGATGAGCGAGTTCGTCGGACCGCCCGACGCCAGTCGGGCACCGCGCTACACCGAACCGGCGACCTTCGCCCGGCTCCCCCGCATCGATCAGGTGGGCAGCGCGGACGTCTCCATCGTCGGCATCCCCTTCGACAGCGGGGTCTCCTATCGTCCCGGCGCCCGCTTCGGCCCGGCCCACGTGCGGGCATCGTCGAAACTGTTGCGGCCCTACAACCCTGCGCTGGACGTGTCACCGTTCGCCACGCAGCAGGTGGCCGACTGCGGTGACATCGCCGTGAACCCGTTCGACATCGAAGACGCCATCGAGACCATCGACGCCTCGATCACCGACCTGCGCAAGGACGGGTCGACGGTCCTGACCATCGGCGGTGACCACACCATCGCCCTGCCGATCCTGCGGTCGGTGGCCCGCGATCACGGCCCGGTCGCGGTGCTGCACTTCGACGCCCACCTCGACACCTGGGACACCTACTTCGGCGCGCCGTACACCCACGGGACGCCGTTCCGCCGGGCCAGCGAAGAGGGGCTGATCGACATGGAGCGCTCCCAGCACATCGGCATCCGCGGCCCGCTGTACGGCAAGCAGGATCTCGAGGACGACGCCGTGCTCGGGTTCCAGATCATCCGGTCCGACGACTACGAGGCCGACGGCGTGGCAAGCATCGTCGAACGGATGCGGACCCGCCTCGACGGTGGGCCGGTGTACGTCTCGGTGGACATCGACGTGCTCGACCCGAGCCACGCGCCAGGCACCGGCACCCCGGAGGCGGGCGGCATGACGTCGCGCGAGCTGCTCAACACACTGCGCGGGCTCACCGGACTGAACGTGGTGGGAGCCGACATCGTGGAGGTGGCACCGGCCTACGACCACGCCGAGATCACCGGCATCGCAGCCGCCCACGTCGGCTACGAGCTGCTGTCGGTACTGGCGGCCAATCGCTGAGGTCATTCCACTACCAGAATTGGCGGTGACGCGCCGAACTCATCCACAGGCCCGGCAGTAGTCCACAACCCGTATCCCCCTGTGCCACATCGGTTTCAGCAGTAACGCAGACCGATTCCTTGTCGGTGGGTCGTACTAGGGTTCGGGTATGAGTTCGGATCGGGTCACCGCGGCGCTCGCCTCGATGGTGGCCGCCGTCGCCGAACTCGCCGACCTGGACTGCGACGCGTTCACCCACCCCGAACTCCTGGAACTACTGGGCGAACTGGAGACGGTGAGCTGGCAGCTGCCAACCGTGGGGCATCGGATCATCGCCCGCCTGCAACACGAAGCCTCCCCCGTCGCGCTGGGCGCGAAATCACTCAAGACCGTGCTCACCGAGCGGCTGCGGATCTCGGGCACCGACGCCCGCCGCCGGCTGTCCGAGGCCAAGGAGCTGGGTCCGCGCACCGCACTAACCGGTGAACCGATGCCACCGCTGCTGGCCCCCACCGCCGCCGCCCAAGCCACCGGCGCGATCAGCCCCGAGCACGTCGCGATCATCCGCACCTTCCTCACCAAGCTGCCCGGCTGGGTGGA
>NZ_JAWQPU010000003.1:0-591552 GCF_033741125.1 Mycolicibacterium sichuanense | reverse complement strand
GGTCCATCTCTACAATCACCATCGACCCCACACCGGCATCGGCGGCAAGTCACCCATCGAACGCCTCAGCGTTCACAACCTGCCCGTGAAGAACAGCTAGTTCGCCCCGACCACGTCGGGTAGACCGGCACCTCGTCGTCCCACGGCTGGCGCGTGACCATGTCGGCCACCCGGACGATGCCGCGCTCGAACTCGCCCGTGGCGGCGTCCACCAACCGGTACTCCTGCTGCTGCTGGTGGATGGGCTGGGCATCGAGCATCACGATGCGCACCTCACCCGGCTCGAAGTGGCACCGCTGCTGCAGTGCCTCGACGAGTTGCTCGTTGCTCATGTGGCCGTCGCCGAAGTTCCATCCGATCGCGGTGCTGACGAGCCGCTCCCCGTCGGTCAGCGTGTAGTCGGCCTCGTCGCGCCCGGCCATCGCCCGATGGGCAAGGGTGAACATCGCCCGGCCGTGAGTATTGAAGGCGCGGAACGCATATCCCATGTACATCGGGATCTGCGCGGCCTCCTTGCTGCCGTAGAACTTCTCCAGCTGCGCGGCCGGCATGCTGGCGATCGCGACGATGCCGTTGGCGATCTTCGCCTCCGCCGAGGGCGTAAGACACCACAGCGAGGTGTCCCAGTTGCCCGCGTAGTACCGCATGCCTGGCAGGAAGGACACCTTGCGCGGGAACAGGTTTCCCAGCGCGACCGTGCCGGCGAGCACTGCGAACAGCACGGCCGGCCACGGTGTCGTCAGATCACCGAGGCCGACCTGCGCGCGGCCGACGAACAATGTCAGCACGCCGAAGATCATGAAGACGTTCCACTCCAGCGGCACGCCCATCGGAATGGACGACAGGATGCCGAAGTGAAAGCAGATCATCACGATCGCGGCGATCGTCGTCGGCCAGCCCCCGTGGGAGAAGAACAGCACCAGCGGCACCAGCATCTCGATGGCGGTGCTGACGTGCGCGACGATGCGCGACAGCCGCCCGGGGCGCAGGTCGTCGGGGAAGTGCTCGAAGAACTTGCGCTTGATGGCCTTGGGCCGGAACACCGGGTTGTTGCTCATCATCGTGGAGATGACGAACGGGAAGTGCTTGTTGAGCTTCGAGGTCGCCGCCCCCATCCAGATGACGAGGCAGACGATCTTGGCCGCGATGATCATGTCGACGCCGAAGCCCGCGAACAGGAACGCCACCGTGAAGGACCCGTAGACCTCGCCGCGGGCGGCCAGGAAGATCACCTTGTCGCGCAGACCCGCCACCGCGAGCAGGCCGAGCACCGCCCAGATCTGCCAGGCGGGTAGCACCCCGACCTCGGTCCCGAGCGCCGGGACCGGGCCGGTGCCGTCGGAGCACAGCGCGATGACGAGCACCACCAGCAGCGCCCCGTAGAGGGCGACGTCCACCGGCGTGCGGCCGCTGCCCCTGGTCAGCGGGATGCGGCCGGGCCAGGGTGGTAGGCGGATGGTGCCCGGCCGCAGCCAGTAGAGGATGGATCCCATCGGCGGGAAGAAGCGGTTGTTGAGCGGCCCGAAACCGCAGCCGAGGCCGATGACCTCGAACAGCATCGTGTACAGCACGACCTTCTCGAACACGATGGGTTCGGCGTACCAGGATCCGACGTTGGTGAACCCATCGATCCCCGTCGTCCCGAGCGCGACGAGCCAGCCGCCGAGCACGTACAGCAGGATCTTGACCACGTAGAAGAGGTGCAGCGCGACGGGGGTGCCAAAGCCCACCTCGGCCCAGTGCCGCGCCATCGGGACGATCCGCTCGGCCCGGGTGCCCTTGCTCCACTCCTCGAAGTCGATGACGGGCACTTCCTGCTTCAGAAAACCCATGACGTTCAGATTAGAACGTGTTCTAGATTCGGTGGCGGCATTCGTCCGGTTTCGCCGTCGGGCGGGGTCAGCGCGAGGGCAGCGCCGCCTGCAGCCGCGCCAGGTAGTCGTCGAGCCCGCCAGCCCCGCCCAGTGCCGAGTCGGCCGCATGCACGCCGATCGTCACGGTGTCACCGACTCCGACGACGACGTGCGTCAGCCCCATCATCGGGGACAGCGCCGCGAACGCCGACGCCATGACCACGGGCGCCCCGCCGAAGCCGAAGTCCGCCGCCCCGCAGTTGACACTGGACACCACGGTATTGCCGGTCACCGCGTCCACCCTCAGGTACGGATCGAAACGCCGCATGCCCCAGCGCAACAGCGACGCGGGTGTCGAGGCGAACGCCAGGTCCGAGGCGCGCATCGCAACGTGGGCAGCACGGCGTCGGCGCGCGGCGAGCTCATCGGCGATCATCTCCATCCGGTCCCGCCCCGGCAGGTCGGGGTGAAGGCCAATGCCGACGTTGCCGAAGTGGTTGTACGCCAACCGTGGTGGCGACTTGGCCATCGGCACCTCGGCGCCGAGCGCCGACGGGTCGTCACCGAGCGCGCGCAGCTGCCCGGCCAGCGCCGTGGAGATCGCGGCGAGCGCCGCAACGGTCACCGTCGGTCCGCCAAGCGCCGAGCGGGGCCGGACGACCATGCCGAGGCGGCGGGCACCCGAGGGCAGGCCGTTGGTGCGCAGCAGCGGCCTCGGACCAGCCGGACCTGGCACGCCGCCGGCTGCCTGGTCGGCGAGCAGCTCGCGATGGGCCCGCGCAGCCCGGATCCCGTTGCGCACCATGGCCCATGGGCCGGCCTCCGGCGGGTGGACGTCGGGCACTGCGACACCCGGCCTGCCGAAGATCAGCGCGGCGTGCGCCGAGGTGCGGCCACCACCTCCGAGGGCGTGCGAGATCTGCAGTACCGCAACGGTGCCCGCCCCCGAAACCCCGGGCATGCCGACGACGTCGGGGAACACGTGCAACCGCCAGGCTCGGTCGGCAGCGTCCACCTGATGGCCCATCAGTGCACCGACCCCGGCCAGGCAGCCGGCCCAGGTGCGGTCGTCGAGGTCGTGGACCACGAACTGCGACCGGTCGACGTCGCGACGCTCCCAGGCCGGGTAGTGGCACGACCCGCGGTCGTCGACGCGCAGCGAAAGGTCCTGGCATCCGCGCGCCCTCGCCCGCACCTCGGACAGCGCGTGCTCGAGGTCGCTCGCGACGCCCGCGAAGCCGAACAGCAGAAAGGTGTCGTTCGGCATGGTCGGCGCCAACCAGAACGTCTGCGCGTCGATCGGCGCGAGTCGCCGTACGGTCATGGGTCCAAGGCTAGCCACCCGGGGCTCGAGGACCGCTAGCGGCCGATGAAGTCCAGGATGAGACGGGCGACCTCATCGGGCCGGTCGAGTTGCATGAAGTGTCCTGCGCCGCCGACGATCTCGGCCACACTGCCGGCAGGCAGCGCGGGCCGCACCCACCGGGTGTAGTCCGCCGAGGCGCAGCCGTCCTCGGCGCCGTGCAGATACAGCGTCGGCAGCACCAGCCGGGCCAGCCAGTACTCGTGCAACTCGGCGTAGCGGGCCGGCGGCCGGCTCCCCCGGATGGTGGCCCGGTAGTAGCCCAGGGCCGCCCGCCAGTTCTGCGGTGCCCCGATGGCGTCGAGCACCAGGGCCACGTCCTCGGCCGCGTCGTAGGTGGGTGACCATTGCCGCCACAGCCGGGGCACCACCCATCGGGCGGACCGTTCTGGCAGGAGCGGCAGCTGGAAGTAGGCGATGTACCAGCTGCGCAGCAGCTGGCGCGGCAGCCGGGCGGCCAGCCGGGCGACGTCGGGCACCCGACCGCGGAACGTGCCGGCCGGGGGCACCGACATGATGACGGCCTTGGTGAACGGGCCGTCGGGCATGGCGGCCAGCCCGGCGCCTGCGATGGCACCCCAGTCGTGGCCGACGAGCACGTCGCGACCCGTCGCGCCCGCGGCCTCGAGCACCCGCAGTGCGTCGTCCATCAACGCCCCGACGTGATAGCTGCCGTCCACCGACGTCGACGACGGGGCGTAACCGCGCATGAACGGCGCGACCACCCGCCAGCCCGCGTCGACCAGGTGCGGGGCGACCTTGCGCCAGCCGTGCGCCGTGTCCGGAAAACCGTGCAGGCACAGTGCGATCGGCGCGTCCTCCGGCCCCCAGGACAGCGCCCGCAGCTGCACGTCGGGCGTCGGGAGGTCGATCCATCGTGGTTCGGTCATCTCGATCACCATAGAACTCGAGGCGTCGGTCACACGTCGCGGACGGCGGCCTCCAGATCGGCGATCACGATCTTGCGCATCGCCAGCATCGCCGTGGTCGCGGCTGCGGCCTTGGCCGGATCGGGATCACCGGTCAACTCCAGCAGCCGGTCGGGGACGATCTGCCAGCTGAGCCCGAAGCGGTCCTTGAGCCAGCCGCACTGCGACTCCTCGCCACCGTCGAGCAGGCGGGTCCAGTAGTGGTCGACCTCGTCCTGGTCGGCGCAGTGCACGACGAAGGACACCGCTTCGGTGAACGGGAACAGCGGGCCGCCGTTGATGCCGACGAAGCGCTGGCCGTCGAGCACGAACGATCCGGCCATCACCCGGCCGGGTGTGCCGGGGCCGGTCTCGGTGTAGCGGGTGAACCCCTCGACGTGGGAGTTCGGGAACACCGCCGTGTAGAACGCGGCCGCCTCCTCGAGATCGTCGTCGAACCAGAGTGATGGCGTGATCGATGGCATGGCTCTCGTCTCCTGTCGCAATGCGGTCCTGGAATCAGACCCATGACATCGGAGGAACTCATCGCACTGGGTAACGTGAGCGCGGGCTCGGCGGAAGGAAGTGCGGATGTCAACGAGCAGGGCGAGCAGCACCTCGGCGGTGGTGGAGTTCCGCGGCCGCGACGATCTGACATTGGTCGCCGACGAGTGGAACCGCGACGCCGACCTCGACGCGGACCGCCCGAGCATTCTGATGCTGCACGGCGGTGGCCAGAATCGGCACTCCTGGAAGAACACCGGCCAGATCCTCGCCGACGGCGGTTTCCACGTCGTCGCGCTGGATAGCCGCGGCCACGGCGACAGCGACCGCTCGCCCACCGCGAGTTACTCCGTCGAGTCGCTGTGCGCCGATACCTTGCAGGTGATCTACCAGATCGGCCGTCCGACGGTGCTGATCGGCGCCAGCATGGGCGGGCTCACCGGCATCCTCGCCGCGCACGAGGCGGGTGCGGACTTCGTCACCAAGCTGGTGCTGGTGGACGTGGTGCCGCGGTTCGAGAAGGACGGCAGCGCCCGCATCCGCGACTTCATGTTCAGCGGCATCGACGGCTTCGACTCACTCGACGAGGCGGCCGACGCCGTCGCGGCGTACCTGCCGCACCGCAGCAGGCCCCGCAGTCCGGAGGGGCTGAAGAAGAACCTGCGGCTGCGCGGCGGCCGGTGGTACTGGCATTGGGATCCGGCGTTCCTCACCAAGCCGGGCGACGATCCGTTCGACCGGATGGACCAGCTGGAACGCGCGGCGATCAACCTGGAGATCCCGATTCTGTTGATCCGCGGCAAGCTGTCCGACGTGGTGAGCGCCGAGGGCGTGCAAGACTTCCTGACGAAGGTGCCGCGCGCGGAGTTCGTCGAGCTGAGCGACGCGGGCCACACCGCGGCCGGAGACGACAACGACGCCTTTAGCGAGGTCGTCGCGGACTTCGTGTCCCGATGAGCGGCAAGATCAACACCGTGGGCTTCAACTTCCTCGAACAGCCGGAGCTGCCGGCACCTCGCGTCACCGAGCAGCAGGCCGAGAAACTACTGGCGGCGCACTACGGGCTGAGCGCGCGGGCGGAATCGCTTGGCAGCAACCAGGACAAGAACTTCCTGGTGTTCGGTGCCGGTGAGCAGCCCGCCGGGGTGCTGAAGATCGCCAACCCCGCCTTCACGGCGCTCGAGTTGGCCGCCCAGGATGCGGCGGCCGCACTGATCGCCGACGCGGAGCCGGCACTGCGCGTCGCGGTGCCGCTTCCCAACCTCGACGGTGAGGTCTCGACCTCCGTCGACGACCTGCTCGGCGGCACCGCGCACGTGCGATTGTTGCGCTACCTGCCCGGCGGCACCCTCGTCGGCCTCGGATACCTGGCGCCGAGCGTGGTCGCGAAGATGGGTGAGGTGGCGGCCCGGGTCAGCCGGGCACTCGCCGACTTCCACCATCCGGGTCTGGACCGCGCCCTGCAGTGGGACCTGCGCCACGCGCACGACGTGGTGGCCTCGCTCGCCTCGCACGTCGAGGACCCCGTCCTGCGAGCCCGCATCATCGCGTCGGCCACCGAGGCCTGGGACCGCCTCGTCCCGCTGGCCGACGAACTACCCTGCCAGGCGGTACATCTCGATCTCACCGACGCCAACGTCGTCGCCGCCGCCCCCGGTGGCGGTGCGCTCCGGCAGCCGGACGGCATCATCGACTTCGGCGACCTGTCCGACACCTGGGCGGTCTCCGAGGCAGCCATCACCCTGTCGTCGGTTCTCGGTCACCCCGGATCGTCGCCGACCTCGATCCTGCCTGGCGTCAAGGCCTTTCATGCCATCCGCCCGCTAAGCGCCGCGGAAGCCGACGCCCTTTGGCCACTACTGGTGCTGCGCACCGCGGTACTGCTGGTCAGCGGCGCCCAGCAGGCGCTGCTCGATCCGGACAACGACTACCTGACCAACCAGTCCGATGACGAGCTGCGGATGTTCGAGCGCGCCACGTCCGTTCCGGTGGACCTGATGACGGCCGTGATCCGGGCCGAGCTTGGCCTCTCCGCCACCCCAGCGCCGGTCAAGGGTGCGGCGTTGATCGATGGTCTCGACGCGGAAACCGTTCGCACGCTCGACCTCTCCACGGTCTCCGAGGTCTTCGACACCGCAGCGGAGGGCCCGTGGGACCAGGCCTTCCAGGACGGATTGGCGCACCAGGCAATCGACGACGGCGCGACGCTCGTCGTCACCCGGTTCGGCGAGGCGAACCTGACCAGGGCGCCGCGGCTGAGCCAGGACTCACCCGACGTCGTTGCCACCGGCATCTCGCTTTGGCCCGCCGACACCGTCACGCTGCGGGCGCCCTGGGCTGGTGAGATCGATTCGCACGACGGTGGATTCACGCTGCGCGGCCCCGAATACGAGCTCACCGTCTCCGGGACGGCCGCAGCCACCGGCGCCCTCGAGGCCGGTGCGCCGGTGGCGACGCTGACCGGGGGCGGCTGGACCACCATTGGGGTGCGACCGACGGGCGCCCCCGTCGCACCCGCCTTCTCCAGCGCCGAGCTCGCGCCCGGCTGGGCGGCGCTGACGCGTGACCCGCGGCCGCTGCTCGGTCTGTCCGACGTGCCCGACACCGCGGCTCGAAACCTGTTGGCGCGCCGCGACGAGAGCTTCGCCCGCGTGCAGGAGCACTACTACGCCGATCCGCCGCAGATCGAGCGCGGGCGTCGGCACCATCTGATGTCGACCGCGGGCCGGGTGTACCTCGACATGGTCAACAACGTCACGGTGCTGGGGCATGCGCATCCGCGGGTGGCCGACACCGCCAATCGGCAGCTGCGCCGGCTGAACACCAACTCCCGGTTCAACTACGCGGCGGTCGTCGACTTCAGCGAGCGACTGGCCGCCCTGCTGCCGGATCCGCTGGACACCGTGTTCCTCGTCAACTCCGGTTCGGAGGCAAGCGATCTGGCACTGCGGTTGGCGATCGCGGTGTCGGGCCACCGCGACGTGATCGCGGTCGGTGAGGCCTACCACGGGTGGACCTACGCCACCGACGCCGTGTCGACCTCGACGGCCGACAACCCGAACGCACTGGAGACCCGGCCGGACTGGATCCACGTGGTGGAGTCGCCCAACAGCTTTCGCGGTACCTACCGGGGCGCCGACGCCGCCCGGTACGCCCTCGATGCGGTCGCCACGATCGACGAGCTGGTCGCAGCGGGCCGGCCGCCCGCCGGGTTCATCTGCGAGTCGGTGTACGGCAATGCCGGTGGCATGGCCCTGCCCGACGGGTATCTGAGCCAGGTCTACGCCGCCGTCCGCGCGGCGGGCGGTTACGCGGTCGCCGACGAGGTGCAGGTCGGTTATGGCCGGTTGGGCGAATGGTTCTGGGGCTTCGAGCAGCAGCAGGTGGTGCCCGACATCGTGTCGATCGCGAAGTCGACCGGCAACGGCTATCCCCTCGGTGCCGTCATCACCAGCCGGGCGATCGCGGACGCGTTCAGCTCGCAGGGGTACTTCTTCTCCTCGACCGGCGGCAGCCCGCTGTCCTGCGCGATCGGGATGACCGTCCTCGACGTGCTCCGCGACGAGGACCTGCAAGGGAACGCCTCCCGGGTCGGCAGGCATCTCAAGTCTCAGCTGCTGAAACTGCGCGAGCGTCACCCGATCATCGGCACGGTGCACGGGATGGGGCTGTACCTCGGCGTCGAGATGGTCCGCGACCCGCAGACGCTGGAGCCCGCCACCGAGGAGACCGCGGCCATCTGCGACCGCATGCTCGAGCTCGGCGTGGTGATTCAGCCCACCGGCGAGCGGAAGAACATCCTCAAGACCAAACCGCCGCTGTGCCTGGACATGGCGGGCGCGGACTTCTACGTCGCGGCACTGGACCGCGTGCTGACCGAAGGCTGGTGAATCGAGACATGGCGCAGTCCGCCGACGAGCTGGTGACCGAGTTCTGTGCTCTGTGGGCCGACCCCGATCCCGAGCGCATCCTGAGTTACTTCACCGATGACGCCGTGTACCACAACATTCCGATGCCGCCCGCCGAGGGCCGTGCGGCGATCAAGGACTTCCTCGCCGTCATGCTCGATGGGTTCGACGGCATCGACTTCACCGTGCATCGCCAGTTCGGCCAGGGCAACGTGGTGATGAACGAGCGCACCGACGTGATGCGCCGGACCGACGGCGGCCGCCTCGAGCTGCCAGTGATGGGAGTCTTCGAGGTGCGCGACGGCCGCATTGCGGCGTGGCGGGACTACTTCGACCTCGGCACCGTCACCGCGGCGTTCTACCGGTAGCGGCGCGCGCACCCCCACGATGATCGCGGTCTACGTACTGATCGCCATCGCCGTCGGCGAGGCCGTTGCGATCGGGGTGCTGTGGCGGCGGGTGCGCGCCCGCGACGTCGAGCTGAACGATCTTCGCCGCCGGCTCGACACCCGCACCAACCTCATCTCGGGTGGCCGCGAAGCCGTCAAGACCGTGTGGCAGACGGCCACCATCCTGCGCAAGGAGGGGCTCGGCGCGGCCGTCCGCTCCAACATCGAGGACCTCGCCGACTGGGCCACCGTCGAACGCCCCGATCTGGCCCGGCTGGCGCCCAACGGCCGGGTCACCATCCTGTTCTCCGACATCGAGGAGTCCACCTCCCTCAACGAACGCATCGGCGACCGCGCCTTCGTCCGGCTCATCGACCGGCACGCCAGGATGGTCGGCCGCCATGTCAGGCGCCACGACGGCTACGTGGTCAAGAGCCAGGGCGACGGGTTCATGATCGCGTTCGCCGAACCCGAACGGGCCGTCCGCTGCAGCCTGGACGTCCAGCGCGAACTTGCCAAGCGGTCCAACGGGATTCGGGTGCGCATCGGCATCCACGCCGGCAAGTCGGTACGCCGCGGTGATGACCTGTTCGGCCGCAACGTGGCGATGGCGGCCCGGGTCGCCGCGGCGGCCGCCGGCGGCGAAGTACTGGTCAGCGAGTCCGTCCGCGATGCCGTCGTCCTGGCGGACGTCGGCTTCGACGACGGCCGTGACGTCGAGCTCAAGGGGTTTGGCGGAACGCACCGCCTGTACGCCGTCACCGCGGCGGCTACTTGATCAGAGCCAGCCCCACCCGCACGGCGATCGCCTGGCGCTGCCCGACGTCCAGCGCATAGTCGCGCGGGGTGATGACGTCCGGGCGGGTGTAGAAGTCGATCCGCACGATGGCACGGTCCTGGCCGAAGACCAGCGCCGTGACGGCCTTGAGCCCGTCGTGCGACATGCCCGTGAACATCAGGCCGCCCGTACCGACCGGCACCGGTTGCGCAGGCGCCGTCGGCACCACGGTGGACAGATCGCTCTGGGCCTTGCGCAGTTCGTCGGGCACCGACGCGGGGTCCGGAGGCAGCACGATGGTGATGCCCAGCGCACGTGACTGGTCCGCGTTGGTCATCAGCACCTCGGCGCCCTTGACGCCGTCGGGGTCTCGGATCGGTGGTGGGGACGCGTAGTCGTCACCGGCCTGGTTCACCTCGGCGGCCTGCAGTAGCAGCGGCGTGTAGTCGGTCGGGGCCGGGTTCGCCGACGTGGTGGTGGGTAGCGTGGGCAGCGGCAGCCCCAGCGCCGGGACGGACGCCGACACCGGTGTCGGCCCACCGGGCTGGGCGCAGCCCGCGAGCATGGCACCGACGGACAGCACTGCGACCAGGAGCCGACCGAAACGCGACGGTGTCATGTGGGAGAGCTCCTACGCCTCGTGGCCGAACGTGTCCGACTCGGCCAGTCGCTGGTGCAGCTTGGCCCGAATGTCGTCCGGCGCGTATGCATTTCGCTTGCGCTGGTCCCGCGCGACGAACACGCCGCCGGCCACCACCCCGGCGACACCGGCCAGCCCGATCCACTTCCACACGCTTCGCATCGACTCAGTCTGCCTAAGCTTCCCTGGTGAAGGCGAATACGGTGACGCTCGACGACGCATTGGCCGAGACCCGGACCGGCGACATCTGGCTCTTCCGCGGCGCCTCCGGCCCCGACCGCGCGATCCAGACGATGACCAACGCCCCGGTCAACCACGTCGGCATGACGGTCGCGATCGACGACCTGCCGCCGCTGATCTGGCATGCCGAACTCG
Organism: Mycolicibacterium sichuanense; assembly: GCF_033741125.1. Classification (NCBI taxonomy): domain Bacteria; kingdom Bacillati; phylum Actinomycetota; class Actinomycetes; order Mycobacteriales; family Mycobacteriaceae; genus Mycobacterium; species Mycolicibacterium sichuanense. The sequence continues at coordinate 580,834 of NZ_JAWQPU010000003.1, read as the reverse complement.
GCGACAAGCTGGAGTGCCTGTGGAGCGGCGGGCATCACCGCGGTGTCCAGCTCAACGACCTGCGCCAGGCGGTCGAGCGGTGGATGCTCACCTACGGTCAGCGGTGCTGGCTGCGGCAGCTGACGCCGTACGCCGACCGCGCCCAGGAGGACGCCCTGCTGCGCGTCATCGCCAGGATGGACGGCACCGCGTTCCCGAGCACCGCCAAGCTGACCGCCCGGTGGTTCCGGGGTCGAGTGCCGACGCTCACCGACTGGACCCGCGGCATCCCGCTGCTCGACGAGCAGGCCCGCAAGCACACCAGCCGCAAGCGGGCCGAGCGCCGCAAGGTCGGCTTCGAGACCGCCTACTGCGCCGAGACCGTCGCGGTCACCTACCAGGAGATGGGGCTGCTGGTAGGTGACAAGGACACCAACTGGTTCGACCCCGGCAAGTTCTGGAGCGGGGACGTCCTTCCGCTGGCTTCGCGCTACCACCTGAGCGACGAGATCGCGGTCGTGCTCTGACGTCCAGGCTCATCCCGTAGCGTCGAGCCATGTACCGAACCACCGCGGTGTTGGCCGCCATCGGCGTCGCCCTCACGGGCTGCGCGGGAATCGGCGACCAGTCGACCAGCTGCCGGGACTTCACCGGCATGAGCCGCGACACCAGAAGCGCCACCGTCGCGAACGTGCTCAAGGCCCGCAACGGCCGCAACGCGTCCACCTCCGACGTCCAGACGATGGTGGACCGGACGCTTGCGTTCTGCTCGGCCCCTGGCAATCAGGACAAGACGGTCGACGACGCGAAGTGACCCGGTGACCGCCGCACTCACTCGGTGGCGGCCTTGGTCAGCGCCCGCACCACCGCATGTCGGCCGAGGTCGACCTTGAAGCCGTTCTGGCTCAACGGTTGCGCGCCGACCATCATGCGTTCGGCGACGTGCCGGAAGATGGCGCGCGTTGGCCGTTCACCCAGCAGGAGCGCCTCGGCGTCGGGCACCCGCCAGGGCTTCGCCGCGACACCACCCATGGCGATGGCGGCCGTTTGGATCACGCCGTCCTCGAGGCGCAGGCCCGCCGCGACCGACACCAGGGCGAACGCGTAGCTGTGGCGGTCGCGCACCTTCAGGTACCAGGAGTGCTCGGCGAACGGCGACGGCGGCAGCTCGATGCCGACGATGAGCTCCGCTGCGCGCAGCGTGTCGTCGCGGTGCGGCTCGTCACCGGGCAGCCGGAAGAAGTCCGCGATCGCGATCGTGCGCGCGCCATCGGGGCCCTGGACGTGCACCGTGGCGTCCAGGATGGCCAGCGCGATGGCCATGTCCGACGGGTGGACGGCCACGCAGGAGTCGCTGGCTCCGAAGATGGCGTGTTCCCTGTTGGCGCCGTCGCGGGCTGCGCACCCCGATCCGGACACACGCTTGTTGCACCGCACGAAGGCGGCGTCCATGAAGTAGGGACACCGGGTGCGCTGCAGCAGGTTTCCCCCGGCGGTGGCCATGTTGCGCAGCTGGGTGGTCGCACCGGACAGGATCGCTTGCGACAGCACGGGGTATCGGGTGCGGATCAGCGGATGGTTGGCGACGGCGCTGTTGGTGACCCCGGATTCGATCAGCACGCCGCCGGTCTCGGTCTCGATGACGTTGGTCAACCCCAAGCGGCGGAGATCGATCAGCGCGGGCGGCGTCTCGACTCCGCCCTTCATCAGGTCGAGCAGGTTGGTGCCACCGGCGTAGTACTTGCCGCCGGTCGCGACGACCCGCTCGATGGCGCCCGCGACGTCCGCGGCGTGCTCGAATTCGAAGGTCTTCATGGCTGCTGCCCCCTGGCCACGCACAAGATCGCGTCGACGATGTTGGCGTAGGCGCCGCACCGGCAGACGTTGCCAGCCATCCGCTCGCGAATCTCGCCGTGGGTCAACTCCGTTGGGCCGGTGCACACGGTCGAGCGGCCCGCCTCGAACGAGGCGGTGGACAGGTCCCCCCTGGCGTGCTCGCGCAGCATCGCGTGCGCCGAGGAGATCTGCCCCGGCGTGCAGTACCCGCACTGGAAGCCGTCGTGTTCGACGAAGGCCCGCTGCAGCGGGTGCAGTTCGTCGTCGGCGCCGATGCCCTCGATGGTGAGGACGTCACTGCCGTCGATGGACGCCGCGAGCGTCAGGCAGCTCAACACGCGCTCGCCGTCGACCGCCACCGTGCACGCCCCGCACAGTCCGTGGTCGCACCCCTTCTTGGTTCCGGTGAGGTGCAAGGTCTCGCGCAGCAGGTCCAGCAGCGTCGAGCGGACGTCGGCGGGGACGGTGTGCGGAACGCCGTTGACGCGCAACGTGACGTCTCTCATCGGGTGCCTTCGGTCGCGGGCTGGTCGGCGAACGGGGTCATCAGGTCCTCCAGGGTGACGGGCAGGTCGCGCATCCGCTTGCCGGTGGCGTGGAAGATCGCGTTGAGGATCGCCGCGGGCACCCCGCAGGTGCCGATCTCCCCGATGCCCCGCACGCCGACCGGGTCGAGGCCGAAATCGGGGACGTCGACGAAGCCGATGTCGAACTCCGGCCGGTCGGCGTGGGTGGGCAGGTAGTACTCGCCGATCAGCTGGGCGGTGTTGGGGTCGTAGGGCACCTGCTCGAGCAGCGCCATGCCGAGGCCGAACGTAATGCCGCCCATCACCTGATTGCGGGCCAGCTTCGGGTTGAGCACCCGCCCGCAGTCCAGCATCGCGACCCACCGCGTCACGGTGGCGCGGCCAATCTCCTCGTCGACCTCGACCTCGCAGAAGTGCGCGCCGAAGGACTGCGACACCGGGCCGTCCTCGGCTCCGCCGCTGGTGACGGTGAAGGTCAGCGTCTCGAGCTGCTCGGGGCTCAGTCGCCGTAACCGCTCGACCAGCGTCGCACCGGAATCGGAGTCCATGTGCAGCAGCCGATTTCGCCATTCGACGGCCGCCTGGTGAACTGCCGAGCCGACGGTGGCCGTCGTCTGCGACGCGCCGCTGTAGGGCGCGTCCGGGAACGACGAATCGCCGGACTCGAACATCACGCTCGCCAGGTCGAGACCCGTGGCCTGCGCGGCGATCTGGGTCATCACCGTCCGGACACCCTGGCCCACCTCGTGGGTGGCCGAGGCGAATCGCACCGTACCCGCGGCGTCGGTGTCGACGCGGCAACTCGCGGGCATGCGCCGTCCGGGATAGGTGGCGGTGGCCATGCCCCAGCCGACCTGGACGCCGTCGCGGCGCAGCGAGCGCGGCGCCATCGGCCGCTGCGCCCACCCGAAGCGTTCGGCACCCCGCAGATAGCACTCCCGCAGGTGCTTGCCCGACCACGGCCGGCCGCTGGCCTGGTCGCACTCCGCCTCGTTGCGCAGCCGAAGTTCCAGCGGGTCCACGCAGGCCGCCACGGCGAGTTCGTCCATTGCGACCTCGAGGGCGAACAGTCCCGGCGCCTCCCCCGGCCCACGCATGAAACACGGTGTGGCAGCGTTGATTCGGGCTACGGTGTGCGACACCGACAGTCTCGGCGAGTGATAGAGGATCCGCGCCGACAGCCCGGTCGGTTCGCAGAAGTGCGCGACGGTCGAGGTCTCGGTCAGCGTGTGCTGTTCGGTGCTGAGCAGCCGGGCCTCGTCGTCGGCCACCAGGGACAGGTGCTGTTCGGTGCGCGGCCGGTGCCCGGTCGAGGAGAACATCTGGTCGCGGGTGAGCACCAGCTTGACGGGCCGGCGAACCTCCCGGGCCGCGACGGCACACAGCGCCACGTGCATCCAGAGGAAGCTCTTCGAGCCGAAGGCCCCACCCACCAGCGGGGCCAGGATGCGGATGTTGGCCTCGGGGATGCCCAGATAGGCGGCCAACGCCGTGCGTTCACCCGTGATCCACCGAGTGGTGTCGTGCACCGTGAGGACGCCACCGTCCCATCGAGCGATGGTGGCGGCGAGCTCGATCGGGTAGTGCGCGTTGACCGGAGTCGTGTAGGTCGCCGCAATCCGGCTCGCCCCAGCCGGTTCGGCGGCCTCACCGCGGTGGTCCTGGAGCTTCTCGTCCTCGAGTTTGACGAAGTGGTCGGGCTGGTAGGCGCCATGGCGGACGCGACCGTCGGGGTCGTCGGCCAGCGGCGGCTCGGCGAGCACCTGCCGAGCGCTCAGCTGAGGAGCCGCCGGCCGGTAGGCCAGGGTGAACGACGAGGCCGCGTACGCCGCGTCCTCCATCGAGTCGGCGATCACCAGCGCCATGTGCTGCCCGACGTGCTGGACGGTGAGGTCGGACAGCGGTGGCCTGCGTTCCAATGGCAGGTCGTAGCTCAGCGACCGTGGCGGCGGTTGCAGCGGAGGACAATTCAGCGCGGTGAGCACGTGCCGCACCCCGGGCAGCGCTAGCGCCCGGTCGGTGCTGGCTTGCAATGACTCCGGCGTCACGGTGCCGTGCGGGATCTCCGACTGGACGAGCGCGGCGTAGAGGAGCCCGGGCACGTCCACGTCGGCGGTATAGCGTGCCCGCCCGGTCACCTTGTCGGTACCCTCCACGCGGTCGACGGGCCTGCCGATCGGACCGCCTGGGACATCGCTGATCGCCGTCACTCCATCAGCCTTGCTCATCGGGGGGCTGCACGTCGAGTCGGCTGACCGCCATCGTCTCCTGCTGCTAGCCGGTAGTCCGGCCCGGCCGCCCCCAGCATCGACTGCGCGGCCAGCCGGATACCGGCACCGGCCACGGCGTTCACGTGCGCCAGCCGCTGGTCCTCCCAGTGGGCGAGGCGCCGTGCCGGCAGCGCCGCCGGCGGCTGCCATCCCTCGAGCGCGTAGGCGAGGGCGGCCGCGTCACCAAGTGCCTTCGAGGTTCCCGACGCGGTGTGCGGACGCACCGTGCCCGCCGCATCGCCGATCAGCATCACCCGGTCGGCGACCATCCTCGACGGGGCGCGGTCGAACACCGGTTGCATGAACACCGCCGAGAGCGCGACCAGTTCGGCGAAGCGTTCGGGCAGGGCCTTCTCGGCGAGGGTGGCCAGCGCGGTGTCGACCTCCTGCGTCGATTCGCCTGGCGGAAGGAAGTTCTCGTAGTGCCGCCCTGAGCGTCCGGTGAGCAATCGGCCCAGGTCGCGCTCCGGGGTGTTGAGGTACCAGACCCAGTTGACGCGCCGCGCTCCGCGGTGGCGCTCACCGTTGGCACCGGGCACCAGGTAGCTCAGCATCTGCATGCCGGGCGCGCCGAAGGAGGTGAACCGTTCGGCCAGCAGACTCCGGAGCGGCTCTGGCAGATCGTCTTCCGGCTCCAGCCCGCGGAAGGCGACGTAACCGGGGTAGGTGACACCGCCGTGAATGCCCGCCAGCGTCCGGGTGGTCGAGCCCACCCCGTCGGCACCGATCAGCAGGTCGGCCTCGGCGGTGTGGCCGTCGGCGAACGTCGCCGTGACCCGGCGGTCCTCGACCGAAAGCCCCGCCAGCGTGCTGTCCAGGCGATGGCTCGCCGCCGGCAGCGGTTCCCGCAGCGCGGTGTACAAGGTGTCCCACGCGGTCATCCACTGCGGGGCGTGGTAGCGGGCCACCCGGCCGTCGCGATGCAACTGTTGGCGCTCGGTGAGCTCGACGCTGACCGACGGCACAGACCTGCCGAGGCTACGCAGCAGCCCCTCGACCTCCGGTTGCATGACGATGCCGGCACCCCGGGGTTGAGTGCGGTCGACGGACCGTTCGTAGACGGTGACGTCGACGCCGATGGCCCGCAGTTCGTGTGCGGCGGCCAGTCCCCCGACCGAGCCACCGATCACCAATGCGCTCGGTCGGCGACGGTCGACGTCGTGGGTGCTCACGGCTCCACGATCCGTGCGCGCCCACGGCGGCGCAATGTCGGGCGGCACATACTCTCGTCCCTCTGGTGTTCCGACCTACACCGACGCGACGGCCTGCACCATCAGCGCCGAGCTGATCTGCAGCGCCGCCGACGGGTCGGCCAGGTCGAGGCCGCACAGCTGCTCGATGCGCCGCAGCCGCTGCGTGACGGTGTTGGGATGGATGTGCAGCGCGCGCGCCGCACGAGTACGGTCGAGCTTGCAGCCGAAGTAGGTCCGCAACGTCTCGACGAGGTCGGTGTGGTGCGCCCGGTCGTAGTCCAACAGCGGGCCGAGCGTCCGCCCGGCGAAGGCGACCAGCTGCGCCGGGTCGTCGAGCTGCAGCAGCAGGCCAAGCACTCCGAGGTCCTCGAGCTGGACGACGGTGTTCGACCGGCCCGCTCGCATCGCGATGTCCAACGCGCCCTTGGCTGTCCGGTAGGCCTCACCGTAGGTTTGCGCGGTCCGCCCCGACACGGCCACGGTGGCAGGTCCGCCCACCGCTGCCGCACCCATCGCGCGCCGCACCAATTCGGCTGCGGCACCGCCTTCTTCGTCGTCGACCGGCCACAGTGTCACGATGTCCCCGCGGTGCATCGCCACCAGCGGGCGGGGCCGATGGGTCCTGGCGAGCTCACCGACCATCGTCAGCGCCCGCGGGTAGAAGCGGCTCTCGACGGGCTCGGCCGCGGTGCCAAGGGCGCCGACGATCGCGGTGTGCGCAAGGCTGAGATCGTGGCCGAGGCGTCGCGCGCGTTCCAGCAGCCGTTCCGAGGGCGTGGCCCCGTCGAGCAGGAGGTCGGCCAGCAGCTCGCCGCGGAGTCGATGCTCCACCTCGGCGGCGGTACGGTCGCGCATCAGCTCCAGCGAGATCACGATCGAGGCGTGCTCGACGGCTCGCACGCCCACCGCGTCCAAAACGGAATCGAGCCTGGGGAACCAGATTCGGGCCACGGCATCCTCCCCGAGCCACGCGACCGAGACGTAGAAGTCGCCGTCGGCGACCCGGACCGGAACCGGCGTCGACGACACGGAACCGTCGACCGTGGTCGCCGAGCGGCCCTCCTCGTCGGGCAGTTCGCGGGCGTCACCGGCACTCGCGAGCACCACGTTGCGCGCGTCGTCGATGAGCACGGGGCGGCCGATCAGCTCGGCAAGCACCGCAGCGATGCCGGCGAGGCCACCGGAGCGGAGCGTCACGGCGAGCAGTCGCTCGTGGATCCGCTCCGAACGGCTCAGCGCATCGCGCTGCTCACGCAGGGATTCGTTGAGCTGGCGCAGCTGATCGAGCCGGCTGGCCGAGACCAACGCGATCGCGGCGTGGTTGGCCAGCAGCGTCAGTCGTTCGATCTCGTGGTCGGTGAAGGTGTGCACCGGAGCGTAGTAACCGTTGAGCGTGCCGAGGATGTCGTCACCGGCGACCAGCGGGACGGAGACGATGGCCCGGTAACCCTGCTCGCGCGCCACCCCGCCCCACGGGGTGAATTCGGGTTCGGCGTCGATGTCGCGGATGGTGACGGCCGCACCGCCGTGAAAGGCCCGGCTCGACGGTGAGCCGCTGTTCAGCCGCACCGGCCGGTCGCTGTTGACCCGGGCGACGTAGTCGGCCGAGAGCCCACTCCACCCGGTGACGACCAGATTCTCCCCCGCCGCGTCCGGGGTCAGCACACCGCAGAAGTCGAATCCCAGAAGCGATTTCGCGGTGTCGGCGACGAGGTCGAGGACGTGCCGGAGGTCGGTGGCCGACGTGGCCGACGTGGCCGCCGAGCTCAACGCCCGCAGCGCACTCAACCACGTCACCAGTTCCATGCCGGGCCGTCGCCCCGGATCGACAGTCGCCATGCCAGCCAGGATGTCACGCGAGTGTCGATGGCGACATTCGATTGACCGAAGTGTATGCCCGGCGACATTGAGCAGCCTCCGGACTGTGACGACACTCATAGCATGACCGACACCGTTCCAGACCTCGCCCGTCCAGACACCCGTCTCGACCCATCAGTGGCGCCCGCGGTGCGCGACATCGTCGACCCCGCTACCGGAGCCGTCATCCAGACGGTCCCGGAACTTGGGGCCGACGGTGTCGATGCAGCCGTGGCGAAGGCGAAGACGGCGCTCTCCGAAGGAGTTTGGCCCACCTTGGTTCGCAGCCAACGCGCCCGGTTGCTGCTGCGCATCGCCGACGCGATCGAGGAGTCCGCCGACCGGCTGTACACCCTCGAGGCCCGCAACAACGGCAGACCGATCACCGAGACCCGCGCGCAGCTGTCCCGGGTGCCGGAGTGGTTCCGCTACAACGCCGGTCTGCTGGCCGCTCAGCGCCAGGCCGTGCTGCCGGGCGACGGCCCCTACCTGACCTACCAGGAGCGCCGGCCGCTCGGCGTGTGCGGCATCATCACCCCGTTCAACCACCCCCTTTTGATCCTGGCCCGCAGTCTGTCGGCCGCGCTGGCCAACGGCAACACCGTGGTCGTCAAGCCGTCGGAGATGACGCCGCTCACCACGATCGCCGTCGCCGAGATCATGGCCGACGCCGGGTTGCCCGACGGCGTGGTCAACGTCGTCACCGGCGCCCGCGAGGCCGGCGCCCGCCTCACCCAGCACCCCGACGTCGCCAAGATCACGCTGACCGGCGGTACCGAGGCCGGCCGGGCGGCGGCGATCGCGACGGCATCGCGATTCGCCAGGGTCACCGCCGAACTCGGCGGCAAGACGCCGGTCGTGGTGTTCGACGACGTCGACCCGGTCGCCGCCGCCGAGGGTGCGGCGTTCTCCGCCTTCGTCGCCGCGGGCCAATCTTGCGTCGCTGGTTCACGTTTCCTGGTGCAGCGCCGGATCTACGACGACTTCGTCACGGCGCTGTCGGCACGTGCCCGCGACATCCGCATCGGCGACCCGACGAGCGCCGACACCCAGATGGGCCCGCTGATCAGCGCCCGCCAGCTGGGCAAGGTCCGCAGCCTCGTCCGGACCGGTGTCGACGAAGGCGCCCGGCTCGCGGCAGGCGGTGGGGTACCCGCGTTGCCAGAACCGTTGCGGGACGGGTTCTTCCTCGAGCCGACGGTGCTGGCCGACGCCACCATGGACATGACGGTCGCACGCGAGGAGATCTTCGGCCCGGTCGCCGTGGTCATCCCGTTCGACGACGAGGACGAGGCCGTCCGGATGGCCAACGACAACCTGTACGGCCTGGGTGCGGGTGTGTGGACCACCGACGTCGGGCGGGCCCACCGCGTCGCGTCGGCCATCGTGGCCGGGATGGTGTGGATCAACGACCACCACCGCCTCGAGCCGTCCCTGCCATGGGGCGGGGTCAAGGAATCCGGCGTCGGCAAGGATGCCGGGTCCGAGTCCTTCGACGACTTCTCCTGGATCAAGACCATCGTCGTCAGGACCGCGGCCGAACCCGTCGATTGGTACGGCGGAACCGACACCGGCCGCCTGAACTGACCCGCTCCCCCAAGCCATCCACGAAAGGACCTGACATGGCTCGCGATTCCGCTCCACCCACCGGAGGTGGATCCGGCTGGCGCAGCGAGATCAGCCGCACCCAGTGGCTCGTCTTGGCCGGCACCACCCTGGGCTGGGGGCTCGACGGCTTCGCCGGCAGCCTCTACATCCTGGTGCTGGGACCCGCCATGGGAGAGCTGCTGCCCAACAGTGGCGTGCACGTCGGCCCCGCCGCGATCGGCTACTACGGCGGGCTGACCGTGGCCCTGTTCCTCATCGGGTGGGCGACCGGTGGCATCCTGTTCGGCGTCCTCGCCGACTACTTCGGCCGCACCAGGGTGCTGTCGCTGGGCATCCTCACCTACGCCGTCTTCAGTGCGCTGGCGGCCTTCGCCGATACCTGGTGGCAGCTCGGCATCCTACGGTTCATCGCGGGGCTGGGCTCCGGCGTCGAGGCCCCCGTCGGGGCGGCGCTGATCGCCGAGACGTGGCGCAACCGCTTCCGGGCCCGCGCGGGCGGCATCATGATGTCGGGCTACGCCGCGGGGTTCTTCGCTGCGGCCGCGATCTACGCCCTGCTCGGCAGCCACGGCTGGCGGTTCATGCTGGCGCTGGCGGGATTGCCCGCGCTGGTGGTGTGGTTCATCCGCCGCTTCGTACCGGAGCCGCCCGAGATCGGTGCCCACCTCAGCGCGCGTCGCGAGCGGAAGGCCAACGGCACCAGCACGTCTCATGACCGCTTCGTCCTCCGGCGGCTCTTCGCTGCCCCGCTGCTGCGGCCGATGCTCATCTGCACGGCGCTGGCAACCGGTGCGCTCATCTCGTTCTGGAGCGTGTCGACGTGGTACCCGCAGATCATCCGGCAGCTGAGCCTGGCCGAGGGCCTGCCCACCGGCCTGGCCGACCATCGGGTGGCCACGGCGGCGATGCTGTTCAACGCGGGCGGCATCGTCGGCTACGCGTCCTGGGGCTTCCTCGCCGACGCGATCGGTCGCCGCAAGGCGTTCGTGGTCAGCTTCGTCGTCTCAGCCGCCACCGTTGCCTGGACGTTCCCTTTCGACCGCGGCTACGCCGAATTCCTGCTCGCCATGCCACTTCTGGGCTTTGGACTCTTCGGCGCCCTCTCCGGCACCTTCATCTACGCTCCCGAACTCTTCCCGCCGAGCGTGCGGGCCACGGCATTGGCGGTGTGCAACAGCGTCGGACGCTACGTCACCGCACTCGGTCCGCTGACAGCCGGAGCCATCGCGACCTCCTGGTTCGGCGGCAACCTCGGCCTGGCCACCGCATCGGTGGCCGCGTTCGGCCTGATCGCGATCATCGGACTTGCCTTCGCCCGCGAAACCCGCGGTGAACCACTGCCTTCGGATCCGGCTCCCGCCGGGTCACAACCCATCCATCACATCGAGAAGAGCGCCTCGTGAGCGACTACACCAACTCGTCGGCCATCGTCGTCGGCGGCTCGATCGGCGGACTCACCACGGCACTGCTGTTGCGTGATCTCGGCTTCACCGTCGACGTCTACGAGCGCACCCCCACCGCGCTCGACGGGCGGGGCAGCGGCATCGTGCTGCAGCCCGACACCGTGCGGTGGTTCACCGAACGCAGCTCGCAGCAGCTGTCCGACCTGAGCACCTCCACGGCATACCTCCAATACCTCACCCCCACCGGCGACGTCGAGTACCGGGAACGCAGTACCTGGACCTACACGTCGTGGGGCACGTTCTACCGGGCACTGCTCGCCGACTTCGGCACCGAGCACTACCACTACGGCGAATATGCCTGCGGATTCGGCGAAGAACCCGACGGTGTCACCGTCCGCTTCGTCAGCGGACGGCGCGAGACGGCAGACCTGGTTGTCTTCGCCGACGGCGTCACCTCGGTCGCGCGGCAGCGGTTCGACCCCGACTCGGCGCTGAGCTATTCGGGTTACGTCGGGTGGCGGGGCACCGTGCGTCTCGGCGACCTCGACGCCGCCACCCGCGAGGTGCTTCAGGACGCCATCACCTACCAGGTGATCCCCAATTCGCACATCACGATGTACCCCATCCCCGGGGAGAAGGGCCTCGCGCTGGCGGACCGCCAGATGAACTACGTCTGGTACCGGAACGCCCCTGCCGGAGCGGATCTGACCGAGATGCTGATCGACAAGCGGGGGTTTCCCGGTGTCGTGTCGGTGCACCCGGGACAGGTGCAGGACCGCTACGTCGCGGAGGTGAAGCAGGCCGCCCGCGAGCACCTGGCACCCGCCATCGCCGACGTCGTCCTGGCCACCGAGGCGCCCTACCTCCAGGTGGTCTCCGACTCCCGCTCCACCCGAATGGCCATGGGCCGGGCCGCCCTCATCGGCGACGCCGCCTGCGCCGCACGGCCGCACGCGGCGGCGGGCACCGCCAAGGCCGCGGCCGACGGCTGGGCCCTGGCCGCCGCCCTGGAGCAAGCCGGTGGCGACGTCGCCGCCGCGCTGAAGAAGTGGGAGCCGGCGCAACTGCAGCTCAGCGATGCGCTGCTGCGCCGGGTCGTCGCCATGGGCGAACGATCCCAGTTCAGCAACACCTGGACCCCCGGTGATCCCGACCTGCGCTTCGGGCTCTACGGACCCGGCCACTAATCCGACCCATCTACGAGGAGACGACATGAACGACAACGGATTCCTTTCCGATCTACCCTTGGCTGGCGACCTCGTCGCCACCGAATTCGAGGGCTGGCCCGACTGGCTCAAGGCCGAGTTCGCCGAGCACGCCGAGGACGGCGAGGTGGGCTCCCGGCTGCTCAGCGAGAACGATCGGGTCCGGGTGTGGGAGATTCGTCTGGCGCCCGGTGAGCGCTGGCACGCACACCGCCACGTCCTCGACTACTTCTGGACCGCCGTCAACGCCGGCCGCAGCAGGCAGCACACGTTCGACGGTACGGTTCGGGAGGTGTCATACGAAGCGGGCGAGACGCGACACTTCCACTTCGGCGCAGGCGAATATCTCCTGCACGACATCGAGAACATCGGCGACACCGAGCTGATCTTCAGCACCATCGAACACCTCGACAGCGAGAACGCCCCGCTGCCGCTCGAGAAGTAGGGATCGGCATGCCCCACTTGTTCACACCCCTGACCCTGCGCGAAGTGACGTTCGCCCACCGGGCCTGGATGTCGCCGATGATGCAGTTCGCGGCTGCACCGGACGGTAACGACACCGGAACGCCGTCGGACTGGCACCTGCAACACCTCGGCTCGCGGGCAGCCGCCGGCGCCGCACTGGTCATGGTGGAGGCCACCGCGGTCGATCCGGTCGGACGCAGCAGCGTCTACGACGTCGGCCTCTGGAACGACCGCCAGGCCATGGCCTTTCGCCGCATCACCGACTTCGTCTCGGGCCAAGGATCGGTCCCCGGCATCCAGTTGGTGCACGCGGGCCGCAAGGGCTCGACGGGGCGGCCTTGGCGGGACGAGCATCCGCAGACCTGGGGCACCGTCGGGGCCAGCGCGCTGCCGTTCGGCCGGCTGCCCAGCCCGGCCGAGCTCGGCATCGACGAGATCGAGACGATCGTCGGAGCCTTCGCCGACGCCGCCCGCCGCGCCGCGGTCGCCGGCTTCAAGGTGCTGGAACTGCATGGCGCCCATGGATATCTGATCCACCAGTTCCTCTCGCCGCACTCCAACGTCCGCACCGACCGGTACGGCGGGTCACTGCAGAACCGGCTTCGCTTCGCCATCGAGGTCACCCGCGCCGTGCGGTCCAGTTGGCCCGAGGAGCTGCCGCTGTTCTTCCGCGTCTCGGCCACCGACTGGCTCGGTGGGGACACCGACGACGAGCGACCCGGGTGGACGGTCGACGACACCGTCGAACTCGCCTCCCAGCTCAAGGATCTCGGCGTCGACCTGATGGACGTGTCCTCTGGCGGATCCGCACCCGACGCCAAGATCACCGTCGGCCCCGGCTACCAGGTGCCATTCGCGGCGCGAGTGCGCAAGGAGGTCGAAATCCCCACCTCCGCAGTCGGATTGATCACCGACGCGGAACAGGCCGACGAGATCGTCAGCTCCGAACAGGCCGACGCCGTCTTCCTGGCCAGGGAACTCCTGCGCAACCCGTCGTGGTTCCGGCAGGCGGCCGAGCAGCTGGGCGCCGAGCTGGCGCACCCGCCGCAGTACGCGAGGGCATTCCGCTAACGCAGCAGACGTTCAGCAAAGCCTGCTAGCGTCATCGCCCGATGACCGATCCCGGTGGCTTCCAGATCGTGGTGATGGACGGCCCGACCGCGTCCACGCTGTCCCAGATCCTGCCGTTGCTGCTGCTGACCCTGATCATCGAGCTGCGCAGAACCGCGTTGCACCGCAGGTTCTCCCGGCTCTTGTTCGGCATCTTCTTCTTCGCGTTCGGGGTGATCGAGACGGTGCTGGTGCTCTCGATCGACGGGATGCTCTATCCCTTCCAGTGGGGTGATCTGCTCTCCGCGCTGGCGATCTTCACGCTGCTGACGATGATCTTCGTCATCTCGTTCATCGACGTGGGCACCCGCGGGCCCGACGACCGCCAATAGGAGCCCAGCCAGGCGGCAGGATCGCGCACGGCGCCGAGTAGCCGGGTGACCCGGCGCCGCCGGGCACGCAGTCTCAGAGCCACGTACGTACCGATCGCCAACGCCGCCAACACCGCACCGATCCACAGGATCGCGGCGATCAGGTAGATCACCTCGACTGCAGTCATGCCGACGAGCGTGCCGGGACGCGGTCGCGTCAGGGTCACGGGCCGGCCACACCTCGGCGACCAAAAGAGGATTCCGGCTAGCTGCAATGGCAGTTGGGTGCCAGCAGCGACGACGTAGAAGGCCGCGGCACACAGGATGAGAAGTGTCCAACGAGGACCACCGAGCAGAGGAGACCATCATGGAGACACCCTTCACCTACGCCCTGACCGGACTGGCCGCGGTCCTGGTCGGCGGAGCCGTCGCACTGGCTCCCGCCGCAAGCGCCGCCCCCGCGCCGGCACCCATCGCGACGAGCATCCAGCCCGTCGGCACCGACCCGCTGATTCCCTATGGCCCCGAGCCCCAGGTGCCCGGCCGGCTGGGATACGTCGACTCCAACCACGACGAGGCCAACACCACCAATGGCCAGGTGGACCTGCCGTTCTGAGCGCGGGTCCGGCGGGACGCGCAGCGATGCGCTCCCCGGCCGGGCCGCTCACCCGCGGTAGCCTCGGCGCGTGCCGTCCCGAAGTCAGACCCGCGCGGTCCGCTACGCGCGGCGACGTCGCAAGCGCATGGCGTTGCAGGAGCACAGCCTCACCGAGGCGGAGTGGGCCGCGCTGACGGTGGCCTGGGGTGGCTGCGCATACTGCGGGGCGGCCGGGACCCCGCTGCAAAAGGACTGCGTCCTACCCATTTCGCGCGGCGGCCGCTACGAACTCGCCAACGTGGTGCCCAGCTGCCGCTCCTGCAATGCCAGCAAGTGCAATGCCGAGGTGACCACCTGGATGCGCCGCAAGAAGCTCGACGAGTCCGCCTTCCTGGTGCGCCAGGCCACCATCAACCGCGCCCTGACCGCCGTCGAGGAGTGACTCCGGATCACACCTGCTGCCGGATCGCTTCTCGGTCGATCACCGACCAGACCTCTACGATCCGGCCGTCGACGAATCGGTAGAAGACGTGTTCGGCGAAATGGACCCGGCCGCCCTTCGGCGCGAACCCGAGGAACGCGTGCCGGGGCGTGCAGTCGAAGAAGAGCCGGCAGGCCACGACGTGGGCGTCGGCGAGCAGGATCTCGGGCTCGAACCGCAGATCGGGAATCGCGTCCACGTCCGCCTCGAGCATCGCGCGGTAGTCGCTCAGCATCATCGGCGCGTGGTTGTAGGACAGCTCCTCGGCCACGAAGTCACCGAGATCGGACCATCGTCGTTCGTTCAAGCAGGCCAGGTACTTTCGATAGACGTCGACCAAGTCGTCCTGACTCAAGGTTCGTCCCTCCCCACCAGATCGCCGACCCTCGTGCCTGCATGACACATCGCCGCCAGCGTGCCCGCGTCCTTGAACGGACGGCGACTGTCTTCCATCATCACTCGGTGACGGTGCGCAGAGAAGCCTGCCCGTCAGGTCAGGTGAGCGCCAGATGCAGGTGCTCGAGCCGACGCACCAGAAGGCTGGGCAGCCAGCGCCCGGTCTGCGCGGCGTCGACCCACGTGGTGCGTTGCAACAGCTGCCCGAGCACGACGGTGGCCTCCAACCGGGCCAGCGCAGCACCGACGCAGAAGTGCGCACCCCTGCCGAAGGCCAGGTGCCCTCTGTCACCGGACCGGTCGAGCCGGAACACCCCGGGATCGTCGACGTGCGAGGGGTCGCGGTTGGCGGCGCCCCACATCAGCAGCAAGCGGGACCCGGCCGGCAGGGCCACTCCGCCGAGTTCGGTGTCGCGAACGACGTGGCGGTAGTGACCGCGAAACGGCGGTTCGAAGCGCAGCACCTCCTCCAGGAACGCGCCGAGCAGTTCTGGTCGGTCCCGCACCTGGCGCTGGATCGCCGGACGGCTGGCCAGGATCCAGGCCGCCGAACCGATCAACGACGCGGTGCTCTCACCCCCGGCGCTGAACAGCGTGATCAATATGACCTGCGCGGCGACCTCGTCCAATTCGCCGGCGGCCCGAGCCCTCGCGAGGTCACCGAGCAGGTCATCCCGCGGGTTCACGGTGGCGTGACGGAACCGCTCGGTGATGTAGGCGCCGAGTTCGGCGACCGCCCTACCGGCGGCGGTCAGCTGCTCCTCGCCGACCAGTGCCTCCACGAACTGCGTTGCAGCACATCCCCATTCGACGAGCTCTTCGACGTCGCGATCGGGAATTCCGATGATCCCGCCGACGACCAGCATCGGCAGCCGGTTGGCCATCGCCCCCATCCACTCGACGCAGCCGTCGCGCACGCCATGGTGCCAGAGGTGGGCGGCCGTCTCGGCGATGAACGGCTCGACCGCGCGGACGCGCCTGACCGCCAGGTGCGGGATCAGCGCCTTGCGGTGGGTGGCGTGCACGGGATCATCGGCAGTGGCGAGCGCCTGCGTCGGTCCGCCAAGCTCACCCATCGGGAACGTGTCCACGGAGCCGTCGGCGCCACGCATCATCGTCGCGGTCAGGTTCGAGGAGAAGTCTGCGCATCGTGTGACCGCCTCGTCGACGGCAGCCCAACCGGTGACGGCGTAGAAGTCCGAGTCGCCGATCCGGTGCACCGGACCCTTTGCGTGCATGCGCTCGTAGAGCGGATACGGGTCCTGGACGTATTGGTCGTCGAAGAGCGCGATGCCCAGAGCACCATCCCGGCCGGCCATGACTCCACGCTGATGGCCCGACCCGTCCGCGTCAATCGAAGGCGCGGAAGTCGAGATGGGGTGTCGCCGCCGTCGCGTATCGGCGTCTCACCGGCCATCGGCCACCAGCGCCATCGGTGAGAAGTTCGATGGGTTTCGTCTCAACTCTGAGAAACTGAGTTCCAGACGACACAGGGAGCGCACAGGTGGTTCGAGACGATTGGGTCGTCGGCGGAGATCGCCGGGCGGCAGCCGCGGAGCGCATCTACACCGCTGCGGTCGACCTGGTGCTTCGAGAGGGGCTGGACGCCTTGGACGTCGACGTGCTGGCCGAGCGCGTGCACTGCTCGAGGGCCACGATCTACCGATACGCCGGCGGCAAGGCGCAGATCCGCGATGCCGTGCTGGTCCGCGTCGCCGCCGCCGTCACCGATACCGTTCGTCGCGAGGTCGACGGACTCGATGGCAACGAGCGGGTCATCGGCGCCATCGCCGCTGCACTGCGACAGATCAGGTCGGATCCGGTCCGTCGACTGGTCTCGGATGCACGCACGACACCCCGGCTGAGCGACCTACGCGACTCGTCGGTCCTCGGCGCCCTTGCCGCAGAACTCACCGGGATCACCGACGACGACCCCATGGCTGCGGCGTGGATCGTCCACCTGGTGATGTCGTTGACCTACCTGCCGCTGGGTGATGAACGGACCGAGGCCGACATGCTGCGTCGATTCGTCCTCCCCGCGTTCGACCGATGACCGGCGCCGGGGTCGTCGACCATGCCACCGATCGGGAGGGGGACTTCACTCACACGTTGAAGCGGAACTCCACCACGTCGCGTCGCAACCGAAGCGCCCGGCGCGAGCGGACACGGTTCCTATCTCACGACGCCCACGATGAGAACGATGCTGGCTGCGATCATCGCGGGCGCAAGCGACACCAGGAGGAAGTTGACTAGTCGCTCCTTGATGGGAGATGCCACGTGGTCCCCCGCCGCGGCCGGCGCGAACTTTTGCCCGGCACCCCAGATCGCTGCGAGTTGCGTGGCCAACCAGTTTGCATACGTTCCGTACGCCAGAAGCGCCACTGTCACGATCTGCCAAACGTGTGGCAGAACGAGATGTGGCCACAGCAGGCCGACCACGATGAGAAACGGGCCGTTCGTCATGCCTTGCAGGTGACTGGCCAGTCCCATGCGTGGATTCTTGAGGGCCGGGATCACCACACCCGTCACGAGACCGAGGACGAAGAGTACTAGCCCCAGCGCGAAGAGGAGCGTCTGCATGGTCGGATGCTACGAGAGCGCGCCGCGACCTGCATCAACCCTTGCTTGTAGACGTTGATCCGAAGCGGAACTCCACCACGTCCCCGTCGGCCATGACGTAGTCCTTGCCCTCCATGCGCACCTTGCCCGCCGACTTGGCCGCCGCCATCGAACCCGCCGCGACCAGATCGTCGAAGGACACGATCTCGGCCTTGATGAAGCCCTTCTCGAAGTCGGTGTGGATGACGCCGGCCGCCTTGGGCGCGGTGTCCCCGCGGTGGATGGTCCAGGCCCGCGCCTCCTTGGGCCCGGCGGTCAGGTAGGTCTGCAGGTTTAGCGTGTGAAAACCCGCCCGCGCCAACGCATCCAAGCCCTTCTCGGTCTGGCCGATCGACTCGAGCAGCTCGGCGGCCGACTCGTCGTCCAGCTCCTGCAGCTCGGCCTCGATCTTGGCGTCGAGGAACACCGCGTCGGCGGGCGCGACCAGCTGGCGCAGCTCGGCCTTGCGCGCCGCGTCGGTCAGCACCGACTCGTCGGCGTTGAACACGTAGAGGAACGGCTTGGTGGTCATCAGGTTCAGCTCGCGCAGCAGCGAGACGTCCGCGCCGGCCGCGAACAGCGTGGTGCCGCCGTCGAGCGTGGCCTGCGCCGCCACCGCGGCCTCGTGGACCGGCTTGCGGTCCTTGTTGTTGCGCGCCTCCTTCTCCAGGCGCGGCACCGCCTTCTCCAGCGTCTGCATGTCGGCCAGGATCAGTTCGGTCTCGATGACCTCGATGTCGGACTTCGGGTCGACCCTTCCGTCGACGTGCACGACGTCGTCGTCGGCGAACACCCGGACCACCTGACAGATCGCGTCGCACTCGCGGATGTTGGCCAGGAACTTGTTGCCAAGGCCCGCCCCCTCCGACGCACCCTTGACGATCCCGGCGATGTCCACGAACGTCACCGGCGCCGGCACGGTCTTCTCCGAGCCGAAGATCTCGGCGAGCTTGTCGAGCCGCGGATCCGGCAGCGCGACCACGCCCTCGTTCGGCTCGATGGTCGCGAACGGGTAGTTGGCGGCGAGCACGTCATTGCGCGTCAACGCGTTGAACAACGTTGACTTGCCGACGTTGGGTAGTCCGACGATTCCGAGGTTGAGGCCCACGGATTGGACAGTCTAGGCGGCTGCCGGGCCCGACCCACCGGCACGCCAACGCGCGCTGTCAGCGCTGCACCCACCATTGCCGGTACGGTCGACGTGTGTCAGGACTGCGCGGACGGTCGGCGGTGGCCGCCGACCAACGATCGGCGCTGCCTCGCGTCCCCGGAATCCCCTGGTGGGCGGCTTCGATCGTGGCCATCACGCTCACCGCCATCGGCGTGGCCTTCGACGCGGGCAGCGGCAACGACGCACTCGGCGCGGTCTTCGCGGTGTGCTACGTCCTCGGCTGCCTCGGCGCCGTGCTCGCGGTGCGCCAATCCGGCTTGTTCACCGCGGTGATCCAGCCTCCGCTCATCCTCTTCGTCGCCGTCCCCTTCGCCTACTTCGTGTTCCACGGCAGCACCATCACCGGCATCAAGGACACCCTGATCAACTACGGGTATCCCCTGATCGAGCGCTTCCCGCTGATGTTCTTCACCTCGGCGACGGTGCTGGCGATCGGATTGGTCCGCTGGTACCTCGCCACGCTGACCGGACGCGCGATCCCGCGGGACGGCGCCGCGGACGCCTCCGACGAGTCGGGCGCCACCGACGAGGACGGGGCCGCACCGGCCGCCACCAGGGGGCGACGCAGCAGCCGCAGCTCGATCGCCCGCGCGGCGCGGGCGGCCGCCGCGGCGACGGCAGCAGCCGTCGCATCCTCCGATCCCGGGGACGACGACCCAGCGCCCCGGCCGCCCCGTCGGAGCACTCGCCCCGCCGCCGGTTCTTCGCGGGCGGCCGGCGCGGCACCGGGCACCGGCTCCCGGCGTTCGTCGCGGCACTCCCGGCCACCGGAGACCGAGATCATCGAACCCGTGGTGGACCGGCCGCGCCGGCGCAGCACGCCACCCGTCGACCCGACCGCCGAACCGCGGCGCCGCCCGCGCAGCGGCGAACCCCGCGACCGTGACCGGCCCGAGCGGACCTCACGCGAACCCCGCGACCGTGACCGGCCGGACCGGGCCTCACGCGAGCGCCGCGAACCGCGGGACCGACGTCCCCTGCCCCCGCTGGACCGCCGCAGCTCCGCGGACCGGCCGGAGCGGGATCGCTACGAACGCCCACAGCGCCGCGACCGCTCCGAGGCCTACGAGCGCACCGAACGCCCGGAACGGGTCGATCGCCCGGAACGGCCGAGGCGGCCCCGCGCTGCGGACTACGAGCCCTACGAACCGCCCGCGACGCGGGTCAACGGATCCGGCGGCACCCACCACCCGATCTCACGAGTGCGCTACCGGGGGACCGACGACGGGGAGTCCCGCACCGAGCACCGCACCCGGCCACGCCAACCGCGGCATTCCGCGCCGGACTCCTGGGACGCCTGAGGACTGAGGCGTCCGGTTACTCGGACGGGGCGCCGCGCTTTGGGCGGATGGCCCGAGGCAGCGCGAACACCAGCGTCTCGTTGGCCGTCGTCACGGGCTGAACTGTCCCGTAGCCGTACTCGGCCAGACGATCCAGCACACCGCGCACCAACACCTCGGGCACCGACGCGCCGGAGGTCACGCCGACGGTCGTCACCCCGTCGAGCCACCCGGGATCGATGTCCTCGGCGTAGTCGACCAGGTAGGACGCATCCGCCCCGGCGCCGAGGGCGACCTCGACCAACCGCACCGAGTTCGACGAGTTACGCGAACCGACGACGATCACCAGCTCGCACTCCGGTGCCATCACCTTGACCGCGACCTGGCGGTTCTGGGTGGCGTAGCAGATGTCGTCGCTCGGCGGATCCTGCAGCTTGGGGAAGCGCTCGCGCAGCCGCTGCACGGTCTCCATGGTCTCGTCGACGCTCAGCGTGGTCTGCGAAAGCCAGATGACCTTGTTCTCGTCGCGCACGGTGACCTTGTCGACCGAATCGGGACCGTCGACCAGTTGCACGTGGTCGGGCGCCTCACCGGCGGTGCCGACGACCTCTTCATGGCCCTCGTGCCCGACGAGGAGGATGTCGTAGTCGTCCCGGGCGAAGCGCTTGGCCTCGTTGTGCACCTTGGTCACCAGCGGGCAGGTGGCGTCGATCGTGGTCAGGTTCCGCTCGGCGGCCTCGACGTGCACCGTCGGCGCCACCCCGTGCGCGGAGAACACCACGATGGAACCCTCGGGCACCTCGCTGGTCTCCTCGACGAAGACCGCCCCGGCCTTGGCCAGCGTCTCCACCACGTGAACGTTGTGCACGATCTCGTGGCGCACGTAGACCGGAGCCCCGTGCTTCTCCAGCGCCCGCTCGACGGTCTCGACGGCGCGGTCGACGCCCGCGCAGTACCCCCGCGGCTCGGCCAGCAACACCCGCTTGCCTTCGAACGGCGCGGCGACCGACAGGGTCGCGCCGGGCATACCCATGTTGATCGTCTGCGACATGACTCCAAGGGTACTTACCGACGGGCACGAACGACCAGCCGTACTCTGGCACGCATGGCTACTGCCCCCTATGGAGTCCGTCTGCTGGTCGGCGCCGCCGTCACCGCGCTGGAGGAAACCCGCAGACTGCCGCAGACCATCGTGATGTATCCGATGACCGTCGCCAGCCAGCTCGCGCAACTGGTGATGAAGGTGCAGCAGGACGTCGCCGACCTGGTGATCAGGGGTGACGAGACGCTGGATTCGCTGTTCCCGCCCAAGGACGAGCAGCCCGAGTGGGCGACGTTCGACGAGGACTTCGAGAGCGCCGACGCCGTCGATTCCGACGACGTGGTCGACGAGGTCCCCCGCAACGGCGAGCGCCTCACCGAGGGCCGGTTCGCGCTGTACAGCACCGGGGAGCCCGAGACCCGCGACGAGAAGCCCACGCCGGCATCGCCGTCGGCGGCCGCGCCGGCGATCGTCGAAGAGCTCGGCTACGAGTCGCTGACGCTGGCCCAGCTGAGGGCCCGGCTGCCGCAGTTGAAGGTGGCCGACCTCGAGGCGCTGCTGGCCTACGAGGAGACCACCAGGGCGCGCGCCCCGTTCCAGACGCTGCTGGCCAACAGGATCACCCGCGCGACCGCGAAATGACCTACTCCGTCGCCGCTGGGCTCGACCGGCTGTGACCGAGCCCGCCCAGGGCAAGTCGCCCGACAACCCGTGGCCGGTCCGCTCCGTCGCGATGATGGTCAAGGACTGGATCGACCGGCTCGGCACGGTGTGGGTAGAGGGCCAGATCGCCCAGCTCAACGTCCGGCCCAACTCCAGCACCGCCTACATCACGCTGCGGGATCCCGCCGCGGACATGTCGCTTCAGATCACCTGCCCGCGGGACCTGGTGTACAACGCGCCGGTCAAGCTGACCGAGGGCACCCAGGTGATCATGCACGGCCGGCCGACCTTCTTCGTCGGCCGAGGGTCGTTCTCCCTGCGCGTCAACCAGATTCGCGCCGTCGGCATCGGCGAGCTGCTGGCCCGCATCGACCGGCTGCGCAAACTCCTCGATGCCGAGGGATTGTTCGATCCGCGACTGAAGCGTCCGATTCCATTCCTGCCCAACACCATCGGCCTGATCACCGGCCGCGCCTCGGCCGCCGAGCGCGACGTCCTGTCGGTGGCCGAGGCCCGCTGGCCGGCCGTTCGATTCGCCGTTCGCAACACCGTCGTCCAGGGTCCGAGCGCAGTCGCCCAGATCGTGACGGCCCTGCGGGAGCTCGACGACGAACCGCACGTCGACGTCATCGTGCTGGCCCGCGGCGGCGGAAGCGTCGAAGACCTGCTGCCGTTCTCCGACGAGACGCTGTGCCGGGAGATCGCCAAGTGCACGACGCCCGTCGTCAGCGCGATCGGCCACGAGCCCGACAACCCGCTGTGCGATCTGGTCGCCGATCTGCGGGCGGCCACCCCCACCGACGCGGCCAAGCGGGTGGTGCCCGACGCCGTCGCCGAGCAGGCGCTGGTGACCGAGCTGCGCGAGCGCTGCGCCCGCGCGCTGCGCAACTGGGTGCACCGCGAACAGCACACCCTGAGCCATCTGCGCACCCGGCCCGTGCTGGCCCAACCGCTGGCGGGGCTCACCGCTCGGGCCGAGGAGATCGATCGGGCAAGGGCGACGGCGCGACGCGACGTCACGCGGCTAGTCGACGCCGAGACCAGGAGCATCGGGCACCTGTCGGCCCGCCTTGCCACCCTGGGCCCCGCCGCCACCCTGGCACGCGGGTACGCCGTGGTCCAGATCGCGTCGGGAGCCGGCACGGTGTTGCGGTCGACGGCCGACGCGCCTGCGGGAACCCGACTGCGGATCCGCGTCACCGACGGCGCCATCATGACGACGAGCGAGGGGATCGATGAAGCCCACTAGTCAAATGGGATACGAAGAATCCCGCGACGAACTCATCGAGGTGGTACGCCGGCTCGAGCAGGGCGGGCTCGACTTGGAGGCTTCGCTAATGCTCTGGGAAAGGGGCGAAGAGCTGGCCAAACGGTGCGAAGAGCACCTGGCCGGCGCCCGCCAGCGGGTCGAGCAGGCACTCGCCTCCCGGGACGACGACGACGCCTGAGGCTGCCCCCGCCGTGCCGCCGGGGATTCGAAACTGGAACACGTTTCAGTTACGCTCGCGTCATGGGCGACTCGACACTGCGTACCGACCTCGGCCGCGTGCTGGTGACCGGCGGCTCCGGATTCGTCGGCACCAACCTCGTCACCGAGCTCCTCGACCGCGGCCACGCGGTGCGCTCGTTCGACCGGGCGCCGTCCCCACTGGCTGCGCGTGACGGACTCGAGACCGTGGTCGGGGACATCACCGACCCGGCCGACGTCGCCGCGGTCGTCGCCGGCATCGACACCGTGATCCACACCGCGGCCGTCATCGACCTGATGGGTGGCGGGTCGGCCCCCGCCCGCGAGCGCAGCTTCGCTGTCAACGTCGGCGGCACCGAGAACCTGGTGCACGCCGCGCAGGCTGCCGGCGTCGAGCGGTTCGTCTACACCGCGTCCAACAGCGTCGTGATGGGTGGCCAGCGGATTGCCGGCGGTGACGAGACGCTGCCCTACACCACCCGGTTCGCCGACCTCTACACCGAGACCAAGGTGATCGCCGAGAAGTTCGTGCTGTCCCAGAACGGCGTGGAGGGCATGCTCACCTGCAGCATCCGGCCCAGCGGCATCTGGGGTCGCGGCGACCAGACCATGTTCCGCAAGCTGTTCCAGAGCGTGCTGGCCGGACACGTCAAGGTCCTGGTCGGCGGCAAGGACGTCAGACTCGACAACTCCTACGTGCACAACCTCATTCACGGTTTCATCCTCGCCGGCGAGCACTTGGTGCCGGGCGGTTCGGCACCAGGTCAGGCGTACTTCGTCAACGATAGCGAGCCGATCAACATGTTCGAGTTCTCCCGGCCGGTCATCGAGGCGTGTGGCCACACCTGGCCCAGGCTCCGGGTGTCGGGCCGCCTGGTGCACGCGGTGATGTCGGCGTGGCAGTGGCTGCACTTCCGGCTCGGCATCCCCGAGCCGCCGCTGGAACCCCTTGCGGTGGAACGGGTCTACCTCGACAACTACTTCTCCACCGCAAAGGCCGAGCGCGACCTCGGCTATCGGCCGCTGTTCACCACCGCCCAGGCCATGGCCGACTGTTTGCCCTACTACACCGCGCTGTACGCCACGATGAAGGACGCTTCCTCGCCGGTCCCCGCCCCGGCCTGAACGATTGGCGTATTTTGCGATGAGAGTCGCGCGACGGGCCTAGCGTCGAACCCGCACGGTTCCACGCTACGAGGGAGGCCCCCATGCCCGACGGCACACCAAACATCCTCGTCATCTGGGGCGATGACATCGGCATCAGCAATCTGAGCTGTTACAGCGACGGACTGATGGGCTACCGCACCCCGAATGTCGACCGCATCGCCACCGAGGGCATGCGGTTCACCGACTCCTACGGTGAGCAGAGCTGTACCGCGGGCCGGTCGTCCTTCATCACCGGGCAGAGCGTGTACCGCACCGGACTGAGCAAGGTCGGCATGCCTGGAGTCGACATGGGCCTGTCCGCCGACGACCCGACGATCGCCGAACTCCTCAAGCCGCTCGGATACGCCACCGGACAGTTCGGCAAGAATCACCTCGGCGACCTGAACAAGCATCTGCCGACCGCACACGGATTCGACGAGTTCTTCGGCAATCTCTACCACCTCAACGCCGAGGAGGAGCCAGAGAACCCCGACTACCCGACCGAGGACGAGGCACCGCTGCTACGCAGACGGCTACTCCCCCGCGGCGTCATCCACTCCTGGGCCACCACCGACGTCTCCGACGAGGTCGACGAGCGGTTCGGGCCGGTGGGCCGGCAACGCATCGAGGACACCGGGCCGCTGACCAGCAAGCGGATGGAGACGATCGACGACGAGACCACCGGGGCCTGCGTCGACTTCATCAGGCGCCAGGTGGAATCGAACACCCCGTTCTTCGTGTGGATGAACATGACGCACATGCACTTTCGCACCCACACCAAGCCCGAGAGCATCGGACAGGCTGGGCGATGGCAGTCGCCGTATCACGACACCATGATCGACCACGACCGCAACGTCGGTCAGCTGCTGGACTGCCTCGACCAGCTCGGCATCACCGAGGACACCGTCGTCGTGTACTCCACGGACAACGGCCCGCACGCCAACAGCTGGCCCGACGGGGCCACCACCCCGTTCCGCAGCGAGAAGAACACCGGCTGGGAGGGTGCGTTCCGGGTGCCGGAGATGGTCCGCTGGCCGGGCCGCATCCCAGCCGGGGTGGTATCCAACGAGATCGTCCAGCACCATGATTGGCTGCCCACGCTGCTTGCCGCAGCCGGTGAGCCGGACATCGTCGCCAAGCTCCGACGGGGCCACACGATCGGCGAGAAGACCTACCGCGTGCACGTCGACGGTTACGACCTGCTGCCGTACCTCACCGGTGCGGTCGATGAGTGCCCGCGCCGCGGGCTGATCTACTTCTCCGACGACTGCGACGTGCTCGGCATCAGATTCGACAATTGGAAGGTCGTGTTCCTCGAGCAGCGCTGCCAGGGGACGCTGCAGATCTGGTTCGAACCCTTCACCGAACTGCGGGCACCGAAGATCTTCAACCTGCGCACCGATCCCTTCGAACGGGCAGACGTCACGTCGAACACCTACTGGGACTGGGTCCTGGAACGGGTCTTCATCGTGCTCTACGCCAACGCCCTCGTCCTGCAGTTCCTCGAGACGTTCAAGGAGTTCCCACCCCGCGCCGAACCCGCGTCGTTCACGATCACCGCGGCGGTCGAGAAGATGAAGAAGGCCCTCGAATCGGCGGCCGGTTGAACCCGGCCGACCTCGCCTCCTGGCGCGACGGTCCCGTGAAGTCGGCGATCGTAGACTTCGTCGCCCGTGTGAAGAGCGATGTGCCGCAGGAGGAACGGGTGGCGGTCTTCGACAACGACGGCACCCTCTGGTGCGAGAAGCCGGCGTACGTCCAGCTGGACTTCCTGGTCCGCCGGTTGGCCGAACGAGCCGCCGCCGATCCGTCCCTGACGAAGGGACAGCCGTATCTGGCGGCGGCGACCGGTGACCTCGCCTGGTTCGGCAATGCCGTCACCAAGCACTACCAAGGCGACGACGCCGACCTGAGAGTACTTGCGGCCGCGGTGCTCTCGGCGAACACGGCGATCACCACCGAAGAGCACGCGGCGCGCGTGCAGTCGTTCTTCGCCGACGCCCGCCACCCCACCCTGGACCGGCCCTACACCGCCTGCGGGTACGCGCCGATGGTGGAGTTGCTGCGCTACCTCGAATCAGCGGGCTTCACCAACTACGTCGTCTCCGGCGGTGGTCGTGACTTCATGCGTCCGGTGACCGCCGCGATGTACGGCATCCCGCCGGAACGGGTGATCGGTAGCTCGGTGGGGTTGACCTTCTCCGACGGCGACCTCAAGACGACGGCGCAGCCGGAGTTCCTCAACGACGGTCCCGTCAAGCCGGTCCGCATCTGGGGACGCACGGGTCGCCGACCGATCTTCGCGGCAGGCAACTCCAACGGCGACATCGAAATGCTGGAGTACACCCGCGGTCTGCAGCTGCTGGTCCACCACGACGATGCCGACCGCGAATTCGCCTACGCTGCGGGAGCGGAACGGGCCCTCGCCCTCGCCGCCGGCCGCGGCTGGACCGTCGCCAGCATGCAGGACGATTGGACCCGGATCTTTGGCTGAGGACACCGTTCAGGTAGCGCTCGACGTCGCGAACGGCCCCGGTTCGTGACCGCCGACGCCACCTCGACGACGATGGACCTCGTCTGGATCCCGCCGCAGACGGCCACGCTGGGATCCGACGCGCACTACCCGGAGGAGGGACCGCGGCGGGAGGTCACCGTCGACGGCTTCTGGATGCAGCGCCATCAGGTCACCAACGCCGAGTTCGGCGCCTTCGTCGAGGACACCGGCTACGTGACCGTCGCCGAGATGCCACCGAACCCGGACGACTACCCCGGTGCGCCGCCGGAGAACCTGCAACCGGGTTCACTGGTCTTTCACCGCACCCCCGGCCCGGTCGACCTGCGACACCTCAGCCAGTGGTGGACCTGGACTCCGGGCGCTTGCTGGAACCACCCACGCGGACCGCGTTCGTCGCTGCGCGGGCGCGAACGGCACCCCGTGGTGCACGTCGCCTTCGCCGACGCGATGGCCTACGCCGACTGGGCCGGGCTGACGCTGCCGACCGAGGCGCAATGGGAGGTCGCCGCCCGCGGCGGCCTCGCCGGCATGACCTACACCTGGGGTGACGATCCCGAAGGACCCGGCCAGCGATTGGCCAACTACTGGCACGGTGAATTTCCGTACCTACCCGACACCGGGTACGGCACCACCGCACCGGTGGGCAGCTTCCCGGCCAACGGGTATGGGCTGCACGACATGGCCGGCAACGTCTGGGAGTGGACGACGGACTGGTGGTCCGAGGATCGTTCCGTCGAATCCTGCTGTGCGGCAGACACATACGACCCACATCAGCCCCAGTTCGGGATCGGCCGCAGGGTCGTCAAGGGTGGATCGTTCCTGTGTGCGGACGCCTACTGCCTGCGCTACCGTCCCGCCGCGCGGCGCCCGCAGATGGTCGACACCGGAATGAGCCACGTCGGTTTCCGCTGCATCAGCGATCCCAACGCTGGTGCATCGTCGACGGCTGGGCGATGATGCCTGCAACACGTTCCAGTTTCGACGAAGGAGTTGGATGACCGACGCCGTGCTCGTGACGGGCGCCTTCGGGCTGGTGGGGTCCTCCACCGTCAAGCGGCTCGCCGCCGACGGCCGCCGGGTGGTGGCCACCGACCTCGACACGCCGGGCAACCGCCGCGCCGCCGAGACGCTGCCCACCGGCGTCGACGTGCGCTACGCCGACCTCACCGATCCCGCTGCTACCGTCGAGTTGGTCGGCGCCGTCGAACCGGCCGCCATCGTCCACCTCGCCGCGATCATCCCCCCGTTCATCTACACCAGCAAGGCCCTGGCCGAGAAGGTCAACGTCGGTGCGACGGGACACCTGCTGGCCGCTGCCGAGGGGCAACCCCGGCCGCCGCGGTTCGTCCAGGCGTCCAGCATCGCGGTGTACGGCTCGCGCAACCCTCACACCCACTCCGACGTGCTCACCGCCGACACCCCGCTGCACCCCGCCGACGTCTACGGCGCCCACAAGGTGGCGGCCGAGCAGCTGGTGCGGGCGTCGACGCTGGAGTGGGTGATCCTGCGCCTCGGCGGCGTGCTGACCGTCGACCCGACCGCCTACATGAAGCTCGACAACCTCTACTTCGAGGGGTTGCTGCCCGTGGACGGCCGCATCCAGACCGTCGACGTGCGCGACGTCGCGCGGGCCTTCGCGGCCGCGACCACCGCCGACGTGGTGGGCCAGACCCTGCTCGTCGCAGGCGACGACACCCACCGGTTGATCCAGGGTGACGTCGCCCCCGCCATGGCGGCCGCGATGGGCCTCGTCGGAGGCTTGCCGGCCGGGCTCAAGGGTGACCCCAACGACGATGACGCCTGGTTCGCCACCGACTGGATGGACACCGCGACGGCGCAGAGAGTTCTTCGCCACCAACGGCATTCGTGGCCAGAGATGCTGATCGAGACCGCCAACAAGGCCGGCGCGAGGCGCCACTTACTGCGCGTGCTGGCGCCACTGACCAAGGCGATCTTCACCCGCCGCGCGGCCTACCACGGGCGCCCCGAGCCGTACGCCGACCCGTGGGGTGCGATCGCCGCCAAGTGGGGCGATCCCCGACCCGAGAGCACGTCGGCATGAGCACCGCGATCGTCGTCGGCGGCGCCTCGGGCATCGGCTGGGCGTCGGCCAGGGCGCTCGCCGACGCCGGCTACCGGGTGGTCATCGGCGACGTCAACCTCGAAGGCGCCAGGAACCGGGCCGCCGAACTCGGCGACCCGCACCGCGGCGAGTTCGTCGACGTCGCCGACGAGGACTCCGTCGCAACGCTATTCGCCGGGGCCGGGCCGGTGCAGGCCGTGGTGAGTTGCGCGGGCTTCTCCACCATCGGGCTCATCGTCGACCTGGCCGTCGACCAGTTCCGCTCGGTACTCGACGTGTGCCTGACCGGTGCCTTCGTCGTCGCCAAGTACGCGGGTCGCCACCTCGTCGACGGCGGGTCGCTGGTCTCCATCTCGTCACTCAACGCCCGCCAGCCCGCCGTCGGGATGAGCGCCTACTGCTCGGCCAAGGCGGGCCTGTCGATGCTGACGCAGGTGGCCGCGCTGGAGCTGGCCCCGCGCGGCATCCGGGTCAACGCCGTCGCACCGGGCTTCGTGCACACCCCGCTCACCGAGGCCGCGGCGCTGGTGCCCGGCGTCGTCGAGGAGTACGTCGAGAACACCCCGCTGGGCCGCGCCGGCACACCCGAGGACGTCGCGGAGGCCGTGCTCTACCTCACCAAGGCGGCGTGGCTCACCGGCGAGGTGCTCGACCTCAACGGCGGCGCCCACCTGAAGCGCTACCCCGACATCATCGGCCACGTGGCGAAACTGGCTCAGCCCTAGGCGCGATCGCAATGCTGGGCAGTTCCTGACAGGATCACTGCGTGCCCATGCCGACGGAGTTCACCACCTCGCAGAAGCGGGCCCTGGCCATCGCCACCGTGCTCGCGCTCGCCTTCGGCGCCTACTTCCTGCGCGGCTACTTCATCTTGATCGTGGTGGCGGTCGTGTCCGCCTATCTATTCAATCCGCTGTTCGACTGGTTCCAGAAGCGGTTCGGCAAGGGCGTCTCGGTCACCCTGACGCTGTTGAGCGCGCTGGGGGCGGTGATCGTCCCGCTCGGATTGCTGGTGCTGCTGGCGACCGCGCAGATCTCGGCGATGGTCCGCAGCATCTCGGCGTGGGTGTCGCGCACCGATCTGAACTCCCTCGGCGACAAGACTCTCGAGCTGATCAACGCAACGCTCGACAAGGTGCCATTCCTGCACGACGTCGACGTCACCCAGGACATGCTGCGCGAGCGGATGGCCACCCTCGGGCAGCACGCAGGCGAATGGGGCCTGGGGCTCTTGCAGGGCGCGGCCGGCGGGCTGGCCGGCGGGCTGACGGCCGCGGTGCTGTTCATCTACGTGTTCATCTCGCTGCTGAGCAACCGTGAACGGGTCCAGCTGCTGATCCACGAGCTCAACCCGCTCGGCGACGAGGTCACCGACCTCTACCTGGAGAAGATGGGCGCCATGGTGCGCGGCACCGTCTTCGGCCAGTTCGTCATCGCCCTGGCCCAGGGCGTGGCCGGGGCGGTGTCGATCTACCTCGCCGGCTTCCACCAGGGCTTCTTCATCTTCGCCATCCTGCTCACGGTGCTGTCGGTCATCCCGCTCGGTGGCGGCGTCGTCAGCATCCCGTTCGGCATCGGAATGATCCTGTTCGGCAACGTCTTCGGTGGCATCTTCGTCATCGCCTGGCACCTGATCGTCGTCACCAACATCGACAACGTGCTCCGCCCGATCCTGGTCCCCCGCGCTGCGCGACTGGATTCCGCGCTGATGCTGCTGGCCGTGTTCGCGGGCATCACCATGTTCGGCTTCCTCGGCATCGTCATCGGCCCCGTGCTGATGATCGTCATCGTCACCACGGTCGGGGTGTACCTCTGGGTGTTCAAGGGGCTGCCGCTGGACGACCCCGACGAGCAGCCCAAGCAGCAAGGGCGCATCGGCGCACTGGTGGCCAAGGTGCGCGCGGACCGGCGCGCGGCCAAGCCCGAACGGCCGCAGGCAGCGTCGAAGGCCGGTTAGAACAGCCGCTCGGTGAGGAACGCGACGACCCGCTTGCGGGCCTCGTAGGACGGGTTGCCGTCGACCTCGCGCACCTGATCGGTGAGCACCGAGTGCGCCATCCGCCCGATCCCGTCGGGATTGCCCTTCGACGAATCGATCTCGATGACCTCGAAGGCATCGCCGAGCCGGGCCTTCAGCGTCTGGAAGCGCTCACCGGGGGCCATCGCGTCCTCGCTGAACCGCAACCCCATGGCGCACAGGCCCTCCTGCGCCGCGCGGCGCTCGATGACCTTCAGCTCACCCTCGGAGAGCCCGGGATCGCGGCGGTGCTTGGCGGTCAGCGGCAGCGGCACCGACGGCTGGCTCAGCACCGGTGCGAGCACGCTGTCGTCGACTGCCGCGGCGAGGGCGAACCCACCGGTGAAGCACTGCCCGATCACGCCGACGCCCTTGCCTGGCGTGGCGGCGTTCAGGTCGCGCGCCAGCGCGCGCAGGTACTTGGCGACGGGGCGGTCGGCGTTGGTCGTCAGTGCCGCGAACTCCTTGGTGACGCAGCCCTTCAGCAGGATGGGAACCGTCGCAGGGCGGATCGCCGGCGCCCCCGGCGTGCCGAACAGTGACGGCGCCGCCACGGTGAAGCCGTTGTCCACCAGGTGATTTCCCAGCGCCAGCACACCCGGGTGCAGGCCGGGCATCTCGGGGATCAGAACGACCCCCGGCCCCTCCCCCTTGCGATAGACGTCGTGGGTGAAGCCCGCCGCGGTGAACGGTGCTGCGGTCCAGCCCGTCAGATCGGCTTCCGGTGCGGACATGGACGCTCCTAGCTGACGGGCAGCGGCGGCTGCGACTGGGTGGCCGCCGCCAGAATACGGTACTCGTCGGTACCCGCGGGTCCCGTCACCGCGATCTGGGCGGGACCCGTTGGGCCGGGCAGCCGGGTGGTCCACACCGGGCGCACGTCCTCCCCCGCCTCGTAGACGATCCACTGCACGCCGTCGACACTCTGCGTGCCCGTCGGAACCAGGTTCGGGTCGATCCACCGGATGAGGCTCGACTCGTCGGCGTCGCTTTGGGTCAGGCTGACGAACATTCCCGTCGGCGCGAGGAAGCCGGTGCGGGAGATCACCGCACGCGCCGGCCGGCCGGCGGCATCGGTGCGCCCGCCGTCGATGCTGGCCCGGGATCCCGAGTTGGGATGCCAGCCCTCGGGCAACCGCGGCATGCGGATCGGGATCTTGAGCGTCTGCGCGTCGGCGTTCATCGCCGCAGGCAGGTCGTAGTTCGGGATGGGCCCCTGACCTGGGCCGTTGGGTGCAAACGAGCACATCCCCAGCACGCCGGCCAGCACGATGCACACCACCACCAGCGGCGCCATCGACCAGAACATGTCCCGGCCGTCCTGCAACAGCCGGTTCTTCTGCGGCTTGGGCGCCGGAGCCGGCTGCGGTGTGGTCACCTGGCCAGTATCCCAGCTCCCAAACCCGGAACCACTAATGGGAGAATCTGCAGCCATGACGTCCTCGCGCCGGGAAGCCCCAGATCGCAACCTCGCCCTCGAGTTGGTACGGGTCACCGAGGCCGGGGCGATGGCCGCCGGCCGCTGGGTGGGCCGCGGCGACAAGGAGGGTGGCGACGGCGCCGCCGTCGACGCCATGCGCGAACTCGTCAACTCGGTGTCCATGCGCGGCATCGTCGTGATCGGCGAGGGCGAGAAGGACAACGCCCCGATGCTCTACAACGGCGAAGAGGTCGGCAACGGCGACGGCCCGGACTGCGACTTCGCCGTCGACCCGGTCGACGGCACCACGCTGATGAGCAAGGGCATGCCGAACGCCATCTCCGTGCTGGCGGTCGCCGAACGCGGTGCGATGTTCGACCCGTCGGCAGTGTTCTACATGAACAAGATCGCCGTCGGCCCCGACGCCGTCGACGTCATCGACATCACCGCGCCCATCGGCGAGAACATCCGCCGCGTCGCCAAGGTCCGCAAGTCGACCGTCGCCGACATCACGGTATGCGTGCTGGACCGGCCCCGGCACGCCAAGCTGATCGAGGAGGTCCGCGAGGCGGGCGCGCGCATCCGGCTCATCTCCGACGGCGACGTCGCCGGCGCGATCTCGGCGTGCCGCCCCGAATCCGGCACCGACATCCTCGCCGGCATCGGCGGCACGCCCGAGGGCATCATCACCGCCGCGGCCATCCGCTGCATGGGCGGCGCGATCCAGGCCGTCCTCGCCCCGACCGACGACGCCGAACGCCAGAAGGCCATCGACGCGGGCCACGACCTGGACCGCGTGCTGCACACCGAGGATCTGGTGTCAGGCGAGAACGTCTTCTTCTCGGCCACCGGTGTCACCGACGGCGACCTGCTCAAGGGCGTGCGCTACTTCGGCGGCGGGTGCACCACGCAGTCGATCGTGATGCGGTCGAAGTCCGGCACGGTCCGCATGATCGAGGCCTACCACCGGCTCTCCAAGCTCAACGAGTACTCGGCGGTCGACTTCACCGGTGACGTCAGCGCCGCCTACCCACTGCCGTAAGACCCTCCTCCTTCCCACACACCAGAGAGACGAACAGGGAGCACAATGGCCGACAGCGTTGTCGAGAACGACACCGAATACCGCATCGAGCACGACACCATGGGCGAGGTCCGGGTGCCCAAGAGTGCCCTGTGGCGTGCTCAGACGCAGCGCGCGGTGGAGAACTTCCCGATCTCGTTCCGGCCGCTGGAGCGCACCCAGATCCGAGCGCTCGGCCTGCTCAAGGGTGCCTGCGCGCAGGTCAACAAGGACCTGGGCCTGCTCGCACCGGAGAAGGCCGACGCCATCATCGCCGCCGCCGGCGAGATCGCCGACGGCCTGCACGACGACCAGTTCCCGATCGACGTCTTCCAGACCGGCTCGGGCACCAGCTCGAACATGAACGCCAACGAGGTGATCGCGAGCATCGCCGCCGCCAACGGCGTCACCGTGCACCCCAACGACGACGTGAACATGTCGCAGAGCTCCAACGACACCTTCCCGACCGCCACCCACATCGCCGCCACCGAAGCCGCTGTGCGGCACCTCATTCCGGCGCTGGAGATCCTGCACGAGTCGCTTGGCAACAAGGCCAGGCAGTGGCGCAGCGTCGTCAAGTCCGGTCGCACCCACCTGATGGATGCGGTGCCGGTGACCCTCGGCCAGGAGTTCGGCGGCTATGCCCGTCAGATCGAGGCGGGCATCGAGCGGGTCAAGGCGACACTCCCCCGGCTCGGCGAGCTGGCGATCGGCGGCACGGCCGTCGGCACCGGACTCAACGCCCCGGACGGATTCGGCGCCAAGGTGGTCGAGGTCCTCGTCGACCAGACCGGGATCGCCGAATTGCGCACCGCAGCAGACTCGTTCGAGGCGCAGGCGGCGCGCGACGGCCTCGTCGAGGCGTCCGGCGCGCTGAAGACCATCGCCGCGTCGCTGACCAAGATCGCCAACGACGTGCGGTGGATGGGCTCCGGCCCGCTGACCGGCCTGGGCGAACTGCAGCTCCCCGACCTGCAGCCGGGCAGCTCGATCATGCCGGGCAAGGTCAATCCCGTTCTGCCGGAAGCAGTTACGCAGGTCGCCGCCCAGGTGATCGGCAACGACGCCGCCGTCACGGTCGGCGGGCTGTCCGGCGCCTTCGAGCTCAACGTCTACATCCCGATGATGGCGCGCAACGTGCTGGAGTCCTTCACGCTGCTGTCCAACGTGTCGAAGCTGTTCGCCGAGCGGTGCATCGACGGCCTGGTCGCCAACGAGGCGCACCTGCGTGAGATGGCCGAGTCCTCGCCGTCGATCGTCACCCCGCTGAACTCGGCGATCGGCTACGAGGAGGCCGCCAAGGTCGCCAAGGAAGCCCTCAAGGAGCGCAAGACGATTCGGCAGACCGTCATCGACCGCGGCCTGATCGGCGAGAAGCTGTCCGAGGAGGAGCTCGACAAGCGCCTCGACGTGCTGAAGATGGCCAAGGTCAAGGACGGCGACTAACCCCCTTCCCCACGAACAGACGTAGACGGCCCTTGAATCCCCGGATCGAGGGCCGTCTACGTCTGCTCGGCGGGGGTGGCGCGCAATGCCTTGATGCCGGGCCACGTCGCCGCGCTGTGCACCACCAGGCTCAGCGTCACGGTCACGGCGACCACCTGGACGATCAGCGTCTGCTGTTCGATCTGACCGCGCTCGACGACCAGCAGCCCCAGCACCAGCGTGCCGATGCCCCGTGGCCCGAACCATCCGACGAACATGCGGCTGCGGACCGGTAGGTCGCTGCGGATCAGGGCCAGGTTCACCGCCACCAGGCGGACCGCGAACACGGCCAGCACCGCGAACAGCACCACCTGCCAGCTCGCCTTGCTCCAGCCGTCGATCACCGCATAACCGCCGAACATCGCGAACACGACGAGTTCCAGGAGTTGACCCGCCGCATCCGACACCGCCGTGTCGGGCCGGTAGCCGGCCCGCTTGGCCATGAACGCGAACGCCAGACCGCCGGCGAACGCGGCGACGAAACCACTGCCGTGCAGGCCTTCACCCACCTGGAAGCACGCGATCGCGACGGCGAGCGTGGCCAGCTGCCCCCACGTCCCACTCATCCACTCGCGCTGACGCGACCACCCGATCAGCAGCCCGCCGAGCGCGCCGATCGCCAGCCCCACGCCCACCGACACCACCTCGGTGCGCAGCAGGAACATCGTCCAGCGCATCGAATCCGGATCGGTGCGCTCGGAGGCCAGGGCCAGCGCCGCGAGCAGGGCCGCCAGCGCGAAGCCGTCGTAGAAGCCACTCTCGGCGGACAGTGCGTGGCGAACGTCCTCCGGAATGCGCCGGTCCTCGAGCAGCGCGTCGATCAGCGCCACCTCCGTCGGGGCGACGATCGCCGCCAGGCAGACCGCCTCCCACACCGGCATCACGGGAAACAGCAGCAGCGCGGTCAACGTGCCGAGCCCCAAGGCCAGCGGGATGCCGATCACCAACAGCCGGAACGTGATTCCGCGGCGCCGGACCACTGCAACGAAGTCGAGTTCGGCGGCCTGGTTGAACAGAATGACGGTCAGCGCCAGCTGCGCGACGACGATGAAGCTGGTGGCGTCGGTGCCCACGTCGACCACGTCTAGGAGGTAGGGCCCCAGCACGATCCCGAACACGACGAACACCAGGGCCGGCGCCACGTACCAGCGCCGGATCAGCCCCGACACCACGGCATAGCAGAGCACCAGGACGGTCAGGACCAACGCGGTGCTGGAGTGCATGACGCCGTCAAGCGCCGTTGTTGACGCCGCCGGAGTTCGCCCCCGGAATGTCGGTGATCGGAATGTTCGGCATGGGCGCCGGCGATGGCGTGTTGGGCAGCGACGGAATCTCCGCGGGCGGGATGTCGGTCAGTTGGTTGGCGGGCGGGCCGTTGTCGCGGCTGCCGTAGCTGGAGCCCGGCGCCCGCGGCCCGAGCATCTGCGTGACCGTCACCATGTGATAGCCGTTGGCCTTGAGGACCGGGATGAACTGTTCGACCAGGTCGACCGTCGACGAATAGGTGTCGTGGAACAGCACCACCGAGTTCGGCTTGATCTGCGTCATCAGCATGTAGCGAGTGGCGGCGGTGTTGGCGTCGTTGGCCCAGTCGAACGGGATGACGTCCCAGTTGATGTCGGCCAGCCCCTGCTTGCCGGCCTCGGCGAGCACCTGGTCGTTGATCAGCCCGCCGGCCGTGCGCACCAGCTTGGGACGCTGGCCCGTCGCCGCCTCGATGGCGTCACTGGCCTTGCTGAACTGGGCGGGGACGTCCTCCGGCGGAATGGTCGTCATGTTGGGGTGTTCCCAGGTGTGCTGCCCCAGTTCCATGCCCGCCTCGACGACGTGCCTTGCCCCTTCGGGATTGGCCGCCACCTTGTTGCCGATTTCGAAGAAGGTCGCCTTGGCGTCGTTGTCCTGCAGGATCTTCAGCAACCGGTCGGTGTAAGGGCTCGGGCCGTCGTCGAACGTCAGCGCGATGCACTTGTACTCGGCGCAGTTCACTTCGTCGGCCTTGGCAACGTGGCCCGTCAGGCTGCCGATCACGACCACGGCGACGCCGACGCACACGCCGATCACCACACGCCAGTAAGTCCACGAGGACGTCTCGGGCCGCTTTCGCACGATGGCAGCCTACCGACCGAGCCTGACTCTGCGTTCACGGCGACGACGTTGGAGTGCCGCGCGCCGTGAACGCAGAGTCGAGGCCGTCACGGCAGGGCGCCGGGGCTGAACTCCTCGAGCATCTCGGTGACCAGCGCGGCGATCGGCGATCTTTCACTGCGCAACAGCGTGATGTGGGCGAACAGCGGATGCCCCTTGAGCTTCTCGATGACCGCGGCCACGCCGTCGTGCCGCCCGACCCGCAGGTTGTCGCGCTGGGCGACGTCGTGGGTCAGCACCACGCGCGACCCGGCGCCCAGCCGGGAGAGCACCGTCAGCAGGACGTTGCGCTCCAGCGACTGCGCCTCGTCGACGATCACGAACGAGTCGTGCAGCGAACGGCCGCGGATGTGGGTCAGCGGCAGCACCTCGAGCATGCCGCGAGCGTGCACCTCCTCGAGCACCGCCGGGCTGGCGAGTCCCTCGAGGGTGTCGAAGACGGCCTGCGCCCAGGGCCCCATCTTCTCGCTCTCGCTGCCGGGCAGATAGCCGAGATCCTGGCCGCCGACCGCATACAGCGGCCGGAAGACGACGACCTTGCGCTGCGTGCGGCGCTCCAGCACGGCTTCCAGACCCGCGCACAGGGCGAGGGCGGACTTGCCGGTGCCGGCCTTGCCGCCGAGCGAGACGATGCCGACGGACTCGTCGAGCAGCAGATCGAGGGCGACGCGCTGTTCGGCTGACCTTCCCCGGAGGCCGAACACTTCGCGATCACCGCGGACCAGCTGCACCCGCTTCTCGGCGTTCACCCGGCCCAGCGCCGACGACGTCCCGCTGAGCAGGCGAACGCCGGTGTGGCAGGGCAGGTTCCGCGCCTCCTCGAGGTCGACCTCGCCGTCGTTGAACAGCGTGTCGATGTCCTCGGCCGAGACGTCGACCTCGTCCATGCCGGTCCAGCCGGAGGTGACGACGTCCTGCGCGTGGTACTCGTCGGCGGCAAGGCCGACGGCGCCGGCCTTGACCCGCAGCGGGATGTCCTTGCTGACGAGCGTGACGTGCTTGCCCTCGGCGGCGAGGTTGGCCGCCACGGTCAGGATGCGCGCGTCGTTGCTGTCGTTGCGAAAGCCCGATGGCAGGACGTTCGGATCGCTGTGGTTGAGCTCGACCTGGAGCGTGCCGCCCTGCGTCCCAATGGGAATGGGCTGATCGAGGCGTCCGTGTTCGAGTCGCAGGTCGTCGAGCATCCGGAGCGCCTGGCGGGCGAACCACCCCAACTCGTGGTGATGCCTCTTGGCCTCCAATTCACTGATGACGACGAGTGGAACCACCACTTCGTGCTCGGCGAACCGGGTGCAGGCCCACGGGTCGGACAGCAGTACGGAGGTGTCGAGCACGTAGGTCCTCTTGGAAGACCCGTCCATGTCAGTCACGCGGCGCTCCTAGGCCCGTGCGGCACCGCACGAACTCCCTCGGTGGATACCGCGGTACCAGGACCGGGGCCGGTCCCCTCTTCGTCGAAACGACGGGTACCGCCCGGATAGCAGAGCATGTCGGCCATCGAAAACGACGCTACCCCCGCGGCGAGGAATGCGCCGGGCAGGCGCGCCGGGATCGGCTCGTGACCAATCGGTTAACTCACCGGCCGGCTACTTGGCGACGAATTCCGCCAGCTCGGGGGCGTCTGCGACACCCCAGTCGGCGATGCGGTCGGAGATGACCGCGCGCAGGGCGGCGTCGTCGAAGATGCCTGCCTCGGCAACCACTCGCACCTTGTCCTGGTAGGCGTCGATGTCGGCGCCGATGGCCTCGAAGGCGGCGGCCCTCGAGGCGATCGCGGCGATGGTCTCGTCGCGCTTGGTCGTCAGGCAGTGGGCGACGAGGTTGGCGAAGAACTCCTCGTGGCGCTCCTCGTCCT
The DNA here is from genome assembly GCF_033741125.1 of Mycolicibacterium sichuanense. Taxonomy (NCBI): domain Bacteria; kingdom Bacillati; phylum Actinomycetota; class Actinomycetes; order Mycobacteriales; family Mycobacteriaceae; genus Mycobacterium; species Mycolicibacterium sichuanense. The sequence continues at coordinate 541,647 of NZ_JAWQPU010000003.1, read as the reverse complement.
TGGCGATCCGGCCGACCATCCGCTGCAGCACCGGCTCGCCGATCTGCGCCTCGAGGTTGCGGCTGAACACGGCGTGGGCGCGCTCGAGCAGCGCCATGAACACCAGCGTCTCGATCTGGCTGTACGAGTCGGCGCGGTAGCCCTTCATCACGTGGGCGACGCGGACGTCCTCGTTTGCGCTGGGATCGATCTCCCGGGTGACGACGAGGTAGTTGCGCAACGCGACGGCGTGCAGGTGCTCCTCGGCGGTCCAGCGGCCCAGCCAGCGGCCCCACTTCTCGTCGAGGATGAAGTGCTCGACGAGCTCGCGGTGGTAGCCGGCGAGGTTGTCCTTGGTGATGAGCAGGATCTCCAGCGCGTCGGTGACCGGCTTGGGCAGGGTCACCGAGGACTCGTCCCAGTCCTTGCCGCCGAGGAAGGCGAAGTTCTCGCCCTGGTCGAACGGCACGTAATCGTGCGCGTACCAGAGTTCCTCGGTCGCGATGTGGCGCGACAGGTTTTCCTTGACGACGGGTTCGAGTTCCAGCGTCAGCGCGTTGGCTACGGGCTTCTGTGCCATGAAACTAACTGTAACCCCTGGACACAGATTCTTGGAAATCGGGGCGGCGTGTCTTGCACCCGGTCCGTTACAGGGTCAGCCCCGGGTACAGCGGGTTGGCCGTGAGCAGCTCGGCGGCCGCGGCGTGCACCCGGTCGGCGGTGCCGTCGGCCAGCGTGTACTTGGCCTTCGACGATCCATCGGGCTGGGTGTTGCTCAGGACGTCCACCACCAGCTCGGCGACCCGGTCGAAGTCGGCCGGACCGAACCCGCGGCTGGTCAGCGCCGGCGTGCCGAAGCGGATGCCGCTGGTGTACCAGGCGCCGTTGGGGTCGGCGGGGATCGAGTTGCGGTTGGTGACGACGCCGGAGTCCAGCAGCGCCGACTCGGCTTGTCGCCCGGTCAGCCCGAACGACGTCACGTCGAGCAGCACGATGTGGTTGTCCGTGCCGCCGGTGACCAGGCGCGCGCCACGACGGAGGAAGCCCTCGGCCAGCGCCTTGGCGTTGTCGGCGATGCGCTGCGCGTACTCCCGGAACGACGGCTGCCTGGCCTCGGCGAGCGCAACGGCCTTGGCGGCCATGACGTGCGACAGCGGGCCGCCGAGCACCATCGGGCAGCCCTTGTCGACCGCACCGGAGTACTCCTCGGTGGCCAGCACCAGACCGCCGCGCGGGCCACGCAGCGACTTGTGCGTCGTGGTCGTGGTGACGTGGGCGTGGGGCACCGGGTCCTCGTCGCCGGTGAACACCTTGCCCGCGACCAGCCCGGCGAAGTGCGCCATGTCCACCATGAAGGTGGCACCCACCTCGTCGGCGATCTCGCGCATCTTGGCGAAGTTGACCCGGCGCGGGTAGGCCGAGTAGCCGGCCACCAGGATCAGCGGCTTGAACTCGCGCGCGGCCGCCGCGATGGCGGCGTAGTCCAGCAGGCCGGTCTCCGGGTCGGTGCCGTAGCTGCGCTGGTGGAACATCTTGCCGGAGATGTTGGGCCGGAAGCCGTGGGTGAGGTGGCCACCGGTGTCCAGCGACATGCCCATCAGGCGCTGGTTGCCCATCTTGGCGCGCAGCGTCTCCCAGTCGGCCTCGGACAGGTCGTTGACGTTCTTGGCGCCGAGCTCGGCCAGCCCGGGGGTCTCGATCCGGGTCTGCAGGATGGCCCAGTAGGCGACCAGGTTGGCGTCGATGCCGGAGTGCGGCTGCGCGTAGGCGTAGGGCGCACCGAACAGCTCGCGGGCGTGCTCGGCGGCCAGCGACTCGACGGTGTCGACGTTCTGGCATGCGGCGTAGAAGCGGTGCCCGATGGTGCCCTCGGCGTACTTGTCGGAGAACCAGGTGCCCATGGTCAGCAGCACCGCCGGGGAGGCGTAGTTCTCACTGGCGATCAGCTTGAGCGAATCACGCTGATCGGCAAGCTCTTTGCGGGTGGCATCGGCGATGCGCGGCTCGACGGACTCGATGACCTTCAACGCCGCGACATACGCGGCGCTCGCGGTCTCGGCGTACTCGGCGCCCAACGCGGGAACGGGGCTTGTCACGGGCTCAGCGGTCATGGTGTCCAGCCTAAACCGCCGGGCCAGCCGGCTCGAAACGCCGCTCCCCGATCCCTCACGCAGCTCGCAACGCCGACGGGATCAACGGCTCGTCGAGCAGTCGGCGGAACCGGTCGGTCAGGGGCACCTCGGCGGGGCGGGCATCGAGCCAGGCCCGCAGCAGCCGGTACCCCTCGACGTAGGTGCTGGTGTAGGCCCGCCACAGCGGGGAGGACAGGAAGCGCAACGACTGCCGCGCCCGCGTGTCGCTGGTGAGCTGCCACTTCTGCAGGAAGGCCACCACGTCGTCGACGTCGCGGTGTTCGTCGTGCAGCATCAGCGCGGCGTCCTGGCGGACGTCGGCCAGCTCGGCCGCGGCCTGGGACACGGCCACCGCGCGGTCGCCGTCGAAGCGCAGGCCGAGGTCGGCGTAGATCTCCGCCGCCCAGGCGCCCCACCCGCCCTTGACCCCCGTCGCTTCGCTCGCCCCGTCGCCCACGGCCGCGTACAGCGCCAGGTCCGCCAATCCCTCTGCCATCAGGCACTGCGGGGTGTTGACCAGGAAGATGGTCTGCTCGGCGTGGCCGTCGCGGGCCACCAGGCCGGCCTCCTTGCGGCAGTGCTCGGTGTGGTGACCGGGGTAGGACTCGTGGGCGACCAGCCGGGGCAGATTCGACATCTGCTGCTTGAGGTCGGCATTGACCGCGACGGTCGACCGGTAGTCGCCCTCGTAGTAGTTGAACCCCGACCACGGTTTGTCGGTGACCACCTCGTAGACGATGGTCTCCGACTCCGGCAGCGGGAAGTCCACGCGCACCCGGTCGCGCAGCGCGCTGGAGAACGCGTGAATGCAGTCCTCGAGCCGCTCCGGCGGGATCTCCTCGCCGGCACGGTAGGCCTGCATTCGGTCGGCGAGCGGGCCGGTACCACCGAGCGCCTCGTCGAGCTTGCGATGCGCCTCGAGATACCGCTCGGGATCACCCTTGACGATGTCGACGTCGAAATAGTCGCGCACCTCCTCGACGAACCCGACGTCCTCTCCGGCGAACTTGCGTCCCGCGCAAGCCAGCGCCCTCAGGTGCGCGGCCAGGTAGTCCGCCCGCTGCGGTTCGAGCCCGTCGGCGCCGGGCAGCTCGGCCAGCAAGTGCTGCGCCCGACGGGCCAGGTCCGCTGGATCGGGAGGCGGTTCCGCGGCGACCGCGGCCCGCAGCGCGGGGTCACCGGTGAACGCGTCGACGTAGCCCTCTTCGATTCGGTCGAACCTCAGACCGAGGAGCAAGTACTCGCGGATGACGGTGGTGGCGTCCATGCCCTCAACCGTAGGTGCAAGACTGTCCGTGGCGAGCGAAGCGACGGGGAAGTGTGGAGGCCATGGCGCGGACGAGCGAGCCGAGTCCATACGTCGAGTTCGACCGGAGTCAATGGCGCTCGCTGCGCATGTCGACTCCATTGAAGCTGACCGAGAGTGAAGTTCTCGGCCTTCGCGGTCTCGGCGAACAACTGGACCTGCTGGAAGTCGAAGAGGTCTACCTCCCGTTGGCCCGGCTGATCCACCTACAGGTCGCCGCGCGGCAGCGGCTGTTCGCCACCACCGCCGAGTTCCTCGGCGAGCCGCACCAGAACCCCGACCGTCCGGTGCCCTTCGTCATCGGGGTGGCGGGCAGTGTCGCCGTCGGCAAGTCCACCACCGCCCGCGTGCTGCAGGCGCTGCTGGCGCGCTGGGAGCACCACCCGCGCGTCGACCTCGTCACCACCGACGGCTTCCTCTATCCGAATGCCGAGCTCCTGCGACGAAACCTGATGCACCGCAAGGGCTTTCCCGAGAGCTACGACCGCCGCGGGTTGATGCGATTCGTCACGGCGGTCAAGTCGGGATCCGATCAGGTCAGCGCACCGGTCTACTCGCATCTGCTCTACGACATCGTCCCCGGCGAGAAGCTGGAGATCAAGCATCCGGACATCCTCATCCTCGAGGGTCTCAACGTGCTGCAGACCGGCCCCGCGCTGATGGTGTCGGACCTGTTCGACTTCTCGGTCTACGTCGACGCCCGCATCGAGGACATCGAGAACTGGTACGTTTCGCGGTTCCTGGCGATGCGCGCCGGCGCGTTCGCCGACCCGCAGTCGCACTTTCACCACTACTCGACGCTGACCGACGAACAGGCCGAGTTCGCGGCCCGCGACATTTGGAACTCGATCAACCGCCCCAACCTGATCGAGAACATCCTGCCGACCCGGCCTCGCGCAACCCTGGTGTTGCGCAAGGACGCCGACCACGCCATCAACCGACTGCGCCTGCGCAAGCTCTGAGCGGCTCAGAGGCGGCGCAGCCCCAGGTACTGCAGGTCGGCCATCACCAGCGTGTAGACGCCGCTGCCGAGGGTGAGTACGACGCCGAAGGTCGTCAACGGCCACACCCCGGCGAGCACGACAGCAACGGCGCCGACGGTGTACAGCACGTTGCCGGCGACTACCGCGATGCCAGGCATCCGCAGGTGCCGCATCGACGAAAGGCCGTACACCACCACGCCGTAGGCGACGAGGAAGACCGCCAGCGAGTACTCGACGGTGGCCGTGGTGCCCGACAGCTCGGCCATGCGGGGGGCCAGCGCAAGGCCGGCGACGCCCATGACGCCGCTGAGTACGGCGTCCAGGCGCATCGCGAAGCGCAGCAGTCCGTCGTTGGCGACGGAGGTGGAGCGGTTGGTGGAAGTGGTGGCGGTCATGCGGATTCCTTTCCTGGTGGGGTGAAACTCCTGATGGGGTGAAACGGTGAGGCCGGTGCGGGCCGCACGCCGTGACCTCTCGCGGGGTGCGGCCACGCGCCGGTTCGAAGGGGGTCACGCCAGACGGCGCACCCCGAGGTACTGCAGATCGGCCAGCGCGAGGGTGACGACGACCGTGGCGAGCAGCATCGCGACGCCGGCTCCGGTGAGCGGCAGCAGACCGGCCAGCAGGACGCAGACGCCTGCGACGGCGAAGCCCACGTTGGCGACGACGACCCCGATGCCGACGCGACGCACGCGCGGCACCGCAGCGAGCACGTACAGCGCGACGCCGTAGCCGACGAGCGCGGCGCCCGCGATCCACTCCGAGATGGCCGACAATCCGGACAGCCGCGCCAGTGGGTCGGCGGCCATCGCGACCAGCAGGCCGAGGCCGGCACACAGGGTGGCGTCGGCCCGCAATGCGAAGCGCAGCAGGGAGTCCGAGCTGTCGGACAGTGGCCGGGGGGTGAAGGTGGCGGTCATGGCGTGCTCCTCGACGCTGAGGGATGGACACCTCCGACGATGCTCACCAACCGCTGCCAGATCGACGCAGAACGCTGCCAATCACTGCCAGTCGCAGGTCAGAACGGGTGATTCGCCGGTGCGGGCGCGCCCCTCAGGTCGGCTGCGATGACGCGCGCCGCCGCGTTCTGCCAGTTGTGCAGCGAGCGCTGCGGCACCTCGGTGACGAACCACTGCCACGCCCGTTTGGCGACGGGATCCAGACCGGCGGCCGTCGCGTTCTGGGCGTAGGCCCGCACCCCCGCGACGTAGGGGAAGTACAGCGAGTTGTAGTGCCGCCACTGCTCGGTGACGCCGAATTCCGCGCCGTCGCGGGGCTTGAGCGCGGCGATCCGATCGGCCAGTAGGGCCCGCAGTTCGTTGGCGCGCTCGAGCGGCTGATCGGGCGCGCCGCGGCGGGCCAGGCGCTCGTCGATGACGGGCAGCGCGGTCAACGGACTGGCGACGAGCTTCGACAGATCCCCGTAGTGCCCAAGTGCCCGCCGGGTGAGCCGCACGAACGTCTGTTCGTCGACGCCGTCGAGGGGGTTCTGCATCCGCAGCGGCAGCGCGGCCTCGGTGCGCCGCAACGTCTCCCGGTCGGCCCGCAGCGTTGGCGACGACGAGAAGGCCAACCGGTCGAGCACCCCCGCGAGCGGATCGGCCAGCACGTTTATCCCGATCGCCACCGCCAGGGTGGTGAACAGCAGCACCGACAGCGCCGCGTGCTCATCGGTGACGGCCATCCCGACGAGCACCTGCCCGCCGAACAGCGTCGCGACGACCACGCTGCCGGTGAACGACCTCAGCATGTCCGCGCGCAGCGCCTGCCCCTCGTCGAAGGCATCCCACAGCGCGACGGCGACCCCGAGCATCAGCACGTCACACCCCGTCGACGCCAACGCCAGCCAGCTGGGCACCAACCCCAGCGGGATCACCAGGATCGCGTTGCCCAGCGCGAAGAACAGCGTCGCGACGACGGCCACGCCTCGCACCTGACGCGGTCCACGCCCACCCGCCAGCGCCCTGGCCATGGCGCCGAGGGTCGCGAGCGAGATCACCGCGACCATCACCCAGTGCCCGGCGCGTAGCGGCCCGTCGACCGATCCCGCCATCGCGGCGCCGGTCAGCGCCATGGCGGCGACCACCCCGATCAGCGCCAGCTCGCCAACCCGGGACCGCCACGTGTCCCCCGGTCGCGCGAGCTCCAGCAGCACGGCGACCCACGCGATGCCCGGCACGACCACCAGGTAGACCTCGACGTGGCTGAGTACCGCCGAGGACGACGCGCTGAGGTGCCGGACGGCGTCGAGCGCCACCACGACGGCGAAGCTGGTCAGCCCGATCGCCGCGAGGACGAGGACGGGTTTGCGGACGTCGCGCGCCAGCAGGTACAGCCCGAGCCACCAGCTCAGGGCGAATACCACTGCGGACATCGCAGCCACGTGCTCAGTCTGGCATGGAGTCAGTGACCGTAGCGACGGTCGCGCAGGGTGTAGTCGCGCAGCGCGCGCAGGAAGTCGACGTGCCGGAACGCGGGCCAGTGCGCTTCGGTGAACCACATCTCCGAATACGCGCTCTGCCACAGCAGGAAGCCCGACAGCCGCTGCTCACCGGAGGTCCTGATGACCAGATCGGGATCGGGCTGGCCGGAGGTGTAGAGGTTCTCCGAGATGGCCTCCACCGTCACCGCCTCGACGAGCTGCTCGGCGGTCGCACCGTTGGCGAGTTGTTTGCTCAGCAACGCGCGCACGGCGTCGACGATCTCCTGACGGCCGCCGTATCCGACGGCGACGTTGACGTGGAACGCGCCCGCGGGTGTCGTGCCGACGGTGCTGTCCACTGCGTCGCGCAGTCGCCGAGCGGACTCCTGGCCCAGCAGTTCGAGGTCACCGACCGTGCGCACGCTCCAGCGGTTGACCGGTGCGCAGATCTCCTCGACGACGTCGGTGATGATGCCGATGAGCGAGGCCAACTCGGCAGGATCGCGCTGCAGGTTCTCGGTGGACAGCAGGTACACCGTTGCCATCTCGACGCCGGCCTCCTGGCACCACCGCAGCATCTCGGCGATCTTGGCGGCGCCCATCCGGTAGCCGTAGCTGACGTCGTCGTGGCCTTCGTCACGCGCCCAGCGCCGGTTGCCGTCGCACAGCACGGCGATGTGCCTGGGCAGTTGGGATTTCGATTGCGCCAGCTGATGACGCAGCCGCATCTCGTAGAGCCGGTAGGCCGGTTCCTTGAGACGCGGGGGAATGAGTTCCACGATGATCCAGACTACTGTGACCTCCAGTGAGACCCATGCCAGATAGCGGAGGCAACATGGCCACTTCGGTCGACGAAGCCGATTCCGATCCGGTGGACGTCGGACGTCGGGAGGCCGAGGATCTACCGGAGGCGTTCGCCGACGGCGTCGCCCAGATCCTGGGCAGACCCAGAGCACGCGGCTGGATCCACCTCTACTCGGCCATCGTCGCGGTCGTCGCCGGTGCGGCGCTGGTGTCGGTGTCGTGGGCGCTGGAGGGCACCCGCGCCGGGCTGGCCACGTTGCTCTACACGTTCACCATCGTGGCGATGTTCGCCGTCAGCGCGACCTATCACCGGGTCACCTGGGTGTCGCCGAACAAGCGCAAGTGGATGAAGCGGCTCGACCACTCGATGATCTTCGTCTTCATCGCGGGCAGCTACACGCCGTTCGCCCTTCTGGCCCTGCCGTCGGAGCAGGGCATGGTGCTGTTCTGGATCGTCTGGGCCGGTGCCATCGCGGGTGTGCTGCTCAAGATGTGCTGGCCGTCGGCGCCCGCGTGGGTGGGCGTGCCGCTGTATCTGCTGCTCGGCTGGGTGGCCGCGTTCTTCATCGTGCCGATCATGCACGGTGCTGGTGTCGCCGCGTTGGTGCTGCTGGTCGTGGGCGGTGCGCTCTACAGCGTCGGCGGGGTGCTCTACGGGCTGAAGTGGCCCAACCCGTGGCCGACGACGTTCGGGCACCACGAGTTCTTCCACGCGTGCACGGCCGTCGCGGCGATCTGCCACTACATCGCGATGTGGTTCGCCGTCTTCCACGGCTGACCGCGCGGCCGGCGGTCAGAGCTGGGTGATGTTCTCCGGGCCCCAGTAGGCCTTCATCGAGGCAATCTTCGCCTCGTCGTCGAACGTCATCACACTGACGATGTCGATGCGCATCTTGCCGCCCTCGCCGAGGTCGAGCGTCAGCTTCCAGACGAACGCCGCCTCGTGACCGAGGGCGCGCAGCGTCACCACCTCGGTCTCGGCCTTGGCGCCGAGCACGGCCGAGTAGAAACCCCGGACAGCCTGGCGGCCGATGTGCACCTCGCCGCCGACCGGATCCTCGACGGTCGCGTCGTCGGTGTAGAGCTCGGCGATCTCGTCGGCCTTGCCCTGGGCGACGAGGTCGAGGTAGGTGTGGACGGTCTTGGCGTTGGCCTCTGCGCTCGACATGCGCCGCACGCTACACGCCCGCCCGCAGCGCGGTGACGAGTTCCCCGGCGGTCGTGACGGGCAGGCCGCAGACGTGCCCGCGACACACGTACGCGGCGTCCCGGCCACCGACGCGATCACGGTTGCGCAGCAACTCCGAGGAGTCCATCGGTCCCCCGATCACGACGGCTCCGCCAGGGGCCAATCTCCGCGCGGCGCGCAACAATTCAGAGTCTGCGGGGTCGCACGACACCGCGATCTGAATGGGCCCGCGCACGGCTGCCTCCGCGACCGCCAGCCAGTGCCCACCGGAGCGCGGCAGGCCCTCCAGGATCGGCGTCGCCGCCGCCAGCGACGCCTCGGCCGCCCCCGCGTAGCGGGCCGCCCGGTCAGCCGGGGCCAGGTGCGCGGCCAACTGCAGAGCCTCGGTGATCGACGCGGCGCCCGATGGGGTGGCGCCGTCGATCGGGTCCGCGGGTCGCACCATCAACCGTTCGGCGTCGTCGGCGGTGTCGAACCAGCGCCCCGCCCGGTCGGTGTCGGCGAAGTGCGCGAGCGCGACGTCGAGCAGGTCCGTCGCGACGGTCAGCCACCGATCCTCGGCCGTCATCTGATGCAGCGTCAGCAGCCCGGTGGCCAGTGCGCCATGGTCCTCGAGCGTGGCCGCCCCGGCGCCGACCCGACCGCCGAGGCTCACCCGCCGCAACCGCCCGTCGACGACGTGCAGGTCGACGATGGAGCGCGCGCATCGCGTTGCGGCGTCGAGCAATTCGGGCCGATCGAGCGCGACGGCCGCCTCGGCGAGCGCGGTGACGGCAAGGCCGTTCCACGCCGTGACGGCCTTGTCGTCGCGTCCGGGCTGCGGTCGCGAGCCCCGGGCCGCCAGCAATGCCGCGCGCACCCGCGCGAAGCGGGCCGCCTCACCGGGATCGCGCGGCAGCCGCAGCACCGAGCTGCCGGCCTCGAACGTGCCGGCCGCGGTCACCCCGAAGACGTCCGCGGCCCAGTCCCCGTCGGCCGCGCCGAGCACCTCCCGCAGCTGCGCGGGGGTCCACGCGTAGGTCAGCCCCTCCACCCCGTCGGCGTCGGCGTCGAGCGAGGAGGCGAACACGTCACCGTCGCGAAGGTCGCGGAGCAGGAAGTCCGCGGTCCCGCCGGCCACCTCTTGCGCCAGCGGATTTCCGGTGCGGCGGGCCCAGTGCGCATAGGCCCGCAGCAGCAGGGCGTTGTCGTAGAGCATCTTCTCGAAGTGCGGCACGATCCACGACGCATCGACGGAGTAGCGCGCGAACCCGCCGGCGAGTTGGTCGTAGATGCCCCCGCGAGCCATCGCCGCGCACGTCCGCTCGACGGTCGCGAGCACCGCGTCCTCGCCGGTGCGTTCGTGGGTCCGCAGCAGCGCCTCCAACAGTGCCGACGGCGGGAACTTCGGCGCACCGCCGAACCCTCCCCCGGCCACGTCCTCGTCGGCCAGCACGCCCGCGACCGCGTGATCGCACACCGCGGCACTCGGGGCCGGCCCACCGTCGGGCAACCCAGAAGCCATCGACCGCAGCTCGCGGAGGATCTCGTCGGAGGCACTCTCCACCTCTGCGCGGCGATGCCGCCAGGTGTCGATAACCGCAGCCAGCAGCTGCAAGAAGTCGGCCTTCGGGTAGTAGGTGCCGCAGAAGAACGGCCGCCCGTCGGGAGTCAGGAAGCACGTCATCGGCCAGCCGCCCCGACCGGTCAACGCGACGGTGGCGTTCATGTAGACGGCATCCAGATCGGGGCGCTCCTCGCGGTCGACCTTGATGCAGACGAAGCCGTCGTTCATCACCGCGGCGACCTCGTCGTCGGCGAAGGACTCGTGGGCCATCACGTGGCACCAGTGACACGCCGCATATCCGATCGACAACAGGATCGGGACGTCGCGCGCCTGGGCCTCGGCCAGCGCCTCTGGCACCCACTGCTGCCAGTGCACCGGGTTGTCGGCGTGCTGGCGCAGATAGGGGCTGGTGGCCGAGGCGAGCGAGGCGACGGGGAATCCGGAAGCCCCGAGGGTGTTAGCCGCCACCGTCCGGACGTCCACCGCCAGCGGCGACGTCGGGGTCACTCGGCAGGCCGACCGTGCCCTCGTCGACGGCCTGGTCCGGCTCGGGGCTCTCGGGGTCGAATGACTCGGGGAGCTTCTTGAGCTGCTTGTTCATCGACCAGACCAGCAGGAACGTGGCGATCAGCAGAATCACGACGACGACCAGCCCGAACGGGCTCGCCTTGCCGAAGTCGGGCCCGGTGTCGCGGGGCGTCTCGTCGGCGAGCAGCCCGGCAATGACGACGACGGCGTCAGTCACTGCTCGATCCCCGCGAACAGGTCGTCCTCGGGCAGCTTCACGGGCACCCGGGAGCGGGCCAGCTCGTACTCCTCGGTGGGCCACAGCCGCTGCTGCCACTCCATCGGGGTGGTGAAGAAGAAGCTCTTCGGGTCGATCTGGGTGGCATGCGCGAGCAATGCCTGGTCGCGCACCGGGAAGTACTTCGCGCACTCGATGGCGGTGGTGATGCGGCCGGCCACCACGTCGAGTTCGGGGTCCCAGTCCTTGAGCCACTTCTCGAACGGACCCACCTCGCCGTGCTTGGCGAATTCGTCCTGGAACGACTGCATGCGCCTGCGCAGGAAACCGTGGTTGTAGTACAGCTTCGAGACGCTCCACGGCGTGCCCGCGTCGGGGAAGAGCCGGTAGTCGGCGGCGGCCTCGTAGGCAGCGACCGACACCTCGTGGCAGCGAATGTGGTCGGGATGCGGGTAGCCGCCGTTCTCGTCGTACGTCGTCATCACGTGCGGCTTGAACTCGCGGATCAGCCGGACCAGGCGCTCGGTGGGCTCGGCCATCGGCACCAGCGCGAAGCAGCCCTCGGGCAGCGGCGGCAGCGGGTCGCCCTCGGGAAGCCCGGAATCGACGAAGCCCAACCACGTGTGCTCCACGCCGAGGATCTCCGCGGCCTTGGCCATCTCGTCACGGCGGATCTCGGCGATGCGCCCGTGCACCTCCGGCAGGTCCATCGCCGGGTTGAGGATGTCGCCCCGCTCACCGCCGGTCAGCGAGACGACCATGACGCGGGCGCCCTCGTCCACGTACTTGGCCATGGTGGCGGCGCCCTTGCTCGACTCGTCGTCGGGGTGGGCGTGCACCGCCATCAAACGCAGTTCGCTCACGTGTGCCTAACTTCTTCGGTACCTGGTCGTCACGGTTCAACCTCTTTGGGTGCCCCTATAGTTCCAGTCCTAGTCCGAGCATTCGAACTCAGACCCACGCAGACCGTCGCACGGAGGGGTGAAGCATCCCGTGATCGATCGCCCCGCCGCCCGTTACGGCCGGCAACGGCTCACCCCCCGGTCCCGGCGCCGGCTGACGGTGATCCTGTCTGCGGTGATCGTCGCGGCGGCACTCGCCCTCGCATTGGTCGCCTACCAGCGACTCGGAACCAGCGACGTCAAGGGCGAGCTGGGCGGCTATCAGATCCTCGACGGAGAGACGGTGCAGGTGACCATCAGCGTCACCCGCAAGGACCCGTCGCAACCGGTGGTGTGCATCATCCGCGCCCGGTCGATCGACGGAGCCGAGACCGGCCGCCGCGAAGTCCTGGTTCCGCCGTCGTCGCGGGATACGGTGCAGGTCACCTCGGTGGTGAAGTCGACGCGGACCCCGGTCGTCGGCGACGTATACGGCTGCGGATCCGACGTTCCGAATTACCTCGTCGCGCCCTGACGGCAACCAGCTGGCGAACGCCGAACAGCCAATACGTGAAGGATGCTGGTCCTCGCGGTGGTACGGTGGACCACGTACACGGTTCCGGATGGAGCCGTGTATTGCTGCTTTAACGCGCTGCTCAGCGCCTGCGATCGCGGCAATGCACGCACATACTTTCCCAAGCCCGACAGCGCGAGACGAAGACAGGAGCGCGACGACATGACTGATACCCAGGTCACCTGGCTGACCGAAGAGGCATTCGACCGGCTCAAGGCCGAGCTCGACCAGCTCATCGCCAACCGGCCCATCATCGCCGCCGAGATCAACGACCGCCGCGAGGAGGGTGACCTCCGCGAGAACGGCGGCTACCACCAGGCGCGTGAGGACCAGGGCCAGCAGGAAGCCCGGATCCGCCAGCTGCAGGAGCTGCTGAACAACGCCAAGGTCGGCGAGGCCCCCAAGCAGTCCGGCGTGGCCCTGCCCGGTTCGGTCGTCAAGGTCAAGTTCGTCGACGGCGGAGACGTCGAAACGTTCCTGATCGGGACGCGCCAGGAGGGCGTGACGGACGGCAAGCTCGAGGTCTACTCGCCGAGGTCCCCGCTCGGTGGCGCGATCATCGACGCCAAGGTCGGCGAGAAGCGCAGCTACGTCGTGCCCAACGGCAGCACCGTCGAGGTCGAGCTGCTCAGCGCGGAGCCGTACCACTCCTAGCCTGACCCCGCTGCCAACAGCCGGGTGATCTACGGTCCGTTCATGGCGCGGATCGCCGAAGACCTCTTCATGCTGCTGCTCGACAACGCGTCGGCGCAGCCTGCCCTCGAGCGCGGCCGCCGCGCCAGGGTGTTGGCTGCCGGGGTGCTGCTCGATCTCGCGTACGCCTGCCGCGTACGTCCCGCCGTCCCCGGTGACGGCGTCGCCTCCGGTCGGTTGATCGCGCTGCAGGCGGGCGGGCCCACCGACCCCGTCGTGGAACCCGCCTTCCAGTTGCTGCGCAGGCAGGCGCTGGCACCGTCGCGCGCGATCGCGAAGGTCGGCAGGCACGTTCAGGCCAGTCTCGAACTGCACCTGGAACGCCTCGGGCAGATCCGCCGGGTGCGGGCCGACACCAAGGGCTTCAGGTCTTCCGACGCGCTGCCCCTGACCCAGCGCGACCGGGTCGTCGCGGCGCGTACCGACCTGCTGTCGGCGCTGTTCGATCACCGGCCGCCCACTCCCGCGACCGCAGCGATCGTCACGGTGCTGCATGCAGCCGATGGTCTCGGGGCGCTGCTGAGCCTCAACGACCGGGGCTGGCGCTGGGTGCACTCCAGGGCCACCGAGATCGCCAGCGGCAGCTGGGTCGACGAATATCCGACTGCGCTGCCCGAGGTGAACCTCGCCGTCACCGCCTCGGCGTTGCGGTCAGCCCTGGCGTAGCGCCTGCTCGAGGTCGCCGAGCAGATCCGCGGCATCCTCGATCCCGACGGACAATCGGACCAGGTCGGCGGGCACCTCGAGCTGGGAACCCGCCGTCGATGCGTGCGTCATCGCCCCGGGATGCTCGATGAGCGATTCCACGCCGCCAAGCGATTCGGCCAGGATGAAGATCTCGGTGCGCGCGCACAGGCGTTGCGCCGCCTCGACGCCGCCCTTCAGCCGGGCCGACACCATCCCGCCAAAGCCCGACATCTGCCGCGCCGCCACGTCGTGGTTGGGGTGGCTGGGCAGCCCGGGATAGAGCACGGTCTCGACGGCCGGGTGCTCGACGAGGAAGCCGGCCACCAGTGCGGCGTTCTCGCTGTGCCGCTGCATGCGCAGGGGCAGCGTCTTGAGGCCACGCATGGTCAGGTAGGCATCGAACGGCCCCGGCACCGCGCCGGCGCCGTTCTGCAGGAACGCGAAGGCGTCGTCGAGCTGCTCGTCGTTGGTCACCAGCGCGCCGCCGACGACGTCGGAGTGCCCGCCGATGTACTTCGTCGTGGAGTGCAGGACGATGTCGGCGCCCAGCGCCAAGGGCTGCTGCAGCGCCGGAGAGGCGAACGTGTTGTCGACCAGGACCCGCACACCCGCGGACGAGGCCAGCTCCGCGATCCCGGCGATGTCGGCGATCGACAGCAGCGGGTTGGTCGGCGTCTCCACCCACACCAGGCGGGTGCTCGGCGTGATCGCGGCCCGCACGGCGGCGAGGTCGGACAACGCGACCGGCGTGTGCGTCACACCCCACTGGGTGAACACCTTGTCGATCAGGCGGAACGTACCGCCGTAGGCGTCGTCGGGGATGACGACGTGGTCCCCGGGGCGCAGCAGGGCCCGCAGCGCGCAATCGGTGGCGGCCATGCCCGACGCGAACGCCCGGCCGAAGGTGCCCCCCTCCACCGCGGCCAGGCTCTGCTCCAGGGCCGCGCGGGTCGGGTTGCCGGTGCGCGCGTACTCGAAGCCGCCGCGCAGTCCGCCGACACCGTCCTGGGCGAACGTCGAACTCGCATAGATCGGTGCGTTGACCGCACCGGTGGCGGGGTCGGGCCGGTAACCGGCATGGATCGCCCTGGTGGCCGGGCCGTAGGCGCGGTATGCATCTGCCTTGGAACGCTGCTCGCTCATCGTCGATCAGGGTAACGGTGCCCGGCGCGGCCCGGTCCCGGTGTAGAACGAATGGCATGGCTGCTTCTGGATCCATGACGATCGAAAACCTCCTCGACCTCGATTCGCTGCTGACACCGGAGGACCTGGAGCTGCGCACCATGGTCCGCCAGTTCGGTGAGCAGCGGCTGCGGCCGCACATCGCCGAGTGGTTCGAGAGCGGTGAGGTGCCGGTTCGCGATCTCGCGGTCGAGATCGGCAAGCTGGGCCTGCTCGGCATGCACCTGGAGGGCTATGGCTGCAGTGGCTCGTCGGCCACCGCGTACGGCCTGGTGTGCCAGGAGCTCGAAGCCGTCGACAGCGGCCTGCGCAGCCTGGTGTCGGTGCAGGGCTCGCTGGCGATGTTCGCCATCCACCGCTGGGGCAGCGAGGAGCAGCGCGAGCAGTGGCTGCCGGGCATGGCCGCCGGTGAGACGATCGGCTGCTTCGGCCTGACCGAGCCGGACTTCGGGTCCAACCCCGGCGGCATGCGCACGACGGCCCGGCGCGACGGATCCGACTGGGTGCTCAACGGTTCCAAGATGTGGATCACCAACGCCTCGATCGCCGACGTCGCGATCGTGTGGGCGCGCGCCGACGAGGGCGTCATCGGCTTCGCGGTGCCGACGTCGACGCCGGGGTTAAGCGCCAGGGAGATGACGCACAAGATGTCGCTGCGCGCGTCCGTCACCGGCGAGTTCAGCCTGGACGACGTCCGGTTGCCCGACGAGGCGAAACTGCCTGGCGCACGCGGCCTGTCGGGCCCGCTGGCGTGCCTGTCCGAGGCGCGGTTCGGCATCGTGTTCGGCGCCGTCGGGGCGGCGCGCGATTGTCTTGAGACGACGCTGGACTACGTCGGGACCCGCGAAGTGTTCGACAAGCCGCTGTCCGGTTACCAGCTGACCCAGGCCAAGATCGCGGACATGGCAGTGGAGTTGAGCAAGGCTCAGCTGCTGGCCCTGCACCTGGGCCGGCTCAAGGACGACGGGAAGATCAAGCCGGAGCAGGTCAGCGTCGGAAAGCTGAACAACGTCCGCGAAGCCATCAAGATTGCCCGCGAGTGCCGAACCCTGTTGGGTGCCAACGGGATTACGCTGGAATATCCCGTCATCCGGCATGCCAACAACCTCGAGTCGGTGCTGACCTACGAAGGCACCTCGGAGGTCCACCAGCTGGTGATCGGCGAGGCACTGACCGGGGTCAGCGCGTTTCGCTGACGCATACCGTCGACGACAGCTTGTCGGCGAACGTCTGATTCCTGCGATCCCACAGCGGCCACAGGTAGCCCAGACCCAACGTGAACAGGTCCAGCACGTGGGCCAGTTGGCGAACCAGGGACCGCCAGAACCCAATTGGCTCGCCCGTGCGCACGCCGACGACTCGGATCTTCAGCACGCTCTTGCCGAGGCTCGATCCCGTCGTACCCTGGCGGCGGCCGAGGTTCCAGACCGCGTAGCCGATCGTCGCGAGCCAGCAGAGCAGGAAGAACAGCTGTCCGATGGTGGTGACGTTCGTCGCGCACTGCGCGCCGATGTCGCGGACGGCCGGGTCGCCATCGCAGGCACGGTTGCGGGTCAGCCACATCAGCGCCAGCGCCACCAGGGCCACCGCGACGACTGGCAGGGCGTCGATGACGGCAGCACCGACACGGCGCGGCCACGACGCGTAGCGCGCCACGTCGTCCTGGGTCGTCACACCGTCTACTGCCACGGCAGTTCCTGGACTTGGCGTCTCACGTCACGAAGCTACCGAACGAACGTGCCGTCCGCCCGCACGTGGCGGGCGGACGGCACGTCCTCGTGACTACGGCGTGAGCGGGGCGACCGCGCCGCCACTCACCCGGCGGTATGCGTGCACCAGGAACAGCGACGCCACCGGCGCGGCGACCAGGAGGCCAATGCCGCACAGGATGGCGCCGACGAAGAGGATCACGACACTGATCAGCCAGACGAGCAGAACCTGCACGAAGTTCGACTTGACCCATTCGAAGCTGGCCTTCAGCCCGTCGATCGGCCGGAGGTTGCGATCGACGATCGCCACCAGCGTGAAGATGGTGAACAGCGACACCAGCAGACCCGGGATGACGCACAGCGCCTGGCCGATCGAGGACAGCACGCCGATGATGAGGCTGGCGACCAACACACTGCCGACGTTGCGCGGCTTGAAGAACGACCCGATCGTCACCGGCTGCCCGTCGGCGATCTGCAGCAGTCCGGCGTAGTAGGCCGACGAGATCGCGCCAACGACGACGAATGTCACCAGGCTGCCCAGGAAGATCACGAACAGGCTGGCGCCGCCCAGACTCGTCGAGAACGAATAGCTCACGCCGTTGTCGGAGGAGTCATAGGAGCTGACCTGATCGGGGGCCATGCTCAGTGCGATGCCGTAGAAGATGCCGTACACCACGGCGACGAGCACGCCGTAGACGAGCGTCGGGACGATCAGCGCGACGGCGTTCTTGCTGAACTTGTTCCACGCCCAGGAGAAGGCCTGGCCGATGTCGATCCGCTGACCACCGAACCCGGGACCGTCGGCCGGTGGGTAGCCACCGTAGCCACCCGGCGCAGGGGGGTAGCCGCCCTGCGGGGGCGGCGGGTAGCCACCGGGCGGCGGGGGCGGCGGGTAACCACTCTGCGGGGGCGGGGGGTAACCGCCCTGCGGAGGGGGCGGGTAACCGCCCTGCGGGTAACCACCCTGCGGGTAACCACCCTGCGGGGGCGGCGGATAGCCACTCTGCGGCGGGGGCGGGTAACCACCCTGAGGCGGTGGGTAGCCACCCTGAGCCGGGGGCGGGTAACCACCCTGAGGCGGCTGATAACCACCCTGCGGCGGCGGAGCGTAGCCACCCTGCGGCGGCGTGGTGTCGCCCTCTTCGGGCGGCTGAGGCGGGTTGGTCACGGTGTTCTCACCCTTCGGTTGACTTCATGACGGGTCCACTGATCGGAATCCCGTTGATGGCTAGATGTATAACCCCGAGAATGGCGCGATCGGCAGGTTGCGGACGACGAACCACACCGACACTGCCACCAGCGCCACGGCGGCCGACCATCGGTGATGCTGCCAGGCGACGATCCGCCGATTCACGATGCGGCCGTAGGTCCAGGCACCAAAAGCCCAGAGCAGCAACAACACCGAGACGAGTCCGAGTGTGTTCCAGTGCAGCGCCCCGAGTAAGTCACCATGCAGGAGGCTGTAGATCATCCGCAGGCTGCCGCACCCGGGGCAATCGATGCCAAGCAGCGTCCTCGTCGGACACACCGGGAGTGGGCCGCCCGCCGACATCGGATTCCCCAGCCAGACGGCACCGCAGAACAATCCGGCCGCCACCGCCACCCCAAGGGGAGCGGCGAGCGGCGAGACGACCAACGATCGAGTCTGGAGCATGGGTGCTGCCTCAGGTCAGGAGTACGAGTTGGTACCTACGGCAAACGTGACGACGAGGTAGACGACACCGACGACGACACCGGCGATCGCTCCCCAGATGGCGTACTTCTTCGCGTCGGCAGACGCCTTCTGCGCCTCCTCGTAGCGCCCCTGGCCCCACAGCCCGGAAACCTGAGATGCCTTGACGATCGACACGATGCCCAGCGGGAGGCAACAGAGCACGGTGACGAGGATTCCCCAGACCAGATTGCTGTCGGGCTGATTGCCTGGTGCGCCGCCGTAGCCACCGGAACCGGGAGGCGGCGGCGGCGGGTAGTTCCCGGGAGGCGGCGGCGGGTAGTTGCCCGGCGGCGGATATTCGGTCATGGGCGCCTTCCAATGATCAACTCGCGGGGTCTGGGCGGTGCCACCCTACCTGAGAAGTTGCTCACAGAGACGTCCATAGGGCGAACTTCATCAGGCGGCTTCGAGCGCCCACGAACCGGGAATCCTTGCCTTTGCTAACGGATTTCGGCGGCGGGCCCCGCCGATTGGGCCGCTAGTGCCGCGCAGATCCCTCGGAGAGGAAGCCGAGCAAGTCGTGACGGGTGAGCACGCCGATCGGCTTGCCGTCCTCGACCACCATCACCGCATCGCATTCACGCAAGGTCTTGGCCGCCATGCTGACCAGTTCCCCCGCTCCGATGAGCGGAAGCGCCGGGCTCATGTGCTGGGACACTGCGTCGGCCAGCTTGGCCCGGCCCTCGAAGACCGCCGAGAGGAGTTCGCGTTCGGAGACGCTGCCGGCGACCTCGCCGGCCATCACCGGGGGTTCCGCTCCGACCACCGGCATCTGCGAGACGCCGTACTCGCGCAGGATTCCGATCGCGTCGCGCACGGTCTCGGCCGGATGGGTGTGCACCAGGTCCGGAAGCGCTCCGGACTTGCGCCGCAACACGTCTCCGACGGTGGACTGCTCGATCGAGCCGTCGAGCCGACTGCGCAGAAAGCCGTACGACGACATCCAGGCGTCGTTGAAGACCTTTGAGAGATAACCTCTTCCGCCGTCAGGAAGCAGCACCACGACGACCGCGTCCGGACCTTCGCGCTCGGCAACGCGCAGGGCGCCCACCGCCGCCATGCCGCACGAGCCACCGACCAGCAGCGCCTCTTCGCGGGCCAGACGCCGCGTCATCTCGAACGAATCGGCGTCGGAGACCGCGATGATCTCGTCGGGAATCGACGGGTCGTAGGCCGACGGCCAAAAGTCCTCGCCCACCCCCTCGACCAGATAGGGCCGGCCCGTGCCACCGGAGTACACCGAACCCTCGGGGTCGACGCCGATGATCTTCACCCGGCCGTCCGAGACCTCCTTGAGGTAGCGGCCCGTACCGGTGATGGTGCCGCCCGTGCCCACGCCGGCGACGAAGTGCGTGATCTTGCCGTCGGTGTCGGCCCAGATCTCCGGACCCGTGGTCTCGTAGTGACTTTCGGGGCCCATCGGGTTGGAGTACTGGTCGGGCTTCCACGCTCCGTCGATCTCGCCGACCAGGCGGTCAGAGACGCTGTAGTAGCTGTCCGGATCGTCGGGGGCGACCGCGGTGGGGCACACCACGACGTCGGCACCGTAGGCGCGCAACACGTTCCGCTTGTCCTCGCTCACCTTGTCGGGGCAGACGAAGATGCACTTGTACCCGCGCTGCTGAGCCACCAGAGCCAGGCCTACGCCGGTGTTGCCGGAGGTCGGCTCGACGATGGTGCCCCCGGGTTTGAGTTCACCACTGGCCTCGGCGGCGTCGATCATCTTGATGGCGATGCGGTCCTTGGAGCTGCCGCCGGGGTTGAGGTACTCCACCTTGGCGGCCACCAGGCCGGCGCCCTGGGGTACGACGGAGTTCAACCGGACGAGAGGCGTATTGCCTATGAGCTCACTGACATGACCCGCGATTCGCATGCGTCCATCGTGTCAGGCGCGACGACGGGTTACCAGGTGGCCTCTCGGATGTAGGCGCCGATCTGCTTCAGCGACCTCGTCGCCTCCTTCACCGCAGGCGCGGCCAGCTGGAAGACGTGCATCTGACCGGGCCAAACGTGCAGCTCGACGGGGACGCCCGCGGCGGCAAGCATGTGCGCAGCCTTGCGCGCGTCGTTGAGCAGAACCTCGGATCCGGACACGTGGATCAGGGTTCGCGGCAGTCCGTGCTCGATGTGGTCGAGTGGCTCGTAGACCCGCTCCGGCTCGCCGTCGACGACGTGCTTGCGGTTGGCGGCCTCTACCAACTCGATGAGCGCATCGAACGCCTTCGGCGGGAACATGGCATCGGTTTGGGTGTTCGGGTGCTGGGCCCGGCTGTCGTTGTCGATCTCGAACAGTGGTGACATCGTCACGACGGCGGCGGGCAGTTCGCCCTCGTCGTGCAGCCGCTCGGCCAGCGCCATCGACAGGTAGCCACCAGCCGAGTCGCCGGCTAGGACGATCTGCTCGGGTTCATATCCCTTGAGCCGCAACCACTTGTAGGCGTCGTAACAGTCGTCGATGGCCTGCCCGATCGAATGCTTCGGGATCATGCGGTAGTTGACCACCAGCGCCGGGCTGTCGGCGAACCGCGACAGCGCGGTCACCAAGCGGCCGTGGGTGTTCACCCCGCACGTCAGGAAGGCGCCGCCGTGCAGGTACAGGATCACGCTGCGGTTGCCGTCGGCCGGCAGCACCCCGGCAGCCCTGACGAGCTGGGCGGTGCAGTTGGGCAAGCCGATGGTGGCGCGGATGGTGCCGGGCGCCGGGCGCATCGCCCGGGCAACGAAGTCGACCACGCCGAACGGCCAGGGCATCCGCGGCACGTGACTACCGATGGCCAGTGTTGGCTTGATCGTCATCATCGCACCGAGAGCAAACAGCCGCCCGGCCAGGCTCGGGCCGTCCTCCATGACCTCGACCGGAGCTCCGTCGCTGACCGGGAATCTGCGCGGCTTACGCGCCCTAGCTGCACTGATGGCAGGCCCGGACGACCTGGATACGTTACTGGGTGCGGTCATCGTCACCACTTCCTACGCCGTTGTAGAGCCCGGAGCAGTCAACTGTCGAGCAACCCCAGGTAACTTAGCTTGACATCGCCGATTAGTTCAACGAACGAAGAACTCGATTTCGTACCGCACTTGATACCCCAACGTGACCGCGCACACCCGGATGCCACGCTGACCGACGCCGGATCGCCCTTAAACTGTTGGCGTGGTCATTCGCGCACCGCGTAGGTCGACCATTGCCCTGGCAGCGGCCGCCGCGCTCGCATCGACGGGTTCGGCGTACGTCGGGGCCCGCAACCTCCTGCAGCTTCAGGCCGACCAGGCACGCCAGGTGATTCCCAAGTCATGGGACATCCCGCCGCGTGCCGACGGTGTCTACGTCGCGGGCGGCGGGCCCGTCGAGAAGTGGCACCGCGGCGTGCCGTTCGATCTGCACCTGATGATCTTCGGGGACTCGACCGCGACCGGCTATGGCTGCGTCGTCGCCGACGAGGTGCCCGGGGTATTGATCGCCCGAGGGCTGGCCGAGCAGTCCGGCAAGCGCATCAGGCTGAGCACCAAGGCCATCGTCGGCGCCACCTCGAAGGGGCTCTCCGGGCAGATCGACGCGATGTTCGTGGCGGGGCCGCCGCCCGACGCCGCCGTCGTGATGATCGGCGCCAACGACGTCACCGCCGTCAACGGCATCGGCCCCTCGGCCCGCCGGGTCGGCGAAGCCGTTCGTCGCCTGCGGTCCAGTGGCGCGGTCGTGGTCGTGGGCACGTGTCCCGACTTCGGCGTCATCACCGCGATCCCCCAGCCGCTACGGCTCGTCGCCCGGACCATCGGGCTGCGATTGGCACGCGCCCAGGCGGCTGCGGTCCGGACCGCGGGCGGCGTCCCCGTCCCGTTCTCCGACCTGCTCTCGCCGGAGTTCCAGCGGGCGCCGGAGGTGCTGTTCTCCGACGACATGTTCCATCCGTCGGCCGCGGGTTACGCGCTGGCCGCCCAGCAGCTGCTGCCCGCGTTGTGCAAGGCGCTCGGGGTGTGGACGAGCGATTCCGAGGTCGAACCGGCGCTAGAGTCGCGGGCCTGGGGCCGCTCGTTGCTGTCCCGAGCCGGCCAGGTCACCCGGTTCTGGCGTCGCACGACTGGTGTACCCGCGCCAATCGTTCCTTCGGTCGCGGGTTAGGTTCGCTGTAGCTCTCACGCCATCGTCCTAGGAGGCCGCCATGCCCGAAGCCGTCATCGTCTCGACCGCCCGCTCACCGATCGGCCGCGCCAACAAGGGTTCACTGGTGGGGATGCGACCCGACGACCTGGCTGCCCAGATGGTGCGGGCGGCGCTGGACAAGGTGCCTGCGCTCGACCCCCGCGACATCGACGACCTGATGATGGGGTGCGGCCAGCCCGCGGGTGAGGCCGGCTTCAACATCGGGCGTGCCGTGGCCGTCGAACTCGGCTACGACTTCCTTCCCGGCACCACGGTCAACCGCTACTGCTCGTCGTCGTTGCAGACCACCAGGATGGCGTTCCACGCGATCAAGGCGGGCGAGGGTGACGCGTTCATCTCCGCGGGCGTGGAGACCGTGTCGCGATTCATGAACGGCAGCGCCGACGGCTGGCCCAACGGCAAGAACGCCACTTTCGCCGACGCCCAGGCGCGTTCGGATCAGGCAGCGCTCGGCGCCACCGAGTGGCACGACCCCCGCGAGGACGGCCTGCTGCCCGACGTGTACATCGCGATGGGCCAGACCGCCGAGAACGTCGCCCTGTTCACCGGCATCAGCCGCGAAGACCAGGACCACTGGGGCGTCCGGTCGCAGAACCGCGCGGAGGAGGCCATCGCCAACGGCTTCTTCGAGCGCGAGATCTCGCCGGTCACCCTGCCCGACGGCAGCGTGGTGTCCACGGACGACGGCCCGCGCGCCGGCACCACCTACGAGAAGATCAGCCAGCTCAAGCCGGTGTTCCGGCCGAACGGCACCATCACCGCGGGCAACGCGTGTCCGCTGAACGACGGCGCCGCCGCGGTGGTCATCACGAGCGACGCACGCGCCAAGGAGCTGGGGCTCACCCCGTTGGCGCGCATCGTGTCGACGGGTGTCTCGGGGCTGTCGCCGGAGATCATGGGCCTCGGCCCCATCGAGGCGTCGAAGAAGGCCCTCGCCAAGGCGGGCATGTCGATCGGCGACGTCGACCTCTACGAGATCAACGAGGCGTTCGCCGTTCAGGTCCTCGGCTCGGCGCGAGCGCTCGGCATGGACGAGGAGCGCCTCAACGTCTCGGGCGGTGCGATCGCGCTGGGTCACCCGTTCGGCATGACGGGTGCCCGCATCACGGCCACGCTGCTGAACAACCTCCAGACCCACGACAAGACGTTCGGCCTGGAGACCATGTGCGTTGGCGGCGGCCAGGGCATGGCGATGATCGTGGAGCGCCTCAGCTAGTCGGGGCTCCCGTCGACTCTGCGCTCACTGCGCGATCGTTCGAGTAACCGTCGCCGTCAGCGCAGAGTCGAGCGTCGATCCCATGCCCGACGCACCCGCTGCAGAACCTCGTCGCGACGACTGCGCGCGGCCACTCTCACCAGTTGCCATCCGAGCTCGTCGAGATCGGCCAATCGTCTGATGTCGCTGGCGAATTGGGCCGGGTCGGATCTGTGGTGGTCCCCGTCGTACTCGACCGCAAGCCGATGGTCCTCCCACCCCATGTCGAGGTAGTACCGGCGTCGCCCGTCGGGGCTGAGCACCGGGATCTGCGTGCGTGGCCGCGGGTAGTCGGCCTCGATCAGCAGTAGTCGCAACCACGTTTCGCGTGGCGACTCGGCACCTGCATCGACTAGGTCGAGCACGCTTTCGAGCTGCCGCAGTCCGCGGGCGCCGCGATGCTCGCGGGCCAGTGCGATGACATCGTCAACCGTGACCCGCGTCGCGGCCAGCAGGGAGTCCAATCGTGCGACGGCCTCACCGATGCGTCCACGCCTGCCGATGTCGAAGGCGGTACGTGCCGGTGTCGTCACGGGCATGCCGGCGACCGAACGCGTCTCCCCGGCCGCGAGCCGATCGGCGCGCGTGATCACTCGGCAAGGGGATCGTGCGTTGCGCCAGATCAATTCGACGGACACGCCGTCGTCGATCCACTTCGCCCCATGCATCGCCGACGCCGAGAGCCCCGCCACCACGGCCTCGCGGCCCGACCACAGCCACGCCGCCTCCGTCCGCTGCACCAGCGACGGTTGGACCTGTTTCCTCAGGTACACGTTCGGCATGACCGCGCGGTAGTACCGACGAAGTTCGTGTGACGTCACGGCGCCGGACGCCAATGCCTCCGAACCGATGAACGGTCTCTCCATGGCGGCAGACTGCCGAGCCGCACCGACGACGATCGTCGAGCCGCAGCCCGGCGCAGCCCGACCTGTGGACGAATTGGTCTCTTGGGATCACCAGACACCGCCCACTCTGCGCCCACCGCGACGAAGTGCGAGTGCTGATCACTCTGGGCGCAGAGTCGAACGGGCGTACCCCGGGCAAGGAGAAAGCCCGGCACCGTGGTGCCGGGCTCTCGGGGTAGGGCTGCTAGTCGTTCTGGAAGTAACTCAGCAGCCGCAGGATTTCGAGGTACAGCCACACCAGCGTCACGGTCAGGCCGAGCGCGATGCCCCAGCCTGCCTTCGACGGAACGCCCGCCCGGACCATCTGGTCGGCCGCGTCGAAGTCGATGAGGAAGCTGAACGCGGCCAGCGCGATGCACAGCAGCGAGAAGCCGATCGCGAGCGGGCCACCGCTGCGCAGGCCGAAGCCCTCGCCGCCGCCAACGCCGAAGATGGCGAGGAGGCCGTTGAGCAACATCAGCGCCAAGACGCCGAACATGCCGGCGATGATCATGCGGGTGAACTTCGGCGTGACGCGGATGGCGCCCGTCTTGTACACGACCAGCATGCCGAAGAACACGCCGAGCGTGCCGACGATCGCCTGCGCGATCATGCCGGGGCCACCCGTGGAGACCAGGTTGGCGAACAGGAACGACGCGGCACCGAGGAACAGGCCCTCGAGCGCGGCGTAGGTCAGCACGATCGCCGGATTGTCCTGCTTGCGACCGAATGTCGCGATCATCACCAGGACGAAGCCACCGAGGCCGCCGACGAGCGTGAACGGCATCATCAGGCCCAGGTTCTGCGACACCAGGAAGTACGAAACGACGGCGACGGCGGACAGCACCGCGAGGGTGATGCCGGTCTTGGTGACGACGTCGTCGATGGTCAGCGGCCGAGAAACCGCGCTCGACTGATCGACGTACGGCTGTGCCGCATAGGGGTCGGCTTGTACCGCTGCCGCGCCGTATCCGGCGGCTCCGGTACCGAATTGGGCATATCCGCCCTGCTGCTTCGGCAGGGAACGGAATACCGGGTTGCTGCTCTCGCGCACCGTCGGTTCCTCTCGTGTGCATATGGCTCGTCAAGTGACGAACAGTGGGTCAACGTGCGGCGACTCGGACCGGTTCCCGGCCTCGTCCCTGAAACTGTGAACTCGTTGAGAAAGGTTACCCGTGTCGCTCGGAGCTGGGGCGACGATCTAGATTGCAAACCGTGGCAGAAAACGAGGACATCCTAGTAAATGTCGAGAATGGCGTTGGGGTCGTCACGCTGAACAGGCCAAAGGCCATCAATTCCCTGACCCACGGCATGGTCACCGACCTTGAGAAGGCTCTCAGGAACTGGGCGGACGACGACTCCGTGCACGCCGTCCTGCTGCGCGGCGCCGGTGAGCGTGGCTTGTGCGCCGGCGGCGACGTCGTCGCGATCCATCACAGCGCCAAGGCCGGCGGCGCCGAAGCCAGGGCGTTCTGGCACGACGAGTACCTCCTCAACGCCTACATCGCCGACTACCCCAAGCCCTACGTCGCACTGATGGACGGCATCGTGATGGGCGGCGGAGTCGGGGTCGGCGCGCATGGCAGCGTCCGCGTCGTCACCGAGAAGACCAAGATGGGCATGCCCGAGGTCGGCATCGGCTTCATCCCCGACGTCGGCGGCACCTACCTGCTCTCGCGGGCGCCGGGCCGGCTCGGGCTGCACGCCGCACTGACGGGCGCTCCGTTCAGCGGGGCCGACGCGATCGCCATGGGCTTCGCAGACGTCTTCGTGCCGCACGACCAGCTCGACGACTTCGCCTCGGCCGTCGTCGCCGAGGGCGTCGAGGCGGCAGTGTCCAGGTACGTCGTCGAACCGCCCGCGAGCCCCCTTCTGGCGCAGCAGCACTGGATCGACGAATGCTATGCCGGTGACACGGTCGCCGACGTCGTCGCCGAGCTGCGGGCCAACGACACCGGCCCGGCCGGCGACGCCGCGGACACCATCGAGGGCCGGTCGCCCATCGCTCTGGCGGTGACGCTCGAGGCAGTCCGACGGGCCGCCGGGCTCGACACGTTGAAAGACGTTCTGCGCCAGGAGTTCCGCACGTCGTGCGCGGCATTGAAGTCGCATGACCTGGTCGAGGGCATTCGCGCGCTGCTCGTCGACAAGGATCGCAACCCGCAGTGGTCGCCGTCCGAACTGGCATCGTGTTCGAGGGATCTCGTCGACGCCTACTTCGTGCCGGCCGAGCCCGACCTGACGTTCCCCGAGGAGGACTAGTGAGCTACGAGACCATCCTGGTGACGCGCGAAGGCCGCGTCGGCACCATCACCCTGAACCGACCGAAGGCGCTCAACGCGCTCAACAGTCAGGTGATGACCGAACTCACCACCGCCTCAGCCGAATTCGACGCCGACGCGGGCATCGGCGCCATCATCGTTACCGGCAACGAGAAGGCCTTCGCCGCGGGTGCGGACATCAAGGAGATGGCCGACCTGTCCTTCGCCGACGTGTTCGCCGCCGACTTCTTCGCCACGTGGGCCAAGTTCGCCGCCACCCGCACCCCGACCATCGCCGCGGTCGCGGGCTACGCCCTTGGCGGCGGGTGCGAGCTGGCGATGATGTGCGATCTCCTGATCGCCGCCGACACCGCCAAGTTCGGCCAGCCCGAGATCAAGCTTGGCGTGCTGCCGGGCATGGGCGGGTCCCAACGGCTCACGCGCGCCATCGGCAAGGCCAAGGCGATGGATCTCATCCTCACCGGCCGCACCATCGACGCCGCCGAGGCGGACCGCAGCGGGCTGGTGTCCCGGGTCGTCCCCGCCGACTCCCTGCTCGAGGAGGCCAACGCCGCCGCGGCCACCATCGCAGGCATGTCGCTCTCGGCGGCCCGGATGGCCAAGGAGGCAGTCAACCGCGCGTTCGAATCCTCACTGGCCGAAGGGCTTCTCTACGAGCGGCGACTGTTCCACTCGGCCTTCGCCACCGAGGACCAGACCGAGGGCATGGCGGCGTTCACCGAGAAGCGCGCACCGAGGTTCACGCACCGATAAAGTGCGTTCGTGCCAGATGTCGACACCAGGGCGGACGACCCAGGATCAGCCGCCGAACCGGTCACCGAGACCGAGCCGGGCGCCGAACCGGTCGCGCCCAAGCCCGACTGGTGGATCCGCCACTACACGTTCTTCGGCACCGCCGGCGGGCTGGTCTTCATCTGGCTGTCGCTGACCCCCTCGCTGCTCCCCCGCGGACCCCTGTTCCAGGCGCTGGTGAGCGGGGCAGCCGGTGCGATCGGCTACGGCCTCGGCGTCTTCGGCGTCTGGCTGGTGCGCTACATGCGGTCGGCGAACACCAGCCCGGCCGCACCCCGCTGGGCGTGGATCACACTGGTCGCGGTGGGCCTCGTCGGTCAGGTGCTCGCGGTGGTGAGTTTCCACGGCTGGCAGGACGAGGTGCGCGACTTCATGGGCGTGCCACGGCTGACGTTCTGGGACTACCCGCTCACCGCGGTACTGGGAATCCTCTTCCTCTTCCTCTTCGTCGAGGCCGGCCAACTCGTCGGCAAGTTGGTCCGCTACCTGGTCGGGTTGCTGGATCACGTTGCACCGCCCCGGGTCTCGGCCGTGGTGGTGGTGACCCTGCTCCTCGTCCTTAGCATCGCGCTGCTCAACGGCGTCGTGGTGCGCGAGCTGATGCGGACGTTGAACGACAGCTTCGAGTCGGCCAACAACGAGGAGAGCCCGGACGTCGCGGCACCCACGACGACGCTCCGCTCGGGCGGACCCGGATCGCTCGTCAGCTGGTCCTCCCTGGGGCACCAGGGCCGGGTGTTCATGTCCAACGGACCGACGGTGGCCGACCTCGAGAAGTTCAACGGCGGCAACGCCACCGAACCCATCCGCGCCTATGCCGGGCTGAACTCGGCCGACGGCATCAAGGCCACCGCCGCGCTCGCCGCCCGCGAGCTGCAGCGCACCGGCGGGCTGAACCGTGCCGTGGTCGCGGTCGCCACCACGACGGGCACCGGCTGGATCAACGAGGCCGAGGCCACGGCCCTGGAGTACATGTACAACGGCAACACCGCCATCGTCTCGATGCAGTATTCGTTCCTGCCCAGCTGGCTGTCGTTCCTCGTCGACAAGGAGAACGCGCGGCAGGCGGGCCAGGCCCTCTTCGAGGCCGTCGACGCACTGGTGCGCGCCATGCCCGAGAACCAGCGGCCCAAGTTGGTCGTGTTCGGCGAGAGCCTGGGTTCGTTCGGCGGCGAGGCGCCGTTCCTGTCGCTGAACAACCTCATCGCCCGCACCGACGGGGCACTGTTCTCGGGGCCGACGTTCAACAACACCGTCTGGACCGATCTCACCCGCAACCGCGACGCGGGATCACCCGAGTGGCTGCCGATCTACGACCGCGGCGAGAACGTGCGGTTCGCCGCGGAGTCGGCCAATCTGAACCGCCCGGCCGACGCCTGGGGACGCCCGCGAGTGGTCTACCTGCAGCACGCCTCGGATCCGATCGCCTGGTGGAACCCCGACCTGCTGTTCCACAAGCCGGACTGGCTCAGCGAGCCGCGGGGGTACGACGTCTCCCCGGACATGGAGTGGATCCCGGTCGTGACGTTCCTCCAGGTGTCCGCCGACATGGCGGTGGCCGTCGACGTCCCGGACGGGCACGGCCACGTCTACGTGCGCGACGTGGCGAACGCCTGGGCGGCCATCCTGCAACCCCCGGGGTGGACGCAGGCCAAGACCGACGAGCTACGGCCGCTGCTGCGCTCCGACGAATGACTCGCCGAGCCGGCCGAGCGCACCGGAGGAGACCAGCGCGTGATAGCCGCCGACGACGTCGGTGGCGCGCAGCCCCAGATCCTGCAGCGACGCCGCGGCCAGGCTCGATGTGTAGCCCTCCGAGCACAGGATGATCCACTCGACGTCGTCGCCCACCGCCTGCGGCAACCGGGCGTCACTCGTCGGGTCGCAGCGCCACTCGAGCACGTTGCGCTCGATCACCAGCGCGGCGGGCACGTCACCCTCGGCGGCGCGCTGCGCGGCGGGGCGGATGTCCACGAGCAGCGCACCCCGCTGCAGCGCGGTGGGCACGTCGGCCGCTTCGATCCGCGTCAACCGGGCGCGCGCCGATTGCAGGACGGCATCGATGCGACTCACGTGATCAGTCCCCTTCGGGCTTGTCGGTCAGCTCGGTGCGCTGGCGGCGCAGCGTGTTCCTGGCGGTGACCTCGTAGTACGACATCGCCGTCAACGGCGGTGAATACGCGTGCACGCTAAGCGTAGGCGCCGCGACGGTGATGGGACGCGACGGCGCCCACACGACGTCGTGCACCCAGCCCAGCGGGAAGCCCGCCTGATCCCCGGCATCGAGACGCCGCTTGCGCAAGGCGTCGCCGTCCCAACGGGTTTCGGTGAGCGCACCGGAGACCACGGTAAGGGCGCCCAGGGAACCGCCATGGTCGTGCAGTTCGGTCGACCGCTCGGGCACCCAGCTGATGAGCCAGACGTCGAGTTCGTCGTCACCGTGCAATCGGGTGAACCAGCGCTCGTCGGCGGGTGGGCCGCCCGCGGGCAACACGTGGTCGTAGCGGCCGGAGAGCACGTGGTCGGCGGCGACGTCGGTCGCCTGAAGCAGATCGGGGACGCGCAGCCGGGTCGGCGCGACGACGGACGGGTACGACGGAAGGGCGACGGTCATGATGAACGGAGCTCCAGAAGGGCTGTGAGGGATCGGTCGGGGGGCGGGCGTCAGGCCCGACAACACTCCCGGCAGATGGTCCGTTCCAGCACGTTCGCCACTGTTGCATAGATTGGCGGGATGCGCAGCTACCCGATCCTCGCCGTGGCCGCCGCGGCAGCCCTCCTCACCGGGTGTTCGTCCGGATCAGGGGGTGGCACTTCGTCGTCCTCACCGACTCCCGCCTCCGCGGCGCCGACCACCGCGACGACCACGCTGCAGACCCACACCGCCGCACCGGGGGCGCTGGGGGTGTCGCCGAACGGGGTGACGACGGCAGTCGGCACGCCCGCGGAGTCGACCGAGGACGAGTACTTCCAGGCCTGCCACGCTGCGAAGACGTGGATGCTCGCCAAGGGCGGCGATCAGAAGACGCAATTCGAGCCCTACCTCGCCGAGGTCCAGAAGACCGACGCGGCGGGTCCGGGGACGTTCGGGTCGCCGTGGTCGAAGTTGACCCCCGCCCGGCAGTCCGCGGTCATCGTCGCGGCCGAGGCAGCCGCCGACGATCTGTGCGGCTGACGTAGTTCCAATCACGCGTAGCCGAAGTCGAGACCAATCCCCAAAGGCGCGTAGGAATTTAGCGCGTCTACGTTTAGTGGTTTCCATCACAATATTCGGTATTATGTGTCCCTCATCACTTTTGGAGGGCCCATGATCGAACCGAACGACGGCAAGCTGAGTCGCCCTCGGACTGCGCCACCCGCCGCCGGTGGCTCGATCAATGGAATGCGGATCCTGATGGGCCTGCTGCTGTTCGCCATCCTGGTGGGCTCCATCATGGGCGTCGTCGTGGCCCTGTCCAGCGGCCAGCCCACGGTCGCGCTGATCATCGGCTTGATCGCCGCTGCCTTCTTCGCCAGGGTCGGCTGTTAGCCAGTCACACTCCACACCAGGCAGAACGGGTGTCGAACGAAGCCCTTCCGATCATGTGACACGGGTTGCCGTCTTGGCTCGGATGTAACGCGACGACAATGGACCCATGCGGGTTGCGCTTTGTCTCGGTAGCGGTGGCGCTCGCGGCTATGCCCACATCGGCGTCATCAACGAGCTTCGCGAGCGCGGGCACGAGATCGTCGGCATCTCCGGATCGTCGATGGGGGCCCTGGTCGGCGGGCTGGAGGCCGCAGGCAAGCTCGACGACTACACCGCCTGGGCCACGTCCCTGACCCAGCGTGCGGTGCTGCGCCTCCTGGATCCGTCCCTTACCTCGGCCGGGGTGCTCCGGGCCGACAAGGTCCTCGATGCGGTACGCGAGATCCTCGGTGAGGCCGTCATCGAGGAGCTCCCGATTCCTTACACGGGGGTGGCGACGGACCTCATCTCCGGCAGATCGGTGTGGCTGCAGCGCGGTCCCGTCGACGCGGCCATCCGGGCGTCGATCTCGATTCCCGGTGTGATCAAACCGCACCTGCTCGACGGCCGACTGCTTGCCGACGGCGGCATCCTCGACCCCCTTCCAATGGCGCCGCTGGCCGCCGTCAATGCCGACCTCACCATCGCCGTCAGCCTCGGCGGCGACGATCCCCAGCGGCCCAAGCCGCTCGGCGGCGTCGAGCCGGGACCCACCGCCGAGTTGCTGAACCGGATGTGGCGCAGCACGACGGCCTTGCTCGACACCAGCACCGCGAGGACGTTGCTGGACACTCCCGCGGCGCGGACGGTGCTCAGCCGGTTCGCCAACGACGGCGTGGAGACCGACGACCACGATGACCACACCGAGTCCTCGGTGCCCAAGCTGGGCGCCTTCGAGGTGATGAACCGCGCCATCGACATCGCGCAGGGCGCGCTGATGCGCCACACGCTGGCCGCCTACCCGCCGGATCTGCTCGTCGAGGTGCCGCGCACCACCGCCAGGAGCCTGGAGTTCCACCGCGCCGAGGAGGTCATCGAGATCGGCCAGGAGCTCGCCGCTGCGGCACTCGACACGTTGGTCAAGCGCTCGTCACCTGCGTAGGAACCGCGCGACCCGCGCCGCCTCGCGGCGGCCCTGCTCCCGACCGGCGGTGGCCGACGGAGCCCGGCACGCCGGGTCGAGGGGATTGGGCCCGAACGCCTCGATCGAGGCCTCGTCGGCGAACACCGCCAGTGCGGCGTCGCCGACTGCGGCGATCTCGGCCGCCGCGCCGCTCCCGAAGGGCGACGGCGCGGTCTCGCTGGAGGGCACCAGCACCACGACTTCGTCGCAGTCCGAAGCCACCGGCATGTTCACCAGGCTGCCGGCCCCGCCGTCCATCAGCCGTCGAACACCAACCGTCACCGGCGGCCACACCCCTGGAACCGCGCAGCTGGCCGCGACCGCGTCGACCAGCGAGATGCCAGACTCCCGGTCGATCACCAGCAGCTCACCAGTGGCCACGTCGATGGCCGTCACCCGCAGTACGCGGTCTGGCCACTCCCGGCTCGGCAGCCGATGCGCGATCACCGCCCGCCGTACCGGCTCGGTGACCGTGTCGGCGGCCACCGCGATCGCCCCGATTCGCTGCAGCACCCGTTCGCCGGTGTCGTCCTCACCCGTCGTGGCGGTGGCAAGCAACGCCACCAGATCGTCGATGCTCACCCCTGGGTCGATCTCATGGCCGTCGCCGGAGACCTGCGCGTCGAAGAGCGCCTCGAGGGCAGTGCCGCTGCCGATCTGGGCTGCGACCGTGGACCCGGCGGACGTGCCGAGCAGGACGTCGGAGTCGAGCAACTCGCGGGCGACCTGCGGGGCCTCGTCGGCGATGCCCCGCAGGATGCCGATCTCCCAGGCAATGCCCGCCAATCCGCCGCCGGCCAGCACGAGTCCGCGTTTGGTCACGGCTGCAAAGTGTGCCAGGTAACGAGTACCACCGAAAGTTCGTCGTGCCGATGATCGCGAGATCTCCTGGGCTCGATTCGGCGACTCGAGCACCCGTGGTCGCCGAAGCGGCCAAAACGTAGTCTCTGCACCATGACCGGACGCCGCTGGCTGGCCGCACCCGTCGCCGTCGTGCTGTTGACGTGTGCCGCGCCGATGGCGACGGCGGAGCCACCCGCTCCCACGGTGCCGATCGTCCCGGCCCCGGTGCAGCCCGCCAACGTCGGGGATCTGAAGACTGCGGCCACCGCCTACTACGACGACGGCGGGTATCTGACGGACCTTCAGCTGACCACGGCTCCGGCTGCCGCCTGGATCGCCGAGGAGGCGCCGCGTGCCGCGCGGCCCGCCGTGGTGTTCGACATCGACGAGACGGCCCTGTCCAACTGGAAGGCCATCGAGGCCAACGACTTCGGACGCGTCATCGACGGCCCCTGCGCGGATCCGCCAGCGGGCCCCTGCGGGTGGCGGGCGTGGGACCTCAGGGCACAGGCGACCCCGATCCAACCGACGCTGGACGTCTTCACCGCCGCCAGGTCCGCCGGTGCGGACGTCTTCTTCATCACCGGCCGGGATGAGTCGCAGCGCGCCGCGACCGAGCAGAACCTGGCCGACGCGGGCTACCGGGATTACGACCGGCTGATCATGGAACCCGTTGGCGCCCAGTTTGATTCGGCAGCGGACTTCAAGGCTCCGCAGCGGGCCGACATCGAGGCACAGGGGTACACGATCATCGCGAACCTCGGCGATCAGCCGTCGGACCTCGTCGGTGGCTTCGCCGAACGCACCTATCTGCTTCCCAACCCGTTCTATCGAATTCCCTGAGCTAGCCGACCAATTGGTTCGACAGCCCCTCGAGTGACTGGCGGGCATAGCCCAGCCACAGCTTGCCGAATACCGGCAGCAGCGGGGCGGCCAAGGCAGTCCGGGGATGGATGGTCCAGCGCCACGTCACCCTGGTTCCCGTGCCGGCCGGCGTGAACGTCCACAGGCCCTCGACGTGATCCACCAGCGGCGCCAGCGGTCCCGTGACGTCGGACAGGCGGTAGCCGAAGGAGGCCGGCGGGTCGTAGGACACGAGCTCCTCGCGCATGCTGCCGCCGCCCGTCAGCACGACGGTGCGGGTCTGCCCAACGGCGTCCCAGTCACCGGTCTGCTCCCGCACCGCCTTGATCGGCGGGATGGGGCCATACCAGCGAGCGAACAGCGTGGGCAGCTCGATCGGGGCGGTGCCGGCGAAGGCGGCCTCTTGGGTCACGGGGATGGCCCGTGATTGCTCGACGACCGTGGGATGCGCCATGATGGCGATGGTACCCCCAGGTACCACGCGGCGGCGAGAGGAATCGGAATGGCGGACACGATGCGGGCACAGCGGTTCTACGCGGACTCGAAGACGATTGCCGTCGAGGACGTTCCGATCCCCGAACCCGGCCCCGGCGAGGTGCTCGTCAAGGTGGCGTTCTGCGGCATCTGCCACTCGGACCTCAGCCTGATCAACGGGACCTTTCCGGCGCAGGCGCCGGTGGTCACCCAGGGGCACGAGGCCTCGGGCACCGTCGCCAAGCTCGGGCCAGGCGTCACCGGATGGGCCGAGGGTGACCGCGTCGTCGTGGCCGCGGGCAAGCCGTGCCTGGAGTGCGTGAACTGCCGGCGCGGCGACGCCTCGAACTGCCTGCGGATCCGGTTGATGGCCTTCGCCTACGACGGAGCCTGGGCCGAGTACACGGTGGCCCAGGCCTTCGGGCTCACCAGGGTCCCGGACAACGTGCCGCTGGAGCAAGCCGCCATCCTGGCCGACGCGGTATCGACGCCCTACGGCGCGGTGGTGCGCACCGGCAAGGTCGGCATCGGCGAATCCGTTGGCGTGTGGGGAGTCGGCGGCCTCGGGACCCACATGGTGCAGCTCGCGCGTCTGGTCGGGGCGGCGCCCATCATCGCGGTCGACGTCAAGCCCGCCATCCTGGAGCGCGCGCTGGCGGTCGGTGCCGACTTCGCCTTCGACGCCCGCGACGCGGATCTGGCCGCCAACATCTCCGAGGCCACCGGTGGACGCAACCTGGACGTGGCATTCGACGCCGTGGGCATCGCCTCGACCTTCGAGCAGGCGTTGAACAGCCTGACCGTCGGCGGTCGACTGGTGGGCGTCGGCATGAGCGCCGACACCCCGAACATCGGTCCGACGGCCTTCTTCAACCTGCTCAAGCGCCAGGTCCTCGGCCATCTCGGCTACCAGAACGCCGACATCGGGACGCTGGCCGCGCTCGTCTCCCTCGGCCGACTCGACCTTTCGCGCTCGATCAGCGAGATCGTGCCCCTGGAGAATGTCGCCGAGGGCATCGAGAAGCTCGAGACCGCCGCCGGCGACCCGATCCGAATCCTGGTGCAGCCCTAACGCAGATCCGGGGCGGCCTTCCCACTGATCAGCGGCAGGTCCAGGTAGGTGGCGATGCCGGGTGGGGCCGCGCAAACGGCGGGCACCGAGTTCACGCAGTGCGCCGCGGTGGCGACGATGCCGTCGTTGGACTCCAGCCCCTCCTCGACGCTGTCGGGCTGGAAGCCCTTGACCGTCACGGTGAAGTCCGGGTTGCCCTTGACCTCCATCTCGTAGCGCTCCCCGGCGGGACCGAAAGTCCAAGGCGGGTCCAGGTTCTCCTGTCCCATGAACCAGTTCACCGTCACCCGGACCACCGGCTCGTCGCCGACGAGGGCCTCCCAGTGAAACTTGCGGCCCGCCACCTGGCCCGCGTCGATGACGCCCATCGGGGTGTCGATGGGGGCCGTCGCCAGCGAGATCTCCTGGGTGGACCTGATCTCCGGAGCTGCGGCGAACCCCATCTGGTCGACGATCATCTTCACCGACTGATTGAAACCTCCGTCGAGGAGCTTCTGCATCGGGCCAGTCAGCGCCTTCTCTGGGGTATCGCCGAAACCCATCACGTAACGCAATACGTCCGGCGCGTCGTAGGTGCGCAGATCCGAGAACTCCTCGGCACGAACGAATCTCACGCCGGTCGACATGATCGACATCATCAGCGGAAACTTGTCGCTGATGCCGCCGGGCGCGATGCCGGTGCCATGCAGAGTGACCCCGCCCGCGAGCGCGGCCGCGCGCAGCGGCCCACCCTCCTTCTCCCCCGGGTAGAACCACCCGACCGGGGTGACGACGTTCTTGCCCGACCGCAGCAGGGCGGCCACCTCGTCGACGTCGGGAAGCAGTGGTGAGTACAGGACGGCGTCGGCGTCCAGCGCCAGGATCTCGTCGACGTCGTTGGTCGCGGCGACGCCCAGCGGACCACATCCGACGATGTCGCCGACGTCCTTGCCGCTCTTGGCCTCCGAGTGCACCCAGCAACCCGCCAGCTCCAGGTCGGGATGCTCGAGCACGCCCTTGATGGCAGCGATGCCGACCCCACCCGTCGCCCACTGCACCACGCGTAACGGCATCGGCCACTCCCCTCGTCCCGAGCAATCGACAAAACTAGAACACGTTCCATTCAGATGTACACCACCGGACCTCACCCGACTGCCCGATTGCCCGCGCCGGACGTCTGGCTCGTCGTCCACTTCATCGGCACTTTCCGGGTAGCGGCTCCCACCAGGCATTAAGGTGTCTCCTGGCATGCCGGACCCGGGCAGATTTGGCACGAGGAGATCTAGATGAGCGAGCCGAATCCGCGCGAGGGCACGATGTTCGGCCACTACCGCCTGCTGCGCCTGATCGGCAAGGGCGGGATGGGCGAGGTCTACGAGGCCCAGGACACCGTCAAGGACCGCGTGGTGGCCCTCAAACTGCTGCCGGAGAACGTCTCGCACGACCCGGTGTTCCGCAAGCGACTACAGCGCGAGGCACATTCGGCCGGACGGCTACAGGAGCCGCACGTCGTGCCGATCCACGACTACGGCGAGATCGACGGCGTGCTGTACGTGGACATGCGCATGATCGACGGAACCGATCTGCGCAAGCTGTTGAAGAACTTCGGTCCGATGACGCCGGCACGGGCGGTGGCGATCGTGCGGCAGGTGGCCTCGGCGATCGACGCGGCGCACGCGAGCGGCCTCGTGCACCGCGACGTCAAGCCCGAGAACATCCTGATCACCCGCGACGACTTCGCCTACCTCGTAGACTTCGGTATCGCCAACGCCGCCACCGACGAGAAGCTGACCGAGCTGGGCACCGCGGTCGGCACCTACGCCTACATGGCGCCCGAGCGGTTCTCCGGTGACGAGGTCACCTACCGCGCCGACGTCTACGCCCTGGCGTGCGTGCTCTACGAGTGCCTGGCTGGGTCGCAGCCGTACGCGGGTGACAGCGTCGGCGTCGTCATCACCGCCCATCTCGTGCAGCCGATCCCCCGGCCCAGTCAGGCGCGTCCCGGCATCCCCGCCGCGTTCGACGACGTGATCGCCCGCGGCATGGCCAAGAAACCCGACGAACGCTTCGCCACCGCAGGCGATCTGGCGGCTGCCGCCACCGAAGCACTCACACCCCGCGACCAGGACCAAGCCGCGACGATCCTGCAGCGCGGTCAGGCCGCGGCGCTGCCGGGCAGCACATCCGTCGACCAGGGTGCCACCATGGCCGCGCCAACCCCGATGCCGACCCCGTTGCCAACGCCCGCGCCAACGCCCGTTCCGCCCTCGCCGTACGGCCCGCCCGGTGTCCCGCCGCCGCCCTACGCAGGCGCCCCCGCGGCATACGGCGCGGCGCCGGGTCCCTTCCCGCCCGCCCCGCCCCAGTACGGCTATCCGGGGGCGCCGCCGCCTCCGCCCGGCTCCCCGGCGTGGGGACCACCTCCTACGGGCCCAAATGCCCCTGGCGGCAAGAAGACTCCGTGGGTGCCCATCGTCGTGGTCGCCGCGGTCCTGATCCTGCTGCTCGGCGCCGTCGGCATCTTCGTGCTGACCAGATCCGACGGCACGGGCAGCACGGCCTCGAGCACGACGCAGACGTCCACGGCCCGGCAGCGGCCGTCGACCACCCGTGCCACTCCAACGACGGCAGCCGGCGACCCCAGCGGTTTCGACGCCCAGCTGATGGCCCTCATCCCCCCGGGTTACCCGACGAGCGTGTGCGAGAAGGCGGTTCCCCCGGCCACGGGCGCCCTGGCGACGATCGACTGCCGCCAGTCCACCCAGCCGGGCGGTCCCGGTGCCGCGCGCTACTCGCTGTTCGCGAACAAGGACACGCTGGCTCAGCAGTTCGCCTCCTCGATCGCCGACGACGAGGAGTTGCTGCGCTGCCCCGGCGCCGACGGTGACTCCCCGACCACCTGGCACTACAAGTCCACCCCCGACGCCGTCGCTGGCTCGGTGGCCTGCGGTACCTATCAGGGCAACGCCGACATCATCTGGACCCAGGACGACGACCTGCTACTGGCCGACGTCCAGAGCAGCGACATGTCCCAGCTGCACGACTGGTGGCTGAACTACAGCTGACGACGACTCCTGCCGGGGCGAGCGCCAGCGCTGTTATGTTGCAGGGAACGCAGCGTGGCGAAGGGATGAGTCGTGACCAGCAGGGGCAACAAGGTATTCGTCGTCGGGGTCGGGATGACCAAGTTCGAGAAGCCCGGACGGCGCGAGGGCTGGGACTACCCCCAGATGGCCAAGGAGTCGGGCACCAAGGCGCTGCAGGACGCAGGCATCTCCTACGACGCCGTGGAGCAGGGCTTCGTAGGGTACTGCTCGGGTGACTCCACATCCGGGCAGCGCGCGCTCTACGAGCTCGGCATGACGGGCATCCCGATCGTCAACGTGAACAACAATTGCTCGACCGGGTCGACGGCGCTGTACCTCGCGGCGCAGTCAATTCGAGGCGGTCTTGCCGACTGCGTCATGGCGCTCGGGTTCGAGAAGATGCAGCCGGGTTCCCTCGGCGGTGGCGCCCAGGACCGCGAATCCCCGCTTGGCAACCACGTCAAGGCGCTCGCCGAGATCGACGAGTTCGCGTTTCCCGTGGCGCCGTGGATGTTTGGTGCCGCCGGCCGTGAGCACATGAAGAAGTACGGCAGCACCGCAGAACACTTCGCCAAGATCGGCTACAAGAACCACAAGCACTCGGTGAACAACCCATACGCCCAGTTCCAGGACGAGTACAGCCTCGAGGACGTCCTCGGCGCCAAGATGATCTCCGATCCGCTGACCAAGCTGCAGTGCTCGCCGACGTCGGACGGCTCCGGCGCCGCGATCGTCGCCAGCGAGCAGTTCGTCGACCAGCACGGGCTTGCCGGGCAGGCCGTCGAAATCGTCGGGCAAGCCATGACCACCGACTTCGCCAGCACCTTCGACGGCAGCGCGGCCAACATCATTGGCTACGACATGAACGTCCAGGCCGCCAGGCAAGTCTACGACCAGTCGGGGTTGGGCCCCGAGGACTTCCAGGTCATCGAGCTGCACGACTGCTTCTCGGCCAACGAGCTACTGCTCTACGAGGCGCTGGGCCTGTGCGGTGAGGGCGAGGCGCCCGCGCTGATCGACGACGGCGCGACCACCTACGGCGGCCGCTGGGTGGTCAACCCGTCGGGCGGCCTGATCTCCAAGGGACATCCGCTGGGGGCCACCGGCCTGGCGCAATGCGCCGAGCTGACCTGGCAGCTCCGCGGCACCGCCGACAAGCGCCAGGTCGACGGTGTCACCGCCGCCCTGCAGCACAACATCGGCCTCGGCGGCGCGGCCGTCGTCACGGCCTACCAGCGGGCCGAGCGCTAGCGCACCTCGACGACGTCGTAGACGCCGTCGGCGTGCCTGGCGCGGATCGTCTTCTTGTCGTACTTGCCGACGCTGGTGCGCGGTACCTCGTCGATGAACACCCACCGCTCTGGCAGCCACCAGCGAACGACTTTGTCCGCCAGGAACTCTCGCAGCTCCGACGGGGAGACCGTGGCGCCCTGGTGCAGCACCACCGCGGCCAGCGGACGCTCGTCCCAGCGCTCGTCGGGCACCCCCACCACGGCGGCTTCCCGGACCGCCGGGTGGGCGATGAGGTGATTCTCCAGATCCACCGAGGAGATCCACTCACCGCCGGACTTGATGACGTCCTTGGCCCGGTCGGTCAGGGTGACGTAGCTCAGCGGGTCGATGCGTCCCACGTCTCCGGTGCGGAGCCAGCCGCTGTCGAACTTGGCCTCGTCGCGGTTCTGGTAGTAGGACCCGGTGATCCACGGCCCCCGCACCTCGAGCTCGCCAACGGCCTTGCCGTCGTTGGGAAGTGGGTTGCCCGCGTCGTCGACGATGCGTACCTCCACCCCGCACATTGGCCTGCCCTGCGTGGCACGCAGACTCCAGTGCTCCTCCTCGGACAACCCCGGCGGCGGCCACGCCATGGTGGCCACCGGCGAGGTCTCCGTCATCCCCCACAGTTGCCGGATCTGGACGCCGAA
Organism: Mycolicibacterium sichuanense; assembly: GCF_033741125.1. Taxonomy (NCBI): domain Bacteria; kingdom Bacillati; phylum Actinomycetota; class Actinomycetes; order Mycobacteriales; family Mycobacteriaceae; genus Mycobacterium; species Mycolicibacterium sichuanense. The sequence continues at coordinate 500,861 of NZ_JAWQPU010000003.1, read as the reverse complement.
CTTCTGCTCGAACGCCTGCATCAGCGACACCGGCACCGCGGAACCGCCGCAGGACACCAGGCGCAGTGACGAGATGTCATGTCCCGGTGCGGCATCGAGGGTATGCATGACGTCGTTCCAGATGGTCGGCACCGCACCGGCCACCGTCGGGCGCTGGGTCTCGATGAGGTCGATGATCGTCGCCGCGTCGAGGAAGCGATCGGTCAGCACCAGATCGGCCCCGGCCATCAGCGTCGCGTACGGCAGCCCCCAGGCGTTGGCGTGGAACATCGGCACGATCGGCAGCACCGAGTCCTCGAAACCGATGCCGAGGGTGTTCGCGGTGCAGGTGGCCATCGCGTGCAGGTAGCTCGACCGGTGGCTGTAGACCACACCCTTCGGGTTTCCCGTCGTGCCGCTGGTGTAACACATTGCCGCAGCGTCAGTTTCGACGAGTTCGGGCCAGGCGAACTCCGGTGACTGCTCGGCCAGCAGCTCGTCGTAGCGCAGCACGGTCTTGCCCGAGGCCGTCCACGGCTCGAGGTCACCCGCCCCGACCGCGATCACCGTGTGCACGGTGCGCAGCAGCGGTAGGACCGGGGCAAGCTGCGCCGTCAGCGACAGGTCCGCGATGACCACCGTGTCCTGGGCCTCGTCGGCGATGTAGGCGATCTGCTCGGCCGACAGCCGGATGTTGAGCGTGTGCAGCACCGCGCCCATGGACGGGACGGCCAGGTACGCCGCGAGATGCTCGGCGTTGTTCCACATGAAGGTGCCGACGCGGTCGTCTCCGGTCACGCCGATTCCGCGCAGGGCGTTGGCCAGCCGGCCCACCTGTTCGCCGAGTTCCCGGTAGCTGGTGCTGCGGTATCGCCCGTCGCCCATGGCAGTCGTCACCGTACGGTCGCCGTTGACCTCGCAGGCGTACCGCATGATCGTCGTGACGGTCAGCGGGACGTCCTGCATCGTGCTCTGCATGGCCGTCGATGCTAATGGCGGCACCCGCCCGAAAATGGCGGTTCGGCGAGCTGCAACGAAATGGTGTTTCGGAGCGACATACCGGGCGACTGCCGTAGGGAGTTCCATGGCCGCGCGGAGTAGTGGATGATTGGCAGCAAGCTGACAGGAAGGCGCCTCATGCGCACGAAGTGGACGGTCGCCGCAGCGGCCATCGGATTCTGCGGAGCCGCCCTGGCGTCGGCAACCGTCGCCTCGGCGGAAACCGCCGAGGAGACCATCAACCGGCTGCAGTCCGAGGGCTACACCGTCACCATCGACAAGCTGGGCACCGCTCCCATCTCCGAATGCCAGGTCACCAGCGTGCGCAACCCGCAGAGCGTCTCGCAGCTGGTGCCCTTCGTCGGCCCAGGCAACAACGGCGATCGCGTCCTGATCCCTCAGGTGACCAGCCAGACCATCTCGGTCTCGCTGGACTGCACGCGCTGACCATCACCGGCTGGAGCAGTCCAGCGACACGGTGATGGAGCGGTTGGTGACCACCTCGATGAAGTCGTTGCGGTTCCCCCGCCCGTTGATCGGCACCACCTGAGTCTGGGTCTGCGGATTGCGCACACTGGTGACGGTGCAAGCCGACAGGGGCGCGCTGCCCACCCGGTCGACGTTGACGGTGAATCCCTCGGCTTGCAGCTGTCCGATCGTGACGATCGCCGAACTCGATTCGGCCGAGGCGACATTCGCGGGGCCGCCGAGCAGGCCGATGGCCAGGGCGGCCGGGGTGATCAGGGTCAGTAGAACTGCACGCATCGTCGGCATCCGTTCTGGTCGGGCACGGCCACCGTGGCCGTCACCCCATAGACGAGACCGACCTTCCGTTGGTTCACAGCTGGCCCAATTCAGAAGCGGCCCAACCCAGAAGGGCCCGGCCGGAGTGATCCGACCGGGCCCTTCCCTCGGCACGCCCTACGCCGACGCAGGGACCTTCGCCTGCACCGGTTCTTCGGCGCGGGAGTCGTGGTCGTCGACCATGGTCAGCTCGTCGAACGGGTCCTTGCCGCTGAGCACCCGGTCCACCTGGTTGCGGTCGACGGTCTTCGTCCAGGAGCCCACCAGCATCGTGGCGACCGCGTTGCCGGAGAAGTTGGTGACGGCGCGGGCCTCCGACATGAACCGGTCGATGCCGACGATCAGGCCGACGCCGTCGAGCAGGTCGGGGCGGTGGCTCTGCAGGCCGCCGGCAAGCGTGGCCAGTCCGGCGCCGCTGACGCCGGCCGCACCCTTGCTGGCGACGATCATGAACACCAGCAGCGAGATCTGCTCACCGAGGGCCAGTGGCTTGCCCATGGCGTCGGCGACGAACAGCGACGCCATCGTCAGGTAGATCGCGGTGCCGTCGAGGTTGAACGAGTAGCCGGTCGGGACCACCACGCCGACGGTCGTCTTCTCGACGCCGAGGTGCTCCATCTTCGCGATCAGCCGGGGCAGCGCCGACTCCGAGGACGAGGTGGCGAAGATCAGCAGGTACTCGCGGGCCAGGTAGCGCACCAGCCGGAAGATCGACACTCCCGCCACGGCGCGCAGGAGCACGCCCAGCACGCCGAAGATGAACACGATGCAGGTCAGGTAGAAGCCCAGCATCAGGGTCAGCAGCTGGGTGACCGCACTCCAGCCGGTCTGGCCGACGACGTTGGCGATTGCGCCGAAGGCGCCGATCGGGGCGAGCCACAGGATCATGGCAAGGACCTTGAACACCAGCTTCTGCACCGCTTCGATGCCCCGCAGGATGCCCTCGCCGGCCGTGCCCATGCTCAATAGTGCGAAGCCGACGAGCAGCGCGATGAACAGCGCCTGCAGCACGTTGCCCTCGGTCAGCGACGACAGCAGCGACGTCGGGATGATGTGCTGGATGAACTCCATCAGGCCGCCGGCCTCGTGCGCGGTCTCGGCGAGCTTGGAACCCTTGTCCGAGGTCGCCTGCAAGTTCAGGCCGGTGCCGGGGCTCAGCAGGTTGCCGACCACCAGACCGATGGCCAGCGCGACGGTCGACATCGCCAGGAAGTAGACGAACGCCAGGCCACCGACCTTCCCGACGGTGGCCGCCGCCTTCACCTTGCCGATGCCGAGCACGATGGTGCAGAAGATGACCGGCACGATCATCATCTTGATCAGGCTGACGAACATGGTGCCGAGCACGCCGACGCTCTTGCCAACGTTGGGAGCCAGGATGCCGACCGCGACGCCGGCGAACACGGCGACGATGACGGCGATGTACAGCCAGTGGGTGCGATCCCGCTTCTTGGGTGGCGAGTTCGGTGGTGAGGACGAGTCCAGCTGGTTGGTCATGGTGCCTGCTCCTTGTGTTCCTACGGTCGGCTAGGAAGTTGTCTGCATGAAGAGTGGGCCTTCGAGTGACGCGCGTCACGCTTTTGTTCATTTAGTTCTGCACCGTGCCGCAGCAACCAGCGCCGGGGGATAATCGCCCGGTGCTGTGGTCGGTCGTCGGATTAGCCGCGGTACTGGTCGTGTGGTCGCTGTCGTCGAGCCTGCTGCGGCGGTGGCGGGTCACCCCGGTGATGGTGCTGGTGGTGGCAGGCGCCTTGGTCGGGGCCACGACTCACGACGCGCTCGCGGCCAAGCTGGACACCGACGTCATCTCGCCGATCATCGAGATGATCCTCGCCGTCGTCCTGTTCGAGCACGCCACCAACATCAAGCGGGGCGTCTTCGGAGGACAGGCCCGGCTCGCCCTTCGGCTGCTGTTGATCGCGGTGCCCGTCGGCCTGGCACTGACGATCGCGAGCGGGCTGGTCTTCCTGCCCCATCTCGGCTGGGCGACGCTGCTGGTGATGGCGTGCGTCCTGGTGCCCATCGACTACGCGCCGGTGGTGTCGTTCCTGCACGACGAGCGCATCCCGCTCCGAATGCGCCAGGTGTTCAACGTCGAGGAGGGATACGCCGACGGCGTGATCTCCCCCGTGTTCGTCTTCGCGCTGGCGATCGCGGTAGAGGGGCACTCCACGTCCAGCAGCATCGGCCACGCGCTGGCCGAGGGCCTGCCCCACCTGCTGGTGGCGATCGCGCTGGGGGTGGGCATCGGCGCCGGCGTGGCGAAGGTGGCCAACCTGGCGGACGCGCGTGGCTTGATGACCGTGCAGGCGCGGCGCATCGTGATGATCGCCGCTCCCGTGCTGACCTACACCCTCAACGTCGGCGTGCACGGCAACGGCTTCGTCGCGGCCTTCATCTGCGGCATCGCCTACAACGCGGTGCGCGTCTACCAGGACGCCAGCCGCGAGCAGGGACTGATCGACGACCTCACGTTCCTTCTCACCGCGATCGTTTGGTTCGTCTTCGGTGCCGTGGCCTGGTACGTGCTCGAGGACGGCGTCCCGCTGCGCGTGGTGTTCTACAGCCTCGTCGTGCTCGTCGTGGTCCGCGGTGTCTCCGTGACGGTCTCGATGGTGCGCAGCGGCCTCAGTAGATCCGAGCGCATGTTGCTCGTGGCGCTGGGTCCGCGCGGCACCGCCAACATCGTGCTCGCACTGCTGGCCTACGACGTGCTGGCCGACGATCCGGCCGAACGCCTGCTGGAGGCCACCGTCCTGGTGGTGCTGGGCAGTGTGGTGTTGCACGGTCTGCTCGGTGAGTACCTGATCAACCGCAACGCCTGTGCCGACGCCGAGACGCGCGCGACCGTGTCGTGAAATTCGTTGGCGGTCAAGACCTTTACGTGACCGCACCCCGTCGAAACCCGCCAGCTGCACGGCGGGATGCGGTAAAGTCCCTGGTCGGGCAGTTGCGAGCCCTCGAGAATCCCCTGCGACGACGCAGACGATCGGGCCGGAGGTGCGATGCGCAGGTGGTGGCCGCGCTCGTTGGCCGGGCAGGCGATCGCGCTACAGATCGCCGTGATCGCGGTGGTGGTCGTAGTCGGCAGCGCCCTGGCCCTGCTCGATGCCCGTCGCGACGGCGATTCCGCGGCACGCCAGCAGGTGGTGAGCATCGCGACGGCGCTTGCCGATTCGCCGTCCACGGCACAGGCCATCGAATCGGGTGACGCGACCAGCGTGCTGCAACCGGTGACCGAGGCCGTGCGGACCAACACCAACATTGCCTTCATCACGATCATGTCGCCGGACGGAACCCGGTTCACCCACACCGATCCCAGCCAGATCGGCGGACACTATCTCGGCACCATCGCACCCGCGCTGCGCGGCGAGACGTTCACCGAGGTCTACACCGGCACCCTCGGGTCGTCGATCCGGGCGGTCGTTCCGGTCCACGACGACTCCGGTCGGGTGATCGGTCTGGTCTCGGCGGGCATCACGCAGCAGACGCTGGCCCAGCGATGGCGTGACCAGTGGCCGATGATCGCGGGTGTCGGCCTTGGGGCCCTTGCCCTTTCGCTCGTCGGAGTGTGGGCCATCCGCCGGCGGCTACTGCGTCAGACCCACGGATTGCGCCCGGACGAACTGCGGGTGATGTACGAGCATCACGACGCGATCCTGCATTCGGTCTCGGAGGGGCTGGTCGTGCTGGATCGTGATCGGGTGGTCCTGGTCAACGACGAGGCACGCCGGCTGCTCGGCCTTCCGACGGGCCGGGTGTCGCAAGACGACCTGCCGGAATTCTTGCGCGCCTACGCCCCAGGCGCCCGCGACGAGGTGCACGTCACCGACGACCGGGTGCTGGTGGTCAACCGCTCCCGCGTCGCCGACTCGGCACACTCGGAGGTGGTGACGGTGCGTGATCGCACCGAATTGCAGGGCGCCCTCGGCGAACTCAGCTCGCTGCAGATACTGACAGACTCGTTGCGCGCCCAGGCCCACGAGGCGGCCAACAAGCTGCACACGGTGATCACGATGGTGGAGATGGGCAGGCCGGAGGAGGCCGTCAGGTTCGCGACCGACGAGCTGGCCCTGTCGCAGCGGCTGGTGGACCGGCTGTCCGCGGACGTCGGCGAGCCCGCCCTGGTCGCACTGCTACTCGGCAAGACCGCGCAGGCCGACGAGCGCGGCATCTCCCTCACGGTCACCGAGGACACCCATCTGCCGTCGGACACCGACGACGTGCCCCTGTCGGCGCAGGAGATGATCACGGTGCTGGGCAATCTGATCGACAACGCAATGGACGCATGCGACCGGGCGGACCCGTGGGTCGAGGTGACGGTGGCACTCCGGAACGACGAGTTGCTCCTGCGCGTGGCCGACAGCGGCACCGGCATGGACGGCGGAACCTTCGAGCGGGCCGTGCAGCGCGGCTACTCGACCAAGAACACCGAGCCCGGGCAGCATGGCCTCGGTTTGGCGCTCGTCGCCCAGGTGGTCCGTCGCCACGAGGGGACCCTGACCACCGACGTGACCTACGGTTCGGTGGTGACGGTGCTGGTGCCGGGGCGCGCTTCGTGATCTCGGTGCTGATCGTCGAGGACGATCCCCTCATCGCTGCGGCGCATCGCACCTATCTGGATCGGCTCGACGGCTTCTCGACGGTCGCAGTGGTGCATACCGCCCGCGAGGCCATGCAGACCGCGGCGGAGGCATCTGCCACGGAGTCACCGATCGACCTGGTCCTGCTCGATCTCGGTCTGCCGGACGCCAGCGGCATCAGCCTGGCGTCTGCCTTGGCCGGGCTGCGGCCGGCCCCCGACATCATCGCGATCACCTCGGAGCGAGATCTGGAGATGGTGCGTGCCGCCGTGGCCCACGGCGCACTGGCGTACTTGTTGAAACCGTTCGCGTTCGCGGCCTTCCGCGAACGACTCGAGCGCTACCGACGCTACCGCTCGGCGCTGCCCGCCGGCGTCGACGCGGCGAGCCAGGAGGAGGTCGACCGAGCCCTTGCCGAATTGCGAGTCGCCACCGATCGATCGGCGACCCCGAAGGGCGCCGCCCCCCAGACGAACGACGAGATCTCGCGGGCCGTTCGCGACGCCGTCGACGGGGTGACCGCCGATGCGGTGGCGAAGCGGGTCGGCGTTTCCCGGGTGACCGCGTGGCGCTACCTGGAACGGCTGGCCGACGAGGGCACCGTGACCCGGCATACCGACTACGGCGGGGCTGGCCGGCCCAAGACGCGCTACCAGTGGCGCCGACCCTAGCCGGCTCACGACGGCTTGGACGACGAAACGGCGGCTGAGCGAACGAGTCGCACAGCCGCCGTTTTCGTCCTGCGTGGTGGGTATTAGCCCCGGTTGAACAGGTTTCCGATGCCGTTGAGCAATCCGTTGCCTGCGCCACCGAGCTGGGTCAGCGCGTTGGTGCCGGCGGTGCCGACCTGGGTCTGACCGTTGGAGACGGCCGTGCCCGTCTGCGAGATCGCGTTGGTGCCCGCGGTGCCGACCTGGGTCTGACCGTTGGAGACGGCCGTGCCCGTCTGCGAGAGCGCGTTGGTGCCCGCCGTGCCGACCTGGGTCTGCGCGTTGGACAGTGCGGTGCCGATCTGGGTCAGGAAGTTCGTGCCTGCGTCACCGACGGTCGAGGTCGGCGATGCGGCCGCCGCCGAGACGGTGGCCTTGTTGGCGGTGTTCCTGACGACGTTCTGCTGGTTGTCCGCGGCTGCGGTACCCGCGCCGGCCAGAGCCAGTCCCGCTGCGATTGCTGCGGCGCCTCCGGTCAGTGCGACGGCGCCCGCGAACCGGTTGGCTACACCCTTACGTTGTACGTTCATGAGCTTGCTCCCTTTCAGCAACGTTTTCGACGACCTCCTAGAAGTTACCAGAACTCGCCGTGTTCAAACACACACCATGAGATTTTCTTTGCATTGCTTCGCCGATTCGGACGGTTCGCCTATTTGCCAATTAACAGTTCCGTCAATCCAGCATTCGATCTTGAAATGGACGTGACCGCGCTTTCGAACGGTCGAGGAATTCGAAAGGCCGCCTTACCTCGGCATTCACCGATCAACAGGCACTATCTCCATGTTCGCTATCAGCAACGATGCTTCGCACGGCCTCGAATGACCGCTCCGTGGCTCGATCATCGACTCGGATCGATCAGTGCAAGAAGTCGCAACGAGCCCTTCGCTCGCCCGGCGCAATGATGCCGAATCGACATCAACCATTTGCTAACAGTTAAGCGCCGAATGCCGCCATTAGCGCCAGCCAACCCCGCGATGACTACTGATCTTGAGTTGCCGGTTGACAAATACAGCTAATTAGATCTCGCGCCGGCGGAGGAGTCTTCGGAGCGACTTCGGAGCGTGCCCATTCGTCCGGCGCGGCGTCGCGGGGCGCCTCGGCGCGAGCTCGCCGGACCGAATCGGGGCATTGCCAGCAGCGCCCCTGCCGAGCGCAGGGAGCCGATCACCCGCCCGACCGACCGAGGGCACGGAGCATCCGACATGCGGTCCCGGGGGGTTCAGAGGCCCGCACGCGGGCAGGGCGCGGCCACCGGGGCACCTCGGACGCGGAAATGGCGTCTACGGCGCGAGGCACCGGGGGAGGCGTGCAGACCTAGAGAAGGCACGACGCCGTCAGCGTGCGACGACGCACACGCTGACGGCGAAACGGTGTGAGAGGAGAGCCCTGGCGACCGCGAGGGCGCCGGCGGGCGTCAGACGCCGGCGGGCGCCAGCTCGCGGCGGGCGGGCACCACCAGGGCCGGGGCCGCGACGAACGGCGAGTAGAGCATCGGCGTGCTGGACGCGACGGCGTAGGTGGTGACCCCGCCGTCGTAGTCGGTCACGTAGAGACGGTCACCGCGCAGGGCGATCGCGGACGGACGCGCACCGACCGACACCTCGGCGGTGACGGCGCGGGCCTCGGTGTCGACGACGGCCACGTGGTCGTAGTCGACGACGTAGGCGCGGGCACCATCCTCGCTGAGGGCCAGCTGGGTGGGTGACGTGGCGACGTTCACCCTGCCGGAGATCCGGTTCTCGACCAGGTCGACGACGTAGAGGACCCCACCTTCGGCGAGGTCGGAGGTCAGCACGTACGCCGTGCTGTCCATGCCGAGCTCCAGGCCGCGAATCGGAGCACCGATCTCGAGTGTCCGGCGGACGCGCGACGACTGCACGTCCACGGTCAGCAGGCGGCTGCTGCGGGCGTCGGACACGGCGACGTACAGCCGCCGCCCGGTGGCGTCCAGACGCAGGGCGTCGATGGTGGCGTCCTCACCCTTGGCGACGTAGATGGTGCCGACCCGCTCCTCGGTGACGTCGATGACGGCGACGTCGACGCCGTTCCCGCCGGCCCGGCCGGCGTAGACGCGCTTGCCGTCGAGGCTGGTGGTGACCGCGGTGACGTCGAACGCCAGCGGGTATTCCTTGACGACGTCACCGTTGACGGTGTCGATGACGGCGATCGCGTCGTAACCCGCCGACGACACCGCGACGATCGCCCGGTTCTTCGCGGCGACGACCGAGGTGGGCTGCCCGGCGAAGACACCGCCGTGGACGGCCAGCGTCTCGGCGTCCAGAACGGCGATGGAGTCGTCCCCGAAGTTGGCGATCACGATGGTGTCGCCGTCGACGGCGATGTCGGCGATCGGCCCGCGGCCAACCATGGTCGACTTCAGCAGCGCGACGTCTTCGTTCTCGACGGTGACGCTTGTCGTGCGCGCACGAGCGTTAGCCATGTTCTTGGCACCTCCGCCGGCATAGCTGCGCCGGCAATAGATTTCATCTGGTCGACGCCCCGCTGGGGCGTGGTCGACATCGAGTGTAGCGACGCAGGCGGACGTTCCAGAGTGCCGTGATCGGGCCACCGACCGGGTGATCACGTTCCTCTCAGTACACACTTAGGAAACTTTCCGTTATCGCATCGTTACCTTTGATCCGCACCGAATTTCGGCTGCTCTGCCTGCGTCTTCGCGGCCGCGCCGGGTTCTTACCGGCGACCCTGAGCAGTAGCTCAGATAACGAATTCTTAACCTTGGTCGCGAAAGTGAGCGCTAGATCACAAGGCGACACGACCGGCGATTCAGTGACTTCGGCGGCGCGATGGACGGATGTGACTGTCGAGGCCACTGAGGCGAGCAGCGGCGGTCACCAGCGCCACCGAACGCGTTGCGCCGGAGCTCATTCGAGGCGCCGACCGGCCTCAGCCCTGCTCGACGACGTTGTTGCCACCCGAGTTCTGGATCTGGGGATCACCCGTGTGGTACGTGATGCGATTGTCGAAGCCCGACACCCCGATGGTCGCGGTGGCGTCGACGGTGACGACGTTCTGGACGCCGGACACCGTGACGCTGTGGCACTGCCCGGTCAGGACGACGGTGTTGCTGACACCGCTGACGTTCACCGCGTTGTCGTCGCAGGCGATCGTCCGGTTCCCGTCCACTCCGGCGACGCTGACCTCGACGCCGGACGGTTCGGTCTGCGGCGACGGTCCGGGGCTCGGCGCCGCGGCGTGGTTCTGGCCGTTCTCAGTGGTGGGGACGCCGAACGGCCCCCCACCGCCGGATGCGGACGGGGTGTCCTGGAACGCACCGACGGTCGGCGAGACGCCGGAGAACACGTGCGCCACCACGAGCACGACCCCGGCGACGATGGCGACGAGCACGGCGGCGAGCAGGCCGTAGCCGACCCAGGAGCGCCCCGCCCCAGCGGTGGGCGGCATCCCCATCGGCGGGTAGGGCGACGGATACGGCGTTTGGGCCGGTGCGTACGGCGGCTTGGTGATCGGGGCGGTGTAGGGCGACGCGGCGGTGTAGGACTGCGGCATGCCGGATCCGCCGTATGGGGCAGGCCCCAGTTCGGCCGTGCTCTGGGTCAGCTCGGCGGACTGTTCACTCAGCGACCGTTCCAGGTCGCGGATGCGGGCCTCCGGATCGTCATCGGAGCTCATGCGCCGATGCTCGCACAACGCGTCCGCCGGCACGGCCTACTTGATCAGTCGCTGCGACACTTCGAGCATCACCCGCCGGGGAGTGAACTGGTAACCGGTGGCCAGCAGGGCGTTCTTCAGTCCCGAGACCACGGTCGGCGTCGACTTGTCGAGTGCCGCCATGGCGGTATCGACCACCTGCTCGGAGGTCTGCCTGCCGTTGGTCAGGAATTCCTCGCCGGTGCGTGCGAAGAACTCGGTCTCGGTGGCACCGGGGCACAGCGCGAGCACGCGCACGCCGCTGCCCTTGGTCTCCTGCCACAGCGCCTCGGTGAACGACAGCACGAACGCCTTGGTCGCGCCGTACACCGCCATCCCGGGCGTGGGCTGAAACGACGCGGTGGATGCCACGTTGAGGATCAGTCCCCGGCGGGCGCTCAACATCGACGGCAGGTAGAGCCCGGTCAATTCGACCAGCGTGACGCAGTTCAGCTGGATCTGCGCGGCGTTGCGTTCGACCTCCTGCGCGGCGAAGTCACCGTGCAGACCCACCCCGGCATTGTTGATCAGCACGTCGATCCGACGCCCGAGTTCGGTGACCTCCGACGCCAGCTTGGCGGCCGAACCGGGCACGGCCAGATCAGCGGTGACGACGTCGATCGAGAGATCCGGATGTCGTTGCAGCAGAGTATCTCTCAGCTCGGCGAGCTTCTCGGCCCGGCGCGCGACCAGCACCAGATGAACGCCGCGGCTGGCCAGCTGGATGGCGAACTCCTCGCCGATCCCACCGCTGGACCCGGTGATCAACGCCGTTTGGTTGCTGAGGTCCATGGGGTCCACCTGTCGTTCGGATTGGGGTGTACGGCGATCGTCACGACGATCCTATGGTGGAGACATGACCTCGGAAAGCGTTCCGGACTACCCGCAACCTGCTGCCCAGCGCGGACGGGTGGAGCCCGCGCCGCGGCGTGTTCGCGGCTTCACCAAGGATCGCCAGATCTTCGACACCACCGCAGCCCGTTACGTCTGGGAGGTGCCGTACTACCCCCAGTACTACGTACCGCTGGGCGATGTGAACACCGACCTCTTGATCGACGAAGACCATTCGCAGAAGGTCCAATTCGGACCGTCCAGGCTGTACTCCATCGTCGGCCGCTCCGACGAGAAGCCGCCCGTGCGGGTGTTCGACGCCGACGGTGGGGGGCCAGTCGCGGGTCTGGCGCGATTCGAATTCGCCAGCATCGACTGGTTCGAGGAGGAGGAGCGCATCGTCGGGCATCCCCGCAACCCGTACAGCCGCGTCGACGCACTGCGATCGCACCGCCACGTCAGCGTGGAGCTCGACGGCGTCGTGCTCGCCGATTCGCGCGATCCCGTACTGCTGTTCGAAACCGGCTTGCCGACGAGGTACTACCTCGATCGCAGCGACGTCCGGTTCGAGCACCTGCTGGCGACCGACACCCAGACCCTGTGTCCCTACAAGGGCACCACGACCGGCTACTGGTCGGTGAAGGTGGGCGACACGATCCACTCGGACCTGGCGTGGAGTTACGACTACCCACTGCCTGCGGTAGCACCCATCGCAGGTTTGATCGCCTTCTACGGCGAGAAGCTCGACATCGTGGTCGACGGCGTCCGGCTGCCGCGCCCCACGACGCTCTTCAGCTGACCACGCTCATCGGAACTGCGCGATCGCCCACCCGGACATGCGCACATTAGAGAACGGTGAGAGGATTCGGGCGTGGTCGAAGACGCGGGGAGCGCACAGGCGCAGGCATTGCTGAGTGAACTGTATGGACACGTGGCAGATCTCTCCCGCAAGCTGGAAGCCGCCGAGGAGCGCAATCGGCGCGCTCGCGCCCGTGGAAACTCCCGCCGGGAGCCGCTGGCCGGCACCTTGCGGCGGGAATTGCACGAGGCCCGGCGCTTGATCGACGGCCTGCACCACCGCTACCCGCAGACGCAAACCGCTTCTCCGCACCTGGGCAGCGGCCACCACCGCAGGTCGACCGGGCTCCCGCCGGCCTAGCGTCGCCGCGAGTCTCGTTGATGGCCAACGCTGGTCGACGGCGAGGTTGAGCCACCGGCGCGATCCGCTTGGTTATGGTCGAGGCGCCATGACGAGACGTAGCCTGCTGTCGATCCTGTTCGTGCCCATGTTGCTCTGCGGACTGCTGATCGGCCCGACGGGTTGTTCGCTGTTCGCGGGCCCGAGCGCGCAGGACGCATTTCATGCGTTCGCCGACGCCATCGCGCGCAAGGACGGTGGCGCGGCCGCCGGGGACACCGACGATCCGAACGCGGCGAATCCCGCGATCACGTCGATGTTCGCTGGAATGGGCAAGGACGCCACGGTCAAGGTCGACGTCAGCCAGCCGGGAGACGACGAGAAGACCGCGAAGCTGACGTATTCGTGGACCTTCGGCCCCAACAAGACCCTGACCTACGACGCGACGGCGACCGCGACGCAGACCGGTGACGATTGGCACGTCCACTGGGCCTCCACGGTGCTGCACCCCAAGCTGCAGCCGGGCATGACCTTCCAGTACAGCGACGACAAGAACTTCCTCACCCCCGTGACCGACCGGGACGGACAACCGCTATTGACCTGGCAGACCATCGGCGTCGTCAACCTGACCAGGGACCACCCGGAGTCGGCGGCGCCGCTGGCGGCACTGCTGCACCCCTTCGACGACTCCATCACCGCGGACTCGATCACCGGCCAGTTCAACGGGACGCAAGACGCCACCGTCACCGTGATCAAGCTGCGCGAGGGCGACCTCGCCGGCGTGCGTGACCAGCTTGCTCAGCTGCCCGGTGTGTCGGTCGTCGAGCAGGGGGCCCTGCTCACCGCCAACCGCGACATCTCCTCGCCCGCCATCGGTGGCCTGCAGACGTTGTGGCAGAAGGCAATCGACGATGCCGCCGGGTGGTCGGTCACGCTGGTGGCCACCGAGGGCAAGGACCAGGGACAGCCCACCGAGCAGCTCGCCTCGACCCCGCCCGGTGACACGCCACCGATCCGCACGACACTCGACAACCGGCTGCAGCTTCTGGCCCAGCAGGCCGTCGCCGCCGAGGCCAGGCCCGCGGTGCTGGTCGCCATCTCCCCCGCGACGGGCGGCATCCTGGCGGCAGCGCAGAACGCCGCGGCCAATGCCCAGGGCCCCATCGCGTTCTCGGGTGCCTACCCGCCGGGATCGACGTTCAAGACCATCACCACCGCCGCAGCGCTGAAGGCCGGCCTGGCTACCCCCGATACGCCCGAGCCCTGCCCCGGCACCGTCACCATCGAGAATCGGACCATTCCCAACGAGGACGAATTCGACCTGGGCACCGTGCCCCTCTCGACGGCGTTCTCACACTCCTGCAACACGACCATGGCCGCCTTGTCGGACCGTTTGCCGCCCGATGCCCTGCCGAACATGGCCCGGCTCTTCGGCATTGGCGTGGACTACGTCATCCCCGGGCTGGTCACCATCACCGGCCGCGTGCCCAACGCCGACACCCCGGCACAGAAGGTCGAGAACGGGATCGGGCAGGGCACGGTGACGGTCAGCCCCTTCGGCCTGGCCGTTGCCGAGGCCAGCCTCGGCCACGGTTCGACCATCACCCCGACCCTGGTGGTCGGTCAGACCACGATGGCAGACACCCCGTCCAGCCCCATTCCGCCCACGATCACCGATGACCTGCGAGCGATGATGCTGCAGACGGTGTCCGACGGAACCGCCACCGAGCTGCGCGACGTGCCGGGGCTCGGCGGCAAGACCGGGACGGCCGAGTTCGGCGACAACACCCACTCGCACGGCTGGTTCGCCGGCATCACCGGTGACATCGCCTTCGCGACGCTGGTGGTCGGTGGGGACTCCTCGGCCCCCGCGGTGAAGGTCTCCGGTGACTTCCTACGCCGGGCCGTTGCCGGCTGACCGCCGAGATCCACAGGAGACTGCCAGGTAGGCCGGCGGCGCCACGGGGAAGCCGACACCGTGGCGCATCCCAGGTTGACGGCCGACCAACGGAACTCGTTCCTCGCCGCCCAGCTCGGCTGGACGATGGACGCGTTCGACTACTTCATCGTGGTGTTGGTCTACGCCAACATCGCCAAGACGTTCCACGTCTCGACCACCGAGGTCGCCTTCCTCACCACGGCCACCCTGTTCATGCGACCGGTGGGCGCGCTGCTGTTCGGGTTGTGGGCCGATCGGGTCGGGCGCCGCATCCCGCTGATCGCCGACGTGCTGTTCTATTCGACCGTCGGCTTCCTCTGCGCCTTCGCCCCCAACTTCACGGTGCTCATCGTGCTGCGCCTGCTGTACGGCATTGGCATGGGCGGCGAGTGGGGCCTCGGCGCGGCGCTGGCCATGGAGAAGATTCCCGTCGAGCGGCGCGGGTTCTTCTCCGGGCTGCTTCAGGCGGGGTACTCCTTCGGCTACCTGCTGGCGACGGTGGCCTCATTACTCGTCATCGACTGGCTCGACCTGTCCTGGCGGTGGCTGTTCGGGCTGTCCATCGTGCCGGCCCTGATCAGTCTGATCATCCGGTCCCGGGTCGAGGAATCCGAGGTATGGCAGGCCGCTCAGGACCGAATGCGAGTGACCCGCACCAGGATTCGCAACATCGTCGCCAACGGTGCCGTCATCCGCCGGTTCGTGTACCTGGTGGTGCTGATGACGGCTTTCAACTGGATGAGCCACGGCACCCAGGATGTCTACCCCACGTTCCTGCACGCAAGCGAGAACGGCGGCGCCGGACTGTCCAGCGAGACGGCCAAAGCGATCGCGGTGGTGTACAACGTGGGCGCCATCATCGGCGGCTTGGTGTTCGGCGGCTTGTCCGGTCGCTTCGGCCGCCGCTACACGATCGTCTTCTGCGCGGTACTCGGCCTGCCGATCGTGCCGCTGTTCGCCCTGTCGCACACCGCGGCCCTGCTCTGCCTCGGTGCGTTCCTGATGCAGGTCGCCGTGCAGGGCGCGTGGGGCGTGATCCCGGCCCACCTGACCGAGATGTCGCCCGACGCGATCCGCGGCTTCTACCCCGGTGTCACCTATCAGCTCGGAAACCTGTTGGCGGCGTTCAACCTTCCGATCCAGGAGCATCTGGCCGCGACGCACTCCTATTCGTTCGCACTGGTCGCCACCATCGTCCCGGTGCTGCTCGCGGTGGCGGTTCTGACCCTGTTCGGCAAGGACGCAACCGGCCTGCGGTTCGGCACCGAGGAGACGGCCTACTCCGCGGTGCGCTGACGCTCGGCAGTATCGTCCCTCTATGCCAAGCGCTCCGACACCACTGACGATCATGTTCTGGCCGGAATCGGCGTACGGTCCGACGAACCAGTGCATCGGCCTGGCCGCCATCCTGCGCGACCGCGGGCACCGGATCGTCTTCGCCGCGGAGAGTTCCTGGGCGGGCAAGCTCGGTCCGCTGGGCTTCGTGGAGGAACTCGTGGACCTGGCCGAGCCGGCGGCCGACGCGGCCGAGGAGGACGCCGGCAAGTTCTGGACCGACTTCATCGCCGAGACCGCACCGGAGTTTCGCAAACCGACGATCCAGCAGCTGGCGTCGTTCGTCCAGCCCACGTATCAGGCGCTCATCGACGGGGCCAAGTACTGCGAGCCGCGACTGCGCGAAATCGTCGCCACCCACCGCCCGGACGTCATCGTCGAGGACAACGTCGTACTGTTCCCGGCGCTGGTCACCTCGGGGGCACCGTTCGTGCGCATCGTGTCGTGCAGTCCGCTCGAGGTGCCGGGGCCCGGTGTGCCGCCGCCGTTCTCCGGGCTGCCGAGTGCCGACTCGTCGCAGTGGGATGCCTACCGCGCCGAGTTCGACCGCACCCACCGAGCCATGTGGGCCGACTTCGATGCGTGGGTCAGGGCCCAGGGTGCCGATCCCCTCCCCGACCTGGAGTTCATGCCGCGGGCGAACGCGGCCAACCTGTATGTCTACCCCGCAGAAGCCGACTACCTGCAGGCCCGACCGCTCGACGAGAGCTGGACCCGGATGGACTCGAGCGTCCGCGAGACCGACGACGACTACGTGGTGCCTGCCGAGGTCGCCGACCGTCCCGCGGACAGCGCGCTGATCTACCTCTCGCTCGGCTCGCTTGGTGGCGCCGACGTGGAGCTGATGCGGCGCCTCGTCGACGTGCTCGGTGCGACCCGGCACCGCTTCATCGTCAGCAAGGGTCCGCAGGCCGACCAGATCACGTTGCCGGACAACATGGTCGGGGCGCAGATGCTGCCGCAGACCAAGGTGATCCCGCAGGTCGACCTGGTGATCTCGCATGGCGGCAACAACACCACCACCGAGGCACTGCACTTCGGCAAACCGCTCGTCGTACTGCCCCTGTTCTGGGACCAGTACGAAAACGCCCAGCGCATCGACGAACTCGGGTTCGGCGTGCGGCTCGACACCTACTCCTTCGCCGACGCCGAACTGACCGGTGCGGTGGACCGGCTGCTCGCCGACACCGGACTACGGGACCGGCTGGACCGGATGGGCGCGGCGATCCGGGACCGCGACGGGCTGCGAGTCGGTGCCGACGTCATCGAGCGCGTCGGTCAGCAGCACCGGGGCTCGGTTGATTGAAACGCGCGACGCCCTCGACTTGACCGACGGCACGCGCCTGGCGATCGTGGTCCAGGGTGACGGCCTGGCCGCCATCCCCGAGGTCCGCGACGGCACGGGAGTCTGGCGCCGCGCCAGCTCCGGTGACGGGGTCTCCGAGGCCGTGCTGGACGTGCTGTCCCGGGGCTCGGCGACCCGCGGTGACTTCACGGTGCGGTCCTGGACGTCTCGAATCGCCAAGGGCGAGCGACCCGTTGGCGTCGACCAAACCAACGAGTCGGTCATCGTCGGGGACGCGGCCGTCGTCAAGTGGGCGACGCATCTGCAGGAGGGTCCGCATCCGGCCCCGCGCCGGATCGCCGTGCTGCGTGAGGCCGGTTTCGCGGGCATGCCGATGCCGTGGGGGCTGCTCACCTGGACGCCGCAGGGCGGTGCCGAGACGCTCGTGGTCAGCGTCGACGACTATCTGCCCGCCGCGGTCGACGGCTGGACCTGGGCGGTGGACCTGATCACCGGGGCGGCCCGCGATCGCGACCCCGCCGCGCTGGTCGCCGCCACGACACGGGTCGGCACCGTCGTCGCCGAACTGCACGCGGCCCTATCGGGCACCCGGACCGCCGCGTCGTCGGGGGACGCCAAGCGCTGGCGCGACGACGCCCTCGCCTCGCTCGAGGTGGTCGGCACCCTTGGCGACTTCGAGAGCGTCCGCGTCGCCGCGGCCCGCCGCGCCGAGATCGCCACCGCGCTGGACGGTCTCGGCGCATACGCCGGCACACCCGTCATCGAGGGCCACGGCGATCTGCACGTCGGGCAGGTGCTGCGCTCGGGTGACCGGTTCGTCGTCACCGACTTCGACGGCAACCCGGTGCTGACGGCGGCCCAGCGGATGCTGCCGATCCCGGCGGCCATGGACGTCGCGGGCATGGCTCAGTCGCTCGCCCACGCCGCGGTCGTCGCCGCGAAGTACACCGCGCTCGACGGCTCCGCACTGGCCGCCGTCGACGGCGCGGCTCGGGCCGCGTTCCTCGAGGCCTACTCACACCGGCTCACCGCGCTCGGTCACGCCGATCTCTACGAACCCGCTCTGGTGCAGGCATTCCGCATCCAGCAGGTGCTCCGCGAGATCGTCTACGCTGCACGGCATCTGCCGCGGTGGATGTACGTGCCCGACGCGGCGCTGCCCGCCGTCCTCGACGAAGGAGTGCCCACGTGAAACCCGACGGCTTCGCCGCCGACCTGCATCGCAAGCCCGAGGTTCTCGGCCGGCTCGCCGCGAGCCTCGCCGAGGCCAACCCGTGGGCCGGGGTGCTGCCGGCCGACGTCGATCGGGTGGTGCTGCTGGGCATGGGCTCCTCCGCCTACGCGGGTGGGGTCGTGGCGGCCAGGATGCGCGCGCGAGGTCTGGTTGCGACCTCGGAGCTGGCGTCGTCGCCCCTGCTGCCCGACTGGGGTGCGGGCACGGTCGTGGTCGCGACCTCGGCGAGCGGTGGTTCGGTCGAGACCCTCGATGCGCTGTCCCGGTTGCCCGCCGACCTACGCGTCGTCGCACTGACCAATACGCCCGGTTCGGCGGTCACCGCGCGCAGCGGGGCTGTCGTCGAGCTGGCAGCCGAACCCGAGGTCGGCGGCGTCGCCTGCCGCAGCTATCAGCACACGCTGGCGTTGCTGCTGGCGCTGGAATGTCACCTGACCGGGCGGGGCACGGCGGCCCTGGCCGACGCGGTCGCCGCCGCGGGGGCCGCGTCGGCCTACCTGATCGCAACCGAGAGTGATTGGCGGCCAGAGCTTTCCGAGCTTCTACTGGGACCGTCGGGGACCCATCTGGCCGCTCCGGCGCACCGGTTCTGTTCGGCCCAGCAGGGGGCGCTCATGTTGCGCGAGGGCCCCCGACTGCCCGCGGTCGGCTGTGAGACCGGCGACTGGAGCCACGTGGACGTGTACCTGACCAAGACCACCGACTACCGGCTGCTGGTCTTCGCGGGCTCGGCGTGGGAGGACCAACTGGCCGAGTGGACCACCGCGCGGGGCAGCACCGTCGTCGGCGTCGGCGGTGAGGTGCCCGGGGCGCGGCAGGTGCTGCGCTACCCGGGCGACACCGACGACGACGTCCGGTTGCTCACCGAGGTGCTGGTACCCGAGTTGCTGGCCGCCGCGGCGTGGGACGGCACCGGGTAGCAGCCTCAGGCGGCCAGGTGACTCCACGCCGGGGCCAGCTCGGCCCACGGGCCCACCGCGGCCACCTCGCCGTCGACGAGCACGACCACCCGGTCGGCCCTGGCCAGTGCCGCGCGCTTCGAGGAGGCGCCGAGAACCGTGATGCCGCGGGCGCGCAGCCCGGCCCACAGCTGCAGCTCGGTGGCGGCATCCAGCGCGCTGGACACGTCATCGGCGAGCAGCAGTTCCGGCTCCACCGCCAGCGCCCTAGCCAGGGCCAGTCGCTGAATCTGCCCACCGGACAGGCGGACTCCCCGGTGCCCGACGATGGCGTCGAGGCCGCCTGCCGCCTCGACGTCCGGCCAGAGACAGGCGTCGGTGACCGCGCGTTCGACGTCACGGCGGTGGTCGAGCCGCACGTTGTCGGCGAACGTTCCCGACAGCACCCGGGGCACCTGCGCGACGTGGCCCACCCGACCCGGCCGCAGGAACGCCTGTGCATCGGCGACGGGTTCACCGTTCCAGCGGATCTCACCGGTGTGGCCCACCAGTCCGCACAGCGCGGACAGCAGACTGGACTTGCCCGAGCCGACCTGGCCCAGCAGCAGCACCAGCTCACCCGCCTCGACGTGGAGGTCGACGCCGGTGACACCGCGAGTGCCGTCGTCGTGCACAGCCGTGACGTCGCGGAGCTCCAAGCGCCGCAACGGTGTTCGCGGGTCGGGCGCGGGCGCGGGCGCGGTGCCGGCCTCGATGTCGACCCCAGGCGGGATGTCCATCAGGTCGGCACCACCGGCCAGCCGCGTGGTCGCCCGCTGCCAGGCGCGGGTTCCCGGCGCCTCGGTGACGACGGCACCGGCGACCGTGCCGAAGTACCCGAACCCGCCGACCGCCCCCGAAACCAGCAGTGCCACGGCCAGATTCCACCCGCCGAGCAGGTAGACGATCCACGCCGCGACGACACCGAGCTGCACCATCACGACGGGCACGCTCGCCAGCAGCGTCTGCACCCGGTGCTCGCGCACTGCGGCGCCGACACGACCGCCGTCCACCCCGTCGAGGTGCGCCCGCACGTCTGCGGTCGCGGCGGCCAGCTTGACGGTGCGCACGCACTCCAGCGCCGAGACCAGGGCCCGGCCGAACTCGGCGCGGGTGGTGGACGCCGCCGCCGCCGAACGCCCGGCGATCGGGCGCCCGGCCACCGAAGCGACTGCCGCGGCGACCATCACCGCCAGCAGGACGACACCGGCCATGGGCGTGCCGCCGAGCATCGCGGCGACCACGACGATGCAAAGCCCGCCGACGACGTCGTACCACCGGTCGGCGTACTGCAGGAACCGGTCGGAGTCCAGCACCCGCGACACCACCTCGCCCGGCGGGGTCATGGCCAACCGGTGCTGGCGGGTCTGCGCGTCGAGCACGGTCATCCGGATGCGCAGCACGCAGCCCGACCACCAGGGCAGGAACCGGCGGATGGCGGCGGTCAGGACGAGGGGCTCGGCGACGATGCTGAGCACGGTGGCGACGGTCAGCAGCACCGGCGTCCGGTGATCGGTCAGGTCCTGCACCACGCGACCCCAGACGAAGCCGCTGAGCGCGCCCGTCGCACCGACCATCCCGGCGAGCATGAACAGCGCGCTACCCAGCAGACCGCGCGACGGGTTCGTCTGCACCATGCGCAGGATCCCGCGGGCCAGGCTCGGACCACCATCGACGGTGGGGGCTTCGGGCGGCGGGCCGTGGCGGCGGGCACCTCCGACGGCGGCGGGGCCGCGGTCCGGGCGATGGTCGTCGCCGTCGGTACCGGCGGCCTCCAGCAGCCGACCGAACGGTCCCGGCCTGGCGGCCAGCTCGGCGGGCGTGCCGCGGTCGACGACGCGGCCGCCGTCGAGCACGGCGACCTGGTCGGCCCGCGCGACGGTCGAAAGCCGGTGCGCGATCAGGATTCCGGTGCGCCCACTCAGCAGCCGATTGGCGGCGCGCACCACCCGCGCCTCGGTCATCGGGTCCATGCGCGCGGTCGCCTCGTCGAGCACCACCACGCGGACGTCGCGGACCAGCAGCCGGGCGAAGGCCACCAGCTGCTCCTCGCCGGCCGACAGCGTGGTGCCGCCGGGGCCCAGGCGGGTGTTCAGCCCGTCGGGCAGGCTCGCGACCCAGTCGGTCAGCTCGAGTTCGGCGACGGCGGCACGGACCCGGTCGCGGGGCAGATCGGCGAACAGCGTGACGTTCTCCGCCAGCGTGCCCGCGATGATCTCGGTGCGCTGGGTGACCACCCCGACCGAGGCTCGCAGCTGGTGCAGGTCGAGTTCGAGCACGTCGGAACCGCCGAGGAACAGCGAGCCGCGTTCTGGGTCGACGGCCCGCGATACCAGCGACGCAAGCGTCGACTTTCCCGACCCGGTGCGCCCGACCAGCGCACACGTCGTGCCGTCCGCGACGCGGAGGTCGACGCCCCGCAACGCGAACGGCCCGTCGGCGTAGGCGAAGTGCAGGTCTCTGAACTCGATGGTGGCGTCGGCCTGAATTGGCCGTCCGCCAGTGGGTTCCGGCTCACTGGCCAGCAGATCGCGCAACCGGATCACGGCGCCCATCCCGGCTTGCAACTCGGGCGCCTGTCGCGCCAGTTGAGCGATCTGGCCGACCAGCGTGGCGCTGACCAGGAACAGGGTGATCAGCTGCGCGACGTCGAGATCGCCGGCAGCCACCAGCGCGACACCCGCGACTACCATGCCGCCGAGCAGCGCGTGCATCAACCCACCGGCTCGCAGGGAGATCCGCGACTCGACGACCACCACGGCGCGAAAACTGCGCTGGACCTTGCAGGACAGTTCCGCGACGCGCCGCAGTAGGTAGGCCTGACCGCGGCTGGTGCGCAGGTCGTCACGGGCAGAGATGCCCTCCTCCAGCACCGCTGCGTGGTCGGTCCAGGCGGTCTCCTCGATGACCTTGCGGTCGCTGAGTTGGCGCAGCAGCGGGCGGATGGCCAACCCGGTGAGCGGCACGACGGCTGGGAAGACGAACCACGCCGGCCACCACACCAGGCCTGCGACGATCCACATCGGGACCACGGAGAACGCCGTCCGCATGGCGTTCCACAACTGTTGGCGGACCAGGGTTCCCACCTCGTGGGTGTCGTCGTCGACGCGGTCGAGCACCTCGCCGACGGCCTGCTCCGACAGCTGGGCGAGCGGTTGGTTCAGCGCGGCGTCCAGGGCGTCGGCGCGCAGCGTGCCCTCCGCGCGGTCGGTGAGACTCGACCAGACCACGTAACCGAGGGCCTCCAGGAGCGCGCAGCCGAGCAGGCAGCCGGCGAGTGCCGCGACGCCTGCCCACTGCGGATCGGCCGCGACCCGACCGATCACGACGGTCCCCAGCGATTGCAGGATGGCCGCGGCCATCGTGGCGATCAGCGCGAGGCCGGCACCGCGCCTGCGCAACCGGCGCCAGTCGACCGTGCGCTCCGGATCACGGGGCGTCGAGCGGGCCGCCGACTTCGCGCGGGGCTGATCCGTCGTCACCGTCGTCATGTCGTCAGAGTCGTGTCGTGGTCGTGATGGTCATGAGGTCGTCGCAGTCATCATGGCGGACGGTACGCACCGGCAGCGCCGCACTGCATCCCATTTTTGCCGGGCCGGGCGTGGCAATGGCGAATCCATGGACAGCCGGCCATGACATGAACTACGGTCGTTCAACTGCTTTGACTTGTGCGTCAATTAATTGCTGGCGAATGCACACGGGAATGGGCGGCCGTTCACGCGTCATCGATCTTTCAGACTGGGGGCTCATCATGGAGGCATCCGTAAGACCGTGGTTCACCACGGGAGTGGCATTCGTTGGAGCCGGCGCCATCGCGCTGACGCCGATCGCCCCCACGCCGACGCCATTGGCCGAGAAGGTGCACGCGGCAACGTCCTCAGTGGCCTCCGTCGTCACGGTGGCATCGGACTTCCGGCTGGCCGCGCTCGACATCCCCTACCTCCTGACGTTGCCGATCGTGCGGCAGTACGTCTCCAACGTCGTCGAGAGCTGGACGGTGCTGTTCGGCGGCTTCGCCCAGGCCGGCGTGGGCTTCGCCCAGTCGCTGCTGGCCGTCCCCGGAGTCACCGCGCAGATCGTGCAGCAGGTCGTGGCCCTCGACTTCGTCGGAGCGCTCAACACCTTCGCCCAGGCCGCGCGCGACTCGATCGTCGCCGTCGGGCAGCCCCTGCTCGAGTCGTGGATCTGGCGCGCGCAGAAGACACTGGTGGTGCAGGCCGCCATGCAGGCCGCGGTCCCCGTGGCCCTGGTGTCGGTGGCCAACGGCTTCCTGCTCGCCGGCGGCGGGATCGCGACGGCGCTGATCGAGAGCACCCAGAGCTTCATCGCCGCGGTGTTGACCCTCGACCCTGCCAACATCGTCAATGCCGCCATCGTTGGCACGCAGAACGTCGTCGCCGCC
The DNA here is from genome assembly GCF_033741125.1 of Mycolicibacterium sichuanense. Taxonomy (NCBI): domain Bacteria; kingdom Bacillati; phylum Actinomycetota; class Actinomycetes; order Mycobacteriales; family Mycobacteriaceae; genus Mycobacterium; species Mycolicibacterium sichuanense. The sequence continues at coordinate 476,994 of NZ_JAWQPU010000003.1, read as the reverse complement.
CTCGGCGCCGGTGCCGGGTCGGTCGTCTCGGGCATCGAGGGCGCGCAGCAGGCGATCGCGACGGCATTGGCCACCGAGCCACCGTTCTCCGTATCGAGTGTTGCCGGACTCGCCGGTTCCAGCGTCAGCTCGACGGCGCTGCGCATCACCTCGACCGTCGCATCCCCGGAGGCCGGTACCGCGTCGCCGGAGCTGGCCTCCGCGGCCGCTGCCCCTGCCGAGACCACGTCGGCGCCCGCGAGCACCGACCCGGCGCCCGCCACCGAGGTGGCGCAGACCGTAGAGCCCAGCACCGCACCGTCTCCGACGACCTCCCCATCCGCATCGCCGACGTCTTCGGCCACTGCTTCGTCTACTTCGTCACCGGCGACCGATGCCGTCGCACCGGCCACCAAGACCGCCGAACCGACCCTCTCCGACGCATCGACGGGCACGGGCACGACGAGTTCCTCGACGGCACCGACCGCGGTGAAGAAGCCCACCGTCACCAAGGACGAGACGAGCACGGCCCCGCAGTCCACGACGTCGCAGACCACGACGTCGACCACCACCGGTGCCGCCACCTCCGCGGCGAAGACCTCGACCGGAGGCGAGACCTCGACGGCCAAGACCTCCGGTACGTCCTCGGATGCGAAGTCCTCTGCGGGCGGGGAAGACTGACTAGGGGCTGGCCTGCGGGGCCACCAGGAACTTCTCCCCCGTGGCCCGTCTGACGTACCGGTTGAGGGCGTCGGGCGCGAGCATGCCCGCCAGCGACACCTCCTCGGTGTAGGCGCTGGCGAAGGTCGTGGTGAGTTCGTCGGCCACCCTGGCGCGCAGCCGGGCGATGGTGTCGGCGCCCGCGCTCTGCAGGAAGGGGGTGAGCAGCCAACCGCCAATCCCCCACGCCATGCCGAAGTTTCGCGTCAGGATGGTTGGGCCGGTGTCGAGGGCACCGTAGACGTAGACCTGCTTGTGCACGGTCGACCCGTAGCGGGAGTACGACGCCGCGGTGGTGTTGGCGGCCTTCTCCATGCCGTTGAGGATGTCGCTGGCCAGCGTGCCGCCGCCGGTCGCGTCGAACGCCAGGGTGGCCGACGTCGCGGTCAGCGCCTCCAGCAGATCATCGGTGAACGACGGTGCCGAGGTGTTGCAGACGTACACCGCGCCGAGCGAGCGCAGCAGCTCCTCCTGCTCGGGCTTGCGTACGACGTTGACCAGTGGGACGTCATCGCGCTGGCAGAGCTTGACCAGCATCTGTCCAAGGTTCGAGGCCGCGGCGGTGTGCACGAGAGCCGAATGTCCTTCGCGGCGCATGGTTTCCACCATGCCCAGCGCGGTAAGGGGATTGACGAACGAGGAGGCGCCGTCGCGCGCCGTCGCACCGTCGGGCAGGACGAGGCAGGAGACGGCGTCGACCACCCGGTACTGCGAGTACATCGCTCCGCCAGCCACGCCAACGGTCCGGCCGAGAAGCGCCTGAGCCGCCGGCGACGATCCGGCCGCCACCACGGTGCCCGCTCCCTCGTTGCCAACGGGCAGCGACTCGTCCAGCCGGGCCGCCAGCGCGCCCTGCGCACCCTCGGGCAACGGCGCCGTCACGACGGGGCGCTCCGGCGTGCCGGCGTAGGTGGCTGCGGTCATGTCGGCCGTGGCGACCAGCAGGCCGAGGTCCGACGGATTGATCGGGGAGGCCTCCACCCGGATCAGTACCTGCTCGGGTCCCGGTGACGGCACCGGTACCTCCGCAAGGGACAACTCCAACGTGCCCTTCGACGTTGCCAGTGAACGAAGTTGCAGCGCAGTGTCGGGCAGATCGGTGGTCATGAGTGGTGCCTCGTCCCTCGTCGTGAAGTCGATGTCGACTCAACACTACGAGCCCATCGGGCCGCCTGGTTCAGACCGGCTCAGCGCTTGGACTCGTCCAGTTCGTGTTGGTGGCGGTATCCGACGATGACGCTGGTGATGAGCGAGATGGCGATGACGGCCTCGGCGATGAAGAACGCGGCGTAGTCGATCACCGAACCGATGGGCGGGCTGCCGGGTACCGCGTTGCGCAGCGGGATCATGGCGAATAGCAGGGCCGCCATCACCGAGTAGGCCCCGAACACCAGACCTTGGCGAGAGCGGACGATGAAGTAGGCGGCCAGCGCAGCGGCCGCGGCCAGGCCCAGCATCAGCGCCATCACGAAGACCCCGAAGACGATCGTCGGGATGCTGCGGTGCATCCCGACGTCGACGTTCAGCCACTCGTCCTGATCGGCGTCGTAGTAGGGCGTGGTCGAGAAGAAGGCGTCGGTGCTGACGACGGTCACCGCGAGGGGAACGACGCTGCCGTCGGCCCGCGTCATGCGCAGCGACCACGCCGAGGAGTACCGGTCGAAGGGAAAGTCGGTGGGGGTGCCCGCGAGCGAGAACCGGCACTCGACGCTGGAGAACGCCTCACCGCGGTGCATGGCGTTGCGGTCGTTGATCACCGAATTCGTCTCCAGCACCACGTCTTCGGCGAAGTCGTCGTCCTTGAGCGCCAGCGATCCGTGCGGGATGACGTCGACGAGTAGCACCGTCATGGTCTGCGAGGCGACGTCGACCTTCGTGATCCATGCGGTGGCCTCGACGCGGTCGGGGTCGTGCTGGTCCACGCCGAAGGGTTCGGAGGGTTGCCCGGTGTGCAGGCGGCTGGCTTCGTACGCGCCCAGGCTCGCCGTCATGACCAGTATCACCGCGGCGCACAGCGCGACGATCCGCCTGCCCCGCCCTCGGGACGTCGTGGGACTCACGTCGGCACCCTAGCCTCGGGTGCCGCACGCCGGCCGGTATGACACGGCTACCGATCGATCAACTGTCGGCGGTCACCGGCGTGACGACCTGATTCATGCCGGCACGATCGCCCCGCTATCTCATTTTCTGTCAAGCAATGCTTGACGCCGACGCCGACGCCGACGCCGACGCCGACGTCGACCGGCGCGTTGACCGCGAGCCGGTCCGCAGCGCGACCCGCCCCCAGTTCGTGCCGCCGAGGACGCACGCCGCCCCGCACGCGCCGATCAGGGTGACGGGGTCTGCCGCGACCACCACGCCGATGATCGCGGCCCAGACAGGTTCGGTGCCAAGCAGGAGGCTGACCCGCGACGGCGAGGTCCGCCGGACTGCCCACAACTGGACGAGGAAGGCGAACACCGTGCACACCAGCGCGAGGTGGAGCACCAGCAGCCACGACCGAGCGTCCAGGTGCGCGGCGACGTCGGCGACGCCCCGTCCCGTGAACGGGGTGAGGACGACGAAGGTCACCAGCGCAGTACACAGCTGGATCAGCGTGACGCGCGCCGAGTCCAGCACGCGCCCGGCGGACAGCCGCGCCATCACCGTGACGTGGACGGCGCGCGCTGCGGCGGCGAGCAGGATCAACCCGTCGCCGAGGCCGGGGGTGGTCAGGCCGTTGCCCTGGGTGAGCAGGCCGACCCCGACGACCGCGATGGCCGCACCGCCGTAGAAGGCCGGGGGTAGCGCGGTGCGCCGGATCCACCGGTCCAGTACGGGAGTCATCACGATGGTCAGCGAGATGATCAGTCCCGCGTTGGAGGCCGACGTCATCGTCACGCCGAAGGTCTCGAGCACCAGGACGACGCTGAGGACCGCCCCGAACAGCATGCCGAGCCTCAGTTCCGAGCGGGTGGCGCGCCTCAGCCGCGGAGCCAGGATGATCGCCAATCCCACTGCGGCGATGGCGAATCGGAGGACCAGGAAGGCGAACACGTCATCCTGGGTGACGACGCCCTTGGTGGCCAGGTAGCTCGATCCCCACGCGAAGGCCACTGCCATCAAGGCGAGATCGACGGTGCGGTGCGACGACACGGCGGCACTCCTCTCGATGCACACCAAACCCGTTGCGAGATGCCGGGTTCGAATATCGACGACGGCGGCGCTGCCGTGCGGTTCCATCGTGACCGCGGGATGACACCTAAGACAAGCAACTCTTATTTCAGATACCGTTTAGGATCACTACATGGACATCCAGCGCCTGCGCCTGCTGCGCGAACTCGCCGAGCGTGGCACGGTGCACGCCGCCGCCGACGCGATGTCCCTCACGCCGTCCGCGGTCTCCCAACAGCTCAAGATCCTGCAGCGCGAGGCGGGGGTAGCTCTGCTGGAGCCCGACGGGCGCCGCGTCCGGCTGACCGAGGCCGGGCGCATCCTCGTCGCGCGCACCGACGACGTGCTCGCCGCGCTGGACCGCGCGCAGGCGGAGATGCAGGCCTACCGCAGCACGCCGCGGGGCACCGTGCGAGTGGCCATGTTTCCGTCGGGGGCGGCAATGTTGTTGGCCGGCCTCGTCACTCGCGCCGCAGCCATCGGCGTCGACGTCGCCGGGCGCGACATCGACCAACCCGCCGCCAACGCGCCCGGCCTGCTCGCTGACTTCGACGTCGTCGTCGTGCATCGAGACGAACGCGACACCGCGCCGTGGAGCCCGCGCATCGAGGCCACCGTCCTGCTCCGCGAACCACTCGACGTCCTGCTGCCACCCGATCATCGCCTGACGTCCCGCAACCGCGTCCCGCTTCGCGAGCTCGCCGACGAACCCTGGATCGGCGTGGAGGGCGGCCTGATGGTCGACGACGTGCTGCGCTCGCTGGCCACCATCGCGGGTGTCACGCCGCGCATCGTGCAGCGCGTCAACGACTTTCGCGTCGTCGAGGAACTCGTCCTGGCAGGTGTAGGCGTCGCGCTGCTGCCGCGCTACGTCCTCGTCGCGCGCGACCTGGTACGCAAGCCCCTCGGCGGCATCCGCGTCGCCCGCCGCATCGAGGCCGTCACCCGCGCCGGTGCCACCAGCCGCCCTGCCGTCCGGGCAGTCATCGACATCCTCGCGACGCTCGGCCGCGAAGCCACGGGCTGATCAGCCCGACAGCAGCCCGGCCCTGGCGGCGTTGAGCGCGACCCGGGCGGCCGACTCGATCAGGGCCTCGTCGATCGGGTCGCCCGTGGTGACCATCCGGTAGAACAGCGGAGCGCGGAAGGTGGTCAGCAGTGCGTCGGCGTCGCATCCGGGGGGAAGCTGACCGCGCTCGATCGCCTGCTCGACCGTCGGGACTGCGCGGGCGGGCGTGACGAACTCGATGACCCACGTGCGTTCCAGCGGAGCGCGACTCGAGGACCACGGACGCCTGCTGGCTGCGGGAACCTGCGAGCCAAGATCGTGCTGGTGGTGCAATGGCGCGATTGCGCCCGCTCGAGTTTCCCGCCGCCGCACACGAGGTATGTCAGGGTTGGATCGTCCGTCGATCTAGCCACTTGCGCTCTCGGTCGCCGACGCTCCATGTCCGACGAAGGGAACCCATGACACGCCACGCCGTCATCTCCGGAGCCGGTATCGCCGGCCCCGCCCTCGCCGGCCAGCTCAACGACATCGGCTGGCGCACCACCGTCGTCGAGCGCTATCCCGAACGTCGCGACGACGGGCAGAACGTCGACGTGCGCGGCGTGGCCCGTGAGGTCGCCCGCCGCATGGGCATCGAAGACGCCATCCGCGCCGCCACCACCGGTGAGATCGGCATGCGCTTCCTCGACGAGAATGGCAAGCCGGTCGCTTCGTTCCCCGTCAGCCACGACGGTCAGACCGACGGCCCCACAGCCGAATTGGAGATCCTGCGCGGCGAATTATCGCGGATCGTCGTCGAGCGCAGCCGCGACCGCACCGACTACCGCTTCGACACTCAGATCGCCGACCTGACCGACCACGGCGACGGCGTGACCGTGGCCTTGAGCGACGGATCATCGGTGGACGCCGACCTGGTGGTGATCGCCGAGGGCCTGCGCTCGCGCTCACGACGGTTCGTGACGTCAGTGGACGTCAACGATCTCGGGATGTTCTTCGCCTACGTCACCATCCCCCGCGACGAGAGCGACGACCAATGGTGGAACTGGCAGCACGCCACCGCCTCGCGCACCGTGCATCTGCGGCCGGACAACCTCGGCACCACCCGGGCGATCCTGACCTTCATCTCCGACGTCCGTGGCTTGGAGACGCTCCAGGTCGCCGACCAGATCACCATCCTTCGGCGGACGTTCGCCGGTGTCGGGGGCGCGGCACCCCGGGTGCTCGATGCCCTGGACGACGGAGCGCCGCTGTACTTCTCGGCCGTCGGCCAGGTGAGCACGCCTGCGTGGAGCAAGGGGCGCGTCGCGCTGCTCGGCGATGCGGCGTTCTGCAATGCGACGTTCGGCGGCGTCGGCACCAGCTTCGCGTTGATCGGGGCCTACGTGCTGGCCGGCGAACTCTCCCGCACCGACGACGTCCGTACCGCGCTGACGGGCTACGAGCAGTACATGCGCTCGGAGCTGGTCGACCGCACGCCTCCGGTGCGGATGCGCGTGCTGCGCCTGGCCAACCCGCGCACCCGCACCGGCATCCGCCTCCTGCATACCGGCGCCAGGGTCATCACTAGCCCGACCGGGCAGGCCGTCTCGAAGCTGGCTGGCAAGAGGCTGATGCGCGTATCGGCCGAAGAGGTTCGGCTGCCGGACTATTCGACCGCGTGAGTAGCGACCCGGGCCGTCGGCGAAGCGAGGCCACACCAAGGTCGTGCCGCTGGGACGCCCGATCTATTGGGCCGCAACCGGTTGCGACATCTTCGCAAGGGCCGCGCGAGCGTGGCGTTCGCTTCGCTGATCTCCGCCATGTCGACCAGACTGCGCTCGTCGTCGCCAACCGTCAACCAAGACTTCATGTCGAATCCATTCCAAGATCAGCCAGCGGGAAACAAGGATTGGTGGGACCATCCGATGGTGGCGGAGGACGCAGGCGTCGCACAGGCGCGGAAGCTGTTGGACGAGCTCTATCGGCACGTCGCTGACGTGTCGCGCAAGCTCGAGGCCGCGGACCTGCGCAACCAACGCGCACGCATGCGCGGCACCACGCGCAAGGACCCCATTGCTAGCGTGCTGCGGCGCGATCTCTATGAGACGCATCGATTGATCGACGGACTCCACCGTCGCTATCCCGCTACCGACCCCGCACGGCGGACCTCGGCTTCACGCCATGGGCACCAAGAGCACGAAGGTGTTCGCCGAGCGGTATAGGAGGTGCGCCCCCACGATCGCCTTCAGCGAGGCTCCACGAATCGTCGACTGGTCACACCAGGAAGACGTCGTCGAGCGTGACGGTGCGTAGGTTGCGGGACCGAATCACCTCGACGAGTTGGGGATAGACGTGGGTGACGGGCAAGTGATTGAGATGCCCGATGACGATTGTTCGTGGCGTGAAGTATTGGTGCGCCATCTGCACGATGTATTCCTCGGTGATGAGCGTCGAATCCGCCAATGAGCCCGACCACAGCGTCGGGACGGTATAGCCGAGATCCGCGGCGACCGCGTCCACGACGGCGTTGTGCCGCCCATAGGGTGGCCGGTAGAAGGGCGCCGCGGAGACACCGTAGGTCGACTTCAAGAAGCGGTCGTTGCGGTTGAGCTCCTCGGCGATGCGGATCTTGCTCACGATGGTCAGGTCGGGATGCGACCAGGTGTGGTTGCCCAGTTGGATCTGACCCGATTCGACCAGCGGTCGCAACGCTGCCAGGTTGTCGGTCCAGGAGTCGTACACCCCGTTGACGAAGAAGGTCAGCCGCATACCTGTGTCGGTGGCGAGTTGGGTGTAGGCCCGCACGACCTCGGTGTCGACCCCGTCGTCCAGGGTGAGCGCGAGCAAGTCGTCCTGCCCCGGCAATCGCGAAAGGGTTCCGCTGCCCGGCAACGCGATTCGTGAACTCCCCGGCAGTGGCGGCAACAGCTCCGGTGGGGCCGGTTCGGTCACCGCCAGCGGCGCTGGGTGCAGCGGAGTAGTCGCCGGGTCGGCCCGCGGATGAGCCGCGACACCCGCGCACCCGGCGAGTCCGGCCGCAGTTCCCGCTGCCAGCAGCGTGAGGAAGTCGCGTCGTCTCAGCTCGTTCATTGATTTCCTCGGGTTCGGTTCACGGCACGCTCCGCGGTGTGTGGCCGACGGCCAGCGAGCCTCCACCGGGGTCCGCGGGTCGGGCGTCGGCGGCCTGGGGTGACGGCACGGCCGGTGCGCCAGGCGTGCCGAGTCGGCCGGCCAGCCACGGCAGAGCAGCCGTGAAGGCCCGTGCCGCAAAGGACCAGTCGTGGTTGCCGGGTTGAGCGATTACCGAACAGTCGATGCCGTTGCGTCGGCCCAGCCCGCACAGCACGTCGGCGGCGGCAGAACCCGATGGTGCGTCGGCGACGGTGAACCACCCCGATACGCCGCGGTAGGGGCCGTGGCGGTCGATGACGGTGACGGGATCGAACGCGGCCCACGCCTCGGCGCTGCCGCCGAACAATCGCGAGATGGTCTGATCCTTCGTGCCGGCATTCGGACTCAGGTCCCCGGCTATGTCGACGAAGGCACTGAACGATTCCGGGTGCATGACCGTCAGGTCCACGGCGCACGTTCCTCCCGCCGAGAAGCCGGCGACGCCCCAGTGACCAGGGTCGGCGCTGACTCCGAAGTTGGCGACCATGAAGGGGATGACGTCCTTGGTGAGGTGATCGGCCGACCGTCCCCGAGTACCGTTGACGCATTCGGTGTCGACGTCGAATTTGCCGCCCGCGTCGACGAATACGAGCACGGGCGCATTGCCTCCGTGTGCGGCTGCGAAGTCGTCGACGGTGATCGCCGCGTTACCCGCACGCGGCCAGTCGGTGGGGGTGTTGAATTCCGCACCGATCATCTCGACGACGGGCAGCGGGGGCGGCGGCTTGCTGGCGAACCAGGCGGGCGGGAGGTAGACCAACTCGTCGCGGTGTCGAAAGCCCGACCGCCGCGCGTCGATGCTGACCGACACCACGACGCCCTTGGCAGGCTTGACGCCGCTGTCTTGTATGGACGCCACGGTGGCTCGATCAGTTTGGTCGGCGACCGCACCCGAGGTCAGCTGACCCCACGCCGACGACACCGTGGGCAGGTAGCCAACCCAGCCGTTGAGTACCAGCGCGCAGCTGAGCGCGGCCATCGGAACCGCGGCGACCGAAGTCATCCGCTGCCGCCACCGCGCGCCCCGCCAGCCCAGCACCGCGACGCCGGCAGCGACGCCGGTCGACCCGATCCACCCCCACAGCGCCCAGGGCGCCGGTTCACCTGCCAGGCCCTCCGACGCCACGAACCAGTAGACGCTCGCCACCAGGGCCACACCCACGACGAGCGCGACCGGCAGTCGCCAACGCCACCAGTGCGACAGCCTGCGGCCGATCCCGTAGAGCAAAGCCACCCCAGCGATCACCTGCGCCGACAACGGAATCCATCCATGGGTCAACGACGATCGCGCGAGATCCTGGGGTGGCGCACCCTTGGTCACGATCGCGGTCGCCGCCGCGCCGACGACGCCACACCCAACCAGCATTAGGAGGTGCACCGGCAGCGGTGCGCGGGCCAGCGGGGTACGCGAGAGGAGCGCTACCGCAACCGTGATCGCCGCGGCGCAGGCGGCAATCGATAGGAGAAACGACCCCGGAAACGACATCACCGACCCCATTACGACTACCGCTCGCTTCTCTGGACGCCACTACCTCAGGACGCCGCTCATCGTGCGGGCTGGAAGCTAAGCGTTAGCTGAGGGGCCGTGGCCCGCCGCGCGAACATTTGGCAAACAGACGACGATTCGCCGGGCGGCGGGTCGCGGGGCCGACGAGCGGCTACGGCAGGATCGCCTCGACGTCGTCCAGCGAGGTGTCGCGCGTCTCCCGCATGACCAGCAGTGCGATCGCGGTCAGCACCGCGGCGCAAAGCAGGTAGATGCCGACCCACGCCACGCCGTAGGAGGTCGCCAGCCACGTGGCGACGAAGGGTGCGATCGCCGCACCGAGGATGCTCGCGACGTTGTAGGCGATGCCGGAGCCGGTGTACCGCACGTTAGTCGGGAAGAGTTCGGGAAGCACCGCACTCATCGGTCCGAACGTCAGGCCCATCAACGTCATGCCGATGACGAGGAAGGCCAGGATGGAGGACGTGGAGGCCGAGGCCGGGTCGAGCAGCCATCCGAAGGTGGTGCCGTAGATCATGATGCCGACGGTGATCACCAACAGCGTCACCCGGCGTCCGAATCGGTCGGCCAGCAGACCGGTGACGGGCAGCATCGCGGCGAAGAACAGCACCGAGATCAACTGCAGCTGCAGGAATTCCAGGTAGGGAATGCCCAGTCCGCCGCCCCTGGCGGTCTTCTTGCCGGTGCCGAAGCTCAGCGCCCACGTGGTGACGACGTAGAACAGGGTGTAGGTGGCCAGCATGACGAACGTCCCGATGAGCAGCTGACGCCAGTGGTTGCGGAACACCTCGGCCAGTGGAGCGCGGACCCGTTCGCCGCGTTCGATGGCGCGGGCGAACACCGGGGTCTCGGTCAGGCGCAGGCGCACGTAGAGGCCGATGGCGACCATTACCGCGCTCAGCAGGAAGGGGATTCGCCAGCCCCATGTGAGGAACGCCCCGTCGAGGTCCGGGCTGGCGGTGTTGAAGCCGAGCCACAGCACCAGGATGAGGAACACGCCGTTGGCGAGCAGGAAGCCGAAGGGGGCGCCGAGCTGTGGCCACATCGCCGCCCACGCGCGCTTGCCGGGTTTGGCGGTCTCCGTGGCCAGCAGCGCTGCGCCGCTCCACTCCCCGCCGAGCGCGAGGCCCTGGCTGAAGCGCATCACCGCCAGCAGCGCCGGCGCGAGGAGCCCCACCTGGTGGTAGGTCGGCAGCACGCCGATGAGGAACGTCGCGATGCCCATGACGAGCAGCGACGCCACCAGCGTCGTCTTGCGGCCGATCCGATCGCCGAAGTGCCCGAACAAGATCGACCCGACCGGGCGGGCGACGAAGGCGAGGCCGAAGGTGGCCAGCGAGGCCAGCAGCGCGGTGGTCGGGTCACCCTTGGGGAAGAACAGGTGCGGGAACACCACGACCGCCGCGGTGGCGTAGGCGTAGAAGTCGTAGAACTCGATGGTGGTGCCCACCATCGAGGCGACGACGATCCGCCCGCGAGGAACACCGTCGACCAGATCGGGTTCACGAATGGTCATGAGTGGACATCCTTGCATTCGTCGGACCCAATCCGCTCGAGGGATCCGTCCCCGCCGTCGAGCCGGCGGGGCAGAACTACTGGCCACGGGAACAGCCCGGACCTACTCGACGACTATCCGACCAAGCTGTCGTACTCGGGGCACATGTAGGTCACCGATCCAACGATCCACACGGCTGCGTCTCGCGCAGTGTGGTGGCGCATCATGTCCCTACCGACCTCTTGGCCGTTCATGCCCACATCGAACTCGTTGCAGATGGCCCACCCATGTCGAGGCTCGCGCTCCGGAGATCGCTCGTTTCGACGCTGTTCCCGTTGCGTTCCAGATAGTCGAAGAATCCGTTGACGTCCGTCCCCGGGCGCACGCAGTCGGGAGTTGCGGCGTCATAGCAGCTACCCGGGGATGCCCCGACCAGGGGTGCCGATAGCAATGCCACACCCGTCACCGCGCATGCCATGACCGTGAACCGGATCGCGCTCTTGCCGCCCCATCGACTCAATTCGACAACCACTGCGAGACGCCCCCATGTCCCGAGCACGTGCCGGAGTGATGCGTGCTGTAGGAATAGTCGCCATCGCGACACACCGCGGTCGCGCCGGCCGGAACGCCACCTCCGCCGTTGGGTGCTGACGGATCAGGTATGCATTGGCCGCCTGAATTCTCATAACTGCCTGCCCCACAAGCCAATACCGCACTCGGTGCGCTGACCGCCTGCGCGAATCCCCAAAGCGAACCGGCCAAGATGAGCGCCGAGAATCCGGCCCGAATCCTCATGAGGCGTCTACTCGCATCCGACACCGTTGGCGTCTCGATCGAGCCCGTAGACGTCCCGTCCAACTACGGTCACCGGACCCGACACGTAAGACGGACCATTGCCGCTCCCACCTGCACAGTCGACGTCACTGTCGATCGGAACGCATGCACCCGAATAGTTCGGATCACACGACGAGTTCGGCTGCTGCGGCAGCGGCGAAATCGGCGCGGCACTCGCCCCCGGAGCTAACACACACGCTGCGACCAACGCCGCGAACAGCAAATAAATTCTCCCCATGAGCGCAGACTAGAGGTTCCGTGATCTCGATCACAAGTGGGCCTGCATCCCCGGTTTCTTTCCGACGGCGCCGGCCGGGCGTCGCGCCTCCGGGATACGCCGAAGTGTGGGTGTCGCCGATACCACGCGTCGTCAGGTCAGTCGAACGGCGATGCAAGCCGATCCGCTCGTCTCGATAGAGGACTACTAGGCCCTTGGAGTCCGGTGCTGCACAGAGGTCAACCCGCCGATCCCACATTCGTCAGCAGCACGGCTGCCTCGTCGTCGGGAAACGCCCGGTAGAGCAGGCGACAACGCGGTATGACGAGGGCGGCGGCCTCGCCCTTGCTCACCACTCGCGGGTTGGCGAGCGCGAGAGCCCGTCCACGCTTGCGTAGCACCGTCGGTCCGCCGGCCAGCACGTTCTTCGACCAGTCCGTCTGTGGGCCATAGCCGACAAGGATGGCGTAGCCATCATGGGTCTTGAACACCAGAAGGGGCGTTCGATATCGCTTGCCCGATTTCCGCCCGACGTGTCCGAGCGTCCCGAGGTTCGGAAGCCACGGTGTGATCGTGCGAGCCACCGGATTGGTGAATCGCCTGTTGAACGTTGCGATTCGGCGAGGCACGCGCATTCTCGGAGTGTAGGTATCGGTCGAAATTCTCGCCGACGCGATGCCGACGCAGCGAGCTATTAGCGACAGCGACCGCTCGAACATTCAGCCGCAATCGGCCAATACCTGCAAGAAACTCCGGTGCCCCCAGTCGGACTCGAACCGACACTTGGCGGATTTTAAGATCGCCCCACCTGGCGTTTTGAGGGTTGAGCCATTTACGGTGAGTTACGGGACACATAGCCTGACTTGCGGATAAGCGTTGGTGAGAAACGGCTTTCAACGGCGTGTTGCGGGACTCCTGCGGGCTGTGTGCGGGCTGCGGCGCGTCTGCCTGCCATCCGCAAGATGGCGCGGGAGCATCGCGTGATGATTGTGTATGAGGTATTTCAGCGGGTGGTCGAGCTGTTTGGTGAAGACGACCGGCGCGGCACCGCCTTTCTTATCGGCACCGGTGACGATCAGTTGCTTGTCACGGCGCGACATCTCTGTGGAGACCTCGCTCAGGAGACAGTGCGGATTCGCCACTCCAACACCAACGACGGGTTCGCTTTCCCGACGACAATCACCCGAGTTGCGGTGGGAGAAGGTGCATCCGCTGACTTTGCGGTTTATCGCTTGCCGATTGCACTGGAGGTTCTATCCGATGTACCGCTGAGCCATCACGGGCTCACTTATGGCCAGAACTGCGTCATTCTGGGTTATCCCTACGGTCTAAGCTTCCAGCCTGACGGAAACGGTCAGCAGCGACTCCCCTTCGCCAAGAAGTGCATCATGAGTGCGGCAGAGTCCGACGAGGACGGCGTGGGCAAGCTATACGTCGACACAATCGTCAACCCAGGGTTTTCTGGCGGACCTTTGGCGTTCAACGTCCAAGGAAGTCGAAAGTGGCAATTCGCAGGCGTCGTGGTTCAAAATATTATGGCCCCAATGTGGGAGCAGAAGCCGGACGAACCAGAACCGCCGAAAGGTCACGCAAGAATTGGCCTCGTCGTGGATGCCAGGACGATCTCGCGTGCGATCGAGAAGCAACGCTGGAACGCTTAATTTGACCGCAGGCACGCACTCAGCTTCCCCGCTAGGCTGGTTGATCAATTCTCGATGGCGATCAGCTTCTCGGACAACCACAACAGGCGGGTTTCATCGACCGTTGCGGCGAGGCCACGGAAGCACTTATCGACTGGCGTAGCGCCGCGAAGGTCACCACACGGATCAGGCTCCTGATCGATGGGGCGGTCGAAGCTGACCGCAGAAATGCACCAGCCCAAGGAGTTCCTAATGAACCCCAAACCCGCACGCGCAGCGCGGATACCCGCCTCGTTTGGCCAGTACGGGTCTCCGCTGTAGCTGAGGAAGAGGTCGACGTGCCTCACTCGGCCCTCGGTGGGCACGGGCACGATCCCCTTCATCGCCTTCGGCTTCGGCCAATCCGAACCGCCCGCTGCGGGCGCACCAGCCATGAAGGCGTCGTGCCCCACGCAGAAACGCACGATGAGGGCCACGTGGTCGTTCACTTGCCGACCCGTGAACTTGCGAGGCAAGTCGCCGGGGTCGGTGAGCCAGCGCGCCCCCGCGCCAATAGCTCTCGCAGCACGATCCTGATTCGATCGCTCCACGTCGAAGCGGAAATGCTCCCTGCCGGGGTGCCTGGGGTCCGGACCGTGAATGCTGACCTTCATCGCCTGCATGGCGGGATTCATCGACTTCACGTAGAACGACGTCGTAGTCCACTCGATCAGCCAATGCCAGCTGTCTATGGCCGTGCCGTCGTTGGTGGCCAAGAAGAACTCGATGGCGGGGTGCTCGTCCATGCCGGGATACGACACTTCGTCAGTCATTACCCGCTCCCCGATTGCGCCGAATTGGGACTCAGGATCGCATCCCCGCGTGCATCGGGTCATCCAATTACCGGCATAAGCGTGTTCGCACTATGCGACCTGATCAGGTCACGACGCGGCGAACGTTGAAAGCTTCGCCGACCTAGCTGTGGCCAGCGATCCCGGTCTAAGCCAGCGAGAACAATTCAGGAGCGGAGGAGTGCAGCCCCTGAGCACACAACGCGACGTCTGGCTTGTCGGCGAAGGCTTCCGACATTTTTACGACACACCCGGGAGGAGCGATGTACTCGCCGTGCGGACTGCGATCGGAGCATCGGAAGCGGCCCTGCGTGCGGCGTCGGAACATCTTTCCAGCCGGTAGACGATCCCGCTGCGCCTCGCTGGCGAAGATCATGCGCTCGCGGCCCTGCTGCACGGCATCCCGCACGACTCCGACGAGTTCGCCGGTGGCCTCGCGGATAACGGCCTTCTCGCCGACGTTGTTTCTGCTTAGCGCTACCACGCGGTGTGGGCTCACAGGCCAAACGATGTACGCGGCTTCCGCGATTCCGGGTCGCTCATTTCGCACGAAGGGGACCAGCACCGGAGCATCGCACGTCATGAATCGCGCCTTCGGGTCGTCCCAGACCTCGATCTGTCGTGTGATGAGGACGTCGGCGGCACCCCACATCGCCTTGAACAACGACTCGGTATGGATGCCTGCTGCCTGGTGCGGGTTCTGATCGTCGTCAGCGATCGACCGAAATTCGGGGCTTTGAGCCGCCATCCAGACGCTGTACTGAGTCTGAATGCGCCTCTGCTGGAGCGTCCGCATCCGCTGAACAGCCATCGTGATGCCCAGGCCCGGAAGGTCGTCGAAACTCAGTGCTTCCGGGTCGTCAAGATAAGCAAATAGCCGCTGAACTCGGCCAACTTCCGTGTCCACAACCCCGAACAGCTTCTCTACTCGATTGTGTGGCGCGCCGTCCGGTCCGATCACCCGGTAGAAGTTCTCGTTGACGCAGACATCCCTGGTGCCGAGCGGCTTGACCAACCCCGTCATCGTGTCCAGCGCCCAAACTCGCCGACCGTCGAAAGACCACTTACGCAGATAGGTCTGTGGCACGTAGTGATGGCGACGGCTCTCCGTGTCGGGGACCCGCTGTTGGGCGAGCAGCCTGTCCATGTAAGCGCGGGCCGCATCCGATAGGTAGCGCCCACCGCCCGTGTGGGGAACCTGCCCCCAGGGGTTTCGCACACGGGTCACCCGCCAACCGCCGGTAGTGGTTTCGAAATGGGGGTCAGTCTTGGCACTCACTCTTCGGCTGCCCCATCCCCAGGTTGTCCCTCTAACGGTGGCAGTATGCACCCACGCACCGACGTTGACGGCAGCGCGCTGGCCAGCGCGCTGCATTTGCTCTGCACGTCGCCGACGGTTCTAGGCACGTCAAATCGTCGCCGACGTGGCATGAGGTTCGACCTGGCCGGCTGGCTATCGAGATGTCCAGCGGCTCATCCCCCACGGGAGCCCACCCGTGAAGACGCGCGCGACGCAGGCGGCACTTACTTGACGTCGAGAGCCAACGGGGCGTCGGACTGCCTGCATAGTCTGATTGGCCATGGGCACCTTCACAGATTTGTTTGCTCCCTTCGACCTCGATCCGCGAGTCCGGGGGACGCAGTTCGAGCACGTGTGCAAGTGGTTCCTCACCAACGACCCCACCTACCAGAGCGCACTTCGCCGAGTCTGGCTCTGGAATGATTGGCCGGACCGTTGGGGCGGCGACGCGGGCATTGATCTAGTCGCCGAGGACCATGATGGTCGGCGCTGGGCGATCCAGTGCAAGGCCTACGCGCCGGAAAATGCAATTACCAAAGCCGACGTAGACAAATTCCTGTCCGAGTCGTCGCGAGCCGCCTTCTCGTACCGCCTGTTGATCGCTAAGACGCCGGCAGTTGCCGTTTACGCTGCTCGTCGACGCCCTGCGGTTCGCCACGTCTCAGTCGCAACAACCCATCCTTTACGAGACATCGGTTCGCGCGGTCCTTCGCGAGGCTGCCGTCTCCCCTGCCCCAGAACTACCTGTCCGGCGTTGAACGCCCGGCATCACAGCCATGCACTCCTTTTGCACCCTTGACGTGCAGTGGCTAAGGGCACGCTGCCACCACGGCGGCAAAGGCAGCTTCAGGCCCTGCATGACACCGTTCTCGGTCAAGGCTAGGACTTATCGGGCGGCTAATGTCAACATCTAGTCGCATCTCGACAGACTTTTTCACCCGGGTGATTTGAATACGAAACGCCTTGCCGTGCGGGGACGCCGGTGGCTGGAATCGGGGCGAGTCATGTGATGGGCCAAGCTAATCCGGGGCTATCTTTACCGAATGGACCTGCACCTTGAAGCTGAACAGCTGTCGGCGCTCCGCCGCACCGTTGCCAATAGCGGGTATCACCTGTTGTTGGGGGCGGGGGCTAGTGTCGACTCGCGGTTGCGGGACGGTCGTCAACTGCCGCTCGGCAATCAGCTCGCAGATGAGTTGTCGGCCCACTTCCGAGTCCCTAGGGAGGACGGGGACTTGCTGTGGCGGACTTACGCTCGCGCGGTCGCTAGGCACTCCGAGGACGCCGTTTACGCGTGGCTTCGCGACAGGTTTAACGATGCCCAATCGCCCGAATGGATGAGCGTCCTTGCGCGCTCTCCGTGGGCCTGCGTGTGGACTCTAAACCTAGACAACACCTTCGAGAATGCCTACTCAAAAGTTGCATCGGATGCCTCGCGGCAACTTCGATCCGTGTCGTGGGATGACGAGTACCGGATGGACCGCGACCTATCTGTAGTGCACCTACACGGTCACGTCCTTCATCAGACACCCCGCAAACTGGTGTTTTCGTTAGAGGAGTACGCCGACACCGCTGTGGCTCGCGCGGCCTGGCCGATTGCTTTTCGCGACCTGTACGGGGTAAGCCCGTTCGTTATTATCGGGGCACGCTTGCGTGACGAGCCGGACGTGGAGGCAATTGTGGCCCGCCGTCTCCCGGAACACGCTGCTCCAAGCTTCTACGTTGCTCCGAATATTTCTGAAGCAGTAGAGGAAGATTTGCGATCTTGGCGTTTGATTCCGGTGAGAATGACGGGTGAGGAATTCGCCTCGGCATGGAGTGAGCTTTGCGGGCAAGACCTGACACAGGCCCCCACTACATCGGAGGAATACAGCCTGCGGGTCGGGCGACAGTTTCGCGAACTCACCACGGTACGCCCGGTAAAGCTTCCTGCATCGCACGATCTTTTGGGGGGCGACGAGCCAATTTGGGACGACGTCCGTTCCTCAATTCACGCTGAATTAGACTGGATTCGCGAAGGATTGGCTTATGTGCGCAGCTGGGGACAAAGGTTCCCTCCTTCAAGCATTCTTGTCTATACAGGTCAGAGACTGACTGGCAGGAGCACCGGCCTGCTTGCTATCGCGCTCGCGTTCCGCAATGCATCTTGGCGGACTTTCTTGTATGTTGCCGACGAACGGCCTGATGTGGAGGCACTACTGCGGTTTGTTGCTGACGGTAAGTCAGTCGTTCTTGTCTTCGACGGTATTGCCGATGTGGCGGAGGACGTAGCTGAGATCATCCGTCGATCGCGTGAATTGAGAACGAAGATAGCTGTGCTTGCCGTAGACCAAAGCGAGCGAGATGCGGGCATCGCGGGTCGTATATCGCACCATCTTCTAGTTGGAAGGGAAATAAAGTCTGTCCGACGCACCCTTTCGCGGTCTGACGCTGCGCGACTAGTGGACAAACTCGCTGCTGTGGGCCGTCTCGGCGTGCTGGAACAAGAAAGGATCGACAGACAACGGCTGGCATATTTCCAAAATCATGAAATATTCCAGTCTATGGCCGGTCTGAGCGACGCGCCCGGGTTCGGAAAGCGGGTGGGGGCCGAGGTTGCTGCGCTTCAGCGTGCTGACGACGTAGAGTTGCTCTTCTTCGCAGCTTTGGCGACCAAAGTTGGTCGACGCCTGCAAGTCGTGGACGCTGCGCGCATGTCGGGCCGCCCGCCTGAGGAAATTATCAGGTCCGTGCGCCAACCCGAGACAAGCGCTGTGCTCTATACCGACGGCAACATCGTGCGCACACGGCAGCGGTGGCTCGCTCTCGAACCAGCCGTCCACAAACTCGGAGGAAGTCAAAAAGCAATGACCACTCTGCTTACCGGCCTGGAACGACTATCAAGCAGGCTAAATAGGGTCAGTCAGCGGGAACGCAATGCAACATCATTACTTGTTGGCGGGTTTATGACGCATCGCAACTTGACTCAAATCTTTTCGGCTGCAGATTTAGAAAAATTTTATTCGGGCCTGCTGCCTAGTTTTGGAAATTGGAGCGGTCGATACTGGGAGCAGCGAGCGATCATGAGTCGGCACATCGGTCAGAATGATCCAAAAGCACTTGCCCGCGCTGAGTCTTATGCTTTGCGGGCTGTGTCCTTGCTCGAAGATACTTACTCCTACACCACGCTTGGAACTATTCTTGCAGCGCGCGGAGCCCGCTCCGATCCATCACAGTATGGCCATTACTACGACCGGACCTACGATGCCTTTGAGAGGGCTGACGATTTAGACCCTACCAACATCGTGACGTGGTTAGCATTCTTGGATCACAGTCTAAGACTCTTAGAACAAGTAGTCATTCACAGCTCCGATGCCGAAGTTCGGGACCGCCTTACCGAGGATTGGTTGCGCGTTCACGATGCAGTTGCCTCCGTAGTTTCGGTCAGCGAGGAGGCAAAGGCAGAGCTGGCGCGTCTGCTGGTCAAATATCGACGAATCGTGAACCCGAATTGACCCGCCGCGCCTTGGCAGCACGCTCGATGCGACATTTGCATTAATAATGCGCCATCTCGGCTAGGACACAACGCTAAGGTAGGACGACCACACGCTCATCGGAACTCGTCACTTGTCTGAGCGGACTGCTCTCAGGTATAAGAATTGGCCAAGCGCTAAGTAAATTCGTAAGCCAAACACCACGCGGTTAGGTTCTGGGTGAGCCGCCTCAGTCAGACGAGGGTGTCATTTGGTGGCGTCCTTGACGCCTCTCCCCTGCGGGCTGGGCGGTGCCAGCGGTCCTCGACTCCTGCCCGAGCGTTGCGCCTGATCGCCATACCCGCAGTCTAGATGCTGCGGTCTGGCTGCGGGCTGGCATCTTCCACGGCCACTTGATGCGGTGGCAATACATCATCTGAGCTCGATTTTTCGGTGCCCCCAGTCGGACTCGAACCGACACTTGGCGGATTTTAAGTCCGCTGCCTCTGCCAATTGGGCTATGGGGGCTTGCTCCCCCGCGACGCTACCGAACCCATGCCGGAGAACCCGGCATGCCCCTACTCACGTCGCTACGCCGCGTCACCATTCGTCGACGACTTGGCCGCACCCTCGCCGTCGGAACCCTTCGCCTGACTGGACTCGGCACTCTTCTGGACTCCCGGACCAACCTTCGTGTCCGCCGGCTTGACGTCGTCGGGCTTCTTCACGGACTCGGACGTGTCTGGCTTGTCGTGGGCGACCGCCGTCGGCGGCGTGGGGTCGGTGGCCTCGGACGCCGCGGGCGCAGTGGTCGACTTCGTCTCGCCGCCAGCATCTTTCAGAGCGGTCGGGGGCGTCTTGGCCTCCGGAGACGGAGACGGGGTCGGCGCCTCGACGACATCTCGAGGTGCAGGCGTGCTGTCGACCGATGAGCTGACTTCGGCCGGGGCAGGAGCCACCTCGGAGTTCTTGGACGCGACGGGCGTGGCGGACGCGACCGGCGCGATGGCCGTGAGCGCCGCAGGCTGAGTACCAACGCGCGCAACCGCAGAAGGCGAAGTGCTGGTGGTCACCGCCGCCGCGGGCTCGACCTCGGATGCGGCGACCGGCGGCGTCGGATCCGCGACCGGGGCCGGCGCGGTGTTCGTCCACACCCACTGCCCGTTCTCGACGTGCGGCCCCAGCCACGGGGTCATCGACGAATACCCTGCCGCGATCAACGGCATCAGCAGCCTGTCCAAGTCGTCGACGGCCCAGTCGGGAATCCCGAGCTGGCGCAGCGGCCGGGTCATTGGAAGGTTGTCGCGCGGAATCACATACGTCGTCGTCGTGCCGCCCCGCGAATTGGTCACCTGCGAGACCTTCACCGCGTCCGACACGCTGTCCAGCGCGCTCTGCGAGTGATCGTTGGCCCCGTTCACCGTGTACAGCGCACCCATCACCGCGTTGAGGATCGCCAGCGCATTCCACGGCCGGTCGGGCGGATTGGCCCAGCCGTCCCACTGCTCGTTGACCACGATGGTGTCGTACTGGCTCTCCGGGACCGGCCCGAACGTCTGCCCGAAGATCGGAATGGTGATCCCGCGCAGGTACGTCTGCCCGAGCCCGCGCAGCATGTCGCCGAACACGTAGAACGTGATGTCCCGTGCCGGTGGCGCATTCGGGTCGCGCGCCAGGTAGGCCAGCTCGGCGTCGACCACCAGCGTGCCCTCGCTCAGCGCCGCCACCGAGATGGGCTCACCCTTCTGCAGCTGCGCCATGATCGCGTCGTGCAGGTACTGCCGGCCGAGGGCGGTCGACTCGTCAGTCGTCATCGCCCCCGGACCCGACACCACGCCGAGCTGACCCGGGTGACTCACCGCGACCGGAGTCGTTCCCGGCAGCCAGTTCTCGCCGACGCGCGAGGCGAACTCCAGCCACCCGTCCTGCGTCAGCCCCTGCCCCGCCAGGTACGGGACCAGGAACGGCCACGTGCTCGGCCGCGCTCCGTTCAAGCCAAGCCGCACCTGCGCGACGGCTACCACCCCCGGCGCGGCCAGCAAGGCCAGCACCGCCACCACCGCGACAGCCAACCAGCGCCGAACCGGTCCCCACCCAGCATTGCCGATCGACGTCATTGCATCCCCCTGAGCAGAACGAGCCGCGACCCGAAAGTAGACCCCACCCCGGGGCGTCATCCGCATTTTGACGCGCGCGTCGACAAGATCAAACAGTTCAGGGGGTTCTGAATTCAGCCAGGGCTGTATCGTCTGACCGGTGCACACCGTCCTGCAGCGCGACGCCCTGACCCGCTTCGGCTACGCCCTGGCCGACGCCACCCGCTCGCGCATCCTGCTCTGCCTGCGCGACGGCGGCCGCTACCCGTCGGACCTGGCCGACGAGCTCGAAGTCTCCCGCCAGATCGTCTCCAACCACCTGGCCTGCCTGCGCGGATGCGGGCTGGTGGTCACCGTCCCCGAAGGCCGCCGCAGCCGCTACGAGCTCTCCGATCCACGCATCGCACACGCCCTCGACAGCCTCCTCGAGTTGATCCTCGCCGTCGACCCCGCCTGCTGCCCAGCCAGCGCTGACGGATGCTGCTGATGGCCCGGGATCTGGGCCTGCCCGGACTCTCCGGGGACCGACGCCGCGTACTGAACCGGCGCATCCGGCTGCTGGTCGGCGCGACCATCACCTACAACGTCGTCGAGGCCGTCATCGCACTCGCCGAAGGATCGCGGGTATCCTCGACGGCGCTGATCGGCTTCGGTCTCGACTCGGTGATCGAGGTGTCCTCGGCCGCCGCGGTGGCCTGGCAGTTCGCCGGCGAGGATCCGCGCGCCCGCGAGAAGGTCGCCCTGCGCGTCATCGCGTTCTCGTTCTTCGCCTTGGCGCTCTACGTCGGCGTCGACGCCCTTCGCGCCCTGCTCGGCGCTACCCCGACTCACCACTCGCCAATCGGAATCGCCCTCACCGCAGCCAGTCTCGCGATCATGCCGGTGCTGTCGTTGGCCCAGCGCAGCGCCGGCCGCGAGCTCGGTTCTCCGACGGCCGTCGCCGACTCCAAGCAGACGCTGCTGTGCACGTATCTCTCCGCTGTCGTGCTGGCCGGGCTCGTGCTGAACGACGTGCTCCCCTTGGCCGATCCGGTGGCCGCACTCGCCATCGCCGTGATCGCCGTCCGGGAGGGTGCCAACGCCTGGCGCGGCGACACCTGCTGCGCGCCAACACTGGCCGGACCCGCCCCGCAGACCTGCGAGTGCTGCGACGACTGACGGGTGGATGATGGGCAGGTGAGTTCCGAGCCGTCGCCGTCCCGGCCCGCCCCCAAGCGGGGTGAGTTGCGCATCTACCTCGGCGCGGCACCGGGGGTCGGCAAGACCTACGCCATGCTCGGTGAGGCGCACCGGCGCCTCGACCGCGGCACCGACCTGGTCGCCGCGGTCGTCGAGACCCACGGCCGCAAGCGCACCGCCGAGCTGCTCGACGGCATCGAGCTCATCCCCCCGCTCGTGATCGCCTACCGTGGCTCGAACTTCCCCGAACTCGACGTCGACGCCGTCATCGCCCGGCACCCCGAGGTCGTCCTGGTCGACGAGCTCGCCCACACCAACGCTCCCGGTTCGCGCAACGCCAAGCGTTGGCAGGACGTCAACGAGCTCCTCGACGCGGGCATCACCGTCATCTCGACCGTCAACGTCCAGCACCTCGAGAGCCTCAACGACGTCGTCGCTCAGATCACCGGCATCGAACAGCAGGAGACCGTGCCCGACGAGGTCGTTCGCCGGGCCAACCAGATCGAGCTGGTCGACATCACCCCGGAGGCGTTGCGGCGCAGACTGTCCCACGGCAACGTCTACGCCCCCGAGCGCATCGACGCGGCGCTGAGCAACTACTTCCGCCAGGGCAACCTGACCGCGCTGCGCGAGCTGGCCCTGCTGTGGCTGGCCGATCAGGTCGACGCCGCACTCGCCAAGTACCGGGCCGACCACGAGATCAGCGAAACCTGGGAGGCCCGCGAACGCGTGGCCGTCGCCGTCACCGGCGGCGAGGAGTCGGAGACGTTGGTGCGCAGAGCCTTTCGCATCGCGTCGCGTTCGAGCGCCGAACTGATGGTGGTGCACGTGGTGCGCGGCGATGGGCTGTCCGGCGTCTCGGCACCGCAGATGGGCAAGGTCCGCGAGCTCGCGGCCAGCCTGGGCGCCACCGTGCATACCGTTGCCGGTGACGACGTCCCGGCCGCCCTGTTGGACTTCGCCCGCGAGATGAACGCCACCCAGCTGGTGCTCGGCACGTCGCGCCGGTCGCGCTGGGCCCGCATCTTCGACGAGGGCATCGGCGCCGCCACGGTGCAGCGCTCCGGGAAGATCGACATCCACATGGTCACCCACGAACAGGCCAAGAACGCGCCGACGTGGCCGACCTCCCCACGCCAGCGTCGGTTCGCCTCCTGGGCGGCCGCCATCGCCGTGCCGTCGGCGGTCTGCGCGGTGATCACCCTGCTGCTCGACCGCTTCCTCGGCATCGCCGGTGAGAGCGCCCTGTTCTTCGTCGGCGTCGTCCTGGTGGCCCTGCTCGGAGGCGTGGCGCCCGCCGCGGTCTCCGCGGTGCTGTCGGGGATGCTGCTCAACTACTTCCTCGTCGAGCCCCGCTACAGCTTCACCATCGCCGCACCCGACAGCGCCATCACCATCGTGGTGCTGTTCGTCGTCGCGGTGGCGGTCGCCGCCCTGGTGGACAGCGCAGCCAAGCGAGCACGCGAGGCCCGGCGCGCCTCGCAGGAGGCCGAACTGCTCGCGTTGTTCGCCGGTTCGGTGCTGCGCGGTGCCGACCTCGAGACCCTGCTCGAGCGGGTCCGCGAGGCCTACTCGCAGCGCGCGGTGAGCATGCTGCGCGAGCGCGACGGCCACGGCCAGGTCGTCGCGTGCGTCGGCGCCGATCCCTGTGTCGAAGTCGAATCCGCGGATACCGCAATCGAAGTCGGTGACGACGAGTTCTGGATGCTGATGAGCGGACGGCAACTGGCGGCCAGGGACCGTCGCGTGCTGACGGCCGTCGCCAAACAGGCCGCCGGGCTGGTGCGCCAGCGCGAGCTGGTCGCCGAAGCCGGCCAGGCCGAGGCCATCGCCCGCGCCGACGAGCTGCGCCGCTCGCTGCTGTCGGCGGTCAGCCACGACCTGCGCACCCCGCTAGCGGCGGCCAAGGCGGCGGTGTCGAGCCTGCGCGCCGACGACGTCGGCTTCTCCCCCGAGGACACCGCCGAGTTGCTGGCCACCGTGGAGGAGAGCATCGACCAGCTGACCGCGCTGGTCGGCAACCTGCTCGACTCCTCGCGCCTGGCCGCCGGGGTGGTCCACCCCGACCTGCGGCGCGTGTTCCTCGACGAATTGGTGCACCGCGCGATCCTCGGAATGCCAAGGGCCACGACCGGACTGGATCGCATCAAGATCGAGGTGGGCGACACCGTCGTGATGGCCGACCCAGGGCTGCTGGAACGCGTGCTGGTCAACGTCGTCGACAACGCCCTGCGCTACGCCCCCGCCGGCATGATCCGCGTCAACGCCGCCCGCGTCGCCGACCGCGTCCTGATCGACGTGATCGACGAGGGCCCCGGCATCCGACGCGGGCAGGCCGACCAACTGTTCGCACCGTTCCAGCGTCTCGGCGACACCGACAACACCACCGGCGTGGGCTTGGGCCTCTCGGTGGCAAGCGGTTTCGTCGAGGCGATGGGTGGCCGTATCTCCGCCTCCGATACCCCCGGCGGTGGTCTCACCGTCGAGATCGATCTCGCCGCACCCGAGAGGACGGCATCGTGACCCGCGTCCTGGTGATCGACGACGAACCACAGATCCTGCGGGCGCTGCGCATCAACCTGTCCGTTCGCGGTTACGAGGTGTTCACGGCCGATACTGGGGCAGAGGCACTTCGGGCCGCCGCCGAGCACAAACCCGATGTCGTGGTGCTCGACCTCGGCCTGCCCGACATGTCCGGCATCGACGTACTCGAAGGACTGCGGGGCTGGCTCACCGCGCCCGTCATCGTGCTCTCGGCGCGGACCGACTCGTCGGACAAGGTAGAGGCCCTGGACGCCGGCGCCGACGACTACGTCACCAAGCCGTTTGGCATGGACGAGTTCCTAGCCCGGCTGCGGGCGGCGGTGCGGCGGGGCGCCGCGTCAACCGAAACCGACCAGCCCGTCGTCGAAACCGCTTCCTTCACCGTCGATTTGGCCGCCAAGAAGGTAACCAGGCACGGCGCCGAGGTGCACCTGACGCCCACCGAGTGGGGCATGCTGGAGATGCTGGTGCGCAACCGGGGTAAACTCGTCGGCCGCGAGGAATTGCTGCGGGAAGTGTGGGGGCCGGCCTACGCCAAGGAAACCCATTATCTGCGGGTGTATCTCGCGCAGCTGCGTCGCAAGCTGGAGGACGACCCGTCGCATCCGCGTCACCTGCTGACCGAGACCGGGATGGGCTACCGCTTCGCGGAGTGACCCTGCCTAGTCCGACCCCACCAACTTCCTGGCGACGTGCAGCAGCGGGTCGTAGAGGTCGAGCACGGCCTGGGGATCGTCCTCCATCAATGCATTGGTGACCAGGGTGGAGATCGCGGAGACCAACGCGCGACAGGCGAAGCGCCGCTCCTCCGACGTGGGCGCGAACACCGCGACGATGCCATCCACGAACTGCTGCTGCATCTCCAGCCGCTTGGCGAGCGCCTCCTCACCTGCGGTATAGACCCCGATCAAGTACAGCCGCGCCAGCGGCGGGTCGGCGGCCATCACGGCAAGATAGCTCTGCAGCAGCGCAGCGAACCGGTCCATCGCGGTGGTTCCGCCGGGCGGCACCTCGAGGATCGTCTCGACGACGGCACCCTGACGGCGCCCGTAGCTGGCCAGGAAGCAGTCCTGCTTCGAGGTGAACAGCTCGTAGAACGTCTGTCGCGAGACTCCTGCCTCCTTGATCAAGTCGGCGACGCTCGTATCGGCGTAACCCTTTGCCGACATGATGGATTCCAGCGCGAGGAAGATGCGCTCACGCTGGTTGGCCTGCACGGCAGCGCGGCTTAGCTGGTGCCGACCCGGCCTGAGTTGCTTGCTGATCTGGCTACCTCGAATACCATTGGGCTGTCGCTGTTCAAGATCGACAAATTAGCCGTCGTGGCGGCCATGCGCTAGCGATTGCGATCGATGTACGAACGTGTTTATATTTGCTCGCGAGGGCGGGTCCAGATGGGGGGACTGGATCCGCCCCGTCATCTGCCCCATTGTGCCCCGTCGCCGCGTCACGTGCGGTCGAACCTGGCCTGCAGGGTGTACGTCAGCGGAATCCGTTCGGCGCCGTCGGTCAGCACGAACTCACCGCCGAACTCCGGGCTGGGCGACATCGCGTCCTCGAAGAAACTCCACGGCAATTCGCGGTGCTCCTCGAACGCCGTCACCGTGAAGCCTGCGTCGAGCAAGGCCGTCAGGATCTCGCCAAGACCGTGGTTGAAGCACACGGACTCCGGCGAGGCGACGGTGCCGGTGCCGGCGTAGCTCTCGTCCTCGACGAAGTGCGTCCCGGACGTCTCGAAGTACGGGTACTCGATCACCAGCAGACCGTCGGGGCGCGGATCACTCATCGCCCACAGCACCGGATGTCCCTCCCGGATGAACAGCCGGCCACCGGGGCGCAGCAGCCCGCCGACGACGCTCGCCCACCGGCGGATGTCGGGTAGCCAGCACAGCGCGCCGATGCCCGTGTAGACCAGGTCGAACTGGCCCGCGCCAAGCGCCTCGACCGCGTCGTGCACGTCGGCCTCGACGAAGGCGACGTTCGCTCCCGCACGGACCGACAGTGCTCGTGCCGCCGCGATCGCCGACGGCGAGAAGTCCAGACCCGTCACCGAGCGGGCACCCAACCGCGCCAACGACACCGTGTCGGTGCCGATGTGGCATTGCAGGTGCACCACGTCCAGACCGTCGAGGCGCCCCAGCCGAGGCAGGTCGTAGCGCACGACGTCCGAGAGGTGCTCGGGATCGTCGAAGGCGGCGAGGTCGTATCCGTCGGGACCGGTGTGAATGGGCACCCGGGACTCCCAGTTGGCCAGGTTGAGGTCGCGCCAGGTTTCGGTCACCACGCAATTCTCACAGATTGCCGTTGGTTCGTCGTCACGCGATGGACCGCCATCGTTCGTCTGCCGATCGCCTGTCCGTCGGCCACCCGGTGCCACGCTTGTCCGGCACGCACTTCCCCGCGAAAGGGCATACGGTGGCTGACGATTCGCACGCGTACAACAGTGTCTGGCAGCTGCGCGGGGACTCGTGGTGTCGCCTCGAGGAGGCCGCCGACCGGCTTACCAGAACCTCCACCACCAGCGAGCTCAAGGAGCAGTACGCCGCGCTGTGTGGCGATCTGCTCGCCACCCTGGCGCCGCTGGAACCGTATTGGGCCTACCCGGGGTCACCACAGTTCGCCAAGGTGCAGCGGCTGTTCAGCGCGGGCCACTACGACAAGTTCGCGCACGCCGTCACCCGGATCAACCGGGCGCTGACCTCCGAGTCGTACCGCAGCGGCAACGTCGACACCGCGGGCCTCGACGAGACGGACGTGTTCCCCACGGACCCGCGCACGTTGGAGCAGCATCCCGCCAACGCCAAGGAGCAGCTGTACTTCGAGGTGCTCGTCGTCGAGAAGATGACCGAGACCCAGGAACGCGCGCTGCGCAAGGAGGTTCGCAGCTGGCGCCGCCCCGACGACGAGTTCGTCTACGAACTGGTGGTGGTGTCCAGCGGTGACGAAGCGCTGATCGCGGCCCGCCTCAACGTC
Organism: Mycolicibacterium sichuanense; assembly: GCF_033741125.1. Lineage (NCBI taxonomy): Bacteria > Bacillati > Actinomycetota > Actinomycetes > Mycobacteriales > Mycobacteriaceae > Mycobacterium > Mycolicibacterium sichuanense. The sequence continues at coordinate 448,916 of NZ_JAWQPU010000003.1, read as the reverse complement.
AACCTGCAAGCGGTCGTCATCCGGCGGCGGTTCAGCCACCAGTCGACCCGCGATCTGTCCACGCTGGCCGAATTCGTCGATACCCGAGTCTCGGAGGAACTCGACGATCACAAGTCGCCGGACGAGCGCGCGCAGATCCTCGCCGCGTCGCTCAGCGAGTTGCGGCCCGAACTCGACCTCTATCTCATGACCGAGATCGAGGTGGAACAGATCGCCGGCCGGCTCGGCCCGTACTTCCGCCGCGTGTTCCACGCCAGGGAGGGGCTGCTCGAGCTTCACCTCTCGATCCTCTACGGGGTGGCGGCGCGTTACCGGACGCCGTTCTTCAGTGCGCTCAAGCAGTACAGCCATCGCCCGACGGGGGTGTTCCACGCGCTGCCGATCAGCCAGGGCAAGTCGATCGTCAACTCGCACTGGATCAAGGACATGGTCGGCTTCTACGGCCTCGACGTCTTCATGGCCGAAACCTCGGCCACCTGCGGCGGATTGGATTCCTTGCTGGAGCCAACCGGACCGCTGCGCGAAGCGCAGCAGCTGGCCGCGGAGGCGTACGGATCGCGGCACACCTACTTCGTCACCAATGGCACGTCGACGGCCAACAAGATCGTCACGCAGTCGCTCGTCGCACCCGGTGACATCGTCCTGCTGGACCGCAACTGCCACCAGAGCCACCACTACGGAATGATGATGGCCGGCGCCAACGTCGTCTATCTCGAGGCCTACCCCCTGCCCGAGTACACCATGTACGGCGCGGTGCCGCTGCGGGAGATCAAGTCGAAGTTGTTGGCGCTCAAGCGTGCCGGCAAACTCGACCGGGTCAAGATGATGTCGCTGACCAACTGCACGTTCGACGGGATCGTCTACGACGTCCAGCGTGTGATGGAGGAGTGCCTGGCGATCAAGCCCGACCTGGTGTTCCTCTGGGACGAGGCCTGGTTCGCCTTTGCCCGGTTCCACCCGGTGTACCGCGGGCGCACCGCGATGGCGGCGGCGCGCACGCTACGAGAACGACTCAAGGACAAGGCATACCGGGCCGAGTACGAGGAAGCCTTGCGGGTCGACGCGGCGAACCCCCCGAGTGACGACGAGCTACTCGATCGACGGTTGATCCCCGATCCGGCCAAGGCCCGCGTCCGGGTGTACGCCACGCAATCCACGCACAAGACGCTGACGTCGCTGCGGCAGGGATCGATGATCCACGTCTTGGACCAGGACTTCGACCAGAAGGTGTCCGAGGCGTTTCACGAGGCCTACATGGCCCACACGTCGACCTCGCCGAACTACCAGATCCTCGCCTCGTTGGACCTGGGCCGGCGCCAGGTCGCCCTCGAGGGCGTCGAACTGGTGCAGCGCCAGATCGAGAACGCGATGCAACTGCGGGACGCGATCGACGGCCATCCCCTGCTCAGCAAGTACATGTCCTGCTTGCGCACCTCGGACCTCATTCCCGACGACTTCCGGCCGTCGGGCATCGCGCAGCCGCTGCGCTCGGGCTTGCGCAACATGATGGCCGCCTGGGACGCAGACGAATTCGTGCTCGACCCGTCGCGCATCACCCTCGCCCTCGGTCGCACCGGGTACGACGGTGACACGTTCAAGCGGGAACAGCTGATGGATCGCCACGGTGTTCAGATCAACAAGACCTCGCGCAACACGGTGCTGTTCATGACGAACATCGGCACGACGCGCAGTTCGGTCGCCTTCTTGGTCGAGGTCCTCGTCAAGATCGCCGGAGAGCTGGACGAGCAGATCGCCGAGATGGGGCTCAGCGAACGGAGCCGTTTCGAGCAGCGGGTGCGGCGGTTGACCACCAACGCGGCCGTGCTTCCGGACTTCAGCGGGTTTCACCCGGTGTTCCGCGATGCGACGGGTGCCGAGGCGACACCCGAGGGCGACGTCCGACGGGCGTTCTACCTGTCCTACGACGACACCAACTGCGAGTACCTCACCGCCGAGGAGATCTTCGAGAAGCTCGACGCCGGCCTGGACGTCGTATCGGCCACCTTCGTGACGCCGTATCCTCCCGGGTTCCCGGTGTTGGTGCCCGGCCAGGTGTTCAGCCGCGAGATCCTGACGTTCATCCGCGATCTGGACACCCCCGAGATCCATGGCTACAAGCCTGAATTCGGCTACCGCGTCTACACTGCGAAGGCCATCGAGATGTGTGCGCCCGCGCCGGCGGTGCACACCAACGGACATCATCCGGCTCCGATGGGGCCCGACGAGCACGCCTCGATCCTGAGCTGAAGTCAGGGGTCGTCGCCGGCGCCGTCGTCCCGAAGGAGGGCGTCGGGTCGGTGGTAGTGGTTGACCCTTGCCTGGCCGCGGTCGAGGTCCGCCGGGGGGATCCATTCGGTGTCGCCGTGCCGAGTGATGACCGTGGCGTAACCACGGTCGTGCACCATCCGGTTGTCGGCTCCGCACGCCAGGGTGAGGTCGTTGACGTTGGTGTTGCCGCCGAGACTCCAGTCCAGGGTGGCGTGATGCACTTGGCAGCCGTACACGCCGACGGTGCAGCAGGGCTTGGTGCAGCCGCCGTACTTGGCGGCCAGCACGATGCGCTGGGCCGGGCTTGCGGTGCGCCTGCCCCGGAACAGGTCCAGGGCGGCACCGGAGGCGCCGTCGAACACGGCCAGGTAATGGTGGGCGTGCCCGGCCATCCGAATGACCTCCGAGATCGGCACCAGGGTGCCGCCGCCGGTGTGGCCGACCCCGGCGCGTGATTCCAGGTCGTGCAGGGTGGTCCGGATGATGACCGTCACGGGCAACCCGTTGAGCTGACCGAGCGTCCCGCTCATCAGAGCCATGCGCCCGATCGCGAGCAGCGCGTCGTGCCGGCGTTGAGCCAGGGTGCGGTGGTCCGCGTCGATCTGCGCTTGACTGGGGGTGCCCGAGGTGCAGGGTTCGGGATCGTCCGGGTTGCACATGCCCGGGGCGGCGAACTTGGCGAAGATCGCCTCCCAGGTCGCCCACGCCTCGGGCGTCAGGTCCCCGCTGACCGGCACGTTGCCGTCGGGCCGCTGCCTGCCTCTGACCAGCCCGCGGCGGCGGTGGCGCTCGGCATCGTCGGGGATGGGCCCGTCCTGGTCGAGGACGAACAGCCTTCGCTCGGCAGCCTCCTTGAGTTCCCTGGGGCCGATGCCGACCGCGAGACGGACCAGATCGACCTCGAAGCGTTCCCGCTCGGTGACGTCGAGACCGCCGGGCAACCGGCCCATCGCGTCGCGTAGCTCTCTGACGTGTTCGGCGGTGAGCAACCCCAGCGCCTGCGCGGCGACCACCGCAGGCAGCACCGGCGCCAGCCGCTCGCCGGTCAGCGCGCGACGGGGGCCGAGGGCCTCGGCGTCGGCCAACCGGCGGCTTGCCGTGCCAGGCGAGAGCCGCCACCGGATCGCCAACACCTCGCGCCACGACTTGGCGCCCAATGCCTTCGGCGTGGTCTCGGCCTGCAGCCGGGAGAGCAGCCGGTGGCCCTGCGTCGGCAACTGACACGACAGGGTTTCCAGCTCGTCGAGCGCCGCCAGGATCTTGTGACGGTCCAACGAATCCACGTCGGCGCGGGCCAAGGCGTCGTGCGCGGCCCGCAGTGCGGCGAGCGCTTCTTGGACGACCGTGCCGGACATGCTTCGAACACTAGTGCGACCCACCGACAGGACGGACTCGCTCGTGACTCCTGAAACCCGTGGGGCGCAGGAGATTCGAGTGACGCCCCGAGCTAGCCGGTCTCCTCGGCGAACGCGATCAGCTTGGCGCGCACCAGATCCGGGCGCTCGTCGATGACGAAGTGCCCGGACTCGACGGGCTCGAAGGTGTAGTCGTCGGCGTTGGCCGTCTCGGCGGCGGCCAGCGAATGGTGCACGGCGAAGTCGGCCATGCCGAACAGCGCGCGGATGGGCACCGTGGCGCGCCGCAACTCGGGCTCCCTTGCGCCAGCGGGCAACTCGCGCAGCAGGAACGTCCGATAGGTGTCGGTCGCCGTCCGCGCGACCATCGGGTCACGGAAGCGCTCGGCGTAGATGCGCGCGGCCGCGGGGTCGACGCGGTGCGCCTTCGGGCCGAACGCGAAGATGACGCGTTCGAGGTACGGCGTGCGCTGCTGCAGGAACTTCCCGATCGATGCGACGAACGGCTGATAGGCCAGGAACCGCCAGAAGTGCGGCAGGATGGTCCGCGGCGTCTGCCATGGGTGCGCCATGTTCATCACCAGGTAGCCGTCGAAGCGCTCGGGCGCGGCCAGCACCATCCGGTATCCGACGAAGCCGCCCCAGTCGTGCCCGACCAGCAGCAACCGGTCGAGCGCAAGAGCGTCCATCAGCGCGAGCACGTCGGCGGCGACGTCGTCCTTGGCCCACCGGTGCGGCGCGGGTCCCGACCAGCCGTAACCGGGCAGGTCCGGCGCGATGATGCGCAGCCCGGGCGGTGGGTCGGCGAGCAGATCCCGGTACACCCAGTGGTGCTGCGGCCACCCGTGCAGTGCGAGCACCGGCCTTCCGTCGGCCGGGCCCGACTCGGTCACGTGGAACCGCACCCCGCGCGCCTCGACATAGCTGCGGCGGACGCCTTCGATCGGAGGAGCAAGACTAGTCATAAGTCCAGGTTATGGGACCGCCCAAACCAGTACGCTCCCCGGTATGTCCGGGTACCGCGAGTTGTTCGACGCCAGCATCGACGATGCCGGCGCCTTCTGGGCGCAGGCGGCCAAGGCGGTGACCTGGACCAGGGAACCGCAGACCGTGCTCGACGACTCCAATCCCCCGTTCTACCGCTGGTTTCCCGACGGGGAGCTCAACACCTGCGCCAACGCCCTCGACCGGCACGTGCAGGGCGGCCGCGGCGACCAGGCCGCGCTGATCTACGACTCCCCCGTCACCGGCGCCAAGCGCACCTACACCTACCGCGAACTGCTCGACGAGACCGCCAAGTTCGCGGGTGTCCTGCGCGGGCTGGGCGTCGAGAAGGGCGACCGCGTCGTCATCTACATGCCGATGGTGCCCGAGGCGGTCATCGCGATGCTGGCCACCGCCCGCCTCGGCGCCGTCCACTCGGTGGTGTTCGGCGGGTTCGCCGCCCACGAACTGGCGGCGCGCATCGACGACGCCCGCCCCGCCGCGATCGTCTCGGCGTCCTGTGGCATCGAACCGACCCGCATCGTCGACTACAAGATGATCGTCGACGCCGCTCTGCATCTCGCCGAGCACCCCACCCCGGCGTGCGTGATCCTGCAGCGCGAGCAGCACCCCGGCCATCTGGTTCCCGGCCGCGACGTGTCGTGGGCCGAGGCGATGGCCGACGCCCAACCCGTCGACCCCGTTCCCGTCGCCGCCACCGACCCGCTGTACGTGCTGTACACCTCGGGCACCACCGGCAAGCCCAAGGGCATCGTCCGCGACAGCGGCGGCCACGCCGTCGCGTTGCTGTGGACCATGACCCACATCTACGACGTCGCGCCCGGCGACGTGTTCTGGGCCGCCTCCGACGTCGGCTGGGTCGTCGGCCACTCCTACATCGTCTACGGGCCGCTGCTGCTGGGCGCGACGACCGTGCTGTACGAGGGCAAGCCCGTCGGCACCCCCGACGCCGGCGCGTTCTGGCGGGTGGTCTCCGAGCACGGCGTCAAGGCGCTGTTCTCCGCTCCGACGGCGATCCGCGCGATCAAGAAGGACGATCCCGACGCCACCCACCTGGGACGCTACGACCTGTCCGGGCTGCGCTACCTGTTCCAGGCCGGCGAAAGGCTCGATCCCAGCACCTACCACTGGGCCGCCGAGAAGCTGGGCATTCCCGTCGTCGACCACTGGTGGCAGACCGAGACCGGCTGGTCGATCGCGGCCGCGCCGATGGGCGTGGAGGCGATGCCGATCAAGCCCGGTTCGGCGACGGTGCCGATGCCCGGTTACGACGTCCGCGTCCTGCGGCCCGACGGTACGGAATGCGATGCGGGAGAGGAGGGTTCGATCTGCATCAAGCTCCCGCTCCCGCCCGGCACGCTGCCGACGCTGTGGGGTGACGACGAGCGCTACGTCAAGTCCTACCTCTCGGCGTTTCCCGGCTACTACCTGTCCGGTGACGGCGGCTACGTCGACGAGGACGGCTATCTGTTCGTCATGGGTCGTACCGACGACGTCATCAACGTCGCGGGCCACCGGTTGTCGACGGGTTCCATCGAGGCCGTCCTCGCCACCCATCCGGCGGTCGCGGAGTGCGCGGTGATCGGCGCGGCCGACGAGCTCAAGGGTCAGGTGCCCCGCGGCTTCGTCGTCCTCAAGTCGGGTGCGTCAGCCGACGGGCTGGTCGAGGAGCTGGTCCTGGCGGTGCGCGAGAACATCGGTGCCGTCGCCGCGCTCAAGAGGGTCGACGTCGTTGCGGCCCTACCGAAGACCCGCTCGGGAAAGATCCTGCGCAAGACCATGCGCGGCATCGCCGACGGCCGGGACGAACCGGTGCCGTCGACTATCGAGGATGCCGGGGTGCTCGAGACTCTGACGCCGATCCTGCGATCCTGACGGGTTCGTCCAGATCCCCACCACCGCAGGGTGTCCGGCGTTATCGTCGGATCGTCGGAAGGAACCCTCTACCGGACACCGGAGGTGGATTGCCATGAGAGTCTCCAAGGCCAGCGGCTGTACCTGTCACTGCAATGCCTGCGACAACGGACATCACTGCGGGAACGCCCCCAACTGCCACGTCAAGCGCTGAGCTGCGTTAGCTAAGCGCCGGCTCCGCGGCGGGAGTCTCGGGCTCGGTACGCAACCAGCTCGGGAAGGGCAGCGGCGTGCCGTCGGAGCGGTTGCTGTCGGCGGCGAAGCACAGCAGGCTGGCCAGGAACCCGAGCAGCGCGACCACGCCGAGGATGCCCCCGGTGGTCACGTTGCCGTTGCCCAGTTCGACGACGGCGATCACGGCAGCGACGACGGAGCCCAGCATCGCGACCAGTCCGATGGTCGCCAGGAACTCTGCGGTCGGATCATCGGTGCGTCGGCTCGTCTGCTCAGCCATGGTGTCTCCCCTTCTCGCGCCCGTGCCACGTCACCTCGGGCAACCGGTTCTTACCCCTGGCCAACGGGCTCGAAACCCGACTGTCAGGCAATCGACAGGGCAATTCCGTCGAGGATGTCGTGCTCGCTGACCACCAGCTGGTCGATGCCGGCGCGGGCGCGCAGCTCGCGGGCCAGCTCCTCGACGACGATGGCGCCACCGCCGATCACGTCGACCCGGCCCTCGTGCATCGGCCCCAGCGCCGCCCGCTGCCTGCGGGTCATGACGAGCAGGCCGTCGCATACCTTCAACAGGTCGTCGAAGGCCACCCGCGACAGGTGGATCACCGCGGAGTCGTAGGCGGGGAGGTTCATCGCCAGCGCCGCCAGCGTGGTCATGGTGCCCGCGACCCCGACCCAGGTCTTCGCGCGCTCGACGGGCATCGCGGCCAACGCCGCCGCCAGCCCCTCGCGGACGACGGCGCGGGCGTCGGCGATCTCGGTCGCCGTCGGCGGGTCGGACTTCAGGCACCGCTCGGTCAGACGCACGCAGCCGATGTTGGCGGAGTAGCTCGCCTCGACCCCGGCGGGCGTGCCGAGCACCACCTCGGTGGACCCGCCGCCGAGGTCGACCACCACGAATGGTCCTGCGGCAGAATCGAGTTCGCCGACGGCACCGTTGAACGACAGCTCGGCCTCCTCGGTTCCCGTGATCACCTCCGCGACGGCACCGGGGACCACCGCCCCGAGCACCTCGGCGGTCATCGCGAAGAACTCGTCGCGGTTGGCCGCGTCGCGGGTCGCCGACGTCGCCACCATCCGCACGGTGTGCACCCCGTGCTCGGCCAGCAGCGCGGCGTAGTCGACGAGCGCGCCGCGGGTACGGGCCAGCGCGCCCTCGGTGAAGCTGCCCGTCGCGTCGACGCCCTCCCCGAGCCGCACGATGCGCATCTCGCGGTGCACGTCGTGCAGCCGCCCATCGGCCACGTCGGCGATCAGCAGCCGGATGGAGTTGGTCCCGCAGTCGATGGCTCCAACCCTGCGCACGCGAGGATCGAGATCCGCCTCACTCATGGCGTCCACACCTCTCGATCGAGAATGCCCGCCATCGCGGGCTCGGCCGCCAGCACGGCGAGCGCCTCGTCACCGAACGGGTTCAACCCCGGCCCCTTTGCCAGTGAGTGCGCGATCACGACGTGCAGGCACTTGACCCGGTCGGGCATGCCGCCGCCGGAGAACGTGGTGCCCAGCGACTCCACCGCGTCACGCTCGGCGAGGAACGACTCGTGGGCGCGGCGGTAGGCCTGGGCCAGTTCCTCGTCGTGTGCCAGGCGCTCGGTCATCTCGCGCATCATGCCCGAGGACTCCAGCCGGCTGGCCGCCGCGGTGAGGGCCGGGTGGGTCAGGTAGTACAGCGTCGGGAAGGGCGTGCCGTCGGGCAGCCGCGGCGCCGTCTTCACCACGGCGGGTTCGCCATTGGGGCATCGGTAGGCGATCTCCAGGACACCGCGCGGCTCCCTGCCCAACTGGGCGGCGACGGCGTCGAGATCCGCTTGCTCAACCACCGGGCGGCGGGGCTGGAGGCGGTGGGGGCGGCGGCAGGTCCGGCACCGTCGGGATGGTCGAAACACCGTGCGGCGCATCGGCAATGGTATGCCACAGCGTCGTGTACCAGGGCTGACCGCTTGGCGGCTTGGCCGGATCCACGCCCCCCGGCTGCACCGCGGGCGCCGCAGTGGGCGGCAACTGCACCTGGTACGGAATGTCGCCCGGCATGACGAAGCCCAGTCGCTCGCGGGCCTGGGCCGCGATGTACACCGGGTCACCGAGCTTGATCTTCTGCTGCTGGAGATCGGCGATCTGCGAACGCAATTGGGCCTGGGCCTCGGTCAGCTGCTTCATCTCGGTGCGCTGCGCGAAGTAGGTCCGCACCGGACCGGCGATGGTCAGCGTCAGCACGCACACCACCGCGGCCAGGATCGCCGCCCGCCGGGCCGCCGACCCGAGCCGTTGCTCGGACTGCTGTTCGGCGGCCTCGGCGATCGCCGACCTGATCGGTTCGAGGACGCTGGTCGGCTCCTCGTCGGGATCGCCCTCGGCAGCTGCGGCCTCGGGAGCGGGCCGCGGCTCGATGGCCCGCGGTTCGCGCCGGATCGGAGAAGCCCCGCGCGGACGCCCGCCGCCCTTGCCGGGGCGAGACGCAGGGGCGCGTCGCCTCGGGTCGGGCCGCTTCGCGTCGGGCATGGGCTGGGCCTGGGCCCGACTACCTGGTCTCGACGGCGAAACGCGGGAACGCCAAGTCGCCCGCGTACCTCGCGGCATCGCCCAACTCCTCCTCGATGCGCAGCAGCTGGTTGTACTTGGCGACGCGCTCGCTGCGAGCGGGCGCGCCGGTCTTGATCTGGCCGCTGCCCACGGCGACGGCGAGGTCGGCGATGGTGGTGTCCTCGGTCTCGCCCGAGCGGTGGCTCATCATCGTGCGGTAGCCGCTGTTGTGCGCCAGCGCGACGGCATCCAGGGTCTCGGTCAGCGTGCCGATCTGGTTGACCTTGACCAGCAGCGCGTTCGCCGCCCCCTTGTCGATGCCCTCCTCGAGCCGCTCCGGGTTGGTGACGAACAGGTCGTCACCGACGATCTGGATGCGGTCGCCGATGGCCGACGTCAGCGCCACCCAGCCGTCCCAGTCGTCCTCGGACAGCGGGTCCTCGATCGACACCAGCGGGTAGGCGCCGAGCAGACCGGTGTAGAACTCGGTCATCTGCTCGGCGGTGCGGGTCTGCTTCTCGAACGCGTATCCGGTTCCGGCGGTGTAGAACTCGGTGGCCGCGACGTCGAGCGCCAACGCCACGTCGGAGCCGAGCTTCAGGCCGGTCGCCTCGATGGCGGAGCTGATCAGGTCCAGCGCCGCGGTGGTGCCGGCGATGTCGGGGGCGAAGCCGCCCTCGTCACCGAGACCGGTGGCCAGACCCTGCTTCTTGAGCACCGACTTCAGCGAGTGGTAGACCTCGGCACCCCAGCGCAGCGCCTCCTTGAACGACGGTGCGCCGATCGGGGCGACCATGAACTCCTGGACGTCGACACCGGTGTCGGCGTGCGCGCCGCCGTTGACGATGTTCATCATCGGGACGGGCAGGATGTGGGCATTGGGACCGCCGAGGTAGCGGAACAGCGGCAGGCCCGCCGCGTCGGCGGCGGCCTTGGCCACGGCCAGCGAGACGCCGAGGATGGCATTGGCGCCCAGCCGCGACTTGTCGGCCGTGCCGTCGCAATCGAGCAGCGCCTGGTCGACCAGTCGCTGGTCGTCGGCGTTGAGTCCGATCACGGCCGGGGCGAGCTCCTCGAGAACGCCCTTGACCGCGTTCTCGACGCCCTTGCCCAGGTAGCGGCTGCCACCGTCGCGCAGTTCGACGGCCTCGTGCTCACCGGTCGACGCGCCGGACGGAACGGCGGCGCGGGCGGCGGACCCGTCGTCGAGAGCCACCTCGACCTCGACGGTCGGGTTGCCCCGGGAGTCGAGAATCTCTCGCGCTGCGATCTGCTCGATGACGGGCACTGACGTCTCCCTCGCTTCGGGGGGTGATACGGACATGTCTTGCTGAGACTGCAGTGAGACAGCCTAGAGGCTCGGCATCGGCACCGCCGAAACAACCACCGCGCTCACAGCGAGTGTCCGGCGGCGTAGGCGGTCGCCCAGTCCCGCACCGTGCGGGCGTACTGGTCGGAGAGGTTGTAGGCGCGCAGTGCGTCCATCCAGCCCCGGGGCTTGGCCAGGTCCTTGCCGCGGAAGCAGAGATACCCGGCCGCCGACAGCGCGGCGTCGTCGATGTTGTCGGGGCTGACGACGCCGTCGTTGTTGGCGTCGACGCCGTAGAGCTTCCAGGTCTGCGGGATGAACTGCATCGGCCCCATCGCCCGGTCCATCAGCGGGTCGCCGTCCAGCTTGCCGCCGTCGGTGTCGGGGATGGCCATGTTGCCCAGCGAGCCGTCGAGCCGGACGCCGCGGATCGGTGGCCTGACGTCGCCGTTGGGCGCGATCGTCGCACCGCGGTAGGTGCCGTGGTGGCTCTCCACCATCCCGATGCCGGCCAGCGTCGTCCACGCCAGGTGGCACTTCGGGTTCTCCACCTCGGCCACCCGGGCGGCGTAGGCGTAGGCCTCCAGCGCGGTGGCCGGGATGCCGAGGGCGGGCGCCCGCTCGGCAGCCCACGCACGGAGCTGGTCGGCCGGGCGGCCCTTGGCGTGGGTGTCCACTGGCGGTACGGGATCGCCGGGCGGCGGCGGCACGCCCTCGGGGATCGGCACGCCCATCTGCCACGAGCAGGAGGAGGCCATCAGCAGAACCGTGGCGACGACGACCGCGACGGCCCTCAGCCAACGCACTGCCGACACCGGACTCCTCAACACCTGGATCCTGCGTACGCATCGAGCAAGACCGCTTTGCAGCCATCGTCCCATGCGCCCGAACCACTCCCGGGTAGCCGGCGGTTGGACATACCGTTCCCCGGGTTGCCTTGCTAAGGTGAGCCACACCTAGCCTTGGATAGGCAATGCTTGGTTATGGTCTACTCGTAGCAAGGACGAAAGCATGATCGCGGTCGAGGACCTCGCGAACGCCTCGGTAGCCCTGGTCGCAGCGGGCCCCAGCGTCTCGTCGCAGCTCTTCGGCAGCGCCCTGATCGGCGTCAGGGAGGGCCTCGAGGCCGCGATCGTGGTCACCATCCTGGTGGCGTTCCTGGTCAAGTCCGAGCGGCGCGACGCCCTCAAGTGGGTCTGGCTGGGCGTCGGCGCGGCGGTCGCGATGACCATCGGCGTGTTCCTGGCAATCCAGTTGGGCCGCAACACCATCTCCGGCCTCGGCGCCGAGGCCATCGCCGGCGTCGCCTCCCTGATCGCCGTCGCCATCGTCACCACGATGGTGCTGTGGATGCGCCGCGCCGCGGCCAGCTTGTCCGGTCAGCTGCGCGGCGACATGGCCCGCGCCCTGGAGGCCGGCGGGGTCGCCGTGGCAGCGCTGTCGTTCCTGGCCGTCGGCCGCGAAGGCGTCGAGACCGCCCTGTTCATGGTCGGCTTCGCCGAGGCCAAGACCCTCTGGCCACTGACCGGCCTCATCGTCGGCGTCGTCATCGCCATCGCACTGGCCTACGCGATGTATCGGGGTGCGCTGCGGATCGACCTGGCCAAGTTCTTCACCTACACCGGCGCCTTCCTGGTCGTCGTCGCCGCCGGGATCCTGTCCTACGGCATCGGCGCACTGCAGACCGTGGGCTGGCTGCCCGGGCTGTCCAGCCACGCATTCGACGTCAGCGGCTGGTTCGACTGGTCGTCGTGGTACGGCCAGGTCATCCAGGGTGTCTTCAACGTCACCCCGACGCCCACGTGGCTGCAGTTCCTGGCCTGGGTGCTCTACCTCGTCATCGTCCTCACCATCTTCCTGCGCCCGAGCAAGGCGCCCGCGAAGCCGACGGACACCCCTCCGCCGGGCACTCCCCCCGCAACCTCCGATCCCACGCCGGTGCCGGAGCCCGCATCCGAAAGGTCCACCACGTGAAGTTCTCGGTGAAAGTTCCCCCTCGCGCCGCGAGTGTCGGCGTCGCCGCCACCGCCGCGGTGCTGACGGGCGTCTCCCTGGCGGGCTGCCAGGCCAAGGAGTCGCAGACCCCGGCCGCCGCTGAGTCGAGCGGCAGCGCCGCGCCGGCACAGGTCACCGTGAACGCCTCCGACACCGCGTGCGAGTTGTCCAGCACCTCGGGGGCCACCGGACCGAGCACGTTCGTGATCACCAACAACGGCACCAAGGTCACCGAGTTCTACGTCTACGGCGAAGGCGACCGGGTGATGGGCGAGGTCGAGAACATCTCCCCCGGACTCGAGCGCAAGCTCGTCGTCCAGCTGAGCGACCCCGGCAAGTACCAGACCGCCTGCAAGCCCGGCATGATCGGCGACGGCCTGCGCGGCGACTTCACCGTGACCGGTGACGCCGTCCAGATCGACACCGAGGGCAAGTTCAAGGAAGCGGCGGACAGCTACAAGCGCTACGTGAACAGCCAGACCGAGGCGCTGGTGCCCGCGGTCGACGCGTTCGTCGCCGCGATCAAGGCCAAGGACGTCGCCAAGGCCAAGGCGCTCTACCCGACCACGCGCACCTACTACGAGCGCATCGAGCCCGTCGCCGAGTCGTTCCCCAACGACCTCGACCCGCGCATCGACCTCCGCGAGGCCGATCTCGAACCGGGTCAGAAGTGGACCGGCTTCCACCGCCTCGAGAAGGACCTGTGGGTCACCGGTCTGCAGCCCGACACCGACGCCATCGCCGACCAGCTGGTGGCCGACGTCAAGGAACTCGACTCCCGTGTCAAGGCGCCCGACTTCACCGTCGACTCCACCCGGATCGCCGGTGGCGCACAGGGTCTGCTCGACGAGATCGCCTCGAGCAAGATCAGCGGCGAAGAGGACATCTTCAGCCACACCGACCTGTGGGACTTCAATGCCAACCTGGAGGGCTCGCAGACCGCGGTGGCCTCGGTGCGGCCGATCCTCGACGAGCGCAACCCCGACCTCGCCAAGAAGGTCGACCAGCGGTTCGCCGAGTCCGAGGCCCTGCTGCAGAAGTACCGCCAGGGTGACGGCTTCGTCCTCTACGACACCGTGACCGAGCCGCAGCGCCAAGAGCTTTCGCGGTCGATCGACGCGCTGTCCAAGGAAGTCAGCCAGGTGCAGGGTGTCATTGCCCCCCAGTAGTCCTGGGCCCCCCAGTAGTCCCAGCCAGGACGGCCCGCCCACCGCCGAACCCGAACCCACCCGCGGAGCGCTCTCGCGCCGCAGGCTGTTCGGGGCGGCGGGGGTCACCGCGGCCGTCGTCGGCGCGGCCGGCGCCGGCGCGCTGGCCGGCCGTGCCTCGGCCGCCAACCCCGCAGGCACCGAACTACAGGGCGCGGTGCCCTTCCGCGGCGAGCGGCAGGCGGGCATCGTCACCGCGGCTCAGGACCGCATGCACTTCTGCTCGTTCGACGTCACCACCGACGACCGCGACGACGTCATCGCGATGCTCAAGCAGTGGACCGAGATGGCCGAGCGGATGACGCAGGGCCACGAGGCCGTCACCGACGGCGCCGTCGGCCTCAACCCCTACGCGCCGCCCGCGGATACCGGTGAGGCCCTTGGCCTTCCGCCCTCCCAGCTGACCCTGACGATCGGCTTCGGCCCGTCGTTCTTCACCAAGGACGGCAAGGACCGGTTCGGCATCGCCGACAAGCGACCGGCGGCGCTGATCGACATGCCCAAGTTCCCCAACGAGACCATGGATCCGGCCCGCAGCCATGGGGACATCTGCGTGCAGGCCTGCGCCAACGACCCGCAGGTCGCCGTGCACGCGATCCGCAACCTGGCCCGCGTCGCCTTCGGCACGGCGGCGGTGCGGTACTCCCAGCTGGGCTTCGGCCGGACGTCGTCGACCACCCGCGACCAGTCGACACCACGAAACCTGTTCGGCTTCAAGGACGGGACGGCCAACCTCAAGGCGGAGGACCGGGCTGCGCTCGATGAGCACGTCTGGGCCGCCGACGGTGACGGCCCGGCCTGGATGACGGGCGGCACCTACCTGGTGACCCGCCGCATCCGGATGCGCATCGAGAACTGGGACCGCACCACCCTGCTGGAGCAGGAGCGGGTGATCGGCCGTCTGAAGGGCACCGGCGCTCCGATCGGCTACGCGAACGAGTTCGACGCCCTCGACCTGAAGACGACGAGCTCCAAGGGCACCCCGCTGATCGACGAGCACGCCCACGTGCGCCTGGCGTCGGCGGACAACCTCGGCGGCATCCAAATCCTGCGCCGCGGATACAACTTCACCGACGGCACGGACGGCTTCGGCCACCTCGACGCAGGCCTGTTCTTCATCGCGTTCGTGCGCGACCCGCGGACGTCGTTCGTGCCCATGCAGACGGCACTGTCGCGCAGCGACGCCCTCAACGAGTACATCACCCACACCGGGACGGCGCTGTTCGCCTGCCCACCGGGACTGCGCGACGGCGATACGTCGGCCTACTGGGGTTCGACGCTGCTGTCCTGATGGTCGGCGTCGGGCTCGGAATCCCGTTCCGCGTCGGCCGAACTCGCCCCGCCGGCGGGCCAGTGCGCCCGCCACTCCTGCTCGGAGACCACGCCGAGCTGCACCTCGGTGAGATCCTCGAGGGCGTCCGAACCGTCCGCACCGCGGCGGCTGGCGAGCACGCCCCGCTCGACCTTGCGGACGGTGTCCATGAACTCCAGGACGCGCGTGCGCAAGGCATTCTCGGCGTCCCCGCCGAGTCCCACCTCGATCGAGGTCAACCCCGGCGGAATCAGATCGCTCGGCAGACCCGCGGCGGCCAGCCGTTCGAGCACCTTCTGGGTCAACGCCAGCGCGGGCTGACCGGTGGGCACGTCGTCCACCGACGATCGGCGCGCCTTCACCGAGCTCTCGCTGGCCTTGCGCTCCTCCCACTGAGCCAACTGATCCTCGAGTGAGATCGCTTCTCCGGCAAGCACTGCCGGCACCCGATTACCGAGCTTGCGCACCAGCGCGTCGGCGACGTCGTCGATGCCGAACGGCGTCTCGAGGGCATCCTCGGCGATGCGGGCGTGAAAGAGCACCTGCAGCAGCACGTCGCCGAGTTCCTCGCGGAGTTCGTCGGCGTTGCCACCGCGGACCGCGTCGAACAGCTCGTAGGTCTCCTCGAGCAGGTAGCGGCGCAGCGAGTCGTGGGTCTGCTCGCTCTCCCACGGCCCGGCGGTGCGCAGCTTGTCCATGATCGCCACCGCGTCGAGCAGGCGTTCCCCAGACTGCGGCGCCGGCACCGAGATCAGCTTCGCCCCAGCGGCCAAGCGCGCCTTGACCATCGGGTGGTTCGGATCCGAGGACAGCAGCACCGGAGCGTCCTCCCCGGTGTAGGCGGGTCGCGACGCCGGCAGCGACCACGGCACCCTGATCGGCATCTCCTCGGTGTACTGCACGTCACCGGCGAGCAGGGTGATGGCCTCCACGGGCACCAGCGACGGCCGGCGCGGATCCACCAGAACGACGGTCATGGCGCCTGCCGCTGCCGATTCACGAGCTACCTCCGAGGTCGGTCACATCGACTTCAGTCTGCGGTCTGCCATCCAACGCGAGCAACAGACCCGCCACGACGCGCAACAATTCGGCATCCCGGACCCGCGGCGCGCCGATCCCGTCGCCGGCCCGCGGAATCGGCACGGTGATGGTCGAGGTGGTCGCGCGGTAGGTCGCCGACGGATACATCCTCTTGAGCCGCAGCTGCTGGGAGTCCATCAGCGTCAGCGGCGTCAGCCGGATGGTAGAGGCCGACGGGGCACCGACCTCGGTCACGCCGTACTGCTTGCAGAGCAATCGCAGGCGTGCCACGGCCACCAGCAGCTCGGCGGGCTCGGGCAGCGGGCCGTACCGGTCGACGAGCTCATCGACGACTCCGGCGATGGCCGAATCATCCTGTGCGGCAGCCAATCTGCGGTAGGCTTCCAGGCGCAGGCGGTCGCTGCCGATGTACTCCGGTGGCAGGTGTGCGTCGACGGGAAGGTCGATGCGAACGTCCTTGGGCTCCTCGACCGCGGCGACGGTATTGCCGTCCACCACCGCCCGGTAGGCCTCGACCGCCTCACCGACCAGCCGCACGTACAGGTCGAAGCCCACCCCTGCCACGTGCCCGGATTGCTCTGCACCCAAGACGTTTCCGGCACCTCGGATCTCCAGGTCCTTCATCGCCACGGCCATGCCAGCGCCGAGTTCGTTGTTCTGCGCGATGGTGGCCAGCCGGTCGTAGGCCGTCTCGGTCAGCGGCACCTCTGGTGGGTAGAGGAAGTAGGCGTAACCGCGTTCCCGGCTGCGGCCGACGCGCCCGCGCAGCTGGTGTAGCTGGGACAGGCCGAACGTGTCGGCCCGCTCGACGATCAGCGTGTTGGCGTTCGAGATGTCCAGCCCCGTCTCGACGATCGTGGTGCACACCAGGATGTCGAACTCGCGGTTCCAGAAACCCTCGACGGTGCGCTCGAGCTGCTCCTCGGCCATCTGGCCGTGTGCCACGACGACCCTGGCCTCGGGCACCAGCTCCCGCACCCTGGCCGCGGTGGCGTCGATCGTGCGCACGCGGTTGTGGATGTAGAACGCCTGGCCGTCGCGGAGCAGCTCGCGCCGCAGCGCCGCGGCGACCTGCTTGTCGTCGTGCGGCCCGACGTAGGTCAGCACCGGGAACCGCTCCTCCGGCGGGGTGAGGATGGTCGACATCTCGCGGATGCCCGCCAGGCTCATCTCCAAGGTTCGCGGGATCGGCGTCGCGCTCATGGTCAGCACGTCGACGTGGGTGCGCATCGACTTGATGTGCTCCTTGTGCTCGACGCCGAAGCGCTGCTCCTCGTCGACGATGACCAGTCCGAGATCCTTCCACGTGACACCGGTCTGCAGCAGGCGGTGGGTGCCGATGACGATGTCGACCGAACCGTCCTTCATGCCCTCGAGTGCCGCGCGGGACTCCAGGGTGTCGGTGAACCGCGACAGCCCCTTCACGGTCACCGGGAAACCAGCCATCCGCTGGGTGAACGTCTGCAGGTGCTGGTCGGCCAGCAGCGTGGTGGGCACCAGCACGGCGACCTGCTTGCCGGCCTGTACCGCCTTGAACGCCGCCCGCACCGCGATCTCGGTCTTGCCGTAGCCGACGTCACCGCAGATGACGCGGTCCATCGGCACCGGCTTCTCCATGTCGGCCTTGACCTCGGTGATGGCGGTCAGCTGGTCGACGGTCTCGGTGAACCCGAACGCGTCCTCCATCTCGGCCTGCCACGGGGTGTCCGGGCCGAACGCGAAGCCCGGCGCCGCCTGCCGCTTGGCGTACAGCGCCACCAGTTCGCCGGCGATCTCACGAACCGCCTTGCGCGCCTTGGTCTTCGTGTTGGTCCAGTCGCTGCCGCCGAGCTTGCTCAGCGTCGGTTCCGTGCCACCGACGTAGCGGGACAGCTGATCCAGGGAGTCCATCGGCACGAAGAGCTTGTCCGACCCGCCACCCCGCTTGGCCGAGGCGTACTCCAGCACCAGGTACTCGCGGCGGGCGCCGCCGATGGTGCGCTCCACCATCTCCACGAACCGGCCGATGCCGTGCTGGTCGTGCACGACGAGGTCACCGGCGGTCAGCGCCAACGGGTCGACGACGTTGCGGCGCTTGGCCGCCAGCCGCTTGCCCTCGGTGGCGGCGGCGCGGTTGCCGGTCAGATCGGTCTCGGTGATGACGACGAGGTTCGCCCCCGGCAGCACCGCACCGTCGCGCAGCGGCCCCTTGAGCACGCCGACGACACCGGGCTTGGGCACGTCACCGGGCTCCAGAAGCGAAGCGGCGGTGTCGTGTTCGCCGAGCTGCTCGACGACCCGGTGCGCCGTGCCGGTGCCGGGGGTGACCACGGCGGCCAACCCGCCGGTGGTGACGTGGGCCCGCAGCATCGCGAACATCTCGTCGAGGTTGTTCTGCTGACCCCGCGCCGATGGGGCCGCCTTGATGTCGAGCTCGAGGGCGCCGGGGTCGCCCAACTGGCTCAGCGTCCACCACGGATGCCCGCCCACCTCGGCACCCGCGTGCACGTCGGCGAGGTCGCGGAACCCGGACCCGCCGAGCTGCTCGACGTCGATGGGGGCATCGGCGCCCATCGCCGCGACCGACCATGACGCCTCGAGGAATTCCTGTCCCGTCTTGATCAGGTCCGCCGCGCGGGTTCGCACCTTCTCCGGATCGCACACCAGCACCGGCGCCCCCGCCGACAGGTGATCGGTCAGCAGCACGAGGTCGGTGGGCCGCAACACCGGCAGCAGCGCCTCCATCCCGTCGACCGGAATGCCCTGGGCGAGCTTGGCGAGCATGTCGCCGACGGTTCCGGTGACGCGGTCGACGTCGCGCGGCTGGTCGGCGGAGAACGCAGCCGCCCGCTGGCGGACCTCGTCGGTGAGCATCAGTTCCCGGCACGGCACCGCGACGAGGTGCTCGACGGTGAGCTCGGGCAACGAACGCTGATCGGCCACGGAGAACATCCGCATCTCCGAGACCTCGTCGCCCCAGAACTCGATGCGGACCGGATGCTCGGCCGTCGGCGCGAAGACGTCGAGAATGCCGCCGCGCACCGCGAACTCACCGCGCTTGCCGACCATGTCCACCCGGGTGTAGGCCAGCTCGACGAGCCGCTGCAGCACGCCGTCGAACTCGGCCTCCATGCCGACCGCGAGCGTGACCGGCTCGACGTCGGCCAAATCGGGGGCCATCGGCTGCAGCAGGGAACGGGCGGTGGTGACCACGACGCGCAGCGGCGGGCCGAGGTGCTCCTCGTCCGGGTGGGCCAGCCGGCGCAGCACCATCATCCTGGCGCCGACGGTCTCGACACCCGGCGACAACCGCTCGTGCGGCAGCGTCTCCCACGACGGGAACAGGGCGACGGCGTCGCCGTACACGGCGCGCAGCTCGGCGGTCAGGTCGTCGGCCTCCCTGCCGGTGGCGGTGACGACCAGCAGCGGACCCGTCCACGTCGAATCAACGGCACTACCGGCGTCGGTCGAATCAACGGCACCGCCGGCGTCGTTCGAATCAACGGCACCGCCGGCGTCGGCGAGGGCCGCCGCGACGAACAGCCGCGCACAGGCGGGGCCGACGAGAGCGGTCTGCGTGGTGGGCGCGCCGGCGCGCCGGGTGAGGTCCGCCAGCTGCGGATCGGACAGCGCGAGACCGACCAGGCCCGCCATCGGGGTCTGGACATGAGGGTGCCCCGATTTCGTCATCGTGGGTCCATCCTAACCACCGACCGAAGGCGTTGCGGCAGTGGCCAAATCACCGAAGGGCCCCTCGGGGAGACGCCGGTCACTGCTGGTCGTGCAGCTCCGGGTCTGCCTCCAAGTGGGTCAACCCGTTCCACATCAGGTTCACCAGATGCGCCGCGACCACTTCCTTCTTCGGTTCCCTGGTGTCGAGCCACCACTGCGCGGTCATCGAAACCGACCCGACCAGCGCCTGGGCGTACAACGGCGCGAGATCGGGATCCAGGCCGCGGCGCGCGAAGTCACCGGCCAGGATCGACGCCACCTGGCTCACGGCGTCGTTGAGCAGGCTGGAGTACGTCCCCGAGGCGATGCTGGCCGGCGAATCCCTGATCAGGATGCGAAAGCCGTCGGTGCGCTCCTCGACGTAGGTGAGCAGCGCCAGCGCCACCCGCTCGACCCGCACCCGGGAGCGGTTGTTGGTCAGCGACGAGGTGATGCCGTCGAGCAGCGCCGACATCTCCCGGTCGACCACGACGGCGTAGAGGCCCTCCTTGCCGCCGAAGTGCTCGTAGACCACCGGCTTGGACACCCCGGCCCGCTGCGCGATCTCCTCGATGGAGGTGGCGTCGTAACCGCGCTCGGCGAACAGCGACTTGGCGATCTCGACGAGCTGCTGGCGGCGCTCGGTACCCGTCATGCGCGCACGGGGTACACGCACCTCCTTGTCCTGCGAAGCCACGGCCCTCAGGGTAATCGCCGTCGACTAAAGTTCTAGCCGCAGTCCGTCGTGGTGTAATCGGCAGCACCTCTGATTTTGGTTCAGATAGTTCAGGTTCGAGTCCTGGCGACGGAGCGAGGCTTGCCCGAGCGACCTCCTGCACGGAGCATTCCGTTCGCCGCGAGCGTGCGTGTCGGCACTGCGACACGCCGCTCGAACCGGCACGACGCGCACGCTCGCGCGGGAGTGAGGTATCGATGACGACACGAGGCGAGACTGCGGTCATCGTCCTGGCGGCCGGGGCAGGCACCAGGATGCAGTCCGACATCCCCAAGATGCTGCACACGCTGGCCGGCCGCAGCATGCTGTCGCACACCCTGCACGCCATCGCCAAGGTGGCGCCACGGCACCTGGTGGTGGTGGTCGGCATGGCCCGCGACCACGTCATCCCCGCGGTCAACGGGCTCGCCGACGACCTCGACCGCCCCATCGACATCGCCGTCCAGGAACAGCAGCTGGGCACCGGTCATGCCGTCGCCTGCGGGCTCGCGGCCATCCCGGCCGAGTTCACCGGCACGGTGGTGGTGACGGCGAGCGACGTGCCGCTCCTGGACTCCGACACCCTCGCCGGCCTGATCGACGAGCACGTCGCCCAGTCGACCGCCGCGACGCTGCTGACCACCACGCTGCCCGACCCCACCGGCTACGGCCGCATCCTGCGGACCCAGGACGGCGAGGTGACGAGCATCGTCGAGCAGGCCGACGCGACCGAGTCCCAGCGGGCGATCCGCGAGGTCAACGCCGCCGTCTACGCCTTCGACGCCGCCGCACTGCGCTGGGCGCTGACCCAGCTGCGCTCGGACAACGCCCAAAGCGAGCTCTACCTCACCGACGCCATCGAGATCCTGCGCCGCAACCACCAGAGCGTCCGCGGGCGCCACGTCGACGACAGCGCCCTGGTCGCCGGGGTCAACGACCGCGTCCAGCTGGCCGAACTGCACGCCGAGCTCAACCGGCGCCTCGTCGCCGCCATCCAGCGCTCCGGCGTCTCCGTGGTCGATCCGGCCACGACGTGGATCGACGTCGACGTCACCGTGGGCCGCGACACCGTCATCCACCCCGGCACCCAACTGCTCGGCACCACCCGGATCGGGGCGCGCTGTCAGATCGGGCCGGACACCACCCTGACCGGTGTCGTCGTCGGCGACGGCGCCACCGTCATCCGGACCCACGGCTCCTCCTCGGTGATCGGCGACGCCGCCGTCGTCGGCCCGTTCGCCTACCTGCGCCCCGGCACCGAACTCGGCGCCGAGGGCAAGATCGGCACGTTCGTCGAGACCAAGAACGCCACCATCGGCGCGGGCACCAAGGTGCCCCACCTGACTTACGTCGGGGACGCCGACATCGGCGAGCACAGCAACATCGGCGCCTCAAGCGTCTTCGTCAACTACGACGGAGAAACCAAGCGGCGCACCACGATTGGCTCGCACGTCCGCACCGGATCGGACACCATGTTCGTCGCTCCGGTCACCGTCGGCGACGGCGCGTACACCGGTGCGGGCACCGTCGTCCGGGAGGACGTGCCGCCCGGCGCGCTCGCGGTGTCGGCCGGCCCGCAGCGCAACATCGAGGGCTGGGTGACCCGCAAACGGCCCGGTAGCGCCGCGGCGGAGGCCGCCCGCAATGCCACCCGCGCCGACGTGCCGGAAGACCATTCGGACACCTGACGTTGGGATTCCGGCAACCCGGCCGACGGGTGCCACAATCGCTACGTACGATCAACCCGTATCGATCCCCGACGGCAAAGGCAGTCCCACGTGGCCACGGAATGGACCGACAATCGCAAGAACCTGATGCTGTTCTCGGGGCGCGCACACCCCGAGCTGGCAGAGCAGGTCGCCAAGGAGCTGGACGTCAGCGTCACCGCGCAGACGGCCCGCGACTTCGCCAACGGCGAGATCTTCGTCCGCTTCGACGAATCCGTCCGTGGCTGCGATGCCTTCGTCCTGCAGTCCCATCCAGCTCCGCTGAACAAGTGGCTGATGGAACAGCTGCTGATGATCGACGCCCTCAAGCGGGGTAGCGCCAAGCGCATCACCGCGATCCTGCCGTTCTATCCCTACGCCCGGCAGGACAAGAAGCACCGCGGTCGCGAGCCCATCTCGGCGCGCCTGGTCGCCGACCTGCTCAAGACCGCGGGCGCCGACCGCATCGTCTCGGTCGACCTGCACACCGACCAGATCCAGGGCTTCTTCGACGGCCCCGTCGACCACATGCGCGGCCAGGCCCTGCTGTGCGGTTACATCGGCGAGAACTACGCCAGCCACGACATGGTCGTCGTCTCCCCCGACTCCGGCCGCGTGCGCGTCGCCGAGAAGTGGGCCGACTCACTCGGCGGCGTACCGCTGGCGTTCATCCACAAGACCCGTGACCCGCTGGTGCCCAACCAGGTCAAGTCCAACCGCGTCGTCGGCGACGTCCGCGGCAAGACGTGCATCCTCACCGACGACATGATCGACACCGGCGGCACCATCGCCGGCGCGGTCAAGCTCCTCAAGGAGGACGGCGCCGCGGACGTCATCATCGCCGCCACCCACGGCGTGCTGTCGGATCCCGCCCGCGAACGCCTGGCCGCCAGCGGCGCGCGCGAGGTCGTGGTCACCAACACGCTGCCGATCGGCGAGGACAAGTCGTTCCCCCAGCTGACGGTGCTGTCGATCGCGCCCCTGCTGGCCAGCACGATCCGGGCGGTGTTCGAGAACGGCTCGGTGACGGGACTGTTCGACGGGGATGCCTGACGTGGGTGGCAGCAGCGTCATCTACCACAACCCGAAGTGTTCGACGTCGCGCAAGACCCTCGAACTGTTGCGCGAGCACGGTGACGAGCCCACGATCATCCAGTATCTGAAGACGCCGCCGACGCGCGCGGAGCTGGCCGACCTCATCGCCAACGCCGGCATCGAGGTACGGGCCGCGGTGCGCAAGCGCGAAGCCCTCTACACCGAGCTCGGCCTCGCCGATGCCTCCGACGACGAGCTGCTCGACGCCTTGGCTCAGCACCCGATCCTGATCGAGCGCCCGTTCGTCGTCACTGCCAAGGGCACCCGCCTGGCCAGGCCGATCGACGGCGTCCGCGAGATTCTGTGACGATGGCCCGCGGCGTGTGCGCCCTGGCGCTCGCGCTCACCCTGGCCGGCTGCAACTCCGGGACGGGCAGTGACGGCGCATCCACGACGTCGGCCACGCCAGTCCCGTCGACCCCGACCGTCGCCCCGATGACCCCGGTGCCGCCGCCCGCGACGCAGCAGCCGGGCCGGCCCGTCGCGTTCCGGGACTACCTGGCCTCGATCGACGTCACCGGCGAGCCCGCCCGCTTCGACAAGGCCCCCGGCCTTTCGGTCACGGTGCCCGTTCCCGACGGCTGGGCCCGCACCCCCGACCCGCTGTTCGCCACCGGCATCGAGTTCGTCCAGCCCGTCGGCAGCGACGGCTCGTTCCCGTCGGTGACGCTGATGGCGATCAAACTGATCGGCGCCTTCGACCCGAAGGACGCGATCCGCCACGCCAACACCGATGCGCTGCCGCCCAACGCCACCGACGTCACGGAGTCCTACGACGACTACGACGGCTTCCCCTCCGCAGCCGCCCAGGGCGTGGCCGGCGGTGTCGAGCACTACAGCCGGATCGTGCTTGCCGACGTGCCGTCGACGTCCCAGCGTTACCTGGTGCAGATGACGGTGACGACTAGG
Organism: Mycolicibacterium sichuanense; assembly: GCF_033741125.1. Lineage (NCBI taxonomy): Bacteria > Bacillati > Actinomycetota > Actinomycetes > Mycobacteriales > Mycobacteriaceae > Mycobacterium > Mycolicibacterium sichuanense. The sequence continues at coordinate 424,697 of NZ_JAWQPU010000003.1, read as the reverse complement.
GCCGACCAGGCGATCGCGCAGTCACCGCAGCTGAGCGCCATCGTCGCCGGGTTCAAGGTGGAGGTGTCGTGAGGCGCACCGCGATCGCGGCCGTCGCGCTCGCCGCGCTGGCCTTGGCGGGCTGCGCACCGACCGAGCCGGACTACAAGTCGATCTGGACCACGACCACGTCCGCCACCGCGACCAGCAGCGCCGAGAAGCCGATCTCCCTGTCGACCTGGTTCGAGAACGCCGGCGTCACCGGCGCACCCGTCGCCCCCGACAAGCTGACCGACTTGGCCGTCACCGTGCCGCAGCCGCCGGGCTGGAAGCCCTACTTCAACCCGAACCTGTCGCCGGGCACCCGCACCATCGCCAAGGGCGACACCTACCCGACGGCCATGCTGCTGGTGTTCCAGCTCGACGGCCCGTTCGACGTCGGCGAAGCGCTCAAGCACGCCGACGGTGACGCCCTGCTCTCGCAGAACTTCACCAAGCTCAACGACTCCAAGAAGGACTTCATGGGCTTCCCGTCGTCGATGATCGAGGGCACCTACGACCTCAACGGCCAGCGGATGCAGAGCTACAACCGCATCGTCATCGCCTCGGGCACCCCGGCCAGGGCGAACCTGCCTGGCCAGAAGTACCTCGTCCAGCTGACCGTGACGGCATTCGCCGACAAGGCACAGGCCGACGGGGCCGACATCGAGGCGATCATCAAGGGTTTCACCGTCACCGCCAAGTAGCCCTTCTCTACTGTGGTCGCCATGACTGACTGGACCGCCGCAGACCTGCCCTCCTTCGCCGGACGCACCGTCGTCGTCACCGGCGCCAACAGCGGACTCGGCGAGGTCACCGCGCGCGAACTGGCTCGGGTCGGTGCCAAGGTCGTCGTCGCGGTCCGCAACCTCGACAAGGGCAATGCCGCGGCGGCCGGCATGCCCGGTGACGTCGAGGTGCGCAAACTCGACCTGCAGGACCTCTCCTCGGTGCGCGCGTTCGCCGACACCGTCGACGCGGTGGACGTGCTGATCAACAACGCCGGCATCATGGCCGTGCCGTATGCGCAGACGGTCGACGGCTTCGAGAGCCAGATCGGCACCAACCATCTCGGCCACTTCGCGCTGACCAATCTGCTGCTGCCCCGCATCACCGATCGGGTGGTCACGGTCTCGTCGATGCTGCATCTGCTCGGCAGGATCAGCCTCAAGGACCTGAACTGGAAGGCGCGGCCGTACTCGGCGTGGCTGGCCTACGGGCAGTCGAAGCTGGCCAACCTGCTGTTCACCAAGGAGTTGCAGCGCCGCCTCGACGCCGCGGGGTCGGAGATCACGTCACTGGCCGCCCATCCCGGATACTCCGCGACCAACCTGCAGGGGCACACCGCGGGCAAGCTCAGCGCCACGCTGATGTCGCTGGGCAACAAGCTGGCCACCGACGCCGACTTCGGAGCCAGGCAGACGTTGTTCGCCGCCTCGCAGCACCTGCCGGGCAACTCGTTCGTCGGCCCCAGGTTCGGGATGACCGGCCCGACGGGGTTGTCCGCCCGCAGCCCGCTGGCCAACGACGCGACGACCGCGGCCGCGCTGTGGGAGCTGTCCGAGCAGCTCACGGGCACCGCCTTCGAGCTGTAGATTTCGTCGGCACGGCAGGCACGAGGTAGCCTTGCCGACGATCACGGCGAGGGTGGATTTCACGGTCCACCGTTATCGACGGGAAACCATTCGCAGCTCCGCTGCTTCTAGTCGCCCTCACCGTGCCACCAGACGACACGGCACAGGAGCACCATCACATGGCCAAGACAGCGGCCCACGCAGAGAACAACCTCACCGCCGAGGTCCGTACCAAGACCGGCAAGGGCGCCTCGCGTCAGGCCCGTCGCGACGGCAAGGTGCCCGCGGTGCTCTACGGCCACGGCGCCGATCCGCAGCACCTGACGCTGCCGGCCCGCGAGTTCGCCGCCGTGCTGCGCAACTTCGGCACCAACGCCGTGCTCACCCTCGACATCGACGGCAAGGAAGCGCTCGCGCTGCCCAAGGCCATCGAGGTCCACCCGATCCGGCGCAACATCCAGCACGTCGACCTCATCATCGTCCGTCGCGGCGAGAAGGTGACCGTCGAGGTCAACGTCGTCGTCGAGGGCGACGCCGGTCCCGACACCCTGGTCAACGTCGAGTCCAACACCATCGAGATCGAGTCCGACGCGATGTCGATCCCCGAGAACCTGACGCTGTCGGTGGAGGGCGCCCCCGCCAACACCCAGTACTTGGCCTCGCAGGTGCCGCTACCCGACGGCGTCACCCTGGTCTCCGATCCGGAGCTGTTGGTGGTCAACGTGATTCCGGCGCCGACCGCCGACGATCTCGAGTCCGAGGGTGCCGGCGAGGAGTCCGCGCCCGCCGAGGAGTCCGGGGAGTCCGAAGGCGCTGCCGGCTCCGAGTCCGAGTAACCGGATCAGGGCATGGCCGAGCCACTGCTGGTGGTCGGCCTGGGCAATCCCGGTCCTCGTTACGAGACGACGCGGCACAACCTGGGCTTCCTCGTCGCCGACATCCTGGCCGATCGCATCGGCTCGGGTTTCAAGGTGCACAAGCGGTCCGGCGCCGAGGTGACCACTGGTCGCCTCGGCGGCCGGCCGGTCATCCTGGCCAAGCCGCGCGTGTACATGAACGAGTCGGGGCGCCAGGTCGGCCCGTTGGCCAACTTCTACTCGGTCGCCCCGGCCGACGTCATCACCATTCACGACGAGCTGGACATCGACTTCGGCAGGATCCGGCTCAAGCTCGGCGGCGGCGAGGGCGGCCACAACGGGTTGCGGTCGGTGGCAGCAGCCCTGGGCACCAAGGACTTTCAACGAGTGCGCATCGGCATCGGCCGGCCGCCTGGCCGCAAGGACCCGGCGACGTTCGTGCTGGAGAACTTCACCGCCGCCGAACGCCCGGAGGTCGGGCTGATCTGCGAGCAGGCCGCCGACGCCACGGAGCTGTTGATCGAACTCGGCCTGGAGACCGCGCAGAACACCGTCCACGCCTGGTAGGCCCGCCCCTCCTTGGGGGATTCGCGTCAGGTGCGCCCGGCGATGCCGCTGTCGACGACCTTGGTCGGCTTGTGCGGGTAGCGCTTCTCGGCGTGCGCCTTGGCGGCAGAGTTGGGCAGCACGTATAGCGTTTCGCGCTTGGCCTGCAACGGTTTGAGGACCAGATCCATGAAGCCCTTGCGGTCCTGGAGGTATGGCTCGATGACGTCCTCGCCGGCTGGGCACACCGCCAGACAGTAGGCCGCCTTGTAGTTCGCCTTGAACGACAAGCTCTGCCACATCGACGCGTTCTCCGAATCGGTTACGCGCGACCGGAAGTCCGCCGCATCGTCACTGTCGGCGATGGTCTGCACGTAGTCGGTGAAGCCGCCCATGAATTCGCGGTAGTTGTGCACCGAGCAGGCGACGAAGTCGAACTCGCCGTCCTTGCCGATGGCGCCGACGGGACAGGCCGCCACGCACAGCTTGCACTCCAGGCATGGCGAGTAGTCCAGCGGCACACCGTAACTGGAGACCGGAGCGTCGACAAGGATGGTCGCCAGCAGGATGAAGTTGCCGAACTTCGGGTGGATCACGTTGCGGTGGATGCCCATCACCCCGAGCCCGGAGGCCACCGCGACCGGTTTGTGGGCGACCACCCAGATGCGGCCAGGGAACCGGTCCATCTCCATCGGGAACGTCGCCGACGGGTTGAGCACGCGGTGGCCGGCGTCCTGCAGGGCGCGGGTGATGCGGTGCGCGGCCTCGTTGATGATCTCCCCGGTGCGGTGGAACTCCTGGTTGGCGACACTGCGGGCGGGCGAGCGCACGTTGTCGCGGTTCATCCGCACGACGAGCGACACGTAACTCCTGGCGCCCGGCAGCGCGGACTCGACGTGCTCGCGCTCCGACGCCAGCGCCGGATCCGCCACGCTGGCGAACGCGACGTCGTCGGCGCCCGCGGCCAGGCACGTCTCGCGCAGCCAGTCGGCGTCGATCACCCCCGGCGGTGCACTGGGCTTGCGGGCAAGCACCTTTCGCACGGTGGGGTGGTCGGCGATGCGTCCCGAGATGCGATCCGTCATTCTAGGTATAGTACACAATACCCAGCACCCGTAAAGATGTGGCTCGGCAGCGTAAGGATTGTGTCCGGATCATGGCCACGGCGCGTATCGGGGCGTAGACCTGAAGACATGACCGACTCCACGCACCCACCCCGCTGGCGTCGACTGCTCGACGGCGGTACCACCTGGGGATCGCTGGCCGTCTCGCCGACGCGATACGGCGTCACCCGCTTCCGGCTCGTCGTCTACCCACCCGGCATCTCGGCCGACGACCGGATCCTGCTGCGCGCCTGGCGAGGCTGGCCGGTCTGGGGCATCACCGTGTTCCTCGTCCTGGAGGTGATGCTGGTCCCCGTCCTCGGCCCCACCTCGGCGCTGACCGTCGCCGCCGTCGCCTTCCTGGGCTCGGGCGCGGCGCTGGCCGCCATGACCGGGGCCACCCGTGGCGGTGTGCGAACCCTGTCGGCGATCCGGATGGCTGGGGCGGAGGGCACCGCCATGGCCGATGGGTTCGCCGAACTGCGCCTCCTGACCAACGAGCTCGCCAAAGCCGACGCGGCGCTGGCCGCCGGTGAGATCGATGCCGTGGCGCACGAACTGCTGGTCTGGCGGGTCTACGACCGGATGGGCGCCGATCCACTCGCCCACGCCCGGTCCCACGTACGGCCCGACTAGCCAAGAAGGGCACCGTCGGCCGCGGCGGTGCGACAATGAGCCGTGGACGACTTCGTCACGCTGCATCGCAATGTACTGACCCGCTTCATGGCCATCGTCGATTCGCTGGGCGGCCGACGCGACCTCGACGAGGTCCTAGAACTGATCGCCAACGCGGTGGTCGACGTGATCGGCTTCGACGCCGTCGCCGTCAACATCCGCACCCATGCCGACGAGTTGCAGGTGCGGACGGTGGTCGGGCCGCCAGAGCTCGGAGAGCTGCGCGGCGGCACGATGTCCCACGACGGCTGGCTCGAGATCCTCGGCTCCGGCGAGCACTGGGGTGACCTGCGGTTCGTCCGCACGCTCGAACTCGACGACTCCGTACCCCACGTCGATCCGTGGCCCGAACGCTTCGTCGCGAGCACCGCCGATCGGGCCGACGACACCGAGCCGTGGCGTCCCGAGTTCGCGCTTCTCGCGCCGATGTGGCGCGCACCCGATCAGCTCCTCGGCGTCATCAGCGTCGACCTGCCGCGCTCGGGACGCACACCCGACGCCGACCAGCGCGCCCTGCTGGAACTGTTCGCCGGCCATGCGGGCGCCGCGGTGGAACGCGCCCACGCCTTCGAGGTGGCCAACGACCGCACCAGCCTGTACCGGACGGCATTCGCCGCCTCGCCTGCGCCGACGGCGATCCTGGACCGGGCGCTACGGGTCATCGACGTGAACGGGTCGCTGCTGGACCTGACGGACGCGCTCGAACACGACCTCCTGGGCCTCACGCTCGCCGACCTCGTCGTGCTCGACGAGCCCCAACGCGTGGCGGATGTGCTGGCGGCCCTGGCGTCCGAACAGGGCGTCGTCGTCGGCGAGGAGTGCGCGCTGCGCCATCCCCGCGGACACCGCTGGGAACGCTGGGTGCAGGTCGCGGTGCGCCGCGTCGACGGGATCAGCTTCGGCGCCAGGTACGTATGCATCATCGTCGACCGGACCGACGAGCTGGCGTCACTGAACGAGATGCGCCGCCGGGCCGAGCACGACGAGCTGACCGGGCTCAAGGTGCGGGCCGTGGGTCTGCAGGAGCTGCAACGACGGTGCGCCGCGCTGGGCATCGAACCGGACGGCACGCGGGGCCTGGTGGCTCTGCTCTTCTGCGACCTGGATGAGTTCAAGGCCATCAACGACACCGACGGACACTTCGCAGGCGACCGGGCACTCGTGGCCGTCGCGGGCCGGCTGGTACAGGAGGCCGCCACCGATGACGTCGTATGCCGTTGGGGCGGAGACGAATTCGGGGTGGTCGCGACGCGACGCTCGGTGGACGACGTCCTCGCGTTGGCCGACGGGATGGTCGACGCCGTGCGCTCGCTGGCCGCCGCGTCGGACGCCGACGGCCCCATGCGGCGGCTGGGACTCTCGGTGGGCGTGGCCGTCACCGACCGCGCGACCAACCCGCACGACGTCGTGGAGGCCGCGGACGCGGCGCTCTACCGCTCCAAGGCCCACGCCACCGACGCGGTGCACCTGCAGGTGCTCTAGCCGCTCAATCCGAGGTGCGACGCGAGTAGGCCCGCAGTGCGAACGGCGCCAGCACGGCCGTCATCGCCAGCGACCACAGGATGGTGGCGAGCACCGGGTGATGCAGCGGCAGCTGCGCCTCTGGTGGCGCCGCCGGTCCGTTGCCCCACAACTCCCGCATGGCCTGCGCCAGCGACGAAACCGGATTCCACTCGGCGATCACCCGCAACCACCGGGGCATCGGCTCGGTGGGCGCGAAGGTGTTGGCCAGGAACGTGATCGGGAACAGCACGGTGAACATCACCCCGTTGACCGCCTCGACCGACCTCATCAGCGACCCGATCAGGATGCCGAACCAGATGATGCCGAAGCCGAACACCAGGATCAGCGCGAACGCGAGTATCGCATCGGCGACACCGCCGCGGATGCGCCAACCGATGCACAGCCCGGTGACCGCCATGACCACCACGCCGATCGACGAGTGCAGCAGGCTCGCGACGCTGCGCCCGATCAGTACCGACGACCGCCGGATGGGCAGCGACCGGAAGCGGTCGATCACGCCCTTCTCCACGTCGGCGGTGATGCCGGAGGCGACGACGAAGGCGGTGAACACGATGGTCTGCGCCTGGATGCCGGGCAACAGGAACTCGCGGTAGGACGCTCCGCCGGTGTTGGCGATCGATGCCCCGAACACGAACGCGAACAGCAGCACGAACATGATCGGCTGCACCGTGACGTCGCTGAGCATCTCCGGCATGCGCTTGGTGTGGATCATGTTGCGCTTGACCATGATCCAGGACTGGGCCACGATGCCGGTCTGACGCGTCACCGGTCGTGACGCGTCGACCTCGGCTCGATCCTCCACCGTCGTCACTAGCGCTCCTCCTCGGCATGGTCGTCGTCATCGGCGCGGTGCCCGGTCAGCGAGAGGAACACGTCGTCCAGGCTGGGCCGGGAAAGCCCGATGTCGTCGACCTCGATGCGGCCCTCCTGCAGCCAGCTCGCCACCCGGGTCATGTCGGCGATGCCCTCGGCTGCCGCGGTGAGCTGCCGTGCGCCCGGGTCGACGTGCACCTCGGCACCAGCCCTGGCCATCAGCTCCCGGGCGGTCGGCAGGTCCTCGGCGTGCGACACCGTCACCACCAGGCTGGCATTGCCGGCTTGGCGCTTGAGCTCCAGCGGCGTGCCCTTGGCGATGACGCGACCGCGGTCCATGACGACGATGTCGTCGGCCAGTTGATCGGCCTCCTCGAGATACTGGGTGGTGAGCAGCAGCGTGGTCCCGCGGGCGACCAGATCGCGCAGCACGTCCCAGAGGTCGATGCGGCTACGTGGGTCCAGTCCCGTCGTTGGCTCGTCGAGGAACAGCACCGGCGGCGAGGCGATGAGGCTGACGGCGAGGTCGATGCGCCGTCGCATGCCGCCCGAATAGGACCGCACCGGCCGGTCGGCGGCCTCGGCGATCGAAAAGCATTCCAGCAGTTGATCACCCAGTCGCTTCACGTCACGACGGCCGATGCCGTAGAGCGCGCCGATCATCCGGATGTTCTCCCGGCCGGTGAGCAACTCGTCGACCGTGGCCGCCTGCCCGGTCAACCCCATGTTGGCGCGGACCTTTGCGGGCTCGGTCCTGACGTCGTAACCCGCCACGCGGGCGGTGCCGCCGGTGGGCTGCGAGAGTGTCGTCATCATCCGCACGGTGGTGGTCTTGCCCGCACCGTTGGGGCCAAGCAACCCCAGCACGGTGCCCTGCGGCGCGGCGAAGCTGACGCCGTCGACCGCGACGTGGTCATCGAAGCGCTTGACGAGCTCGATCGCCTCGATGGCCGGGGTGCTCATCGGTCAACCGTAGCGAGCGGCCCCGACACACGGCCAACCGCTTTCCGGCCGAGCAGACGCAAAGGGCCCTGAATCGCGGCGATCGAGGGCCGTTTGCGTCTGCTCGCGGAGAAGGGGGAAACTTCGCGGGGACTAGGTGACGAGCGAGACCGAGTTGGCCCGGCGCAGCTTGCCCGACGGCGTCTTCGGGATGGTGCCGGGGCCGAGTACGACGACGTTGCGGGGCCGGACGTCGACCTCGGTGACGACCTCGTGGGCGACCTGGTGCTCGATGCGACGCACCTCGACCGGATCCTCCCAGGCGTTGGACTCCACCGCGACGGCGAACGTCTCACGCGAGTGGCCCGCGTCGAGCCGGACGGCGACCGCGCAACCGGGCCGGACGCCCTTGACGCGGCCCGCGGCCCGCTCGATGTCGGTCGGGTAGATGTTGCGGCCGGCCATGATGATGACGTCCTTCACCCGACCGCAGACGACGATGTGGCCGTTCTCCATCTGGTAGCCCAGGTCGCCGGTGTCGTACCAGCCGTGCTGATCCTGGGCAGGCAGGAAGCCACCCATGGTGATGTAGCCGGGGGTCAGGGACTCACCGCGGAGCTCGATGACGCCGACGCCGCGAGCGGGCATGACCTCGCCGTGCTCGTCGACGACGCGGGCCTCGAGGTCGCGCAGCAGCGGGCCCAGTGAGGCCAACCGCTTGGTGTTGCCCTTCGTCGAGGGCACCGCACGCCGCAGCGCCGCGAGCAGATCGGCGTCGACCTCGTCGACCACCAGACCGGCGCCGCACTCGGAGAACGACACCGCCAGCGTGGTCTCGGCCATGCCGTAGGCGGGCAGGATGGCCTTGGGGCTCAGACCGAAGGGCTTGCCCGCGTCGAGCAGGTCCTCGACGTCGGCAGGCTCCACCGGCTCGGCACCCGACAGGGCGAAGCGCAGCGTCGAGAGGTCGAACTGGCCGGGCTCGGCCTGATTGCGAAGGCGCTTGGCGAACAGCGCGTAGGCGAAGTTGGGCGCCGCGGTCATGGTGCCCTTGTACTTGTCGATCAGCTTGGCCCACAGCAGCGTGTCGCGCAGGAAGTCCATCGGCGTGACCTTGACCAGCTCGGCGCCGAAGTACATCGGGATGGTCAGGAAGCCGACCATGCCCATGTCGTGGAAGCAGGGCAGCCAGCTGACCATGACGTCCTTCTCGACGTCGTACTGCGCACCGATGAACATCGCCTCGGCGTTGGAGTAGATGTTGCGGTGGGTGATCTGCACGGCCTTCGGAGATCCCGTCGAACCGGAGGTCAGCTGCATCAGGGCCAGGTCGTCCTCACCGGTCTCGACCGGGTCGATCGGCTCGGCCTCCAGCAGGTCGCCGACCTTGAGAACCTTGATCCCCTTCTCCTCCAGCACCGGGATGGCGACCAGGAACGGCTCGGAGACGATGACGGCGGTGGCCTCGATCATGCCGATGACGTTCATGGTGTCCTCGGCCCAGACGACGAGGTCGGTGCGGGGCGTGGGCTGGTGCAGCATCGTGAGGCTGGCGCCGCGCATCCACAGGCCTTGGGCGGTCGGGGCGATCTCGACGGGGTAGCCAGCGAGGACGCCGACGGCGTCGCCGTGTCCGACCCCTGCGGCGGCGAGTCCACCGGCGATGCGTCGCGCGCGCTCGTGAACCTCACCCCAGGTGTGCCGGACCGGCTCGTGGGGTTCGCCGGTCACCATGCCCGTGGTGACCGTCCGAGCGTTGCGATACATCTTCTCGGTAAACCTGCTCACGACAACCTCCTGGGTCTGAGGAGCCCGGCATCGGCCACTGTGGCGACGCGCGCTTTTCCATGTTCCACCTGTTGACGCGTGCTTTCCATCAAGGACCCGCACACGATTGGGGTGCATTCTCGTCTCGAAACGGAAGCGGCGGGACGATCGGCGTCGACGCTGAATGGCCGCCCACCGGCGGGGCCGGTGGGGGAAGTCGGCACGTCATACTCTGAACCGCTAGTCTTCACCGTCGATCATCTTAAGAGACCCTTAAGTAACTGCCAAACTCATCGAGGAATTGTCGCGTGGGTCACACCGTACGCGACGGCGCCGGGACGACCCGGGCACCGGGCACCGGGCCACTGGCCGCGCGGACCGTGCGGCACACGCCCGCCCCCGACAGCTGAACACCGACGTCGACGGCCGCCGACGCCGACGGGCACAGGAACGCACACGTCGGCCCCGACCCCGACACGATGCCCGCCAGCGCGCCGGCGTCGACACCTGCCCGTAGCGTGCGCCGCAATCCCGCATCCAGGCTCAGCGCGGCGGGCTGCAGGTCGTTGCCGAGCAGCGGGGCCAGCTGATACGGATCCCCCGAGGCCAGCGCGGTCAGCAGCGGTTCGGGATCCGCCAGCCGCGAGGGCTGCTCCCTGGCGGGGTCCGCCCGCAACCGGTCGATCTCCCCGAACACCGCAGGGGTGGAGAGGCCACCGTCGGCGAAGGCCAGCACCCAGTGGAAGGTGTTGCGCGAGAGCACCGTGGCGAGCTGCTCGCCGCGGCCGGTGCCGAGGGCGGTGCCACCGTGCAGCGCGAAGGGGACGTCACTGCCGAGCTCGGCTCCCAGGGCGTGCAGATCCCGCCGGGGCACGCCGAGTTCCCACAGTGCGTTCATTGCCACCAGTACGGCCGCGGCGTCGGCGCTGCCACCCGCCATGCCGCCGGCCACGGGAATCGACTTCTCCAACGAGATGGCCACGTCGGGTGCGCGACCGACGTGCTCGGCCATCAGTTCCGCGGCGCGCCAGGCCAGGTTGCGCCCATCCAGCGGAAGGGAGCACCCGCGGTCGTCGAAGCCCTCGCCCGACACCTCGAGCGACAGCACGTCGGCGTTGCGAACGGTGATCTCGTCGAACAGCGAGACGGCGTGGAAGACCGTGGTGAGCTCGTGATAGCCGTCGTCGCGCAGATCGCCGACGGCCAAGTAGAGGTTGACCTTGCCGGGGACGCGGACCGTGACCGACCCAGTCGACACCCATTCGGCGGCAGTGTCGGACCGGGGCACGCCACGACAGTACTGTCGCCGCCCTCGCACCGGGTACGGAAGTGGTGAGATACCCCTCGTCGATCCCGCCGCTCGGCAACCGTCGTACGGATACCGTGGTGGCCTCACGCTAAGGCTTGCCCAAAAGGTGTGTCAAGGATCACGCCTGCGCCATTCGCCGTCCGGCGGGACCGAGGCCCGAACCCAATCCGAGGATGCTGGCACCGATGGACTCGTTCGAGGACTACGTCATCGACGGCGTCGTGGGACACGGCGGTTCCGCAACGGTGTACCGGGCCCATCATGCCTCCGACCCGGCTCTGCCGGTCGCACTGAAGGTGCTCGATCCCGCGCACCACGACCCGTCGCACATGGCCAGGCTGCTGCGCGAATTCGAGTTCGCCAAGCGCACGGCGGGGCCGCACGTGGTGGTCATGTACGAATGCGGCCCGGGCTGGCTGTCGATGCAGTTCGTCGCCGGAGGCACCGTGCTGGCGCTGAACTCGCGCGCGGACAAGCTAACCGCGCTGGCCCAGATCGCCGGTGCACTGGACCGCATCCACAGCCTCGGCATCGTGCACTGCGACGTCAAGCCCGCCAACATCCTTGTCTGCGAATCGTTTTCCGACGGCGGTGCCGTACTGACCGATTTCGGCATCGCCAGGGCTCTCACCGACGACGGCGGGCGACGACCGACGCACGTCGAGGCGTCGCTACCCTACGTCGCACCGGAGGTGTTGCGCGGACATGCGCCGACCGCGGCCTCCGACGAGTACTCACTGGCCTGCACGGCGGTCGAATTGCTCACGGGCGCTCCACCATTCACCGCACTGACGTCGATGGCGCTGGTCGACGCCCATCTCAACAGTCCGCTGCCGAAGTACTCCAGACGGTTCGACTGGGTGCCGCGTGCCTTCGATTCGATACTGGCCAAGGCGATGGCCAAGACACCCGAGCTGCGATATCAGTCCTGCGCTGAGTTCGTCTCGCTCATCGCCCGGGTCCTGCGCTGACGCTGCCGTAAATGGTTACTTAACGCAACGTTTACCACCCGAGCCGACGTCTTCGGCCATCGGCAGCTAGCTTCGCAAAATGACGACGGATTCTCCGACCGCATACGATAATTCAGCACTCGCCCACGAGGAGGAGGGCTACGACAAGGGCCTGAAACCGCGGCAACTGCAGATGATCGCCATCGGGGGCGCCATCGGCACGGGACTCTTCATGGGTGCCGGCGGCCGCCTGGCCTCCGCAGGCCCCGGCTTGTTCATCGTGTACGCCATCTGTGGCGTCTTCGTGTTCTTCATCCTCCGCGCCCTCGGCGAACTGGTGCTGCACCGCCCGTCGTCGGGCTCGTTCGTCTCCTACGCGCGCGAATTCCTCGGCGAGAAGGCGGCTTACGTCGCCGGCTGGATGTACTTCTTCAACTGGGCGTGCACGTCGATCGTCGACGTCACCGCGATCGCGCTCTACATGCACTACTGGGGCACGTTCGACGCGGTACCCCAGTGGCTCATCGCGCTCATCGCACTGGTGATCGTCTTGAGCATCAACATGATCTCGGTCAAGTGGTTCGGCGAGATGGAATTCTGGGCCGCGCTGATCAAGGTCATCGCGCTGGTGACCTTCTTGGTGGTCGGCATCGTCTTCCTCGCGGGCCGGTTCACGGTCAAGGGCGAGACGACGGGTCCCTCGGTCATCACCGACAACGGCGGCATCCTGCCCAACGGCCTGCTGGCGCTAGTCGTCATCACCTCGGGCGTCATCTTCGCCTACGCCGCAGTCGAATTGGTGGGTACCGCGGCCGGCGAGACCGCGGACCCGCCCAAGGTCATGCCCCGCGCGATCAACTCGGTCATCTTCCGGATCGCGATCTTCTACGTCGGCTCGCTGATCCTGCTGGCCCTGCTTCTGCCCTACACCGCCTACAAGGCGGGCACCAGTCCGTTCGTGACGTTCTTCTCCAGCATCGGGGTGCCCGCGGCCGGCGACATCATGAACTTCGTGGTGCTCACGGCCGCCCTGTCGAGCCTGAACGCCGGGCTGTACTCGACCGGTCGCATCCTGCGGTCGATGTCGATGAACGGCAGCGCGCCCAAGTTCACCGCGAAGATGTCCAGCCGCGGTGTCCCGTGGGCGGGTATCGCGCTCACGGCGTGCTTCACGGTGATCGGCGTATTCCTGAACCTGGTGGTGCCCGCCGAGGCGTTCAACATCGCGCTGGACCTCTCGGCCCTCGGCATCATCGCGTCGTGGGGCACCATCGTGATCTGCCAGATCCAGCTGTACCGCTGGTCACGGAAGGGCATCCTCGAACGTCCCAGCTTCCGGCTGTTCGGCACCCCGTACACGAGCTACGCCACGCTGGCGTTCCTGCTCGCCGTCACGGTGCTGATGTGCATCGAGAACTACTGGAACGCAATCGCCATCGTCGTGCTGGTGCCGGTGCTGATCGGCGGCTGGTACGCCGTGCGCGGCAGGGTGCTGCAGATGGCGAAAGAGCGCGTCGGCATCACCGGCAACTACCCGGTGTACGCGGAGACGCCGCTCATGGACGAGCTACTGGGCAAGGACAACGTCGAAGCAGCCAAGAGGGAAGCCCAGAAGTCGAAGGACGAGGGCAGCTAGCCGGCCGCAGCCGAGGTCCGGGCGTATCGAGCGGCAGCGCTCAGTACACCCGGACGTTCGGCTGCTGGGGAGCCTGGATGCGCCCCGAACGCTGAAGCAGACGGACGAAGTCGGCGATGCCGAGCGTCTCACCGCGGCGGGCGGGGTCGATGCTGGCCGACAACAGCCGCTCGGCGGACTCGTTGCCCGAACCCGCCCACTCCGCGAAGGCATTGCGCGAGGTCTTGCGGCGCTGCGCGAAGGCGATGTCGATGAGCTCGAACACCTGCTTGCGGAAGTCGTCGTCCGTCGGCCACGGGGACGTCTCGTAACGGTCGATGCGGACCAGCCCGGAGTAGACACGCGGAATGGGCCAGAACACCGTCGGCGAAACCATGCCGTGGCGGCGGACGGTGCCGTAGAAGCGCACCTTGGCGCTCGGCACGCCGTAGTCCTTGCCACCGGGCTCGGCGGCAAGCCGCTCCGCGACCTCGGCCTGCACCATCACCATGACGGTGCGGATGGTCGGGAACTGCGCCAGCAGGTGCAGCAGCGCGGGCACGGCGACGTTGTAGGGCAGGTTCGCCACCAGGGCGGTGGGCTGCTCCTCGAGGTCGGCGGGCATCAGGTCGAGCACGTCACTGTTGAGGACCGTGAGCCGGTTGACTTCGCTGTGCGAATGTTCACCGATGGTCTGGGGAAGTTGACGTGCGAGCAGCGGGTCGATCTCGACGGCGGTCACCTTGGCGCCGCGGTCGAGCAGCGCGAGGGTGAGCGAGCCGAGGCCCGGCCCCACCTCGAGCACGATGTCGTTGCGATTCACCCCAGACGCCGACACGATGCGGCGCACGGTGTTGGCGTCGTGGACGAAATTCTGTCCAAACGCCTTCCGCGGCCGGAACTCGAGTTCCTTTGCCAAATGCCTTATCTCGGTCCGCCCGAGTAGCCGAATCGTCAGCGCACTCCCAACCTTCCACTACACACGGGCCAGGCGCCCCAACCTTGGCGAGCCCGAGTGACCTCAGCAATCGCGATCTGCTCTTCCCTCGTAGCCAGATCAGCCCGCTGAGCATACCGCAAACCGCCGTTTCGCTCCCATGTGTTTTGGTCGAATTGGACACCACCGTAAAAACCGTTACCGGTGTTTATCGCCCAATTACCTCCTGCTTCGCACCGCGAAAGGGCATCCCACGTGTCTCCCTGCGATACCGGAGGTACTTCCGTGCCGGGTTTCGAGCCAACTCGAAGCCGTCCGTCACGGGCTGGAACGACTACGACATTGGCTACTGGCAGCCTGCCGGTCTCCACACCGTTGACCGTCGCCACGGCAAAAGTCACGGTCTGCGTGCCCGGCATTCCGGGGTCCTCGACCACCTGCCGGCTCATGTTCATCGTCGGATCGGGAATGACCTCGTTGGCCGGCGGCAGCGGCATCACCTGCGTCACCTTGGCGACTCGAACCCTGGTCACCTGGATCGACATTCCGTCGACCACCGGGGAATTCGCGGGCGGTACGACGCTGTCGCTTTGCTGCAGTGGCACGCCCGCGGCCTCCAGGAAACCTGCCACGTTTGCCGCCGCCAACCGCACTGTCCGGATGACCCCGGCGTCGTCGAGTTGGACGGTGCGCGCGCCCACGACCGGCAGAGACATGCCCGCTAGCGGCACGCGGCTGCCGCGCGACGCCGCCGCCGGAGCGGTGTCGGTCATCGACAGCTGGGCCAGCGCCTCCTGTACCGTGCCCGCCGTCGTCCAGACCTGACGGCTGTTCTGACCGTCGACCGAGATCTGCACGGGGCGGCTGCGCCGCAACACGATGTTCTCCGACTGCTGCACAGCGTCGTCGGCCGCCGGACGCAGATCATCGCGCTCACCGACGTCGAAACCGTTCTCCCTGACCACGTCGATGACGCGCGTCTTCATGGTCGACACCGTGACCGAAGAACCGTCGACCGTCAGCGTCACCGTCTTGTGCGCGGCGACCGCATACCCGCCAGCAAACGTCAAAGCCACCAGCATCGTGGCGACGACCAGCCGCATGTGAGGCGAACGTGCTTCGTGAAGCTCATGCAAGAAATTCAAAGAAACATTCCCGACTATTGGGCCAGCAACGAACTAATGTCCGCGGGCCGACCACCCTGATTACAGGACGGTAACGAAATCCCCAGGTCGCGGCAACTTGCCCTCACCTGCCGATTCCGTAGGTACGTGCGGCGTTGTCGCGGGTGTCGCGAGCCACTTCGGTCGCGGGCCGGTCCACGACCTCGGCCAATGCCCGCACGGTGTAGGGCAGACAGTACGACTCATTCGGTGCCCCACGAAACGGGTGCGGGGTGAGGAACGGCGCGTCGGTCTCCACCAGGAGCTGGTTGGCGGGGATCAGGGCGGCGGCCTCCCTGAGCTGGTGGGCGTTGCGAAAGCTGACGGTTCCCGACAGGCTCAGCAGCCAGCCCGCGTCGACACAGGTGCGCGCCATCTCCGGACCCGACGAGAAGCAGTGGAAGATGACTTGCTCGGGCGCGCCCTCGGCGGCCAGCACGTCCAGCACCGTTGCATCGGCGTCCCGGTTGTGGATCATCAGCGGCTTGCCGGTGCGCTTGGCCAGGTCGACGTGCCAGGCGAAGGCCTCCCGCTGCGCCGCCGGCTGCGCGCAGCCGTCCAGCTTGCCCGGCCAGTACAGATCCATGCCGGTCTCCCCGATCGCGACCACCCGCGGGTGCGCGGCGAGCACCTCCAACTCGGCCCGGGCGGCGTTGGTCAACGCGTCGGCCCGCGTGGGGTGCAGAGCCACCGCCGCGTACACGCGCGGATCCCAGTCCGCGGCGCGGACCGCCCAGCGGGCCGAATCCAGGTCGTCGGCGATCGTCACGACGGCCTCGACGCCGACCGCACCCGCCCGATCGAGGATGGCGTGGACGTCGTCGGGGCCGGACGCGCCGCAGGCGTCGAGATGGGTGTGGGCGTCGATCAAGGGAGCCAACGGCTCCGGTGCGGGCGGCGGCTCACTCCTCCGTCCATGGGAACTCACCACGACACAATAAGGTGAAGGCCAAATGAGCGAGCCGTACTACATCACCACCGCCATCGCCTACCCCAACGGCGTGCCGCACATCGGGCACGCCTACGAATACGTCGCCACCGACGCCATCGCGCGCTTCAAACGCCTCGACGGATTCGACGTCCGGTTCCTGACCGGCACCGACGAACACGGTCTGAAGATGGCGCAGACGGCCGCCGCGGAGGGCATCCCGACCGCCGAGCTGGCCCGGCGCAACTCCGATGCGTTCCAGGCCATGCAGTCCAAGCTCGGCATCTCCTTCGACCGGTTCATCCGCACCACCGACGCCGACCACGTCGAAGCCTCGATCGCGATCTGGAACGCGATGAACGCCTCCGGCGACATCTATCTGGACTCCTACTCCGGCTGGTACTCGGTGCGCGACGAGCGCTTCTTCGCCGAGGACGAGCTGGAGGTGCTGGCCGACGGCACCAGAGTCTCCACCGAGACCGGCACCCCGGTCACGTGGACCGAGGAGCAGACCTACTTCTTCCGCCTGTCCGCCTACACCGACCGGCTGCTGGCGCACTACGAGGCGCACCCGGAGTTCATCGGCCCTGACGTCCGGCGCAACGAGATCGTCAGCTTCGTCTCCGGCGGCCTGCGCGACCTGTCGATCTCGCGCACCACCTTCGACTGGGGCGTGCCCGTCCCCGACCATCCGGACCACGTGATGTACGTCTGGGTGGATGCACTGACCAACTACCTGACCGGCGCGGGATACCCCGACACCGGCTCCGAGGCGTTCCGCAAGTATTGGCCCGCCGACCTGCACATGATCGGCAAGGACATCATCCGCTTCCACACGGTGTACTGGCCGGCGTTCCTGATGTCGGCCGGACTCGAGCTGCCGCGACGGGTATTCGCCCACGGCTTCCTGTTCAACAGCGGCGAGAAGATGAGCAAGTCGGTCGGCAACGTGGTCGACCCGTCACAGCTAGTCGACGCCTTCGGGCTGGACCAGGTGCGCTACTTCCTGCTGCGCGAGGTGCCATTCGGTCAGGACGGCAGCTACAGCGAGGACGGCATCATCAGCCGGATCAACACCGACCTGGCCAACGAGCTGGGCAATCTGGCGCAGCGATCGCTGTCGATGGTCGCCAAGAACCTGGACGCCACGGTGCCCCAGCCCGGCCCGTTCACCGACGACGACACCGCGCTGCTGACGCTCGCCGACGGGCTGCTCGAGAAGGTGCGCGCCCACTACGAGGTGCCGGCCATGCATCAGGCGCTGGAGGCCATCTGGCTGATGCTCGGCGCGGCCAACCGGTACTTCTCGGCCCAAGAGCCCTGGGTGCTGCGCAAGTCCGAGGCTGCGGCCGACCAGGAGCGCTTCGGCACGGTGCTCTACACGACGCTGGAGGCGGTGCGCATCGCCGCGCTGTTGATCCAGCCGGTGATGCCCACCTCGGCCGCCAAGCTCCTCGACCTGCTGGGCCAGCCCGCCGAGGCGCGCCAGTTCGCGGCGCTTGGCACCCGCCTGGCCCCCGGCACGGCCCTGCCGACGCCGGAGGGCGTGTTCCCCCGCCATCAGGTGGAGTGATCTGCGTCACGTCGGCGGCCCAAGGTGTCACACTTCGACGGTCGGAGGTGTCTTGGGGGGCATGACCAACATCGAAGCGAAGCACGAAGAACCCACCACGGGTGAACCCGTCCGAGTCGTCGTCGTCGGCGGCGGGTACGCCGGCGTACTGGCCGCCAACCATCTGCGGCTGAATCCCGACGTCGCGATCACGGTGGTCAACCCCCGGCCCACGTTCGTGGAGCGGATCCGGCTGCATCAGCTGATCACCGGGTCCGACGACGCGGTGGTGGACTTCGGCGACGTGCTGGCCGACGACGTCCGCCTGGTGGTCGACACCGCCGAGTCGATCGACGCGCCGGCCCGCACCGTCACACTCGGCTCCGGCGACGGCATCGGATACGACTACCTGATCTACGCCGTCGGCAGCACGGGTGCCGCACCGACCGTCCCCGGTGCCGCCGAATTCGCCAACGCCGTCTCGGAACTGGAGCATGCCGAGCAGCTGCGGACGGCACTGATCGAGGTGCATCCCAGCGCACCCGTCGTGGTCGTCGGCGCGGGCCCGACGGGCCTGGAGGTCGCCGCCGAACTCGCCGAGGAGGGCCAGACCGTCACCCTGGTGTGCGGTGAGGTCCTCGGCCCGTACTTTCACGCGTCCGTCCGCAGGTCGGTGGCCAAGCGGCTGCGCGCCCTCGGCGTGACGGTGCTCGAGGGGGCCGGGGCGAAGGTCACCGAGGTGCGCCGGGACTCGGTCCTGCTCACCGACGGCCGCGAGCTGCCCGCCGTCGTGACCATCTGGACGGCCGGGTTCGGAGTGCCCGACCTGGCGGCCCGCAGCGGTCTGACCACCGACGCGATCGGCCGGCTGCTCACCGACGAGACGCTCACCAGCGTCGACGATCCGCGCATCGTTGGTGCCGGCGACGCCTGCGCGCCGTCGGGCCACCCGCTGCGGATGAGCTGCCAGGCGGCGATCCCGCTCGGCGCGCAGGCCGCCAACACCGTGCTCAGCCGCATCGCCGGCACCGCACCCGCAGCGGTGAACCAGGCCTTCACCGGCCAGTGCGTCAGCCTGGGCCGCAAGGCCGGCGTCGTCCAGCTGGCCCACCTGGACGACCGGCCGACGCGGTTCCGCATCGGCGGGCGCGCGGCAGCGGTGGTCAAGGAGGCCGTCTGCAAGAGCACGGTCTCGTTCCTGACCAGGGAGGCGCGCAAGCCCGGCTCGTACTTCTGGCTCAAGGGCGGCAAGCGGGCCGAGCAGCTGGCGGCACGCACCCCGGCCGCAGCCGTGCGATGAACACCAGCGAGCACGCCGACCGGTTCACCGACCTGCGGCCGCTGCTGTTCACCATCGCCTACGAGATCCTGGGCTCGGCAATCGATTCCGACGACGTGCTGCAGGAGAGCTATCTACGTTGGGCCGAGGTGGATCTGGCCGAGGTGCACGACGCGAGGGCCTACCTGGCGCGGCTGGTCACGCGGCAGGCGTTGAATGCCCTTCGGTCGCAGGCCCGCCGGCGCGAGGAGTACGTCGGGCCGTGGCTGCCGGAACCGCTCTTGATCGACGCCACCGACCCGTCGGCCGACGTCGTGCTCGCCGAATCGGTGTCGATGGCGATGATGGTGGTGCTCGAGACGCTCACCCCCGACGAGCGTGCGGTGTTCGTGCTCCGCGAGGTGTTCGGCTTCGGCCACGACGAGATCGCCGCGACGGTGGGCAGGTCCACCGCGGCGGTGCGGCAGATGGCACACCGCGCGCGAGAGCACGTGCAATCCCGGCGCAAGCGGTTCGACCCCGTCGACCCGAAGCGCTCGCTGGAGCTCACCGTGCAGTTCTTCGCGACGGCCTCCACGGGTGACGTCGACGCCCTGCTGGCGATGCTGGCGCCCGACGTGGTGTGGACCGCCGACAGCGACGGCAAGGCCAGCGCGGCCCGGCGGCCGATCGTGGGCGCGGACAAGGTCGCGCGACTCGTCATGGGCCTGCTACGGCTCGCCGGTGACGGAACGCGGGTGGAGCCCGCGTGCTACAACGGCGCCCCCGCCCTGGTCCTATTCGTCGACGACGCGCTGGTCGGCGTCATCACCGTGGAGATCACCGACGGTGTGATCACGCACTTCTACGCCATGCGCAATCCCGAGAAGCTCGTCGGCGTGACGGTCGCCAGGGAGATCGCTCGCTAGCGAGCGTGCGTGACAAGCTAGGCCGGTGCGGATCGACCGGATCGCCTCGACGCTCAGCGCCCCGGAGGTGCTACGGAGTCTGGCCGCCGCCACCAGCCGGCTGGGGTTGCCGCCGCCCGCAGCGCTCACCGGACGCTGGTTCGGCTCCCTGGCGGTCATCGCTCCGAGCGTGACGATCGAGCCCGTCGACCCGGCGCACGTGTTCGACGTCTCCCCCGGAGCGCCCGGCGATGCGGTCGGTGGCGGCTGGCTCGGCTACCTGTCCTATCCCGACGCCGGAAGCGACGGCGCGGGCGGTCGCATTCCCGCCGCGGCAGGCGGCTGGACCGACGACGTGCTGCGGCAGGACGCCGACGGCACCTGGTGGTACGAGAATCTCTCCGGAACGGGCGCTGCGAGCTGGCTCGCCCCGGCGCTGACCAGCGCACCCGCCGCGGCGTCATGTGAGATCGCATGGGTCCACGCCGATCGTGACATGCACCGGGCGGGCGTGCTGGCCTGTCTGGACGCCATCGCCGCGGGAGAGGTCTACCAGGCGTGCGTATGCACGCAGTTGCGCGGGCAGGTCAGCGGTGCGCCGGTCGACTTCTTCGCCGACGCGGTGGCGCGGACCGCTCCGGCCAGGGCGGCGTTCCTCACCGGGCCGTGGGGCGCGGTGGCGTCGTTGTCGCCCGAGCTGTTCCTCGCCAGGGTTGGCGACGGCGTGCTCTCCAGCCCCATCAAGGGCACCCTGCCGCTGAGCGAGCCGCCGTCGGCGCTGCGCGCCTCGGTCAAGGACGTCGCCGAGAACGTGATGATCGTCGACCTGGTCCGCAACGACCTGGGCCGCGTCGCCGTCACCGGGTCGGTCTCGGTGCCCGAACTGCTGGTGGTGCGACGCGCGCCGGGAGTGTGGCATCTGGTGTCGACGGTCGCGGCCCGCGTGCCGGCCGACGTGCCGATGTCGGAGATCCTGGCGGCCACGTTCCCGCCGGCGTCGGTGACCGGCACGCCGAAGGGGCGCGCCCGCGGACTGCTCTCGACATGGGAGCCGGACCGCCGCGGAATCTATTGCGGGACGCTCGGTTTGGCCTCTCCAGTCGCCGGCACCGAGCTCAACGTCGCGATCCGCACCGTCGAGTTCGACGCAGCGGGGGGCGCGGTGCTCGGCGTCGGCGGGGGCATCACGGCCGACTCCGATCCCGACGCCGAATGGCGCGAGTGCCTGCACAAGGCGGCCCCGGTCGGGTACTCAGGCGCGGGCCCGCAGGACCGCGTCGTAGAGCTCGCGCCGTGACGGCGCGCCGGGATTCTCGGCGATCACCTCGGCACAGGCGTCCTTGACTCCGGCGCCCGCGTCGACCCGGGCGATGACCTCGGCGACCAGCGTGCCCACGTCCACGTGGGGCACCGCGCCCGCCAGCACCACGGTGATCTCCCCGAGCACGCCGTCGGCGGCCCACTCGGCGAGTTCGGCCAGCGTGCCGCGCTTGACCTCCTCGTGGGTCTTGGTCAGCTCACGGCAGACCACCGCCTGCCGGTCGGGTCCCAGCTGGCCGGCCGCGTCGCGCAGGCATTCGGCGAGCCGTCGCGGCGACTCGAAGAACACGCACGTGCGCCGCTCGGCCGCGAGCGTCGCCAACCAGCTGACCCTGGCGGCCTGCTTGCGCGGCGCGAAGCCCTCGAAGCAGAACCGGTCCGAAGCCAGCCCCGACACGGCGAGCGCGGTCGTGACGGCCGACGGGCCAGGCAGACAGCTGACCGTCAGCCCCGCCTCGGCGCACGCCGCGACGAGCCGATAGCCCGGATCGCTGATCAGCGGCATCCCCGCGTCGCTGACCACCAGCACGGTCGCACCACCCGCGATCTCCTCGACCAGCCATGGCACCCGGGCGGCCTCGTTCTGGTCGAAGAAGCTCACGACCTTGCCCGTCGGCGTGACGTCGAGGGCCTGGGCCAGCGTCCGGATGCGCCGGGTGTCCTCGGCGGCGACGACGTCGGCGCTGCCCAGCGCCTCGATCAGCCGCGCGGACGCGTCGCCTGCCTGGCCCAACGGCGTCGCGGCCAGTAGCAGTCGACCGGTCGTCACGGTGAACAGAATACGATCGCTCTCGTGACCGCCCCGCCCATCGACCCCGACGTGGCCGCCGCCGAGCGCACCCGCTCGGTCCCGGTGATCAGTCCCGGGCCGCTGGTGCCCGTCGGCGACTTCGGACCGATGGACCGTCTGCAGGGCTGGGCGATGACGTCGGTGATCATGGCGCTGGCGTCGCTGACGCGGTTCCTGAACCTCGGTTCGCCCACCGACGACGGCACCCCGATCTTCGACGAGAAGCACTACGCGCCGCAGGCCTGGCAGATGCTCGGCAATCACGGCGTCGAGGACAACCCCGGTTACGGCCTGGTGGTTCACCCGCCGGTCGGCAAGGATCTGCTGGCCGTCGGCGAGGCGTTGTTCGGCTACGACGGGCTGGGCTGGCGGTTCTCCGGCGCGGTCTGCGGCGTCATCCTGGTGGTGCTCGTCGCCAGGATCGTCCGGCGCATCACCCGGTCGACGATGATCGGCGGCATCGCAGGTCTGCTGATCATCGCCGACGGCGTCAGCTTCGTCACCGCACGGACGGCACTGCTGGACATCTTCCTGACGGTGTTCGTGGTCGCGGCCTTCGGCGCGCTGATCGTCGACCGGGATCAGATGCGCGAGCGGATGAACCGCGCCCTGCTCGAGGGCCGCATCGCCCAGACGCCGTGGGGCCCCCGCCTCGGGGTGCGGTGGTGGCGGTTCGGCGCGGGCGTGCTGCTGGGCCTCGCGGTGGCCACCAAGTGGTCCGGGCTGTACTTCGTGCTGTTCTTCGGGCTGATGACGCTCGCATTCGACGTCACCGCCCGCCGTCAGTACCGGGTGCCGCGGCCGTGGCTGGGCACGCTGCGCCGGGACTTCGGGCCCACGGTCTACGTCTTCGGCCTCATCCCGCTCGGGGTGTACCTGGCGTCGTATGCGCCGTGGTTCGCCTCCGAGACCGGCATCGACCGACACCAGGAGGGTCAGTCCTTCGCCGAGGGCGGTCTGCTGCCCGATGCCATCCGGTCGCTCTGGCACTTCACCTACGGTGCGTTCAAGTTCCACTCCGGGTTGACCAACGCGGCGGGCAACCACCATCCGTGGGAGAGCAAGCCGTGGACGTGGCCGATGTCGTTGCGGCCCGTGCTGTACGCGATCGACCAGGACCACGTCGGGGGCTGCGGCGCCCAGTCCTGCGTCAAGGCGGTGATGCTGGTTGGCACGCCGGCGATGTGGTTCATCGCGGTGCCGGTCCTGGCGTGGGCGGTGTGGCGGTCGTTCGTCAAGCGTGACTGGCGCTACGCCGTGGCGCTGACCGGATATGCCGCGGGCTTCCTGCCGTGGTTCGCCGACATCGACCGGCAGATGTACTTCTTCTATGCCGCGCCGATGGCGCCCTTCCTGGTGATGATGATCGCGCTGATCCTCGGTGACGTGCTCTACGCACCGAGGCAGAACGCCGAACGCCGAACGCTCGGTCTGCTGGTGGTGTGCATCTACGTGGCGGTGGTGATCACCAACTTCGCGTGGATGTATCCGATCCTGACGGGGCTGCCGATCTCGCAGGCGACCTGGAACATGCAAATCTGGCTACCCAGCTGGCGGTAGCTCGGGGCGCCTCTCTCCTGGCGCCCACTCGAATCACGCACTACGCGCAGTTCTGCACCATGGCTGCGGTGGCACCGACTTTCGTCCCACCCCACGACCCTGGTGCAGAAACGGCCGTAGCGCGGTCCAGGACACCCCGTCCGGACGTCCCGGACTCGCCCGGCCTGGCACCCAAGCGGACGACGCGCTACCCGCAGTTCTGCACCATGGCTGCGGCGGTACCGACTTTCGTCCCCCACCACGACCCTGGTGCAGAAACGGCCGTAGCGTCCGGAACGGACGGGTCTCGGAGACCGGCGGCGCGCCATCCCCAGACGCCGATTCATCCACAGGGTCCTCCGCGCGTCGGTCCTCGGCTCGGTCGGACGTCGGCACCGCGGCCGAGCATCACCTGCGTGGAACCCTTCATCGGAAGTGAGGCCATCGCCAACGGCACCCTCACCCGCGGGCAACTCAGGTGGAACTACCGCGCCATTCACCCGAATGTGTACGTCGCCAAGGATCAGCGGACGACGTTCCCCGACCGGACCGTCGCTGCCTGGCTGTGGACGGGGCGAATGGCCGTCGTCGCAGGCCGGGCCGCGGCCTACGTGCACGGCGTGCATCGCGTCACCGACGCGACACCCATCGAACTCATCGGGCGCCACACGCGCCGACGCGCCGGCATCGTGATGCGCGAGGAGCGCCTCGACGACGACGAGATTCTCGGCAGGGACGCGATGCGCGTGACGACGCCCGAACGCACCGCGGTCGATCTGGGCAGACACCTGCCGCGCGACGTCGCCGTGGAATTGCTCGACGTGCTCGCGCGTACCGCGTGTCTGACCGGAGTCGACTTGGACCCGCTGCTGGAGCGGCACCGGGGCGCCCGAGGCATCTCCGCGGCACGGGTGGCCCTTGGGCTGATGGACGCTGGCAGCCAGTGCCCGGAGGAGACGCGAATGCGGCTGCTGCTCAACGACTTCGGGCTACCTCGGCCGCGGACCGACATCATCGTGAGCGACGGCCGCCAGTTCGCCCGGATCGGCATGGGCTGGGACGACGTCGAACTGGGCGTCAGCTTCCTTCCGCCGGACTCAACCGGCGTGGCCGCGGCCATCCAGGCGCTGTCGCGTCACGAGATGGTGCAGCGCATCGGCTGGACCGAGGTGGGATTCGCCAGTCTGAGTCAAGGCCGGAGGATTGCCTGCCGCGTGCGCGACGAACTGCGACGTCGCAGACGACGGCGACCGGTCTAGAGCGGGTCGCGCGCCACCGGGCAGGACATGCACCGGGGTCCGCCGCGACCGGTGCCCAGCTCGGACGCCGAGATCGGCAGCACCTCGATGCCCGAATCCGCCAGGCGCATGTTGGTCTCGGTGTTGCGCTCGTAGGCCACCACGACGCCCGGCGCCAGTGCCAGGGTGTTGTTCCCGTCGTCCCACTGTTCGCGCTCGGCGGTGACGGGATCCAGGCCGGTGTCGATGACGCGCAGCTTGTCGATGCCCATCGCATCGGCCGCGGCGTCGACGAAGGGGGCGGCGCTGGTGATCGACACGCCCTCGGACTTCTGGCGGATCGTGAACGCCGACAGCGAGTCGTGGATGTTCGGGTACATCACTACGGCGTCGACGTCGACCATCGTGCAGACGGTGTCGAGGTGCATCTGGGCGCGCTCCTGGGCGATCGGCACCGCCAGCACGGTGTGCGCCAGACCGTCGTCGAACAGGCTGCGCGCCAAGGCTTCCGCTCCCGCGGGCGTGGTGCGCTCCCCCACGCCGACGGCGACCACACCGGGCGCCAGCAGTAGCACGTCGCCGCCCTCGACCGGTGCCGAGCGCGACTCGTAGGCGCGGCGCACCCCGAGGAAGCGCGGGTGATGCGCGTAGATCAGATCGGTCAGCGACGTCTCGCGGATGCGGGCGGGCAGCGCCAGCGACGTGATGGCCACCCGCGGCCCGATCCAGAACGACGAGTCCCTGGTGAACAGCAGATTGGGCAGCGGATCGATGACGAAGTCGGCGTCGTGGTGCATCCGCTGCACCAGCGACAGCTCGCCGCCGAAGAAGGGCAGCTCGTTGAAGGTCATGCCCGCCATCAGAATCCGGGCCAGATCGGCGACCGCGAGCGTCCGCAGATACGCCGAGAGTTCCTGCGCCAGCGGCAGCCCCAGTCGGCGACTGTCGACGGCCGCGGCGATGCCCTGCATCCTGGCGGCGCCACTGGCAAGCGCCTCGGTCAGCAGATCCGCCAGAAGGAGCACCTCGACGCCCCGCGACCGCAACAGCGCGGCGAACGCGTCGTGCTCCTCCTGCGCGCGCGCCACCCATGGCATCCCGTCGAAGAGCAGTCGGTCGTTGTTGCGGGGAGTGAGGCGCTGGAGTTCGGGTCCGGGACGGTGCAGGATGACGACCCGCAGGGTTCCCACCTCGGAATTTGCGCCTAGCGTCGTCGTTCCCGTCATGCCTAGCACCGTAACGCCTATCGTCACCTCAACTATGGTTGAGGTCATGGACGTGCTGGAACTCACTCCCGGTGAACTGAGCCACCGCAGCGGGGTCGCCGTCTCGGCGCTGCACTTCTACGAACGCGAGGGGTTGATCGCGAGCCGGCGCACGTCGGGCAACCAACGCCGCTACGCCCGCGAGACGTTGCGCCGGGTGGCGTTCATCCGGATGTCACAGCGCCTCGGCATCCCGCTGGCGCGCATCCGCGAAGCGCTCGCCACCCTGCCCCCGAATCGGGTCCCCACCAGCAAGGATTGGGCGCGCCTGTCGGCCGGGTGGCGCAGCGATCTCGACGAACGGATCCTGCACCTGCAGCGACTGCGGGACAACCTCGCGGGCTGCATCGGCTGCGGGTGCCTGAGCCTGAAGACCTGCGTGCTGACCAATCCCGACGACGTCCTGGCAGAACAGGGACCCGGCGCGGTCAAGCTGTAGCTTCGAACGTCTGTGCGATAAACTCGGGCCGTGGCAGCGACCGGTCTGGCGGTTCAAGGGGCGCTCTTCGACCACGACGAGCGCCGCAACCTCGGCGATGGGGCATGGATCGACGTCCGCGCCGGCTGGCTGAGCGGCGGCCAGGACGCCGACGAGCTGTTCGATGCGCTAGTCCAGGCAGTCCCGTGGCGCGCCGAACGGCGACAGATGTACGACCGGGTGCTGGACGTGCCGCGGCTGGTCAGCTTCCACGACCTGCTCGCCAAGCCCGCCCCGCACCCGGCGATCGCCCGGTTGCGCGTCCGGCTCAACGACATCTACGCCGGCGAGATGGGCGAACCGTTCACCACCGCAGGACTGTGCCTGTACCGGGACGGCAGCGACAGCGTCGCCTGGCACGGTGACACCGTGGGCCGCAGCAGCACCGAGGACACCATGGTGGCGATCCTCAGCCTCGGCGCGACGCGGGTGTTCGCGCTGCGCCCACGCAACGGCGGTCGCTCGCTGCGGCTGCCGCAGAGCCATGGCGACATGCTGGTGATGGGCGGGTCGTGCCAGCGCACCTGGGAGCACTCCATCCCCAAGACGACCAAGCCCACGGGGCCCAGGATCAGCATCCAGTTCCGCCCACGCGACGTGCGCTAGTCGCCGCGTACCGCCTTGACTGCGGCGGCAAGCAGGTCGCGGGCCCGAGCGGTGTCGACCGGTGCCACCGGCTGATTGGGCAGGACCAGCGGATTGGCGGTGACGATCACCATGAACGTCGAGAAGCTCGCGACGTAGTTGTAGAGCTCGCCGGTTGCGGGCTTGTCGCCGACCTTGGTCTGCACCACGCGATGGGTGCCGAGGGTGCGGACGCCGTCGATCGCCGGCGACTCGACGACCTCGACCAACCCGCGGACACCGCCGCCGGCGAAGGCGACCTTCTTGCAGGCGTCCCCGGGATCGGGGAACTGCAGCGCCTCCGACGTCTCGACCGCGATCGCGATGAAGCGATTGCCCTTGCCCTCGGCCGTCGTGGCCGCCATGTTGCCCTTCAGCCCGGGCGGCACCACCAGGCCCGTCGCCACCTTCGCGCAGTCGGGCGGATCGAAGACCGTCCCCGGCGGAAGCGCCTGCGGCGCAAGCAGACGCGGGTCGATGCCCGTCGGCGCCAAGGTGCTCACCTTGAACTCTGGTCCGAAGCTCGACTTCACTTGCAGCACGTTGGCGATGTCGGACTTCGAGTCGTCCGGCTTGGCGTGGTCGACCGCCTCGTTGGCGGAACACGCGGTCAGCGCGATCGCGCAGACGAGGGCGAACAGCGTCCTGAGCATCGCCGACAATCTACCCGGGCGCCGGCCATCAGCCGCGGATCGCCGCCACCGTCTCGACCAACAGCTCGGCCGCAAAGCCGGGTTCGAGCCCCGGTGCGGAAGACCCCGGGTCGGTCACCACCGTCACGTGGGCGACGTGATCAGCCAGGTAGGCGACGAACGTGTCGGCGTGCGAATGGGTCTCGGTGCCGCCCTCGACGACGGTGGTGGCATCGGCGGCCATGCCCAGTGTCGCGGCGCCGTCGATCACCGGAGCATCGATTAGCCGCACCACGCCATCGGTGTGCCCGGCGGCCAGGGTCCAGGTCGCGCACGCGTCGCGCACCGCCGGGTCCAGGCCGACGGCCGCGTCCGCGACGACGGCGTAGACGATGCCACCGGGACCCGACGCCGACCAGCCCCGCACGTCCGCGTCCCCCGCCGGATTCGCCAGCACACCGCACGGCGCCGGATCCGCCACCGGATCCTGACCGAGACCCCAAGAGGTCGCGGGCGCAGCGCGACCCGATAGGCGTGCGAACTCGTAACCGGTAGGTACGCGGGACCGTACGCGATCCACCCTGGCGGGATCGACCGAGGGCGGCATCGACTGCGGCACCGGCGACTGCGACGGCGGTGGTTCGGCGGTGCTCGGCCCACACGCCGCACACACCGCGACGGCGATGCATGACGCGAGGACGCGCATGAAGCCTTGCTACCACGACTACGCTGACGCGCACCGACAACGCGAGGGGACACGCCAGCCGGCATGTGTGGCCGCGTGACCGACCGACAGGAGACGCCATGTTGATTCACGGCCGCACCGCTGGAGCCGCCATCGCGCTCGTCGTCGCGGGACTAGCCCTCTCCGGCTGCGGTTCGGACTCCAAGACCGAATCGTCGTCATCGTCGGCCAGCAGCAGCTCGTCGTCGAGTAGCTCCGCGGTGAGCAGCGCGCCGGCGAGCAGCAGCGCGGCGCCGACGACCGAGGCCGCCGGCACGAACCCCACCATCGCCGACTACATCAAGCAGAACGGCATCATCGAGACCCCGGTCAAGCGCGGTGATCCCGGCACGCCGACGATCAACATGCCCACGCCAAGGGGCTGGGTCGACGCCGGACCGAAGACGCCGGAGGGCGCCTTCTCGGAGATCGTCTACGCCGACCCGTCGGCGGCCACCAACCCGCCCTCGATCGTGGCGATCATGTCGAAGCTCACCGGCAACGTCGATCCGGCGATGATCTTCAAGTTCGCGCCCGGTGAGCTGAAGAACCTGCCCGGGTACGAGAGCGCGGGCGAGGGCGGCAATTCCAAGCTCGGCGGTTTCGACGCCTATCAGATCGGCGCCACCTACACCAAGGATGGCGAGAAGCGCCTGATCGCCCAGAAGACCGTCGTCATCCCGGCCGCCGACAAGAGCGGGTTCTTCGTCCTGCAGCTGAACGCCAGCGGCACCGAGGATCAGATCAACCCCCTGATGGACGCAACTGCAGCCATCGACGATCAGACGACCATCACGCCCTGACGACTCCGACGAGGAAGGGCGCCTAGTGGGACCCCTCAGCCGGCCCGGCGGCGTGCACGTGGCGGTCACGCCCGAGGTGGTACGTCCCCGCCAGACGGTCACGGCCACGGTGACGACCGAACGGCCCGTCGACCGGGTGGCCACGGCCACGCTGGAATGGGGTTACGACAACTTCTACCGCTTTCACTGGGCCGGTCAGCCCGGCGTGGAGTTCGGCAGCGATCGCGACGGCGACGACTGGGTCTGCGTCACCCGGGTGGAACTGCCCGTCGCAATGAGTGAATTCACCGGTGCGACGGCCACGTTCAAGATTCCGTCCTGGGCGCCCGGCTCGTCCCCGCAGATCGCGCGGTGGTCGTGCCGGCTCAGGATCGAACGCGCCGGCCGTCCCATCGACGTGCGCGGCGAATTCGTGGTCGTCGTCGGTGCGGACGACGTGGAGGCCGTCGTCGAACCGCTCGAGCTCGTCTCCGGTGACGGCGTGACCGCGATCGACGTCGTCCTCGGCTCCCCGCTGTACCGATCCGGCGAGACCGTCCGCGGAGAGGTCGTGCTGCGGCCCACGATCGATCTCCCGGACGGGAACGTCGCCGTGTTCTGGCAGCGCCAGCGCGAATCGCACCCGCTGGCCCGCCCGCCCGCCGACGACGTCTTGCTCGACGGCCGCATCCTCGAGCTGGGCAAGAGGACGACGCTGCGGCAGGGCATCGAGGTGACGCTGCCGTTCGCGTTGGCGCTGCCCGGCGACGCTGCTCCGACCGCGTCGGCGGTGCACTCGTCGCTGTCGTGGTTCGTCGCGGCCAGGATGATCTACGCCGGCTTCACCGGCCACGGAATCGAGCTGGTGCGCCGGCCGATCACCGTGGTCGACGCATCCTGAGCGTCACGCCCGGGAGATCGCGGAGGCCTCCGCGACCTGCTCGGCCGTCGGCCGGACTCCGGTGTAGCGCTCGAATTGCTCGGCGGCCTGCAGGGCGATCACCTCGGCGCCGGTGATGACGTGGACCCCCGCCGCGCGGGCCGCCATGATCAACGGTGTCTCGGACGGCAGCGCGACGACGTCGAACACCGTGTCCGCGCGCGCGATGGTCGCCTCGTCGAACGCCTGCTCGGAGGCCTCGGCCGCGCCAGCCATGCCGATCGGGGTGACGTTGACGATCACCGCCGCGGTGTGTGAACCGACGTCGGTCGCGTAGTCGTAGCCCAGCCGGTCGGCGAGCGCACGGCCGCTCTCCTCGTTGCGGGCGACGACGATCCCCGAGCTGAAGCCGTAGTCGCGGAACGCCGCCCCGACGGCGCTGGCCATGCCGCCGCTGCCGCGGATCAGCACCCGCCCCGACGGATCGAGGCCGTGTTCGTCGATGAGCCGCTGCACCGCGAGGTAGTCGGTGTTGGACGCCGTCAGACGTCCGTCGTCGTTGACGATGGTGTTGACCGAGTGAATGGCCCGCGCCGAGGCCTCCACCTCGTCGACCAGCGCGATGACGTCCTCCTTGAACGGCATCGAGACCGAGCAGCCGCGGATGCCAAGGGCGCGCACCCCGCCGATCGCGGCGGTGATGTCGGTCGTGGTGAACGCCTTGTAGATGAAGTCGAGCCCGAGTTGGTCGTACAGGTAGTTGTGGAAGCGGGTGCCTATGTTGCTGGGCCGGGCGGCCAGCGAGATGCACAACTTGGTGTCCTTGTTCAGAGGTGGTCGCACGGGTCAGCCCACCGCGCGAATCACTTGGCGCGCCACCGAACGGATCTCCCGGTAGAGCTCGGGGGGCAGGGAGAGGTCACGCATCACCGGGACGTCGAAGCTGGTGGTGACGACGCCAAGGTCGTCGCGGTGCCATTTGGCGCCGTAGTGGTCGAGGATGGTTCGCATCGGAAGATTGTCCGCCAGCACCCTGGCGGTGAATCGCCGGATGCCCTCTCCCCGCGCGGCGACGGCGAGCGCCTCCATCAGGAAGCTGCCGATCCCGCGGCCCTGATAGTCGTCGCCCACGATGAACGCGACCTCGGCGACACTCGGATCGTTCTCGCGGACATACCGGCCGTCGGCGACGATCGGTGCCTCGATCGCCCTTCCGTCGGTGAGCACCCAGACGTAGTGATCGACGTAGTCCACCTCGAACAGGTAGGCCATCAGTGACGGCGTCGGCGTCCGGGTGGTTTGGAAGCGCCGGTAGAGGGTCTCGCTGGAGAACTGCACCGGACCGTGCGCCGCGCGTTCGTCGTCACCGGGCAGGGCGGGCCGTAGGTACAGCTCCGTGCCGTCGCGCAGGGTGACGGGGATGGGCGTGACGTAGGTGGCCAGACGCTGGCGGGCGGTGCGGACCAGCTTCTGCATCATCGCCGGCACGTCGAGCATGGCCGCGATGGCCTCTCGGCCACCGACCCATCCGTCGAGGGCTTCGGTGACCGCGACGGTCGCGGAGCGTGGCGCATCGCGCAGCAGCGCGATCTCGCCGACGATCAGGCCAGGGGTCGCGTCGACGTGGAACGTCTCCCCGCCCTCACCGACGTGCACGATGCTCGCCCGGCCCGAGCCGATGAGCAGGAACGAGTCCGCGTGCTCCCCTTGGCGCATCAGCACCTGTCCGGGCGGCGCACTCAGCGGGCGGAGCAGGGCCGCCAGCGGCTCGAGGGTCTCGACCGGGCAGCCGGCGAAGAACTCCAAGTCCGCCAGCTCGTCGGCGCTGACGGTGCTGGATCCCGCCATGGGAACGAGGTTACGTCACGCGGCCGTCGCAACGACGACTATCAGAGTGGGTCCATGGGCGGGCCGTCGAGGTTGCTGACCCGCTTCTCGGCCACCGCCGTGGCCACGGCGGTGCCATCGCGGACGACGCCGACGATCGACACCTCGTCGTTCACCTCGAACGTCGTTCCCGCACCTCCGACGAAGCTGCCGCTGGTGGTGATCGCGTTGGTGTCGGAATTGATGACGTATGTCCTGGCGAACCCGTCGACGCTGCGCGCCGTCACCGAGGTGGGCGTCACCGCGACGATCCAGCCCTCTTGGCTGACGGGCTGCTGCAGGGTGGGCGCCGTGGCCGCGGCCTGCCGCGCCGGACTGGGTTGACCTTCGATGACGTGCACGACGGTGGCGGCAACCACTGCGGCGAGCACCACCGCCAGCGACAGCGAGGCGGCGACGACGTTCGCCCTCGAGGACTTCCGCTTCCGGGCCAGATGCTTGTGGGCCATGTTCGGTGATCACTTCCCGTTCGACTGGCGAGCGAGTACCCGAGGCTCAGCGCCGGAAAACCCGCAACCACATCGGGACGGCCACCCAGCACGCCGTGAAGCCCGCCAGGGCCACGACCCCGGCCACCACGGCGGCGGTTGGACCGGACACCGCGTCGAACACGATCACCGTCACCCCTACCAGCGCCAACCCCAGCAGCAAGAGACCCGCGTAGGCGAGCCGGTGGGCGGCCGAGACGAGGGTGGGCAACCTCCGCTGGCGGAACAGCATGCGGTGGATCCCGACCGGGGCGATCAGCAGCAGCGACGCCGACACCGCGCACGACACGGTGATCAGGAACACCGCCTTCATGTCCCGGTCCAGCGCGTCGAACCGCTGCTGGAACGGCAGTGTCAACAGAAAACCGGTCAGCAGCTGGACGCCTGTCTGCACGACGCGCAACTCCTGCAACAGGCTCGACCAGTTGCGGTCGAGTCGCTCGGTCGAGGTCTCCGACCGGGCGACACGATCCCACTCCTGGTTCCGCTCGGGATGGTCGACGTCCATCGTCACCGCCTCCCGTCGTCCAGGTGTTGACGGGATGCCCGGCGACCCGGCCGGCAAAACGGCGATGAAGTGGGCCGACGCAGAACGCGAACGGCCAAGAACGTCATTGTTCGACTGGCGCAATGGGGCTACTCTCGACTCAAGGTTGAAATACAGCCGAGAACGACGTCATCGACACCCGGCACGCATTGCGAGCGGCGGCTTTAGGCAACAGGGCCCACTCTCTGACGTAAGTGTCAGCATCACGTCCCCTGGAGCCCATCATGTCCCTAGCCCCCGGCGCACCACCCGACGTTCCGCCACAACTCCGAGCGCGCGTCCGGTACAGCACCGCACTGGCCCGGTCGATCCCGGTCGTCACGGCCAACGGTGAGATCGACGCGGCCAACGCGCTGACCCTCAGCCGTCACGTCGAGGCCGAGCTCGACTCCGTCAGCCGCCTCGTCGTCGATCTGAGCGCCCTGGAATTCTTTGGCACCCAAGGATTTTCGATCCTGCACCGGATCAACGTCATGTGTTCCCGGTTCGCGGTGAACTGGACGCTGGTCGCCGGCCCCGAGGTCGACAGGGTGCTGCACATCTGCGATCCCGACGGCGGGCTGCCGGTGGCGGACACCCTCGAGGCAGCGTTGAGAGCCGTCACCCGGCCCCCGCGCAGCCACCTGCGACTGGTGTCGAACCGCTAGGTCGTCGCCCCGGGAAGGCCGGCCCGCACGGCCACCGACTCGGCCGGTCCCTTGCAGAACACCTCGATCACGACGTCGTCGTCACGGTAGCGCGCCAGCGCGCTCAGCTCCGCGGTCGCGGCGATGACCGCGTTCGCCTCGTCCCCCGACAACGGATAGTCCGCGACGCGGTGGCGCCAGTGCGCCGCGATCACCGTCGCACCCCGCTCCAGGCGGGCGCACTCGCGGTCGAGCACGCCGCGCAGCGACTCCTCCGACAGGTAGTACGCCACCTCCGAGAGCACGACCAGGTCGAACGCGGCGCGCGGCCAGTCCGCGTCCAGCGAGGCCACCGCCAAGGTCAGGTCGTCCCGCGCGCCGAGCCGCTGGCGGGTCGCGTCGAGCGCCGCCTGCGCGACGTCACACGCGGTGACGTGATCGCAGCGCTCCACCAGTCGGGCGGTCAACACCCCCACCGAGCAGCCCGGTTCGAAGGCGTGCCGGTAGCGCCGGTCGGGCAGCATCGCCATGGTGATGGCGTACTTGCGCGCCTCGTACCAGCGGTCGGCCAGCTGCCACGGGTCCGGAGCCGCCGCGTACATGTCCTCGAAGTACCGATCGGGTAACCGCATCATCGGATCACCGCCTCCCCCACCGCGAACAGGCGCTGCAGCACGAACGGCGGCAACACGGCGTCCAAGCCCGGTTCGTAGGGCTTGGACTGAGTCTCGAAGACCGCGGTGGCCCGGCGCTTGCGGGCCATCGCCGCGGCGTCGTAAGGGGCCATCTCCATGCGGTGCCACGGCACGGCCGCGTCGTCGGGCCGCGCCCAGTGCCACATCCACACCGGGTACTCCAGCAGCGAGGCGCCGGTGCGCTCGGCGGCGGCCGCGGCGCTGCGTCCGACGGCCTCGTGGTCGGGGTGCCCGTCCCCGCGCCACGTCGCCGCGCACCAGGTGCCCCTTGGTCCTGCGCCGACGATCTCGACGAGGCGGTCGGTGAGCTCGGCCTGATGCTCGGCCACCTCGCCGTCGGGCAGCTCCAGCCGGATCGCCTCGCCGAGGCCGAGGATGGCCGTCGCCTTCTCGAGCTCGACGCGGCGGTCGTCCTCCAGCCACCTCCGCTCCAGTTGCGACAGCCCGGGCACCGACCCTCCGCCGTCGGTCACGCACACCACGGTCACGTCGACCCCCCGGGTGTGCAGCAGGGACGCCGTGGCTCCGAAGCCAAGCGTCTCGTCGTCGGGGTGCGGCGCCACCAGCACCAGCGCCCTGCAGTCGGCGAGGTCGAGGACGGGAAAACGGCGGCCCCACTCGCGCCACTGCGCCGTCGAGGTGCCGCCCTCGGCGATCGGCCGGGCCGCGAACCTGGCGCCGTTGCCGCTTGGCTCGCTCACCGGGCCGCCAGCCGGCCGAGGGCGGCGAGATCACGCTCGGCGTGGCTTTGACGCACGTAGATGGTGAGGTCGGCGACTCGCTGGGCGTGGCGGGCATCGGTGACCAGGGGGGCCGGGCCAAGGGCTCGGCCGGTGCGGGTGATCGCCTCGTCGACGGCGTGCTCCACCACGGCGCGCACCCGCCGCGCGATGAGCTCGGCCCGGTCACCGCGGGGTTCGGCGTCGACGTAGCAGGCGGCCGAGACCAGCATCGCCTCCGCCGCCGCCAGCGCCGCGTCGACCGCCCCGAGATGCGCCCGCACGTGCACGTCGGCAACTGCGACGTCGTGATCCTCGGCCACCTTGCGGTACAGCGGCGCGGCCACACCGCGGGCGCCCCCGAGCCAGCACGCCGCCACGCCGATCGCGCCGTGCCAGAATCCGGGCCGCGACAGGTAGTCGCCGGGCCGGCCGACCGGTATGCCCACCGCGTCGCTGAACTGCACCGAGCGGGTGTCGGACCGGTGCATGCCGGCGTTGCGCCACGTGTCCGGCAGCGGCATCACCCCGCCCTGCCCGAGGTCGACGGCGTACAGGCCACGCACGTTGTCGTCACGACGGGCCGTGACCAGCGCGTGCGTGCAGATGTCCGCACCCGAGCACCAGGCCTTCGTGCCGTCGAGGACGGCCTGCCCATCGTCGCGTTCGCGGACGGTGACGATCGACTGGGGCGCCTCGGCGGCCCACACCCCCCAGAGCTGCCCAGCGGCGGGCGTCGGGCCGCCGAGCTCGGCGAGGATCGCCAGGGCATCGGCGTGGGCCTCCGCCAACCGCCCGGCGACGACGTCGTTCTCGGTCAGCGCCGCCAGTTTCCACCATCGGGACGCGGTCCGGCCGGAGCCCGGCGCGGGTAGGTCGAGCTCGCCCGCAGCCAGCCACCGCCGCACCAGAGCCGCCGTCACGCCACGTCTCCACGCCGCGACACCGACTTGAGATAGTTCGCGAAGCCGCGTGGGGCGCGCCCTTCGCGCCGGGCTGAGGTCTCGACCGACAGAGCGGTGTCGCGGTGGATGCGCCGGTCGTCGGCCTCGAAGCGCCGCACCAGGTCGACGTCCTCGTGGGAGGCCATGGCGGCGAATCCGCCGGTCGCCCAGTAGGCGTCGGCCCGGAAGCCCATGTTCGCCCCGTGCACGTGGCCGTGCCCGTCACGGCCGTTCGACTTGGCGCGGTAGGCGGCCAGATAGCGCCGCACGGAGGCTGCCGAGAAGTGCCGCCAGTTCGTCACCCGGACCACGCCGAGCACCATGTCGGCGTCGGCCTCGAGCTGCCGCGACAGCCAGTCGGCGTCGACCTTGCTGTCGGCATCGGTGGTGGCGTACCAGGTTCGGGACTCGTCGTAGCCGCTGGCGGCAACCGCCTCCCTGGCATGCCGAAATCCGGCTGCGCGGGTGGCGCCGACGTTCTTGGCGTCGACCTCGACGAAGTCCACGTCGGCGCCGAACCGGCCCGCCAGCTCCGCACTGTCGTCGGTGCAGGCGTCCAGCACCACGACGACCGAGACCGGCTGCGAAACACACGCGGCCGCGGTCAGAATCGCCTTCAGACACGCCGGCAGCTTCTCGGCCTCGTCGTGGGCCGGGACCACCACCACCACCCGGTCGAACGTCATCGCGGTTCGCCTAACTCGTCACTGGCCGGGGCGCCACCGTCCCATGCGTCACGCGCCCCGTGGCTAGAGGTGCGGCGCCTCCTTGATCTTGCTGTCTTCCTTGCCCGCGGTCTGACAGAAGGTCTGGACCGAGAGCTTGGTGCCGGTGATCTCGAGCTGCGCGGCGTCGGTGCCCTTCTCGTCCTTGAGCATCTTCGACACGGCGGTCTGCTGGTCGGAATCGTTGGCGGCCATGTAGTCCTTGCAGGACGTGTCGCCGCCCTCGACCTTGGCACCGCAACCGGTGACGAGGGCACCGAACGCCAAACTCGCCGCCGCAACGCTGGTCATCACCGTCATGCGCTTCAAGGTCGATTCCTCCTGAGGGGTTGCTGAGACCACGGTGGTCGACAGCGGTGTGCCCCGCCGCTTCGTCAGCGAAACGTCACGATCTAGCGCGGTTTCGCGAACTCCGCGACGACGGCGGCGCAGAACGCCTCGAGGTCCTCCGGTGAGCGGCTGGAGATCAGGTTGCCGTCGATCACCACCTCCTCGTCGACCGCGTCGGCGCCGGCATTGCGCAGATCGGTGCGCAGGCTCGGGTACGACGTCAGCGTCCGGCCCTCGACGACGCCCGCCTCGATGAGCGTCCATGGCGCGTGACAGATGACGGCGACGGGACGCCCGGAGGTGACGAAGTCGCGCACGAAGGCGACCGCGGCGGAGTCGAGCCGCAGCTTGTCGGCGTTCACCGTTCCGCCCGGGATCAGCAGCGCGTCGTAATCTGCGACGTCGGCATCGGAGACGACGGCGTCGACGTCGAATTCGCCCGCTGGTTCCAGGTCGTGGTTGCGCGCATCGATGGAGCCGGTGTCCAGGGACAGCAACCGGGTGTCACCACCGGCCTCGGTCACCGCGGCTCGCGGCTCCTCGAGTTCTCGGCGTTCGACGCCGTCGGTGGCCAGGATTGCGATGCGCTTGCCGTGCAGGGTCTCGGTGGTCACGGTTGCCTTCCCCATGGAGGTGTAACGGGTGGTGTGAACGCGTGGTGTGCGCGCGAGGGCTGCATTCTCCGGGCGGGCGCGACGTCAAACGTCGCGCCCGAATTGGGGCGGGCGCCGTTTTCGCGTCGACGAGCCCGGGTATCACCGCGCTGAGGATGCAGGCTCGACGAGAGGGGATGCTCGTGAACACGGCATCTACCGAGCGCGCCGACGTCGACCGCGCCAGCCACGGCGGGCGCACGGCACTGAACTGGATGTTGGCCATCCTTAGTGCAGTGGGTGCGTTGGCCGTCGTGGTCTACGCCTACCTGCAGGTGCTTGGTACCGCAGGCTGCACGGCGGGCGACTGCGGCGGGGTCGGCCCCAGCGAGTCGGTCTTCGGGCTCATCGAGTACGGGGTGCCCGTCGTCGCGGTGGTGTGCATCGCACTGTCGTTCCTCACGGCGCGGCGGCGGTACGGAATCGTGGTGCCGATCATCGCGTGGGCGCTCATCATCGTCGCAGCGCTGGTGCTGTACGGCACGTTCTGACTGCGCGGCCGGTTAGTCGGGCGCCGACCCGGGAATGCGGCGGAGATGACTGCACCCGCTGTGCTGTTCGACATCGACGGCACCCTGATCGACTCCAACTATCTCCACGTGCACGCCTGGCAGCGCGCGTTCAGCAAGGCGGGTTTCGACGTGGAGTCGTGGCGCATCCACCAGCGCATCGGCATGGACGGATCGACGTTGGTCGAGGAACTGGCGCCGGACGCCTCCGACGACGTCGCGGACGAGCTGAAGGAGCTCAACTCCCGGTTCTACTTCGATCTCACCTCGCTGCTGAAGCCACTGCCCGGTGCGCTGCGCCTGCTCGACGCGGTCGCGGACATGGGGCTGCAGGCCGTGCTTGCGACATCGGCACCCGAGGACGAACTGGAGGTGCTGCGCAAGGTGTTGCAGCGCGACGACATCGTCTCGGCGGTCACGTCCTCCGGTGACGTGGACACCGCCAAGCCCGAGCCCGGCATCGTCGAGGTCGCCCTGGAGCGGGCCGGCGTCACCGCCGATCGGGCGATCTTCGTCGGAGACTCGGTCTGGGACGTCCGCGCCGCGAAGCGCGCGGGGGTGGCGTGCGTCGGCGTCGAGAGCGGCGGGATCGACCGCAGGGCACTCGAGGCCGAGGGCGCGCTCGCCGTCTACGCCAACCCGCAGGATCTGCTCGACCACCTCCGCGAGGGGCCGATCGGACAGCTGAGTTCTCAGTCCGCGTCCACGCGCTGAGTCAGCAGCCGGGCCACCTGCTGCACGACGACCCGGCCCCGTTGCGCAGGCGCCGCGTCGACCTCAGTCCCGGTGTTTGCGCAATGCGTCCGGCCGGTGCACCGCGTCGCCACCGCTCTTGTCACTGCGCACCCGGTACTGCGGGTCGTCGTCGGAGGCCCGCACGGTGCGACCGGCAGCCTTGGTGTCCTCGGTGATCTTCTCGTCGACGTGGCCAACGGCCTTGCCGCCGTGGCTGTCCCATTCGACCCGGTCACCCTTGTGGAATTCACTCTTCGCCATGGGAGGTCAATACCCACGTTCGACCCGACGAAAGCACGCCGAGACCGTCGTCGGCCACGCCGGGATCGGGCGTCGAACGTCGCTGGGATCGGGCGTCGAACATCGCTGGGATCGGGCCTTGAACATCGCCGGGATCGGCCCTTGAACATGGTGGCAGGATGACTCGCGTGGACGTGATCGCGAGGAACAACGTGAGGGTGCGCGGTCGACCGACTGGGCCCACGTTGATGCTCGCGCACGGGTTCGGCTGCGACCAGAACCTGTGGCGCCTGATCGTGTCGCGGTTGCAGGACGACTTTCGTCTGGTGCTGTTCGACCACGTTGGCTCCGGCGCCTCGGATCCCGCGGCATGGGACGCCCAGCGGTACTCGTCGCTGCAGGGTTACGCCGACGACATCGGTCAGGTGATGGCCGCACTCGACCTGACCGAGGTCGTGTTCGTCGGGCACTCGGTGGCCGCCATGATGGGGGTGTTGGCCGTGGCGGACGATCCGCGCCGCTTCGCCAAACTGATCCTGCTGACACCCTCGCCGTGTTACCTCGACCACGACGGGTACACCGGCGGGTTCT
The DNA here is from genome assembly GCF_033741125.1 of Mycolicibacterium sichuanense. Lineage (NCBI taxonomy): Bacteria > Bacillati > Actinomycetota > Actinomycetes > Mycobacteriales > Mycobacteriaceae > Mycobacterium > Mycolicibacterium sichuanense. The sequence goes on along the minus strand of NZ_JAWQPU010000003.1, from coordinate 384,297 downwards.
CCCGCGCCGACATCGACGACCTCCTGGAATCGATGGAGAGCAACTACCTCGGGTGGTCGCGGACGATGGGGCCAACGGTGATGGGCACCCCGGACCGGCCGGAGCTCGAAGCCGAACTCACCGACGCGTTCTGCCGCAACGATCCGGCCAAGGCTCGGGTGTTCGCCCGCACCACGTTCCTATCCGACAATCGCGACGACCTGCCAAGGGTTTCGGTACCCACGCTGATCGTCGAGTGCTCGCATGACACGTTGGCGCCCAAGGCCGTCGGGGCCTACACCGCCGGCCACATCCCGGGGAGTCGGCTAGTCACGATCGACGCGACGGGACACTGCCCCCAGCTGAGCGCACCGGATCCAACGGCGGCGGCGATCGCCGAGTTCGCGGCCCATCCGTGAGCTCGCCGTCGCTCGGAGACGCGTTCGATCACGCGCCGTGCGGATACGTCCTCACCACCCCCACCGGGGTGATCTGCGCGGCGAACGCCACGATGGAGGCCTGGCTCGGCGCCGAACGGGGTGCGCTCACCGGCACGCCGTTCGTCGAACTGCTCACCGTCGGCGGCCGGATCCACTACGAAACACACTTCGCCCCAATGCTTCTGGCTTCGGGCAGCCTCGGCGGAATCGCGGTCGACCTCGCTGCACCCGAAGGCCGACGCATTCCGGTCCTGCTGACGGCGAACGTGAAGACCGGGAACGACGGACATCCGGAACTGATCCGCGTCATCGCCAACGACGCCTCCGACCGCAGATCCTACGAGCGCGAACTGCTGGCCGAACGCCGGCGGGCCGAAGACGAGCGCGCCCGCGCGGTGAGTATGGCTCGGACACTGCAGTATTCGCTCCTACCACCATCCCTGGCGCCGCCCCCGGGACTGGAGGCGGCAGCGCACTATCACAACCCGTCGGCCGGCGACGTCGGCGGCGACTTCTACGACCTGTTCCCGCTGAGCCGCGATGCCTACGGATTCTTCCTGGGCGACGTATGCGGAAAGGGCGTCGCCGCAGCCTCGTTGACCTCGCTGACCCGGTACACGCTGCGCGCGGCCGCCGTCGGCGTCGAGGACCCAGCAGCCGTTCTGCAGACCCTGGACCGCGTCCTCAAGCAGGACGCCTACGCCAAGCGCAGCTGGTTCTGCACCGTGCTGTTCGGCGTGATCGTGCGTCGCGGTGACCGTTTCGACGTCGAGATCGCCAGCGGTGGCCACCCTCCGCCCCTGCTGCTGCGGGCCGACGGGACCGCGGACTACGTGGCGACCGCGGGCGGCCAGGCGGTGGGGTTGTTCAGCACCCCGAAGTTCTCGTCGGCGCAGTGCGCGCTGGCGGCCGGTGACACCCTGGTGCTCTACACCGACGGCTTCACCGAGGCGCGGACCGGGGAGGGCACCCGACGATTCGACGACGAGGGCGCGCTGCTGGAGTTCGCCACCTCGCGGGCGCCGAGCTCCGCGGCCGACGTGGTGCTGGCGATGCGCGACCTCATCGGCGAGCTCGGCCCCGGCGTCGAGGACGACGCTGCGGTGCTGGCGCTCGGCGTCCCGGGTTAGGCCAGTTCGAACGTCATGATCACGGAGGTTCCGGTGGCCGTGCCGTTCAGCGTGACGTGCCCGCTGACCGCCCGCATCAACGGCACGCCCCGACCTCGCAGCCGAGGGTTGGCGTCGGGCAGCTTCCACGACCCGAAGTCGGTGATGCGGATCGAGATTCCGCGTCCCTTGGCCTCCGCGCACACCACGACGCGCCCCGGCGGCCGGTCGCGGTAGGCGTGCTCGATGCTGTTGGTGCACGCCTCGTTGACGACGAGGACGATGTCACCGGCGAGTTCGTCGGGGATGCCGGTGGCGCGCAGCCAGCCGGTGAGCTGACCCCGGATGTCACTGAGCTGGGCAGGGGTCGCCACGACGTCGATCTCGAGCGGCTCCGGCGGCCGCCGGTACACCACCAGCGCGACGTCGTCGTCGAAACCGTCGCGCGGCGCCAGGGCGCTCAGCACCGCGTCGGCGACGTCCCCGGCCGCCGACTCGGCCATCTCGGCAAGGACCTCCCCGGCCCGCTCGATGCCGTCGTCGATCAACTCGTCTCGGCGTTCGACGAGGCCGTCGGTGTAGAGCAGCAGGCTGGCGCCCGGCGCGAGGAACGTCGATGCCTGCGGCCGTGGGCCGGTCTTGGGCACCGCCAGCGGGACCGAGGTGGCGCCGGTCAGCGTCTCGGTGGCCGCGCCGGGAGCCCACAGCAGCGCCGGGACGTGACCCGCGCTGCTGTAGGTCATCTCACCGGTATCGGTGTCGATGGTCCCGACGAACACGGTGGTGCAGAAGGCACCGGAGATCAGCGCTGCCGCCGAGTCGAGTTCGTCGAGCAGCCGGCCCGGGGTCGTGCCGTTGATCAGCAACACCCGGGCCGAACTGCGCAGCTGGCCCATCACCGCCGCCGCGGCCAACCCGCTGCCGACGCAGTCGCCGACGATGATCCCGATCTGATGGTCGCCGACGGCCAGCACGTCGTACCAGTCGCCGCCGATCTCCAACGGTGACACCGCGGGTTCGTAGCGCACCGCGAAACCGACGGGCGGCTTGGTCGTCGGCATCATCGTCCGCTGCAGGGTCAGGGACGCCTCCCGCGCGGTCTCGAACTGTCGGACATGCTGCACCGCCAGACTCAGGTGCCCGACGAGGGCGGTGACGAGCAGGCGGTCGTCCTCCCCGACGACGCGTGGCGTGCCGTGTTCGAGCCACAATCCGATCGCGCCAGCGCCGGACAGCACCGCCATCAACCCGAGCCACGGACCGGCAGGGCCCGCGGTCCCGATGGCGCGCACCGACAGCGGCGGCCAAGCCCGCGCCTCCTCGAAGCGGTCCCGCAGGAAGGGGTCGAGGTCGAGCCAGGTCGTCGCCGCGTCGTCACCGGCCGCCTGCACCACGCACTCGGAGCCCGAACCGTCCCAAATCACCGCGACCACGCGCTGCAGGTCGATGGTGCCGCGCAGCTCGTCGAGCAGGATGTCGAGCACCTCCGCGACGCTGGTGGCGATGCCGACCGCGGTGGCCAGGCGGACCACGGCGTTCTCCCTGACCGCCGAGGCCCGGGCGGCGGTGACGTCACGGATGGTCCCGACGTACGCCCCGTGCTCGTCGCCGCCGGCGATGACGGAGTTGATGCTCACCGCGGCCCACGTGATTCGGCCGTCGCGGTGCCGGATCGGCGTTTCGGCCTGCAGACTGCTCGTCTCGACGAGCTTCGACAGCCGCTGACTCGCCTCCGCGCGGTCGACCAGCCAGGGGTACGGCCATTCGTAGGGCAGCCCCTCGGACCCGTAACCGGTGATGGCCGCGAACGCGTCGTTGACCTCGATGATCGTGCCCGCCCGATCGACGACGAAGAAGCCCTCCTGAAGCGCGTTGACCAGCGCGGCGCGGAAGGCGTCGCGGCCCTGGAAGTGGTCGGCCCTGGCGCGCTGGGCCTCGTAACCGGTGGAGGGTTGCCGCGAGAGCGCGTCGAAGGTGGCCAGCGTCTGCAGCAGGAACCGCCGAGTGGCCTCCCGGTCGGAATCGGCGGTGGGCGAATCGGTGACCCGCAAGTGGGTGTCGACGATCGCCGGAACGCCCAGCCGCTCGGTCAGAGCCCGGCGTGCCAGCTCGTCACTGGCCGACGAGTCCGCCTCGTCACCATCGTCGAGATAGCGGCGCAACGCCGCGCCATATTCGTCGGCGAAGGACGCGCCACCTGTCATCGAGCGCCGACCCCTCGGTGCCGCATCGAGCCCAGCGCATCGTCGATCACGGGCGTGTGTTCCCCGAGAACGCAATCGGCAACCGCATTCGGTGCAGCGGAATGGTCGCGGTCCGGGTTCGGGCCGTCCAAGTGGGGGTTTGGGTGAATCACCGATCTTGACATTAGCCTGAGGGGTGACTCGGCAGCCGCCTACTCGCCGGTAGCCGGCACGACGACGGTGGGCACTAGGCTTGCCGTGTCTCGTCGCCACGGCGGCGACCCGGGTCCTTAGGGAGGGATGACCGTTGTCAGCAGCCGATGCGATCTCGACGTCGGTCGAGCGTCGGGAGGGAATCACGGTGCTGTTGGTGGACGGAGTGGTCGATCTGGCCACTTCACCGCCACTGGAGGAACTTGTCACCGAGCTGATCGACGAGAACCCGAACGCATTGGTCATCGACCTGACGGCGGTGTCGTTCCTGGCCTCGGTCGGTTTGCGAATCCTCGCCGAGACCCACGAGCGGGTGGGCGGAGCCGGCAAGTTCGCGGTTGTCGCGACCGGGCCGGTGACCGCGCGCCCCATCCAATTGACCAAGCTCGACGAGTTCTTGGCGCTCTACTCGTCGATCGACGACGCCGTCGCCGCCCTACGCGCCTAGGACTCCCCCGCGCCCAGCGCGACGCACTACCCGCGCTACCGCGAGGACACCGGTACTGTCGGAGGACTGTCAAGCCGGGGCAGCGCCTCGATTTGACGTATGAAGGATGTGGTTGCCGGTGGCCTCTCTGTGCGGGACCGATCCGACCCCGGGGGTCGGCGTCGGCGCGCAGACCCGGCCGCTGGCGCTGCTGCTGGTGGAGGACGACCGCGGGGACGCCCTGCTCGTCGAGGAGCTGGTCGCCGATGCCGACATCGAGATCCGCATGGTGTGGGCGCCGTCGATGGCCGACGCGGAGGCCCAGCTGACCCAGCTGCGGCCCGACTGCGTCTTGCTGGACCTGAACCTGCCCGACGCGAACGGGATCGCCGCCCTCGGCCGAATCTCGCAGTTCGATCCGAACATCCCCATCGTGGTGCTCACCGGGCTGCACGACGAGCACTTCGGTGTGTCCGCCCTGGCGTCCGGCGCGCAGGACTACCTGGTCAAGGGCCGGGTCGAAGCCGAGGTGCTGCGCCGCACGCTGCTGTACGCCATCGAGCGCAAACGTGCCGAGCTCACCGCGACGAACCTGCGGGCCAGCGAGTTGCGGGCCCAGGAGAACGCGCGGCTGGAACGCGGCCTGCTGCCATCGCCGCTGCTGCTCGACGATCCCGGCGTCGACATCGTCGCCAAGTACCGCCCGAGCCGCAAGAACGCCCTGCTCGGCGGCGACTTCTACGACTTCGTCCAGACCCAGGACCGAACCGTGCACGTCATGGTGGGCGACGTGTCGGGCCACGGTCCGGACGAGGCGGCGCTTGGCGTCGCGCTGCGGATCGGCTGGCGGGCCCTGACCTTCGCCGGCCTGCGCGGCAACGAGCGCATGCGCCAGATGGAGCGCATCCTGCGCGCCGAGAGCCCCGGTAGCGGAATCTTCGCCACGGTCCTGAGCATCGCCATCGCGCCCGACAGCGCCGGCTTCACCGCAGTCCGGGCCGGTCACCCGGGCATGCTCCGCCACGGTGGTAACACCGTCGAGTGGCTGGAACCGCCCGCGGGCCCGGCGCTGGGCCTTGGCGGCACGAACTGGCCACTGACCGAACTGGAACTTCCGAGGGGTGAGGGCTTGCTGCTGTTGACCGACGGCCTGTTCGAGGGGCACTCCGGGGTGGGTAACGAGCGCCTCGGCGAGGACGGCTTGCTGGAGCTCGCCCGCTCGCGGGCCGATCTGTCCGGAGAGGCCTTCGTCGACGCCCTGATCGAGGCAGCCGACCAGCGGGCAGCATCCCGCGGCGGCCTGTCCGACGACGTCGCGGTGGTCCGGGTGGAACGGACCGGCGAGTGACGCCGACTCCCCGCCGCACTTCGCCGTTGACGGTCCAGGGCTGGCAGACGCTGGTGCTGTCCATCATGGGCGTGCTCGTCCTCGGCGGTGGGATCGCGGGCACCCTGCTGCTCCAGCGCACCGACCACGTATCCCGCGAGCTGATCGACGAACTGCAGCCGTCCCGGTCGGCGGCCTATCAGCTGCAGGCCGCGCTGCGGGATCAGGAGACCGCGATCCGCGGTTACGCGATCGCCGCCGACCGTCAGTTCCTCGAGCCCTATTACGAGGGGCAGCGCGCCGAGGCGTCGGCCGCGGCGGACCTGCGCGCGCGGGCCGGCGGCCGCACGGAGCTGATCGGCGACCTCGACGCGATCGAGCAGGCGTCCGAGGCCTGGCGGAAGAACTTCGCCGAACCCCTGGTCGCCGGCATCACGCCGGGCGTCGCCACGCCGGTTGATCAGTCCGCGATGGAGCGCGGCAAAGTCGAATTCGACCGCATCCGGGCGCTCTTCGACACCCAGAACGATCATCTGCGCGCGGCACGGGCCGCGGGCATCGCCAGCCTCGATGACATCAGACACTGGCGCAACGGGGTGCTGGAGGCCATCGTCGTGGTGCTGCTGGTGACGGCGATCGCGCTGGCGATCGTCATGCGGGTCGCGGTCACCCGGCCGCTGGAGGCGCTTGCCGCGTCATGCCGGCGCATCACCGAGGGCAACTTCGCCGAGCGCATCGTTCCGCAGGGCCCCAAGGACATTCGCAGCATCTCGGTCGACATCGAGAACATGCGGCAGCGCATCGTCGACGAACTCGAGGCATCCCGCTCGGCCGAGGCGCGACTGGACGAGCAGGCCGTCGAGCTACGCCGCTCCAACGCCGAACTGGAGCAGTTCGCCTACGTCGCATCCCACGACCTGCAGGAGCCGCTGCGCAAGGTCACCTCGTTCTGTCAGCTGCTCGAGAAGCGTTACGGCGACAAGCTGGACGAACGCGGGGTGGAGTACATCGCCTTCGCCGTCGACGGCGCCAAGCGCATGCAGGTCCTCATCAACGACCTGCTGACGTTCTCCCGGGTCGGCCGGCTGAACTCGGCGCAGACCGAGGTGGATCTGGACGCCGCCCTCGGTGATGCGCTCGGCAACCTGAGCCTGGCCGTCGACGAGTCGGGCGCCGAGATCGTCCGGCCCGCCGAGCCACTCCCGCGGGTCATCGGCGACCCCACGCTGCTGGTGATGCTGTGGCAGAACCTGATCGGCAACGCGATGAAGTTCCGCCGCGACGGTGTGGCTCCACGAATCGTCATCGAGTGTCGCCGGGGTGATTCCGACATGTGGTCGATCACCATGTCGGACAACGGGATCGGCATCGCACCCGAGTTCGTCGACAAGGTCTTCATCATCTTCCAGCGCCTACATGGCCGGGATGCGTACGGCGGCACCGGGATCGGACTGGCGCTGTGCAAGAAGATCGTCGAGCATCACGGTGGCACGATCTGGATCGACACGTCCTACACCGGGGGCACCCGGTTCCACTTCACGCTGCCCGTCCTCGCGGCCGCCTCCTCACCCGTTCCCGTGGCATCTGCCACCGGGACCTCAGCCCCTTCGGAAGGAACCCCCCGTTGACGTCAGCCGACCGGAACGCCGCCCGCCCCATCGACGTGTTGCTCGTCGAGGACGACCCGGGTGACGAGCTCATCACCCGAGAAGCCTTCGAGCACAACAAGATCAAGAACAATCTGCACGTAGCCCACGACGGCGAGGAAGGCCTGGACTTCCTCTACCAGCGCGGCGCCTTCAAGGACGCCCCCCGACCGGACCTGATCCTGCTCGATCTGAATCTGCCGAAGTACGACGGCCGGCAACTGCTCGAACAAATCAAGTCCGACGACAACCTGAACCACATCCCGGTGGTCGTGCTCACCACCTCCTCGGCCGAGGAGGACATCCTGCGCAGCTACAAACTGCATGCGAACGCGTACGTCACCAAGCCGGTGGACCTCGATCAGTTCATGAACGCGGTGCGCCAGATCGACGAGTTCTTCGTCCAGGTGGTTCGGTTGCCTCAGGGCTGATGCGATGGTGATGCGTGAATCCCCGCCGGTGTGGGTAACGTCACGTCCATGAAGCTCATCTCGCCGACGGACTCGATGTTCCTACTCGGCGAATCCCGCGAGCACCCGATGCACGTGGCTGGCCTGCAGCTGTTCGAGCCGCCGGCCGGCTCCGGCATCGACTTCCTGCGCGACATGTACGAGACGATCGTCAAGAACGACGACTTCCAGCCGACGTTCCGCAAGCATCCGGCCCGATTGCTGGGTGGCGTCTCCAACCTGGCGTGGGCCTTCGACGACGAACTCGACATCGACTACCACCTGAGGCGATCGGCGCTGCCCGCCCCCGGCCGGGTGCGCGATCTGCTCGAGCTGGTGTCGCGGCTACACGGCACCCTGCTCGACCGGCACCGCCCGCTGTGGGAGGCGAGCATCGTCGAGGGGCTCAGCGACGGCAGATTCGCGATCTACACCAAGATCCATCACTCGCTGCTCGATGGCGTCTCGGCACAGCGCCTGACGATCCGGTCGATGACGACCGATCCGGACGACCGCGAGATGCGGGTGCCGTGGACGCTCGGCCCCAAGGCGAAGAAGGATTCCGGCCCGTCGCGGTCGGCGCTGCAATCCCTTACCGGGACCGTCGGGTCGCTGGCCTCGCTGGCACCGTCGACGCTGGCGATCGCCAAGGCAGCCCTGCTGGAACAGCAACTGACGCTGCCCTTTCGGGCGCCCAAGACGATGTTCAACGTCCCGATCGGCGGTGCGCGCCGGGCGGCCGCGCAGTCCTGGCCGATGGAGCGCTTCCGCGCCGTCAAGTCCGCAACCGGCGTCACCGTCAACGACGTCGTACTGGCCATGTGCGCGGGCGCGTTGCGCGCCTACCTGATCGAGCAGGACGCGCTGCCAGAGACTCCGCTGGTCGCCATGGTGCCCGTCAGCCTGCGCTCGGAGGGCGAACAGGACGCCGGCGGCAACATGGTGGGCACGATCCTGTGCAATCTGGGTACCGACATCGCCGACCCGGCCAAGCGCCTCGACGCCATCAACACCTCGATGCGCGACAACAAGAAGGTCTTCGCCGAGCTACCGAGGACCCAGGCCCTCGCCCTGTCGGCGTTCCTGGTCTCCGGCATCGCCCTCGGGCTGCTTCCCGGGTTCGTGTCCTCGGCGCCGCCGCCGTTCAACATCGTCATCTCCAACGTGCCCGGTGCGCGGGAACCGCTGTACTGGAACGGTGCACGGCTGGACGGCAACTACCCGCTGTCGATCGCCCTCGACGGTCAGGCGCTGAACATCACGATGACCAACAACGGCGACAATCTCGACTTCGGGCTCGTCGGCTGCCGACGCAGCGTGCCACACCTGCAGCGGCTGCTGATGCATCTCGAGGACTCCCTGGCCGAGCTCGAGCGGGCCGTCGGCATCTAGGGTCCGACGCGCCCTCAGTACTTGCCGAAGGCCAACACCACGTTGTGGCCACCGAAGGCGAACGTATTGCTCACCGCCACGCGGTAATCGGCCCGGCGCGGTTCCCCGGTGACCACGTCCAGGTCGATCCGCTCGTCGAGCTGAGTCGTGTTCAGCGTCGCCGGCACGACACCGTCGCGAAGCGCCTGCACCGTCAGCACGGCCTCGATCGCACCTGCCGCCCCGAACGTGTTGCCCAGGGCCGCCTTCGGGGCGTACACCGCCGGACGGTGCGCTCCGAGAACCTTCTGCAGCGCGGTCGCCTCGACGAGGTCGCCGGCGACGGTGCCCGCGGCGTGCGCGTTCACCAGGTCGACGTCTGCCGGGGTCAGGCCCGCGCGTTCGATGGCCCGGTTCAGGGCATGCGCTTCCTGTCCGGCGTCGGGGTCGGAATTCATCGCGTCGAAGCCGTCCGAGGTGACGGCGGCGCCCAGCACCCTGGCCAGGATGCTCGCACCCCGCGCCGTGGCGTGTGCTTTCGTCTCCATGATCATCAGCGCACCGCCCTCGCCGAGGACCATGCCGTCGCGGTCGCGGTCGAACGGCCGACAGGCACCGGCGGGATCGTCGTTGTGCGTGGACATCACGCCGTCCATCTGGGAGTAGGCCGCGATCGGCACGCCCTCGATGGGTGACTCCACGGCACCGCAGATCACGATGTCTGCGTCACCGAAGACGATCTGCTGCCAAGCCTGGGCGATGGCGCCGGCGCCTGATGCGTCGGCCATCATCGGAGCGCTCACCCCCGCCCGCGCGGCGCGGTCGAGTCCGATCGCCGCCGCCGGACCGTTGGGCATGAACATCTGGACGGCCAGCGGGGAGACGGCCTTGAGTCCGCGCTTGCGCATGTCGATGTAGGCGAGGATGACCTCCTCGGCCGTACCGAACCCGGTGCCGACCGAAACGGCGAGCCGCGTGGGGTCCACCTCCGGCGTTCCAGCATGGGCCCATGCACGTCGGCTCAGGATCAGCGCCATCTTCTGCGGATAGGACAGTCGGCGCAGCTCGACCCGGCTCAGTTCGGAGTCGAAGTCCTCGAGGAGCTGACCCCCGATCTTCACCGGCAGGTCCAGCTCGTCGGCCAGATCCGGTGACAAGCGACGGATCCCGCTACGCCCGTCGAGCATGGCCGTCCAGGTGGCCTCTGCGTCGGTGGCGAGTGCGTTGGTCATCGCGTATCCGGTGATGACCACCTCGGGAAAGTCGCCTGCCATCTGAACCTCCCTTTCCGGTGTGGAGACCGTTCGCTTCCGTCCGCACCCATGGGAGACGGCGCCGTGCTCCTTCGATCACAGCACGTGGTTCGACCGAATCCGAAATCGTCGCCGCCAGCACCGGGGGCCGTGCCGACCGCCGACACCGCAGCAGGGCGAAGACACTTCGGATTGCTACCTTAGCTAGCCAATCTAGACCCATCCCAACGGCACGGCTCCCACCTGGAACAATTTAAGAAATCAAACAGTCGACGCAGCTATTGAACCCGGGATAATATTTGCGGAACGGCAGGAGGCTACGGCGATGACCACGGATACGTCGGCCCTATCACGAATGGCCTGGGAAACGGCTGCCTTGCAGGCGGTCTCGGCGGCCGGCAAGGCCGTCGCCGCCGCGAAGCGCACTCGATCCGCAGAACTCGTCGACATCGCGCAGCAGGAGCTTCAGGATGCCGTCGACGCAGCGCGCGACCTGGACGTCGAGTGGGGTCAGATCGGTATCGCACTGGGCATCGCGCGCGGCAACGCCTATCAGCGCTATCGGCGCAAGCCCACCCACGGGGCGTTTCGCGCGGCGGCCGGGGATCACCGCCACCACCGCGCGTAGCGCCGGGGCCTAGGGGGTGACGGGCCAGTCCCAGACCGACATGTCGCCGCGCGGGTAGTTCATGCAGACGTCGGTGGCCTTGGCCACGACGCCCTTGTTGTTGAAGAACAGCTTGGCCCAGTTGCCCCAGTGGGTGGCCACGTTCTCGTAGTAGACGTTGGTGGCGGTGTCCTCGGAGTATTGCCGGCGGGCGACGGGGTCCAGGGAGAAGAACCAGTGGATGCGGTCCTCGGCCTGCTGCTGGACGTCGGCGGGGCGGTTGCTGCGGTCGATCATGTAGCGCTCGAAGTACACCGGGCTGGTGTCGCGGGCGGCGGCCATGTACTGCTCGGTGTCACAGGTCGTGACGATCATCCGGTGCGGGATCGGGAAGTCGTCGGTGGCGTCGGCCGCCGCCGGACCAGCCAACGCCGTTGCGGCGGCCATGGCGGCGGCAGCGGCGAAGCCGATGCGCGCGGGCAGTCCCGGCTGCCGGGCGTCGCGCCTCGATTCTCGTTGTGTCATCACGACTTTCCTCCCCGTACGTCTTCGAATGCCGGCCCCTGGTCGGGGCAGTCGGCGGCCGCGACCTGAGCCGCCGCCGCTGCGAGCACGACTGCGTTGTCGTTGAGCCGCCGCAGGATCGGCAGGGCGACCTGCGCCGCGAGGGTGAGGGAGAACTCGTCCTCCGACGACAGCGTGTCCAGCAGATCGGCGAGCCGGCCGCGGCGCACGTCCCGGCGCTCGTCGAGGCGGACCTTGCCCTCGGCGGCGAGCGCCACCACGGCTGCCCTGCCGTCCTGCGGGTCGCTGAACCTCTGCACCCAGCCTTGGCGTTCCAGGCGCTGAATCATCTGGGTCATGGCCGGCTGAGAGGTGCCCTCGAGGCAGGCCAGCTGCGTCAAGCGCGCGGGACCCTCGTGCACCAAGCGGTTCAACAGCATTGCCGCGCCCGCACTGAGTCCGGCGCGATCGGTGAGGTGGCGGACGGTCAGATCCATCGCCTCTTCGATCGCGTCGCCGATCGGACCAATTCCGTCCTCGAGCCGGGAAGGTTCCACCAAGAATCTATATCACGATGCTTATGTAGATGTACTAGAAAGGAGCCGAAATGAGGCGTGGATCACACCGGCGGTCGTCAGATCCTTGCTGTGAAGCAGCCGGAACATTGCTGAGAGTGACACCCCGGCACGGGCTCTCGGCGCGAAACTGGCCCCGACGTCAATCGACGTCGAGGCCAGAATCGGTACCGCTCCTGCCATCTTCATAGGTCAACCTATGCAAATGGATCCGATCAGCCGGGCAGCCCCTGCTCCTCGACGGGCAGCGGGGCGGGGCCCTTGATGCTGGGCTGTGCCATGGGAATTGGCGGTGCGGCAGGCGCGGTGGTAACCGTGCTGGTGGTGCCGATGTTCATCGTCGAATCGGCGACGAAACCGGGCGCAGCCTGCGCGATGGTCGCGCCGACGACACCGAGGCTCACCAAGGCGCCACCGGCGGCGATTGCGAGCGTTCTGCTGTTGTTAGACCTCATGTTTGGGACCCCTCTCCAACTTGCAACAGTCCTTCGTCTAACTGAAGGACGGCGGGGCCCCATTTATTCCTGCGGTGTTCGACGTCTCACCGTCGGCGCGGGCGCGCGATGCGGCGCCTCACCACACCCGGACCCAGTCGACCAGCATGTCGGCCGGGTAGGTACCCCCACTGGGGTCACCCCCGCCGGACCCCCCAACCGCGAGGTTGAGCATCGGTGAGAGCTGGTAGCCCGGGTCGTTGAACGGCCAGTCGTCCAGCGAGTTGGCCGGCACCGTGAAGTACGGCTCCATGCCATCGACGTAGTCCCGCCAGAAGTACATCCCGCTGTCGTTCCAGGTGACCCGCCAGACGTGCCAGGCACTGTCGACGTCGAAGGGCTGGGTCGCGAAGGACGTGCCGTCCAGTCGCGCGTGCACGGTGGTTCCCGACGGCCAGTTGCCATTTCCGTACCACTCGACCAGGTCCACTTCGCCACCGCGCACCGGATCGTCGTTCAGCAGCCACCACGCCGGCCAGCAGCCAAGGGTCAGGCAGTCGAACTTCACCCGGGCCTCCCAGGTCAGCCCGATGCCACCCCGCCAGTTGCCGGTGAGCTTGCCGCCGAAGTACTTGCCGTTCTCCCTGGTGGCCCGAATGACCAAGTTGGACTTGCCATCCAGGAAGACGTTGCGGCGATCGTTGCGGTATTGCCCCATGTTCTCGGGCCGGTCCCAGAACACCGGGTTCTTGATCACCTCGCGCGCCGTCGCGATCGTCCACTTCGCCGGATCGGGTGCCGAACCCGCAGGGCCGTCGAACTCGTCGTGGAACAGGTACTGCGGCGTGGTCACCTGCGGCGGGGGCGCCAGCCCTGGCGTCCGCGATCCGGACGGCAGCGCGCCCGCCAAGGGAGCGGGGATGGCAGCGGCCAGCAGGCCGAGCCCCGACATGAACAGAAGGTTGCGACGATCCATCTCTGGCACAGCGACACGATAGAGCCCAAACCCGCAAAGGCGCGCGATTGGGGCGTGATTGGGGTCGCCGACGTCGTCGCGCGGCCGGGTCACCGCGCTCACCACCTGGGGAACATCGACGCCGCCCTGCCGGACCAATGCCCTGCGGTGACCAATTCATGACGACATCCCAGCAACGTAATTCTGGCTTGAGACGAGCCCCTATCGGGGGTAGGAAGATGGGTGCCCCAGATTCTTGGCAACACCAGTTGCTGGTGCGTTCACCGCCTGGCTGAGGCTCGCAGAGGTCGTATCAGCAGTGGAGTGGGATGAGCTTGGACGTCGACGGGCAGCCACGAGGCGGCCCGCAAGCCCCGGACTGGGATGACGATGCCGCGCGGCGTGTCGGCTGGTTGCGGTACTTCTTCGCCGACGACCGGTGGGAATGGTCGGCACAGGTGCAGATCATGCACGGATATGAGCCGGGCACCGTCACGCCGACCACCAAACTCGTGCTCTCGCACGCACACCCGCAGGACCAGCGTTCGGTGACGGCCACGCTGCACGGCGTCCGCAGGCACCTGCGCCCTCTCAGCACCAGCCACCGCATCATCGACACCGGCCGCGTCGTTCGCCAGCTGCTGCTGGTCGCCGACATCCTCGTCGGTGAGACGGGAGGCGTCGTTGGCGCGCAAGGCTTCTTCGTCGACGTCACCCCGTCGGCCGACGCCCAGCAGGACCAAGTCACCGCCGCGGTCGCCGACTTCACCGAGAACCGCGCCACCATCGAGCAGGCCAAGGGCATGCTGATGGTGGTCTACGCCATCGACGCCGACGCCGCGTTCCAGTTGTTGCGCTGGCAGTCACAGCACCACAACGTCAAACTTCGGCGGGTCGCCGAGCGGGTCGTGCGCGACTTCGCCCAGGCGTCGCGCCGGCAGCTCGTCGACCGCGCGGTCTACGACGACCTCCTGCTGACGGCGCACCGGCGGTCCGAAGCAGAGCAGCGGTAGCGCGACTCTCCCCCACCGGGAGGCTGCACACTGAGACGGTGCCACGGCGTCTGAGCATCGGGGACTTCTCCCGGATGACCCACCTGTCGGTGAAGACGCTGCGGCGCTACCACGAGTCGGGCCTGCTCGAGCCCGCCGAGATCGATCCGTTCAGCGGTTACCGCTACTACCGCGCCGGTCAGATCCCCGTCGCCCAGACCATCCGGAGGTTCCGCGACCTCGACATGCCGGTGCGCGAGATCGCCGAGCTCATCTCGACCGGTGATCCCGACGAGCGTGGTCTGCTCATCGGCCAGCACCTGCAGCGCCTCGAGACCCAGCTGGAACACCCGCACCGCCGTCGCGGCGCTCAAGCGGCTGCTCGACCCGGCCAACACGGTCGAGGTAAGCCGCCGGACCACCGCCGAGATCGTCGCGGCCTCGATCGCCGAAACCGTTGCCGCCCAAGATATCCTGTCCTGGTACGCCGATGCGATGGCCGAGGTCGACGCGGCCTTGGCGGCCGCCGGCCAGAGCGCCACCGGTCCACCGGGCGGGTTGTACGACAACGCACTGTTCACCGACGAGCGTGGTCGACTGGAGGTCTACGTGCCCGTCCGGGAACCCCCGCGATCGGGCCGGGTGGAGCCGCTCGTCATCCCCTCGACCGACCTGGCCTGCGCCGTGCACCGCGGCGCACACACCGACATCGACGTCACCTACGGCGCGTTGGGGGTGTGGGTGAACCAGCACGAGCTGACCATCGCCGGTCCCGTCCACGAGACCTACCTGGTGGGACCGCGCGACACCCCGACGGAACATCAGTGGCGTACCGAGATCGGCTGGCCCATCGCGCCCGCCTGACCGGCGGCGAGGCTACGGTTGCCTCGGAGCACCACTCGTCAGAGCACCAGGAGGATCCGCCACATGACCGTGACCGTTGGCGTGGGACCGGTCGACTTCTCCGAGCTCGTCGCCGTGGCGCGCGATGACGCCGCGGTGAGCATCTCCGCGGAGGCGGTGGCGGCCATTCACGCCAGCCGGGCCACCATCGAGGCCCTTGCCGACGACCCGGCCCCGGTCTACGGCGTCTCGACCGGGTTCGGCGCCCTGGCGACCCGACACATCCCCAAGGAACGCCGTACCCAGCTGCAGCGCAGCCTGATCCGCTCGCACGCCGCGGGCGCCGGCCCTGAGGTCGAGCGTGAGGTGGTTCGGGCGATGATGCTGCTGCGGCTGTCCACCCTGGCAAGCGGACGCACGGGCGTCCGCCTCGACACCGCGCAGGCCTACGCCGAGCTGCTGTCCGCCGGGCTGACGCCGGTGGTCCACGAGTACGGCAGCCTGGGGTGCTCCGGCGACCTCGCACCGCTGGCGCACGTGGCACTCTCGGTCATGGGCGAGGGATACGTGCGGACGCGTTCGGGTGAGCTGCAGCCGTCCGCGAAGGCTCTGGCCGAGCACGGCCTTCGCCCGGTCGTCCTGGCCGAGAAGGAGGGCCTGGCGCTGATCAACGGGACCGACGGGATGCTCGGTCAGCTCGTCCTCGCGCTGACCGACCTCGATGCGCTGCTGCGGCTGTCCGACGTCGCCGCGGCGATGAGCGTCGAGGGGCAGCTCGGTACCGACCGCGTCTTCGCGGCCGATCTGCAGCGGCTGCGCCCGCATCCCGGGCAGGCCGCCGCCGCGGCCAACATGACCCGCCTGCTGGCGGGGTCCGCCATCGTCGCCAGCCATCAGACCCCGGATTGCACGCGCGTGCAGGACGCCTACTCATTGCGCTGCGCGCCCCAGGTCGCCGGTGCGGCGCGGGACACGGCCGCGCACGCCAGGACGGTCGCCGAACGCGAATTGGCCAGTGTCATAGACAATCCCGTCGTCACCCTCGATGGCCGCGTGGAATCCAACGGGAACTTCCACGGCGCGCCGGTGGCCTACGTGCTCGACTTCCTGGCCATCGTCGTCGCCGATCTGGCCAGCATCAGCGAGCGGCGCACCGACCGGTTCCTCGACGTCAACCGCAGCCACGGCCTCAACCCGTTCCTGGCCGAGGATCCCGGCGTCGACAGCGGCCACATGATCGCGCAGTACACCCAGGCGGGCATCGTCTCGGAGCTCAAGCGGCTGGCGAATCCGGCCAGCGCGGACTCCATTCCGTCCTCGGCCATGCAGGAGGACCACGTCGCCATGGGATGGTCGGCGGCCCGCAAGCTGCGCCGCGCCGTCGACGGTCTGACCACCGTGCTCGCGATCGAGATCCTCACCGCCGCACGTGGATTGGAGATGCGTCGACCGCTGACGCCGTCACCAGCCACGGGTGCCGTCATCGGCGCGTTGCGCGAGCGCGTCGAAGGGCCGGGGCCGGATCGCTTCCTGGCACCGGAGATCGCAGCCGCCGTCGGATTGGCGCGCTCCGGAGCACTCGTCCGCGCGGCCGAAGGCGTCGTCGGCGCGCTGGACTAGCCGATCCCCGCTGGACTAGCCGATCACGGTGGGCCGTAGAGGTTTCCGCGCCGGATGTCCTCGCGGCACTGGACCCGGGACTCACCGGTCTGCTGCACGCAGACGCGGACCTGCTCCTCGATGCCCGCCGGGTACACCTGCTCGCCGGGCCCAGGCGTCACCGTGGGCACGGGCACCACCCCGGAGACCAGGGACCACATGATGTCGTTCGACGGGGGTAGCCGCGCGCAGAACGCCTTCGCCCCCGTCTCGGTGACACCCGCCGCGCCGAGCACCTGACAGTCGGCACCGACCAGCACCACCGGTACCGAGGGCGCGGCCGGTGCCGGCGGCGCCGCGGTCGAACTCTGATGCCGGGCGATGAGGATGCCCGCGACGACCCCGCCGACGAGCAGCAGTCCCACCACGATTGCGGCGACCAGCCCCAGGCGCCAGGTGCGGCTCTTGGCCGCCTTCCCCGAGCCCAAGCGCGCTACCGGAGTGGCCAGCATGGTGTCGTCCGTCTCGGAGTCAACCATGTCGCCATTGAGATTGCGGGACAACGCCTTTGCGAATTCGGTGCACGACTCGTACCGGTCGGCCGGCGACTTCGCCAGCGCCTTGGCCAGCACCGGGCCCAACCCCGACAGCTCGGGTTTGCGATCCGCGATCTGCGGCGGCGGGGCGCTGACGTGCTGGCTGATCACCACGGCCGGGTTGCGGTCCAGGTACAGGTGCGAACCGGTCAGCAGCTCGAAGGCCGTGGCGGCCAGCGAGTACTGGTCGGCTCGACCGTCGAGTGGCTGACCCATCAGCTGTTCGGGTGCGGCGTAGGCGACCGTGCCGACCGCCATGTTGGTCTCGGTGAGGCCGCTGGAATCGTCGACCCGCCGGGCGATGCCGAAGTCGGCGAGCAGGGCCCGCCACCCGCCGGAGGCTTGATCGGCCAGCAGGATGTTGGCGGGCTTGACGTCTCGGTGCAGCAGCTGATGCTGGTGGGCGTAGTCGAGGGCGTCGGCGATCGCCCTGACGATCCGCACCACGTCGGCCGCCGGCAGCCCGCGACGGTACTCCGGTTCCAGTAGCAGCTGGCCTGCGTCGGTGCCCTCCACGTAGTCCATGGCGATCCACAGCCGGCCCTCGTCCTCGCCGCGGTCGTGCACGGCGACGATGTTCTGGTGCCACAGCGCGGCGGCGTTCTGCGCCTCGCGGTTGAACCGCTCGCGATACTCGGCGTCGTTCGACACGCTCAGCGCCATGACCTTGAGCGCGTCACGCCGCGGCAAACGCGGATGCTCGGCCAGATACACCTCGCCCATGGCGCCGGCGCCCAACTGACGGACGATGACGTACCCGGCGAACGTCTCCCCGGCGGCTAATGGCATGCGGGCATCCTACTGAGACTGCCCCGCCCGGCCAGCGATTCGACGACGGCGTCACACCGCCCCGGTCACCGCCTCGGCGCGCTCAGGTCGTAGACGGTATCCGAACCGACCTTCATCGGGGTGAAGTTGGCCGCCACCCACTTGGTGATGTCGGCGTGCACCGACCGGCCGCCGAATCCGCCGGGGTGGTTGTTCTGGGCCGGGGCGATGTAGTACCCGATCCGGTGATTGGCCACGTCCTGCTGGAATTCGGAGAGCGTCGGCGTCGGGTCGCTGCCACCGAATCCGCCGATGGCCATCACGGCGGTGTCGGTGGACAGCTCCAGCGATGCGGCCGGGCTCGACCGGTCGATGGCCGCCGACCAGTCGGTGTCGGTGTTGCGCAGCAGGGCGTCCAGCTGGGGGTTGTCGACGCCCTGATCCCAGCCACCATGACGGGTGTCCGGCTGAGCGGGCCCGACCAGCGGCATGCCGCCGCTGTGCGGTTGGCCGATCGTCGCGATCGAGTAGGCGGCCGTGCCCAAACCGGCTCCGATCAGCCCCACCAGCAGCGCGGCGGCGGCGAGCCGCGGGCGCGCCTTGGCCGACGACGCCAGCAGACCCACTGCCGCGCCGACGGTGAGCACCAGGATCACCCAGCGCAGGGCGGGGAACCAGTCGGCGTTGCGGCCGAGCAGCCACCAGCTCCACACCCCGGTGCCGACGAGCATCGCGATCAAACCGCCTCGGCCGAGCCAGGATTCGCGCCGGCCCCACATCTCGTGACCGCCGATGGCCAGCATCCCGCAGACGGCGGGCACGAAGGACAGGCAGTAGTACGGGTGGACCATGGTCTTCATGTAGCTGAGCACCAGCCCGTCGACGAGCATCCAGCTGCCGAACACGATGGCGCCCGCCCGCACCACGTCGGTGCGCGGTGCACGGCCACGCGCGACGAGCACCAGCACGAAGGCCAGCAGGGCGGCGGGCAGCAGCCAGCCGATCTCGAAGCCGAATTCCCCGGTGAACAACCGGGTCAGCCCGTGGGAGTCGGCGCCGAACCCGCCACCGTGATGCCCGGCGCCGAGCTGAAACTCGGTCCCCGCCGCGGCACCGACGTCGGGACTCAGCGCAAAGGCGTGGTCGTTCTTGCCGAGGACGCGCGCAAACCCGTTGTACCCGAGCACCAGGTTCATGAAGTTGTCGTCGGTCGAGCCGGCGAGGTAGGGCCGCGAGCCCGCCGGCCACACCAGCGTCAGCACGACGAACCAGCCGGCGGAGACTCCGAAGGCCGCCAGCGCGCCGACCAGTTGCAGCAGTCGGCGGCGCAACGGCGTCGGCGCGGCGACCAGGTACATCAGCCCGATCGCAGGCATGACCATGATGCCCTCGAGCATCTTGGCCAGGAACGCGAACCCCAGCGCCACTCCGGCGAGCACGATCCACCGGGTGCTGGCCGCCTCGATCGCGCGCACGGCGCAGTAGACGGCCGCCATCATCAGCAGCACCATGACGGCGTCGGGGTTGTTGAACCGGAACATCAGGGCCGCGGCGGGCGTCAGGGCCAGCGCCGCTCCGGCGAGCAGCGCGGCGTTGGGACCGCTGATTCGCCGGACCGCCCCGTACAGCAGCGCCACGGTCGCCACGGCCATCAGTGCCTCGGGAATGAGCATGCTGGCGCTGCTGAACCCGAAGATCTGCCCCGACAAACCCATCACCCACTGCGACACCGGGGGTTTGTCGACGGTGATGAAGTTCTGGCTGTCCAGGGAGCCGAACAGCAGCGCCTCCCAGTTCTTCGACCCGGCCTGGGCCGCGCCCGCGTAGAACTGGTTGCCCATCCCGTTGATGGTGATGTTCCAGAGGTAGGTCACCAGCGTGGCGATCAGCAGGACGCCGAAGCCGATGCGGTCCCAGGTCTGGCGGGTGAACCGGAACGTGGCGGTGGGTGCGTCCGTGTCGTCGTTCGCCGGAAGCGGCAACTCCAATGTCGTCGTCACCACGCCAGTTAGCCAGGCCATCCGTTGACGCGGCTGTGAGGATGCGGTGACCCGGCTGGGATCCCGGCGTCGATGCGGTAACCCCGCCTCGAGAGGAGATGCCGATTCGAAACTTCCGGGGCGGCAGCCGCCATAGACTCGGACCATCAGAGCGGATGCCGGGACGAGGAGCGCACACCGATGACGATGACCGAACCGGACGTCCAGGCCGGTACCACGTTCGCCGAGTCCTTCGAGAAGGACGTCGCCGCCACCCAGCAGTACTTCGACAGCCCACGCTTCGAGGGAATCGTGCGCCTGTACACGGCACGTCAGGTCTGCGAGCAGCGCGGCACCATCGCATGCGAGTACCCGGTGGCGCGGGACGCGGCGGCGGCGTTCCACCCCCGGTTGCGGGAGCTGTTCGGCCAGCAGAAGAGCATCACCACCTTCGGCCCGTACTCGCCGGGGCAGGCCGTCACCATCAAGCGGATGGGCATCGAGGGCATCTACCTCGGTGGCTGGGCGACCTCGGCAAAGGGCTCCATCAGCGAGGACCCGGGGCCAGATCTGGCCAGTTATCCGCTGAGCCAGGTGCCGGACGAGGCAGCGGGACTGGTGCGTGCGCTGCTGACCGCCGACCGCAACCAGCAATACCTGCGACTGAAGATGACCCCCGAACAGCGTGCGGCAACACCGGCCTACGACTACCGGCCGTTCATCATCGCCGACGCCGACACCGGACATGGCGGAGATCCCCATGTGCGCAACCTGATTCGCCGTTTCGTCGAAGCCGGCGTACCGGGTTACCACATCGAGGATCAGCGCCCAGGCACCAAGAAGTGTGGCCACCAGGGCGGCAAGGTGCTGGTGCCGTCCGACGAGCAGATCAAGCGCCTCAACACCGCCCGCTTCCAGCTCGACATCATGCGCGTGCCCGGCATCATCGTGGCGCGCACCGACGCCGAGGCCGCCAACCTGATCGACAGCCGCGCCGATGAGCGCGACCAGCCGTTCCTGCTCGGTGCGACGAATCTCAAGGTGCCGCCGTACAAGTCCTGCTACCTGGCGATGATGCGGAGTCTGTACGCCCAGGGCGTCACCGACATCCGCGGGCATCTGCTCTACGCCATCCCCGACGGCGAGTACGCCACGGCCGACGCCTGGCTGGACCGGCACGGCATCGCGAACGTGGTGACCGAGGCGGCCACGCAGTGGAAGGACGGCAAGGCCTCCTCCATCGACGACCTGTTCGACGACGTCGAGTCGCAGTTCGTCGACGCCTGGCAGGCCGATGCTGGGCTGGAGACCTACGGCGAGGCGGTGGCCGAGCTGCTGGCGTTCCGCGAGCGCGAGGGCGAGCCGCTGGAGATGACGCCCGCGGCCTGGCGTGAATTCGCGACCAGCGCGTCGCTGTACGCCGCCAGGGAGAAGGCGCGGGAACTCGGCGCCGACGCGCCGTGGGACTGCGAGCGGGCCAAGACCCCCGAGGGTTACTACCAGGTCCGCGGCGGCATCCCCTACGCCATCGCCAAGTCGCTGGCGGCCGCGCCGTTCGCCGACATCCTGTGGATGGAGACCAAGACTGCCGACCTGGCCGACGCGAAGCAGTTCGCGGACGCAATTCATCGCGTCTACCCGGACAAGATGCTGGCCTACAACCTGTCGCCGTCGTTCAACTGGGATACCACCGGCATGAGCGACGACGAGATGCGGGCCTTCCCTGCCGAAATCGGGAAGATGGGCTTCGTCTTCAACTTCATGACCTACGGCGGTCACCAGATCGACGGCGTCGCCGCCGAGGAGTTCGCCACCGCCCTTCGGCAGGACGGGATGCTCGCGCTAGCCCGCCTGCAGCGCAAGATGCGCCTGGTCGAGTCGCCGTACCGCACGCCGCAGACGCTGGTCGGCGGACCCCGCAGCGACGCCGCACTGGCGGCGTCGTCGGGTCGCACCGCGACGACCAAGTCGATGGGCAAGGGCTCCACCCAGCATCAGCACCTGGTGCAGACCGAGGTGCCCAAGAAACTGCTGGAGGACTGGCTCGCGCTATGGGGCGAGCACTATCACCTCGACGAGAAGCTGCGCGTCCAGCTGCGACCCCGGCGGGCCGGGGGCGAGGTGCTCGAACTCGGCATCTACGGCGCCAGGGAGGATGGCGAGGAGGAGTTGCTCGCCAACGTGCTCGTCGATCCGATCAAGGACCGGCACGGCCGCAGCATCCTGACGGTGCGCGATCAGAACACCTTCGCCGAGAAGCTCCGCAAGAAGCGCCTCATGACCCTGGTCCACCTCTGGCTGGTGCACCGCTTCAAGGCCGAGGCCGTCTACTACGTGACGCCGACCGAGGACAACGTCTACCAGACCGAGAAGATGAAGTCCCACGGCATCTTCAGCAACGTCCGCCAGGACGTCGGCGAGATCGTGGTGGCCGACGTGAACCAGCCGCGGATCGACGAGCTGCTGGCGCCCGACCGCGAGGCGTTGATGCGGTTGATCCGCAAGGAGGACTGAGCGGGTTTCACATGCTCTTCAAAGCCTCGCCTTGGGCTGCCAACATGTCGGCCGAGCATCGTGGGGACATGAGCGCATTCGCCAATCCCATGGCTGGTGAGCGGACGGCCGCTGCCGGCAACCGGGACCGTCGGCGGTCCGCACTGACCGCCATCCTGGTCCTCGCGGGCATGTCGTCGTTGGTACTGCTGGGCGATCTGCGGATCGGGCCGTCCTGGGTGCACTGGCTCGGATCCCTGATCGCCGTCGTCGCCGCACTCGGCGTGGTGGTGATCGTCGAACTCAGCTGGGACCGCGCGATCGACACCGCCAAGTCGGTGGGCCTCGTCGCCCCCGAGACCCGCATCAGCTGACGGTGCTACCCCGGCGCCCCCGATTCGACGACGGCCAGGTTGGGCACGTAGCTGCGCTGCGCCCACTGGAAGACCTGCCACCCGGCGGCCTCGTCGAACTCGTCGTGGACGCGCCGGGCGGCCTCCGCGCCGATCGGTCGAGCGTCTCGCGCCTTCACCTGAACTTCGGCGCACCGCTCCATCAGCAGGAAGAACCCGACCGCCGAATCGACGGTGGTGCCGACCGTCAACAGGCCGTGGTTACGCAGCACCACTCCGCGCGCGGTCCCGAGTGCCGCGGCAATGCGCTTACCGCCGTCGACGGACCCGATGCTGACCTCCTCGTCATCGAAGATCTCGTGGTCGCCGTAGAACGCACACGCCTCCTGGGAGATCGGCTGAAGTTTGGTGACGGCGGCCGAGAAGGGCGTGCCGTAGGGCGTATGGCAATGCGCGGCGGAGACCAGCTCCGGCACGGCCTCGTGGACCGGTGCATGGATGTAGTAGGCCGCGACGTTGATGTGGCCGCCGCCTTCGACCGTGCCGTCGGGACGGACCAACACCAGGTCGTCGACCGTCATCGACCGGAACGGCACGCCGTAGCGGCCCAGCCAGAAGCAGTCCGGGCGCTCGGGATCGCGCGCGGAGATGTGGCCGTCACCGAGCGAACCCCAGCCCATCGCCCCAAATACCCGGTACGCCAGGGCAAGTCGACGTTTGCGGTGGTCCCGGAGCTTGGCGGGGTCGTCGAAGTCCGGCTCGAAGGCCGAGGGATCGAGGAACTCCGCGAAGTCACCGGTTCTCGGCGTACCCGTCATCGAACTCCGCTCCGTCCCGCCGCCGCGCGATTGATCCACCACTTCACGCTAGGCCAGTCGCCGCGTTGGTGCGCGGCGGTACCTGCCCGGCTCGTTCACCGAATTATCGTTTGACCATCCCGGTCGGTTAACGTTCCGGCAGGCAAGCTGGCCGCCCCGGCGACATTGCCCCTCCGCTCTCGAACACAGACCCATCCGTTAGGCACAGACATGCTGACCGCGGTCAAGCGCCGGTTTCAGTCCGAGGACCACTACTACTGGATCACGTCGTATCTGGCGGCCAGGGGACGTCAACGGGTGACGTGCCGGTTCATCGCGTTCAGCACCGTCGGGCTCGGTGTGATCCCGACGGTGATGATGCTTGGTGATCTGGGCCCGCGCGGGCCGCTCGCCCAGGGGCTCGCGGTCGCGGTGTTGGCCTGCTGCGTGGCCATGGCGTCACTGTGGTCGAGGGCGAAATGGCCAAGCCGTGCGCAAAGCCAATCAAGCGTCCTGCTCGGCAGCGCGTGCATCGCAGTGGCCTGTCTCATCCAGCAGGATCCCCGACTCGGGCTGGCGGGCGCCAATGCGTTCATCGTCGTCTCCGCCTTCAGCGCCCTGTTCCACGACGGGCGGATGGTCGCGGCCGCGTGCACCGTCGGGGCCGTCACCATCGGTGCACTCGCCATTCGGCTCGGCGACTTGGAACCCGCGGCCACGGTGTCCGGCATCGCACTCTGCGCCTTCATCAACGCGTTCGTGATCTTCTCCAGCCGCAACCTGGTTCGGCTGGTCAACCCCGACGTGCACTACGGCGAACTGGAACCCTTGACCGGGTTGCTGACGCGCGACGCGTTCTCCGACCGGGTGGCCACCATGATCGCCGCCCGCGACCGGACCGACGATCGATTCCTGGCCATCCTGGTGGTCAGTCTGGACAGCTTCTCGCTGCTGACGGCCATGAGCGGTGACGCCGGTGGCAACGAAGCCAGGGTGTCCATCGGGCATCGCCTCGGTGCGACCCTGCGTCGCGACGCCCTGCTGGCCCACGTCGGTGAGTCCGAGTACCTCGTCGCCGACTCGTTCACCACCACCGACGCCGCGGTGCTCACCGACCGACTGCAGCACACCGTGCGTACCGCTCCCTACCGACTGACCGCGAGCATCGGCGTGGTGGTGACGCCGTTGTCCGAACTCGTCGGCCACCCGCCGCACGACCTGGTCGAAGAGCTGATCACGATCGCCTCGTCGAACGTCTACACCGCTCGTCGGCAAGGGGGCCAGCGCGCGGTGGTCACCACGAACCCGAAGCTGACCTCCACCGAGGAATACGGCTCCAACGACTGACCCGCGTCACTGGTCACCCCGTGGGCCGACCGTGAATAGCTGCACTGCAACACGAATCCGACGTGGGCTCGACCGTCGGCGGAATCGCGCCAACGCCCGCCATATAGTTAGATAGGCTGGGTAATCAGCTGCGGTCGCCACGGCGACGGTGCAACTGCGGGGGAATTCGAGAGCAGGCGGTCAAGATGAAGAGCATTCTCAGTCGTTCGTCGATGGCGGCGGCGTCGGCACTGTTGACGATGGCCGGCTCAGCCGTGGCCGCGGCACCCGCCAGCGCGCAGGCCTGCCCCGACGTGCAGGTGGTGTTCGCCCGCGGCACATTCGAACCCGCCGGCGTCGGCGCCACCGGCCAGGCCTTCGTCGACTCCCTGACGGCGAAGGCACCCGGCAAGACGATCGACGTATACCCGGTGAATTACCCTGCGTCCCTTGATTTCGCGGCCGCCGGCCAGGGCGTCGTCGACGCCAGCAACAAGGTCAAGGAGACCGCGGCGAACTGCCCGAAGACCAAGATCGTCATCGGTGGTTACTCCCAGGGCGCCGCGGTGGCCGCCTACATCACCGAGGATTCCCTACCCCAGGGCTTCGCTCTGCCGGCGGGCCTGACCGGACCGATGCCGCCGTCGGTGGCAGACCACGTGGCAGCCGTGGCATTGTTCGGCAAGCCATCGAGCGGTTTCATGCAGATGATCTACAGCGACGCGCCGCCGATCGACGTCGGCTCGCGGTACGCGTCGAAGACCACCGACCTCTGCATCCCCGGCGATCCGGTCTGCTCCTCGGGCGGCGGCAACAATGGCATGCACAGCATGTACATCGCCAATGGACTGACCGACCAGGCCGCCGACTTCGCGGTGAGTAAGTTGGCGCGCGGCGGAACTGCCTAGCCGCGTCGGTGCCGGCGCGAAATCACCGGCAATCGATTCGACGGAGTTTCGATTACTCCAAAATCGGGACGGCCCCGGTATCGACCCGACGCCGTCTCGGACGGCGATGGGTCGACCCGACTAGTGAGCTGCTTCGAAAGCCTCGACGACCTCGGTCTTGATCCGTCCGCGATCGGCGATTTCATGGCCGTTCTTGCGGGCCCATTCACGAATCGCCGACAACTGTTCCTTGGATGCCGACCCGTTTCCGTTGGCAGCGGCCTTGACCCGCGAACCACGGCTCTTGCGAACCTTGGTAGCTGCCGAGATGTACGGTTTCAGCGCCTTGTCGAGCTTGGCGATATTGGCAGCGGAAAGGTCGATCTGATAGGAGGCACCCCGCAGCGAGAACTCAATTCGTTCACCGCCACCTTCGGGGATTTCACTGCCATCGATGTCATCGATCAACTGGTGGACAATGCGTTCAGCCACGCGGTAACTCCTTCTGAATAACCCCTCGCGGAAAACGATACCAGTGGGAAACTCCAGAGCCGCAAAAGCGACTTGTCGACTCGTTATGCCGCCACCTCCCGGCGTTATGCGAAAACGGCATTCTTCGCTTCGCGCTTCACCTCGCGTGATGAGCAACGCGCATATTGCGTGATGCCCGAGGGCACGGTCGAGACCCACGTCGATTAGGCGCTGATACCCGCGGTGAGGATGGCCGCCAGTTCGCGGTAGGCACTGGCATCATCGAGTCCGGTGCTGGCCCGCACCGTGCGCTGCTGGATGCGCACCATCATCGTCGAGGCGAGGTCGGCTGCGAATGCGGCGTGCACGTCCCGGAATTCGCCGCTGGCCACCCCGGCGGCGATTATCTCCTGCACGCGGCGAGCCGCGATCCGGGTGTTCTGCTCGTACACGGCCCGGGCGGGGCCGAACGCATCCAGGTCGGCCATGAACCGATCCGAGGCCGTGCCGAGGGCGGTACCCACCGCCGACAGGTAGGCCGTGATCCGGGCCCGCGCACCCGTGACCGCGGCGACCTCGCGTTCGACGTCGTCGGTCGCGCCGCGGAAGAAGTGCACCGTGACCGCCCGCACCAGCTCCTCCTTGCTGCCGGTCAGGGTGTACAAAGTCGACTTCGAACAGTGCAGCCGCGCGGCGACGTCGTCGAGGGTGAGATGCGCGAATCCCTCTGCGAGGAACAGCCTGGTCAGCGCGTCGAACAGCTCCGTGCGCCGGCGGGTGCCGAACGTCGGGGCCTGCGGGTGCGACACCGCCCGATAGTACTGTACGTAGCCTTTCAGTACTGTTGATAGTACTCTGCAAAACACTTCAGTACTCGTCGCAACGAAGGAATGCCGGTGCCCGTCGACCGTCTACTGCCCTCCGCGGAGGCCCGCGAGCTGATCGGCCTGGTCGGTCAGGTCGCCGACAAGGTGCTGGCCCCGATCGTCGACCAGCACGAGAAGGACGAGACCTATCCCGACGGCGTCTTCGCCACCCTCGGCGAGGCGGGTCTGCTGAGCTTGCCGTATCCCGAGGAGTGGGGCGGGGCTGGGCAACCCTACGAGGTCTACCTCCAGGTGCTCGAGGAGATCGCCGCGCGCTGGGCGACGGTGGCGGTGGCCGTCAGCGTGCACAGCCTGTCGTGTCATCCCATGATGTCGTTCGGCACCGACGAGCAGCGGTCCCGCTGGTTACCGGACATGTTGGGCGGCAACCTGATCGGGGCCTACAGCCTGTCCGAACCCCAGGCCGGTTCCGACGCCGCAGCGCTGTCGTGCAAGGCGGTCTCGGTCGACGGCGGATACCGCATCACCGGCGAGAAGGCGTGGATCACCCACGGCGGCATCGCCGACTTCTACACGCTGTTCGCCCGCACCGGTGAAGGATCCCAGGGCATCTCCTGCTTCCACGTTCCCAGGGACACCGAGGGCCTGTCCTTCGGACGCCCCGAGGAGAAGATGGGGCTGCACGCGATACCGACCACGACGGCTCATTACGACGATGCGCACCTGCCCACCGAACATCGCATCGGCGCCGACGGCCAAGGCCTGCAGATCGCCTTCAGCGCGCTGGATTCCGGACGCCTGGGCATCGCCGCCTGTGCCGTCGGCCTGGCCCAGGCCGCACTCGACGACGCGGTCGCCTACAGCCAGCAGCGAACGACGTTCGGGCGCAAGATCATCGACCACCAGGGATTGGCCTTCCTGCTGGCCGACATGGCGGCGGCGGTCGAGTCCGCCCGGGCCACCTATCTCGACGCCGCCCGCCGCCGCGATGCCGGACTCGACTACTCCCGGCAGGCGTCGATCGCCAAACTCGTCGCGACCGACGCCGCGATGAAGGTCACCACCGATGCCGTCCAGGTGCTCGGCGGTGTCGGCTACACCCGCGACTATCGCGCCGAACGTCTCATGCGCGAGGCCAAGATCACTCAGATCTTCGAGGGCACCAACCAGATTCAACGATTGGTCATCAGCCGCAGCCTCGCCAAGGGATGACGGAGTCGGCACTTCGGCCGGATCGCCGTTAGGCGATCGTTCCCGGGGTTCCGTCGTCGCGAACGACGGGTCGCCCCTCCCGGGCCCACGCCGTCATTCCGCCTTCGAGATTGACCACCGTAAGGCCCGCGGACTGCAAGGCCGCGGCCGCCTTGGCCGACCGACCGCCCGAGCGGCACACCAAGACGATCGTGTCGCTGGTCGCATAGTCAGCGGGATCGACCAGGCCGAGCGGCCGGTGCTCGGCGGCTGGCGCGTGCCCGGCAAGCCATTCGTCGTCCTCGCGGACGTCGAGTAGACGCGAACCACTTTCAATGAACTCGAGCGCCCGGGTGGGATCGACGCAGACGAGTTCGTCGGGTGTGTTCATCGACGCCACCACCGTCGGGGCGGCGTCACCGACGGCGCTGGGGCCGGGTCGTTGGCGCAGGTGCACCGCTGCCCCGCGGGCACGGACTTCATCACGCTCTCGGCATGCCGGCCGCAGCCGGCCCAGCCGGTCTTTCCGCACCTATTGCACCTCTGCGGGTAACACATGAAATCTCCTCGGTTGGTCCGGGTTCGACCAGGATGTCGATCGGGTCGCAGGGTGGCGCTCAGGCCAGACCCTTGAGCATCAGGTTCCAATACATGAACGGCAGGCCGTACTTCTTGAGGTACCAGTACGCACGATGCGGCGCCGTCGGATTCAGCAGTGGCAGTGTGGGTTTCAACTTCAGGCCGTAGTCGAACTCAGCCAGCAGCACCGACTGAGACGAGGTGACGATCGGGCATGACGAGTAACCGTCGTAGCGGCCCGCCAACGATCGGCCCTTCAAGAAGGCGTCGACGTTCTCGACGACGACGGGTGCCTGCTTGCGGATTGCCGCACCGGTCTTGGAGTTGGGTGACGAACCGCATCCCCGAGCGCGAATACGTTGGGGTAGCGCACGTGCTGCAGCGTGTACTCGTCGATGTCGACGTATCCCATTGCGTCGCCGGTCGACAGCGGACTGGACTTGATCCAGTCCGGCGCCGACTGCCGCGGCACGACGTGCAACAGGTCGTAGGGCAGCATGGCGTCGGTCCCGCCGGCGGCCACACTGCTGACCACGACCTTGCGGGACTCCCCGTCGACCGACGTCACCTCGGAATTGGTGTGCAGGGTGATTCCGTAGTCGGCGATCACCGCGTCGAGGCTGTCGGCGATCGCGGGGATGCCGAAGGGCCGGGCTCCCGGCATGACCAGGTGTACGTCGATGTCGCCGAGGACGCCCTGGGACCGCCAGTAGTCGGCGGCCAGGTAGGCGATCTTCTGCGGCGCCCCGGCACACTTCATCGCACCAGACGGGACCGTGAATACCGCGGTGCCCGATCGGGTGTTACGGGTCAACTCCCACGTGCGCGGCGCGAGGTCGAACCGGTAGTTCGACGAGACCCCCCTTCGCCCGAGCGCCTGCTCGAGTCCCTCGGTGCGTTTCCAGTCCAGCTGGATTCCCGGACATACGACCAGGACCTCGTATTCGTAGACGGTGCCGTCGTCGCAGGTGACGATGTTGTCATCGGGGTCGACGACGCTCGCCGCCCGTCGAATCCACCTCGCGCCCCTGGGCATCACCGAGGATTCGGAACGCCTCGTGGTCGACGCACGTGCCTGCCCGCCGCCAACCAGTGTCCACAGCGGCTGGTAGTAGTGCACGTTCGACGGTTCGACGACGGCTACGTCGCCGAAACCCTTGCGCAGCATGCGTGCGGCGACCGTGATGCCGGCCGTACCGCCACCGATGATTAGGACTTGATGCTTGCCCGTGATGGTCACGTTCGTTCGTCTTCCTCGAATATTGCGGCGGTGCCGTCAGACGGGTTGGTGAGCGTCGTCCCAGGCGCCGAAGCCGCCAAGGATGTCGCTCACGTCGCGGAAGCCACGCTGGCGCAACAGACTTGCCGCGACCGAGGAGCGGTATCCGCCGGCGCAGTACACGACGGTCGGCTTGGTGGCGTCGAGTTCGGCCAGCCTGCCGGGCAGTTGGCCCACCGGGATGGTGATCGCGTTCGGGATCGTTCCCGCCGCGACCTCACCGGGATTGCGGACGTCCACGATCTGCAGACCAGACAGGTGGGAGACGCGCTCGTCGAAGGCGCTCACCGTCAACCGCGATGCCATCCGGACGTCATCCCGATGGGCGAGCATCACCTGGTAGGGCTCGGCGAGGTAGCCGATGACCCGATCGAAGCCGATGCGGGCCAACCGATTCTTCCCCTCGAGCTCCCGGCCGGGTTCGGTGAACAACACGACGTCCACGTCGGACGGCAACACCGAACCGGCGAACTCCGCGTAGCGCCCCTCCAGGCCGATGTTGATCGCACCGCGCAGGTGTCCCAGTGCGAAGTCCTCCGGGCTGCGTCCGTCGACGAGCACCGCACCGGCATCGACTGCCTCGCGCATCCGCTCGTAGGACAGGGCCGCCGGCATCTTGGTCTCGTCGAGCAGGTCGCGGTCCTTGCGGTTGAGGATCGCGTCGTAGACGAAGTACCCCGGCGCGGGCGGCTGCCCCTCGGTGACGAGCGTCATGAACGTCGCCTTGTCGGGAGCGCGCAAGGCATAGTTCGTCGCCTTCTGGTCACCGATCGTCGACCACAGGTCCGTCGAGAGGTTCTTCCCGCAGGCCGAGCCGGCACCGTGCGCGGGGAACACCCGGGTCGCATCCGGCAACGTCATCAGCTTGTCGTGCAGCGAGTCGTAGAGCTCGTCGGCGAGTTCCTCGCGCGTGAACCCGATCGACGAGAGCAGATCTGGCCGGCCCACGTCACCGATGAACAGGGCGTCGCCGGTCAGCACGCCATAGGGCACGGCATCCTCGGCGTGCTCGTAGACCACCACGCTCATCGACTCCGGCGTGTGCCCGGGGGTGTGCCGGAATTCCAGCGTCACTTCACCCAGCGAGTACCGCTCGCCATCGGCGACGCCCACCGATTCGAACTCGGTCTGCGCGACTGAGGAGTAGACGATCCGGGCGCCGGTCGCCTTCGCCAGCTCGAGATGGCCGGAGAGGAAGTCGGCATGGAAGTGCGTCTCAATGACCAATTCGATTCGCAGTCGGTGCTTTTCGGCATCGGCGATGTATTCGGCCACGTCGCGCTGCGGGTCCACCACCACGGCCCGGCCGCTGGCCTGGTCACCGATCAGGTACGACGCGTGTGACAGGCAATCGAGGTAGTACTGCTGGAAGATCATCGTCTCATCCTTCTGTTACTTGCTTCGATGACACCATCGTGTCATATACCCCTACGGGTATATGAAGTACCCCCCAGGGTATTTTATTTCCGACCTTGACAATGCCCCTCGGGGTATCGCTAGGATCGAGCTCCAAGATACCCCGGTAGGTATATCGCGCCAGGGCCATCCGTCACTCGCGGAACTGTCGGAAGGAACACCCCGAATGATCACCCTCACCATTGCCTTGGCCGTCCTCGTCGGCGTCGCCCTTGGCCTGCTCGGCGGCGGTGGATCGATCCTGACCGTCCCCCTGCTGACCTACGTGGCGGGCCTGGAGGCACGCCACGCGATCGCCTCGTCCCTGCTGGTGGTTGGGGTGACCAGTGCCATGGCGGCCATCACCCACGCGCGCGCCGGCCGGGTTCAATGGCGCATCGCCGCCCTCTTCGGCCTGACCGCAATGGCCGGCGCCTACGGCGGCGGCCGGGTGGCCCACGTCATCCCGGGAACTGCGCTGCTGGTGGCATTCGCGATCATCATGGTCGCCGCCGGCCTGGCGATGCTGCGCAGCCGCCCGGAACCCGCCGAATCAGGCGAGCACCCGCTACCGACCGTTCGGATCGCCCTGCTGGGCGCGGCGGTCGGCCTGATCAGCGGCCTCGTCGGCGCCGGAGGTGGCTTCCTCCTGGTTCCTGCACTGACCCTGTTGGCGGGGCTGCCGATGCCGATCGCGGTCGGGACCTCGCTGGTGGTCATCTCGATGCAATCGCTCGCCGGCCTGGCCGGACATCTCGCCAGTGAACAGATCGACTGGCGCCTGGCCGGCTTCGTCACCGCTGCCGCGGTCGTGGGAGCCCTCATCGGGGGACGTTTGGTACCCCTGATCGATCCAGGCACGCTGCGCCGCGCCTTCGGCTGGTTCGTCCTGCTGATGGCATCGGTCATCCTGGCCCAGGAACTCGACCCCGCAGTCGGTGCCACCCTCCGGGCGTTGACCCTGGGCGCCGCCGCAGCGTCGTTCGCCTGCACCAGATACGCACACTGCCCGTTGCAACGGTTGCTGGGAGCGTCGAGGCCGTATCCGGCCCGGACAATCTAGACGAACTGGACGTTCTGAACTATGCGGCGGGTACTGAACGTTCCGTAGGACATCGGGCAAGGACGCGGGCCTGCAGTTTGGGGCCGCGCACGGAGGCAATGAGTCAGGTGGCGACGGGGGGATACACATCCGAGGTTGCGGTTCCTCACCGTCGCTACGAACGAGCCGAGGACAACCCCGGGTGTTGAGACCGCAGCACCCGGCCTCGGCTCGGCAATCCGGGGCGCGCCGGGCCAAGTCGGACTCGTCATCTGGGAGGGGCATCAAGCCGCACGACGAGCGACGAACGTCGCATGGGCGGACCCGAGCTGCTCAATCTTTGTGGAGCTAAGGGGAATCGAACCCCTGACCTTCTCGATGCGAACGAGACGCGCTACCAACTGCGCTATAGCCCCTTGTACCGGAAGCACAGGCTACCAGTGCCGGTGCCGACCGAGAAAACCGCGTTACTGACCCGCAGCTCGGGGCAGGTCGTAGTCCCTCGCGAAGGCCGTGTACTCCAGGTGCTCGAAGATCGGATCCTCGTCGTCGATCTCCAGCACCACCGAGCCGGGACGGCGCAACCGGGCGGGCACGACGTCGAACTCCGGGTCGCGGGTGTTCTCCACGCCAAGGTGCGACCGCATCATCCGCTGTGCCCGACGGCGCCGCACCTGCTCCTCGATGCGCGTCTGACGACGCAGGTAGCCGAGGTACAGGATCGTGATGACCCCGATGGTCCCGCACGCCCACCAGAAGGTGGACGACAGGAAGAACGCGGCGATGGCGGTGAGCAGCAGCAGGGACGCCATCGCCATCAGCATCCTGGTGCGGAAGCGGAACTTGCGTGCGCTCACCGCGGCCGCAGTCTTCGACTCGTAGCTGCGGCGGCGTTCCTGGGACTTCGAACCCGCCACGTGCAGATCGGGATCCGGGGCGACGGCCTCGAACTCCGACGAGTCGTCGACGTACTCGTAGTCGTAGTCGGTACCTGCGCCGGCATCCTCTCCGGACGCCGCGGCGAACTGATCGGTCGTCGCACTCTCGTCCTCGACGTCGGGTTCGGCCCCGGCCCGCACCGGCTCGTCGACCTCTTGGAGGTCGTCGACGGAGAACGTGCGCGTGTCGTCGGCCGAGAGCGGTCGCGGGCCCTCGCCGAACTCCAGCGGCAGCTCGGGTTCCGCGGCCACCGTGGGCCGGGCAGACGCGCCGACGGGCAGCGCCCCGGAGTCCTCCTCGACGACGTCCACGTCGAGGTAGTCGGGTTCAGTTTGGGCCGTGGCCGGTGCCATCGCGACGACGGCCTGGCGCGGCGCGGCCGGCTCGTCGTCTTCGTCGTCGTGGTAATCGTCGAGGTCGTCGTGCGTCGGACGCCAGTGGGGATCACTGTGGTGGCCCGCGGCCGGCTTGCGCCGGCGCAGCAAGCGCTCGGCGGTTCCGGTGTTCAGTACTCGGGTGGCGAGCGCGACGTCGCTGGTGCGACGCACGTTGTCACGCTTGCTGATCAGCATGGGAACGAGTACGAACAACCAGAGCACGACCAGGGAGATCCACAAGAGGGATTGGGGGATGCTTGGCATGTCGCCGGCTCCTTTCCCCGTAAGGCTAGGTCCGTGACCAGCGCATCCGGGGTCGACGCGCCGAGGTCAATTACACACCTGTAATTCATCCCTGACAAGCACATCTGCCTCAGAAGTCACAACTGCCACACAGCTAGGCCCACGTTGCACGTCCGGCGCGGACCAGCGCAGACGCCGCGGAACCGTTTAGCTCCTCGACGGTGATCGCCACCAGCAGGTGATCGCGCCACGCCCCGTCGACCTCGAGGTAGCGCTTCAGCAGACCCTCCTCGCGGAAGCCCGCCCGCGCCAGCACGGCGCGACTCGGCGCATTCTCCGGCCGTACCGTCGCCTCGATGCGGTGCAGGCCGACCGGCCCGAAGCCGTGGTCCACCCCAAGCGCCAGGGCTGCCGTGGCCACCCCGGCTCCATTGCGGTCCTTGGCCACCCAGTACCCGATCCACGCCGAGCGCAGCGCGCCGTGCGTCACGTTGCCGATCGTCAACTGCCCGCAGAACTCACCGTCGAGCTCGATGACGTACGGCAGCATCCGCCCCCTGCGGGCCTCGGCGCGCAAGCCCGAACAGATCGACGGCCAGGCCGACATCGAATGGCGCACTTCCCAATTCACCTCGGCAACCGGCTCCCACGGCTCGAGGTGGGCTTGGTCGGCCAGCCTGATCCGGCTCCACACCGCCCCGTCGCGCAGGCGCACCGGCCGCAACCCGACCACCCCCGCGCGCACCCGCAGCGGACCGACGGGCTTGGGCCAGCCCGGATGCATGGACGTCGACCGCCAGAGGTTCATTGCCCGGCCATCCTGCTCCTCGCATCCGCGGCGGATTCGTCGTCAGCCCCGTTGGGCAAGGAACGCCACGTCGACGGTTTCACCGGTACGGATCTGCTCGGCCTCGCTGGGGATCACCACCAGGCAGTTCGCCTCGGCGAGTGTCGCCAGCAGGTGCGACGACGCTCCGGGTGCGCCACCCAGCGCCTGCACCAGGTATTCGCCGGTGTCCTGATCGCGCATCAGCTGCCCGCGCAGGTAGCCCTTGCGCCCGGCGACCGACGTGATCGGCGACAGCGTGCGCGCCTGGACGACACGCCGAAGGGGTTGGCGCTTGCCCAGCGACATGCGGATCAGCGGCCGGACCATCACCTCGAACACCACCAGCGCGCTCACCGGGTTGGCCGGCAACAGGAACACCGGAACGCCGTCGCGACCCAGCTGGCCGAAACCCTGCACCGATCCCGGGTGCATCGCGATGCGCGCGACTTCCATGTCACCGAGTTCGGACAGCACGGCCCGGACGCTCTCGGCGGCCGTGCCACCCACCGCCCCGGCGATGACCAGCACCTCGGCGCGGTTGATCTGGCCCTCGACCACGTCGCGCAACGTCTTGGACTCGGTGTCGACGATGCCGACCCGGTTCACCTCCGCCCCGGCGTCCCGCCCCGCTGCGGCCAGCGCATAGGAATTGACGTCGTACACCTGCCCGTTGCCGGGCGTGCGCGAGACGTCGACGAGTTCACCGCCCACGCTCATCACCGACAGCCGCGGCCGCGGATGCACTAGCACCCGTTCCCGCCCCACGGCCGCGAGCAGTCCGACCTGAGCTGCTCCGATGATGGTGCCCGAGCGCACGGCAACGTCACCTGGCTGAACGTCGTCACCGGTGCGCCGCACGTAGGCGCCCGAACGAACACCGCGCAGCACGCGTACCCGCGAGTCCCCGCCGTCCGTCCAGCGCAGCGGCAACACCGCGTCGGCGAGCGTCGGCATCGGCGCGCCGGTCTGGACCCGGGCCGCCTGCCGGGGCTGCAACCGGCTCGGCGTCTTGGCGCCCGCCTCGATGAGACCCATCACGGGCAGGCTGACCTCGCGATCGGATCCGCCGTCGTCACCGTCGTCACCGGGACCGACGCCGAGCACGTCGACGCTACGTACCGCGTAGCCGTCGATCGCTGCCTGATCGAAACCGGGCAGCGGACGTTCGGTGACGACCTCCTCGGCGCACATCAAGCCCTGCGCCTCGGCGATGGCCACCCGCACCGGCCTCGGCGCCACTGCTGCGGCAGCCACCCGTGCCTGCTGCTCCTCCACCGAACGCACTCATGCGCCTTTCTTCAGTCGCGGAGCCCACACGCTAGTCAGTTGACGTTCAGGCCCAATCGCTCGACCAACCAGCGCCGCAACTCCGGTCCGTAGTCGTCACGCTCCAACGCAAAGTCAACCGCAGCCTTGAGGTACCCGCCGGGATTTCCCAGGTCGTGTCGAGAACCGCGGTGCACCACCACGTGAACCGGATGTCCCTCCTCGATCAGCAGCGCGATCGCGTCGGTCAGCTGGATCTCGCCACCGACCCCACGCGGCACCCGGCGCAACGCGTCGAAGATCGCACGGTCCAGGACGTAACGGCCGGCGGCCGCGTACGGCGACGGCGCGTCCTCGGCCTTCGGCTTCTCCACCATGCCCTTGACGCGCAACACGTTGGGATTGACCGCGTCGGGCACCACCTCGACGTCGAAGACGCCGTACGCACTGATCTCGTCGGCGGGCACTTCGATGGCGCACAGCACGGAACCGCCGCGCTTGGCGCGCACCTTGGACATCGTCTCGAGCACACCCGTCGGCAGGACCAGGTCGTCGGGCAACAGCACCGCGACGGCATCCTCGTCGGGCAGCAGCGTCGGCTCCACGCAGCTCACGGCGTGGCCGAGGCCCAGCGGCTCATGCTGCACCACCGACTCCACCTTGATGAGGGCGGGCGCGCGGCGCACCTTCTCCAACATCACGTGTTTGCCGCGAGCCTCGAGCGTGCCCTCGAGGATCAGGTCCTGAACGAAGTGTGCGACGACGCCGTCCTTGCCCTCGGACGTCACGATGACGAGCCGCTCGGCCCCGGCCTCGGCAGCCTCGGCGGCCACCAGCTCGATGCCTGGGGTGTCGACGACGGGCAGCAACTCCTTGGGAACCGTCTTGGTAGCGGGGAGAAATCGCGTTCCCAGGCCGGCGGCCGGAACGATCGCGGTGCGCGGGATCGGCACCAGGGCCCGTGTGGTCATCGTTGACACCATAACGTCATCGCGCTCGCGCATCCGGGCAAGCCCTGATCTGGCACGTGACATCGTGGACCGATGCGGCAGACCAAGGCCCAGCTCCGCGCCGAGATCCTCACCGCGCGCCGCGCCATCCCGGCCGACGTGCGACTGGCGGAGGCCGGCGCGCTCGGCGTCCGACTCGCACGTTTGGCCGACGGGGGCGAGACGGTCTGCGCCTACGTGCCCGTGGGCTCCGAACCCGGTTCGGTGGCCATGCTGGACGCGCTCGTCGACGCCGGTGCGACGGTGTTGCTGCCCGTCGCCAGGGAGGACGCAGCGGGCACTCCCCTACCGCTGAGCTGGGGTGAATACCGTGCGGGCAAGCTCGTCGCCGCCGGTCACGGACTGCGCGAACCGGCCGGGCCGACGCTGCCGCCCGAGGCGATCGCGCGTGCGGCACTCATCGTGGTCCCCGCTCTGGCGGTGGACCGGGCCGGCGTTCGGCTGGGCCGCGGCGCCGGGTTCTACGACCGCTCGCTGACATTGGCCGATCCAGCGGCGCGTCTGGTGGCGATCGTCCGCGACGACGAGCTGCGCGATCGGCTCCCCGGCGCCGCGCACGACGTCGCGATGACGCACGCGCTGACACCAGGGCACGGGCTCGTCGAACTCGGCTGACCTGGGCGGGACACGTCGGCCGGGAATGACCGGGCCCACATGGCGGTTCTAGCACTTGAACAGTTAGAGTGCTAAAAAGTTTCGTCACTTCTCGGAGGTTTTCGTGCCGACCTATTCGTACGCGTGTACCGAGTGCGACAACCGCTTCGATGCGGTGCAGGCGTTCACCGACGATGCACTGACGACGTGCCCGAAGTGCTCGGGCCGGTTGCGCAAGCTCTTCGGCTCGGTGGGCGTGGTGTTCAAGGGCAGCGGCTTCTACCGCAACGACAGCCGCGATACCTCGAAGAGCACCATCAACGGGTCGAGCAGCAGCGGCGAGTCCTCGAGTTCGTCGGACAAGTCCTCCGACAAGCCGGCCGCGAAGTCGACGTCGTCGGAGAAGTCCTCGAGCTCCTCGTCCGGCTCGGACAAGTCCAGTTCGAGTTCTTCGTCGAGTTCTCCCGCGGCTGCCTCCAGCTAGCAGTTATCCACAGGTCGCTCGGCGCCCCCTCCCACGACGCCGTCGCGCTGCCTAGCGTGGCCGCATGGGGGAATCGCTCAATCCATCGCTGATGTCGCGCATCGCGGCCGGGCTGCGGCCGGACTGGACGCGCACGGTCGCCGCCCGCCGCGCCGCGGCCGCCGCTCTCGTCGTCCTGGCCGGGGTTGCCGCGCTGCGACCCGACCCCGCCGACGGGCGCGCCGACGTCGTCGTCGCAGCCCGCGACCTGGCGCCGGGCACGGCGCTCACCGCATCCGATCTGCGAGTCGAATCACGCTCCGCCACAACCATTCCCGACGGCTCGCGAGACGATGCCGGCACCCTCGTCGGTAGCACGCTCACGGGTCCGGTGCGCCGGGGCGAGGTCATCACCGACGTGCGGGTGCTCGGCTCACGACTCGCCGAGGCCAGTGCAGGACCAGACGCGCGCATCGTGCCCGTGCACCCCGCCGACGCTGCCCTGCTGGATCTGGTGCGCGCCGGGGACGTCGTCGACGTTCTCACGGTCACCGACGCACCGGGAACGGCTCGGGCCGACGCCCAGGGCCGACCGCGGGTGGTCGCCACGGACGCCGTCGTGGTCATGGTGTCGGCCAAGGCGAAGGAACCGGGCCGGGAGGGCGTCGTCATGATCGCGCTGCCAGCGCCTGTGGCCAATGAGGTCGCGGGTGCCTCGCTGTCGCAAGCGATCACGCTGACCTTCCACTGAGGTCAGTTGGGCGGGGCGGTGTCCGGCGAGGTGCTTGGGGCCGGCGCGCCGTGCGCAATGGCTTCGAGCACCATGTCCACCAGCTCGTCGTCGGTCGAGGTGGCGGTCGGCCCGGGTGTGGGAGGCGCAGGGTCGGCGTACCCGACGGCTGCGAAGGCGATCGACAGGCTCGTCGACACGGCCATCATCGCGATCACGATCCGCATCCCCACGCGACGAAATTAGCACCTGGAGTCTCCGTCCGCAGTGTCTCCCCGGCTAGCGTTGACACACGGGGATCGAGCACAGGGCCGGTCCACATACCGGAAGGAGACCCCACGTGCTGAAGGGTTTCAAGGAGTTCCTCTCCCGAGGCAACATCGTCGACCTATCGGTCGCGGTCGTCATCGGCACGGCGTTCACCGCACTCGTCAAGACCTTCACCGACAGCATCATCACCCCCCTCACCAGTCGGATCGGCGCCAGCAACACCGATGTCGGCATCCTGAAGATCAGCATCGGCGGCGGCCAGTTCGTCGACCTGAACACCCTGATCTCCGCGGCGATCAACTTCGTGCTGGTGGCTGCGGTCGTCTACTTCCTGGTGGTCGTGCCCTACAACCGGCTGCGCAAGAAGGGCGAGGTGGAGCAGGCCCAGGACACCGAATTGAGCCTCCTCACCGAGATTCGCAATCTGCTCAAGGACGGCGTCAGCGCCGAGACGGTCACCGGCCCAGGCACCGGCCCGGAACCCGACACCGCGAAGTACACCAGCTCGGACAAGTAACGCCCATCAAACGAAGACAGCCCCCGGCCACAGGCCGGGGGCTGTTCTCGTTGAACTAGGGAGTTAGTTCATGTTCCACGGTTCGCCGTAGGTGGTGACGCTGTCACCGGTGGAGGCGATGAGCCGCGCGAACGGACGCAGGAGAACGCCGCCGGCGGCGCCGGTGACCGTTCCGTGTGCGTTCGAGACCGCGACACCACCGGAGGCACCGGAGACGTCGACCGAGAAGGTCGCGACTTCCTGGATGCCAGGGCCGTTGCCGAGGTCGGCGCTGATGGACACACCCGGGAACAGGTTGGGCGTGATGACCTGCAGCGGGTTCGCCGGGGTCGCGTCGTCGAGCAGGATGTTCGGCGTCGTGTAGCTGAAGTTGATGCCAACGCCCAGCGACCACGGGAAGCCGATCTGGTAGCCCAGTTCCAGCGTGCCCTTGAAGTCGGAGGCACCGGGACCGGCGACGATGAACTTGGCCCGGCCGGAGTGGAACCACTCGCGAGTCAGGCGGTTGCGGTCAAGCGGGAACACACCGTTGAGGAAGGTGTCCCACTGTTGGACCGTCAGGGTCCGGTCCTGGCCATCGACCAGGCTCAGCTCGTTGTCCAAACCTGCGTGTGAGGTGCCCGTGCTCGTGAACAGAGCGGCGAGGGCCGCGATCAACGCGACCAGCACCCGACTGATTGCCTTCATGATCTCCCTAGCTTGTCGTGACGGACTGGGTCGTCCGCCGTTTCCTGTGAGTGCCCGGCTCTACCGCTAACCTGCACTCCGCAAGACCTCGATGTGAGGGGAATTAGAAACCTCACATGTTGTTCTTACGTAGAGCTCATCGTTTGACAGCGAGAAACATAACGGCGGGGCATCCGCCCGGCAACGCGTACACATCCGCTCACGAAGGCTGGCGACCCCATCGCCGAAGTTTGCCGGCCGCCGCCGACCGCGCATCCGGTTCGTACGCGTCCCCGCCGGTGGCCGGCCGCATTGCCCGCCCCATGGCAGATTCCGGCATTGCAGAAGTGTTGTTCGCGCTGTGAACATTTCCCACGCATGGGGAGAAAGTGCAGCTCAGCCGTGGTGCGGGGGGACGTTCTCGCGCAACCAGCGATCGCGCTCGGCATCGCCTTCGACGTCGCGCTCATCACGCTCATCCCGGGTGATCTCGGGAAGGAAATCGCCGAAGATCTTGTTAACTGAATGGCCGCCGGGGCGTGTCTGGTCGTTCACAGTCTTCCTTTGGTGTGACGAAGATCACAGTACGGTGGTAATAGCTGTTCACTTAGCGGTAACGCAATTTGGCGAAGCAACTTCTCATTTGACGCTAATGCAAATAACCCGGCTGAGCGTGCAATACGCACAGCCGGGTCGGGACGGGTCGGCAACGAGTTAGATCTCCAGACTGGATAGCTGGTCGATTATTTGGACCGCCAGCGGACCGAGCGTGGCCATGCCGTCGCGGACCGCGCCCCGCGACCCGGCGATGTTGACGACGAGGGTGCTACCCGAGACGCCCGCCAACCCGCGCGAGACCCCGGCATCGACGATCCCCGCCGACAGCCCCGACGCCCGCAGGGCCTCGGAGATGCCGAGCAGCTCACGATCGAGGATGGTCGTGGTGGCCTCCGGGGTGACGTCCCGGGGAGTCACCCCGGTGCCGCCCACCGAGACCACCAGGTCCACGCCGCCGATCACGGCCGTATTCAATGCATTGCGGATCTCGATCTCGTCGGCCGCGACGACGACGACGCCGTCCACGACGAATCCCGCCTCCCCCAGCAACTCGGTGACCAGCGGACCGCTGTGGTCCTCTTCGTCTCCGTGCGCAGTCCGATCGTCCACGACCACGACCAGCGCACGCCCCACCAACTCACCTGGCTGTTCCATGAATGCCACCGTATATCCCGCCACCGACGACGGCGCATCAGCCATCCTCAGGCCGGGACGCCCCGGCGCCACCGTCACGGCTGCGCCTTTCCGAGGGTGACGTCCACGGTCTGGGGCTTGCCGCCCTGATCGAGGTAGGTCAGCGTGACCTTGTCACCGGGTGCCCGCGAGCGGACGGCCGCCACCAGCGCGTCGGCACTGCCGATCACCCTGTCGTCGACCTTGGTGACGACGACCCCGCTGGGAAGCCCCGCGGCGGCGGCCGCGCCTCCGGCCGTGACGTCGACGATCTTGGCTCCGTCGACGCTGGCGTCGTTGCCGACCTGCACGCCGAGCGACGCATGCGACGCGGTGCCACTCTGGATCAGCTCGTCGGCGATGCGCTTGGCCTGGTCGACGGGAATGGCGAATCCGAGACCGATCGACCCGCTCTGGGTCTGGCCGGACTCGCCGCCCATGGTCGCGATCGCGGAGTTCACCCCCACCAGCTCACCGTTCATGTTCACCAGCGCGCCGCCCGAGTTGCCCGGATTGATCGCGGCGTCGGTCTGGATGGCGTCCAGCACGGTGTTCTGGTTCTGCGCGTCACCGCCGGCGGCAACGGGCCGGTTCAGCGCGCTCACGATGCCGGTGGTGACGGTGCCCTCGAGCCCGAGCGGCGAGCCAACGGCCACCACGTCCTGACCGACCCGCAGGTTGGCCGACGACCCGAGCGTGATCGGCGTCAGTCCGGTCGCGCCAAGGGCCTGCACGACCGCGATGTCACTGCTGGGGTCGGTGCCCACCACCTTGAAGGAGGTGGTGGCGCCGTTGGCGAACGTGACCTTGGTCTGCACGTTGCCGGGGGCACCGGGGCCGCCGCCGGCGGCGGCCACCACGTGGTTGTTGGTCAGGATCAGCCCGTCGTTGGACAGGATGATGCCGGAGCCCTCCTCGGACTGCCTGCCCATGTCGGTCTCCAGCTTGACCACGCTCGGCACGACCTTGGCCGCGACCTGTTCGACCGAACCGGCAGGAAGGCTCGCAGCGGGTTCACTCGGTGCGGCGCCGCTGATCGAGGAACTCAACGCCGGCCGGCCCGGCTGCATCAGCGTCGCCACGCCGCCTCCGATACCGGCGGACACCACGGCGATCGCCAGTGCACCGACCGTCAACCGGCCCGCGCGCGAACGCCTCCGCGGGCTGACCGGCGGCGGCGGCATCATGCGTGTCGGGTCGGCCGGACGGTAAGGATCGTGCGGACCGCGGTGTGACTGCGGCGGTTGAGTGGCATACCGCCAGTCGTAGGACTGCTGCGAATGGGTACCCGCGCGGTGCTGGCCGGGGTAACCCGGCGCCGCGCCCTGGTGGGCGCCTGGTCGATGACCGGGCGCGGGGGGAGGCGAGTACCTCGGATCGTTCGTCATCGCGACTGTTGGCTCTACTTTCGGGTAGGTGGCGTCGGCGGTCTGTCATGAGTAACGAAGGGCGCGCCTCGAACAGTGCCCCCCTGGGCTGAGAATCGACTTAGAGATCGTTCGGGACTCGCCCAGACTTCGTCGCGGTTCGACCCCTGGTCACCCATTCTCGGGCTTGCCGTTCACCCCGTCCACCGCACTGGTCGCGCGTGTCGCGGCCGTTCCGATGCCGTTCTCGAGCACCAGCCGGCCCGGCAACACCAGATGGATCGACGCCCCTGGCGATTCGGCACCGGGCACCGTCTCGTCGATCCACAGCGTCCCACCGTGTTTCACCACGACCTGTTTGACGATCGCCAGGCCGAGACCTGAGCCGGACATCGCACGCGCCGACGTCGACCGGTAGAAGCGTTCGAACACCAACTCCCGCTCGCTCGGCGGTATCCCCGGGCCGAAGTCGGAGACCACCAGCTCGGCGTGCAACGGGTCGACTTGGGCCAGCCGCACCCCGACCCGGCCGCCGGGTGGGCTCCACTTGGCCGCGTTGTCGAGCAGGTTGAGCACGGCCCGAGACAGCCCGGCGTCGTCACCGTAGACCTGCCACCGGATGGTCTGGACGTCGAAGTCGATGTCGTTGCGGCGCCGCCGAACTCGCTCGAGGCTGCGGTCGACGACCTCGGACAGGTCGACGGGCTCGTGGATGGTCACACCGGCGTCGTCTCGGGTGAGGTCGACCAGATCGCCCACCAGCGTGGATAGTTCCTCGATCTGCGCGATCACGTCGGCACGCAACCCAGCCATCTCCTCCTCCGGGATGCTGGGCGCACCGGGAGCCATCGAGGCCATCAGCAGTTCGACGTTGGTGCGTAGCGACGTCAGCGGCGTGCGCAGCTCGTGGCCGGCATCCGTGACGAGCCGGGCCTGGCGTTCCCGCGACTCGGCCAGCGCCCGCAGCATCATGTTGAACGCCTCGGTGAGCCGGGCCAGTTCGTCGCTGCCATGCACGGGGATCGGCCGCAGGTCGTCGGTTCTCGCGACCCGCTCGGCGGCGTCGGTCAGGCGTGCGACGGGCCGCAGTCCGGTGCGGGCCACGGTGCCACCCGCGATGGCGGCCACCGCCATCCCCAGACCACCGACGATCAGCAGAATCGTGCCGAGCCGTTTGATCACCCGGCCGGTGGGATCGAGGCTCTTGGAGATCAGCAGCGAGTCGCCGCTGGGCAGATGAACGGCAAGCACCCGCTGAAAGTTCACCGTGCGCAACGACATTCGCAGCGTGCCGCCGATGACCTCCTTCTCGGGGTCGCCAAGCGGCAGGGTCTGCCCCTCCTGGTTCGCCGT
Organism: Mycolicibacterium sichuanense; assembly: GCF_033741125.1. Taxonomy (NCBI): domain Bacteria; kingdom Bacillati; phylum Actinomycetota; class Actinomycetes; order Mycobacteriales; family Mycobacteriaceae; genus Mycobacterium; species Mycolicibacterium sichuanense. The sequence goes on along the minus strand of NZ_JAWQPU010000003.1, from coordinate 339,554 downwards.
GTAGATCGACCGGCCCGGCATGACGAACATCGCGTTGACGTCGGAGTAGGCGGTGCCCTCGATCGCCTTGCCGGGGTCGACGGCCAGCAGACCGCTCTCGATCAGCAGCCGCGCGCGGATTTGCAGCTGGTTGTCGATGTCGTCGTAGAGGGCGCGTGACACCACGGCGTAGACGGCCAGCGCCATCAGCACCACGACCATCGCCACCATCGACATGGCCAGCAGCATCACCCGCCAGCGCAACGACACCGAACTGGCGTAGTGCGATGCGTCGTCGCGACCCTCGGCCATCCGCCGCTCACGGGATCGCCACCAGAATGGCGACCGGGCTGAACCCATCAGGGCGGGGTCTCGCGCAGCACGTATCCGACGCCGCGCACGGTGTGGATGAGCCGGGGTTCCCCTTCCGCCTCGGTCTTGCGGCGAAGATAACCGACGTAGACCTCCAGCGCGTTGCCGGACGTGGGGAAGTCGAAGCCCCATACCTCTTCGAGGATGCGGCTGCGGGTGAGCACCCGGCGCGGGTTCGCGATCAGCATCTCCAGAAGCGAGAACTCCGTGCGGGTCAAGCTGATTTGCCGCTCGCCGCGGGTGACCTCGCGAGTGACCGGGTCCAGGCTGAGGTCGGAGAACGTCAACGCCGCCGACTCGCGGTCCTCGGGCAGGACCCGACGGCGCAGCAGCGCACGCATCCGCGCGAGCAGTTCCTCGAGCGCGAACGGTTTTGGCAGGTAGTCGTCGGCACCGGCATCCAGGCCGGCCACCCGCTCGGATACCGAGTCGCGCGCGGTGAGCACCAAGATCGGCAGGTCGTCGCCCGTGCTGCGCAGCTGACGGCACACTTCCAGCCCGTCGAGCCGCGGCATCATCACGTCGAGGACGAGGGCATCGGGCCGATCGCTGCCGATCTTCTCCAGCGCCTCGAGACCATCCTGGGCCAACTCGACGGTGTATCCGTTGAACGCGAGCGACCGGCGCAGGGATTCGCGCACAGCGCGATCGTCGTCAACGACAAGTATTCGCACAGGCACAGTTTCAACCCCGTGTCTGAGACAGGCCTGAGAGGCGCGCCGCCCAGACGGCGACTTCGTCGAACTAGCGGCGGTCGAGGTCGATCAGGCCCAGCCGAGCGGCCTTGAGCAGTCGACGCGGCACCTTGTGCTGCTGACCTGCAACGCTGACGTTGACCAGACCCGTGGCCTCGGCCTTCCACTGCGACCGCCGGCTACGGGTGTTCGAACGCGACATTCTCCGCTTCGGCACAGCCATGGTGGAACTTCTCCTCTTGAGATTTCTTGCTTTGGGGATGCCGCGCACGCATGGGCGTCGGCAATTGCCCCTCAGGATAGCCGGTGAGCAGCTCAGCCTCCAAAATGCGCGAGACCGTCCAGCGGACGCCGCGAACCAACACCCGCGAAAGCGCTTGACGCGGAACCGTCGGTACCGAGTAACCTACCGGTTGGTTGGGCCGTCGACGATGATCGGAGCGTGGGTGTTGGCACCTGTTCGGATCGGCAACTGCTCGGGGTTCTACGGCGATCGGCACGCCGCCATGCAGGAGATGGTGACCGGCGGCGAGCTCGACTACGTCACCGGTGACTACCTGGCCGAACTGACGATGCTGATCCTCGCGCGCGACCGTGCGAAGTCGCCGGACCGGGGCTACGCCAAGACGTTCCTGACCCAGCTCGAGGAGTCCCTCGGTACCGCACTGGACCGCGGCGTGAAGATCGTCGCCAACGCCGGCGGGCTGAATCCCGCCGGGCTGGCCGCGGCCGTGCGCGCGCTGGCCGAGCGGCTCGGACTGAACGTCGACGTCGCCCACGTGGAGGGTGACGACCTGCTCGCACGCGCCACCGAACTCGGATTCGGCTCCCCGCTGGCGGCCAACGCCTACCTCGGCGCCTGGGGAATCGTCGACTGTCTGAACTCCGGCGCGCACGTCGTCGTCACCGGCCGGGTCACCGACGCGTCGGTGATCGTCGGCCCGGCCGCCGCCCACTTCGGCTGGGCCAGGACTGACTACGACGCCCTCGCCGGCGCCGTGGCCGCCGGCCACGTCATCGAGTGCGGCACCCAGGCCACCGGTGGCAACTTCGCCTTCTTCACCGAGGTGCCCGACCTCTCCCATCCCGGCTTCCCCATCGCCGAGATCGAGGCCGACGGCACGTCGGTCATCACCAAGCACGCCGGCACCGGCGGGTTGGTCAGCGTCGACACCGTCACCGCGCAACTGCTCTACGAGATCAGCGGCCCGCGCTACGCCAACCCCGACGTCACGCTGCGGATCGACAGCCTCGCGCTGAGCCAGGACGGCCCCGACCGCGTGCGCATCGACGGCGCCCGCGGCGAACCGCCACCACCGACGCTGAAGGTCTCGCTCAACACGATCGGCGGCTTCCGCAACGCAATGACGTTCGTGCTGACCGGCCTGGACATCGAGGCCAAGGCGGATCTGGTGCGGCGGCAGTTGACGGCCGGGCTCGCGGTACAGCCGGCGGAGCTGGAGTGGACCTTGGCGCGGACCGACCATCCCGACGCAGACACCGAAGAGACCGCCAGTGCCCTGCTTCGGTGCGTGGTCCGCGATCCCGATCCCAAGAAGGTCGGCCGTCAGTTCTCCTCGGCCGCCGTCGAATTGGCACTGGCTAGCTATCCGGGCTTCACCACGACCGCCCCGCCCGGCGATGGTCAGGTGTACGGCGTGTTCACCGCCGGTTACGTCGACGCCGACGAGGTGTCGCACGTCGCCGTGCACGCCGATGGCACCCGCACCGACATCCCGGTCGCCACCGAGACCCGGGTGCTCGAGCCCGTCCCGGAACCCCCAACCCCGGAACCCTTGCCCGCCAACGGCACCCGGCGAGCACCGCTGGGCCGCATCGCCGGTGCGCGCAGCGGCGACAAGGGCGGCAATGCGAACGTCGGAGTGTGGGTGAGGCATGACGCGACGGGACGAGACGCCGGGGCGAGCGAAGCGACGGGGGATTGCACCGGGGCGAGCGAAGCGACGGGGGATTGCACCGGGGCGCAGTGGCGCTGGCTAGCCAACACCCTCACCGTCGAGAAGCTCCGCGAATTGCTCCCGGAGGCGCGGGCCCTGCCGGTGACCCGCCACCTGCTTCCAAACCTGCGCGCCGTCAACTTCGTCATCGAGGACATCCTCGGCAAGGGGGTGGCCCACCAGGCCCGCTTCGACCCCCAGGCCAAGGGCCTCGGTGAATGGCTACGCTCCCGCCACGTCGACATCCCAGAGGAATTCCCGTCATGAGCACATGGACCAGCCCCGAACGCGACGCACTGCGAAAGTCCGTGCGCGACTTCGCCGATCGCGAGATCCTGCCCCATGTCGCGGAGTGGGAGCGCGACGGCGAGATCCCACGCGAACTGCACCTGAAGGCGGGCCGCGCGGGGCTGCTCGGCGCGAACTTCCCCGAGGCCGTCGGCGGTGGCGGCGGGGATGCTGCCGATGCCGTGATCATCTGCGAGGAGCTACACCAGGCCGGCGTACCGGGCGGCGTCTTCGCCTCGCTGTTCACCTGCGGCATCGCGGTGCCGCACATGATCGCCTCGGGTGACGAGCGGCTGATCGACGCCTACGTACGCCCCACGCTGCGCGGCGAGAAGATCGGCTCGCTGGCCATCACCGAGCCCGGCGGCGGCTCCGACGTCGGGCACCTCACCACCAGGGCGGTCCGGGACGGCGACGACTACGTCATCAACGGCGCCAAGACCTACATCACCTCCGGCGTGCGGGCCGACTTCGTCGTGACCGCCGCCCGTACGGGTGGCCCTGGCGCGGCGGGGGTTTCGCTGATCGTCGTGGACAAGGGCACGCCGGGGTTCGAGGTCAGCCGCAAGCTGGAGAAGATGGGCTGGCGATCGTCGGACACCGCCGAGCTGTCCTATACCGACGTGCGGGTTCCGGTAAAGAACCTGATCGGCGCCGAGAACTCGGGGTTCCTGCAGATCGCGGCGGCGTTCGTCTCCGAGCGGGTCGGGCTCGCCGCCCAGGCGTATGCCAGTGCGCAGCGCTGCCTGGACCTGACCGTCGCGTGGTGCCGCGACCGGCAGACCTTCGGACGGCCACTGATCTCGCGGCAATCAGTGCAGAACACCCTTGCCGAGATGGCCCGCAAGGTCGACGTCGCACGGGTGTACACGCGCCATCTGGTGGAACGTCAGCTCGCCGGTGACACCAACCTGATCACCGAGGTCTGCTTCGCCAAGAACACCGCGGTAGAGGCCGGTGAATGGGTCGCCAATGCCGGCGTGCAACTGTTCGGTGGCATGGGCTACATGGCCGAGTCCGAGATCGAGCGGCAGTATCGCGACATGCGCATCATCGGGATCGGCGGCGGCACCACCGAGATCCTGACCGGCCTGGCCGCCAAGACGCTGGGTTACCAGTCGTGAGCGCGCTGAAGTCACTGGTCGACGTCACCGGTCCGGCGTTCACCGCAGCAGCAGAGGCCATGGTGGCCAAGCTCGCCGAACTCGACGCCGAGCACGCCAAGGCCATGGCCGGCGGCAGTGCCAAGTCCGTCGAGCGTCACCACGCCCGCGGCAAGCTCACCCCGCGCGAGCGCATCGAGCTGCTGGTCGACCCCGATTCGCCGTTCCTCGAGCTGAGCCCGCTGGCCGCCTGGGGCAGCGACTTCCACGTCGGCGCCAGCGTCGTGACGGGGATCGGCGTGGTCGAGGGGGTCGAGTGCCTCATCGTGGCCAACGATCCCACGGTGAAGGGTGGCACCAGCAATCCGTGGACGCTGCGAAAGATCCTGCGCGCCAACCAGATCGCTAGGGAGAATCGGCTGCCGGTGATCTCCCTGGTCGAATCCGGGGGTGCCGACCTGCCGACGCAGAAGGAAGTCTTCATCCCCGGCGGGCAGATGTTCCGCGACCTAACCCGACTCTCGGCGGCGGGCATCCCCACCGTCGCGCTGGTATTCGGCAACTCGACCGCCGGTGGCGCGTACGTGCCGGGCATGTCCGATCACGTCGTGATGATCAAGGAGCGCTCGAAGGTATTCCTCGCCGGTCCCCCGCTGGTGAAGATGGCCACCGGCGAGGAGTCTGACGACGAATCCCTCGGCGGTGCCGAAATGCACGCCCGCGTATCGGGTTTGGCGGACTACTTCGCCGTCGATGAACTCGACGCCATCCGCATCGGGCGGCGCATCGTGGCCCGGCTGAACTGGCAGAAGGCCGGCCCGACGCCGGGGCCGGTCACCGACCCGCTCTTCGACGCCGAGGAACTCATCGGCATCGTGCCCGCCGACCTCCGCGTGCCGTTCGACCCGCGGGACGTGATCGCCCGCATCGTCGACGGTTCGGAGTTCGACGAGTTCAAGCCGCTCTACGGTGGTTCGCTGGTGACGGGCTGGGCGACGCTGCACGGCCATCCCATCGGAATCCTGGCCAACGCGCGGGGGGTGTTGTTCAGCGAGGAGTCGCAGAAGGCCACCCAGTTCATCCAGTTGGCCAACCGCTCCGACACGCCACTGTTGTTCCTGCACAACACCACCGGATACATGGTCGGCAAGCAGTACGAGGAGGGGGGAATGATCAAGCACGGTTCGATGATGATCAACGCCGTCTCCAATTCGACGGTGCCGCACATCTCGCTACTGCTCGGCGCGTCCTACGGCGCCGGCCACTACGGCATGTGCGGCCGGGCGTATGACCCCCGGTTCCTGTTCGCCTGGCCGAGCGCCAAGTCCGCGGTGATGGGTGGCGCCCAGCTGGCCGGCGTCATCTCGATCGTCAGCCGCGCCGCCGCCGAAGCACGCGGCCAGCAGGTCGACGAGGACGCCGACGCCGCCCTGCGCGCCGCGATCGAGGCCCAGATCGACGCCGAGTCACTGCCGATGTTCCTTTCGGGCCGAATGTTCGACGACGGTGTGATCGACCCCCGTGACACCAGAACGGTCCTCGGCATGTGCCTGTCCGCCATCGCCAATGGCCCAATCGAGGGGACGTCGAACTTCGGCGTCTTCCGGATGTGACCCCCATGTCGGCGACTCGTGCACCCGCCGTTGCGCCGACCGCAACCCAGCGTGCACGAATCACGGAGGAAGTGCAGTGATTAGTCGAGTCCTGGTCGCCAACCGCGGGGAGATCGCCCGCCGCGTGTTCGCCACCTGCCGCCGCCTCGGCCTTGGCACGGTGGCCGTCTACACCGAACCCGACGCGGCCGCTCCTCACGTCGCCGAGGCCGACGTCCGTGTCCGGCTCGACGACCGCAACGGCTACCTCGACGCCGCCCAGCTGATCGCCGCGGCGCGCGCGGCCGGTGCCGACGCCGTCCACCCCGGGTACGGATTCCTTTCCGAGAACGCCGAATTCGCGGCCGCGGTGCAGGAGGCCGGGTTGACGTGGATCGGGCCGCCGGTGGCAGCCGTGCAGGCGATGGGCAGCAAGATCGAGGCCAAGAAGATGATGGCCGCGGCGGGGGTGCCGGTGCTCGACGAGCTCGACCCCGAAACCGTGACCGCCGCGCAGCTGCCCGTCCTGATCAAGGCCTCGGCCGGTGGCGGCGGGCGCGGCATGCGCGTGGTGCGTGAACTTGCCGAGCTCCCCACCCAGGTCGAGGCCGCGCGACGGGAGGCACAGTCCGCCTTCGGCGATCCGACGGTCTTCTGCGAGCGTTACCTGGCCACCGGTCACCACGTCGAAGTGCAGGTGATGGCCGACGCGCACGGAACGGTGTGGGCAGTCGGCGAGCGTGAATGCTCGATTCAACGCCGCCACCAGAAGATCGTCGAGGAGGCGCCGTCGCCGCTGGTCGACCGCGTTCCCGGCATGCGCGCCAAGCTGTTCCACGCCGCCCGGCTGGCCGCCAAGGCCATCGACTACACCGGTGCGGGCACCGTCGAGTTCATGGCGGGTGATGACGGCGACTTCTTCTTCCTCGAGATGAACACCCGGCTGCAGGTCGAACACCCCGTCACCGAGGAGACCACCGGCCTCGACCTCGTCGAGCTGCAGCTGCTGGTCGCCGCTGGTGGTCGTCTGGACCCGGAACCGCCGCCCAGCCGTGGACATTCGATCGAAGCCCGGCTCTACGCCGAGGATCCCGCCAAGGACTGGCAACCGCAGGCGGGAGCCATTCACCGCTTCGAGGTGCCGACCGGGGTGACCGAGTTCGGCGTGCTCCCGAGGGCTGGCGTCCGCGTCGACTCGGGCATCGTCGACTCCTCGGTGGTCTCGGTGTTCTACGACCCGATGCTGGCCAAGGTCATCGCCGCCGCTCCAACACGCGCTCAAGCCGCCGCAATACTGGCCGACGCCCTGGCCCGCACCAAGCTGCACGGCATCATCACCAACCGCGACCTGCTGGTCAACGTGCTGCGGCACCCGGCGTTCCTCGACGGAGCAACCGACACCGCGTTCTTCGACACCCACGGCCTCACCGCACTCGCGGCACCGTTGGCAGATCCGTCGACCGCCGCCCTGGCTGCGGTGGCGGCTGCCCTCGCCGATGCCGCCCAGAACCGAAGTACGGCAGGCACACTCGGCGGTCTGCCGAGCGGTTGGCGCAACCTCGCGTCCGGCTTCCAGACCAAGAGCTATGCCGACCCCATGGGTGACGTGCACGAGGTCCGCTACCGGTTCGGCCGAGGCGGCCTCGAGATCGACGGCGTCGCCGCGACCCTGGTGTCCTCGGCGCCCGATCGCGTGGTGCTGTCCGTCGACGGCGTCGAGCGGACCTTCGCCGTCGCGCGCTACGGACCGGAGGTCTTCGTCGACGGTCCGCTCGGGCCGGTTCACCTGACCGCGCTGCCGCGCTTCCCCGACCCAGACGCCGCGGTCGCCCACGGTTCGCTGCTGGCGCCCATGCCCGGATCGGTGACCAAGATCGCCGCGGCGGTCGGTGACACCGTCACCGCGGGCCAGGCGCTGATCTGGCTGGAGGCCATGAAGATGGAGCACACGATCGCGGCGCCGAGCGACGGCGTGCTCGCCGAACTGAACGTCACCGCCGGCCAGCAGGTCGACGTCGGCGCGCTACTCGCCCGCATCGATGACACCCAAGGAGATCCCGCATGAACTTCACCGAGACCGACGAACAGCAGGAACTGCGCAAGGCCGTCGCCGCGATGGCCGCCAGCTACGGGCCGGCCTACTACCTGGAGAAGGCGCGCGCCGGCGAGCACACCACCGAATTGTGGAGCGAGGCCGGCAAACTGGGCTTCATCGGGGTCAACCTGCCCGAGGAGTTCGGCGGTGGCGGCGCAGGCATGTACGAGCTGTCGACCGTCATGGAGGAGATGTCGGCCGCCGGTTGCGCCCTGCTGATGATGGTGGTCTCCCCGGCCATCAACGGCACCATCATCAGCAAGTTCGGCACCGACGAGCAGAAGAAGCGCTGGATCCCCGGCATCGCCGATGGGACGATCACCATGGCGTTCGCCATCACCGAACCCGACGCCGGATCCAACTCCCACCGCATCACCACCACCGCCCGCCGCGACGGCAGCGACTGGATCCTGTCTGGCCAGAAGGTCTACATCTCCGGTGTCGACCAGGCGCAGGCGGTGCTCGTCGTGGGCCGCACGGAGGAGGCCAAGACCGGCAATCTCAAGCCGGCGCTGTTCGTCGTCCCGACGGACACTCCTGGCCTGAACTACACCAAGATCGACATGGAGATCGTCAGCCCGGAGAACCAGTTCCAGCTGTTCCTCGACGACGTGCGGCTGCCTGCCGACGCGCTCGTCGGCGCCGAGGACGCCGCCATCGCGCAGCTCTTCGCCGGGTTGAACCCCGAACGCATCATGGGCGCCGCGAGCGCCGTCGGGATGGGCCGCTTCGCGATCGACAAGGCCACCGACTACGTCAAGACCCGGCAGGTGTGGAAGACCCCCATCGGCGCGCACCAAGGCCTGTCGCATCCGCTGGCGCAGAACTACATCGAGATCGAGCTCGCCAAGCTGATGATGCAGAAGGCGGCCAGCCGCTACGACGCGGGCGACGACTTCGGCGCCGCCGAGGCCGCGAACATGGCCAAGTACGCCGCGGGCGAGGCGTCGGTGCGCGCCGTCGATCAGGCGGTGCAGTCCCTCGGCGGCAACGGGCTGACCAAGGAGTACGGCATCGCGTCGGTGCTGACGGCGTCGCGCCTGGCCCGCATCGCCCCGGTCAGCCGCGAGATGATCCTCAACTTCATCGCACAGACCTCGTTGGGCCTGCCCCGGTCCTACTGACCGGAGGGCAGGAGCGAAGCGACCCGGGAGGGATGTCATGACCAGGTTGGTCGACCACGCCGTCGACGGCGCCGTCGCGCGGCTGACGCTCGATTCGCCGCACAATCGCAACGCGCTGTCCGCGGCGCTGGTGGGCGAACTCCTCGACGGGTTCGCCGCCGCCGCGGCGGACCCGAACGTCCGGTGCGTGGTCCTCGGACATACCGGCGGCACGTTCTGCGCCGGGGCCGACCTCGGCGAGGCGGCCGGCCGCGAGCCCGGGGAACTCGCGCTGAACGGCGCCCGCGACATGACCCGGTTGCTCCGGGCGATCGTCGAACTGCCGGTCCCGGTCATCGGCGCGGTGGACGGTCACGTCAGGGCCGGCGGGCTTGGCCTCGTCGGCGCCTGCGACATCGTCGTCGCCGGGCCGGCGAGCACCTTCGCGCTCACCGAGGCGCGCATCGGCGTCGCGCCGTCGATCATCTCGCTGACCCTGCTTCCGAAGATGTCGCCGCGGGCGGCGGGCCGCTACTTCGTGACGGGTGAGAAGTTCGGGGCGGCCGAGGCCGCCGCCGTCGGCCTGATCTCGGTGGCCGTCGAATCGTCCGACGCGGTGGCTGCCACCGTGGCGGCGCTGACGGTCGACATCGCCAAGGCGTCACCGCAGGGGCTCGCGGCGTCCAAGGCGCTGACGACGCAGGCGATCCTGGCGGCATTCGACGAGCACGCCGATTCGCTAGCGGCCCAATCGGCAAAGCTGTTCGTCTCCGAGGAGGCCCGCGAGGGCATGCTCGCGTTCCTGCAAAAGCGCCCGCCGCAGTGGGTGGCCGGCAGCGGATAGGACACCGTGTGACGGTCTCGTGGCCAAGGTGTCTTGCATGTCCGAGGGATAGTCGTAGGCTCGTCCTCAATGAGCAATGGAGCATCGCGGTACGGGTCGATGCGGGCCGGTGATCCCGACCGCATTCAGGTGGCACAGTTGCTCACCGACGCGGCCGCTCAGGGCCGCCTCGAGATGAGCGAATACGAAGAGCGTCTGAAGAAGGCGTACGCCGCCCAGACCTTCGACGAACTCGACCGCCTCAGCTCCGACCTGCCGGGCATCGCGACGACTGCGCCCGCCAGCGGGCCCGGGCGGCCCGCCCCGTCCACGCTGCTGCTGGCCATCATGAGCGGCTTCGAGCGCCGCGGCCGGTGGAACGTGCCCAAGCGACTGACGTCGGTGGCGGTGTTCGGCGGCGGTGTCATCGACCTGCGCTACGCCGACTTCACCGCGGCCGACGTCGAGATCCACTCGTATTCGATCTTCGGCGGCCAGACCATCCTGCTGCCGCCGGAACTGAATGTCGCGGTGCACGGTGTCGGCGTGATGGGCTCCTTCGACCACGTCGGCGACCAGGGCTCCCCCGGCGCCCCGCAGGTCACCATTCGCGGTTTTTCGCTGGGCGGCAGCGTCAGCATCAAGCGCAAGAAGCGCAAGGCCCGCAACTAACGGGTCGGCGTCAGCGCCTGCGCCGCGAGCGCAGGTAGTCGCCGACGACGGCGGCTCCGAGCCCGTCGAGATCCGGCACCACGACGCGACCCTCCACCCGTCGCGCCACCTGGTCGATGAAGCGCGCCAGACCGGGATCGCTGCCGAGCCGGAAGATCGTCACCTGGGCGCCGAGGCGGGCGATCTCGTCGAAGCCCTTGACGGTGTGCGCGATGGTTCGAGGGTGCGGCGGATAGTCGAAGTACACCGACGTGCCCTGACCGTCGCCGTAGTCCTCTAGATGTGCCGTCGGCTCACCATCGGTGACGACGAGCACGACGGGCTGGGCGTTGGGGTGGCGACGCAGGTGCCGAGACGCCAGCGCCAGCGCATGGTGCAGGTTGGTGCCCTGCTCGTAGACCCCCTCGAGCCCGGTCAACTCGGCGGCGCTGACGGTTCGCGCGTACCGCCCGAACGCGATGATCTGCAGATCGTCGGACCGGAATCGGGTGCTGATGAGGTGGTTGAGCGCGAGCGCAGTGCGCTTCATCGGCAGCCAGCGGTTCTCCATCACCATCGAGAACGAGGTGTCGACCAGCAGCGCCACCGCGGACTGGGTGCGCTGCTCGGTCTCGGAGATCTCGACGTCCTCGACGGTGATCCGCATCGGCAGCTCTGCGACGCCGGTACCCGCTTGGCGCAGAACGGCATTGGTCAGCGTGCGAGTGACGTTCCACGGCTCCGTGTCGCCGAACTGCCACGGCCTGGTGGCGCCGGTCAGCTCACCGGCGGCGCCGGCGCGGCGGGTGTCGCGTTCACCGTGGCGGCCCGAGAGCTGCTGGGCCACGTCGCGCAGGATCATCTGGCCGAGCTGACGCATCGCCTTGGGCGACAGCCGCCACTGACCGTCGGCATCACGGTCCAGGAAGCCCTGGTTCATCAGTGCCCGTTCGAGTTCGGCGAGCGTCCGCGCGTCGACGGCTGCCTCCTCGCCGAGTTGCCGGGCCAGCATGTCCAGGTCGACGTCGTCCATCTGCGCACCGGCGTAGCTCTGCGACAGCTGCTCGGCGAGCTGCTCCAGCTCGCCGATGTCGGCCAGCGCCTGCGCGCCCTCTCCCATGCCCATCGGGTTGTCGCCCTTGAAGCGCTCGGAGCCCTGCCAGTCCTCGCCGGGGCGGGCGTTCTGCAGATGCCGATCGAGCTCGTCCAGCGCGCTCATCAGCGACGGGGAACCAAAGGCCTGCTGCGCCAACGCATCCAGCTCGGCCCGCTGATCCGGGGATAGGCTGTTGCGGAACCGCTGCGCGGCCGCAGCTCGTTTGGCCAGCGAGTCCAGCAGCTCGTCGATGTCCTTCGGATTCTCGGGAAAGAACTGGCCGTGCTTGGCCATGAACTCGTCGAAGTCCTCGGGCGAGTCCTGTCCCTGAGCGTGCTTGTCGAGCAATCCGTTCAGGTCGTCGAGCATGTCGTTGACCCGCTGGCGATCCTCGTCGGTGGCGTTCTCCAGCGCCTCCTTCATGCCTGCGAAACGCTGGTCGAGCATCTCGCGACCCATCAGGTCCTTGATCTGCTCGTACTTCTGCCGGGCCTCATCGCTGCGCCAGTCGTACTCGGAGAGCTCCTGCACGGCCTTGGCTGGCGACGGCGGCAACGCCTGCAACTGAAGCTCGTTGAACCGGGCGTCGTCGTCGAGCGCGCGCGCCAACTCCTTGCGCTCGGCTAGCACCGCCTCGTCGAGCAGCTTCTTGATCTCCTGCAGGGTGCCGTCGAGGTTGTTGCGCTGCAACAGTTCTCGGCGCTTGCGATTGGCCTCGGCAGCGAGCCGGTCGGCACCGCGCATGTTCTGGGTGCCACGGCGCATCAGCTCGGCCAAAGCACGGCGTGGTGAGCTGCCCTCCATGACGTCTTGACCGATCTGCTCGAGCGCCTCGCGCAGATCGACCGGCGGCGCCAGCGGATCGGGTCCGCCGGTGTATCGCGAATACCGCGAGACGTGTCTAGGGCTCAATTACCCCACTCCTCGACGCGGCTCGTCCCTCGGTGCGTGATCGTCGCGTGGTTAGCCATAGATGGTTTCGCCCTCACCGGAGACCTTGTCGATGCGCTTCGCCAGATAGAGGGCTTCAAGCGCCAGCTCCAGTGCGGCGGCGCGCTCACCATCGGTCTGCGCACCGAGGCGCTCGGCGACGGCGTCGACGACAGGCAGGCCGGGCAGCGCGGCGAGGACGTCCTTGGCCGAGACCCGTTCTCCGGTTGTCACCGGGGCGCCCGCCTCGACCGCGGCCACCAGCGTGCCGACGTCGAGCCCGCCCAGCAGCCGTTGTGCGGTGTCGGCGGTTGCCCGCCGCAGCAGGTGTTCCAGCACCGCCTGCTCGCGTCCCTCCTCGCCGGACTCGAACTCCAACTTGCCCCGAAGGACGTCGATGATGGTGCCCAGGTCGACGACCCGCGCGACGGGATCCTGCTCGCCGAGAATCGCCGAGCGGTGCGTCGCGGCGGCCGCGACGGTCTCGGCCGCGGCGATCGCGAACCGCGCCGAGACACCGGAGCGCTGGTCGACCGACTGCGACTCCCGCAGGGCGCGAGCGAACCGCGCCAGGATCTGCAACAGGTACTCCGGCACGGCCGCGGGCAGGTGGGATTCCTGCTTGATGACGCCCACCTCGGCGTCCAGCGCCAACGGATAGTGCGTGCGGATCTCGGCGCCGAACCGGTCCTTGAGCGGGGTGATGATGCGACCGCGGTTGGTGTAGTCCTCGGGGTTGGCGCTGGCGACCACCAGCACGTCCAACGGCAGCCGCAGCGTGTAGCCGCGCACCTGGATGTCGCGCTCCTCCATCACGTTGAGCATCGACACCTGGATGCGCTCGGCGAGGTCGGGCAGTTCGTTGATGGCGACGATGCCGCGGTGCGCCCGCGGGATCAGGCCGAAGGCGATGGTCTCCGGGTCGCCCAGGCTGCGCCCCTCGGCCACCTTGATGGGATCGATGTCGCCGACGAGGTCGGCGACGCTGGTGTCCGGGGTGGCCAGCTTCTCGGTGTAGCGCTCGCTGCGGTGCAACCACGTGATGGGCAGGTCGTCACCGGAGGTCGCCGCGCGGCGGATCGACTCGGGCGTGATCGGCGTATAAGGGTGCTCGTGCAGCTCAGAACCCTCGATCACCGGCGTCCACTCGTCGAGCAGATTGGTCAGCGAGCGCAGCAGCCGGGTCTTGCCCTGACCGCGTTCGCCGAGCAGGACGACGTCGTGTTCGGCAATCAGGGCCCGCTCCAGCTGCGGGATGACGGTGTCCTCGAAGCCCAGGATGCCGGTCCACACGTCGCGGCCCTCGCCGAGCGCAGCCAGCAGGTTCTCCCGGATTTCGGCCTTGACACCCCGCTCGCGGTGCCCAGCGGCGCGCAGCTCGCCGAGGGTTCGGGGCAGATCGTTAGGTGAGGTCACTACTCCACGCTACGACTGTTGGCGGCCAGAGGCAGCAGGTGCGTGCTTATAGCGAAATTACGAATTCAGGTCCGAAATGGGAATGCGCGCGCCGACCTCAGCCCGAGGTCTTCTTCGGCGCTTCCCCGCATCCGTCGTCCGCCATACCGAGTCCGGCAGCGGCACCCGGCCATGCGCTAGCTGTGAGACGTGCACAGATCGCCTGGCAATGAGCTTGCATGGCGACCACCGCGGCGTCGCAGGCTCCACACTGTGAGGCGTGCTTGAACACGGGTACGCCGCAGGTCGGGCGAAGACCACTGCGCAGAACGGCGCAGCGGTCGGCCTCGGTCCGGTGGCCGCCGGTGGTTCAGCCCGGGCTCTGTTTCGGATCGCGCAGCTGGCCCTGCTCGGGCAGGGATTGGCACTGGGGATACTCGGCGGCTTCGCCCTCGCGTGGTCGATGGCCAACCTGCGCTTCGGCAACGAAGGCATTCCCATCCTCTGCCTGCTGGTGACCCCGTTGCACGGCGGCCTGTTGCTGGCCGGCGGCGCGCTGGCCGTGCTGGCCTGCCTCGGCGACTGGACGACCGCGGGTTACAGCATCATCGCCGGGGTGGGCTGGTCGGCGCTGGCCGTGCTGTCTGCCCTCGGGGCCGCCCACCACGCGCCGGGCGCGCTCGGTTTCGACACCCGCGACACCGTGCTCTACGGCGTGCTCGCCATCTACAACCTCGCGCTGTGCGCAGTGGTGGTGCCGGTCCTGCGCCGGAAATGGCGCGCAGCTCCCAGGCCGCCGTCCGCCTAGTGCGCGAAGTGCCGGGCGCCGGTGAGGTACAGCGCGATACCAGCCTTCGTCGCGGCTTCGGTGACGACGTCGTCGCGCATCGATCCACCCGGATGCACGATGGCCTTGACACCCGCGGCGGTCAGCACCTCGAGACCGTCCGGGAACGGGAAGAACGCATCCGAGGACGCCACCGCGCCGCGCACCCGGTCACCCGCGCGCTCGACGGCTAGGCGTGCCGCGTCGACCCGGTTGACCTGACCCATGCCGACGCCCACGGTCGCACCGTCCTTGGCGACGACGATCGCGTTCGACTTGACCGCCCGGCAGGCCCGCCACGCGAAGACCAGGTCGGCGAGGGTGTCGGAGTCCGCCGGCGACCCGGTGGCCAGGGTCCAGGTGTCGGGATCGTCACCGGGCGCGTCGAGCGCGTCGCGCTGCTGCACCAGCAGGCCGCCACTGATCTGCCGGAATTCGGTGCCCCCGACCTGGGGTTCCGAGGCCACCAGGACGCGAATGTTCTTCTTGCGCGCGAGGATCTCGACCGCACCGGGTTCGTAGGCCGGCGCGATGATGACCTCGGTGAAGATCTCGGACACCGTCTCGGCCATCTCGACGCTGACCGTCGTGTTGGCGGCGATGACGCCACCGAACGCACTCAACGGATCGCACTCGTGCGCCTTGCGGTGGGCATCGGCGACCGACACCGACGATACGGCGATGCCACATGGGTTGGCGTGCTTGATGATCGCCACGCAGGTCTGCTCGTAGTCGAACGCCGCCCGCCAGGCCGCGTCGGCGTCGGTGTAGTTGTTGTACGACATCTCCTTGCCGTGCAACTGCTCCGCCTGCGCCAGCCCGGGCCACGACGTGTCGTCGCGGTACAGCGCCGCCTGCTGGTGGGGGTTCTCGCCGTAGCGCAGCACCGCGGCGCGCTTCCACGTCCCGCCGAACCACTCGGGCAGCTCGGCAGCACCGGGTTCCGGCGCCAGGGTCGAACCCATCCAGTCCGCGACAGCGACGTCGTACTCCGCCGTGTGCCGAAACGCCAACGACGCCAGCCGTTTTCGCTGCGCCAACGTAAATCCGCCGGCCCGCACCGCGGCGAGCACGCCGTCGTAGCCGATGGGCTCGACGACCACCGCGACGCTGGGGTGGTTCTTGGCCGCGGCGCGCACCATCGAGGGTCCGCCGATGTCGATCTGCTCGACGCACTCGTCCTCTCCGGCGCCGGAGTCCACGGTCTCGGTGAACGGATACAGGTTGACGACCACCAATTCGAAGGCCGCGACGCCCAATTCCTCGAGCGCCGCCAGGTGCTCGGCCTTGCGGGTGTCGGCAAGCAGCCCAGCATGCACGCGCGGATGCAGCGTCTTCACGCGTCCGTCGAGCACCTCGGGGAAGCCCGTGACGTCCTCAACCGGCGTCACCGGAACACCGGCTGCGGCAATGGTCTTGGCCGTCGACCCGGTGGACACGATCGCCACGCCGGCGTCGTGCAGGCCGCGCGCCAATTCGGCGAGCCCGGTCTTGTCGTACACGCTGATCAGGGCGCGGCGGATCGCCCGCTTGCCGTCGTCGTCGATCTCGAGTCCGCTCGTCATCCGAGGGCCGCCTTTCGTCCCGTCCACGTCACACCACGCGTCGCCATCGCGGCGAGCACGTCCACCAGCAGTCGCCGCTCGACGACCTTGATCCGTTCGTGCAGCGAGCCCTCGTCATCGTCGTCGAGGACCGTCACCGCCTCCTGGGCCAGGATCGGCCCGGTGTCCATCCCCGCGTCGACGAGGTGCACCGTACAGCCGGTCACCCGCACACCGTAGGCCAGGGAGTCGGGCACCGCGTGCGCACCGGGAAAGGCGGGCAGCAACGCGGGATGGGTATTCACCACCCGGCCGAGGAAGCGTGAAAGGAATTGCGGGCCAAGAATCTTCATGAACCCCGCCGAGACCACGAGATCGGGCTGGTGCGCGTCGGTCGCCTCGGTGATCGCGGCGTCCCAGGACTTCCGGTCGGGGTGGTCGCCCAGGCGCACCGTATAGGCCGGCAACCCGGCGTCGGCGGCGATCTCCAGGGCCCGGCAGTCCCGATCGGTGCCGACAGCCACCACGCGTGCCGGATAGTCGCCCGTTGCCGCCTGCAGCACCGATTCCAGTAGGGATCCCGTGCCAGACGCCAGGACGACCACCCGGGCCGGGGCGCTGGCGGGGACACGAAGCGGGGGCTGCACGCGATGCAGCCTAATCGGAGGAACGCCGCGGCTCGTCGCTGGTGGGGTGCGGGTCGGACCGACCGGTGTCGGTCCCCGCATCGTCGTCGGCGAAGTAGTGGGCCTCGGGGTCGTCGTCGAAGTCGAAGACGTCGCGCGGAGCTGCGCGGACGGCGGCGGGCGCCGGACGCTCCTCGGGTTCGGCGAAGGGTTCGTCGAAGGGCTGATCGACGGGTGCTTCGAAGGGTTGCTCGAAGCGATCGCCCCTCGGCGAGTCCACGGGTTCGGCGAAGACCTTCCTGGCTCGCTGCCGGGGCTCGTCGTCGTCGACGATCTCGGCAAGGATCTCCTCGACGACCTCCTCGCGGACCTCGGGTTCGTCGGGTACGTCGGCCTCCAGGAACTCCTCGTACCCGGGCTCGACCTCCGGTTCGACCTCGGCGTCCGAGGGCACCGTCTGGGGCTCTGCCTCGGGCTCGACGTCGGCGGCGGGTGGCGCGGTTGCCGCGACGGGCTTGGTCTTGTTCCGCCTGGCGATGCCACCGCTCATCGCCACCGTCAAGGCGCCGATCGCGGCGAACCACACGAAGACCGCGGGGCCGAACGTGGTCTGGTCGACTCCGACGTTGCCGAAGTTGCCGAGACGACCCCCGCCCGCATAGCCGAGCAACGCCATCACCACGGCACCCAGCGCCGCGGCGGTGGCCAGTTTGGCCGTCGCCTCCGGCAACGGCAACGGACGACGGGCGCACTGCTGTCCGACGACCACCGCTGCCGCGGCGGCGGCGATCAGCAAGGCCACCCAGACCGGTCCGAGCGGCGGGGCGGGGACCGCGGCCAGCACCGGCAGGGCGGGAATGTCGCCACCAAGCACGGTGAACGAACTGAACGTCGCCAGACCGACGTGCGCGCTGGAGCCGACGGCCACGGCGGCCGTCCCGACGATGACGTTGGGTGCGTAGAGCATCGACAGCAGCGTCAGGCTCAGCTGGCCGAACACCGAGTCGGTGATGCCGAACAGGGCGTCCATCGTGCCCCAGTGCACGATCATCGACCCGGCCGCGATCACCCCGGACAAACCGAACAGGGCCAGCACGCCGGCGGACGCTGCGCGGACCGCGTCGGGCAGCCACGACGGCACCCGTGAGGAGGTGCGCACCCGCCGTCGCAGCACCTTCGAGCCCACGCCGATGACCGCCCCCACCAAGTGCACGGCGAGGACGCATCCGAACGCCAGCGATGCGCTGGGTGTCTGCAGCGCCGTCAGCACCGAGGACGCGTCGTGGATGACGGCCAACGCGATCGCCGCGATCAACAGGGGGCCACCCAGCGCCGACGCCACGACCCATCGGATGACGAACCACGACGTGCCCGCCTTGGTGGCCGCGGCGGTGCTGCGCGCGGTACCCCACACCATCGCGAGGATGGGCAGCAGAGGCATCACGCCCAGCTCCGCACCACCGATGGACACCGGCACCCCGTGGACCCCGAGCCACATGCTCGCGATCGCACCGAACGCGCCCGTCATGTCGCTGTTGGCGATCACCAACTGGACCAGGACGACGGCCGCGATGATCACCAGCGCGATGACCGACGGCCCGAACGCGACTCTGACGAGGTCGCGTGCCTGACGTGTGCCGACTGGCCGGTTGTCCACTAGCTGGGTCGCTCCTCGCACCATCCCGGACGCGCGGAGGTTGCGTGCGCGCCGCTAGAGATTATGACGGCGGCGGCGTGGTTTGCGGCGCAGCCTGCTGCTGGGGTTGCTGCGATTCGAACGACTGCGTGGTCTGCGAGCTATTGGAACCCTGTGGCTGACCGAAGGCGGGGAAACCCGTCGGAGGCGTCGGCGGACCGCTCTGCTGCGGCGAGGTCGGCGGCGTCTGGGCGGGGAATCCGCCGGTGGACGGACCGCTCGGGTAGCCGCCGTACTGCTGCGGGTAGCCACCGCGCTGCGACGGCCCCTGCTGGTGCGGCGGACCGCCGTGCTGGGGCTGCCCCTGCGGCTGTCCGTAGTAGGCGCCGGGCGCGCCGTACTGCCCGTAGGGGCTCTGCTCGTACTTCGGCTTCGGCACGGGTGCGGTGATGACCCCGGACTCCAGCAATAGAGCGACCGCCGCGGCCACGGCCTGCAGCAGGGTCAGGGCGATCAGCAGGTACAGCGCCCAGCCGAACGAGACACCGGACGGCACACCGACGATCTGGGAGACCACCAGCAGCAATGCCAGCACCGCGAGGACGGCCGCCCAGGCGGCGTTCTTGGCCTGCCGAGGCAGCAGGCTCACTCCGGCCAGCAAACCGGCCAGCAGCGAGATGGCGGTGGCAAGGGTGATGCCGATCGGGGTGGCGCTGACGGAGCCGCCGATGGGGCCGAAACCGGGAATGCTCGGGGCATTGATGGTGAACACCGGGCCGAAGCTGACGAGATACACGGCCAGGCCGAGTACCGCGACGGCGACGGCCAGGTAGAGCGGGAGCTTGCTGGGTCCCGCCGGGGCGGCCTCTGGTACGTGGCCGAACTGCTGGGTGGGCGCGTTGTACTGCGCCGCAGGCGGTCCGGACGGGTATCCGGAACTACCGGACGGACCGGATGGATACGACATGTCCCCTCCTGTGATGGGCGTTTCGTTCACCCACGCTAGCGCACCAACCCTGGGAGTCGACTCGCGTCGGCTCGGCGGCCCCGATGGCTGCGGTGACGAGCAAACCCGGAGACGCTCAGGCGGTCACCAGCACGGGGCGGTCGCGTGAATCCACTTCGGCCTGTTCGATTTCGCGCACCAGTGGCAGCACCTTGGCCCCGAAGTACTCGATCTCCTCTTGGAAGTGCAGGAACCCACCGAGAATCAGATCGACCCCCCGCTTGCGGTAGGCCGCGATGCGTTCGGCGATCTGCTCGGGAGTCCCGATGAGCTGGGTGCGGAATCCGTCGTTGTACTGGACCAGGTCCTCGAAACTCGAGTCCGCCCACATGCCCTTCTTGTCGCCGGTGGAGTTACCGGCCTGCTGCACGGCGCCCCGGAAGCCTTCGACCGCGGGCTTGTTGGCCTTCTCGATGATCTCGCGCAGGGTGTCGCGAGCTTCCTTCTCGGTGTCGCGGGCGATGATGAACCCGTTCAGACCCACCTTGACCTCGCGGTTGACCTCCCGCGCATGGTCGCGCACCTCGACCACCTGCTCGGTGATGCCGTCGAAGTCCTTGCCGTTGGAGAAGTACCAGTCGGCGTAGCGACCGCCGTTGCGCCGGGCCGCCGTGGAGTTGCCACCCTGGAACAGTTCCGGGTTGGGCCGCTCGGGGGTGTTGAGGGGCTTGGGCTTGAGCGTGAAGTCGTGGATGCGGTAGAAGTCGCCGCGGAAGTCCACGTCGCCCTCGGTCCAGATCTTGCGCAGCACCTGCAGGAACTCGGCGCTGCGGCGGTACCGCTCGTCGTGCTCGAGCCACGGCTCGCCCAGGTGGGTGAACTCGTCCTTGAACCAGCCGGAGACGACGTTGACCGCGAACCGGCCATTGCTCAGGTGATCAGCGGTGGCGCCCAGCTTGGCCAGCACGGCGGGCTGCCAGAGCCCGGGGTGCACCGCGGCGATGACCTTGAGCCGCTCGGTGGCCAGCAGCAGCGCCAGGCTGAAGCTGGTGGACTCGTGCTGGTACTCGGCGCCGTAGCTGGCCTCGTAGCGGACCTGGCTCAGGGCGTACTCGAAGCCGTTGTTCTCCGCGGTCTGGGCGAGCTTCTTGTTGTACTCGTAGTTCCAGTCGGTGCGCTGCTCGATGTCGCTGGTCACCAGGCCGCCGCTGACGTTGGGCACCCAGTAGGCGAACTTGACGTGGTCGGCAATCCGTTCGGTGGTCATGTGTGCCATCTGAGCAACCGCCACCGAGCCCGTCACCGGTATCGATCTACACGAGTTCAAGTGCACCCCGTGGCGGCGGGCCGGCCGGCGACCTTGCGCGCGGGCACTAGAACACGTTCTAATTCTGGCCATGGACTACGGGCTCGTACTCTTCACCAGCGATCGCGGAATCACTCCGGCCGCCGCGGCGAAGCTCGCCGACGACCACGGCTTCGAAACGTTCTACGTGCCCGAGCACACCCACATCCCGATCAAGCGGGAGGCCGCGCACCCCACGACCGGGGACGAGTCGCTGCCCGACGATCGCTACATGCGCACCCTCGACCCCTGGGTCAGCCTCGGTACGGCGGCGGCAGTGACGTCGCGGGTGCGCTTGTCGACGGCGGTCGCCCTGCCGGTCGAACACGACTGCATCACCCTGGCCAAGTCCATCGCCACGCTCGACCACCTCTCCGGCGGCCGCGTCAGCCTGGGTGTCGGATTCGGTTGGAATACCGACGAACTCACCGATCACAACGTGCCCCCGGCGCGGCGCCGCACCATGCTTCGCGAATACCTCGAGGCGATGCGCGCGCTGTGGACGCAGGAAGAGGCCTCCTTCGACGGTGAGTTCGTGAAGTTCGGCCCGAGTTGGGCGTGGCCCAAGCCAATTCAGGCCCACATCCCCGTCCTGGTCGGGGCGGCGGGCACCGAGAAGAACTTCAAGTGGATCGCCCGCTCGGCCGACGGATGGATCACCACACCGCGCGACTTCGACATCGACGCGCCGGTGAAGCTGCTACAGGACACCTGGTCGGATGCCGGTCGCGACGGCGCACCCCAGATCGTGGCGCTGGACTTCAAGCCCGATCCCGACAAGCTGGCCCGCTGGGCCGATCTCGGCGTCACCGAAGTGCTGTTCGGATTGCCGGACAAGAGCGAGGCCGAGGTGGCCGGTTACGTGGAGAGGTTGGCGGGCAAGCTCGCCGCACTGGTCTAGTTCTGGACCGGATCGGCGGTCGTCGTCGACTGCGATTTCGATGCGTCGGACCGTCCTGCCGATGTCATAGGCTAAGACGACACGAGTCATTCGAAGGTCTCATGCCCATCTCGATGATCAGAGCCCAGAGCCCGCAGACCGTCGTCGACGCGGGCGCGGACGAACAGGCCAAGGCCGATGCGTTGGATCGTCTCATAGGCGATCAGGTCCGCGAGGTCTCCAGGCTCAAGGAGAGCTGGCACGGACGTTCCGCGAACGCGGCAGTAGCGAAGGCGTACCGCAACATCCAGACGCAGTACCTCCTGCACGCAAAGCTGGCCGCGCTCGCCCGCGCCTTGCAGTCCGGTGGCGCTGCGCTGGTTGCCGATCGCGACGTCCTACTCGTCTGGGTGGACACGGCGTCGAGCATGTTCGACGTCTCCGACGCCGGAGTCGTCACCCCGCGTAGCCCGAATGACACCGCGCCGTGGGTCGCCATCGCCGCGACCTACACCAAGATCATCCAGCAGCTGATTCAGGCCTTCATGACCACCGACGACACCGTCGCCAAGAACATCATCGCCATCAACGCCGGATGGCTTCCCGGAAACAATCCACCGCCGGGTGGAATCGACCCCGACAGCCTGAACAGCGCGCAGCTCAAGTGGTTGCAGAGTCTCGCCGGATCGGGCGGTCCAGACTCCGCCCAGGCGGGGATTCCGAACACGGATCTGTCGATCATGGGAATGACGCCCGACGGGCGGCTCTTCACCATCCAGGGCGACACGGCGAAGTCAGTCGGCGACGGCGGCGGGCCGGGGCCTCGAACCGACGTGGGCGGCTTCAACAACATCGTCTACTGGAAGATGGATGAGCACGGTAAGTGGGTCGTCGACGAGGTCGTCAAGGACCCGTTCCCAACACCCCGGGTGACGCATCGACGATTCCCACGTCGACCTTCAACGTGGGCGACACGATGTATGCGTCGACGATGAACGTCAAGAACTGGAACAAGGGCACCTGGGAGACCCGCAGTACGCAGTTGTACAAGTCCACCGACGGCGGACGAACCTGGTCGCCCGTCGGACCGTCTGTCGCGAATACCGTTGTCCAACACGACCAACCGTTTCAGGTGCAGAGCTTCGCGCCGAGCGACGACGGAAAGTACGTATACGTCTACGGCACCCAGGACGGCCGCGCCAATGACGGTCTCCACGTGGCTCGGGTCCCGGTCGGTGACGTCGAAGATCCAACCAAATACCAGTATTGGAACGGTAAGACGTTCGATGCAGCCCAGGATCCCAACACGAGCCCTCCCGTCGTCCAATAGCCCCCCGGATACAGCGGTGTGGGCGAACCCAACGTGCACTTCTACGACAACAAGGCCCTGCTGACCTTCAACGACGACAATGGCAACGTGTTCACGAGCTCTTCCACTGATGGCGTCAATTGGTCACCGCCCCAGCTGGTCACAGCGCAACCCGGTGCCTACGGCATATTCCAGTCGCCCTTGTCGGGCGGCAATTCCGTGGACGCGTCGATATCGCTGTGGAACCCGTACGGCACTCAACTCGTTCAAATCCAGAATTCCGATACGCGAGGACTAGGGGCCTACTGATGCGAACACGGATCATGCTCGCTGCAATCGCGTTCGTTGCCGTCGCCGGTTGTGCGTCGACGACCGCCGATCACGCCACTGCGAGTCCGCCGACCGATACCAGCACATCCACCTTGCCTGGCGGTTTCCCCGACTTGAGTTCCTTCCCGACGGTCGACGCGAACGACTACCGGCAGAGTTACCCCTACTTCAACGGAATTCGCTTCACCACCCCAGGCGGGCTGTCTTGCGACCAGAACGCGATGAACTCGCTCAGCGATCCGAACGACGTCGTATTGACTTGCGCCGGGCCACGTCCCGACAAGGGCCCTGGGGACTGGAGCATCACGGTCGCCACCACGAAGGCCGCCTCGATCGAACCCACGTCCGACGATCCACCTGAGGGCGATCCCATCAAGACGCTGCCCCCTCAACACACGATCAGCTACAAGGGCATCCAGTGCGGCGTCGACGCCAGCGGTACCACGGCATGCCGGGTCGGCGAGCACGGCTTCGTGCTGACACCGACCGAGACGAGACTCTTCTAGAACGACACCGCCCGATTGACCCCGTCCGCATCGGTCTTCACCGAGATCGAGGCACCGAGCGGATCACCCTCGGTCATGGCCGCCAGCAGCTCGGCGTCGGTGGTCATGGCCATGAACCGGCTGTCATCGGCGTCGAGCCGCCCGACGATGATGCCGGTGGGCTGCGGCCAGTCGTGACGCACCGAGTACGTCTCGATCACTCCAGGGCCGTCGACGTTCCTGGTCACCGGCACCTTCGGCAGTGCCGCGATCTCGGCCTGCAGCTCCTTGCCCCGGTCGGGCACCCAGTCCGCCGGCGTGGTCGAGTACACCCCGACCGAATACTTGCTCATCACCCCACCATTGGCGCCGACGAGCCCGAATGCTCCTGGCGTGTCCCGCATTTGGGCCACCGTCTCGGCGATGCCGTGCAGCGAGTAGCTGTTGCCCGGGCCGCCGAAGTACGGCAATCCACCGGTCAGCGTCAGGCCGCGCGGATCGTCGTGGGCCAGGCCGAACGCGTCGCACACCGCGAACACCGGAAAGGGAAAGCAGCTGTACAGGTCGAACGTCGCTACGTCGTCGATCCCGGCGCCCGCCACCCGGAGGGCTTCTGCCACCGCGTTCTTCGCCGAGATGCTGATGCCGAGTTCGGCGCGGTCGAGCAGGTCCTGCTCGGTCTGGTCGGCATGCCCGTGCAGGTATACCCACCGCTCCTCGGGCACTCCCAGCCGTCGCGCCGCCGACACCGACATCATCAGTGCAGCGCCACCCTGGTTGACGGTGTCGCGCGCCACCAGCAGTCGCGGATAGGGGTCGCAGATCATCCGATTCTCGTCGGTGACGGTTTCGATCTCCGCCACCGACCGTTCGACCGGCGACGACGAGAACGGATTCTTGGCGGCGACCTTGGAGAACGGCGCGAACAGCTCCGCCATCTGCATACGGTAGTCGGCAACCCCCAGACCAAGCCGGGCCCGGCGGGCATTGTCCAGCAGCCCGTATTGCACTGGCGCACCGGTCAATCCGTGCGAGACCGTGTACTCGCTAATGTACTGTTCGAAGCCGTAACCGCGGTCCTCGAGCTGACCGCCGACGTGCTCGGTGAAGTTCGGCTTCTCCTTACGATTCGCGAAGAACTTCGCCGTCGAACCCGCCTCCGAGCCGAGGATGAGCGCGATCTCGATCTCACCCGCTGCGATCGCCCCACCGAACTCCGTCACGAGTTTCTGCGGCCCGTTGCCACCGATCGATTCGAGGACTGCCCGAGCGGGGTTGGCACCAACGCGCTGCGCCACCGAGCGCACGTAGTTGTCCGACGCTCCCAACGGCGGGTCGGTGAAGGGCGTGCAGATCTCGAACTGCCGAAGGCCGGCGAACACCTCGATGGCCGCCGCGACCGTGCCGACGTCGGCGCCGGTGTCGGCCAGGGCCGCGCGAACCGCTTCAGTCGCCAGGTCGACGGCGGACATCCCGCGGTAGTCGGCATCGTCGATGCGTTCGGTGAACTGCCCGACGCCGACGACGACGGGTGTGCGTGGGTCAACCCCCATTTGCGGGACCTCCTGGCAGCCGTTGGTTCGACAGGCTAATCGACGGCGAGAACGTGTTCCAATTCGACTGGACACCCCCATACGCCCGGATGGACGTATCGATCGATTCATCACCGAGCGCGCAGACGAAGATGCGGCCAGATCGTGAACCCCGAGGGATCCGCGATCTGGCCGCACGGTCGATGCAGTGGTTACAGGCTCTCGAGGAGCTCCCGTGCCAACGCGGCGGTCTCCGACGGCGTCTTGCCGACCTTCACGCCCGCGGCCTCGAGGGCTTCCTTCTTGCCCTGTGCGGTGCCGGCACCGTCGGACACGATGGCGCCCGCGTGGCCCATCGTCTTGCCCTCCGGCGCGGTGAATCCCGCGACGTAGCCGACGACCGGCTTGCTGACGTTGGCCTTCACGTAGGCGGCGGCCTTCTCCTCGGCGTCGCCACCGATCTCGCCGATCATCACGATGATCTTGGTCTCGGGGTCCTTCTCGAACGCCTCGATGGCGTCGATGTGGGTGGTCCCGATGACTGGGTCGCCGCCGATGCCGATGGCGGTCGAGAAGCCGAGATCGCGCAGCTCGTACATCATCTGGTAGGTCAGCGTGCCCGACTTCGACACCAGGCCGATCGGGCCCTTGCCGGTGATGTTGTTCGGCGTGATGCCGACCAGCGACTCACCCGGGGTGATGATGCCGGGACAGTTGGGCCCGATGATCCGGGTCTTCTCGCCCTTCTCGACGTTATAGGCCCACGCGTAGGCGCTGTCCTGCACCGGGATTCCCTCGGTGATGACGACGAGCAGCGGGATCTCGGCGTCGATGGCCTCGATGATGGCGTCCTTGGAGAACGCCGGCGGCACGAACGCGATCGAGACGTCGGCCCCGGTCTCCTTGATCGCCTCGGCGACGCTGCCGAACACGGGGAGATGGACGTCCTTGCCATCTTTGTCCACGTGCGTCACTTCAGTGCCCGCCTTGCGGGCGTTGACGCCGCCGACGACCTGGGTGCCGGCCTTGAGCATCAACGCGGTGTGCTTGGTGCCCTCGCCACCGGTGATGCCCTGGACGATGACCTTGCTGTCCGCGTTAAGGAAAATTGACATGGGTCATGGTTCCTTTTCTACTTGTTGGCCAGCTCGGCGGCCTTGTCGGCCCCGGCGTCCATGGTCTCGGCCTGGATCACCAGCGGATGATTGGCCTCGGCCAGGATGCGGCGGCCCTCTTCGACGTTGTTGCCGTCGAGGCGCACCACGAGCGGCTTGTTGGCCTCGTCGCCGAGAATCTGCAGGGCCTTGACGATGCCGTTGGCCACGGCATCACACGCGGTGATGCCACCGAAGACGTTGACGAACACGCTCTTGACCTGGCTGTCGCCGAGGATGACGTCGAGACCGTTGGCCATCACCTCGGCCGAGGCGCCACCGCCGATGTCGAGGAAGTTGGCGGGCTTGACCCCCCCATGCTTCTCACCGGCGTAGGCGACGACGTCGAGCGTCGACATGACCAGCCCGGCGCCGTTGCCGATGATGCCGACCTCGCCGTCGAGCTTGACGTAGTTGAGGTCGTTCTCCTTGGCCTTGAGCTCGAGGGGATCGGTGGCGTCCTTGTCCTCGAACTCGGCGTGGCCGGGCTGACGGAAGTCTGCGTTGGCGTCCAGGGTGACCTTGCCGTCCAGTGCCAGGATCTGGTCATCGGGCGTGCGCACCAGCGGGTTGACCTCGACCAGGGTGGCGTCCTCGCCGACGAAGACCTCCCACAGCTTCTGGATTGTCACGGCAGCGGCGTCGAGCACCTCTGCGGGCAGGTGACCCTGCTCGGCGATGGACCGCGCGAAGGCTAGGTCGACACCCTTGACCGCATTGACGGGGACCTTGGCGAGGCGCTCGGGCTTGGTGGCGGCGACCTCTTCGATCTCCATGCCGCCCTCGACCGAGCACATCACGAGGTAGGTGCGGTTGGAACGGTCGAGCAGGAAGGAGATGTAGTACTCCTCCGCGATGTCACTGGCCTCGGCGACCAGCAACTTCTTCACGACGTGACCCTTGATGTCCAGACCGAGGATGTTCTGGGCGTGGGTGAAGGCGTCGTCGGGGGTGGCTGCGTACTTGACGCCGCCGGCCTTGCCGCGTCCGCCGACCTTGACCTGCGCCTTGACCATGACCGGCTTGCCAATTTCCTCGGCGATGGCCTTGGCGTCGTCGGCGGAGTCAGTCACCCGGCCCGGGGTGGTGGGCACGTTGTGCTTGGCGAACAGCTCCTTCGCCTGATATTCGAAGAGATCCATGGGCTCACCGTCTGTCTGCTTTGACTGTTGGGATTTGGTATCTACGCTTAGCGCCTTACTGGCTCTTGGGACTTTATCCACACGCGCGAATGTCGCCGACACCGCCTACCGCTCATGTGGCACATCTCACCAGGGTCCAGTAGTGACACAAGTCACAATTTCGGACGTACTTTGGTCACGAGTTGCCACCCACATTGGAATTTGGTTAACGTGCCTGTGGTCTGAGTAACGGTAAGGTCACGGCGCGAAGGACATTTCGGTTGGCTGAGCAAGGTTCGACGCGAGCATCTCGTGCAACCTCGACGACCCCGTACGACGCCACCATCACCGACATCATCCCGTTCAACGAGTTCGGCGATCTCGACGACCTCGACTTCAGCAACACCTCGGCCTTCGACCGCGAGTCTCTGGTGATCCGCGCCCCCGAGCTCGACGACCTCCACGACACCGACGACCTCGTCCCGCTGCGGCTGGCCGTGCCGTCCCAGTTCCGCCCAGCGCCCGGCGAGGAGCGCCCCTCGGCGCACGCCTACCGCGACAGCCACACCGATCGCAGCGACGGCATGGAGAACACCGACGTCATCGATCTCACGGGGCGTCGGGGACTGCACCGCAAGGTCGGCGACGGCACCGTCAAGGCCCGCCTCGTCGCCGCCGCGATGGCCGCGGGTGCCACGGCAGCCGCCGCGTACACCATGGTCAACGCGAACGACAAGGCGCCGGCCCAGCACATGGTGGCCGCCGGACCCAACGCCTTCGTCGACGGCAGCGCGATCGCCGGTTCCTCCGACGGCATGCAGATCGTCACCGTCGAGCCCGCGGCCAGCGAGGCCGTCCACAGCCAGGAACTCGCCAACGGCGCGGCGTTCGCCGCCGAGCGGGCCGAGCGCGAGGCGCGCCTGGCGCGGCCGATGTACGTCTTCCCCGCCCGCGGCGTGTGGACGTCGGGTTTCGGCTACCGGTGGGGCGTGCTGCACGCGGGAATCGACATCGCCAACGCGATCGGCACCCCGATCCTGGCTGCAGCGGACGGCGTCGTCACCGACGCGGGCCCGGCAGCGGGTTTCGGCGCCTGGGTCAAGATCCGTCACGCCGACGGCACGGTGACGCTGTACGGCCACGTCAACACCTGGCTGGTCAGCGTCGGTCAGCGCGTGATGGCCGGTGATCAGATCGCCACCATCGGCAACCGGGGCCAGTCGACCGGGCCGCACCTGCACTTCTCGGTGCTGAAGAACGGCACCGACTACATCGATCCCGTGCCGTGGCTCGCCGCCAAGGGTCTGAGCCCCGGCAACTACGTCGGCTGACCGGTGACCTCCGGCGGACCATCCTCCGACGAAACCCGCATCATTCGGCGGCAGCCCGAGGCCGCGCCAACGCCTGCACCCGCCCCCGAGCCGGAGCAGCAGACCGGCATCATCCGCAGGCACCCCACCGGATCGCTACCGGTCGCCACATCGGTGCCGACACCCGATCCGCGCACCAGCTACATCCCCCGCGCCACCCCGCTGACGGTCACCCCGCCCGCGTCCGCGCGCCCCTCCCCCGCCGCTGCGGCCGCAGCGGCCACGGTCAGCATCCTCAGCGGCTGGGCCACCGCCGTCATCGCGACCTCGTTGATCAGCGGGTGGTGGCGCACCGACGAATTGTTCTGCATCGCAATCGGTTTCCTGACGACGGTGTCGGCGGCAGCAACCATCGGCGGTCTCATCTCATTGCTGCTGCGCCGGCGCATCGGGCGACTCCTGATCGTCGTCGGCTCCGTAGTCGCCCTGATGATCTTCGCGGGCCTCTTCGTCGCGGGCGCCAACCTGCCGCAGATCGTCTACGCGATTCCGGTGCTGCCCGTCGCGAGCATCGTGTTGGCGCTGCTGCCCGCCACCGGACGCTGGTGCCGCTGACCCGCCGTCAGAGCTTCTGGATCGGCGCGTGGTTGTGCATCAGCTTGACCCGGCCCGCACTTCCGAAATCGATGAGCGACATGGCGGACTCACCCATGCCGGACACCTCCTCGACGCGGCCCAGGCCGTACTTGTCGTGCGTGACGCGATCACCGGGTTCCAAAGTGATCACCTGACGGTTGCGGGCCCCCGCGGTACGTGCCGGCGCCGGTCTGCCCCGGTCACCGGATGCGCCGAATCCTCCACCGCCGGAAGACCGCCCACCGAGGGATCCGAATGACGACTGCGGCGCCTCCACCCGGCGCCAGTCGATGAGTTCCTGCGGAATCTCGCGCAGGAACCGGGATTCCGGGTTCAACATCGGCTGGCCCCACGACGAGCGCACCTTGGCACGACTGAGGTAGAGCCGATGGCGGGCCCGGGTGATGCCGACGTAGGCCAGCCGCCGTTCCTCGGACAGCTCCTGCGGATCACCGAGGGCGCGCATGTGCGGGAACATGCCGTCCTCCCAGCCGGTGACGAACACGACGGGGAACTCGAGCCCCTTGGCGGTGTGCAACGTCATCATCGTCACGACGCCGGAACCGTTCTCGGGAATGTCGTCCGCATCGGCTACCAGCGACACGCGCTCCAGGAACTGGGCCAGAACGCTGGTGTCGGGGACGTCCTCGTCGACCAGTTCGGGGTTCTCCTCACGAAGCGCCGCGGCATTGGCCATGTCGATGCTGAACTCGTGCGCGACGCTGACGAGTTCGTTGAGGTTGTCCAGCCTCGCCAAGTCCTGTGGGTCACTTGATGATTCGAGTTCGCGACGGTAACCGGTGCGTTCGAGGACCGCCTCGACCAGCACGCCGAGTTCGTCACCGAGCAGGCCGCGCAACTCGTCGAGCAGCGCGACGAAGGCGGCAATCGCCTTCTCCGAGCGGGTGTTCAGCATCGGCACCCGACCCTCGGCGGCAGCCTGCAGGCTGTCGTTGAACGTGCCGCCGGTGTTCTCGGCATGCACCGCGACGCAGGCCTCGGCCCGGTCGCCGATGCCGCGGCGGGGGGTGTTCAGGATGCGACGCATGCTCACCGCGTCACCCGGGTTGTCCAGCACGCGCAGGTAGGCGACGATGTCGCGAATCTCCTTGCGCTCGTAGAACCTGACGCCGCCGACCACCTTGTAGGGAATGCCAGCGCGGATGAACACGTCCTCGACGGCGCGCGACGAGTTGTTGGTGCGGTAGAAGACGGCGACGTCGTTGTAGTTGATCTCACCGCGGTCGGTCAGGGCGTCGATCTCCTCGGCGATGAACCGGGCCTCGTCGTGTTCGTTGTCGGCGACGTAGCCGACGATCAGCTCGCCCTCACCGGCATCGGTCCACAACCGCTTCTCCCGCCGGCCGGCGTTGCGCGAGATGACGGAGTTGGCCGCCGAAAGGATGTTCTGCGTGGACCGATAATTCTGTTCGAGCAGAATCGTCGTCGCGTTCGGATAGTCGCGCTCGAAGTCCTCGATGTTTCGGATGGTGGCCCCGCGGAAGGCATAGATCGACTGGTCGGCGTCACCCACGACGCACAGCTCGCCAGGTGGGACGTCACCGTCGGGCAGATCGTGGCCGACTAGCTCGCGCACCAGCATGTACTGGGCATGGTTGGTGTCCTGATACTCGTCGACCAGGATGTGCCGAAACCGCCGCCGGTAGTACTGGGCGATCTGCGGGAACGCCTGCAGCACGGCGACCGTCTCGCTGATCAGGTCGTCGAAGTCCAAGGCGTTGGCGGCCCGCAGCCTGCGCTGGTATTCGCCGTAGGCCTCGGCGACGATGCGCGGCATCTCCTCGGAGACCTCCGAGGCCTCCAGCGCTGCGGTGTCTGGTGTGACGAGCTCGTTCTTCAGGTTGGAGATCGCGTTGGCCAGCAGCCGGGGCGAGTACCGCTTGGTGTCCAGCCCCATGTCCTTGGCGATCATCATCAGCAGGCGCCGGGAGTCATCGGAGTCGTAGATCGAGAAGTTGGAGTTGAGCCCGGGTAGCAGCGAGGCCTGATTGCGCAGGATGCGCACGCACGTGGAGTGGAACGTCGAAACCCACATCGCCTTGGCCCGCGGACCGATGAGGTCGACCACGCGCTCGCGCATCTCCGCGGCGGCCTTGTTGGTGAACGTGATGGCCAGCACCTGGCCGACGCCGACGTCCCGCGCGGCCAGCAGGTAGGCGATGCGGCGCGTCAGCACCGCCGTCTTGCCCGAACCTGCGCCAGCGACGATCAGCAGCGGCGAACCCTCGTGGAGGACGGCCTTGCGCTGCTGCGGGTTGAGCCCGTCCAGCAGGTCGGAGAGGGGCTGATCCGTTTCGGTGGCTAGTGTCATGTCGGTCTTCAACTTACCGCCGGGCACGGACACCGCGGTGGTACCGCGCATCAGACCCGTTCGTTGCGTGGACGCTGCCCTTGGTGGCACACTCGATCCGTGCTCAATGCGCAGGGACGATTTCTTTACGGATACCGGCCGCCGGTGTCCGTGGTCTAGCTGCTTTCCCAGAGCCCCGCGGTCCGCTTCCGGATCCGGGGCTCTCTTTTCGTCGTGAGGCCTGAATTCGGATGAGACCACATCACCCACACGACGAGGATGCGGAGTCACCCATGAGTATCGAAACCGAACACACGCCCGACATCGACCAGCTGCGCCTGGAGATCGACCGGCTCGACGCCGAGATCCTGGCTGCCGTCCAGCGCCGGGCCGAGGTGTCCCAGACGATCGGCAAGGCCCGGATGGCCTCCGGCGGAACGCGTCTGGTGCACAGCCGCGAGATGAAGGTCATCGAGCGCTACAGCGTGCTCGGACCCGAGGGCAAGGATCTGGCGATGATCCTGCTGCGCCTGGGCCGCGGCCGCCTCGGCCACTGAGTTCTCGGCGCCACCAGACGCAAAGGGCCCTCGAACCAGGCGTTCGAGGGCCCTTTGCGTCTGCTCGCGGGGTCAGCTCGTCAAGGCGATGTACTTCGTGTCGAGGTACTCCTCGATGCCCTCGGAGCCGCCCTCGCGGCCGAAGCCGGACTCCTTCACGCCACCGAACGGTGCGGCCGGGTCGGAGATCACGCCGCGGTTGACGCCGACCATGCCCGCCTCGATCGCCTCGGCGGCGCGCAGCGCACGGTCCAGCGACTGCGTGTAGATGTAGGCCGCGAGCCCGTACTCGGTGTCGTTGGCTGCAGCGATGCCCTCCTCCTCGGTGTCGAAGCCGATGATCGGGGCGACGGGGCCGAAGACCTCCTCCTTGAAGATCCGCGCGCTCGGCGGCACGTCGGACAGCACCGTTGCCGGGTAGAAGTGGCCGGGGCCCTCCGGCGCGACACCGCCGACGGCGACGGTGGCGCCCTTGGACACCGCGTCGGACACCAGATCCTCGACGGTGGCGACCTGCTTGGCGTTGACCAGCGGGCCGAGCGTCGACGAGGAGTCGAGGCCGTTGCCGAGCTTGTACTCGCTCATCCTCTTGACGAGCTTCTCGGTGAACTCCGCGCGCACCGCGTTCGCCACGTGGAAGCGGTTCGACGCGGTGCAGGCCTCACCGCCGTTGCGCATCTTGGCCAGCAGCGCGCCCTCGACGGCCGCGTCGACGTCGGCGTCGTCGAAGACGATGAACGGCGCGTTGCCGCCCAGCTCCATCGACAGCCGCAGCAGCTTGTCGGCGCTCTGCTTGACCAATGCCTTGCCCACGCCGGTCGAGCCGGTGAAGGTCAGCTTGCGCAGCCGGCCGTCGTCGATCAGGGCCGCGGTCAGGTCCCCCGGCTTGGACGTCGGCAGGATGGACAGCACGCCCTTGGGCAGGCCTGCCTCGTCCATCAGCTTGGCCAGCAACAGCATCGTCAGCGGGGTCTCCGCGGCGGGCTTGATGATCATCGTGCAACCGGCCGCCATCGCGGGGCCGATCTTGCGGGTGCCCATCGCCAGCGGGAAGTTCCACGGCGTGATGGCCAGACACGGTCCGACCGGCTGCTTGGTGACGATGATGCGGCCGGTGCCCGCCGGGCTGCGGGTGTAGCGGCCGTCGATGCGCACCGCCTCCTCGGCGAACCAGCGGAAGAACTCCGCACCGTACTTGACCTCGCCCAGGCTCTCGGCGACGACCTTGCCCATCTCGAGGGTCATCAAGGTCGCGAATTCCTCGGCGCGCGCGGTGATGGCCTCGAAGACGGCCCGCAGGATCTCGCCGCGCTCGCGGGGCGCGGTGGCGGCCCACTCCTTCTGCACGCCGGCCGCGGCGTCGAGGGCGGCGATGCCGTCCTCCGGGGTGGCGTCGGCGATGGCGATCAATACCTCGTCCGTCGCCGGATTCAGCACGTCGAAGGTCGACGATGCCTCCCGCTCTTCACCCCCGATCCAGAGACCGGTGGGAACGGATGACAGGAGCTTGGCGGTGTCCATACATCAATCATTTACTCCTTCGAAAGGCCGCCCGCACTAGGGTCGCCTTATGACCAGTGTCCAAATTCCCGACATCACCGAAACTCCCGCGTGGAACGCATTGGCCCGCCACCACGACGCGATCGGCGACAAGCATCTCCGGGAGTTCTTCGACGAGGACCCCGCCCGTGGCCGGGAGCTCACGCTGACCGTCGGTGACCTGTACGTCGACTACAGCAAGCATCGGGTCACGCGCGAGACGCTCACCTTGCTCATCGACCTGGCCAAGGCGGCCGACCTGGAGGCCAAGCGCGACGCGATGTTCGCCGGCGAGCACATCAACACCTCCGAGGACCGCGCGGTGCTGCACACGGCGCTGCGGTTGCCCA
Organism: Mycolicibacterium sichuanense; assembly: GCF_033741125.1. Taxonomy (NCBI): domain Bacteria; kingdom Bacillati; phylum Actinomycetota; class Actinomycetes; order Mycobacteriales; family Mycobacteriaceae; genus Mycobacterium; species Mycolicibacterium sichuanense. The sequence goes on along the minus strand of NZ_JAWQPU010000003.1, from coordinate 305,037 downwards.
GGGACGCCACCCTGATCGTCGACGGTCAGGACGTCGTCGCCGACGTGCACGAGGTGCTCGACGCCATGGGCACGTTCACCGACCAGCTGCGCAACGGCGAGTGGACCGGTGCGACGGGAAAGCGGATCGAGACCGTCGTCAACATCGGCATCGGCGGCTCCGACCTCGGGCCCGTGATGGTCTACCAGGCGCTGCGGCACTACGCCGACGCGGGCATCTCGGCCCGCTTCGTCTCCAACGTCGATCCCGCCGACCTGGTCGCCAAGCTCGACGGGCTCGACCCGGCCACGACGCTGTTCATCGTCGCGTCCAAGACGTTCTCCACCCTCGAGACGCTGACCAACGCGACCGCGACGCGCCGCTGGCTCACCGACTCCCTCGGTGCTGACGCGGTGGCCAAGCACTTCGTCGCGGTGTCCACCAACGCGAAGCTGGTGTCCGACTTCGGCATCGACACCGCCAACATGTTCGGCTTCTGGGACTGGGTCGGCGGCCGCTACTCGGTGGACTCTGCTATCGGGCTGTCGGTGATGGCGGTGATCGGCAAGGAGCGTTTCGCCGAGTTCCTCGCCGGTTTCCACCTCGTCGACGAGCACTTCCGCAACACGCCCCTGGAGGCGAATGCGCCTGCGCTGCTTGGCCTCATCGGCCTCTGGTACAACGAATTCTTCGACGCGCAGTCCCGGGTGGTGCTGCCCTACTCCAACGACCTGTCCCGGTTCGCGGCCTACCTGCAGCAGTTGACGATGGAGTCCAACGGCAAGTCGGTGCGCGCCGACGGCAGTCCCGTCACCACCGCGACCGGTGAGATCTATTGGGGCGAGCCGGGAACCAACGGCCAGCACGCGTTCTATCAGCTGCTGCACCAGGGCACTCGGCTCATTCCGGCGGACTTCATCGGGTTCTCCCAGCCGACCGACGACCTGCCCACGCGCGACGGCACCGGCAGCATGCACGACCTGCTGATGAGCAACTTCTTCGCCCAGACCAAGGTGCTGGCGTTCGGCAAGACTGCCGAGGAGATCGCCGCGGAGGGCACCAAGCCCGAGGTCGTGCCGCACAAGGTGATGCCGGGCAACCGGCCGAGCACCTCGATCCTGGCGACCAAGTTGACGCCGTCGGTGGTGGGCCAGCTGATCGCGCTCTACGAGCACCAGGTGTTCACCGAGGGCATCATCTGGGGCATCGACTCGTTCGACCAGTGGGGCGTGGAACTCGGTAAGACGCAGGCCAATTCGCTGCTGCCGGTGCTCACCGACGATGCCGCTCCCGGCGAGCAGTCGGACAGCTCGACCGATGCGCTGGTGCGGCACTACCGCCGGGAGCGCGGCCGGGCGAGCTAGCTGGCCGACACCGTCAGAACTCGCGAAGGTGCTCGCGCAGCATCGTGGTCGTGTACTCCGTCCGCACCAGGCCCCGCCGCTGCAGCTCCGGCACCAGGCCGTCGGTGATCTCGGTGACGTAGCGGCGGTTGAGTCGCATCACCGGGCTGGTGATCAGGAAGCCGTCCCCGCCGACCTGAGCCATCACCTCACCCATCTCCTCGGCGACCTCGGCGGGGGTGCCGACGAACGGGATGTTGCTGGACATCCCACTGCCGGTGACCAATTCGCGCAGCGTCTTGTCCTTGCCGCCAGCCACGAAGCTGGCCAGCGCGCCGCGCTCACCGTTGGTGGTGAGTTCGGGCAGCGGTTCGTCGAGGTCGAACTGGGCGAAGTCGATCTCGGTGATCGACGAGATCTCCGCCAGCATGTACTCGACGTAGAGCGGGTCGCTGAACCACCGCTCGCGCTTGGCCAGCGCCTCCTCGTGGGTGTCGGCCACGATCGGTGAGACCAGGTAGAGCACCTTGCAGTGCGCCGGGTCACGGCCGATGGCCACCATCCTGGCGTGGATGTCGTCGCGGTATTCCTTCATGGCGTCGACGTCGTTGGCCGGCGTGACGATGGTGTCGGCATACTGCGCTGCCAGCGCGCGTCCCGGCGGTGACGCGCCGGCCTGGGCGATCGTCGGGCGGTACTGCGGGGACGGCGCGGTGTTCAGCGGACCTCGCGACTTGAAGTACTTGCCCTCGAAGTCGACGGTGTGGACCTTCTTGAAGTTCGCGTAGGTCCCGGTCATGCGATCGCGCTCGACCGCGTCGGGCTCCCACGACTCCCACAGCTGCGTGACGAGGTCCAGGTATTCGGCAGCGCGGACGTAGCGCTCGTCGTGCTCCCACAGCTTGTCCAGGCCGAAGTTCTGGGCCGACCGGTCCTCCGCGGAGGTGACGACGTTCCAGCCGAAGCGCCCGCGCGCGATGTGGTCGATGGTGCTGGCGAGCCGGGCCAGCAGGAATGGCGGATAGAAGCTCGTCGACATCGTCGGGACGACGCCGAGCCTGGTGGTGGCGTTGGCCATCAGCACGGCGAGCGGAACCGGATCGTGCTTGGGGTTCACTCCGTGCTTGAGGTCGTACTCCATGGTGCCGCCGTAGGCCGTCGAGACCATGAGCTTGTCCTCGAGCAGGACGTAGTCGAACTTGGCCCGCTCCAGCGACCGCGCGACGTCGACGTAGAAGTCGCCGGTGAAGTCACGGCCACCGTCACCCCACGTGCCGTTCCACTCGTCGGCCACGAAGTTGAGGAACCATCCCAGGTGAAACACGGCTCAAGACAACCGGACCCGTGTTTCCCAGTCGTGTCGGCAGGATTTCGGGACGGAAACCCCGCGCGCTCAGGCGAAGTACTTGGTGAGCCGGGGCGGCAGCACCTTCATCACCTCGACCAGCGGCCACCACGGCCAGCCGGGGACGACGGCGCGGCCCCTCTCCTTCTCGATCGCGTCGACCATCGCCTTGACGCCGGTCTCGTTGTCGACCATCAGCAGCGTGGAGTTCGACTTCGCGGTCATCTCGGATTCGATGTAGCCGGGCTCGAGCACCGTGACCTTGATGGGCCCCGACGGGTACTCGGCCCGCAGCGACTCGCCGAGCGAGGTGACGCCGGCCTTGCTTGCGGCGTATGCCGCCTTGTGCCCGGGCACGCCGACGTTGCCGAGCACCGAGGACACCAGCACCAGGTGGCCCGCACCAGCGGCCTTGAACAGCTCCAGTGCGGTCTCGATCTGCACGAGCGCCGCAACGAGATTCGTCTCGATTGTCGCCTTGTTGGCCCAGAGCTTGCCGCCTCCGAGGGGGTACCCCTTGCCGATGCCGGCGTTGACGATGACGCAGTCGAGGCCGCCGAGTTCGTCGCGCAACTCGGCGAACACCTTCGGCACGGCCTCGTGGTCGTTGACGTCGAGCGCGGCGACGGCGACCGTGATGCCGGGATACCGGCCGGTCAGCTCGGCCTTGAGCTCCTCGAGGTTGTCGGCGCGACGCGCGCACAGGGCGAGGTCACGCCCCTTGGCAGCGAACTGGCGGGCCATGCCGGCGCCGAGACCCGAGCTGGCGCCGGTGATGAGGATCCGTTGGCGAGTCATCGCTGCAGCGTAGCCACTCTCGACAGGTGTCAACGAACCGGTCGGGCTCTCGGGCCGGGTGGCCGTTGCGCGGACTACGACGGTTTCGACGCCACGGTTGCGGTTCGGCTCACCGGCGGCCAATTCGCGACCGTGGTGCAGAAAACCTGCCTAGGACGTCATTCGGCATGGTCTCCGGAGGCAGCGTGCGCCAACCTACTTGAGCAACTTGGACATTCGTCGATCGGCCAGGATCTTGCCGCCGGTCTGACAGGTCGGGCAGTACTGAAAGGACTTGTCGACGAAGGACACCTCCCGCACGGTGTCACCACACACGGGGCACGGCATCCCGGTGCGCGCGTGTACCCGCAACCCCGACCGCTTCTCCCCCTTGAGCGTCGCGGCGCCCTGCCCCACCGAGCGGGCCACGGCGTCGGTGAGCACCGTGATCATCGCGTCGTGCAGCGCGCCGAGCTGGGCGTCGGTGAGCTTGCCCGCGGTCGCGAACGGCGAGAGCTTCGCGACGTGCAGGATCTCGTCGCTGTAGGCGTTGCCGATGCCGGCGATGACCTTCTGGTCGGTGATGACGGTCTTGATCCGCCCGCCGTTGCCCTTGAGCACGGCGGCCAGCTCGTCGGGTCCCAGCGCCAGCGCGTCCGGGCCGAGGCTCGCGATCTGCGGCACCGCGGCGGGGTCCTCGACCAGCCAGACGGCGAGACGCTTCTGGGTGCCGGCCTCGGTCAGGTCGAAGCCCGGAGCCGCCCCGGCGGCGACGGCCGGACCGGACGCGTCACCGGGCGGCCCAAGGTGTACCCGCAGCGCGATGGGACTCTTGCCACCTGGGCGCAGCGGGGTGGCCGACAGCTTGTCCGACCATCGCAGCCAGCCGGCCCGGGACAGATGGGTGATCAGGTGCAGCCCGCCCGCCTCCAGCCCGAGGTACTTGCCCCAGCGGTTGGCCCCCGTGACGGTCTGGCCGTACAGGGCGGTGATCGGCGGGGCGAAGGTCTTGAGTACGGATAGCGCGGCGACGTCGACGCGACTCACCGTCAGCCCGACGGCGTTGCGGCGGAGGTGGTCGGCAAGGGCTTCGACCTCGGGAAGTTCCGGCACGTCTTCCAGGCTAGAGCAGATTCTCCAGCCGGATCGGCAGCTCGGTCACCCGCTTGCCGGTCGCATTGAACACGGCGTTCGCGATGGCGGCGGGTACGCCGACGATGACGACCTCGCCGAGACCCTTCACGCCGATCGGGTTGGCGGCGTCGTCGCGGGAGGCGAGGAAGGTGGCGTCCAGTGCCGGCACGTCCGCGTTGACGGGCACCAGGTAGTCGGACATGTTCGCGTTGACGATGCGGCCGTCGCGGTGGTCGAGGTCGGTGCCCTCCAGCAGCGCCATCCCGATGCCGCCGACCATGCCGCCGATGGCCTGGCTGTGCGCCAGCCTGGGGTTGACCACCCGGCCCGCGTCGTAGCAGGCGTGGATCCGCCGCACCCGGACGAAGCCCAGGGCGTCGTCGACGGCCACCTCGGCGAACACCGCGCCGTAGGCGTACATCGAGAACCGCTTGTCGGCGTCGTCGGGAGTCCAGTTGCCGCGGCTATCGAGGCTCGGCCAGCCCCGCCGCCGCAACAGCTCGCGGTAGCCCTCTCCTCGCGCCGGGTCGGCGGTGACGAACATCCGCCCGTCCGCGACCGCGACGGCCGTCGGCGCCACCCCGTTCAATGGCGAACCGGGATCGGTGACGGCGGTGCGGATCAGCCGGTCGCGCAGGGTGGCGCAGACGCGATCCACCGCGGAGCCCACACTGGCCATCGTCCGGGATCCGGAGTGCGACGGCGCCTTGGGATAGGTGCTGTCCCCCAGCGCGAAGCGCACGCGCTGCGCCGGCAGCCCCAACGCGTCGGCGGCGACCTGGGTCATCGACGTGTAGGTCCCCGGGCCCATGTCGCTGGTCGCGACCTGGATGTCGGCGGTGCCGTCGGCGTTGACGATCGCCAGCGCATCGGACTCGCTGCGGCTGGTGTGGTAGCCAGCGGCGGCCATGCCGAGGCCGATCAACGCAGTGCCGTCCCGCATCGCCCCCGGCGTGGGATTGCGCCTGGCCCAACCAAATTCGTCGGCCGCGCGCCGCAAGCACTCGGCCAGCCGCCGGGTGGAGAACGGCAGCCCGTCGATCTGGTCGTGGTCGGGTTCGTTGCGCAGCCGCAGCTCGACGGGATCGACGCCGACCTGATGTGCGAGATCGTCCATCGCCGACTCGAGCGCGAACGTGCCCGTCGTCGCCCCCGGTCCGCGCATGTACGTGGGCAGATTGACGTCGAGTGGCACCACGCGGTAGGTCGAGCGCATGTTCGGGCTGGTGTACATGAACTTCGGGGAGGCGGTCAGGCCGTCCTCGTAGGTGGCATAGCGCGCGGTCTCGGTGCGGCCCTCGTGCACGATGGCGCCGATCCGGCCGCTGGTGTCTGCGCCAACCGCTAGGCGCTGCCTGCTGGTGGGCCGGTAGCCGATGCCTGCGTAGGTCTGCTGACGGGTGAGCGCCAGCTTGACCGGCCTACCCATCTTCCGCGCCGCGAACGAGGCGAGCAGCTGGTGCGGCCAGACCTGGCCGGCGCTACCGAACGCTCCCCCGACGAACGGCGAGATGATGCGCACGTTGGCCACCGGCACGCCATGCGCCTCGGCCTGCGCCTCCTGCGCGCCGACGACGGACTGCACCTTGTCCCACACCGTCAACCGGTCCCCGTCCCACCTCGCCACGGTCGCCGGCAGCTCCATGGGGTTGTGGTTGTTGCGCGCGATCGCGTAGGTGCGGTCGGTGACCACCGCGGCGGTGCGCAAGGCGGCCTCGGGTGTGCCGCGCACGTAGTCGACCTGATTCTTGCCGGGTTTCGGAACCACCTGCGGCGCATCGATGTTCGTGTTTCCGGGTTGGACGGTGTAGTCCACGTCGACCAGTGCGGCGCCGTGGCTGGCGGCCTCGAGCGTCTCGCCGACGACCACCGCGACGGGCTGGCCGAAGAACGCGACGCGACGGATGTCGTAGGGCAGCGTCACCCCGCCGAAGTCGGTCAGCACGCGCAACACCCCCGGTGACTTCACCGCGGCGGCCGGGTCGATGCGGTCGACCGTCCCGGTCACGATGGTGCTGCAGACCAGGACTGCGTGCACGAAGTCCGGCACGGGGTTGTCGGCGGCGTAGCGGGCGCCGCCGGTGACCTTCAGCGGGCCGTCGACGCGGGCCATCGGGTTGCCGACGGCCGGGTCGGGCAGGCGCGAGGGGTAGGTCATGGCAGGGCTGCCACCGTACTCAACTGGCGCTCGACGACGCGCCGGACCAATTCGACCTTAAACCCGTTGTCCGACAGCGGCTTCGCACCTTCGGCGGCATGGGCTGCGGCGTCGTGCCACAGACCCGGTGTGACGGCGCGGCCCACCAGGGCACCTTCGACGGCGGGCAACCGCCACGGCACCGTCGCGACGCCCCCGACGGCGACCCTCGCAGTGCGCACCGTAACCCCGGCGATCTCGAGTGCCACCGCCGCGGACGTCAGCGCGAACTCATACGACTGCCGGTCGCGGACCTTGAGATAACCCGAGCGCGCCGTCGCGGGCCCGGTCGGAACCTCGATGCCGACGATGAGTTCACCCGGCCGTAGGTCGTGTTCCTGGTCGGGCGTCGTCCCGGGCTGGCGGAAGAACCCGGCAACGGGAATCCGCCTGTCGCCGTTGCCATCCCGCGTGATAACGACGGCATCGAGGGCCACCAACGCGACGGCGAGGTCGGACGGGTGGGTGGCCACGCACTGGTCGCTGGCGCCCAGGATGGCATGGTTCCGGTTCAGTCCGTCGACGGCCGCGCACCCCGCACCGGGCGTGCGGCGGTTGCACTTGGCCGACACGTCGCGGAAGTACTGACAGCGCGGGCGCTGCATCAGGTTGCCGCCGATGGAGGCCATGTTCCGCAGCTGAGCCGATGCGCTGAGCTCCAATGCCTGGGCGATGACCGGGAATCGACGCCGCACCCGATCGTCGGCGGCCAGGTCGGTCATGCGCACCAGCGAGCCGATCCGCAGCGCGCGCTCGTCGAGGTCGATCGAGCGATAGGGCAGCGCGTTGATGTCCACGACGGCGCCCGGTCGCTCGACCGTCACCCTCATGAGGTCGACGAGTGTGGTGCCACCGGCGACGTAGCGCGCGCCCGACCGTCCCGCGGCTAGCGCCGCCTGCTCGTCGGCGGCCTTGGTGTACGCGAACGGGAACACCGAACGTCAGGCCTTCTTGGCCGCCGTGGCGATTGCCTCGACGATGTTGGTGTAGGCGCCGCAGCGACAGATGTTGCCGCTCATCCACTCCCGGATCTCCGCAGCCGAACCCGTGTGTCCCTCGGCGATGCAGCCGAGACCCGACATGATCTGGCCCGACGTGCAGTAGCCGCACTGGAAGGCGTCGGTGTCGATGAAGGCCTGCTGCAGCGGATCGAGCCGACCGTGTTGCGCGACGCCCTCGATGGTGCGGACGTCGGCGCCGTCGTGCATGACCGCGAGCGTCAGACAGGAGTTCACCCGACGGCCGTCGAGCATGATCGTGCAGGCGCCGCAGGCGCCTTGGTCGCAGCCCTTCTTGGTGCCCGTCAGGCCCACCCGCTCACGCAGCATGTCGAGCAGCGACGTGCGGTTGTCGACCGCGACGTCCTTCTCCTCGCCGTTGACGCGCAGTCGAATGGTCGTCGTCGTGGGCAGGTCGGCAGCCGGTGGTGCGTCGGCCTCGCAGCCCGCCGCCAACGACGCGGCCGCGACTGCACCACTGACGGTGATCGAGGCGCCGACGAAGGTCCGGCGATTGATCTCGGGAGCCACCGAATCGAGCGTACGCCGCGAAACCCGAGGTGCTGGTTGGGCGGCCGACGCGCTATCCGCCGGGCAACACCAGCGACAGCAACCAGCTGACGATCGACAGGACGATGGCGGCCCAGATGGCCGTCCACCAGAAGTCGTCGATGTAGAGCCCCCAGTGCGTGGTGCTCTCGGTGATCCTCGAGGTGATCCACAGCATCAACGCATTGATGACGATGTGGATCAGGCCAAGGGTCAGCACGTACAGCGGTATCGAGATCAACTGGACGATCGGTTTGATGAATGCGTTGACGACGCCGAAGATCACCGCGACGACGAAGATGATGCCGACCCGTTGCAGCGCGGTCTCCCCACCGACGAACGCGATGCCCGAGACGACCTTGGTGACGACCCATAGTGCGACGCCCGTCAGGGCGGCGCGGAGCAGGAACTGACTCACGCAGAGATCCTGCCATGCCGGAACCGCTCCTCGGTGACACCCGAAGTATCCGGTACCGCGGGTATTGACTAACGGGACGGGCGCAATTAGGTTTTGGGCACAACGCCAGCGAAGGGAGTCGACGATGACTCTTTCCCCAGAAGCCGTGCGGCGCCCCGGCGCCCCGACCCGTGAGGAATTCTCCGAACGTCTGTTACGGGGGTCGGTCAAGAAGTCCTACGCGCCCGTCGTCGACATCGACTGGGACGCGCCGCTGGATCCCGACAAGTTCTTCCTGCCGCCCAAATCGGTGTCGCTGTACGGAACGCCGTTGTGGGAGTCCATGACCCGCGAACAGCAGATCGAACTGTCGCGCCAGGAGTTCGTCAACACGCTGTCGGCGGGCATCTGGTTCGAGAACATCCTCAACCAGGCTCTGTTGCGCGAACTGATGCACGCCGACCCGACGGCGCGCACGACGCACTATGCACTCACCGAGATGGGCGACGAGACCCGGCACATGGTGATGTTCGGCAGGGCGATCGAGAAGGTTGGCGGAAAGCCGATGCGGCCCAGACGGTATCAGCGCATCATGATCAACACCCTGCCGCTGACCTTCAAGGGTTCACTGCTGTGGGTAGCCGCGCTGATCGGCGAGGAGATCTTCGATTCGCTACAACGCAAGATGATGGACGACCCCGAGTTGCAACCGCTGGTGCAGCGCATCATGCGGATCCACGTCACGGAGGAGGCACGCCACATCCAGTTCGCCCGCGACGGCGCACGCAAACGCGTTGCCGAGATGCCGTGGCTGAACCGGATCTGGGTGGCCAATCTCAACGGCGCCGGGGGGTTGTTCTTCCGGCACCTGTTCACCAATGCCGCGGTGTATCGCCGCGTCGGGCTCGACGGCAAGCAGGCGCGCGACGCTGCCCGCCGCAGCCCGCATCACCACGAGGTGCAGGCCATGGGCTTCGCCCCGCTGGCGGCGTTCCTCGACGAGATCGGCCTGCTGGGCCCGATCGCGCGTCGGCTCTGGACCCGCACGCACTTCCTTTCCGGCTCGGCCGTCGCCGTGGCGGATGCGCCAGGCACCACCAACACCGACGAGACGTACGACGGCCCCGCGGTGCTGACCATCGGCGACGCCGAGCACGGCACCCGCGTCCGGCTGGCCGGCCACCTGGATCCAATCGACGGCCAATATCACTGGCGTGGATCGATCTTCGCGGACCTGCCAGCTGACGCACTGAGAACTCCGGCCGTTTCGATCACCATCGGCGAGCGCACCGTGGCGGCCCGCCTCACCGAGCGCACCTCGCAGGGCGGTTACGCGGTTGCCGGCGTCGGACCCGCGCCGTTCGCTTGACGGGTACGCCGCGCGACGACCAGTAGCGCGACCGCGAACACCGCACCCGCCGAGCCCGAGATCAGCAGCGGCAGTGTCCCATCCGCTCCCCAGAGCAATCCCGCCCACACTCCGGCCGCGAGCACGCTGAACCCCGTCGCGCCCTGGAACACCCCCTGAGCACTGGCCTGGACGTCCGGCCCGACCAGGGAGGAGATCCACGCCTTGCCGACGCCGTCGGTACATCCGGTGAACAAGCCGTAGGCCGCGATCAGCAGCCACGCGATCAGTGGATCACTGGTCAGGCCGAGCCCGACGTACCCGATCGCGAAGAACACCAGGCCAATCCCCAGCACGCCTGGACGGGAGAAGCGATCCGACAGCAACCCGGCCGGATAGCTGCTGAGGGCGTACACCACGTTGTAACAGACGTAGGCCAGGATCACCTCGGCGACCGAGAAACCAATCTCGTTGAGCCGCAGCAGGAGCAACGCATCCGGGAAGTTCACCACCCCGAACCCGACCAATAGCGCGGTCACCCGCCAGTACCGTCGCGGCAGTTCGCGAACGCGGGAGAACAGCGCCGGCCGCTCGGGCCGCACCGCACGACCACCCTCACGGACCAGGAACACCAGGGCGACGCTGCCCACCGCGGGCACGACCGCGACCCACAGCAGTGGCGCGATGCGATGGTCGAGCAGCTCGTAACCCGCCAATCCCAGCAGCGGCCCCACCACCGCCCCGAGGGTGTCCATGGCGCGGTGGAAGCCGAACACCCGACCCCGCGACTCTGGGGGTACGTCGACGACGAGAAGCGCATCCCGGGGTGCGCCCCGCACCCCCTTGCCGAGCCGGTCGACGACGCGACCGGCAAGCACACCCGGCCAGGCGCCGAACGCCGCAACCATCACCTTGCCGAGCGCGGCCATGCCGTACCCGGTGGCGATCAGCGGGCGACGGGCGAAGCGGTCACCGAGCGGGCCGGAGGTGAGCTTGGTCAGGGCCGCCGCCCCCTCCGCAGCACCCTCGATTGCACCGACCACCGCGGCAGGTGCGCCAAGTACCGCGGTCAGGTAGATCGGCAGCAGCGGGTACAGCAGCTCGCTCGCCGCGTCTTGGAGGAACGACACCATGGAGAGCACGCGAACGTTGCGGGTCAACCACGACCGCGGGCCACTCTCATCGGACATCGGCCAATCATGCGCCGATGATTCGCCCGCGCCGAATTAGAACACGTTCTAGTATCGACCTCATGCGGTTCACCTACGCCGAAGCCATGACCGATCCCAAGTACTACATCCCGTTGGCCAAGGCGGCCGACGAGGCGGGTTACCACGCCATGACGATCCCGGACAGCATCGCCTATCCGGAAGTGTCCGATTCGACGTATCCCTACACCGCGGACGGCAATCGCGAGTTCCTCGACGGCAAGGCATTCATCGAATCGTTCGCCCTGATCGGCGCACTCTCGGCGGTAACCACCAAGCTGCACTTCAACATCTTCGTGCTGAAGCTGCCGATCCGCCCGCCCGCGCTGGTCGCCAAGCAGGCCGGTTCACTGGCCGCGATGTTCGACAACCGGCTGGGGCTCGGCGTCGGCACCAGTCCCTGGCCGGAGGACTACGACATCATGGGCGTGCCCTTCGCCAAGCGCGGCAAGCGCATGGACGAGTGCATCGACGTCATCCGGGGCCTCACGTCCGGCGACTACTTCGAATACCACGGCGAGTTCTACGACATCCCCCGGTTCAAGATGACGCCATCGCCAACGAAACCCGTGCCGATCCTGATCGGTGGCCACGCCGATGCCGCCCTGCGCCGAGCCGCTCGCAACGACGGCTGGATGCATGGCGGCGGCGATCCCGAGGAGCTGGACCCGCTACTGGTGAAGCTGCAGAAGTTCCGCGACGAGGAGGAACGGATCGGCTTGGCCGACGAATTCGAGATCCACGTCATCTCGATCGACGGGTTCACCCTCGACGGCGTCAAGCGCCTCGAGGACAAGGGCGTCACCGACGTCATCGTCGGCTTCCGCATCCCCTACATCATGGGCCAGGACACCGAACCGCTCGACGACAAGATCCGCAATCTGGAGTGGTTCGCGGAGAACGTCATCGCAAAGGCTTGACCGCGAGCGCGTCGACCGCCGCCGCGCTGAGCACCTCGTCGAGCACCATGGCGGCGCCGCCGACCGCGCCGGATCTGCTGCCGTGCGCCGCCGGCATCACCTCGAGGGTGCGGGTGGCCTGGGCAGTGGCGTTGCCGTACAACGTCTCCCGAAGCCCGGCGACGAAGATCTCGTAGGCGCCGGCCATGTCGCCCGCCACCACGACGAGTGCCGGGTTGAGCAGGTTGACCGCCGAGGCGAGCACCTCGCCCACGTATCGGCCGCTGTCGCGGATCATCCGGCGCGCCTCGGCGTCGCCACCGTGGGCGATCTCGACGACGTCGCGCAGGTTCCTGACGTCGCGGCCCTGCTGCTGCAGGGCGTGCACCACCGCCCAGCCACCGGCGATCGCCTCGACACAACCGGTGTCACCGCATCGGCACGGAAGTCCTTGCGCCGCAGCGATCTTGTTGTGCCCGAACTCGCCGGCGGCCTGCGACGCCCCGCGCTGCAGTACCCCACCGGCCACGATTCCGGCGCCGAGACCACTGGAGGCCTTGATCACCAGGACGTCGTCGTATCCCCGGCCCTCGACGACTGCGATCGCGTTGGAGTCGTTGTCCACCACCACCGGCGCGTCCGAAAGCCGCTCCAGCTCGGTGAAGTACGGGCGCAACTCGACGCCGTCCCAACCGCGCAGGATCGGCGAGTCGCGGCTGCATCCCCGTTGGCGGTCCACGGTGCCGGGCAGGCTGAGCCCCACGCCGAAGATGGGGGTGTCGGGGTACTCCTGCAACATGACGTCGAGTCGCTTCACGACGTCGGGCATCAGGTCGTCGGGCCCGAGCGCGACCTCCTGGTCGATGTCGGTGATCGACAACACCTCGCCCGCCAGATCACACACGGCCAGCCGGGTCCGGCTGATGCCGACCGCGACCGACAGCACCACGCCGGCGGCGGCGTCGAACGACAGCAGCGTCGGCGGACGGCCCCCCGTCGAGGGCGCCTGTTCGCGCTCGCGCACCAGGCCGAGGGCGGTCAGGGCCGCGATTCGCGATGCGACCGCCGTACGGGACAAACCGGTGAGCTGACCAATCTCCGTCCGGGTGACGTCGCGACGATCCCGGATCAGCGCGAAGACGTCACCAACGGTTGCCATCTCTCGATTACACCCCAAGAACGTAAGCCACGCCACTTTTGTGTCATGGAAGACATAAGTCGGTTTGAGGAACGGCTTAAGTGCGGTTACCGTTGAGCCCGTGACCAGATCCCTGGACCGACCCGACGTCCCGACGTCCGCCATACCGATGTCCGTCGTGTCGCCGCCACCGGCGGTGCGATGGCTGGCCGTGTTCGCGCTCGCCATCGGCAGCTTCGCCATCGGCACCACCGAGTTCGTGGCCATGGGCCTACTGCCCGACATCGCCTCCAGCCTCGACATCACCGAGCCCATCGCGGGCCACGTCATCTCGGCATACGCACTGGGTGTCGTGGTCGGCGCTCCCGTCATCGCCTCCCTGACCGCCCGCATGCCACGCAAGACCCTGCTGCTCGCACTGATCACCGTGTTCACCCTCGGCAACCTGGCCAGCGTGCTGGCGCCCAGCTACGAGACCCTGATGGCCGCGCGCTTCGTCTCCGGCATCCCGCACGGCGCCTTCTTCGGCGTCGCCGCCCTGGTCGCTGCCCACCTGATGGGCCCGAAGAACCGCGCCAAGGCGGTCGCACACGTCATGAGCGGCCTCACCGTGGCGACCGTCCTCGGCGTCCCGATGGCCTCGTTCCTCGGCCAGCACTTCGGCTGGCGTAGCGCCTTCGGACTTGTCGTCGCCATTGGCGTCGTCACCCTGGTGGCCATCTGGAACTGGCTGCCCGACCTGCGCTCGATGCACGTGACCAGCCCGCTGACCGAGCTTGGCGCGCTGCGCCGGCCGCAGGTGTGGCTGGCGCTGCTGATCGGCATGGTCGGCTTCGGCGGCATGTTCGCGGTCTACACCTACGTGGCCACCACGCTCACCGACGTCTCCGGCCTATCCCGCGGGCTGGTCCCGCTCGGGCTGATGATGTTCGGTCTCGGCATGGTGGTCGGCAACCTGGTCGGCGGCAAGATGGCCGACATCTCGGTGGTCAAGGGCCTCTACGCCTCGATCTCCGCGCTGGCCGTCGTGCTCGCACTGTTCGTCTGGGCCGCCCACAACCCATGGACGGCGATGCTCGGGCTGTTCTTCATCGGCGCCTCGGGCTCCGCGATCGCCCCCGCCTTGCAGACCCGTCTGATGGACGTCGCGCACGGCGCCCAGACCCTCGCGGCGGCGCTGAACCACTCCGCCCTCAACATCGCCAACGCGGCGGGCGCCTGGATCGGCGGGCTCGTCATCGCCGCCGGCTACGGCTACACCGCGCCGGCTGCCTCCGGCGCTGCGCTCGCGGTTGCCGGGCTCGTCGTGCTGACCATCTCGGTGCTCCTGCAGCGCTGGACGGGAGACTCCAATGCCAAGTAACGACGCGTGGCACGTCCACGTGCACATCCTCGGTCTGCGCCTGAACTTCGCGTGGCGCCGGCCCTGGGGCCGCTCCCAGTTCGCCCGGCCGGAGCTGACCCGCGCCGCCTGACCGTCAGAGGCCGGCCACCAGGCCGGCCGCGCGGACGACACCGTCCACGACGAACCACAGCCGGATGTCGTCGTCGACGACAGCCGAGTGGATCTCGACCGACTCGCCCGGCTGAATGGGCTTGCGGTACTCCACGACCGCCCGATATGGCCCGGACTCCACCTCGGGATGCCGCGCCAGCACCTCGTGCACGCCCTGCCAGTACACGGTGTTGTTGACGTGCTTGAACAGATCGATGTCGGTGTGGCGCAGGGCAAATGGCGTGATGCTTGCGGAGCTGGCCGGCCAAGGCAGCCACGGACGCCACTTGAGCCTGGTGTCCTCGGTGGTGGTGGCGAACCGGTCGAAGAGTGCTTCGGAGATGAGCGACGGTGTGTGCGTGTGCTCGTTCATGTTGATCCAGAAGCCCTCGGTCTCGATCCGTCCGCCGTCGGAACCGTCGAGGCGGACGCGCATCGAGCACCAGCGGTTCGAGATCCCCGAACACCATCGCCGAAACGTGATGTCAGCGGGCAGCGTGATCGGTTCCAGTACGTCGATGACCGTGCGCTGGACGATCCAATGCGGATGCACGTCGGCATAGCCGGAATCGCGGAGATGCTCGGCACCCACCTCCTGGACGTTGCGCGCCACCCCGTCCAGCCGAGTGCGCAGATTCGCGTCGACGTCGCTGGTCAGCAGGCGCCAACTGGTCTGGTAGACGTAGCCCGCGGCGGGCAAGGGGCTCAGCGGCTCGCGCACGGTACCGACGGTAACGCACGACCCGTGCGAGTCTGTTCGGCGTGACCATCACCGTCGACGAGATCGCCGTGGCCGATCCCGTCGGCGATGATCTCAGCGCCTATCCTCGGCTCGTGACTGACGACGTCGTGATCATCCACACCGATGGTGGATGCCGACCCAACCCGGGCCCAGGAGGCTGGGGCGCGGTGCTGCGCCATCGCGAGCACGTCCGCGAGATGTGCGGTGGCGAGCCCGGTGAGACCAGCAACAACCGGATGGAGCTGACCGCACCGATCATGGCCCTGGAGGCGCTGACCAGATCGGTGACGGTGCACCTCCATACCGACAGCACCTACGTCCGCAACGGCATCACCAAGTGGATACTCGGCTGGGAGCGCAACGGCTGGCTGACCGCCGCGAAGCAACCCGTGAAGAACGTCGACCTCTGGCAGCGCCTGCAGCTGGCCTGCGCACGGCACCAGGTCGAGTGGTTCTGGGTGAAGGGTCACGCCGGCAATGCCGACAACGAGTTGGCCGACGTCTTGGCCACCCGCGGCATGCAAGAGGCGATCGGCGCCTCGCGCTGACTCGCGCTGACTCGCGCTTTGACGAAATCCCCTGTTGGACAATCTATTTCACCCAGGCTTCGACGATGCCCGCCGGTACCGCTAGATCCCTGACGACCCAGGTCGGCTGCAGTATGATCCCGGAATGGGGGTGACGACGGGCGATCTCATCGCGGAGATGGCGGCGCACGCCACCCGAGAGGGCGCCAACGTCGGCCTGTGGCCGGGACTGACCATCTACCGCTACAGCGCGCCCACCAAGCCGCAGTGGGAAGAGATCCAATCGCTGTCGCTCGGCATCATCGCGCAGGGCCGCAAGGCGGTGACGGCGGAGGGCAAACGATACGTCTACGACCAGTTGAACTATCTGGTCCTCAACAGCCGTTTGCACTTTCAAGCCCAGGTGCTCGAGGCCTCGCCCGATCTGCCGTTCCTATCGTTCGTGCTGCAAATCGAGCCGGCCCTGGTCCGCGAGATCTCCGCCGAGATGCTGGAGCGCCGCGCCGCGTCGTCCGTCGACAGGGCGGCACCGGATGCATCCGAGGACGCCGGCATCGTATCGGCCCTCGACGAGGAATTGGCCAGCAGCGTGCTGCGGTTCATCCGGTCCCTGGCAGCGAGCACCGATCGCCGCGTGCTCACGCCGTTGTACCTGCGCGAGATGGTGTATCGGGTCCTGCAACGCGAACAGTTCGCCCGGATGTTGCGCATCGCGGCGCAGCAGACGGCGAGCAACCCCGTCGCCGCAGCGCTGACCTACGCCGCTGCGCACCTGTCCGATCCGTTGACGGTCTCCATCCTGGCCGAGCAGGTCAACCTCAGCCCGTCGGCGTTCTCCCGGGCGTTCCGTGACGTGACCGGCCAATCGCCGTACCAATTCGTCAAGGCGATGCGCCTGGATCGGGCGCGCGAGCTGCTGATCGAGGGGCGCCTCAGCGTTGATGATCTGTCGCGCGCCGTCGGCTACACGAGCTCGTCGCACTTCATCAAGACCTTTCGCCATCGCTTCGGAACGACGCCCCGCGACTACGCGGACGGGCATTCACTGAGTCGCGAGCTGACGGCCGCCCGTCTTGGCGAGTGACCCGCCGCTAGGTCGCGTCCCTGGTGCGCAGGAACTCCACGCGCCGGTCGGTCAGCAAGGGTCGGATACGCTCGACCACCACGTCACGGTAGTGAGCCGAGTTCAGGTGCGCGTCGAGCGCGGCGTCGTCGCGATAGTGCTCGACGAGCAGCAGGGTGGTTGGTTCCGAAAGGCTCCGAAATGCCTCGTAGCCAACGCATCCGGGCTCGGTCAGAGACGTCGACCGAAGGACGTCGAGATGTTCGAGTACCTCTGGCATGGCGTCCTCCGTGGTCGTCCAGTGGGCAACGACGACGACGGGCTCGGCGGACGCCATCAGATCCGCTTGAGCGCGTCGACGAGGGCCTCGCCGACCACGGTGCCCGATTGCGGGTTCTGGCCCGTGATCAGCCGGCCGTCCACCACGAGCTTGGAATGCCACGGCTCGGTCGCCTCGTATAGTGCGCCTTCCTCCCGCAGCGCCGCCTCGAGATCGAAGGGCACGTCGTCCTGGGCGTAACCATCCTCCTCGGCAGTCGAGAAGGAGGTCAGCTTGCGGCCGCGTACCAGCGGCGAACCGTCGTCCAGGGTGACCCCCAGGAAGGCCGACGGTCCGTGGCACACGGCGGAGACGATCATGCCCGCGTTCCATGCGTCGATGACGACGGACTGCACCTCCGGATTGCCGGTGATGTCGACCATCGGTCCGAGCCCGCCGGGGAAGAAGACCGCGTCGTAGTCGCGCACGTCGACCTCGGAGAGCTTGCGGCTACGCGACAGCCGACGGTAGGCCTTGCTCTGCAGGAACGCCGTCTGCGTCGGATCGTCCCCGTCGAACCCGTCCTCGGGAGGCTTGCCGCCCAGCGGCGTGGTGAATTCGACGGCGATGCCGGCACGGTCGAGCACCTGCACCGGATGGGCGATCTCGGGGAAGAAGAACCCGGTGGCGCGATGGTGCGGACCGATCACCGCGGCGTTGGTGGCGACGATGAGGACGTACGGGACGGTCATGGATTCTCCTGTTCGATGGTGTCCGCGGGTCGAGTCGGTCAGTCGAATACGACGACGGCACGGCCGAGGGCGTCGACGATGCTGACGTCCGGCGCGGGTACCTCGTCGATCTCGACGGGCGCGCCGAAGTGATGGATGCGGGCCGCACGCATCTTCATGGCTGGTCCTCCTCGTCACCGATGACGATCAGCCAACCAAGTCCGCTGGGGTCGCGGTGACGCGTTCCTGCTCGATGGCTGCTCATTCCGACTCGGGGCCTGGCTGCCGGTGGGACCCGGTGGCGCCCGGAAATATCTTCGGCCCTCATACCGTTCTGAAACTCGTACGCTTATGTAACGTCGTTTCATAAGCGCCAGCCCACTCGTCTGAGAGACAGGAATGCACCATGACCAACGTCGTATTCATCCACGGCCTGTGGGTCGCCAGCACCGCGTGGCAGCCATGGATCGACCGCTTCGGCGAGCACGGCCACCACGCAATCGCCCCGGCCTGGCTTGGCGAGCACGCCACCCCGGAGGAGACCCGTCGGCACGCCGCGGACCAGGCAGGCAATGGCATCGACGAACTGACCGAGTACTTCGCCGGCATACTGGAGCAGTTCGACACTCCACCTGTGGTCATTGGACACTCATTCGGTGGGTTGATCGCCCAGAAGTTGCTTGGGCAGAACAAGGCCGCCGCCGCGGTGGCCATCGACCCCGCGCCCATCAAGGGCGTCAGGCCGCTGCCCGTGGCGCAGCTCCGCTCGGCGTTCCCGGTTCTTGGCAATCCCCTCAATCGCGGCCGCGCCCGGGGTCTGACGGCGTCGCAGTGGCGCTACGGTTTCGGCAACGCCTTGACCGTCGAGGAATCCGATGCCCTTTGGGAACGATGGTCGATCCCCTCACCCGGCAAGCCGCTCTTCGAAGCCGCCGTCGCGAACTTCTCCGGAACGTCACCCGCCAAGGTCGACGTCGCCAACGGCACGCGCGGACCGCTGCTGATCACCGGCGGTACGGCGGATCACACCGTGCCCTTCGTCTCGGCCAAGGCCACCCACGGGCTGTACCGAAAGTCCGCGGCGGTCACAGACTTTCACGAGTTCGCAGGACGCGGGCACTCGTTGACGATCGACCACGGATGGCGTGACGTCGCCGACATCGCCCTCTCCTGGATGGCCGAACGGGGGTCGGTTCGGGGGCATGAGCAAACCGCCGGCCCGCCGCCGCACTGCCAGCCATCGCGTCTCGGCCGCGTTGCTCGACGCGGCCGAGACCGTGCTGGATCGCGACGGTGTGATCGGCGTGACCGTCCGTGCCGTCGCGCAGCAGGCCGCCGTCTCACCCACGAGCGTCTACAACAGGTTTGGTGACAAGGAGGGACTGATCACCGCGCTGGCCACCCGCACGTTGGACGGGCTCGCCGAGGTCATCGACGTCGGCGGTGACCTCGAACCGGTCGAGCAGTTCCGCACGTCGTGCCGTAACTACCGGGAGTTCGCGCTGCGCCATCCCGCACGGTACTCGCTGATCTTCGGACCGGGCAGCCCACTGGAGGACCGGTCATCGGACGTGGCGGCCGCCGGCCGGGCAGTGTTCGCCATCCTGGTGGAGCTCATCCGCGCGGTGAAAGGCAGTGCTCCAGAGCAGGATTCGTTCGAGTTCGCACAGGTCGTCTGGAGCGCCCTGCACGGCGCCGTCACCATCGAACACGCCAAGATCGCCCAGGTGCTCGATGAGGACGCCACCTTCGAACGCATGCTCGACGTGCTCGCCGGCAGTCTCGTCGATCGGTGACACGTCGCGTCATTCCCAGACGACCTCGGCCGGAGCCTTGTCGGGACGCAGCCCCCGCCAACTCGGCTGCCGCAACCGGCCGTCCGAGGTGCGCTCGCTGTAGCGGACCTCGCCCACCAACGTGGGCTCGACGAACGTCACGCCCTTGGCGTCCGGTCCGGTCAACCGGGTCGTGAACGGTGACCGGTCGGTGTGCAACGGTTCCAGAATCTCCTTGAGGCGGGCCAGATCCCGTTCGGTGAACCCCGTTCCGACCCGACCCGCGAAGACCAGCCCGTCCCCCTCGGGCACGCCCACCAGCAGTGCACCGATGCCGCTGGTGCGCCCGCCCTCACCCGCCCGCCAGCCGCCGATGACCACCTCCTGGGTGAGCCACAGCTTGTCCTTGATCCACGACGAGGAACGCCGCCCGGGTTGATAGGTGGAGTCCCGCCTCTTGGCGACCACCCCCTCCCAGTGACGTTCGCGGGCGTACTCCATGGCCTGCTTGCCGTCACCGGGCAGCTGTTCGGGCACGATCAGGCCGCCACCGTCGGCCAGCGCCTCGAGCACCCGGCGGCGGTCGGAGTACTTGGCACGCAACAGCGATCGACCGTCGAGCATCAGCACGTCGAACGCCCAGAACTCGATGTTGGCACCCGCACCACGGTTCTGCATTGCCCCGAAGCTGGGCACACCCGCGTCGTCCAGGGCGACCACCTCACCGTCGAGCACTACGTGGTGATCGGCCAAATCAGCCGCTAGCGAGGCCAATCGAGGATACTCGGCGGTCACGTCGCGACCGCTGCGCGAGCGCAGCCGTAGCACCCCGTGATCGGCGTCGACCAGCATCCGGTAACCGTCCCACTTGCCTTCGAACGCCCACGGCCCCGAGGTGAGCTTCTCGACGGACCCGTGCGTCGCCAGCATTGGCGACACGTCGTCCAGGTCGAAGGTCTTCTGTTCCTTCATCCGGTGCGCCAGCCAGTTCTTGCCGTCCGTCTGAATCAGCGCATAGCGACCGGAGATTCGCGACCCGTGCAGGGTGACGATCACTTCCCCCTTCTCGCCCTTCACACCCTTCTCTCCGTCCACGCCCGGGTCGCGGAACTTCTCGGTCTCGTAAGTGCCGGAGTCCCAGATGATCACCTTGCCGCCGCCGTATTCACCCGCCGGGATCGAACCCTCGAAGGTCGCGTACTCCAGTGGATGGTCCTCGGTATGCACGGCGAGATGGTTGACCGATGTCGTCTGCGGCAGATTCTTCGGCACCGCCCACGACACCAGCACGCCACCGCGCTCGAGGCGAAAGTCGTAGTGCAACCGCCGCGCGTGGTGCTCCTGGATCACGAAGGTGTCGTCGTTGCCGACCGCGGGCGCGGTGGGTGGCACCGGCTCCGGCGTCTTGCGCGGATCCCGCATCCGCCGGTAGGTGGTGAGCTCGTCGGCCACCGGAGCATCCGCATCGAGGTTCGCAAGCAGATCGCCGTCCCGCTCGACGCGCTCGATCACCTCGTCGAAGCGCAGGTGCCGCAGTTCCGGATCGGCGATCTCCTCCCACGTGCGCGGTGCCGCGACGGTCGGACTCTCCTTGCCCCGCATGGAATACGGCGCGATGGTGGTCTTGGCGGCGCTGTTCTGGCTCCAGTCCAGGAACACCTTGCCCTCGCGCAGGCTCTTGGTCATGGTCGCGGTGACCAGCTTCGGCATGGTCTTCTCGAGCTGCTGGGCGATCCGCTTGGCCAACACCGACGCCCCGTTCGAGCTGATCGGCTGCTCCAGCGGGACGTAGAGATGCAGCCCCTTGCTGCCGCTGGTGAGCGGGTAGGTCGTCAAGCCCATCCCGGTGATCAGCTCGCGCACCGCCTCGGCGACCTCGCAGAGCTGCGGCATCGTCACGCCGTCACCGGGGTCGAGGTCGAACACCACCCGCGTCGCCGGGCCCACCTCGACACCCGAGAAGCGCCACTGCGGCACGTGCACCTCCAGCGACGCCTGCTGGGCGATCCAGGCCAGGCCCTCGCGGGAATCGATGATCGGGTAGGTCGTGGTGCCCGACGAATGCGCGATCGCGCCACGGTGCAACCACTCCGGCGCCGAGGACGCCAGCTGCTTCTCGAAGAAGGCCTCGGCCTCCACGCCGTTGGGCCAGCGCTTGCGAGTGACGGGTCGACCGGCAATGTGCGGCAGCATGTACTCCGCGATGGACACGTAGTACTCGAAGACCTCTGCCTTGGTGGTACCCGTGGCGGGGTAGAGCACCTTGTCGGGATTGGTGAGCTTCACCCGACCGCAACGATCCACCATCCCACGCTATTACCCACCGGAGCGTGGTGTCATCACCCGCGCCAGTGCGGGTCAGGCTGCGTGTGGCTCGGGTGGCCCGGGTTCGCGCGCGTTCGGTGCCCGCGGCTCGTCGTCCAGCGGTCGGTATAGCCGTTCCGGCCGGTGGTAGCCGTTGACGCGGGCCTGCCCGGTGTCGAGGTGCTCGGGTGGGATCCATTCGACGTCGTGCTCGGCGTTGATCCGGGTGGTCCAGCCGCCCGGACCCACCATGCGATTGTCCGGACCGCACGCCAGCCCCAGCTCGTAGGTTGGTCTGGCCGTCGTCGGCCCAGTCACGGGCGGCGTGGTGGACCTGGCTGCCGTAGGCGGGCACCGTACAGCCCGGCTTGGTGCATCCGCCGTCGCGGGCGATCAGCATGATGCGCTGCGCCGCAGAGGCGATGCGCCGACCGCGAAACAGATCGAGCGCGGCCCCGGTGGCCCCGTCGAAGACGGCGAGATAGTGCGTCGCCCTCGCTGCCATGCGCACGACGTCGCCGATCGGTATCACCGTGCCCCCACCGGAGACGCCGACGCCGGCGCGACTCTCCAGATCCTGCAGCGTGGTGCGGATGATGATGCAGGTCGGCAGCCCGTTGTGTTGGCCCAGCTCACCGCTTTCCAGCACACTGCGCCCGACCGCGACGAGTGCATCGTGCCGTCGCTGCGCCACACTGCGGTGGTCACCGTCGATCTGGGCCTGGGACGGCGTTCCCGAGATGCAGGGGCGCTCATCGTTGGGATTGCACATCCCGGGCGCCCCGAACTTCGCGAAGATCGACTCGTAGATGGCCCACGCCTCGGGGGTCAGGGTGGCCTTGAGCTGGGTCATGCCGTCGGGCCCCTGCGGCGCCTTGGTCACGCCGCGGCGCCGCGCGCGTTCGGCGTCGTCGGGTGCGGGGCCGTCCTGATCCAGGAGGAACAACCGTCGGTCGGCGTCGTCCTTGAGCTCCTTGGGGCCGACGCCCATCGCAGTCCGGACCAGATCGGCCTCGAGCTGACCGCGGGTGGTGACGTCGACCGCCGGCGGGATGCGTTCGATCGCCTCGCGCAGCACTCGCACGTGCTCGCGGTTGATCACTCCGTGGGACTGGGCGATGGCCGTACATTCCAGGAGTGGTTGCAGCGGTTCGCCGTTCAGCGCCTGGCGGGGCCCCAACTGGGCGGCGTCCTCGAGCCGGCGGCCGGCCTCGGCGGGCGAGATCCGCCACCGGATCGCCAGCACGTCACGCCAGGACTTGGCGCCCATCGCCCTTGGCGTGGTCTCGGTCTGCAGGCGGGCCAGCAGCCGGTGGCTCTGCACCGGGAGTTGGCAGGTGAGGGTCTCGAGGTCGTCGAGCACCCCGACGAGTTCGGCCCGGGTGAGCGCGTCGACGGACAGCGCTGCCAACCGGTCGTAGGCCGTACGCAACGCCGCGACCGCCTCACCAACCTCTTGCATTACTCGAACTTATGTTCGAATCCTAAGAACTCGGCGGCGCAGTTCACGAGGATTCTCTGAGTGTCCACACTCGTTGTTGCACAACGATTCACCCGTCTTCGGAGAGCACGGCGAACGGCGCCGTCGGCACCTCCGCGACCGCCATCTTGGCGGCAGAGTCGGTGGGGATGACGTCGCCCGCCAGCGCCGCGAGCGCCTTGTTGGTGCCGACGTCGCGACCGGCCTTCTCGCTGAGCAACCACCGCACCTCGAGCAGATCGCAGTACGCCTGGATGGCGGTACCCGTGAAGTGCACCGCCTCGTGGGCCAGTTGCTCGTACGGAGTCAGCACCTCGATCACCCACAGCCGCGCGGCCGTCGACTCGTCGACGTCGTGGCCGGCCTCGACGCACAACTGCGCTTGGTACGCATGCAGGTCACCGAGCAGGATGGCCGCCTGTCCCTCGCCGACGTCCAGTCCGGTCAGGTCCCGCAGGTGTTGCGCGTGATAGCGACGGTCGCCCACGGCGACGCGGACCCGCATCCGGCTCGGGTCCTCGGCATCGGGCTGCAGCGCGAGTTCGTCGACGGCGAAACCGAGTTCGTTGAGCCTGCGGATGGTGCCCTCCACGCGATACCGGTCGCTGAAGCCGAATACCGGCTCGGCATGCAACAGTTCCCAGAGGCTGTCGTAGCGGACCTGCACCTGTTCGGCCTCGGCGATCAGCACCTCGTGCATCTCCTCGGGCAACTCGAGTCGCTCGGCGAGGTCGACCAGGCCCTCGGCGACGTTCTCGACCAGGATCTCGAGATCGTGCCGACGCTGCCCGCGACTCAGCTGCGGATGAACCTCGGAGGTCTCGGCGTCGACCAGCCACGCCTGCAGCAGCTGCCCGTCCCGGGAGAACAGCGTGTTGGCCAGGGAGCAGTCACCCCAGAACACCCCGTGCCGGTGCAGTTCCACCAGCAGGCCCGCCATCGCGTCGAGCAGCCTGGCCCGGTGGCGCGGCTGGTCGGGTGGCAATCGCATGAACAATCGCCGGTACTGCCACGACCCCTCGAGATAGCGGGTGACCAGGATCGCGGTGTCGAACTCCGGCTGCAGCACCAGCCCCGCCGGGTGCACGGCGGGCAACCCCATGTCCTCCAGCTTCCGCAGTACCTCGTACTCCTTGATCGCGATCCGCGGCGGCATGTCCTTGACCGCCCAGAGATGTCCGTCGGCGTCGACGAACTTCACCAGGTGCCGACTCATTCCGACGGCGATGTCCCGCAGCGGGACCTCGGGCACCACCCAATCCGAAAGCGGCTTGTCCCACGGCAATCCGAGCAGACCAGGCGTCGGAGCCCGGAGCCGCAACTCCGGTGGTCTCATGGCTAATTCAGTCGCTCGCCCGAGGTCGGGTGGAACAGGTGCACCGCGCCCTCCGGGTGCCTGCGCAGGCGAACCGAGTCGGCCAGCCGCGGCGCGGTGCGCGGGTTGCAACGCGCCACCAACTCGACCCCACCCGAACCGGCGTGCGTGTAGACGTAGGCCTCGCTGCCGAGATCCTCGACGAGGTCGACGACCACCTCGATGCCGCCGGTCTCGGTGACCTCGAGCTGCTCGGGCCGAATGCCGACGGTGACCTCCGACAGACCCGCCTGGCTGATCTTGGCGATGTCGTCGCGCTCCAGCTCGAACACGGAGTCCCCCACCTTCACACCGTCATTGGTGACCGGTGCGGTGAAGAGGTTCATCGCGGGCGAGCCGATGAAGCCCGCCACGAAGGCGTTCGCCGGACGATCGTAGAGCTCGTTGGGCGACGCGAACTGCTGCAGCTTGCCGAACCGCAGCACGGCCACCCGGTCACCCATCGTCATGGCCTCGACCTGGTCGTGGGTGACGTAGACGGTGGTGGTGCCGAGACGGCGCTGCAGGGCGGCGATCTGCGTGCGGGTCTGCACGCGCAGCTTGGCGTCCAGGTTGCTCAACGGCTCGTCCATGCAGAACACCTGCGGCTCACGGACGATCGCGCGGCCCATCGCGACGCGCTGACGCTGACCGCCGGACAGCTTGGCGGGCTTGCGGTCCAGGAACTCGGTGAGATCGAGGATCTTGGCCGCGCTCTCGACCTTCTTGCGGCGCTCGTCGGCCGGCACGCCGCGCAGCTTCAGGGCGAAGCCCATGTTCTCGGCCACGGTCTTGTTGGGGTACAGGGCGTAGTTCTGGAACACCATCGCGATGTCGCGATCCTTGGACGGGACGCCCGTCATGTCCTTGCCATCGATCTCGATGGCCCCCTCGTCGATGTCCTCCAGTCCGGCCAGCATCCGCAGCGCGGTGCTCTTGCCGGAGCCGGAAGGCCCCACCAGGACGATGAATTCGCCGTCCTTGATGTCCAGGTTGAGATTGTCGACCGCGAGTTTGTCCGACCCTTCGTAGATGCAGGACGCGTTCTTGTAGGTGATCGATGCCATGTCGGGTTCTCCTTTTCAGGGTGAGGGAAGTGGGAGCTACTTGATCGCGCCGAAGGAAAGCCCGCGCACCAGCTTGTTCTGAGCGAACCACCCGCAAAGGATCACGGGCAGGGCGGCCATGGTTGCGGCTGCGGACAGCACCGCCCAGTACTGACCCTCACCGGCGATGAACCCGACCAAGTACACCGGCATGGTCTGAGCGTTGACCGCGGTGAGGTTCACGGCGAGGAAGAATTCGTTCCACGCGAAGATCACGCAGATCAATGCGGTCGCCGCGATGCCGGGAGAGACCAACGGCAGGATCACTTCTCGCACCGATCGCCACAGGCTGGCGCCGTCGAGGCTGGCGGCCTCGAGCAGTTCACCGGGCACCTCGAGGAAGAACGACCGCATCATCCAGATCGCGATCGGCAGGTTCATCGACGTGTAGAGCACGACCAGGGCCCAAATGTTGTCCAGCAGACCGAGGTTGGACACGATCACGTACAGCGGCAGGATCGCCGCGACGACGGGCAGCATCTTCGTGCTCATGAAGAAGAACAACGCGTCCGATGTCTTGCGGACCGGCCGCAGCGACAGCGCGAAGGCCGCCGGTACGCCGAGCAGCAGCACCAGGATCGTCGACATGGCGGTGGCGAACACCGAGTTCAGCATCGCCGGCCCAATGCCCTGGGAGAACACTGCGGAGTACTGATCCAGGGTCGGGGTGAAGAACAAGGTCGGTGGGTTCGTCGCCGCTGCGTTCTCCGGCTTGAACGACGTGAGCACCATCCAGAACACCGGGAAGAAGAAGCCGAGCCCGACGAGCCAGGCCACTACACCCCACGGGCTGAACTTCTTGGACTTCTTCTTTCGCACCGGGGCGGAATCGCTGGTCTCGGTGAGTCTTTCGGCTGTAGTGGTCATCGCACTGAACCCTTCTTTGCGCAAGCGCTCATCATGCTGCCTCTTCCTTGCCAGAGAATGATTTGAAGATCAACCGGAGCGCGAAGCTGGCGATGATCATCGTGAAGATGACGACCACCACGCCCATGGCCGCCGCTTGGCCCATGTCGAAGCCGAGGAACGCGCGCTGGTAGATGTAGAACGGCAGGTTCGCACTGGCGACACCGGGTCCGCCCTGGGTCATCATGAAGATGGCGTCGAACGTGTTGACCAGGTACACCGCGCCGAGGACGACGCCCAACTCGATGAAGCGGCGAAGGTGTGGCAGCGTCAGCTCGCGGAAGAGCTGGATCGCGGTCGCACCGTCCACCCGGCCCGCTTCGAGCTGATCTCGGGGCATGGAGGTCAAGCCGGCCAGGATCAGCAGCATCATGAAGGGCGTCCACTGCCAGATCAATTCGACCATGACCATCGCCAACGGGAATTGTCCGATCCAGTCCACCGGGCCGATCCCCACCAGCGACAGCAACCAGTTGAGGATGCCGTTGTTGGGGTCGAGGATCGTGGTCTTCCAGATCAGGGCTCCCGCAACGGGTGTGATCAGGAAGGGCGTGATCAGCAGCGTCCGGACGGCTCCGCGGCCGAGGAACGCGCGATCCAGCAGCAACGCGATACCCAGGCCCAGCAGGGCCGAGATCAGCACCACGCCGACGATCAGGATCACGGTATTGCCCGCCACCGACCAGAACTGGCTGTCCTGGATCACCGCGAGGTAGTTGTTCAGCCCGACGAA
This sequence comes from Mycolicibacterium sichuanense, assembly GCF_033741125.1. Taxonomy (NCBI): domain Bacteria; kingdom Bacillati; phylum Actinomycetota; class Actinomycetes; order Mycobacteriales; family Mycobacteriaceae; genus Mycobacterium; species Mycolicibacterium sichuanense. Next base: position 277,250 of record NZ_JAWQPU010000003.1, on the reverse strand, counting down.
CTGCCGGGACCCGGGGCGCACCAGGTTCCACGACTGCGTGGAGTAGTACAGCGTGAACAGGAACGGGACCTGCGTCACCGCGATCATGAAGATCAGCGCGGGAAGCAGGGGACCGCGTCGGCGCCATCCCTCGGCGCGGCTCACACCGACGTCCTGCGCCTCCCGGATCTTGCGGACCCGTTCGGCAGTCGCCCTCTCGCCGGTGTCGGCACCGGTATCAGCAGTAAGTGTCATCACTTCTCCTGGTAGCTCTTGCCGACGACCTCGGCATACAACTGCGATTGCTCCATCGCGGCGTCGACGGACTTCTGCCCGGCGATGGCCGCGCTGATCTGCTGGCTCACCCGTGTTCCTAGATCCTGGAATTCGGGTATCCCGACGAATTGCACACCCGTGTACGGAACCGGCTGCACCGTGGGCTTGTTCGGGGTTGCGTTGGTGATCGACTGCAGGGTCAAGGGACCGTAGGACTTCGAGATCGCCTCGTACTCGGGCAGTTCGGTGTAGGTCGAGGTGCGGCTACCCGGTGGTACCCGCGCCCAGCCCAGCTTCTCGCCGACCAGCTTCATGTAGTCCTTGCTGGTCATCCACGAGATGAACTTCCATGCCCCGTCGGGGTTCTTGGCGGCCTTCGGGATGCCAAGGGCCCAGGTGTACAGCCATCCCGAGTTGGGCTTCTCCACGATGGGCGCCGGCAGATAGCCGATCTTGCCGACGAGGTCGGGGTAGGTCTTTGGATCCTCAAGGACCGACACCGCGGACGTCGCGTCGTACCACATCGCGGTCTGACCCTGGCCGAACAGGTTGGCGCACTCTTGGAATCCCGTCGAGGAGGCGCCCAGTTCGCCGGACTCCTTGATCGTGTCGACGTAGAAGTTGACGGCCTTCTTCACCTCGGGGCTGTTGAGTTGCGCGTTCCACTTCTCGTCGAACCAGCGTCCGCCGAAGGTGTTGATGACCGTGTCCAGCGGGGCGAGTACCTCACCCCAACCAGGCTTGCCGCGCAGGCAGATCCCCGCCCGGTCGTTGGTCTTGAGGGTCTTCGCCCAGCCCGCGACTTCCTGCCAGGTGGGCTGGTAATTGGGATCCGAGTCGACGGTTATGCCGGCCTGCTTGAACAGGTCCTTGCGGTACATCAGGAACGACGACTCGCCGTAGAACGGCACCGAGTACATGTTGCCCTGGTAGGAAAGCGAATCCCGCAGCGAGGGAATGAAGTCCTGCTCGTCGTATCCCGGTGTGTTCTTGGCGTAGTCCGAGAGGTTGCGCAACCAGCCGTCCTTCGCCCACTGCGGGGTTTCGAAGTTGCTGATCATCGCGACGTCGAACTGGCTTCCGCCCATGGCCGTGGACATGGTGATCTTCGCGCGTGCCTGGTTCTCCGAAAGCGAGATGAACTTCAGCTTGATGCCGGGATTGGCCTTCTCGAACTCGGGCGACAGCTTCTGGGCGTCGGTCATCTGTGCGTTCGACACCAAGGCGATGGTCACCTCGTTGCTCGAAGCCCCCAGACTGCCCGCGCCCGCACAACCCGCCGTCAACGACAACCCCGCCGCGACCGCGCACACCGAGAGCTTGCGCAACGCTCTTGTCGTCTTCATTCTCACCTCACTCATATCGAGAAACCCTTCGCTTGGTTTACTGATTCAAAAGCCAACGTGCACAGTCGATGTCGCATACCAATAGCTTGCCCAACCCTCCCCGCAAGGCGGCGAGCGTGGCCTGGTACTTCGGCGGCCCGCTGCAGATCAGAATGGTCTTGGCGCACGTGCGGACGTCCTCCAGCGGAACCGACACCGCACGGTGCGCCAGCTCGGTGACGACGGGGACGCCGTCGGCATCGAAGAACCGGCCCCCGATCTCGCCGACGGCCCCAAGCGACACCAGCTCGTCGAGCATCCGGGTGTCCAGGAAACTGCCCTCGAACAACGTGGTCGACGTGGTCACCGACCCGACACCGAACAGCATGGTGTCGGCGCGGCGCCCGGTCTCCAACGTCCGGGAGATCACCGAGTCGCTGCGCATCGACATCACGGTCGAGGGGTCGGCGTACAGCGGAGCGGGCAGTCGCATTGCGCTGGCGCGCAACATGTCGGCGCCACGGCTGAGGATGAACTCCATCCCGGTCTGATAGGCCGCGGTGGACATCGCGCCGTCCAGTTGAACGACCACGCGACAGCTCGCCACGCCCGGCGTCAGGGCAGTGACGGCTGCGACCTGCTCGGGTCCCCACGTGAAGCCAAGCACGTCGTTCTCGGAGAGACGCCGCATCAGCAGCGCCCCGGCAGCACGCCCCAGGTGCCCGCTGACGACCGCCTCCGTCAGTCCAAACCGCTTCTCCAGGAGACGTTCCTCGTCGGCGTGCAGATCGTCCTTCATGGTCGGCGGCACGACGACCTCGATGCGCACCAGCCCTCTGGCCTTGGCCCTGGCGATGAGCCTGCCCGCCGTCGGGCGAGACACCCCCAGCTTGGCCGCGATCTCCGCCTGGGTCAGTCCGTCGAGGTAGTACAGCGTGGCCGCGCGCAGCGCGAGCCGAAGGTCCTCGGGGGTCGCCCCGGCATTGGGTGCCGCGTCGGCGGGCGGTTCGGCCACCCTGCCGTTCGACGTCGATGTCGCCACCCTCGCCTGCCCTCCTCTTTCCCATTGTGTGAGCAAATGCTCAGGGATGCGTGTACATGCTCATCACGCTAACATTCAGATGTGACCTACACAACACTTTCAGTCGAGACGACATTGCGAGGCGAATTGAAGACCGCGACCCCGTCAATGCGGGCCGCCGCCGGCCCGGTGCGGGGTAGCGTCGAGGAAGTGGTGACCCAGTCATGAAGCTCGACAACGCGTCCCTGCCCCAGCTCCAGATCGCCAAGCCGTCCTATGACCGCAGCGAGATCAGCGTCGGCATAGTGCATTTCGGGGTGGGCGGATTCCACCGAGCACACCAGGCGATGTATCTGGACCGGCTGCTCGAGAACGGTCAGGCCAAGGAATGGGGCATCTGCGGCGTGGGCGTCCTGCCCGGCGACCGCAAGATGGCTCAGGTGATGGCCGACCAGGACTGCCTCTACACCCTGATCGCGATGAACCCCGACGGCAGCCGGGACGCCCGGGTGATCGGCTCCATCGTCGACTACAAGTTCGCCCCCGACGATCCCGAGGCCGTCGTCGAACTCATCGCGGCCCCGTCCACGCGCATCGTGTCGCTGACGATCACCGAGGGCGGTTATGCCATCGACGACGCCGGACCGGACAGCGTGTTCGAACTGGTGACGGCCGCACTGGCCCGCCGCCAGGAGCGCGGGCTGCCGTCCCCGACCATCGTGTCTTGCGACAACATCGAGGGCAACGGCGACGTCGCGAGGAAGGCGTTCACCGACTACGCCCAGCGGACGAGGCCCGAACTCGTCGAGTGGATGAACGCCAATACCCTCTTCCCCAATTCGATGGTGGACCGCATCACGCCGGTCACCACCCCCGACGTCATCGAGGGTCTGGCCGCCGAATTCGGCGTCGAGGACCAGTGGCCGGTTGCCGCCGAGCCATTCACCGCCTGGGTGCTCGACGACCACTTCTCCGACGGCAGGCCGGCGTACCAGGACGTCGGTGTCCTGCTCGTCGAGGACGTCACGCCGTACGAATTGATGAAGCTGCGGCTGCTCAATGCCGGACACCAGGCCCTGTGCTACTTCGCCTACCTCGCCGGCTATCGGTTGGTGGCCGACGCGGCGGGCGACCCGCTGTTCGCCGAATTCCTGCGCGACTACATGGATTCCGAGGCCACGCCGACGCTGAAGCCGGTGCCCGGGATCGATCTGCCCGAGTTCAAGGCCACGGCCATCGAGCGCTTCGCCAACCCAAGCGTGCGCGACACCATCGTCAGGCTGTGCTTCGGATCCTCGGACCGCATCCCGCAGTGGCTGCTGCCGGTCGTGCGGGAGAACCTCGCCTCGGGTGCGCCGATCAGGCTGTCGGCGGCAGTCGTCGCCAGCTGGGCCAGGTACGCCGAGGGTGTCGACGAGCAGGGCGACCCGATCGACGTGCAGGATCAGCTCGCCGAAACGCTGGTGCCACTTGCCAAGTCGCAACTGGAGAAGCCGACCGCCTTCATCGAGAACACCGCGCTGTTCGGTGACCTCGTGCAGCAGCCGAGGTTCGTCGAGGCGTATCTGTGGGCACTGGACTCCCTGCACCGCGATGGTGCCCGCGCCACGCTCGAGGCACTCGCCGCTGGCAAGGGTCCTCGATGACTGGCCGCGCGCTGGTCATCGGCGAGGCCCTGATCGACATCGTGCAGCGCGACGGCCACGTCCAGGGTGAGCACGTCGGCGGCAGTCCACTCAACGTCGCGGTCGGGCTGGGCCGGCTCGACCGCGACGTCGACTTCCTCACCCACATCGCCGACGACGAACGCGGCCGTCGCATCGTGGACTACGTGCAAGCCTCCGGTGTTCGGTTGGTGCCGAGCAGCACGAACGCCACCCGCACGCCGACGGCCGAGGCCACGCTCGACGAGGACGGGGCGGCGACCTACACCTTCGACATCGAGTGGCGGCTCAGCGGAACACCCGAGGTGGCTCCCCCGCTCGTCGTGCACACCGGGTCCATCGCCGGGTTCCTAGCTCCCGGTTGCCTCGCCGTGGCGGCGCTGCTGGATGTCTACCGGCTGGCGGCCACCATCACGTTCGACCCGAATGTCCGCCCGGCGTTGATCGACGACCGCGACGAAGCGATCGCACGCATCGACCGCCTGATCGAGAAGGCCGACGTCGTCAAGGCCAGCGACGAGGACCTGCGGTGGATCGACCCGACCCGCAGCCCCGAACAGGTTGCCGCGGCATGGCAGTCGATGGGGCCCGCGATCGTAGCCGTGACGATGGGCGGTGAAGGCGCGTTCGCGATCTGCGCCGCGGGCACGGTGCACGTCAAGGCGCGATCCGTCGACGTCGTCGACACGGTGGGCGCCGGCGATTCCTTCATGACCGGGCTGGTCGACGCACTCTGGTCGCTGGGGCTGCTGGGCGGTGACAAGCGGACGCCGCTGGCCCGCATCGACCTCGCCACCTTGACGGGGGTACTGGAAGCGGCCGCGCACGCGTCCGCGGTGACCGTTGCCCGGGCCGGTGCCGACCTACCGGATCGCGCCGCTCTGCTCCGCGACTGAATACACGAGCCATACTGGGTCATGCGTTCCATCTGGAAGGGCTCCGTCGCGTTTGGCCTGGTGAACGTGCCGGTCAAGGTCTACAGCGCGACCGAAGACCACGACATCAAGTTCCACCAGGTGCACGCGAAGGACAACGGACGCATCCGTTACAAGCGCGTCTGCGAAGTGTGCGGGGAAGTCGTGGAGTACCGCGACATCGCCAAGGCCTACGACTCCGACGACGGCCAGACGGTCATCATCACCGACGAAGACATCGCCACGCTGCCCGAGGAACGCAGCCGCGAGATCGAGGTCATCGAGTTCGTCCCCGCCGAGCAGGTCGACCCGATGATGTACGACAAGAGCTACTTCCTCGAGCCGGATTCCAAGTCGTCGAAGTCCTATGTGCTGTTGGCCAAGACGCTCGCCGAGACCGATCGAGTGGCGATCGTGCACTTCGCGCTGCGCAACAAGACCCGCCTGGCCGCGCTGCGCGTCAAGGACTTCAGCAAGCGCGACGTCATGGTGATCCAGACGCTGCTGTGGCCCGACGAGATCCGCGACCCCGACTTTCCGGTGCTCGACAAGGAGGTCGACATCAAGCCTGCCGAGCTGAAGATGGCCGGCCAGGTGGTCGAGTCGATGACCGACGACTTCCACCCCGACCAGTTCCGCGACGACTACCAGGAGCAGCTACGCGAACTGGTGCAGGCGAAACTCGAAGGCGGCGAGGCGTTCACGACCGAGGAGCCCGAACCGGAGAACCTCGACGAGACCGACGACGTCTCCGATCTGCTGGCCAAGCTCGAGGCGAGCGTGAAGGCGCGCCAGGCCGGGTCGGGCTCCGCATCCGACGACAAGGCCGCTGCAAAGGCTGCTGACAAGGCCGCTGCAAAGAAGGCACCACCGAAGAAGACCCCCGCGAAGAAGACACCGGCCAAACAGGCGGCGGCCAAGAAGACGCCCGCGAAGAAGACACCCGCCAAGAAGGCCTAGCACCCCGTCGCCGGGAAACCGGGCACGACTAGAACGTGTTCTAGTAATGTCGGCGCACGTGATCCTCGACAGATTCAGACTCGACGGTCAGGTCGCCGTCGTCACCGGTGCCGGCCGCGGACTCGGTGCCGCGATGGCCCTGGCCCTTGCCGAAGCCGGTGCCGACGTGCTGGTCGCCGCACGCACGCGATCCCAGCTCGACGAGGTCGCCGAGCAGATCCGGGGCGCCGGGCGCCGGGCGCACGTGGTGGTTGCCGACCTGGCGCGGCCCGACGACACAGCCACGCTGGCCGCAGCGGCCGTCGAGGCGTTCGGCCGACTAGACGTCGTCGTCAACAACGTCGGCGGCACCATGCCGGGCGCGCTGCTGGACACCTCGACCAAGGACCTGCGCGACGCGTTCACGTTCAACGTCGCTACGGCCCATGCGCTCACCCTCGCCGCCGTTCCCCTGATGCTCGAGCACTCCGGCGGCGGCAGCATCATCAACGTCACCTCGACCATGGGCCGGCTGTCCGGTCGCGGATTCGCCGCCTACGGCACCGCGAAGGCTGCCCTGGCGCACTACACCCGACTCTCGGCGCTGGACCTCGCCCCTCGCATCCGGGTCAACGCCATCGCCCCGGGGTCGATCCTCACCTCTGCGCTGGACGTACTGGCCAGCAACGACGAACTGCGCAAGCCGATGGAGCAGGCCACGCCCATGCGCCGGCTCGGCGATCCGCTCGACATCGCCGCTGCCGCCGTCTATCTCGCGTCCCCGGCGGCGGGCTACGTCACCGGCAAGACCCTCGAGGTCGATGGCGGCCTCACCCACCCCAACTTCGACATGCCCATCCCCGATCTGTGAGGACCTAGGAATGCCCATCAAAGTCGCCGCGATCGGCACCGGCAACGTCGGCAAGCACGCGCTGACCCAGCTGATCGACGATGCCCGGTTCGAACTCACCGGCGTGTGGGTGTCGTCGGGGTCCAAGGCCGGCAAGGACGCCGGAGAGCTTGCCGGACTGGACGTTTCGACGGACATCATCGCCACCACCGATCTGGAGGCAATCCTCGCGGCGGAACCCGAGTGCGTGGTCTACACCGCGATGGCCGACAACCGCCTCGGCGAGGCGCTGGAGGACTATCGCCGCATCCTGGCCGCGGGGGTCAACGTCGTCGCCAGTGCCGCGGTGTTCCTGCAGTATCCGTGGGGCACGCTGCCCGACGAGATGATCGCGCCCATCCAGGAGGCGGCGCGAGACGGCCGGTCAAGCCTGTTCGTCAACGGCATCGACCCCGGTTTCGCCAACGACCTGCTGCCGCTGGCGCTCGCGGGCACGTGCCAGAGCATCGAGCAGGTGCGCTGCATGGAGATCATCAACTACGACACCTACGACAGCTCGACCGTGATGTTCGACGTGATGGGGTTCGGCAAGCCCCTCGACGAGATCCCGATGCTGCTGCAACCGGGTGTGCTGAGCCTGGCGTGGGGATCGGTGGTCCGACAACTCGCAGCGGGCCTTGGCATCTCGCTGGACGAGGTCACCGAGACCCATGTCCGCGAACCCGCCCCGGAGGACTTCGAGATCGCGTCGGGGCACATCGCCAGGGGAACCGCGGCCGCGTTGCGCTTCGAGGTGCGCGGCATGGTCGGCGGCAAGCCCGTCGTGGTGCTCGAACACGTCACCCGCACGCGCGACGACCTGCAGCCGGATTGGCCCCAACCCGCACAGCAGGGCGGTTCGTACCGCATCGAGATCACCGGCGAACCCAGCTACATCGTCGACCTGCGACTGAGCAGTCCGAACGGGGATCACAACCATGCCGGACTCGTCGCGACCGCCGCCCGGGTGGTCAATGCGATCCCCGAGGTGGTCGCCGCCCCACCGGGCATCCGCACCACGCTCGACTTGCCCCTCGTCACCGGATCAGGGCTGTACGCTGCACGTTGACTGTCGAATGACGTAACGGGGGCTTGCCATGCGGACGCGGAAACTGATCGGGACGATGCTCGCGGCGCCCGCCGCCCTGGCCATCATCGCGGCGCCCACCGCGGCGGCGGACCCGCAAGAGATCGCCAACGATCCCACCTGCACCAGCGCGGGTCTCGGCGGCACGACCGGCACCGGCATCACCCAGTGCCAGACGCCCGGGAACGTGCAGATCTCGGCCCAGGCGCCCGACGTCCCCACCTGGTCCTACCCCTGGGATGACGAGTTCTACGGACCCGCCCTCATCATCGGCGGCGGTCCGGTTCGGTAGGCCACTGAAATGCGATGCGCAGCAATGGCTCTCGTAGTCACCGGACTGACGGGCACCATGCTGCTGGCGCCATCGGCCGCCGCCGCACCGCAGTGCACCAAGACCGGACCGACGACGACGCAATGCGAGACCCCCGGACATACCCAGATCACCACCTCTCCCCCGGCCAGCAGGAACGATCCGTGGTGGCCGTACGGCGGATTCGTGGTCGCACTGCCCTGGTGACGCCGGCCCCTCGCAGGCCTTCACTGGCTCCCAACTGCAGTTTCGGTTAACCTAACTTTTCTATTCGCCCATCCGGATAGAGAGGACCCAGTTGTCGATCGCGATCAAGACGCCGCAGCGCGCCATGGCGATGCTCCTCGGACCCGCCTTCGTCGCGGCGATCGCCTACGTCGATCCCGGCAACGTCGCCGCCAACGTCAGCGCCGGTGCGCAGTACGGGTTCCTGCTGGTGTGGGTCATCGTCGTGGCCAACGTGATGGCGGGGTTGGTGCAGTACCTTTCGGCCAAGCTCGGGCTGGTCACCGGGCGCACGCTGCCCGAGGCAGTGGCCGATACCTCGCGCACCCGCACCAGGATCGCGTACTGGGCGCAGGCCGAATTGGTCGCCATGGCAACCGATCTCGCGGAGGTGGTAGGCGGCGCAATCGCGCTCTACCTGCTCTTCGATCTGCCGCTGCTCGTCGGCGGCATCATCACCGGGGTGGTGTCGATGCTGCTGTTGGCCGTGCAGAACCGGCGCGGCCAGGGGATGTTCGAACGGGTCATCGGCGGCCTGCTGCTCGTCATCGCCATCGGATTCCTGACCAGCCTGTTCGTCGAACCGCCACCGGTGGGTGACGTGATCGGCGGGCTGGTTCCACGGTTCCAGGGCCCGGAGAGCGTGCTGCTCGCGACCGCGATGCTCGGCGCTACCGTCATGCCGCACGCGGTATACCTGCACTCAGCGCTGGCCCGCGACCGGCACGGCCGGCCCGATGCCGGGGCGCCCCGGCGGCGCCTGCTGCGGGCCACCCGCTACGACGTCGGCCTGGCGATGCTGGTCGCCGGCGCGGTCAACCTCGCCATGCTGCTCGTCGCCGCCACCAACCTGCGCGGCATGGGCGACACCCATTCGATCGAGGGTGCCTACTCCGCGGTGCAGAACTCGTTGGGCCACACCGTCGCACTGTTCTTCGCGATCGGTCTGCTGGCCTCGGGGCTGGCCTCGACGTCGGTGGGCGCCTACGCCGGCGCGATGATCATGGAGGGTCTGCTGCGCAGGTCCTACCCGCTGCTGCTGCGCCGCCTGATCACCCTGATCCCGGCGCTCGTCGTGCTCGCCATCGGCGTCGACCCCAGCCGAGCGCTGGTGCTCTCGCAGGTGGTGCTGTCGTTCGGCATCCCGTTCGCGTTGGTGCCGCTGATTCGCCTGACCAGCAACAAGGTGCTGATGGGCGGGGATGCCAACCATCCCGTCACCACCGCACTCGGGTGGACCGTCGCGGCCATCATTAGTGTGCTGAACGTGGGACTCATCTACCTGACGGTCACCGGCTGAATGCAGCCCTACTTCGCGTACGGGTCGAACCTGAACGTGACACAGATGGCGCGGCGCTGCCCCGACGCCATCGATCCGCGCCCAGCGACACTGGCCGACCACGACTGGCTGATCAACGAGCGCGGCGTCGCGACGGTGGAGCCGTTACCCGGTGCCGAGGTACACGGCGTGCTGTGGCAGATCAGCGATCGCGACCTGGCAGTACTCGACAGCGCGGAGGGCGTCCCCGTGCGCTACCGCCGGGACTGGTTGACGGTCCGGACCGCCGAGAGCCCGCGGGAGGCCTGGGTCTACGTGGACCACCGCGTCGAGGCCGGTGCCCCGCGGGAGGGCTACCTCGAGCGGATCATCGACGGCGCCATGCATCACGGCCTGCCCCCGCGCTGGCTGGACTTCCTGCGGCGGTGGGATCCGGTGCACTGGCCGCGCAAGCTCGAACCTACGACTCTGGCTGCGCCGCAATCGCTTTCGGAGCTGCTGTCGCGGCCCGACGTGACCGATGACATGACGCTGCGATCCCGCTTCGGGTTCCTCGCCATCCACGGTGGCGGTTTGGAGCGGATGACCGACGTGATCGCCGAGCGGGCGGCGCTGGCCGCGGACGCGTCGGTGTATGCCGTGTGCCACCCCGAGAACTATCCACACCACCTGCCGTCCTCGGCGTACGTGGCCGGTGAGTCCGCACGCCTCGATGCCTTCCTCGACCACGTCGACGTGGTGGTGTCGCTGCACGGTTACGGCAGGGTCGGCCGCACCATGCAGCTGCTGGCCGGCGGCGCCAACCGGGCGCTGGCCGACCACCTGGCCGCACACGTGGCGGTGCCCGGCTACGAGGTCATCACGACGCTCGGCGACATCCCCCGCGAGCTGCGCGGCCTGCACCCGCAGAACCCGGTCAACCGCGCCCGCCACGGGGGCGCCCAGCTCGAACTATCCCCTCGGGTCCGCGGAATCAGCCCGCGCAGCGGACCCGTCGGCGACGACGGATTGTGTGCAGCGACGTCCGCGCTGGTCGAGGGGCTGGCCGCGGCGGCAAGTGCGTGGCCCTCAGTGCAGCACTGACGCGCGGGCCAGGTCCAACTGGGCGAGGGCCAACTCCACGCTCTGCGCGCGGGGCAGGTCCTTGGTTCCGCAGATGCGCATCACCCGCCGGAGCGCTGGTCCGGCGACCAGCAGCCAGGCCACGCCGCCGTCCTGACAGCACCGGTCGACCCGGTGCAGCGACGCGAGCGCCGGCACGCCGAAGAAGTCGACCGCACTGGTGTCGACGACGAGGGAGCGCCCGACGCCGGCGTGCCGTTCGACGTAGTCGGCCAACCGTCCGGAATTGCTCGCGTCGATCTCGCCGTCGACCCGCAGGACCAGGCAACCGCCGGCGCGACTCGTGTTCACCCCGGCCCCTCCCCATCGCTCGTCGACGCCGATGGACGTCGGATCCGGGCGGTAGACCCGGCAGGTACCAATGGGTGTCATCGTCACCCCCTGAAGCTCGAGGAATGGGTGAAGGGCCGCCAGATTCTGGACGTAGGGGGAAGGTACAACGAAATCCGTACGGCAAGGTCCGGAATCGCAAACAGGGATTAGTTCCTACTCCAACGTCAATTCCGACCCGCGAGGGCCCACCGGCGACGGATTTCGTTGCCGCGGAGTTCCGCAGCAAACAGCGTTACTCCTCGAGGGCCAACACGGGCGTCGGACGCTGGAACCCCTTGGTGACGACCAGCAGCCAGAGGAAGCCCAGCGCCAGCCAGATCACGCCCACCTCCAGCGTGAGCCAGGACAGACTGGTCCACAGCCACGCGGTCAGGACGAAGCCGATCAGCGGTAGCACCAGGTTGTTGATGACGTTCTTCTCGCCCTCGTCGACGAAGTAGTGCTTGATGACGGTCAGGTTCACCGCGGAGAACGCCACCAGCGCGCCGAAGCTCACGATCGAGGCCAGGAAGTCGAGCTTGATCCAGATGGCCGCCAGCGAGATCACCGACACCACCAGGATGGCGAACGTCGGCGTGGAGAACTTCGCCGAGACGTGGCCGAAGACCTTGCGCGGCATGATGCCGTCGCGTCCCATCGCGTAGAGGATCCGGGCCACCGACGCCTGGGAGGTCAGCGCCGAGCCGAAGGCACCCGCGATGTAGGCCGCGGTGAAGAACGTGTTCAGGAACTGGCCGCCGGCCGAAGTCATCACGTCCAGCGAGCCCGAGTCCACGTCGGCGAACTGGTTCGACGGGAACACCAGCTGCGAGACGTAGGACAGGCCGAAGAAGATGAGGCCGCACACGACGGTGGCGATCATGATCGCCTTGGGCACGCTCCGGGTCGGGTCCTTCGCCTCCTCCGACAGCGTCGAGACGGCGTCGAAGCCGAGGAACGACAGGCACAGTATCGCCGCGCCCGCGAAGATGGGGCTGGCCCCCGCCGTCGTGCCGTCACCGGAGAAGGGCGCCATCAGGTCGACGCTGCCCAGCTTGTTGATCGTCATGAACGACATCACCAGGAACACGACGATGAAGATGATCTGCACCGCCAACAGCAGGAAGTTGGCCCGGGCGACCGAGACGATGCCGACGATGTTGAGGAACGTCACCAGCGCGATCGACGCCAGGACGAACACCCAGGCCGGCACGGCCGGGATCGCCGCCTCCAGGTAGATGCCGATGACGAGGTAGTTGAGCATCGGCAGGAAGAGATAGTCCAGCAGCAGCGACCAGCCGGCCAGGAAGCCGACCGGCGCCCCGAACGTGCGCTGGGTATAGGCATACGTCGAGCCGGCGACGGGGAAGGCCGCTGACATCCTGGCGTAGGACCTGGCGGTGAACACCATGGCGGCCAGCGTCACCAGGTACGCGACCGACAGCCGGCCACCGGTCAGCTGGGTGACGATGCCGTAGGTGGTGTACACCGTGAGCGGCACCATGTAGACCATGCCGAACAGCACCAGGGCGGGTACACCGAGCGCGCGTTTGAGGTGGCCCTCGGTCTCGACCGACGTCGTCGACGACATGGCTCTTCCTTCCTTGGGTTCCATGGAGTTACTGCCCTGAGGAGTTGAACGGGTTGCCCAGCTCGCCTCGCAGATAGGTTCCCCGAATACCGATCTTCGGCAGATCGAGGGCGGGCGCGCGGCGCGGGTCGCGCTCGAGCCACACCAGATCGGCGCTGGCGCCAGGCACCAGGCGGCCCCAGATGCCCTCGGCGAAGGCCTGTTCGGCGACCCCCGCGGTATAGGCGCTCAGGGCGCTCTCGATGGTCAGTGCCTCCTCGGGCGTCCAGCCGCCCTCGGGCTCGCCGTCGGGGGTCCGCCGCGATATCCCGATGGAGATGCCGTCCAGCGGGGCGCCCGAGGACACCGGCCAGTCCGATCCGAGCGCCAGCGGTGCGCCCGATTCGGCCAGCGTCCGCATGCGGTACTGCTTGTCGGCGCGTTCCGCGCCGAGACGCGGGATGGTCAGCACCGTCATCAGCGCGTCCATCTGCGCCCACAGCGGTTGCATGCAGGGGATCACGCCAAGCTTCGCGAACCGCTCGAGGTCGGCGTCGTCGACCAGCTGCACGTGCGCGATCACGGGCCGGCGATCCCGCGGGCCGTTCGACTCGATCGCATACTGGATGGCGTCCAGCGCCTGGCGCACCGCGGCGTCGCCGATGGCGTGGATGTGGATCTGCAAACCGAGCTCGTCGACGCGGCGGGCGGCCTGGGCCAGGCTGTCGCCCTCCCACACCGTCATGCCGAATGGCTCTCCCGAGTCGCTCTGCTCCTGCCCTCCGTGCGCGTGCAACCCCGAGCAGTACGGGGCCAGCAGCGCGCCGGTCTCGTTCTCCACCACGCCGTCGGCGAAGAACTTCACCGTCTGCGCCGTGAGGAACGGCGAACCCACCTCGTCCACCCGGCGCCGGGCCTCGACGAAGTGCGGCACCTGCTCGTCGAAGTGCCGCGGGTCGGCGTAGAGCGCGAGGTTGAACCTGATGCGCAGCGCGCCTCGGCGCGCTGCCTCGACGTATGTGTCGACGTCGCCGGGCTCGACCCAGGCGTCCTGCACCCAGGTCACGCCTCTGGCCAGGTAGTAGTCGGCGGCCGTCCCGAGGGCGGCGATGCGGACGTCCTCATCGCGCGGCGGCGCGACGGCGTTGATCAGATCGACCGCACCCCACTCGCGCAGCGTGCCGAGCACCGAACCGTCGGCCCGGCGCGGCAGCTCACCGAGCGGCGGGTCGGGGGTGTCGGCGGTGATGCCGGCGCGTTCCAGCGCCACCGAGTTCACCCACATCGTGTGGTAGTCCCAGGCCCGGAGGGCGACCGGCCGATCGGGCACCGCCTCGTCCAGCCAGCGGGCGTCGAACAGTCCGCCCTCGGCCAGGCTGCCGTCGTAGGAGGCGCCAAGGATCCACTCCTGGTCGGGATTCGCCTCGGCGTACTTGCGTACCTCGGCGACGATCTCTTCCACGGAACTGCAGGGCCGCACGGCGGGTCCGACGAATTCGAGACCGCCGGGCAGCGGGTGGGCGTGCCCGTCGCCGAAGGACGGCATGAGGAACCCGCCCTCCAGATCCACCTCGGCCGTGCCGGGATGTTCGGCAGCCAACGCCCTCGCCTCGTCGCCCACCGCCGCGACGACACCGTCGACGACGAGCAGGGCGTCTGCCTCCCCAGTCGATCCAGCGGTGCCCGTCCACACGGTTCCGTCGTGAAACAGCGTTCTCGCCACGGGTTGGCACCTTACGCGGGCGCAAGCGATGCGCAATGCGTAACGGCGGGGAACGACACCCATCCGTCGTGTCGGCGGATCCGAATAGAGATCGTGGAACGTGAAGACCTCACCGGTCGCTCGGTCGCCGTCGTCGGAAGCGGTGTCGCCGGGCTGATGGCAGCCCACGTGTTGTCGACCCGCAATCGGGTGACCTTGTTCGAGGCCGACGACCGGCTCGGTGGCCACGCGCACACCCACGTCGTCGACCGCGGCGACGGAGTCGAGGTCGCCGTGGACTCGGCCTTCCTGGTCCACAACGACCGGACCTACCCCACGCTGTGCCAGTTGTTCGCCGAGCTGGGCATCGAGACCGTCGACACGGACATGTCCATGTCGGTACGTGACGACCGGGTGGGCGCAACCGGCCTGGAGTACGCGGGGGCGAAGGGCATCGGCGGGCTCTTCCCGTCGGCATCGAACCTCGCCAGACCCCGCTACCTACGGATGCTGGCCGAGGTCAAGCGCTTCCACCGCGAGGCGACACGGCTGCTCGAGGACCCCGACTCACGCGAGACGCTCGGGTCGTTCGTCGAGCAGCAGGGCTTCTCGGCGTACTTCGTCGACCACTTCCTGACGCCGCTGGTGGCCGCGGTCTGGTCCTGCGCGCCCGGCGACGCGATGCGCTACCCCGCCCGCTACCTGTTCGTGTTCCTGCACCACCACGGCATGCTGTCGGTGTTCGGCTCGCCGACCTGGCGGACGGTGGCCGGTGGCTCCGCCACCTACGTCGACGCCATCGCCACGGGCATTCACGAGATATCGCTGCGCTCGCCGGTGCGCGCGCTCGAGCGGGTTCCCGACGGGGTGCGCATCTGCGTCGGCGACGCCGGACCGCGGCACTTCGACGCTGCCGTCGTCGCCACCCATCCGGCACAGGCACTGCAGATGCTGGCCAAGCCCTCCAGTGCCCAGCGGGCGGTGCTGGGCGCCATCGCCTACTCCACCAACCACGCTCAGCTGCACACCGACGAGTCGCTGCTGCCGCGACATCGCAGGGCCCGGGCGTCCTGGAACTACCTGGCCACCTCCGACACCGACGCGGTACTGGTGACGTATGACGTCACGCGGCTGATGAAACTGGCCGGGCCGAAACGCTTCCTGGTGACCCTCGGCGGTCGCGATCGCGTCGACCCGGCCTCGGTCATCGCGGAGATGACCTACGAGCATCCGCTCTACACCCCCGAATCCGTTGCGGCGCAGGCCTTGCTGCCAACCATCGACGAAGACCGCCTGGTCTTCGCCGGCGCCTATCACGGTTGGGGCTTTCACGAGGACGGTGCGGCCTCGGGCCTGCGGGCCGCGGAACGGCTCGGCGCGACGTGGCCCACCGCGAGGACACTGGAGACGGTGCCATGCTGACGGCCCTCTACCGCACCAGGATCACCCACCTGCGCCGGGCACCGGTGCACCACTACTTCGAGCAACGGGGTTACAGCTGGTACGTCGACATCGACGACCTTCCCCGGCTGCCCCGCTGGTTGCAGCCATTCGCCAGATTCGAAGCCGCCGATCATCTCTCACCACCACCCGACGGTCAGGACACCCTGCGGACGCGGGTCGACCACTACCTCGCCGAACGGGGCGTCACACTGCCGGGCGGTACCGTCACCGCCCTACTGCAAGCCAGAGTGCTCGGCTACGTCTTCAACCCGCTGAGCATCTTCTGGTGTCACGACGCACGGGGCGTCCTGCGCCACGTCATCGCCGAAGTGCACAACACCTACGGTGATCGGCACGCCTACCTGCTGCCGCCGACGGGCGACCAGCCCGCCGCGGTGAAGAAGGCCCTCTACGTCTCGCCGTTCAACCAGGTCAACGGTTACTACCTGGTGCGTGCACCGCTGCCCGATGCCGAACTCGATGTGACGATCTCGCTGCACCGCGAGAACAAGCCCGCCTTCGTCGCCACCCTCGAGGGGGCGCGCTGCAAGGCATCGATCGCCAACATCCTGCGATTGCAGATGGTGGCACCGGTCGCACCGTTGTCTGGTGCGCTGTGGATTCGGGTGCAGGGTGTGACGCTGTGGGCCCGCCGGGTCCCGGTGGTCCCGCGAGTGCCAGCTCCGGAGAGGGAGAAGGTCAGCCAGTCATGACCACCAGAATCGTCGGAAGCAGCCGTAGCACCGCGGAAGTCGATCTTTGGCCCTCGGTGGCGCGAGTACCGAGCGGACCCGTGAGCATGGCCACGGCACTGGTGGCGGAGTCCTTCCTGCGACGTGCTGCGGCGCGCTTGCCGCTGCGGCTGCGATATCCGGACGGTTCCGTCGTCGGGGCGGCCGATCCCACGTTGCCGACGATGGACATCCACCGTCCCGCCGCGCTGTTCCGCCGCGTCGGCCGGTCGGGGCTCATCGGCTTCGGCGAGTCCTACATGGCCGGGGAATGGAGTTCGGCGGACCTCGCCGGTCTGCTGACGGCGTTCGCCAACTCGATCGCCGACTTGGTTCCCCCTGCGCTGCAATGGCTGCGGCCGCTGGCCCTGGTGCGGCATCCACACACGATGCTCAACAGCCCGACCCAGGCGCGGGAGAACGTCGCCGAGCACTACGATCTGTCCAACGATCTGTTCGCCGAGTTCCTCGACCGCACCATGACCTATTCGAGCGCGCTGTTCGAGGATTCGCAACCCGTCTGGTCGGATCTCGAGGCTGCCCAGCATCGAAAGATCGACCGGTTGCTCGACTCGGCCGGTGTCGGCCCGGGCAGCCGTGTCCTCGAGATCGGCACCGGCTGGGGTGAACTGTGCATTCGCGCAGCCTCCCGCGGCGCGGTGGTCCGCTCCATCACGCTGTCGGCTGAGCAGCAGCGACTGGCCCGGCAGCGCGTGGCCGCGGCCGGCCTGTCCGACCGGGTGACCATCGAGCTCAGGGACTACCGCGAAGTCCAGGGCCGGTTCGACGCCGTGGTGTCGGTCGAGATGATCGAGGCCGTCGGATACCGCTTCTGGCCCACGTACTTTCAGACACTCGACCGGCTGGTCTCACCCGGTGGCCGGGTGACGATCCAAGCGATCACCATGCCACATGATCGAATGCTCAAGTCTCGCAACACGTATACGTGGATTCAGAAGTACATCTTCCCCGGCGGGCTGATTCCATCAGTGGAGGCCGTCGTCGGCATCACCGAGCGCGAGACCCGGTTGCGCACCGTCGACATGCTGTCGCTGCGACCGCACTACGCCGAGACCCTGCGACTATGGCGGGAGCGCTTCAACTCCCGCCGGGACGCGGTGTCGGCGCTGGGATTCGACCAGGTGTTCCAACGGATGTGGGAGCTGTACCTGGCCTACTCCGAAGCGGGCTTCCGCTCGGGCTACCTCGACGTGTACCAGTGGACCTTCGCCCCGGCGGGCACCCCGTGAACTTCCTCGCCGTCACCGCGGGCTCGCTGGTGGCACTGATCCTGGTGTATGGCGCGACGTTCCTCATCGGGCGCCGCATCGGTCGCTACAACGTCGTCGACGTCGCCTGGGGTGCGAGCTTCGTCGTGGTGGCGGCCGTCGCCGCCGTGCTGGGCGACGGTGACCTCGTTCGCCGCCTGCTGCTGCTGGCGCTGACGGCCCCCTGGGGACTGCGGCTGGCCTGGCACATGGTTGGCAAGTCGGCGGGCAAGGGCGAGGATCCGCGCTACGACCGACTGCTGAAGGGAGAGTTCTCAGCGGTCACCGTGCTCCGCAAGATCTTTCTGCTTCAGGCGGTCATGGCGTGGTTCATCTCCCTGCCCTTGCAACTGTCCGCCACGCTTGGGCCCACCCCTACCGCTCTGCTGCCGGTGGCGATCATCGGGGTCGCCGCATGGGCGCTGGGGTTGTCGTTCGAAGCCGTCGGCGATCACCAGTTGCGGCAGTTCAAGGCCGATTCCGAGAACCACGGCAAGATCATGGACCGCGGACTTTGGTCGTGGACGCGCCACCCGAACTACTTCGGCGATTCCGCGGTCTGGTGGGGGCTGTGGCTGGTGAGCCTCGCGGGGTGGGTCTCGCTGACGACGGTGCTCTCCCCCGTGGCGATGACGTATTTCCTGGTGTACGCCACCGGCGCCCGGCTGACCGAGCGAATCATGGCCGAGCGCCCGGGTTTTCGTGAATACCAGTCGCGCACATCGTTCTTCGTACCGCGACCACCCCGAAGTCGATCATCGTGACTACCCTGCTCCTGCCCAGTAGTACACTTCGCGGCGTGACGGCCGATCTCGACGCATTGCTGCGCCGGGTGGCAGAACAGGACGTCGAGGCGTTTGCCGAGTTCTACGACCACACCCGGGCCAGGGTCTTCGGCTTGGTGCTGCGCGTGCTCCGCGATCCCGGGTACAGCGAGGAAACCACCCAGGACGTCTACCTGCAGGTATGGCGCGGCGCCGCCAACTACAACCCGTCGGCGGGATCGCCGCTCGCCTGGCTGTTGACGCTGGCCCACCGCCGGGCGGTGGACCGCGTGCGGTCCGAGCAATCGGCCAGTCAACGGGACTCGCGCTACGGCGCCGCCAACGTCGAGCTGCCGGCAGACCGGGTCGCCGAGGCGGTCATCCAGCTCGATGAGCAGCGTCAAGTCGTGGAATGCCTGGGCTCGCTGACCGATCCGCAGCGGGAATGCCTCCAGCTTGCGTATTACGAAGGCCTGACCTATGTCCAGGTGTCAGAGCGTTTGTCGGCGAACCTTGCGACCATTAAGTCACGGATGCGAGACGGCATTCGTGGCCTGCGCAAGTGTCTGGGGGTCTCGTGACCGAGCCTAATGCCGAAGACCTGATGCTCTTGGCTACCCCCTACGCCCTGCACGCGATGCCGCAGCCCGAACTCGACGATGTCGACCGACAGCTGGCCGACGTTCCCGCCTCGGTAGCCATCGCCTTTGCCGCCGAGGTGCGCGCCGTACGCGAGACCATGGCCAAGGTGTCCGCGGCGACCGCCACCGAACCGCCCGGCCACGTACGCGAGCGTCTGCTGGTCGCCGTGGGGGCCGAACCCGTCCAGACCAGCTCCCGTGCCGAGACCAGCAACGTCGTCGAGTTGCAACCCAAGTCGACCAGGTGGCGCACCATCGCGCTCGCCGCCGCGGCAGCCGTCGTCGTCGGGCTCGGCACTTTTGGAGTGGGTTTCGCGCTGCGGCCCGCGCCGAAGCAGGCCGCCGCCGAGCAGATCTTCTCCGCCCCGGACGTCCGGACGGTGTCGGGGGAGATCCCGACGGGCGGCACGGCGACGGTGGTGTTCTCCCACGAACGCAATGCCGGAGTGCTGGTGATGAACAACGTCGAGCCGCCCAAGCCGGGCACCGTCTACCAGATGTGGCTGGTCGGAGCCGAAGGGCCCAAGTCCGCGGGCACCATGGACGCCGGGGCCGTCGCCCCGTCCACCACGGCGGTGCTGCCCGATCTCGGCGACTCGAAGATGCTGGCCTTCACCGTCGAACCCAGCGGCGGATCGCTGCGTCCGACCACCCCGGCCTTCGCCTCACTCCCGCTGATCTGAGTCACAGACCTTCGACGGTGGCCGCGGCGGCCTCCTCGACGACGTCGCCGACCTCCCCGCGCCGCCGCCAGGCTCGCCGCTGCCGCGCGGCACCGTTGCCCGCCGCGACGATCCGCGCCAGCTCGGAGCGCACCATGTCGCGTTCCCCGAGGGCGGTCAGCGCGGGCCCTAGGTGCTCGATCAACGCGTCGAGCAGGACCGGCGCGGGCCGCGGGGCGTGCCCGCCGACGAGGTCGATCAACTCGCCCTCCAGCCCGTAGCGAGCGGCTTTCCAGTAGGCGGCCTTGAGTTCGTGCGCTCCGGGCTTGGGCATGGGTTCGCCCCGCTCGTGCTCGTCGACGACGGTCATCACCAGCGCCCTGACCAGGGTGCCGTACAGCGCCGTCTCGGCGACCGTGGCCGGGACGTCGGCGACGCGCACCTCGACCGTCGGATAGTTCGCCGACGGGCGGACGTCCCAATAGACCATGCCGTCGTCGAGCATCGCACCGGTCTTCAGCATCATCTGGACCGTGGCGTCGTAGTCGTCGGCCGAGTCGAAGAACGGAGGCGGGCCCGAGCTGGGCCAGCGCGCCCACAGCACGCTGCGCCAACTGGCGTGCCCGCTGTCTGCGCTGCGGTAGACCGCGGAATTGGCAGTGAGCGCCAGCAGCAGCGGCAACCAGGGGCGCAACCGGTTGCTCACCTGGACGGCGAGATCGCGATCGGCCACGGCCACGTGCACGTGGCAGCCGGAGATGCCCTGCTCGTGGGCGATCATGCCGAACCGCTCGGCGATGTCGCGGTAGCGGGGTTTGTCGGTCACCGGGAAGCCCACCGGCACCGTGGGCGGCAGCGAGACGGCGAGCAGCCGAGCCCCCGCCTCGGTGGCCGCCCCGGCGGCGGCCCGGCGCAGTCGGCTGAGGTCGCGCCGTAGGTCGTCGCTAGAGGAACAGACGGCGGAGGTGGTCTCGACCTGGCAGCTGGTCAGTTCGAGTTCCAGTTCGACACCGGCTTGGGCGGCGAGTTCGGCCACTCGGGCGTTGCGCGCAACGGGTTCGCCGCTGGCGGGATCGACCAGGAGGAATTCCTCCTCCACGCCAAAGGTGGGCAGGTCAGGAGTGTCGACCCGGCCCATCGGATGGTTCACGACGGGCCGGATCAGGGTGTCACTCCTTTGCTGGGGCGTTCGTTCCCGCCCCGCTCGAGGGATCTATTGCCCGACCCCGCGAGGGGTCAAACCTTCGTGTCCGAACTGACACCTAAGCTCGGGTGATGGGCAAGGACTTCCGGTTCGGATTCGGTCTGCACGCCGCCCCGCGGCTGTCCGCGGTGCAGGACTTGGCGCGGCACGCGGAGGACATGGGATACGACGTGCTCCACGTCCCGGACCACCTCGGCGCACCCGCTCCGTTCCCGACGTTGATGGCCGCCGCGGCGGCCACCGAGACGCTGCACGTCGGCACGTTCGTCCTCAACGCCGGTTTCTACCAGGCCGCGCTGCTAGCGCGTGACGTGACCGCGTTGCGGGATCTGACCGGGGGCCGCCTCGAGCTCGGTCTTGGCGCCGGTTACGTCGAAGCGGAGTTCGCTGCCGCCGAGATTCCCTTCCCGACGGCCCGCCAGCGGGTGGATCACCTGCGCCACGTCGTCGAGTACCTCGGCGAGCATGCGCCCGACGTGCCCATCCTGATCGCGGGCAACGGTGACCGGCTGCTGACCATCGCCGCCCAGCGGGCGCAGATCATCGGGCTCACCGGTGGTGATCCGGCCAGCCCGTCCGGCGATCCCCTGGCCGAACGAATCTCGTTCGTCCGCAACGCCTCTCCGGAACGCTTCGATGGCCTCGAGCTGAACATCGCGATCACCGCGATGCCGATCGACGACTCCGGGGTTCCCGATCTGTCGATCACCCGGCGATTCCTGCCCGAGCTGACCGACGAGCAGCTGTTGCGCACCCCCGGCGTGCTCTCGGGTTCGGCCAACGACATCGCCGACGAGATCCGGCGCTACCGCGACGTCTACGGGGTCACCTACATCATCGTGCAGCAGCCGCACGCCGAGGCGTTCGCCAAGGTGATTGCGCTGCTGCGAGGTTAGCCTCCGCGCCCGGCGACCCAGATCGCCCCACCCTACGGTGCCCATCATCTCGTCGAGCGGTGTCGTCGAACTCGCAGGCTCACCGGGCCGCCTCGAAGGTGGTCACCGGCAGCCGAGCACTGGATCGCGGGCAGGACGCGAGATCGAGCAGCCCGTGCCTCCGCCTCCACACGGGCCCGCCGGGCGGTCGACGGGGTGGGGAAACTCCCAACGCGGATGTCTCAGCTTTGCGAGTGTGCACATGACCGTCATACGCCACCCTTCATGATCGACCCGATTGAGTTTGCTGTACTTCGGCAATGCATTCGGCGAGGCCCCCAGCAATACGGCTTTCGTCTCGGCTGAACCGATTAAACGCCGCTGGGCTTTCGCCTCCGTGATCAATTGCCGCGCCGATAACCGCCGCGCGCAGCTCCTAACCGGTCGAAATCACACGTTCACACTGTTCAATACCGTTCGAACCTTCGCGATGACGCCACCGTGCTCCCCACCTGCCCTTAGGTGAGGCGAGCTGACAACGGCTTTCCCGAAATGTGGGTGAACGACCGGCCGCGAGTTGCCACGATTTCATGATCGGGGAATGGCCTCATGAGAATTCCGCAGCGAAATTGCGAGATCTCTCGTTTGCTTGCGATTGCCGCCGCGAGGGTGCAGGATTGCATCATTACCGCGGCCGTTGATTTGCCAGACTGCCCACACGGACTGGAACGGGCAACCCTGAAGACGGGCAACGACATCACACGAACCGACAGCCCAGCCGATGCTGAGCGTGCTTTGCTACCCCATCTGCGCTGGGAGCTGACCCAGGTGATGACCCGGGTTCAGCCCGACGACCTCTCAAACGCCGAGATTGCCGCCCTGCTCGCGATCCTGCGCCCGGCCCTCACCCGCATCGTCGGCGGACCAACCAGCGGGCCACGACTGCGTCTGGTCTGAACTGGCGGCGGTCAGCCGTCGACGAAGTTCGCCCAACAACGAGTCCACCGACACCCCTGCCAGATCACCGGTCACGGTGGTGAGGTCGACGACGCCGATCTCGCCCATCGTCAAGAATCCCGCTGCGACCAGCGCCTCCACCGGCGACCGCCGATAACCCCTCGCGAAGGCGACGGCGGCCTCGGCCCGCGGCCTGCTGTTGCCGCGCTGCCAGCGCGAGATGCTGGATTGATCGATCCCGGTCGTGGCCGCGATGTCCTTCTGTGCTGCTCCGCCGGTCACGGTCAGCACGTACTGCCACCACGTCGACTCGACCATCGGCCCAGGATATGGCACCGAGACGGTGGCGCTCGCCCGCGCCGACGGGACCCGCTCCCGGGCGCGCCGCGCCCCTCCTCCCGTTTGCTGATGCTTGCATGCACGCCTGCATATATGTATGCTCACAAGCAAGAACATTGACCGAGACGGAGGCCCGCAGTGTTCGCGACGCCCGTCGCGACCGCCATCAGTGATGGCGCGTCACTCCCGAAGACATCCTTTCGAATCAGGCCCACGGGGCCGCACCAGGAGCTTGAGAAACATGAAGAATTCCCTATACCCGGTTGCGACCGGTTTGGCCATCGCCGGCGCCGGCGTGGCACTCGCCCTCGGCTCGGGTACCGCCCAGGCCGCACCGACGAGCGAGACCGCAGCGACCTCCACCACGCAGTGCGTCGTGCTGCCCAGTAACTGCGTCGCCAGCGCCAGCGAGGTGACCCTGGCGAATACCTTTGCCTTGAGCCCCAATTCGCCCACACCCAACGCTCTGGCCGCCGCATTCATCGGCCCCGTCCAGTTCGCCCCCCTGTACCAGGCAATCGCCCTCGTCGGGTGGATCCCCATCGTCAACATCTTCGTGAGCAACGGAGTCGACGGCGCACCCGGCAGCGGGGCGAACGGCGGTAATGCCGGGCTGTTCATCGGCTACGGCGGTGTCGGTGGCTCCGGCGCCAACGGGCAGGCCGGCGGCAACGGCGGCACCAGCGGCCTGTTCTTCGGCAGTGGTGGCGCGGGAGGCGTCGGCGGCCTCGGTGCGGTGGGTGGCAACGGCGGC
This sequence comes from Mycolicibacterium sichuanense, assembly GCF_033741125.1. Taxonomy (NCBI): domain Bacteria; kingdom Bacillati; phylum Actinomycetota; class Actinomycetes; order Mycobacteriales; family Mycobacteriaceae; genus Mycobacterium; species Mycolicibacterium sichuanense. Next base: position 252,998 of record NZ_JAWQPU010000003.1, on the reverse strand, counting down.
AACGCAGGCACCTTCGTGATCTTCGGTAACGGCGGCGACGGCGGCACCGGTGGCGCCGGCGCCGTCGGCGGCAATGGTGGCAACTCCGGCGTCATCTCATTGCTCGGCAGCGGCGGCAACGGCGGTGCCGGTGGTACGAGCGCCAACGGCGGCAATGGCGGCAACGCCGGCACCTTGGCCCTGTTCGGCCATGGTGGCAACGGCGGCGTCGGAGGCGACGGCGTCCAAGGCGTCGACGGTGCGGCAGCCACGGGTACGGCCGCCAACGGGGTCGACGGCGTCGACGGAACGACGACCGGCGCCAACGGCGCGGCCGGGGTCAACCCGGCCCCCAGCGGTCCGGCGGGCACCGAGGGTGCCGCGGGTGCGGCGGGCACCGTGACGGGCGGCAACGGCAGCCCGGGTACCGCGGGCAATCCCGGTGGTGCAGGCGGGGCAGGCGGCGCGGTGGCCGGCACGGCTCCGGTCGCCACCGGTGGTAACGGCGCCGCGGGTGCCGACGGCACGGCGGGCGGCAACGGTGGCGCCGGCGGCGCCGGCGGCGCGGCGTCCACCACGGGTACTGGCGCAACCGCGACCGGCGGCAACGGAGCCAACGGCGGCAACGGCGGAACCGGCGCGACCGACGGCGGCGCCGGCGGCGCAGGCGGCGCAGGGGTGAGCACCAGCGGAGTCGGGACCGGCGGCAGTGGCGGCAACGGTGGCAACGGCGGAACGGGCGCAGCCGGCCAGGCGGGCGGCACCGGACAAGCGGGCGCCGCCGGTGGCGCGGGTGCCAACGGCACCAGTGTCGGCGGCGCCGGAACCGCGGGCAGCGCAGCGGGATCGGGCGGCAACGGCGGCACCGGCGGGCTGTTCGGTAGCGGCGGCAACGCCGGTAGTGGTGGAACCGGCGGTACGGGTGGAAGCGGCGGCAGGGGTGAGGCCGGAGGCAACGGCGGCAACGGAGGCAACGGCGCGGCCGGTGGCAATGGCGGAACTGGCGCTGCGGGTGGCAACGGCGGTACCGGCGGCGCCGGCGGGGCGGGCACGGGTGCCGGCGGCACCGGAGTCGGCGGAACGGGTGGCGCCGGCGGCTCCGGCGCGACCGGCGGCGCGGGCGGCGCTGCGGGTGCAGGCGGCGCGGGCGGCCAGGCCGGTTCCGGTGGCACGGGTGCGGCGGGTGGTACCGGAGGTGCCGGTGGCACCGGCGGCGCTACCGGTAGCGCGGGCCGAGGCGGCATCTTTGGCGGATCCGGAGGCGCCGGCACGACGGGCGCCAATGGATCGACCGGAGGGACCGGCGCCACGGGTGCGACCGGCGCGGCCGGTACCGCCGGGGCAAGTGGAGCCAGTGGCAGTGCAGGCGCGAGCGGAGCCAACGGCAACGCCGGCGCCAACGGCGCCAACGGCGCTTCCTCCTAGAAGTCGATCAGCGCCCATCGCGCTCGGCTCCGAACCTTCTGGGGACGTCGACCTCGTCGACGTCCCCAGAGGCATGTCCGTCGTGCGGGGTTCGTGGCCGGACTGGTCGGGCCGCGCGGGGCGGTCCCGGACTTCGGTATGCTGCGATCCGGTCCGCCCCCGTAGCTCAGGGGATAGAGCACGGCTCTCCTAAAGCCGGTGTCGCATGTTCGAATCATGCCGGGGGCACCACTGTGATGTATGACCTCGATTGATGCTCGTCGTTTCGGTGTCGGGTGATGGGCGACAGTGTGTCGGCTGATGCTTTACACCTGCTTCGGTTGATCCTCGATACTCCCTTGGTGAGAGAGTTGAGCGTGGCCGAGCAGAGGTATCAGGCCGTATTGGCGGTCATCGGCTGTGGATTGTCGATCGCGCAGGTCGCTCGGGGTGCGTCGTCGTTCGAGTCGATGGCCGGGCTGGAGTATCCGCTGGTTTGACCGTCGTGGGTCTGATGGAGTCCGTGATCTCAACTCGACTCAGGACGACCGAGACGGCTTGATCCGAGCCCAGGGGCCGTGGTCGAGGGCGCTATGGCGGCGATCGGGGGTGGCTGGCAGCATTTCGATTCGTGGTGACCCAGCTCGATCCGTGCAATCAGTTCCGTCCGCCTCTCCCCAAAGACCTTGCAGCAGCGCGTCGCCCGCATCCAAGCCCGACTGGGGGCGCCGCGATTTGGCCTGACGGCGTTTCGGGCCTAGGCAGGCAACCGCCCGTCGACGAGGGCACCGCCGGTCTTGGCGACCACGTCGTCGTAGGCGACGCCGGGGGCGAGCTCGACGACCCGGAACCCCTCACCGGTCACGTCGAATACCCCCAGATCGGTGATCACCTGACTGACGACGCCCTTGCCGGTCAGCGGAAGATCGCACGCGGCAACCAATTTGGCTGCGCCAGTCTTGGTGACGTGATCCATCAGGACGATGACGCGCCCCGCTCCATTCACCAAATCCATCGCACCGCCCATGCCCTTGACCATCGCGCCGGGCACCATCCAGTTGGCGAGGTCACCATTGCCCGCGACCTGCATGCCGCCAAGGATCGCGACGTCGACGTGTCCGCCGCGAATCATCGCGAAACTGGTCGCCGAATCGAAGAACGACGCCCCCGCGAGCACCGATACCGTTTGCTTGCCGGCGTTGACCAGATCCGGGTCCACCTCGTCGTCGTACGGAAACGGGCCGACACCCAGGATCCCGTTCTCGGCGTGCAGGGTGACCTCCGAGCTCGGCGGCAGGTGATCCGGAATCAAGGTGGGCAGTCCGATGCCGAGGTTGACGTAGTCACCGTTGCGCAGCTCCCGGGCAGCGCGCGCAGCCATCTGCTCTCGCGACCAGCTCATCGGGTCAGCTCCGGCCGCGGCCGCGTGGTGCGTTTCTCGATGCCCTTGCGCGCAGCCTGCTCCGGGGTGAGTTCGACGACCCGCTTGACGAAGATCCCTGGCAGGTGGACCTCGTCGGGGTGCAATTCCCCGACCTCGACGACGCGCTCGGCCTCCACGACCGTGATGCGACCGGCCATCGCGGCCGGTGGGTTGAAATTCCGTGCCGCGGCGTGAAAGACGCAATTGCCGGCCTCGTCGGCGACGGCTGCGCGCACCAACGCGTAGTCGGTGACGATGGCCTCCTCGAGCAGCATCTCCCGCCCACCGAACGTGCGTACCTCCTTCGGCGGCGAGGCCAAGGCAACGCTCCCATCGGGGTGATATCGCCACGGCAGGCCCCCATCGGCGACCAGCGTGCCGACTCCCGTCGGGGTGAAGAACGCGCCGATGCCACTGCCGCCGGCGCGCAACCGTTCGGCGAGAGTGCCCTGCGGGGTCAGTTCAACCGTCAACTCCCCCTTCAAGTACTGCCGTGCGAACTCCTTGTTCTCCCCGACGTACGACGCGATCACGCGCGAGATCCGGCGCGCCTCGAGCAGCAGGCCGAGCCCGCCCCCGTCGACTCCGCAGTTGTTGCTCACGATCGTCAGATCGCCTGCCCCGTGGTCCAGTAGCGCCTCGATGAGCAACCACGGGATACCCGCGAGTCCGAAGCCCCCGACCGCGATGCTGGCACCGTCGGCGACGTCCGCGACGGCTTCCTCGGCGGTCCCGACGACCTTGTTCAGGGTCATGACTGCTCCAGGTGTGAGACGAGAGTCCAGCTGAGGTCGACCATTACTCGACCGTAGGACCCACCCGTAATATCCGGAAATACATGGAACGGCCAGATTGATAGTCGTCGAGTCTTAGTAGCCGCCATCGCGTCGCCACGGAGCGCAACCACACGACCACGTGAACGTCCGCGCCGGCGTCAGCGTCTCGTCGACCGTGGCCGTCTGGACGGCGAACCGTCGGTAAACTCGCAGGCACACGAGACCTTACCGAGGGAAGCCATTGCCTGAGTGGGCGCTGAGACGGCGGCGGTCGATGGGTGCGGAACCGATCGCCAGCGATCTGGGGGCGGCTGCATCGGATCCCGATTTCGGGCTGAGCGAGCCCCCTATTCTTCGTGCCCTGGTGAAGATCTCCCAGGCCGTCATGCGGGCGAACTACTTCGACGAGGCGTTGGAGGTCATCGCCGAGGAGGCGCTCGAGGCCCTCAACGCGGCGTCGGTGTCGATCAGCCGGTGGGAACCCGACGAGCAGATCCTGCGGACGCTGATCAACGTCGGCGACCTGGCGCCAATCGAGGAGCGCTGGCCCGAACAGGAGGTCTACTACGTCGCAGACGACGGGCCCGTCATGCAACTGCTACAGCACGGCCTGCCCTACGCCATGGCCGTGGGTGACGAGAACGTCGCGCCCGCGGAGGAGGCCTGGCTCGGTCAGCTGGGCAAGGAGAGCGAGCTCGGCGTTCCCATCATGTACGAGGACGTCATGTGGGGCGAGCTGTGGGTCACCGGTGTCGGCGGCCGGCGCTTCGGCCCCGACGACGTGCAGCTGCTGCAGGCGATCGCCGCCTATGCCGCGATGGCCATCGGACGCTCGGAGCTGCTGAGTACGGTGTGGCGGTACGCCCACCAGGATCCGCTGACGGGGCTGGCCAACCGTCGCGAACTGGAACGGTTCTTCGCGGAGACGGACTGGCAATCGGCCAAAGCGACGCTGTTGGTGTGCGATCTCGACGGGTTCAAGGCGGTCAACGACCGGGAGGGCCACCCCGCCGGTGATGCATTGCTGCGCAACGTCGGTGCCGCACTCGGGGAGGTTGCCGCGACGGTCCCGGGGGCGCTGGCCGTTCGGCTCGGCGGTGACGAATTCTGTGTGCTGCTACCGGATTCCACGCTGGACGACGGTGAACGGTTCGCCTGCCAGGCCAGTTCGCACGTCCGGCGCTCCGTCGGGACCTACATCACCCTCAGCTGGGGCGCCTGCGCCCACGGTCCACACCTCACCTCCGGCCAGGAATTACTCGCCGCAGCGGATGCCGCTCTCCTCGAGGCCAAACGGATGGGGCCGGGGCACTACAGCGTCGGGGTCGGCGATCCGCTCGCCGCGGCGAGGGACGATCGGCGCACCTTCACGGCAGCCGGTGAACGATCCGCCCTGGACCTCCTCGTCCCCCGGGTGGTCGAGCTCCTCGACGAACACTCCCCCGCCGACCCCGTCGCGGCCCTGCACATCCTCGGCGCCGAGCTGCACAACGCCGTGAACGCGGCGGCGTGGGCGCTGTCTCAGATCACCGAGGACGGCACGGGAGTCCAGACCATCCGCGGCCTGGACAGCGTCCGCGATCCCGAGTCCGGACTGGCGCTGCTGCGCAAGATCGACAGCGGCACCGTCTACCCGCTGGCCGACTACCCCGCGACCGCCGCGGTGCTCGCCTCCGGCGGGGCGCTCATCACGGGGGTGGACCTCGACGACGGCGACCCGGCAGAGCGGGCGCTGCTGGCCGACCTGGGATACCGGGCCGTCTTGTTGGTGGCTGCCAAGGGCGACGATCGGGACTACCTACTGGAGGTCTATTCGGCCGACGGGCACCACCTTCTAGCCGCCGTGGCACCCCATGCTCGAGTGCTCGCCCGCTACTGCACCGCGAAGTACTCCTGACCCTCGGGCTTCGCGGCGGTCAGTCCCCCCTGGTGTCGATGACGCGTTGGGCGACGTCGATCAGTTTGGTGTTGGTGTCCTGCGACAGCTGGCGGAGCATCGCGAATGCCCGAACGTCGTCGATCTTGAAACGCTCCATGATGATGCCCTTGGCCTGGCCGATGCGGTCGCGCGTGGACAGCGCGGACTGCAATTGGTCACCCTCGCGGCTGGCCAGGATCGCTGCCGCGGCGTGGGCTGCGAGCACCATGCCGACGGTCTCCGCCTCGCTGTCCCACAGATTCGGCTCGTAACCGAACAGGTTGAGCGCGCCGGCGGTGCGGTCGGCGGTGTAGAGCTTGAACGACAGTGCGCTGCGTACCCCGAGCTTGACGACTTCGGGGGCATACCGTGGGAAGCGCGGTTCGACGCGAAAGTCGTCGGTCCGCACCACGATCTCGTCGAGGGCCGCCTCCACGCATGGGCCTTCCTGGTAGCGCATCTGCAGCTCGTCGAGCTTGAACATCAGTTCGTTGGTCGGCGCCAGCGTCTCGAAGGTGTTGGCCTTGCCGACCAGCAGAACGCCTGCGACGTCGACGCCGGGGATCAGTTCCATGGCGGTGGCGGTGACGTCGGCGAGCACCTCGTCGACCTTGCGCAACGCCACCACCCTCGCCAACTCCGCCATGCGCACGGCGAGGTCGTGGTTCTGCAACTTCATGAGTGCATCTTGCCCCTTCCGCCGATGGCGCGAACGTTTGTGTCCCCCAAATGCGGGAAATGTTCGCACACAGGTTCACGCAGTGGTCGACAACTGCGTGCACCGAGGTCCCGCCGGTTCAGGAACGAGCCGGTGGGGCCGTCTGATTTTCGCACCATCTTGCCCATGACACTCTGTTAGTCGTAGTACCGTCCGCGACATGGGCGGCACGGGCGTGTGGGTACTGGGCGGTTACCAGAGCGACTTCGCGCGCAACCTGACGCGCGAGGGCATCGACTTCGCCGGGCTGACCGCGGAGGTCGTCACGGCCACCCTCGCGGCCGCCGGCATCGACGCATGTGACGTCGGCGTCGTGCACGTCGGCAACGCCTTCGGCGAGATGTTCGCGGCCCAGGGCCATCTCGGCGCAATGCCGGCTACCGTGATCGACGACCTGTGGGACACCCCGTCGTCACGGCACGAAGCAGCCTGCGCATCGGGCAGCATCGCCGCACTGGCGGCCATTGCCGACCTTCGCTCCGGTGGCTACGAAACAGCCCTGGTCATCGGTGTGGAGTTCGAGAAGACCGTGCCGGGCGAGACCGCCGCCGCGTACCTCGGGGCCGCCGCCTGGGCCGGTCACGAGGGCCATGACGCCAGGTTCATGTGGCCGTACGTGTTCTCCCAGGTGGCCGACGAATACGACCGCAGATACGGCATCGACGAGGCCCACCTGCGGGCGATCGCGACGGTCAACTTCGCCAACGCCCACCGCAACCCGAATGCGCAGACCCGCGACTGGACGGTGCCCACTCCGCTAACCGATGACGACGTGCAGAACCCCGTCGTCGACGGACGTCTGCGCCGGTTCGACTGCAGTCAGATGACCGACGGCGGGGCAGGCATCGTGCTGGTGACCGACGACTATCTGCGCAACCACCCGGGTGCTACGCCCCTCGGCCGCATCGAGGGCTGGGGGCACCGCACGGTGGGCTTGGGCATGCGGCAGAAGTTGGAGCGCTCCGCGGACGACCCGTACGTGATGCCGCACGTCCGCCGCGCCGTCCTGGATGCCTTCGACCGCGCCAGGATCACACTGGCGGACCTCGACGGCATCGAGGTGCACGACTGCTTCACCCCCAGCGAGTACCTCGCCATCGACCACATCGGGTTGACCGGCCCCGGCGAGTCCTGGAAGGCGATCGAGAACGGCGAGATCGAGATCGGCGGGCGGCTGCCGATCAACCCCAGCGGCGGGCTGATCGGCGGTGGCCACCCCGTCGGGGCGTCCGGCGTTCGCATGCTGCTGGACGCCGCCAAACAGGTCAGCGGCACTGCGGGTGCCTATCAGGTCGACGGTGCCCGCACGTTCGGCACCCTCAACTTCGGTGGCAGCACCGCCACCACGGTCAGCTTCGTCGTCGGCGCCAAGGAGTAGGTCGTGAACGTAGAACTCGTCGGGAAGTTCCTCTCGACGCTGCCCGATGACGACGACCACCCCTACCGCACCGGGCCCTGGCGGCCCCAGACGAGCGAGTGGGATGCCGACGACCTCACCGTCGTCGAGGGCGAACTTCCCCGCGACCTCGATGGCGTCTACCTGCGCAACACCGAGAACCCGCTACACCCGGCAATGAAGGCCTACCATCCCTTCGACGGTGACGGCATGGTGCACGTGGTTGGGTTTCGTGACGGAAAGGCGTTCTACCGCAACAGGTTCGTCCGCACCGACGGTTTCGCCGAGGAGAACGAGGCGGGTGGCCCGCTGTGGCCCGGGCTCGCCGAGCCGGTCGGGCTGGCGCGCCGCGACCACGGGTGGGGTGCGCGGACGTTGATGAAGGACGCCTCGAGCACCGACGTGATCGTGCACCGTGGAACGGCGCTGACCAGCTTCTACCAGTGCGGCGACCTGTACCGGGTCGACCCGTTCACCGGCGAGACCCTTGGCAAGCAGGAGTGGAACGGCGCCTTCCCACGTCAGTGGGGGGTGTCCGCCCACCCGAAGGTCGACGACGCCACCGGTGAGTTGCTGTTCTTCAACTATTCCAAGCAGGACCCGTTCATGCACTACGGCGTCGTGGACGCGAACGACGCACTGGTGCACTACGTCGACGTGCCACTGCCCGGACCACGCCTGCCGCACGACATGGCGTTCACCCCGAACTATGCGATTCTCAACGACTTTCCGCTGTTCTGGGAGCCCGAGTACCTGGAGCGCAACGCCCACGTCGCGAGGTTCCACCGCGACATGCCGTCGCGCTTCGCCGTCATTCCCCGGCGCGGACAGACTTCGGAGATCCGATGGTTCGAGACCGACCCGACCTACGTGCTGCACTTCACCAACGCCTTCGAGGAGGGGGACGAGATAGTCCTCGACGGCTTCTTCCAGGGTGACCCGGAGCCGTCCGACAATGGCCTTGGCGACAAATGGCAGCGGGCGTTTCGCTTCCTTGCCCTCGACCGCATGCAGGCCCGGTTGCACCGCTGGCGGTTCAACCTGGTCACCGGCGGGGTGCGCGAGGAGCAGTTGTCCGACAGCATCACCGAATTCGGCATGATCAACCCTGCCCATGCCGGTACCGACTACCGATATGCCTATGCCGCCACCGGCAAGCCCGGTTGGTTCCTGTTCGACGGCATGGTCAAGCACGACTTGGTGACGGGCGCCGAGGACCGGTACGCCTTCGCCGACGGCGTCTACGGCAGCGAGACGGCGATGGCGCCCCGGGTGGGTAGCACGGGCGAGGACGACGGTTACCTCATCACCATCACCACCGACATGAATGCCGACGCCTCCTACTGCTTGGTGTTCGACGCGGCCAGGGTGGGTGACGGCCCGGTATGCAAACTGCAGCTACCCGAAAGGGTATCCAGCGGAACGCATTCCACGTGGGCACCGGGAAGCGAGCTGCGTCGGTGGCAGCACACGGACACGGCCGCTGCTGCGATCGGGTTGTAGTTGACTACGCCTGGCGGGGTCAACGCCGTGGGCCGGATGCTGGGCGTCCTCGGCGACGAGTGGACGCTGCTGATCACCCAGCAGGCCCTGCTCGGAGCCAGCCGCTACAACCACTTCACCGCGCGGCTCCCGATCTCCAACGCGGTGCTCACCCGCCGGTTGGCGACGATGATCGGCGATCGGCTGTTGGAACGCGTCCCGTACCGGGACAGCCCGCCCCGCTACGAGTACGTGCTGACCCAGCAGGGACGCTCGCTGTGGCCGGTGCTGACGTCGATCTGGGAGTGGGAGCGCCGGTGGGTGCCCGACCACGCCAACAGCCTGCCCACAATGCACCACGTCAGCTGCGTCTCCGTCTTCGCGCCGGTACTCACGTGCCGGTCGTGTGCCGTTGCCGTCACGGAGTACGACCTCATCGCGGCGTGGGGGCCCAGTGGCTCCTGGGCGCGGTCCATGCCGGTCGAGTCGACCCGCCGCCGTTCGACCCGCCGGGCCGCGCCGGCCGGCCCAGGCCTGTTCCCCGACACCATGAGCATCCTCGGCAACCGGTGGGCCTTCGCCCTGCTCCTTGCGGCGTTCGTTGGCACCACCCGTTTCAACGACTTCGCCATGCAACTCGGGGCTCCGCCCAGCTCGCTGGCCGACCGCCTGCAGATCTTCACCGCCGGTGGGGTGCTGGCTACCGACGACGGACGCTACCTGCTCACCGAGAAGGGTCGCGCAGTCTTCCCGGTGCTGGTGATGGCACTGCAGTGGGCGGAGCGCTGGTATGCCGCCCCCGAGGGACCTGCCGTACTCCTACGACATACCAAGTGCGACAATCCCTTCGACGCGGTGTTGACCTGTGATCAATGCGCAGGAGCCCTGCGCGGCGCCGATGTCGCGGACAGACGATGAACGTGGAGGGTCCGTTGCGAGTACTCGTCACCGGTGGCACCGGATTCGTCGGCGCCTGGAGTGCGAAGGCTGCGCAGGACGCCGGGCACCGGGTCCGCTTCCTCGTCCGCAGCGTCGAGCGGCTGCGCACCAGCGCCGCCAAGATCGGGGTCGACATCGGCGACCACGTCGTCGGGGACATCGCCGATCCGGCGTCGACGGCGACCGCACTGCAGGGTTGCGACGCCGTGATCCACTGTGCCGCCATGGTTTCGACCGATCCCGCGCGCGCCGAGGAGATGCTGTTCACCAACCTGGAGGGTGCGCGCAACGTCCTTGGCGGCGCGGTCCAGCGCGGCATCGACCCCGTCGTGCACGTGTCGAGTTTCTCGGCGCTGTTCCGTCCCGGTCTCGAGACGCTGCACGCCGACCTGCCCGTCGTCGGGGGCTCGGACGGGTATGGCAAGTCGAAGGCCGTCGTCGAGGCATATGCCCGCGGTCTGCAGGACGCCGGCGCACCGGTGAGCATCAGCTACCCCGGCATGGTCCTGGGCCCGCCCGCGGGTGACCAGTTCGGCGAGGCGGCCGAGGGCGTCGAAGCCGCGATCAAGATGCACGGCGTGCCGGGGCGAAGCGCCGCATGGATCGTGATCGACGTCCGCGACCTCGCCGACCTGCACGTTGCCCTGCTCGAGCCGGGCAAGGGACCGCGCCGCTACATGGCCGGCGGCCAGCGCGTCCCGGTAGACCGCCTCGCCCATCTGCTCGGCGACGCCGCGAACACGACTCTGGTGGCGGTTCCCGTGCCCGACAGCGGATTGCGGGCGCTGGGCCGGCTGTTCGACGTCATCGGCGACCGGCTGCCGTTCGACACGCCGATCGACTCGGCCGCCATGCAGTACTACACCCAGATGCCCGCGTCCGACGACGGACCGGCCGAACGCGAGCTGGGCATCACGCAGCGCGATCCCGCCGAGACCCTGGCCGACACCGTCGCCGGCCTGCGTGAGGTCGGCAGGATCTAGGCCGGCTAGCGGTCCAGTCGGAAGCGCAGATTGTTGCGGACGGCCGGCCACTCGTGGTCGAGGATCGAGTAGACGACGGTGTCGCGCCTGGACCCGTCGGGCAGCAGTTGATGGCTGCGCAGGATGCCGTCGCACTTGGCACCCAACCGCTCGATCGCGGCACGGCTGGTGGAGTTGAAGAAGTGCGTGCGGAACTCGACTGCCACACAGCCGAGTTCATCGAAGGCATGGCCCAACATCAGCAGCTTGCACTCGGTGTTCACCCCGGTGCGCCGCACGGCACTGCGGTACCAGGTGTAACCGATCTCCAGCCGGCGGTTGGGCGGGTCGACGTGACAGTAGCTCGAGGAGCCGATCACGGCGCCGTCGCGATCACGCACCACCAGTGTCAGGCCGGTGTCCGGGTGCTGCGCCGCCAGCCGGCCGTCGATCCACTCCTGGGCCGTCTCGGGCGTCGGCGCGCTGGTGAACCACAGCGGCCGGACGTCGGCGGCCGCCTCGACGATCGCCGGGCCGTGCTCGGGCGTCAGCGGTTCCAGCGACACCCAGCGGGCTCCCGTCAGCTCGACGGGTTCGACGAATCCGCTCACCGACGGCCCAGCTCCGACCACGCCGCGACCATCGCGAAGACCGAGAGCACCACCGCGGCCAGGATCGCCGAACCACCGACGTACATGCCGTAACCCGCCCCGACGGGGTGGCCCACGTAGAGCCGGTAGTACCACAGCACCAACACCGCGAGCAGCACCGAAATGGCAAGTGCCGCAGTTGAAGCCAACTTCGGATGCAGACTGCGCGCCGCCATCGCCGCAGCGACGATCAGCGTCGAACTCAGCACCACGATCAGCTGCCCGACGCCGAACCCGTTCGGCGGCACGTGGATCTGGCCGATCTTGCCGCCGATCGCACTGGCCCGGCCACCACCGTCGGCGCTGGTCACCAACCAGGGCAGCCACGCGCTTACCAGGAGCACCGTCGAGCACAGCACGACGAGCCATCCTGGACGCAGGCGAGCCATGCGAGGAGCGTATCCGGTCGCGCACCCGCATCGTCGTAGGCTGGCCCCATGACGGAGCTCCCCGAGTGGGCCGGGAACCTCGACCTCTCCCCCCACCCCGAAGGGGGTTGGTACCGGGAGACCTGGCGCAGCGACCTCGTCCTCGGACAACCCGCCCTGCCGCCCGACTACACCGGCCCCCGCAACGCGGGTACCGCGATCCTGTTCCTGCTGATGCCGGGTCAGCAGTCGGCGTGGCACACCGTCCGCAGCGCCGAGTTGTGGCTGTATCACCGCGGCAGCCCGCTGCTGCTGGAGGTCGGGCCCGACGGCAGGGGTGGGCAAGGACCAGGGACGGAGTCGCAAGGTGCCACCACCCACCTGCTCGGCGCAGATCTGGCCGCCGGTGAGCAACCCCAGTTCGTGGTACCACCGGGGCACTGGCAGCGGGCCACGCCGCGCGACTACGAGCCCACCCTGGTGAGCTGCGTCGTCGTCCCCGGCTTCGACTTCGCCGACTTCGCCCTCGGTGCCCCCACCGACTGACCAGCGCAACCGGCTCAGCAGTCCTACCGGCAGCAGTTCTACCGGCAGCAGTACTACCGGCTCAGCAGTCCTATGGCCGCCGACACCAGCGCGGCATTGTCAGGCGTGACGGATCCGTCGGGCAGCTTCAGCGTGTCCTCCATGCCGATCCGCGTCTGCACCCCGCACACCCCCGCGTGCTCGAGCAGCGGCCAGCAGCTGTCGTCGAGGCCGTGCAACAGCACCGGCGCAGGGGAATTCGCGGCTGCGATCCTCTCGAGCATCGCGTCCGCCACGGCCACGTCCTCGTGCCCCTGCAGCTCGATCATCACCCGCATGCAGTGCTGCACCATCTTCGAGTCGGCCCACGCCTGCACCGCCTCGAGGTGGAACAAGCCGATCTCGACGCCGAGCCCCTTGCCGAGCAGCACCTCGGCGAGTTCGGGCGAACCCGGCTCGTGCCAGTTCAGCGACGCGAAGTCGGGCAGCACGGTCCAGCCCTCGACGGCCGCGCGGCGCGCATCGGGATCCGGCAGCGCCCAGAATCCCGTCGTCACCCCCAGCGGCAGACCGGGGGCCGCGGCCCGCACCGCAGTGACCGCGGCGGCGACGATCTCGGGCTCCAGCGAGTCCTTCCCGTCCGGTGTCTTCGGATGCATGTGCACTGCCTGCGCGCCGGCCCGGTGCGCGGAGACCGCGGCCGCGGCGAGTTCGTCGGGGCTGACCGGAAGGTTCGGATGCTGGTCGGGGGTGCGGGCACCGTTGATGCACGCCTTGACGTAGATCTTGGCACCGGACACGACGGGATCGGATTCGAAGGAGGTCATGGGTCCATCTTCACCCGTCACGCCGTCGGTTTCCGAAGTAGCGTGCTCGCATGCAGGGGCACATCATCGTCTGCGGTGACGATCCACTGGGACTGCAGATCATCGAGCAGCTTCGCGCCGCAGGCAGGGACATCGCCGTCATCGACACCTCGGCGGACCTTCAGGACGCCGGCATCGCCACCGCCGACGCCCTGATTTGTGCCGATGACGACGATGCGCTCAATCTCGAGATTGCCTTGCTGGCAAGGCAACTCAACGCTGGCGTGCGGGTGGTGGCGCGGCTGGGCAACGGGGTGCTGAGAGAGGCGGTGGCCACCGGCAACGGACCGGGAGCCATCCTCGACGTGGCGGATCTGGCCGCGCCATCGGTCGTCGAGGCATGCCTGTCGCGGACCACGCACACCATCTCCGCGGCCGGCATCGAATTCATCGTCTCGGGTACCACCGCACCGCGGGCGGCGACACTGCGCGAGCTGTTCGGCGACCTCGCCCCGGTGGCGGTGCTGCGTGGGGACGACTCCAAGGCGCCGGGCGAGGTCGTCGCCTGCCCCGGCCGGGACCTTCACGTGGAGCAGGGCGATTGGACCACCATGATCGGCACGGCGGACGAGCTGGCCGCCCAGGGCATCGCCGTGGCCGCACCGGTGGCGGCGCCCGCCGAAGTCGGGCACCGTGGCGCACGCGGGTACAACCCACACCGCCGCCGGCCCCTCAAGCGAGCGCTCGGCGCCTTGCGTGCCTTCCGCGAGGACGTCAACCCCAACTTCTACAAGGCGCTCGCCACGTCGATGACGCTGCTGTTGAGCGCCACGGTGCTGCTGCGGTTCACCTATCACAAGCCAGGCATGAGCATCGTCGACGCGCTGTACTTCTCCACCGAGACCATTGCGACCGTCGGCTACGGCGACTTCAGCTTCGTCGATCAGCCCACCTGGTTGCGCCTGTTCGGCATCCTGCTGATGTTCGCGGGGGTGACGACGACGGCGGTGCTGATGGCCTTCGTCGCCGACCTGCTGCTGTCGCGGCGCATCGCGCAGAACGCCGGCCTGCGCAAGGTGCGGGAGCTGCAGGACCACATCGTCGTCGTCGGGCTCGGTTCGTTCGGCATCCGTGTGATCGCCGACCTGAAGGCGGCCGGGCACGACGTCGTCGCCATTGAACGCAGTCCGGACAACCGCTATCTGTCCTCGGCCGCCGAGCTCGACGTGCCGGTGATCTTCGGTGACGCGACGGTTCCTGCCACCCTGGACTCGGCGCGCATCGACGAAGCGGTCGCCGTGGCCGTGCTGACCCAGTCCGACATGGTCAACATCGAGATCGGCATCGTGTTGCGCGAGCGGCTGGGCGCCCGGTGGATGCGTTCGGCCACCGCCCCGGGGGTACCCGTGGTGCTGCGCGTGTACGACCGCACCCTTGGGTCGGCGGTGGCCCAGCGCTTCGGTTTTCAGAACGTGCGCTCCACCGTCGACCTCGCCACACCGTGGTTCATCGGCTCGGCGATGGGCCTGCAGGTGTTCGGCACGTTCTCGGTGGGCCAGCAGTCCTTCATGCTGGGCGGCGTCCTCGTCGAACCGGGCAGCGAGCTGGACCGCCTGCGCATGGCCGACATGTCCACCCAGACCCGCGTCATCGCGATCGCCTCGCCAGGCGAGCCGGCCCGGCTGCACCCGCGCCGCGACACCCAGCTGCGCGCGGGCGACACGGCCTATGTCGTCGGCCCGCACCGCGAGCTGCTCGACACCCTGCGCAAGGGTCAGCGCGGCGTCAGAGTTTGAGCACCCGGACGGCGTTGTCCTTGAGGATCAACGACTCGACCTCGGACCCGAGGTCCAGCGCCGCGAATTCCCGCCGCCAACGGTCCATTTGGACGTACGGATAATCGGTGCCGAACAGGGCCTTGGTCCGCAGCTGTCGGCCGAGTGCGCGAACCAGTTGCGGGGGAAGGTATTTCGGGGCATAGCCGGACAGGTCGAGGTAGACGTTGGCCTTGTGCGCCACGATCGCGATCTGCGCATCCACCCAGGGCACCGCAGGGTGCGCCATGACGACGGTGAGACCGGGAAAGTCCGCGGCGACGTCGTCGAGCAGCATCGGGTCGCTCATCCGCAGCTTGATGCCGTGCCCGCCGGGCAGGCCGGAACCCAGACCCGTCTGCCCGGTGTGGAACAACGCGGGTACGTCCGCTGCCTCGATCGCCTCGTAGATCGGGTAGAAGCGGCGGTCGTTGGGTTCGAATCCCTGCACGCTCGGATGGAACTTGAAACCCCGCACGCCAAGGGCCACCTGGGCGTGCACCCGCTCGACGGCCCGGTCCACCCGAAGCGGGTCGACGGTGCCGAACGGGATCAGTACGTCGGCGTGCCGGGCGGCACCCGCGACGAGGTCCTCGACGGAGTTGGGCGGATGCCCGGTCGCGGTCTCGGCGTCGATGGTGAAGACCACGGCCGCGGCATTGCGCTCGCGGTAGTGCGCGGCGAGGTCGTCGACGGTGGCAGCCGCCGCGTCGCCCATCTTGAAGTAGGTTCTGGTGGCGTCGACCAGTTCGTCGTCGTAGGCGTGATGCCCGGCGCAGTCAACCTCGACGTGGGTGTGCACGTCGATGGCGGTGATCGCGTCGACGTCGACGCGGCATTCGTAGCGCTCCGTCACGGCTTGCGGGCCAGGATCTGGTCGACGCCCATCCGGCCCTGCTCGAACGCCAGCCCGCCGCCGACGAGGTAGAGCCGCCACACCCTGGCGACCTCCTCGCCCTGCAGCGCGACGAACTCCTCGTAGTGCCGCTCGAAGGTCTCGAGCCAGTGCCGGACGGTCGTGACGTAGTGCTCGCGCATGGCCTCGACGTCGCGTACCTCGAAGCCGGCGTTCTCCAGATGCCGGACGGTCTGCCACAGCGGCCGCATGTGCATGTCCGGCGCGATGTATGACTCGATGAACGGACCGCCACCGGGCGCGGTGCCCTCGCGTCGCGACATCTGTTGCAGCAGAAGGTGACCGCCGGACTTCAGCGCGCCAAGCATGGTGGCGACGTAGATGGGGTAGTTGCCCTCGCCGACGTGCTCACCCATCTCGATCGAGCTGACCGCATCGAAGGTGGCTGGCGGATCGGCCAGTTCGCGATAGTCCTGCAGGCGCACCTCGACGAGTTTCCCGAGGCCCTCCTGCGTCACGCGTTCGGCGATGTAGTCACGCTGTTCGGCCGACAGCGTGATGCCGGTGGCGCGCACGCCGTAGTTGCGGGCGGCGTAAAGGATCATCGAGCCCCAGCCGCAGCCCACGTCGAGCAGACGCTGGCCCTCCCGGAGCTCCAGCTTGCGGCAGACCAGGTCCAACTTGGCCGCCTGGGCGTCGACGAGTGACTGACCGTCGTGGGTGAAGTACGCCGACGAGTAGGCCATGTGATCGTCGAGCAGCAGGCGGTAGAAGTCGTTGGACAGGTCGTAGTGATGCGCGATGGCCGCGCGGTCCCGGCCGCGGGTATGCAGCCGGCCCGCCAGCCGAGCCTCCGAGGCGGGCGGCTTCGGCGGCGGACCCACGGCACCCAGCCTCACCGCCGACGCGACCGCTCCCGCCTTGTCCCGCATCGTGATCGACGTCCGGCGCCGACCCGCGACGGCCCACGCCCGGCGAAATCCGTCGGCCATGTCACCCTCGACGTCGAGGTCGCCGGTGACGTACGCGCGAGCCAGACCCATCTCCCCGGGCGCCCACAGCAGCCGGCGCAGCGCCCGGCGGCTGCGGATGATGAGCACTGGGCCACCGGCTGGGCCCGCCTCGGTGCCGTCCCAGGCCCGGATGCGGACTGGCAGTTCGATGCCCGCGGCGTCGCGCACCACGTCGGCGAGGCGCCGGGCAACGGTCACGCGAAGACCGTCTTGAACTTGTCCAGCGAATCGCGGATGTCGCCCTTGAGCGCACCGGCGACGATGATCCCGATGGGACCGAACAGCGCGGGACCGCCGAGGTGCACGTCGAAGGTGACCGTCGAACCGGCATCTGCGGGCTGCACCTTGCCCATCAGCTTGACCTTGACGCCACCCTTGCCGTCGCCGTTGAGGGTCATGCTCTGCGGCGGCTTGTAGTTGACGATCTTCCAGCGGACCAGGTTGGGCATGCCCTTGACCTCGACGATCGAGGCCAGCTCGGTGCCCTTCTCCAGGGTCTCGGGCAGCGAGCTGCGCCAGACCCGGTGAATGCTGAGCCACTCCTCGTAACGCGACAGGTCGGAGGCGGCCGCCCACGCCTCCTCCGGCGACAACGGCACGTCGACGGAGACCGAGAGCTTCGCCATGGCTAGGAGGTCGGCGGGGGTCCGGCCGGCGCGGCGGGCGGCGCCTCGGGCGGCTGGGTCTTGCCGGCCTGATCCCTGGCCGCCTTCTTGGCCGCCTCCTGCACCTTGTCCACCTGCTCGGCGTACTTGCCTTGCGTCTTCTCGTCGACGAGGTCACCGGCCTTCTCGATCACCGTGTCGACCTTGTCGGCGTTCTTCGACGCCAAGTCCTTCACCTTGTCCAGAAATCCCATGGCTCCACCATAATCACTAGTCTTCGGTGCGCCAGAAGCGCCGCTTCTCCCCGAGCAAGCGGCCCCGCATCCACCAGACCACCTCGATGAGGGCCGCGGCGAGCAAGCCGATCGCCAGGGCGGTGGACGTGACGGTCGCGTTGGTCGGGTCGAGCATGAACACCCGCTGCGCCAACGGCACCGAGAAGAGCACCAGGTAGGCGACCGCGGAGACACCCACGAGGGCGACCCGCCACCACTCGTACGGGCGGGCCACCACCGACAGCACCCACAGCGCGCCGACCAGCAGCGTGATCAGTGCCGCCGTCGACGCCTGCGTCAACTCCATCGTCGTCGACGACCGGCCACGGTAGGCGGCCAGGTAAGACGCGAAGGCGGCCGTGCCGACGATGAGGCCGTTTGGCAGCGCCGAGGACATCACCCGGCGGACGAAGCCGGAATGCGCGCGTTCGCGGTTGGGTGCCAGGGACAGGATGAACGCGGGGATGCCGATGGAGAACCAGGCCGCGATGGTCACGTGGATGGGCTGAAACGGGAAGGGCAACGGCGGGGTGCCGAGGAACTTGGCCGACAGGCCGGCCAGCCCGACGAGCACGGCCAGCAGCACCGAGTACACCGTCTTGGTGAGGAACAGGTTGGAGACCCGCTCGATGTTGCCGATCACCCGCCGGCCCTCGCCGACGACGTAGGGCAGCGTGGCGAACCTGTTGTCCAGCAACACGATCTGGGCCACCGCACGCGACGCCGAGCTGCCCGATCCCATCGCCACGCCGATGTCGGCGTCCTTGAGGGCCAGGACGTCGTTGACGCCATCGCCGGTCATCGCGACCGTGTGCCCGCGCGATTGCAGCGCATGCACCATCGCCCGCTTCTGGTCGGGCCGCACCCTGCCGAAGGTGGTGTACTCCTCCAGCGCGTCCGCGAGTTGGTCGGTCTCGTCGGGCAATTGCCGCGCGTCCATGGTCTGGCCGTGCAGGCCGAGGGTGTCGGCCACCGCCGCGACGGAGACGGCGTTGTCGCCGGAGATCACCTTCACCGTGACCTTCTGGGCGGCGAAGTAGTCGAGGGTCTGCTTGGCGTCGGGCCGCACCCGTTGCTCGAGGACGACCAGTGCCACCGGGGTGACGGTGCCCGGCGCGTCGGGGGCGTCGACCGGGCGGTCGGAGGAGCCGAGCAGCAGCACGCGCAGGCCCTTGGCGCCGATGCGCTCGGCGGCCTCGGCGTCCGGGGACGATGCATCGAGCAGGACGTCGGGGGCACCGATGACCCAGTTGCCCTGCGGCCCATAGGACGTGCCGCTCCACTTGGTCGCCGACTTGAACGGCGCACTGCCCGTCGCCGTCCAGCCGGGTGGGGTGTCGTAGGCCTCGGCGATGGCCTGCATGCTGGCGTTGGGGCGCGGATCGTCACCGGCCAGGGCGGCCAGCACGGTCGCACAGTCGTCGTCGGTGAACGTCTCGAGGTCGGCCAGCCGCATGCCGTTCTCGGTCAGAGTGCCGGTCTTGTCGGCGCACACCACGTCTACGCGCGCCAGTCCCTCGATGGCGGGCAGCTCCTGCACCAGGCACTGACGCCGGCCCAATCGCACCACCCCGACGGCGAAGGCGATCGACGTCATCAGCACCAGGCCTTCCGGCACCATTGGCACCAGGGCTCCGACCATGCGCAGCACCGACTCTCGCCAGCCGGCATCGGTGGTGAACAGCTGGGTGTAGATGGTGAGCAGTCCGGCGGGCACCAGCAGATAGGTGATGAAGCGCAGGATCGCGTCGATGCCGCTGCGCAGTTCGGACTTCACCAGGGTGAACTTGCTGGCCTCCTCGGCGAGCTTGGCGGCGTAGGCCTCGCGACCGACCCTGGTGGCGCGGTAGGCGCCGCTGCCCGCGACGACGAAGCTGCCCGACTTCACCTCGTCGGCTACGCCCTTCGGCATCGGATCGGCCTCGCCGGTCAGCAGCGACTCGTCGACCTCGAGGTTTGCCTCCTCGAGCACCTCGCCGTCGACGACGATCTGGTCCCCCGGCCCCAGCTCGATTACGTCGTCCAGCACGACCTCGCCAGGCGCCCGCTCGACAGTGCCGGACTGCCTGCGCACCAACGGTTTCGTCTGTCCGACGATCGCCAGCTCGTCGAGCGTCCGCTTGGCGCGCAGCTCCTGGATGATTCCGATGGCGCTGTTGGCGACGATGAGCATGCCGAACAGCCCGTTGATGAAAGAACCGGTGGACAGCACGATGATCAGCAACACGCCGAGGATGGCGTTGATCCTGGTGAAGACGTTGGCGCGGATGATGTCCCCGGTGCTGCGGGTGGCCCGGCTCGGTACGTCGTTGGTCTTGCCGTCGGCGACCCGTTGGGCCACCTCGGCGTCGGAGAGCCCGACCGCCAATGCAGCCGCCGTCATCGTCCGACGGCCTTGGTGAAGGTGCCCATCTTCTCCTGGTCGTAGAACTCGAGATTCAGCTGGTTCCCGTAGAACGTCGCCTTCGAGATGGTGCCCGGCGGGGCGTTCTCACCGCGCGGCACGAACGTGAACACGTCACCGTCCCAATGGGTCAGGTCGAACGTCTCCCGCGGCCCCAGCGCCAGGGTCAGCTTGCCGTCGACGTCGGTGACGGTGGCGGGACCCCAATAACCGTTGTCGTAGGTGCCGACGAGCGACGGCGTCGGCGGTGCGGGCGCCGGGTTGGTGGGCGGCTTCTGCCCCACCAGGGCACCCATCGGTTGCTCCATGGCCGCAAATGCCCTGGCGTACAACCCGCGCCAGTCCTCGCGCACCTGGCCGAACTGGACCAGGTCGGCGAATTCAGCGGTCAGCGTCTCGGGGACACCGGACGGGGTGGCGTTGGTCAGCGCGACGATCGCCACGTCGGCCGACGGGATGATGACGAAGTTGGTGCCCGCGCCGAGCTCGAAGGCGCCGGAGTGGCTGAACTGCTGGCGCGCCGCCGCCGTCGTACCCACGTTGAAGCCGTAGCCGTAGAACCCGGGGCGCGCGGCGGGCTCGGACGGCGGGCTCGCCACGCTCTGCGGGGTGAGGGCGGGCAACAGTGCCTTCGGGTCGACGATCTGCCGACCGTCGACGCTGCCATCGGCCAGCATCATCGTCAACCACTTGGTCATGTCGTTGGCCGACGAGCTGACCCCGCCGGCAGGTGCCTCGGCCTGGGCGTCGCGAACGTAGAGCGGCTGATACGAGCCGTCGACGTGGATGTGGCCGACGGCGCGGTCGGGCCTGGCCTGATAGTCGTCGAAGCGCGAGCTCGTCGACGTCATGCCGAGTGGGCCGTACAGCACCTCCTGGCTGAGGTCCTCCCAGGACTCGCCGGTGCTCTGCGCCGCCGCCTCGGCACCGGCGGTGAGCCCGAAGTTGGTGTAGGCGTAGGACGTACGGAACGGCGCCAACGGCAGCTGACGC
Source organism: Mycolicibacterium sichuanense (assembly GCF_033741125.1). Classification (NCBI taxonomy): domain Bacteria; kingdom Bacillati; phylum Actinomycetota; class Actinomycetes; order Mycobacteriales; family Mycobacteriaceae; genus Mycobacterium; species Mycolicibacterium sichuanense. The sequence goes on along the minus strand of NZ_JAWQPU010000003.1, from coordinate 231,692 downwards.
AGCCGGTCCAGGATCTCGCGCCGGTCGTACCCCAGATCCTCGAGCAGGTCACCGGCGTGGTCGGGCAGCCCGGAGCGGTGGCTGTACATGTCACCGATCGTGACCATCTTCGTGACGGCCGGATCCGCAAGCGCGAACCAGGGCAGCTTCTCGACGATCGGGGTGTCCCAGCTGATCGCACCCTGGCCGACCAGATGGGCGACCACGGTCGAGCCGAGCGGCTTGGACAGCGAGGCCAGCTGGAAGACGGTGTCGGGGTCGACGCGGTTGCCCGGGGCGTCCCCGTTGCGCACGTCCTTCACACCAAATCCCTTGGCGTAGACGGTCTTTCCACCGTGCACCACTGCGACCGACATGCCAGGGATGCCGGAGGCCTTCATCAGCTCGTCGGCGATGCCGTCGAGTTTGGCAACGGCGGCGTCGACGGCGTTGTCGGGCAACGGCATTGCCGGGACGAGCGGCGGTGGCACGTCGGTCGACGTCGGGGCACTCACGGCGGCGGGCGGGCTGCTCGAGGGCGCGGCCGGCGGCCCGGACTTGGCGGCGCAGCCACCGAGCACGCTCACGACGGTCGTCAGGATCACCAGGCGAAACAGCGGGGAATGCGGCACACCAGCACGCTAACCGGTTAGGCGCGCCACCACGGGTCCAACGCCGCCGATGTCATGGATTCGATGCGCTGTCCGGGCTTTGGCGTCGCCACTGGAACGCCCTCTCCCTCGGCGGCGACCAGCAGCCGCTCGACGGGTTCGGACCAGGGGTGGGGCGCTAGCCGGAACGTGGCCCAGTGGATGGGCACCAGCAGACCGCGGTCGGTCACGTCGCGGTGCGCGCGGACCGCCTCCTCGGGGTTCATGTGGATGTCCGGCCAGCCGGGGTGGTAGGCCCCGACCGGCATCAGCGTCACGTCGAACGGGCCGTGGTCGGAGCCGATGTCGGTGAAGCTCTTGGTGTATCCGGTGTCGCCGCCGAAGAACGCGCGATGCCGCGGCCCGATGACCGCCCACGACGACCACAGCGTGAGGTTGCGCGTGAGGAAGCGGCCGGAGAAGTGCCGCGCCGGGGTGCAGACCAGCTCGAGCTCACCGACGTGGGCGCTCTCGTTCCAGTCGAGCTCGACGATCCGGTCCTCGGGGATGTGCCACTGCCGCAGGTGCGACCCGATGCCGAGCGGGACGAAGAACTTTGCCCGCTGGGTCAGCGCGAGCTGCTTGATGGTGTCGACGTCGAGGTGGTCGTAGTGGTCGTGGCTGATGATGACCGCATCGATCGCCGGCAGCTCCTCCAGCTCCGCGGGTACCGGGTGCAGGCGTTGCGGGCCCACCGCACGCGATGGTGAGCAGCGGTCGCTCCACACCGGATCGGCCAGCACGCGGTAGCCGTCGACCTCGATCATCGCCGAGGAGTGCCCGTACCAGGTGACGGCGAGCTCACCGGCGACGACGCTCGGATCCGGCGACACCAGCGGAACGGGCTCGGCCGGATGCTGATCCGAGCTACCCGCGATGACCTCGCGGGCGAGGGTGAACTGCTGCTGGCGGGACAGGCTGGTCTCGGAGGCGGGCTCGAGGTTGACGAAGACGCCGTCGCGCTGGTGCGGCGAGCGCTTGGTCACCGCGTCGATGGCGACCGGGGACGCGCCGAGGGCCTCGGGTGCGCCCTGCAGCGCCCGAAGGGCCCAGCCGCCGCCAACGACGGCGGCCGTCCCGCCGATCAACCGGCTCGCCCGCCAGAACACCCTAGGCGCCCTTGAACTTGGCTGGCCGCTTCTCGATCCGGGCCACCTGCGCCTCGATGATGTCCTGACTGGACCAGGCCCGGTCGAAGAGTTCCTGGTGCGCGGGCCACGCGTCCTCGTAGGCGCCGTCGTCGTTGAGCACGCGCTTGGCGTGCTGCAGCGCCAGCGGGGCGAACCCGGCGATCTCCTGGGCCCAGGCCTGCGCGTCGGCCAGCGTCCCGACGCGGTTGGCCATGCCGGTCAGCATCGCATCGTCGGCGCTCAGTCGTTCGGCGGCCAGCAGCATGCCGCGCGCGCGGCCGGCACCGACGAGCGACGTCAGCCGGCGGATGCTCCAATTGTCAAGCGCGATACCGTATTTGGCGACCGGGAATTGGAAGTACGCCTCTGGCGCCACGACCCGCAGATCGCAGATCATCGAGAGGATGACGCCGGCCCCGATCGCCGGGCCGTTGATCGCGGCGATGACGGGAATGGGCGCCTGGTCGATCGCGATGTTGAGGGCCTTGGCCTTGTCGGGCAGCTCGTCGGCGACGCCCTGGCCCCCGGAGAGGTCCGCGCCCGAACTGAACACGTGCCCCTGGCCGGTGAGGACGATCGCCCGCACGTCCTCGGTGGAGGCCTTCTGCACGGCCTCCCGCAGTCCATCGACCAACTCGCCATTGAGCGCATTGCGGCGCTCCGGACGCTGCATCTCCAAGGTCAACACGGCCCCGTCGCGGGTAACACCAATCATGGCGCCCAGCCTATAGAGCGACCCACTAGCCTTTCCTGGTGAGCCGGATCGGTGCCATGGAGTTGCGCGACGCCGTCCTCGACGAGGGGTCGTTCGTCAGCTGGGACGTCACCCCGCTCGACGTCGGCGCCGACCCCGAGTACCGGCGCGAGCTGGCCGCCGCCAGGGAGGCCACCGGACTCGACGAGTCGGTGCTGACCGGCGAGGGCACGGTGTTCGGCCGGCGCGTCGCCGTGGTGGCCAGCGAATTCGGCTTCCTGGCGGGGTCGATCGGCGTGGCCGCCGCCGAGCGGATCACCGCCGCGGTGGAGCGCGCGACCGCCGAACGGCTCCCGCTGGTGGCGTCGCCGAGCTCGGGTGGCACCCGCATGCAGGAGGGCACCGTCGCGTTCCTGCAGATGGTCAAGATCTCCGCGGCCGTCGAACTGCACAAGCGGGCGCATCTGCCCTACCTGGTCTACCTGCGACATCCGACGACGGGTGGGGTGTTCGCGTCCTGGGGGTCGCTGGGTCACGTCACCGCCGCCGAGCCCGGCGCGCTGATCGGCTTCCTTGGCCCGCGGGTCTACGAGCACCTCTACGGCGAGCCGTTCCCGACGGGCATCCAGACCGCGGAGAACCTGCACCGTCACGGCGTCATCGACGGCGTGGTGCCAATCGGACTGCTGCGCTCGACGCTGGACCGCGCGCTCAAGGTGGTCTCCGATGCGCCGGGCGTGCCACCGCGGGCCCCTGAGCCGGAGCCCATCCCCGACGTGCCCGCGTGGGATTCGGTGGAGATCTCGCGACGGCCCGACCGGCCGGGCATCGGCTACCTGCTACGGCACGGGACCACCGAGCGCGTCCTGCTGTCGGGCACCGGTGGGCACGGTGAGGCGGCGACGACGTTGCTGGCGCTGGCCAGGTTCGGCGGCCAGCCGGCGGTGGTGGTCGGCCAGCAGCGGGGTGTCGGGGGCGGGCTCGCCGGGCCGCAGGCACTACGCGAGGCGCGCCGCGGGATGGCCCTTGCGGCGGGGTTGCGGCTGCCGCTGGTGCTGGTGATCGACACCCCAGGGCCGGCGCTGTCCGCCGAGGCCGAGGAGGGTGGGCTCGCGGGTGAGATCGCCAGGTGCCTGGCCGAGCTCGTCACGCTCGACACGCCGACGGTGTCGGTGCTCCTCGGGCAGGGCAGCGGCGGCCCGGCGCTGGCGATGGTGCCCGCCGACCGGGTGCTCGCCGCGCTGCACGGCTGGCTGGCGCCGCTGCCGCCGGAGGGCGTCAGCGCCATCGTCTACCGCGATGTAGACCACGCTCCCGAACTGGCTGCGGCTCAAGGCATTCGGTCGTCGGACCTGTTACGCAACGGCATCGTCGACGCGATCGTGCCCGAGCACACCGACGCCGCCGACACGCCGCTGGAGTTCACCGGCAGGCTCTCGGCGACCATCGCGGCCGAACTCCGGTCGCTGCGGGCGCTGAGCCCGGCCGAACGGATGGCGTCGCGGCTGCGGCACTACCGCGGGATCGGGCTGGCTCGCTGACCGCCGCGTTGGTGGCATTCTGGGAACGGTGGAATCCGTGTTGCACTTCGCCGGCAACTTCTGGTGGCTGATCTTCCCGCTTGGCGGCGTCATCGGTGGTGGCGTCCGGGCGATCAGCGCGGCCAACGAGCGGCGTGCCGAGCGCCGGCTCGAGCGTTACCGCATCAAGCAGCAGGCCAAGGTCGCGCTGGCGGAGGCCTCGGGCCGGGGCAGGGTCGACGAGGTCGCCTCGCGCCGCGACGTCACCAAGGTGCTGCAGCAGCACGATCGCACCGACGCCCGCTGGCTGGAGTACGAGATCGACGTCGCCAAGCTGCTGGACTTTCCGTTGATGACCGACATGCGTGAGCCGCTGACGGCCGAGTTCCACCGCGCCCGCAGCCGGGCAGACCTGCTGCGGCCGGCGCGCGCCGAGGACATCGCCGGTGACCGCGATGCGCAGCTGGAGTACCGCGACGCCGTGCACGCCTATGCGTCGGCGTTCGACGTGGCCGAGTCCGAGGCGATGAGGCGGCGGCGCAGCGACTTCTCCTCCGACGCGCAGGAGCGTTTGGAGCGGGCGTCGCGGCTGCTTCGGGTGGCTGGGGATGGCGCCGCCACGGCCGACGAGCGCCGCAATGCCTACTCCAAGGCGCAGCGGGAGCTGGAGGGTCTGGTCGTACTGCCGGCGGTGACGCGGGCAGCCATCGAGCGCGGCATCGCCGGTGAGTTGGAGGCCTGAATGGCATGGGGGTCCGAAGGCCACACCCACACCACCACCCCCGGTAGCCGGCTGCTGTTCCCCACCCTGCGCACACCCGTCGATCGAACACACGTGACTACTGCGCAGTGAGATACCGCTGCAACGTCGGCCCGAGCCAATCGATCAGCTCGTCGCGGGTCAGCGCGACGACGGGCGGCAATCGAAGGACGAAGCGGCACAACGCCATCCCTAGGATCTGAGTGGCTAGCAGTCCGGCCCGTCGCGGGGCGTCATCGGGCACGACCTTCGCGATCGCGGGCAGGAGCTGCGCGGCGAAGATGTCGGTCATGCGCTGGGCTGCTTCGGCATTGGTGGTCGCCGATCGCAACAGGACGACGAGTGCATCGTCGTCCTCCCACCGCGACAGGAAGTGGTCGACCAACGCGGGGCCCAGGCACGACGCCGGCACGTCGGACAGGTCGGGAAACCGGAGGTCGAACTCGGCGGCCGCCGCGAACAGCTGATCCTTGTTGCCGAAGTAGCGCATCACCATCGAGGGATCGATGTTCGCGTCGGCCGCGATGGCCCTGATGGTCGAGGCCTCGTAACCCGCCTCGGCGAACCGCTCACGGGCGGCCGCCAGGATCGCCGCCCTGGTCCGATCGGCCTTCGTCCCCACACCGACCACCATATGCCAACGGGCGTTGACTTTGGCGCAGCAGAGGCGCACGCTAGGAAAGTCAACACGCGTTGGCTTTTTGCGAACCGAGGAGGCTGCCATGCAGGACGTCGACGTAGCGATCGTGGGGGCCGGGCCCACCGGGCTGACCCTGGCCGCAGCGCTGCTGCTCCGAGGCATCCGGGTCGCCATCGTCGACCGCCAGGCCGAAGGCGCGAACACCTCGCGCGCCGCAGGCGTGAACGCCCGGTCACTGGAGGTCCTCGACCGCATCGGCGTCGCCCGCCGCCTGGTCACCGACGGCGTCGAGGCACCCCGCTTCACCATCCTCGACGGCGCCACGACGCTTCTGACGATCGACTTCAGCGGTCTGCCCACCGACTATCCGTTCACCCTCCTGGTCCCCCAGTCGACCACCGAGCGCATCCTGCTCGACCGCGTCCGCGAGCTCGGAGGCGACGTCGTCCGCCCCATGACCCTGACCGGCCTCACCCAGGACGACGCCGGCGTCACCGCGAGCTTCGCCGACGGCGACACCCTGCGGGCGCGCTACCTCGTCGGCACCGACGGCATGCACAGCACCGTCCGCGACGCAGCGGGCATAGGGTTCACCGGCGGTGCGTACGAGCACTCCTTCGTCCTCGCCGACGCTCGCCTGCGCGGCGACGTGCCCACCGACGAGGTCCGCCTGTTCTGGGCCAGTGCGGGTCTCACCGTCGTCGCGCCCCTGCCCGACGGCTCGTTCCGCATCGTCGCGCCGGTCGACGACGCCCCCGAACACCCCGGTGCCGACCTGGTGCAGACCCTGCTCGAGGAGAGGGGACCCGGTGGCATCACCGTCGCCGACGTCGCCTGGGGTTCACGTTTTCGCATCCATCACCGCGTCGCCGACACCTACCGCGCGGGTCGCGTGCTGCTTGCCGGGGACGCCGCGCACGTGCACAGTCCCGCCGGGGGCCAAGGCATGAACCTCGGCATCCAGGACGCCGTGGCGCTGGCGGAGACCCTGACCGCCGTGCTCGCCGGTGGCTCAGATGCGCTGCTCGACGACTACGGCAGCACCCGCCGGCCCATCGCCAAGCAGGTCATCGCCCTTACCGACCGCCTCACCCGCCTGGCCACCATGCCGCGGCCCCTCCGACCCGTCCGCAACGCCCTGCTCGGCACCGTCGGCCGCACGCCCCCGGTCACCCGCGCCCTGGCGTCGCGCCTGTCGGGGTTGGTGTATCGCTGAACCGGGCACCCTCCCGGCGTTCACCGCCTCACCGCAGAGTTGGATGGTCACGATGCAGACGATCGAAGCCGATTACCTGGTGGTGGGCGCCGGGGCCATGGGGATGGCGTTCGTCGACACCCTGGTTGCCGAAACCGATGCCACGGTGGCACTGGTCGATCGCAACGACCAACCCGGCGGGCACTGGCTCAACGCCTACCCCTTCGTGCGGCTTCATCAGCCCTCGGCGTTCTACGGCGTCAACTCCCGCCGCCTCGGCAGCGACACGATCGACGCCGCCGGCTGGAATCAGGGGTTCTACGAGCTGGCCAGCGGCGCCGAGGTCTGCGCCTACTACGAGGCCGTGCTGCGTCAGCACCTGCTGCCCAGCGGCCGCGTCTCGTACTTCCCGATGAGTGAACACCTGGGCGACAACCGCTTTCGCACTCTCGCAGGTGACGAGCATCGCGTGGAGGTCCGGCGCCGCGTCGTCGATGCCACCTACCTCGGCGTGGTCGCGCCATCGATGCGGCCACCGCCGTACCACGTGGCGACGGGTGTGGACTGCGTGGCTCCGAACGCGTTGCCCACCAAGCCGTTTCGTGATCAATACGTCATCATCGGCGGCGGCAAGACGTCGATGGACTCCTGCCTGTGGCTGCTGCGCCACGGCATCGCACCCGAGCGGATCACCTGGGTCAAGCCCCGTGACTCCTGGCTACTGGACCGCGCGGCGGTGCAACCTGGCCGAGCGTTCGCCCGCCGCGTGCTGGCCGACCTGTCCGCGCAGTGGCGTGCCATCAGGGCCGCCGACGACGTCGACGACCTCTTCACCCGGCTCGGCGAACGCGGCTGCCTGCTGCGCATCGACGAGACGGTCAGACCCACCATGTATCGGTGCGCGATCGTCTCCCGCGACGAGCTCGCGAAGCTGCGGCTGATCGGCGACGTCGTCCGCATGGGTCGCGTCCAGGCGCTGGAACCGGGCCGCATCGTGCTCGACGGTGGCATCCGCGACACCGATCCGGGAGCCCTCTACGTCGACTGCACGGGCGACGGGATCGGCACCCGCGAGTCGACGCCGGTATTCGCCGGCGACCACATCACCCTGCAGTCCCTGCGCACGTGCCAGCCCACCTTCAGCGCCGCGTTCACCGCCCACGTCGAGGCGATGGGCCTCGACGACGACACCAGGAACGACTACTGCCGGCCGGTGCCCCACCCGACCCGTCCGCTGGACTGGGCAACCATGACGCTGCAGTCCAATCGCAACCAGCTGAGGTGGTTCGACGACCCCGAGCTGATGACCTGGCTCAGCGGGGCCCGCCTCAATGCCGCCAGCCACATGGGCGCCGGAGCCGACGACGCGCGTGACGCGCTACTTCAGATCGCGCCGCGGCTGGTCGAGGCCAACGCCAAGCTCGAGGCCCTGCTTCGGGTCTGAACCCACAGCACTGCGGCGGCGATGGCGGCCTCGACGATCGAGAGGCTGGTCGCCACCAGCATCAGCGTCGGCATCGGTCCGGCCCGCACGACCGAGGTCACGTCCACCACCTGGCCGTGGTGATGACCCGGCATCGACCAGTGCACCGCAACCATGCCGAGGTTCATCACCGCCACGACGCACCACGCCCGCAGCGAGCCGGCCATCCACAACTCCCGCGCGCAATACAGGCACGCCACCGCCATCACGATGACGAGCGTTGCGACGCCGACGTTCTCGACCGAGCCCACCATCAACCCATGCAGGACCGCCGAACCCACCGCGAGCGCCGCGCAGGCCCGTCGTCCAAGGGTGGAGGGCCAAGCGGCGGCGAACATGGAGTCAACTCTGGCACCAGTGCGCCGCCACCGCCACCCCTGCGTCAGGTCTCGACCGGCGCGGTCCGCCCCGAGAAGCTGACGGCTTCGATGCCGTGGTCACGGGAATCGGCTTCGGCCCTTGCGATTTCGGCGTTCAGGTCCAGCGATCGTGCCATCGCCACGTAGGCCACGGCCGAGGCCGCCAGCCCGACGAACAGTGCGATGTCGACCCCGCCCATCGCCGAGGCGATCGGACCCGTGTACCAGACCGTCACCACGAACGGGATCATCGCGACGATGCCGACGAGGTAGGCGACCAGCCCCCGCCAGCCCCAGGTGCCGTAGACGCCACCCTTGGGTACGAAGATCTCCCGGACCGCATAGTGACCGCGCCTCACGAAGTAGTAGTCGACCAGGTTGACCGACGTCCACGGCACCAGCAGGTACAGCAGAACTACCAGGAAGCTGCCGAAGTTGGCCAGGAATTCACCGGTGGACAGGATCGCGCCGAGCAAACCGGCCGCGGCGATCAGGCTGCAGGAGACGACCCGCAGCCGCCGCGTCGGACGCACGGCCCGGAACGAGTCGAGCATCGTGATCAACTCCAGCGACGCGGCGTAGATGTTCACGGTGATGACCGTGATGAGGCCCGGTAGCGCAGCCACCAGGAGCCAGGTGCCCGAACCGGGCAGCAGACCATTGGCGGCCTGGTTGACCGCATCCAGCGGAGAGGCTCCCGCGAATAGCGCGGCGACCAGGGCGCCGAGCGCCATCAACCACACCGCACCGACGAACACCCCGGCGTAGGTGTACCACAACGCCTTTCGCGGGCTCGTCTGCGGCGGCAGGTAGCGGGAGTAGTCCGACACGTACGGCGCCCACCCCAGGGCGTAGGCCGCCGCCGCCCCGAACTGCACCAGGAACGCCGCCCAGGTGAAGCCACCGAAGCCCAGCTGCCCGGCGGGGATCTGCGACCAGATCAGTGCCGCGACGGTGAACACGCCGAACGTCGCCAGGAACACCCACGTCAGCCAAGTCTGGAAGCGGTGGATCCAGTGATAGCCGTAGATGGCCAGCGCCAGGGCGAGCCCGGTGATCACCACGAACCACAGGTCGCGCAGGTCGGTTCCCGTGGTCAGGGTCAGGACGTCCGCGGCCAGGATCTGATTGAAGACGTTGAACCCCACGATGCTGAACACCACGACCGCGCAGATCACCACGACCCCGCGGTAGCCGAACTGGGCCCGCGACTGGATCATCTGCGGCAGCCCGAGCTGCGGCCCCTGCGCGGAGTGGAACGCCGTGAAGACCGTGCCGACCGCCGCCCCTGAGACGATGGCGAGCAGGGAGGTGAGCAGTGACGCCCCCAGTGCCGCACCGACCATGCCGGTCGCGAGCGTGGTCAGGTTGGCGTTGGACATGAACCACAGTGGAAACAGCGTGGCCGGTCTGCCCCGCCGTTCGTCCAGGGGGATCCAGTCGATCGACTTCGATTCGATCGCGGGCGTGTCAGACATGGATTTCTCGCTTCTCGCTCGTACTGCCGGATGACCGGGGCACGCCGCTGTCCCCGTCGATGATGTCGCCGTAGAGTTCCGGACGGCGATCTGCGAACAGATCATTGTGCGCACCAAGGGTTTTGTCGCGTGACAGCTCGACATCTGCACTGGCGGCCGTACCCCCACCGACGGTGGCGGCGATCCACCCGTCGGCATCGATGATGGCCGTGCCACCCGTCCATTCGACACCCCGCTCGCTGCCGTGCCGGTCGGCGATGACGATTGGCAGCCGCGACGATCGGGCCGACCCCATCGCCTGAATGGTCTCCGGCGGGTGCTCACCGTCGGGACGATTCACCAGGGGCCAGTTCACCGGCAGCGCCAATATCTCGGCACCTGCCAGCGCCAATCTGCGTGGTAGCTCCGGGAATTCGGCGTCGTAGCAGATGGCTACGCCGAGCCGGCCGAACGCGGTCTCCACGACCATCCCCGCCTCGGGCCCCGGCGTGAAGACCTCGTTCTCGGCACCCCACAGGTGTGCCTTGCGATAGCAGCCCAGCACCCCGGTGTCATCGAGTACCAGGGCCGAGTTGAACAACCGCTCGCCGTCGGTCTCGCAGAAGCCGAGCACCGCCACGGCGCCCGCCGGTACGGCGGCGGCCAACGCCGCCAGCCGCGGGTCGTCGGCCCGCATGGCCAGCGAACGGGCCTCGGCCGCATCACGAAACACGTAGCCGCTGGTCGCCAGCTCCGTGAAGACGACCAGATGCGGACCGTCTGGATCAAGGCCCTGCAACGCGGCACGGATGCGGGCGAGGTTGGTGTCCACCGCGCCGAACTCGATCTCGACCGTCACCGCGGAGACCCGCACCCTCGTACTCATCGCCCTCGATCGACCGCAGGGGTGCCGTCGAAGGCACCCGAGTGCCGCCCGATCTCGTCGATGCGAATGGTCGCGGTGGCTTCGTGAGCCGCCAGCCCCTCGAATGCGGAGATACGTTCGACCGCTGGTGCGAGCGCCGCCGTGGCGTCGCGGCCGGCCCGCTGATACGTCAGCGGCTTCAGGAAGCGGCCCACCGACAATCCGGCGTTGTAGCGGGCCGTCTTTCCAGTCGGCAGAACGTGATTGGGGCCGGCGATCCCCTTGTCGGAGTACGCCACGGTGCTCCACTTGCCCAGGAACAGCGAACCGTAGTTGCGCAGTTCCTTGAGGAAGTAGTCGTCGTCGGCGGTTTGCACCTCGAGATGCTCGGGACCGAGGACGTCGGCGACCGCCGCCGCCTGGGCCGCATCGGTCGCCACGATCACCGAGCCGAAGTCACGCCACGCCGCACCGGCGATCTCCCGGGTGGTCAACGTCGCCAGTTGCCGGTCGATGGCCTCGATGACGTTGCGGCCCAGTGCCTCCGACGTGGTGATCAACGCCGCCGGCGAGTTGGGCCCGTGCTCGGCCTGGCCGAGCAGGTCCGCGGCCACCCACTCCGGGTCGGCCGTCTCGTCGGCCAGCACCGCGACCTCCGACGGTCCGGCGAGCAGATCGATGCCGACCCTGCCGAACAGCTGGCGCTTGGCCTCGGTGACGTAGGCGTTGCCCGCACCGACGACCATGTCGACGGGGGCGTCGTCGAGCAGCCCGAATGCCATGGCGCCCAGGGCCTGCACCCCACCGATGGCGAACACACGGTCGGCGCGGGACAGGTACGCGCCGTAGAGCACCGCGGCGTGTGCCCCGTGCTCACCGGAGGGCGGCGTGCAGGCGAGCACCGTCGGGACGCCGGCCGCCTTGGCGACGCCGACGGTCATGAACGCGCTCGCCAGCAGGGGGAAGCGACCGGCGGGCAGGTACGCACCAACCCGCGCGACCGGGATGTACTGCACCCCGCCCGAAAGGCCTGGGGCGAGCTCGATCTCGAAGTCGGTCATCCGTTCCCGCTGAGCGACGGCGAACCGGTGGGTGCGCTCATGACCCAATTCGAGCGCCTCACGCACGTCGGCCGGCAGGGCGTCTCCGCTCTTGCGCAGGTCGGCCGCGGCCACCTCCAGGTCACCGGTCCAGCCGTCCAGGTCCCTGGCGTAGGCACGGACGGCATCGAGTCCACCGCGCTCGATGGTGCTCAGCATCTCCGAGACCCGCTCGACGACCTTCGGGTCGCGTTGCGCGGGCGGGCCGTCCACGGCGGGTCGCTTCAACCAGGTCAGCGGGCCGAGGGCGCGGGCCTCGGTAGGGGTTATCTGCATGACGGAGGACGCTAGGCCGGAATTCACCATAGGACTAGAGGGTGAGATCCTCATCCAACCATAGGGTTCTCCTATGCAAGGCCAACGGCCCAGGTCAGCGTCCTCTGCGTGCCACCCGCGGCAGCGAACCGTCGTCGTCGGGGACGCCCAGCTCGCGAATGGTGTCCTCGGCCAGCCGGGCGAACTCCCTGGTGGCGTTCGACAGCGGCCGCGCCCGGTGCTGCGCCAGCGCGATCACGTCGTAGAGCGGCTCGGCGAACGGCGCAGTGAACAGACCCCGAGGACAGGCCACGCTGTCGATCACCGCGCCGCTGGCGATGCTGTCGCCGACGCGGTTGGCCACCAGTTTGAGCGCCGACTCCACGTGCTCGAGCTCGATCATCGGCTCCAGCCGCAACCCTGCCAGCTGAGCGCGTTCGGCCAGCTGGCGCCGCGTCGGGTCCTTCCAGCCGTAGTGGGCGTCGTACAGCACCAGATCGGCCGCGGCGAACTGCGCGATGGTGACGGGCTCGGCGGTGCGTGCGGGATCGGCGCTGACGTAGAACACCTCGTCGCGCAGCAGCGGACGCACGGTCAGGTCTTCGTCGTCGATCGGCAGGATGAGGATGCCCGCCTCGATCTCCCCGGCCTGGATCGCCGCGGCGGTCTCGGCCGAGTTCTGCCCGACCAGCCGCACCCGCACCGCGGGGTAGCGCGAATGGAACGTCTGAACCAGACTCGACAGCAGGTAGTAGTCGGCATTGCGGGGCACGCCGAAGGTCGCGGTACCGCCGCCGAGCGAACCGAGCGCCCGCACGGCCCTGGTCCCCGTGTCGGTGGCCTGCACGACCTGTTCTGCATAGGGCAGCAGCTCCCACCCCGCGGCGGTGAGCGCCAGCCGGCGACTGCCGCGGACGAAGAGCTGCGCGGCCAGCTCGTCCTCCAGCCGGCGCACCAACTCCGAAATCGACGCCTGGGCAACGCCGAGCGCCTCTGCCGCCGCGGTGAACGAGCCGAGCCGGTGGGCCTCCAGGAATGCACGCAGCTGGTTGAGGGTCACGTTGACTGTCATGCGGTCAGGCCAGCGACTCGACCCACGCGCGATGCAGTGCCGCGTACCGGCCGTCGCCGAGGATCAACTCGTCGGGCGTCCCGTCCTCGACCACCCGGCCATGCTCGAGCACCAGGACCCGATCGGCAACCTCGACGGTGGACAGCCGGTGTGCGATCACCACCGCCGTCCGGTCGGCCAGCACGGTGGCCAACGCCCGCTGCACCAGGCGCTCACTGGGGATGTCGAGCGAGGACGTCGCCTCGTCGAGGATGAGGACGGCGGGGTCGGCGAGAAACGCCCGTGCGAAGGCGATCAGCTGACGCTGACCCGCGGACAACCGGCCGCCGCGCTTGGCGACGTCGGTGTCGTACCCGTCGATCAGGGCATCGATGAAGCGGTCGGCACCGACGGCCTGGGCAGCCGCGCGCACCTCGGCGTCGCCGGCATCCGGGCGGCCGAACCGGATGTTGTCGGCGATGGTGCCCTCGAACATGAAGTTCTCCTGGGTCACCATCACCACGTGCCGACGCAGCTCGGCTTGTGCCACGTCGCGAAGATCGACGCCATCTAGGGTGACGGCGCCCGAGGTGGGATCGTAGAACCGGGCGATCAGCTTGGCGATGGTGGTCTTGCCCGCGCCGGTGGTACCCACCAGCGCCACGGTCTGCCCCGCCGGCACGCGCAGGTCCAGGCCGGGCAGCACCGGCCGGCCGGGGACGTAGGAGAACTCGACCTCGCGAAACCCGATGTCGCCCTTGACGTTGCCCAGCTCGACTGGCCGGTCGGGATCCTGGATGCCCGGCGCCTCGGCGAGCACGCCGGCGATCTTCTCCAGGGTCGCCGCGGCCGACTGGAAGGTGTTGAAGAACTGCGAGATCTCCTGCATCGGCTCGAAGAAGATACGCAGGTACAGCAGGAAGGCGGTCAGCGTGCCGAGCGTCATCTCACCGTGCAGCACCCGGTAGCCGCCGTAGAGCAGCACGCCACCGGTCGTGACGTTGCCGACCAGGCGCACGCCCGGCATGAACACGGCCAGCAGCTTGAAGGCTCGCTCGTTGACGTCCTTGTAGTCGTCGGCGACGTCGGTGAAGATCTGCTGGTTGCGCGGTTCGCGCCGATAGGCCTGCACGGCCTTGATCCCGGTCATCGTCTCGACGAACTGCACGATCACCAGCGCCGCGCGCTCGCGCACCAGCTTGTACGTCTTGGCCGACTGCGTGCGAAACCACCACACCAGCACGACCAGGATCGGGAAGGCGCACAGGCACATCAGGCCCAGTCGCACGTCGAGGGTGACCAGCAGCACCGCGGTGCCAAGCAGCGTCAGGATCGCGGTGATGAGACCGTCGAACCCGGTCTGCAGCATGTCCTGGATGGCTTCGACGTCGTTGGTGGAGCGGGCCACCACCCGACCCGAGGTGTACCGATCGTGGAACGCCACGTCGAGGCGCTGGAAGTGCCGAAAGATCCTGCGCCGCAACTCCAGCAGCACCTCTTGACCGATCCGCCCGGAGCGCCGCAGGAAGAACATCCGGCTGACGGCCTGTAGGAGCACCACTCCGCACAGCGCACCGACGATCAGCAGCAGCTCGCGGGGTGACCCACCGTCGACGATCGGCGGGATGCCGTGGTCGATGCCGCGCTGTACCAGCAGCGGCAGCGACAGCCGCGCCGCGTTCTCCACGACGATGACGATGGACAGCAGCGCGACGACGGTGGCGTAGGGCCGCAACAGCGAACCCAGCAGCGCGCGTGCCTCGCGCCGCCGGGAGATCGACTCGTCGATCGGGAGGTCGTCGTCGTCGTTGCTGACGGCGCGACCCCGCCAGTCGATGGTGCTCATGACCGCTGCTCGGATTCCGAGGCGACGTAGTCGCGGTCCTCGTCGCGCGGACGCTCGAGGTACAGGTGGTCCAGCCGTTGGCGTTCCTCGTCGCGCTCCCAGTCGCAGTCGCGTTCGGTGCCGTCGTCGAACTCGTCGTCGGCGGCCAGCAGATACCGGTACTGCGGGGCGTCGGCCAGCAATTCGGCGTGGGTGCCCACCCGGGTGATGGTGCCGCCCTCGAGCAGCGCCACCCGGTCGGCGAGCAGCACCGTCGACGCCCGGTTGGCCACGATCACGCCCGTCACCGATTGCTCCTGCCCCGCGGCCCCGCGCGTCCGCAGCACCCGGCTCAGCGCCTCGGTGACCACGGCCTCGGTGTGCACGTCGAGCGCCGACAGCGTGTCGTCGAGCACCAGGATCGACGGTGCCGCGAGCAGCGCCCGAGCCAGCGAAAGCCGTTGACGCTGACCGCCGGACAGGCTCATGCCCTGCTCGCCGATGCGGGTGTCCAGACCGAACGGGAGGTCGTAGACGAACTGCGCCGCGGCGACCTCGACGGCCTTGGCGAGCTGCTCCTGCGTCGCATCCGGCCGGCCCAGCCGCAGATTCTCGGCCACCGACATGGAGAACAGCGTCGGATCCTCGAAGGCCGTCGCCACCGCCTGCCGCAACGCCGGCAGCGACAGGTCGCGGATGTCGTGCCCGTCGATCAGGATCGCACCCTCTGAGACGTCGTACAGCCGCGACAGCAGCGACACCAGCACCGACTTGCCCGACCCGGTCGCACCGACCAGCGCGAGCGTCTCACCCGCCTCGACGGTCAGGTCGAGATGGCGAAGGACCCACTCGTCGGAGTCGGGAAACCGGAAGCCGACGTCGACCAGTTCGAGGCGGCCACCGCGCGGCGTGACCTGCACGGGTCCGTCGGTGATCTCCCATGGTGCGTCGAAGATCTCGACCACCCGATTGGCCGCCGTCATGGCCTCCTGGGTCATCGACAGCAGAAAGCCCAGCGACGCGATCGGCCACACCAGCGACAGCATCATCGTGATGAACGCGACCAGCGTGCCCATGGTCACCAGGCCACTGCCCGCCGCGTAGGCGCCGAGGCCGAGCACGACGATGAGGCTCGCACTCGGAATGGCCTCCAACAGCGTCCAGAACTTCGCCGACACCCCGACCTTGGCGACCTCGGTGGCGAACAGGGCGGTCGCGCGCTGGTCGAATCGGTCGTACGCGTACTGCTCGCGACCGAACGACTTGACCACCCGGACGCCCAGCGCCTGCTCCTCGACGTGGGTGGCGACGTTGCCGGACTGGTCTTGCGCGGCCCGCGAGAGCTTGGTGAACTGGCGCTGGAAGTGCAGCACCGTCGCGGTGATCGGCGCGATCGACACCACGACCACGACACCCAGCGGCCAGTACATCACCAGCAGGATGCCCGTCACCACCACGATCTGAATGACGTTGAGCAACAAGAACAGTAGGCCGAACGACAGGAATTGGCGGATGGTGCTCAGATCGTTCATCACCCGCGACAGCAGCTGGCCCGACTGCCACTTGCCGTGAAACGACATCGGCAGGATCTGCAACCGCGCGTACAGGTCCTTGCGGATGTCGGCCTCGACCCCCATGGTGGCCCGCGAGACCAGCCAGCGCCGGACGAACCACAGCACCGCCTCCGACACCAGCAGGGCCATCGCGGCCGACCCCAGCACCCACAGCTGGCGCTGGTCCTGATGGCGCACCGGACCGTCGATCACGGCCCGGGTCATCAGCGGGATCGCCACGGTGGCCACCAGGCTGAGCAGCGCGGCGATCAGCATCGCCGTCCACCGCACGCGGTACGGCTTGAGATACGGCAGCAGCCGCAGGATGTCCGAGGAGGACCTGATCCGACGGGGCGGCGGAGCCAGCGCGGGTTCGGAGCGCAGCCCCGGCGTCGTCACGGTGCGGGCCGGCCCGCCCGCGTCACGCGGCGGCATCGCTGTCGCGGAACTGGGTTTCGTACAACTCCGTGTAGCGCCCATGGCGGGCCAGGAGCTGCCGGTGCGTACCGCGTTCGACGATCTGACCGTCCTCGACGACGAGGATCACGTCGGCCGCGCGGATCGTGGACAGCCGGTGGGCGATCACGATCGAGGTGCGTCCGTCCAGCGCCTCGGCCAGCGCCTGCTGCACGGCCGCCTCGGACTCGGAGTCCAGCGACGCCGTCGCCTCGTCCAGCACGACGACTCCCGAGCGGCCGAGCAGCAGCCGCGCAATCGTCAGCCGCTGGCGTTGGCCGCCGGAGAGCCGGTAGCCGCGCTCCCCCACCACGGTGTCCAGCCCGTCGGGCATGTCGGCCACGACCTCGGCCAGCCGCGCCCGGCGCAGGGCCTCCCAGATTTGGTCGTCCGATGCGCCGGGGGCCGCGAGCACGAGGTTGGCACGAATCGATTCGTGGAACAGGTGGCCGTCCTGGGTCACGACGCCGACCGTATCCTTCAGCGACGCGAACGACACGTCGCGTACGTCGATGCCGGACAGCCGCACCGCGCCGGAGTCGACGTCGTAGAGCCGCGCCGCCAACGAGGCGATGGTCGACTTTCCCGCCCCGGAGGATCCGACCAGCGCCACCATCTGACCCGGCAGCGCCGTGAACGAAACCCCGTGCAGCACTTCGTCACCGCCACGGTCATCCAACACGGCGACCTCCTCGAGGGAGGCGAGCGACACCTTGTCGGCCGCCGGGTAGGAGAACCGGACGTCATCGAAGTCGACCCGCACCGGTCCGTCGGGAACGGCCATCGCATCTGCCTTCTCCCGGATCAGCGGCACCAGGTCGAGCACCTCGAAGACCCGCTCGAAACTGACCAGCGCGCTGGCGATTTCGACGTGAGCGTTCGCCAACGCCGTCAGCGGCGCATAGAGCCGGGTCAGCAGCAGCGCGAGCGAGACGATCGCGCCGGCCTGCAGGTGCCCGCCGATGGCCAGCACGCCGCCAAGGCCGTACACCAGGGCCAGCGCGAGCGCCGACATCAGCGTCAGCGAGTTCATGAAGGTGGCCTGCAGCATCGAGGTCTTCACCCCGATGTCACGCACCCTTCCGGCCCGCGCGGCGAATTCCTCGGACTCGCGGGCAGGGTTGCCGAAGAGCTTCACCAGCGTGGCACCCGGAGCCGAGAAGCGTTCCGTCATCTGGGTATTCATCGTCGCGTCGTGGATCGCTGCCTCGCGGCTCAGCGCGGCCATGGTGCGGCCGATGCGTCGTGCTGGCAGCAGGAACAGCGGCGTAAGGACCAGAGACAGCACCGTGATCTGCCAGGAGATGCTGAGCATGACGCCGAGCGTCAGGGCCAGCGTCACCACATTGGACACCACCCCGGAGAGGGTGTCGGAGAACGCGCGCTGCGCGCCGATCACGTCGTTGCCGAGGCGGCTGACCAACGCGCCGGTGCGCGTGCGGGTGAAGAACGCCACCGGCATCCGCTGCACGTGGTCGAACACGGCCGAACGCAGATCGAGGATCAGACCTTCCCCGATCGTTGCCGACAACCATCGCGTCAGCAGGCCGACGCCAGCTTCGGCCAAGGCGACGAAGGCGATCACGGCCGCGATGACGACGACCGTCGCGGGACGCCCGCCATGCACGATGGCGTCGACCACCCGGCCCGCCAGCACCGGCGTCGACACCGCCAGCAGCGCTCCCACCACGCTGATCGCGACGAATCCGCCGAGCCTGCGATGGTGCCGCGCCGAGAAGGTCCAGATGCGCTCGAGCAGGGCACGGTTGGCCAGCGCACGGAGGTCACCCCCGCGCGCCGACTTCTGCCGGTACAGGGCCCGGCTCGCCGCGTATTCCATGCTCATGTGGTCACCGTAAAACCTCAACGATTGCTGAGGTCAAATCATTACCCCCGGCTCCCGGCTGCGAATTGGCCGCGGGAACCCCCGCTTGCTGCGGGTAACCGCGCCGAAACCGCCCTAAACGATCCCCAGGTAGCCGATCACTCCGGCGACCGCGACGATGACGAGCGGGTTGATCTTGGTGCGGACGAAGACCAGCGTGCAGGCCGCCGTCAGCAGGTATGCCCGCCAGTCATGGTCGGCGGCGCGGCTCATCACCAGAGACGACGCCAGGATCAGCCCGACCGTCAACGGCGCGAAACCCTTCTCGACGGCGATCCGCCAGCTCGACTGCTCGGCCTTCTCCCAGAACAACGTGATGGCATAGACCAGCGACGCAGCGGGGATCACCATGGCTACGGTGGCGACGACGCCCCCGAGAATGCCGCCGAGCACGCCCCCGACCGGTAGCCCGGCGGCGTAGCCGACCATGCCGACGATCAGGATGCTGGGACCCGGCGTCGTCTGCGAGATGGAGAACAGATCGGCGAACTGCGTATCGCTGAGCCAGTGGTGCTGGTGCACTGAGCGCAGGTGCATCTCGGGCAGTACCGCGTTGCCGCCACCGATCGACATCAGCGACAGCGAACCGAACAGCACGATCAGCTGCAGATAGGTGCTCACGAGCTGGCTTGCTGGCTGCGCCGCCGGGGCCACGCCCAGAGCAGGCCGAGCGGCGCGACGATCGCGAGGGTGCCGAGCAGGGGCCACCGCAACACGCCGTTGAGCACGAAGGCCGTGAGGAACAGCGCGACGGGAACCACGCCGGTCAGGCACTTCTGGCCGGTCTTGATCACCATCGCCAGGGTCAGCGCAACCGCCGCCGCCGACGCGCCGTGCAGCACCCCCTTGACCGCTGGCACCTCCTTGAACGTGAAGTACAGCCACGCCAGCGCCAGTACGATCCCCAGCGGCATCAGGCAGAGCCCGACGACGGCGGCAACGGCGCCCGGCACCGCCCGCATCTTGGTGCCGGTGAACACGGCCATGTTGACCTGATTGGCGCCGGGCAGGATCCGGCACATGGTCATCGCGGACAGGAACTCCGCCTCACCCATCCACTTCTTGTCGACGACCAGCACCTCCCGCGACCACGCGGACAGTCCACCGCCAAACGACGCGAGCGCGATGTGGTTGAAGGTCAGGGCCAGCTCGAACAGCGAGACCCGCTCCGGCGTCGGCGCAGCGGCCGGTCCGGATTCACTCATGGACCAGTTCGGGGTCGTGCGGGAAGTCGTCTTCGTGGTGACTTTCGGGATGCAGCGGGTCCGGCGGTTCGTAGGCGTGCGACAGTGCCCAGTCCTCGTCGAAGACCGCCTTCAATCGCGCAATGACCGCAGGATCGTCGACCGTGATGCCGAGCTCCCGGCGCAGGTCGAACGCGCTGCGGTCGATGTTCATCGAACCCACCAGCGCGCGTTCGCCGTCCACGATCAGCAGCTTGGCGTGCACGCGCAGGTTCTTCTGCTTGTGCACCTTGGCGCCGAATCGGCGCAGTGTGCGCAACGAAGCGAAGGTGTCGAGCACGTCCCACTCACTGATGCCGTGCTTGCCTCCGCACAGCACGTGCACCTTCACCCCGCGGTCGATCGCCGCCGCCAGGTGATCGGTGATCACCGCGTCGACGAACTTCGGGTGCTGGACGTCGATGCGTTGGGTGGCCGTGTCGATGAACCGCGCCATGTGCAGCCGCGAGTTCGAATTGCTCCACAGCAGACCCTCGTACGCGGCGGGCACCCAGTCGTCGTGGTTCCAGTCCGCCTCGAACACCTCGACGATCTGCGCGACGTGCACCGGATCGGAGACGATCACGCCGTAGTCCCTGGTGGCGGTGAAGTACTTCAGGCACATGTTGAAGGTCGCGACCAGCGCCGTCTGCCCGTCGACGACCATCGACTTCTCGTGGGTCACGTAGAACTTCGGATTGGCCCACTGCACGGCGATCCCGGCGGCGGAAAAGCGTTCGTAGGTCTCGTCGTTCGCCCGGTCACCACCGGAGCGCGCCGCGTTCAACATCACCCGGACCTCGACACCGGCCTGCTGGCGGTCCAGCACGGCTTCGATGAGGGTTTCGTCGGTGAAGGTGAACTGCTTGATCAGCAGTGACTTCCGCGCCGACGCGATGAAGTTCACGACGGGGGCGAGTCCGTCGTCCGGCTCGACGATCAACAGGGGCCCACTCGGCTGCACGAGAGTTGAAGCTAGCACTGCATACCACCCATCCGCTTTGCCAACGCGTAAATTTGCGCGGGCCAGTGCCCGCCGACAAGCACGCGCCTACCGCATCGGGGTACCGACATCAGGCAAGATGAGCCCATGGAGATGGGAGCCAGCGGTGCCGCGTCCCCCCGAGTACTCGTGGTGGACGACGATCCCGACGTGCTGGCCTCGCTGGAACGCGGGTTACGACTGTCGGGCTTCGACGTCTCGACCGCCGTCGACGGCGCCGAGGCGCTGCGCAGCGCCACCGAAACCCGGCCCGACGCGATCGTTCTCGACATCAACATGCCGGTTCTCGACGGCGTCAGCGTCGTCACTGCACTACGCGCCATGGACAACGACGTACCGGTCTGCGTGCTTTCGGCCCGCAGCTCGGTCGACGACCGGGTCGCCGGTCTGGAGGCGGGCGCCGACGACTACCTCGTCAAGCCGTTCGTGCTCGCCGAGTTGGTGGCCCGGGTCAAGGCCCTGCTGCGACGGCGCGGGGCGACGGCGACGTTCTCCTCGGAGACCATCTCCGTCGGGCCGCTCGAGGTCGACATCCCCGGCCGGCGCGCCCGGGTCAACGGAGTCGACGTCGACCTGACCAAGCGCGAATTCGACCTCCTCGCAGTGCTCGCCGAGCACAAGACCGCCGTGCTGTCGCGCGCCCAGCTGCTCGAGCTGGTGTGGGGTTACGACTTCGCCGCCGACACCAACGTCGTCGACGTGTTCATCGGGTACCTGCGCCGCAAGCTCGAGGCGGGCGGGGCACCCCGGCTGCTGCACACGGTCCGCGGCGTGGGATTCGTACTGAGGCAGCAGTAGGCCATGAACATCCTGTCGCGCGTGTTCCGGCGGACCCCCTCGCTGCGAACCCGCGTGGCCTTCGCGACGGCCATCGCGGCCGCCATCGTGGTCGGGATCGTCGGGGTGATCGTCTGGATCGGCATCACCAACGACCGCAAGGAGCGCCTCGACCGACGGCTCGACGAGGCAGCGGGGTTCGCCATCCCCTTCCTGCCCCGGGGCCTGGACCAGATTCCCAAGTCGCCCAACGACCAGGACGCCATCATCACGGTGCGGCGCGCCGGCGGGCAGGTCACCTCGAACTCCGACGTGACGCTGCCGGAGCTGCCCGCCGGGTACGCCGACACCACGATCGACGGGGTGCGCTACCGGGTGCGGACGGTGCAGCTGAACGGTCCCCAGGGGCCGATGACGGCCGCGGTCGGTGCCACCTACGACGCGACGATCGCCGACACCAACAACCTGCACCGCAGGGTGATCATGATCTGCTCGGGCGCGATCGGTGCGGCTGCGGTGGCGGGTTGGCTGCTGGCCGCCTTCGCGGTCCGGCCGCTGAAACGCCTTGCGCAGCAGACGCGCGCCATCGACGTCGGCGGTGAGGCCCCGGACATCGACGTGCGTGGCGCCACCGAGGCCGTCGAGATCGCCGACGCCGTCAACGGCATGGTGCAACGCATCTGGGAGGAGCAGGACCGCACCAAGGCCGCGCTGGTCTCGTCCCGTGACTTCGCCGCCGTCACGTCGCACGAGCTGCGCACCCCGCTGACCGCGATGCGCACCAACCTCGAGGTGCTCGCCACGCTGGACCTGGCCGAGGATCAGCGCAAGGAGGTGCTCGGCGACGTGATCCGCACCCAGACGCGCATCGAGTCGACGCTATGGGCCATCGAAAGGCTGGCCCAAGGCGAACTCTCGACCTCCGACGACCATGCGCCCGTCGACATCACCGAGCTCCTCGACCGGGCCGCGCACGACGCGATGCGGGTCTACCCCGATCTCGACGTCTCACTGGTGCCGGCGCCGACGGTGATCATCGTCGGCCTGCCCGCCGGTCTGCGACTTGCCGTCGACAACGCGATCGCCAACGCCGTCAAGCATGGTGGCGCGACCCGGGTGCAGCTGTCGGCGGTGAGCTCGCGCGCCGGGGTCGAGATCGCGATCGACGACGACGGCGTCGGCATCCCCGAGGAGGAGCGCACGGTGGTGTTCGCACGCTTCTCACGCGGGTCGACCGCGTCACACTCCGGTTCCGGGCTCGGCCTGGCCCTGGTGGCCCAGCAGGCCGAATTACACGGCGGCACAGCCTCATTGGAGGAGAGCCCACTGGGTGGGGCGCGGTTGCTGCTGCGCCTGCCCGGCCCGTCCTAGCTCAACCGACCACGATCTCGACGCGGCGATTCTTGGCGCGGCCGGCTGCCGTCGAGTCGTCCGCCACCGGGTTGGTGGCGCCGGCTCCGCGCGACGTCACCTCGGCGGCTGGGACGCCGGCCGACACCAGGGCGTCGGCCACGGACTGGGCGCGTCTGGCGCTCAGCGGGACGTTGATCGCGTCGCCGCCCGTGCCGTCGGTGTAGCCGACGACGGTGAGCTTGGCGCTCGGGCACGTCTTGACCTTCTCGGCGATCTGGCCGATCAGCCCCCTGGCATCGGGCGCCGGCGTCGACTGGTTGGTGGCGAAGCGGATCGGCGTCTGGAGTACCGCGGCGACGTCGGCACCGAGCGTGCCGCACGACGATCCGGCACCCGGAGCGCGAATCTGGTTGACCACGTTCACGTTTGGCCACGTCTGCGCCACCGCAGCCGCGGCGGCGTCTCGGTCGGCCGCTACCGAGGCCGTGCCCGTCAACGTCGCGGTGTCACCGGCGAGCACGACGGAGAATCCCTGAACTCCCATGGCCGAGCCGAACAGCGCCCCGAGGCCGCCGATGTCCGGCGCCCGGACTCCCGGCACGACGACGAGGTCGGCGACGATGACGGCTCCGGGCATTGCCTGCTTGATGGTGTCCGGCAGCGACGTCCGCATCGTCTCGTCTGGCACTTCCCCGCGCAGGCTGAAGCCGTTGCCGGTGCGGGCGATCGTCATGGCGCCGAACGGTGCCGCCGGCTGGGAGGCAGACGTGCTGGCCGGCGCGCTGGCCGGTGAAGTGCCCGACGGCGGAGTCAGGCTTGGCGTGGAACCGCAACCGCACAGCACCATCGGTGCGACCGTGACGACGGCCAGCCGCCATCGGATGCCCGCCGTTGGCATCCTCAGCGGACGTCGAGCAGGTCGATCACGAAGATCAACGTCTTGCCCGACAACCGGTGTCCCGATCCGGCGGGGCCGTAGGCCTTGGCCGGCGGGATCGTCAGCTTGCGGCGACCGCCGACCCGCATCCCCGGGATCCCGTCCTGCCATCCCTCGATGAGTCCGCGCAGCGGAAACTCGATGGACTCGTTGCGGTTCCAGGAGCTGTCGAATTCCTCGCCGGTGTCGTACTCGACGCCCACGTAGTGAACGGTGACGGTGCCGCCCGGCACGGCCTCGGCGCCGTCACCGACGACGACGTCGGTGATGACGAGGTCGTCGGGGGCAGGACCGTCTGGAAATTCGATCTCGGGTTTAGTTGCCACGGTTGACACCGTAGTCGGGCAGACTGGAGCCGTGACTACGGACTCGAACAAAGACGCCGACATCCTCGCCCAAGTCCATGAACTGGTCGCCGAGGAAAAGGAACTCCGGTCGAAGCTTCAGCATCGCGAGATCTCCGAGACCGAGGAGCATCGCCGGCTGCAGCGCCTCGAGGTCCAGCTCGACCAATGCTGGGACCTGCTGCGGCAGCGCCGCGCGCTGCGTGAGACGGGCCAGGATCCCGACCAGGCGACCGTCCGTCCCGAGAACGAGGTCGAGGGCTACTTGGGCTGAGGCATGACGGCAGGGGCCTAGCCTGCGGTGAGCTTGTCCAGGATCGCGGCCAGCTTCCGCAGCTCGTCGGGGGCCAGCGCCGCGAACGGAGGCGGCGCGGGATCCTCCACCGCATCGATCTCGGCGACCACCCGGCGGCCCTCGTCGGTCAGCGAGATGACCTTGCACCTGCGGTTGGTGGGATGCGCCGTCCGCACGACCAGGCCGCGGTCCTCGAGGTCGTTGACGGCGACGCTGGTGGCCGGTGCGTCCATCGTGGCGGCCTCGGCGATCTCCTTGGCCGTCATGGGCTGCCGCGCCAGCCGGCGCAGCACCCGCACCCTGCTGAACGGCAATCCCGTGGTGTCGATGACGTCGCGCTTCCAAGCGTCGCGGTTGTCGAACACCACCGCGGCCATGGTGCGCCACACGTCGTCGGCGAGGGGATCACCCGGCATGGACACTCACCTTCGGCTGCGCGCTGCCTGCGATCAGCGGGGCGAGCCGCTCGGCGGAGCGCAACGCCCGCTCCGAGGTGGAGAACAGGCCGATGCCCGAGATGACGACGCCGAGTCCGACGCAGACATACCAGAGCGGACGGGCCGAGTCCGCGAAGTCCGCGCCGGTCCGTGCCAGCGCCGCGCCTGCGATCGAACCGCACAGGGCCACACCGATGCTCACGCCGATCTGCCGGCTGGTCGACGTCACCGCCGACGCCGCGCCGGCCCGGTCCAGGGGCATGCCGCTGACGGCGGCGTTGGTGATGGGCGCGTTGACCATCGAGAAGCCGATGCCGAAGACGGCGAAGATCCCGAGCAGTCCCCACACGGGCGTGGTCTTGGTCAGCAGTGACAGCAGCGCCGAGGCGGCGGTGATCAGGACGCCGGCGATCAGTAGCGACGGCCGCGCGCCGAAACGGCCAACCATCCGTCCGGAGATCGGCGAGAAGACCAGCGCGCCAATGGCGATCGGGGCATAGATGAGCCCGGTGTGCATCGCGGAGTAACCGCGTTCGGACTGCAGGTACAGCGACATCATGAACAGGAACGCCCCCCACGCCGAGAACGCACAGATCGCGGTCAGCGTAGCGCCGGCGAACGGGATGCTGCGGAAGAAGCGCAGATCGATGAACGGGTCGTGCCGCCGGGACTCGAAGCGTAGGAAGGCAACGAAGGCGAGCACCGCGACGACGGCGACCGCGATCACACGGGGGTTGGTCCAGCCGTATTCCGGACCCTCGATGAGGGTGAACACGACGCCGAACAGGAACAGCACCGCCAGGCCCTGGCCGATCGGATCGATGTTGCGCATGGTCTTGGACTTGGTCTCCGGGACGAAGATCGCCGTGAGCACGACGGCCGCCGCGCAGATCGGCAGGTTGATCCAGAAGACCGCGCGCCAGCTCACCAGCTCGATCAGCAGACCACCGACGACGGGGCCAAGCGCCATCGAGATTCCGACCACCGCACCCCAGAAGCCCAGTGCCCTCGCTCGTTCGACACGCTCGGTGAAGACCTGCGAAATGATGGACAGAGCAACGGGATTGAGCATCGATCCGCCGACGGCCTGCAGCAGTCGCGCGATGATCAGCGTCTCGATGTTGGGTGCCAGGCTGCACAGCAGCGAGCCGACGGCGAACACCACCAACCCGATCTGGAACACGCGCCGGCGGCCGAACCGGTCACCCGTCGCACCCGACAGCATCAGCAGCGAGGCCAGCACCAGCGTGTAGACGTCGACGACCCACTGCAACTGCGAGGGCGAGGCGTGCAGGTCGGTGCGAATGCTGGGGATCGCGACGTTCACGATCGTCGCGTCCATCGACACGATCAGCAGACTCAGACAGCAGGACACCAGGATGATGACCTTGCGCCGGGGCGTGAGCGCATCGATGGTTGTATTCACACAACTATTGTGAACCCACAACCATTACCCATGCAAACGACTGTGGCGCAGCCGACGTTCGCGGAGGAAGCGGCTAGCGCTGACCCATGTCGGCGTAGTCGCGCTCGGTGTACCCGGTGTAGATCTGCCGCGGGCGACCGATCTTGCTTGGCGACTCGTGCATCTCACGCCAGTGCGTGATCCAGCCCGGCAGGCGGCCGAGGGCGAACAGCACGGTGAACATCCGCGTCGGGAAGCCCATCGCCCGGTAGATCACGCCGGTGTAGAAGTCGACGTTCGGGTACAGCTTGCGCTCGACGAAGAAGTCGTCGGTCAGCGCGACTTCCTCGAGCTGCTTCGCGATGTCCAGCAGCTCGTCGTTGACGCCGAGCTTGCCAAGGATCTTGTCGGCTTGCTCCTTGACGATGCGCGCCCGCGGGTCGTAGTTCTTGTACACGCGGTGCCCGAAGCCCATGAGCTTCACGCCCTCTTCGCGGTTCTTGACCTTCTTGACGAACGTGCTGACGTCGTCGTCGCCGGTGCGGATCTTCTCCAGCATCTCCAACACGGCCTGGTTGGCGCCGCCGTGCAGCGGACCCCACAGCGCGTTGATGCCGCCGGAGATCGACGTGAACAGGTTGGCCTGCGAAGAACCGACCAGGCGCACGGTCGACGTCGAGCAGTTCTGCTCGTGGTCGGCGTGCAGGATCAGCAGCAGGTCCAGCGCGCGGACGATCTCGGGGTCGACCTCGTAGGGCTCGGCGGGGAACCCGAACGTCATCCGCAGGAAGTTCTCGACCAGCGTCAGTGAATTGTCAGGGTAGAGGAACGGCTGGCCGACCGACTTCTTGTAGGCGTACGCGGCGATCGTCGGCAGCTTGGCCAGCAACCGGATCGTGGAGAGCTCGACCTGGTCCTTCTCCAGCGGATCGACCGAATCCGGGTAGTACGCCGAGAGGGCGTTGACCGCGCTGGAGAGCACCGGCATCGGATGCGCGTTGCGGGGGAAGCCGTCGAAGAACCGCTTGAGGTCCTCGTGCAGCAAGGTGTGCCGCTGGATCTGGGTGGTGAACTTCTCGAGCTGATCGGCCGTCGGCAGCTCGCCGTAGATCAACAGATAGCTGACCTCGATGAAGGTGGACTTCTCCGCGAGCTGCTCGATGGGGTAGCCGCGGTAGCGCAGGATGCCGGCGTCGCCGTCGATGTAGCAGATGGAGCTCTTCGTCGACGACGTGTTGACGAAGCCACCGTCGAAGGTGGTGTAACCGGTCTTGGCCAGCAGCGAGCCCAGTGCGATGCCGTCGGATCCCTCCGTCGCCTTCACGATCTCCAGGTCGATCTCGCCCCCCGGGTAACGGAGGGTGGCGACCTCGTCCGAATCCTGGCGGGAACTGGAGTCTTCGGGCACGTTAACCCCTTCTACGGTTTGTCGGCCGGAGCGAGCTGTCCGTCACTAGTGGAAGGTAGTCGCTATCGGTTTCCGGCGCTCGTGGGGGGTTGCCCGTCGAGGGCTCCACCGACCGCCGCCAACGGCACCCAGGTGTGGCGGAACAGTTCCACCGTCGCGGCCAGCCGCTCGCAGATGACCTCGGGTTCGAACGGGTCGTTGCCCGGCTGGCCAAGCCCGGCGAACGAGTCGGCGAAGATGACCGCCCAGACGTCGGTCGCCAGCGTGACGGCGCGATCCCCCGCCGGAACGCCCATCCGGCGCGCCATCACCCGCATCGTGGCCTGGTTGGTGACGTCATGCCGAAGCGCCAGCGCCGACGCCCGGTAGGACACCGAGGCGTTGATGATCTGGATCAGCATCGCCAGACGGCGGAACCCCGGCGTCTCGTACCCGTTCCGACTGTCCAAGACGTCCACCGATGCGGCCAGCAGATCGTCGTAGACGGTGCCGCCCGGGGGCAGCCGGTCCATCGCCTCGGCGATCAGGTCGTCGAGGTCATCGGTGATGGCGGCCACCACCGCCTGCTTGGTAGGAAAGTAGCGGTTGAACGTCCGCGGCGAGACGTCGGCAGCCGCGGCGATCTGCTCGACGGTGGTGTTGTCGTAGCCGCGCTCCAAGCACAGCTCGGCGGCGGCCTCGATGAGCGACACCCGGGTGCGGAGCTTCTTGCGCTCCCTCAGACCCCGAGGCGGGAACGTATTAGGCATACACCGGCTCGTAGTCGTCGCCTGTGGGCGGACCCTGCAGGTCGGAGGTCATCGCGGCGACCTGCTTGGACGCCTCGTTGATCCGGTCGACCATGATGTTCGGCCCCAACCGGACGGTCTTGGTGTTCGCGATCAGGTCACCGCACGCGTTGACGATGGTGGCCGAGAAGAGCATGGTCGCCAACTGCACGCGCCGGTTGTCGACGGGCACCCCCATCCGCTTGGCCAGCACCGCCGCCGTCACGTCGTGCCGGAACTCCGAGGCGGCGCGCTTCAACGCCTCGGAGGCGTTGAAGACGCGCTGCATGAGCACGATGCGTTCAGAGCTGAGCCGACCCGGCTGCCGCTCCGCGACGCGGGTGAGGAACGCCACGTGCGCGCGCCGCATCGCCTCGATCGGACCCACGTGCGACGGCACGGCCTCCAGTTCGACGGCGACCCCCTCGGAGTAGTCCTCCAGCAGGGTCAGGAACACTGCGTCCTTGGTCGGGAAGTAGCGGCTGAACGTTCGGGGCGAGACACCGGCCGACGCGGCGATCTGCTCGACGGTGGTCTGTTCGTAACCCCGATCGAGGCAGAGTTCCACCGCAGCGTCGACGAGCACGGCACGCGTCCGGAGTTTCTTGCGTTCGCGCAGACCAGGCGGCGAGCCGCTCGACACGTCGATCACGAGACGATGTTAACTCCGGCGTGGCCAGGAAACCTGCAGCCTCGTCAGGTTCGGTATCGGACGAACGCGGGCACCAGCAACGCCGCGATCACCACCCCGACGACCACCAGCGCACCTCCACCGGCGGCGGCCACCGTGGTACCGACGACTGCCGCCGATGCGCCATGCACGGCGTCGGCGAGCCGTGGACCACCCGCGACGACGACGGTGAAGACGCCCTGGAGGCGACCTCGCAGCTCATCGGAGGCGGCCTGCTGCAGGATCGTGGACCGGAACGCCGAGGACACCATGTCGGCGGCACCGCCGATGGCAAGGAACGCCAGCGCCACCCAAAGCAACGCGTTGGCCCGGCCACCCGCAAAGCCGGCCGCCAGCCCGAAGCCGACCATGGCGACCCCCCACACCACGATGGCGACCACCACCGCGAAGCCCTGCCGCCTGATGCGTGGCAGCCAACCCGAGAAGACCCCGCCCGCAACGGCGCCGACGGCGATGGCCGCCGACAGAAACGCCATGGCGGTGCCGCCCTCGACGGGCCCGCCGAAGCTCTGGTGCGCCATCTCCGGGAACAGCGCCCGAGGCATGCCGAAGATCATGGCGATCAGGTCGACCACGAAGGACATCAACACGACGCGGTTGCCTGCCAGATAGCGGAAGCCGTCGAGGACGGCCGCGAAACCCCACTTCGAGGTGCCCTCCGCGAGGCCGGTCGGGGGCATCTTGGCCAGCCGAATCGTCGCCCAGATCGGCGCCACGCACGTCAGGGCATCGATGGCGTAGAGCGTCGACAGGTCGACGAAGTGCAGCAGGACGCCGGCCAGCAACGGCCCCACGATGGCGCCGAACTGCATTACCGTCATGTTCAGCGAGTTGGCGGCGGGCAACTGCTCGTACGGCAGCATCCGCGGAATCGCCGCCGAGCGCGTCGGGCTGTTGATCGCGAAGAAGGCCTGCTGAACCGAGAGCAGGCACAGCACCACCCACACGTCGTTCAGGCCGAGGGCGGCCTGCACCCACAGCAGGATCGAGGACACCGCTAGCCCAACGGACGCGATGATCAACAGCAGCCGGCGATCCATCGCGTCGGCCCAGGCACCGCCCCACAACCCGAAGACCACCAGCGGCACCAGCGCGAAGAGGCCGGCCAAACCCACGTAGGCGGAGCTCTGGGTCAGCGCGTAGAGCTGAACGGGGACGGCGAAGATCGTGAGGTTGGCACCAATGACCGTGACGATGCCCGACAGCCACAGCCTGCGGAAATCCGGCGTCCGCAGCGGTGTGGTGTCGGCGAAGACCCCCGCCACCCTCAGGGCTGCAGTCGCTCGACGACCGGTCCCGCCACGCGGATCCGGTTGTGCACGCGATTCTCGCGACCCTGCCAGAACTCGACCGACTCGGGTGCGATCACGTAACCACCCCAGTTCGGCGGTACCGGCACCTCGGCGACACCGGTGAACCGCTCGGTGACCTCTGCGAGCTGACCGAGCAGCGCCTCGCGCGAGGCGACCGGCTGCGACTGGTGCGACGCCCACGCGCCCAGCTGCGAACCGCGCGGCCGCTTGGCCCAGTAGCTGGCCGTCACCTCGGGTGCCACCTTCGTCACCGGGCCGCGGACGTGGACCTGGCGACCCAGCGCGAACCACGGAAAGGTCGCCGACGCATACGGCGTGGTAGCCAGGTGCTCACCCTTGGCGGAGCCGTAATTGGTGTAGAAGGTGATGCCCGATTCGTCCACGCCCTTGCACAACACGGTGCGGGTATCGGGTCTTCCTCGGGCGTCGACCGTGCCGACGACGATGGCGTTGGGCTCGGCGATCCCGGCGCGTTCGGCATCGGCCAACCAGCTGCGCAACAGGACGATCCAGCCGTCGGCCACCCAATCGGCGTCGAGATCCGCACTGCCGTCCTTCTCCGGGGACCCGTATTCCACCCGCATGCGCGCCAGGTGTTCGTCACTCGAACTCACGCGGCAAACGCTACGCCCGGCAGGCCAGGGTTGGGTTACCGACCGGTAGCGGTCGACGGTGGCCGTGGTGCGAGAATCTGCTCATGACCGACGCGTCCAACATTCCCGAGGGATTCGTAGAGGGGCTCGAAGGCGTCGTGGCCTTCACCAGCGAGATCGCCGAGCCAGACAAGGATGGCGGCGCACTGCGTTACCGCGGCGTCGACATCGAGGATCTGGTGGCTCACCACGTCACGTTCGGTGACGTCTGGTCGTTGCTCGTGGACGGCAAGTTCGGCCGGGGTCTGACGCCCGCCGAACCCTTCCCACTGCCCATCCACACCGGTGACGTCCGCGTCGACGTCCAGGCCGGACTGGCCATGCTCGCCCCGATCTGGGGTTACCAGCCACTGCTCGACATCGACGACGAGACCGCGCGCAATCAGCTGGCGCGGGCATCGGTGATGGCACTGTCCTACGTCGCGCAGTCGGCCCGCGGCATTCATCAGCCCGCGGTTCCGCAGCGCAACATCGACGAATGTGCCACCGTGACAGAGCGTTTCATGACGCGCTGGAAGGGTGACCCCGACCCGCGACACGTCGAAGCCATCGACGCGTACTGGGTGTCCGCGGCCGAGCACGGCATGAACGCCTCCACCTTCACCGCCCGGGTCATCGCCTCGACGGGGGCCGACGTCGCGGCCTCGCTGTCGGGAGCCGTCGGCGCCATGAGCGGTCCGCTGCACGGCGGTGCGCCCGCCCGCGTGCTGCCGATGATCGAGGAGGTCGAGCGCTCCGGTGACGCCCGCAGCGTCGTCAAGTCGATACTCGACCGCAAGGACAAGCTGATGGGCTTCGGCCACCGCGTCTACCGGGCGGAGGATCCGCGAGCCCGGGTGCTGCGCGCGACGGCCGAGCGACTGGCTGCGCCCCGCTTCGAAGTGGCGGCCGCCCTCGAGCAGGCCGCGCTCGCCGAGTTGCGCGAGCGCCGCCCCGACCGGGCGATCGAGACGAACGTGGAATTCTGGGCCGCGGTGATGCTCGACTTCGCCGACGTCCCCCCGAAGATGATGCCCGCCATGTTCACGTGCGGCCGCACCGCCGGGTGGTGCGCGCACATCCTCGAACAGAAGCGGCTCGGCAAGCTGGTTCGGCCCGCGGCCATCTACGTCGGGCCGGCGCCGCGCAGCCCGGAGTCGGTCGAGGGTTGGGACCAGATCACGACGTCGTGACCACCAGGACGACCTTCCTCTCGGCGGCCAAGGCGTTCGCCGAACTGGTCCATGTCATCCCCGAATCAGCTTGGGACGGACCGGGTCTCGGCGAGTGGGACCTGCGGGCACTGGTCGGGCACGCGTCGCGCTCGCTGACCACCGTCAGCACCTACCTGAGGACTCCGGCCGAGCAGGAGGACGTCACCAGCGCGGCCGACTACTACGCCCGGATCCGTGATTACGCATCGAGCGCGGGCTCGGCGGCCATCGTCGAACGCGGGCGCCAGGCCGGTCGCGATCTCGGGGAACGGCCCGCGGTTGCCGTCGACGCGCTACTCGATCGGGTGGTCGCCGACCTCGCCGAGGTCGATGATCCACTGATCGAGGTGATCGGCGGCCTCGGCATCCGGTTGGAGAACTACCTGCCGACGCGGGTGTTCGAACTCGCCGTGCACGGTCTGGACATCATCGGTGCCGCCGGGCTGGACGCCGCGATGCCCGACGAGGTGGTGACGGAGGCGACGACGCTGGCCGCCCAGATCGCCGCGTCGTCCGGTGCGGGCGCGCCGGTGCTGCTGGCGCTGACCGGGCGCACGGGACTGCCCGCGGGGTTCTCGGTCGTCTAGCCGGGCTCGGTCGTCTCAATTGGCTTCTCGCCGTGGTGGTTCGTAGGGGTCGTACCACCACCAGTCGGCGCGTTCCCCGAGCGGGCCGGTGCACGGCGGGACATCCGGCGGAGGTGTGGTCGGCGGGCGGGCCAGCGAGGCGTTGGTCAACGGGGTGCCCTCGGCGTCGGTGACGATCAGGTCGTCGGCGGTGCCGGCGATCGTGATGCCGCCCCGGTGGTGCAGCCGGTGGTGGTAGGGGCAGACGAGAACGAGGTTCTCCAGCTCGGTGGGGCCGCCGTCCTCCCAGTGCCGCACGTGATGAGCATGCAACCCGCGGGTGGCCCCGCACCCGGGGACCACACAACAGCGGTCGCGGTGTTCCAGGGCTCGGCGTAGGCGGCGGCTAGCCTGGCGGGTCTCGCGTCCCGCACCGATGACCCGGCCGTGGCGTTCGAACCAGACCTCACACGTGGTGTCACAGAGCAGCATCCGGCGTTCGTCGTCGGAGAGCAGTGACCCCAGATGCCAGGCCGCCGAACGGTTCTCCACGTCAAGGTGCACGACTACGGTGGTGCGTTGCCCGTGTGGACGGTGGGCCACGTCGGTGTCCCAGCCGGCCTGCACCACACCCAGGAACGCATCGACCCGATCCGGGAACGGCGGCACCCGCACGTCATCCCCGCCGGCATCGCGGTCGTCTTCATCGTCGCTGCCGTCGCCGTGGTCGCGTCTCCACTGCGCGATCAACGCGTCGTGGTGCGACTGCACCGCGGCATCGAACACCGCCGCCTCAGAAGGTGGCAGGGTGATCCGCCACGTCGTACCGCGGTCGCCTTCCCTGCGGACGAAGGAGCGCTCCGGCTCGGGCTTGGGTCCCAAATCCGGGCGGGGTTCCAGCTTCACCGCGGTCCGCAGCTGGGTGACCGTCGCGACCACGGCCAGCTCGGCGTAGTGATCGTCGGAGCCCGATGCCGCCCCGGCGGCGATGACCCCGATCTGATCCAGCGAGAGGCGGCCCTGGACGGTGGCTTCGGCCAGGCGGGGGAATTCGTGCAGCCGGCGCGCCACCGTCACCAGGTTCGCCGCGTTGTGCGGGGAGATGCCCAGCTTCCACGCCACCAGCGCAGGCACCGAGCGCGCGCCGGTGGAGCCCCAGATGGCGTCGCGGTCGATCTCGGCGGCGATCTGCGCCAGCCGGCCGTCGATGGCGTTGCGTTGCCCGGCGAGTTCCTCCATCTCGGCGAACAGCACCTCCAACCGCTCCTGAGGAGCCAAAGAGGTTGCCGCCGTGGACATGACTCCATCACAGCACGAGCCACCGACAACACCGGCCGGCGCCAAACGAGCCGTCCGATGAGTTTCGGTGGCGACCCCGGTCCACACTGGTGACCAACCCCCATCGAAAGGATCGCCATGGCCATCGAAGACGTCCAACCGTCCCTGTCCCCACACCTCGTCGTGGACGACGCCGCCGCGGCGATCGACTTCTACGTCAAGGCCTTCGGTGCCACCGAGCTGGGCCGGGTGCCCCATCCCGACGGGCGCCTCGTCCACGCCGCGTTGACGCTCAATGGATCGACCGTGATGCTCGCCGACGACTTCCCGGACTTCAACGACGGGAAGTCGAGCACGCCCAAGGCCTTGGGCGGCACGCCGATCACCATCCACCTGCAGGTCCCAGACGTCGAAGCGTCCTTTCAGCGCGCACTCGACGCGGGCGCAGAGGTCGTCGCGCCCTTGGCGGACCAATTCTGGGGTGACCGCTACGGCGTGCTGCGGGACCCGTTCGGCCACCAGTGGTCCCTCGGGCAGCCGGTGCGCGAGGTCAGCATGGAGGAGATCGCCGCGGCCATGGCGAGCCAATAGCTGCGGCAGTCGCTAGCGGCGCAACCCCGCGAGCAGGCGCTCCCCGAGCGACGGCGCCGGGGCAGTGGCAGTGGCAGCCGCGGCGAGCATGTCGGGGATAGCGACGAACTTGTCGCGCGGCCGCTTCTCTCCGCCGCGGGCGACCTCCGCCCGGTCGATGGCACGCCAGCCGGCCGCGTCCACCACCTCGGGCTGCCGGGCCCTGACGAGTTTCGTCAGCGCCGATTGACTTCCCCGCGGATCGGGCAGCACCCCGTCGTTGTAGTCGTCTACCAGATGTCGCACCGTCTCGGCCGCGCACGACTTGTTGGTGCCGATGAAGCCGGTGGGCCCCCGCTTGATCCACCCGGCCACGTAGGCGCCGCGCAGACCCACGACCCGGCCACCCTCATTGGGGACGACGGCAGCGCTCTCGTCGAACGGCAAGTCACGAATCGCCTTGCCGCGGTAGCCAATCGAGGTAAGTACCATGCCTGCCTCGAGGCGTTCGACGTCGTCGGTGCCCGTGACCGTGAACTCGATGCCCTCGACCCGCTGATCGCCGAGCAGTCGACGGGGGGTCAACCCGTAGGCCAGCCGGATGCGGGGACGAGTCGCCGGCGTCGTCGCGACCGCGAGCTTGGCCAGCACCTCGAGCTTGTTGCGGGTCAGCGGGTCCGACTCGGAGAGGAGGTCTTGCAATACCCGGTCGTGATCCCGCGCCGACAGCACCACCTCGTGCGTTGCGTTCAGACCGATGAGCTCGGGCAGGGTGAACGCCGATGCCGCCGGGCCCCGTCGGGCCGCCACCACGACCTCGCGTACCCGCGACTCGCGCAGGGCCGCCAGTGCGTGATCGGAGACATCGGTACGGGCCAGGTCGTCCGGGTCGGTGGTGAGCACCCGCGCGACGTCGAGGGCCACGTTGCCGTTGCCGACGATGACGATGCGCTCGGAGCCGAGATCCACCGGCAGGCCCACGAAGTCGGGGTGGCCGTTGATCCAGGCCACCACCTCGGTCGCGGTGCCGGTACCCGTCAGATCCATCCCCTCGATGTCGAGACGACGGTCGTTGGGAGCACCGACCGCATAGAGGACGGCGTGGTGATGCTCGGCCAGTTCGGCGTGCGAGACGTGTTCGCCGACCTCGACGTTGAGGAAGAACGTGAACCCCCGCAGGTCCGCCACGCGGTCGAAGAGCTTGGTGACGCGCTTGGTGGACTGATGATCGGGCGCCACCCCGGACCGCACCAAACCATATGGCGTCGGCAGCTTCTCGAAGACGTTGACCCGCACGCCCTGCTGGGTCAGCAGTTCGTCGGCGGCATACATCGCCGCGGGCCCCGACCCGACGATCGCCACGGTCAGCGGGCCGCTCGCCCGGCGGTGCACCATCGGCGCCTCGAGCACCGGCGCCAGCTTCGAGGTCGGCGGCAGTTTGCCCTCGCGCTTGGGATAGAACGCCGCGTTGAGTTCGACGAACACCTGCTGCTTCTCGTCGAGCTTGCTGTCGGGCGCAATCGCACCGACGGGACACGCGCTGACGCACGCACCGCAGTCGACGCAGGCGACCGGATCGATGTACAGCATCTCGGCCGTGGCGAACCCCGGCTCATCCGGCGACGGATGAATGCAGTTGACCGGGCACGCGTAGACACAGGACCCGTCGCTGCAACACGACTGGGTGATGACGTGGGGCATCGTCGTGACCTAGGCGGCACTCACCAGGTGCTGACGCTGCGGCTCGCTGCGGTAACGGCTGGCCTTGCCGTAGATCCTGCAGATCCGCCAGACCAGCTTGGCGACGGGGTTCATCAAACCCGTTTCCTCGCAAAGCATCCGGACGTCGCCGAACATGTCGCGCAGCATCTGACGCGACTCGGGTGACTTGAAGAAGATCTCCTTGCGGACCGACCGCGGGATGTCGAATTCCTTCCAGAAGGCACGGGGCGGCACGATGATCGCCGAGCACAGGACCCGCATGACGACAGGCACGTAGATCGACAGCCAGAAGCGCTTGCGACGCGACAGTGTGGGGACCCGCTTGTGCAGGTATTCGTGCGCGAAGGAGATGTGCCGCGCCTCCTCGGCGACGTGGATCGCCATGACGCGCTCCATGATCGGATGCAGTGCCTTGCCCTCGCGCAGCACGTTCTTCTGCGTGTGGTCGATGGGCTCCTCGCCGGCGAGGATGCCGAACCAGAAGGGGATCGGCAGCGGGCCGGCGACCAACGGAATCGTTGGTTGAACCCACTTCAGGAGCGTCGGCATGCCCGGGACGTCGGCGCCGATGCGGTTGACCATCTCCTGGAACATCAGCGTGTGGTTGCACTCCTCGACGGCCTCGTGCAGACAGTAGCGATACTCCGGTGAGCCGTTGGGCGTCCAGAACGCGTACTCCATCAGGCCGCGAATGAGGATCGATTCGAAGTGCAACCCCACCTTGGCCACGTTGGCCTGCCGCCACATGCCGATCTCGATCTGCTTCTCAACGGGCTGGGCGCGGTACCACTCGTGCTTGCCGATCGGATCGGTCATCGGCAGAATCCAGCGCTCGTCGTTGGGCACGACGGCGAACTCCGGCGAGTCCCAGTCGATGTCGGTGAACGGATTGAAGTTGCGTCGCACCGAGCCCTCGGACAGCGTCTTGAGCGTCTCGACATACTGGGTGTCGTCGAAGACGTCCATGTTCTTGCGCCAGCGTCGGATGATGCGCGTACGTGCAGTCTTGACAGCCACTCGAAGCCTCCCAGCGGGTTTACATTCGTATGCTTGCTGTCCAGTAACAGTACCCGTGGTCCCAGTAATTAACCAGGGACTTTCCTGAGATGTGCCTCAGCGGGGTTATCCGCATCACATGTGAACCAGCTCACAGTCGAATGGCCTGCCCCCCACTCGAACACCCGCGGCGCCTCCTGCCGATCGGCCCGTCCACCGGCTTCACTACGCTGGGGAGCCATGGCCGAACTCGAAATCCCCGCCGACCTCAAGCCCGCCGACGGACGGTTCGGGTCCGGGCCGTCGAAGGTGCGCCCCGAGCAACTGCAGGCGCTGCTGGACTCCAGCCACCTGTTCGGCACCTCGCACCGCCAAGCGCCGGTGAAGAACCTCGTCGGCCGCGTCCGCGACGGGATCCGCGACCTCTTCTCCGTGCCCGACGGCTACGAGGTCATCCTCGGCAACGGTGGGTCGACGGCCTTCTGGGACGCCGCCGCGTTTGGTTTGATCGACGAGCGCTCGCTGCACCTCACGTTCGGCGAGTTCAGCGCCAAGTTCGCGTCCGCCGTGGCCGCCAATCCCTTCGTCGGTGACCCGATCATCGTCAAGGCCGATCCGGGCAGCGCGCCGCAGCCGCAGTCCGACCCGTCGGTCGACGTCGTGGCGTGGGCGCACAACGAGACCTCGACGGGTGTCGCCGTGCCGATCCAGCGCCCGGCAGGTGACGCCCTGGTGGTCATCGACGCGACCTCGGCGGCCGGCGGCCTGCCGGTTGACATCGCCGACACCGATGCCTACTACTTCGCCCCGCAGAAGAACTTCGCCTCCGACGGTGGACTGTGGTTCGCCATCACGAGCCCGGCCGCGCTGGCCCGGGTCGAACGCATCGCGGCTGCAGGTCGCTGGGTCCCCGACTTCTTGTCACTGCCCATCGCCATCGACAACAGCCTGAAGAACCAGACCTACAACACCCCGGCGATCGGCACCCTGGTGCTGATGGCCAACCAGCTCGACTGGCTGAACGGCAACGGCGGCCTCGACTGGGCGGTCAAGCGCACGGCCGACTCGTCCCAGCGGCTGTACTCGTGGGCCGAGGCGACCAGCTACACCACCCCGTTCGTCGCCGACCCCGCGTTGCGTTCGCAAGTGGTGGGCACCATCGACTTCAGCGACGAGGTGGACGCCGCTGCCGTGGCCAAGACACTGCGGGCCAACGGCATCGTCGACACCGAGCCATACCGCAAGCTGGGCCGCAACCAGCTTCGGGTGGCGATGTTCCCGGCCGTCGAACCCGACGACGTGAGCGCCCTGACCGCGTGCGTGGACTGGGTCGTCGAGCGTCTCTGACACCGCCAGCGTGTCAGCCCGGTTACGGGCCGATAACGAAGTAGGGTGGGCCGTTGAGCCGCCCTAGGAGGTCGCACATGCGGGAACTGAAGGTCGTCGGACTCGACTTCAACGAGACCGGGGCCGGCACGCGCATCATCTGCGAGCGGGTCGACTCCGGCGAGAAGTTCGTCCTCCGTCCCGATGATCGCCTGCGCGCCGCCCTCAACGGCGATCGCGCTGCCGCCATGCCCCCTCAAGTCGATGTCGAGGTTCCGAACGTGCTGACGCCCAAGGAAATCCAAGCCAGGATCCGCGCCGGCGCATCCGTCGAACAGGTGGCCAGCGCGGCAGGCGTCGAAATCAGCCGCGTCGAACGTTTCGCCCATCCCGTGCTGCTGGAACGCTCGCGCGCCGCGGAACTTGCGACCGCATCGCATCCGGTGCTCGCCGACGGCCCGGCCGTCCTCACCCTGCTCGAGACGGTGACGACGGCGCTCGTCGCGCGTGGACTCGACCCCGACGCCACGTCGTGGGACGCCTGGCGCAACGAGGACGGACGCTGGACCGTGCAGCTGTCGTGGAAGGCCGGCCGGTCCGACAACGTCGCGCACTTCCGCTTCGTCCCCGGCGCCCACGGTGGCACCGCAACGGCCTTCGACGACGCGGCAGCCGAGCTGATCGATCCCGAGTTCGACCGGCCGCCGCTACGCTCCGTGACGCCGGTGCCGACGCTGGATCTGTCCTTGCCCGAGCCCGTGCCGGCCGTCGAGGTAACCGCCGAGCCAGAGCCGACCAAGCCCGCGCCCAAGCCCCGCACCCGCAAGCGCAAGCCCGAAGTGCCCGGCTGGGAGGACGTCCTCCTCGGCGTGCGTTCCGGCACCCAGCCCTGACTAGGCGATCAACCCAGGACGCCCCCGAGGGCCATCGCGAGCAGCGCCAGCCATCCGATCGCCACTCCCAGGCCGCTGCCGAGCACGAACCAGCGCCACACCGGTCGGGCCCGCCACCCCCACACCGTTGGTGCGAGCCCTCCGACGGCTACCAGGTTGAGCCCGACGGCGAGCAGTGGATTGACCCGGGTCAAACCCATGCTGAGCACGATGATGGCGCCTGCCGTCACCGCGGCGACGAAGGCGGCCACCGTCAGCCCGGTGCCCCAGGGCGTGGCGTCGTCGTTCACTGGCTCAACCCTTCCCCGGTCACCGCGCGTCCGACCTCCGCGCCGAGCCTAGCTCGCTCGTAGAAGGCAAGGGCCGCAGCGGTAGCCACGTTCAACGAGTCCGTTCCCCGCGACATCGGGATCCGCACCCGCACGTCACTGGCCCGCATCGTCCGCTCGTCGAGCCCCGGGCCCTCGGCCCCGACCAGGATCGCCACCCGGTCCTCGACCAGCGTCGCCATCGCCGCGGCCAGCGTGCGGGCGGCCGGGTTGGGGGTCATCGCGAGGACGCGAAATCCGCTGTCTCGCAATACTTCCAGATCCGCAGGCCAATGGGCGGACCAGGCGTAGGGCACCAGCAGGGCGTGTCCCATCGATACCCTCACCGCGCGACGGTAGAGCGGATCGGCGCACCCGAGACCGAACACGATCGCGTCGACGTCGAGACCGGCCGCGTTGCGGAACACCGAACCGAGGTTCTCGTGATCGTTGACGCCCTCGAGCACCGCGATGGTGCGCGCCCCGTCGAGCACCTGCGCCAGCGACGACTCGGGCGGCCGGGGCGCTGCGGCCAGCACCCCGCGGTTGAGATGAAAGCCGATGACCGCGGCCATCACCTCCGCGCTGGCCCGGTAGAACGGGGCATCGGACACGTCGAGGTCGCTGCCCAGCTCGCCGAGCCGGCGGTCGGTACCGAGGAAGGCCCGCGGCCGAAAGCGCGACGCCAGCATCCGCTGAACCACCAGCACGCCCTCGGCGATGACGAGACCCTTGCCGCTGGGCAGGTCCGGCCTGCGGTCGATGCTGTTGAGATCGCGAAAGTCGTCGAGCCGCGGATCGGCGGGATCGTCGACGTCGATGATCAGCGCCATGCCCACGTCACCAACGGGACGGCGCGGCTCAACTTCCTTCGTCCACGATCGCGGACATCAGCTCGGCGGCCTCCACGAGCGTCTTGCGCTGCGCGGGCGCGAACGCCGCCAGCCGCTGCTGCAGCCACTCCTGGCTGGCGCGACGTTCGACGTCGAGCAGCTCCTGCCCGGAGCGCGACACCGACACCAGCACCTGGCGGCCGTCGTCGGGGTGCGCGCCCCGGTCGACGAAACCCAGCTCGGCCAGCGACGCGATCACCCTCGTCATCGACGGCGGTCGGACCCGCTCGCGCAGGGCGAGCGCTCCCGGTGTCATCGGGCCCTCCTTGGCCAGCGTCGCCAGCGCGGACATCTGCGAAAGGGACACCGGAGAGTCGGGCCGCCGGAACCGCAACTGCCGCGCCAACCGCACGACGGCCAACGAAAGATCGCTGGCCAGGCGTGCGTCGGGGTCGGTCACGACGCAAACAGTACCGATACCGCTGTCCGAATCCACTAGGTTGGTCCGCAATGGACGCCACGCCCCCGCCGCATGACGATCCGCCGGTAGCGCCGGCGCTGCCGGAAGTCCTGCTCCGGCCGTGGCCGGTCATCTACGTGATCGCCGCGGGCTGGCTAATCGCCGCGGTGTTGGCCTTCACCGTGCCAGGGCTGCACGACTGGCGCCCAGTGACGGTGGCCGGGCTCGGCGTCGGCGTGTTGGGCACGTCGATCTTCCTGTGGCAACGTAGTGCCGTGCGCCGCGGTGCACGTGGTGCGCAGAGCGGCCTCCAGTGAGATGACTTCAGCGACGAAGACGAAGGAGTAGCAGTCATGGCCGAGGCCCTGTTGCAGGCCCAGATCGACATCGACGCATCGCCGGAGCGGGTGTGGTCACTGGTGTCCGATTTCGAGCTGATGCCGAAGTGGAGCCCGCAGTGCCGGCTCATGAAGGCCTTCGGTCCGCTGCGCCCCGGGACCAGGACCATCAACGTCAACCGTCGCAAGCTGCTGCTGTGGCCGACGACCTGCCGGGTCATCGAGGTCATCCCGCAGCGGAAGTTGGCGTTCCGCGTCAACGAGAACAACACCGTCTGGACCTACGAGCTGGAGTCGACCGATACCGGAACCCGCCTAATCGAGAGCCGGCACGCCGAGAACGGGGTGAAGCCGGTGTCGAATCTCCTGGTCAACGCCGTGATGGGTGGCGTGCCGAGCTTCGAGCGGGAGTTGGTCGACGGGATGAACGCCTCGCTGCGCCGCATCAAGGCCGCCGCCGAGGGCTAGTCAGCCCTCCGGCTGGGTCAGGTCGAGCACACCGTCGTCGTACGGGTCGAACATTGGCGAGCCGATGGTCGCCGGCTGTGGGGTGTCGGAGTGCGCACCGCAGCCGTACTCCCCCGCGACGACGTGCCCGTCGGCCGACATCTCGTTGGCGCAGACGCCGAACAGCGTGCCAAGCGAACC
Organism: Mycolicibacterium sichuanense; assembly: GCF_033741125.1. Lineage (NCBI taxonomy): Bacteria > Bacillati > Actinomycetota > Actinomycetes > Mycobacteriales > Mycobacteriaceae > Mycobacterium > Mycolicibacterium sichuanense. The sequence continues at coordinate 189,098 of NZ_JAWQPU010000003.1, read as the reverse complement.
GGCCAGCGACAGGTAGTAGGCGCAGTCACGGCACACCTTGCGGGTGGCCCGCGCCATCGCCGAACCGGGGCCGTAGTCCCCGTCGTACCAGCGTTCGGCGGCCTCCATCCGGCCCAACTGGCTGAGCACCTGGCGCTTGCCGAAGCCGACCTCGGCGGCGAGTTCGTCGAGCTCCTCATCACCCGAGGACAGATAGCCCGGGACCAACCGCGGGTCGTCGACCGGGGTGGCGAGCAGGTCACCGGGGCTCAGGTCACCCGGCTGCACGCGGTCCTGCCACGGCACCCACTGGGGCGCCAGGAGTGCCGTCGGACCGGGCACCAGGACGACCTCGCTGATCGTGGCGTGGTCGGCCCCGGGGTACGCCGCGACCACCACGGCCCACTGCCACCCCTGGTAACCCGGCATGCTGGCGAGGAACCGGTGGGTGGCTGCGTAGGGATCGTCGAAGTCGACGCCGAGGTATTCGCCGACCAAACCCTGTGCGTCGCCGCCCTCGAATTCGAGGATCGCGGTGCGCGCAGCGTCGACCGCTGCCGCCAGCACGGCGGTCAGATCCGACTCTGGGGCCTGCTCGGCCGGTTCGATCATGCTGTCCATCGCGCTCAATACTGCCTGACGACCCCAGAGCAAAGCCACACCGGCCGCCCTGCGGGCGACGGTCGGTCCGATGGGGAACAATCAGTGACGTGACCGGATCGCGGCGTGACCCCCCATCGGGGCCCGATGAGTTCCGTGACCGCGGCTACCATCCGCCCCGTCCCCCGGCCGATCATCGCGGGGAGCATCCCGGCATGGCCAACTACCCCAGCGGCCCGACCGGTCCGACGCGGCAGTCGAGTGCCAACCGCTGGCTGCCGCCCATCGAGGAGGGACGTCGCAGCTACGAGTCGGCGTCGCAACCCGGTGGCGTCGGGCAGTCCGCCGGCCGGCCTCGGGGCCCCGCCGAGCGCGGCCGCGAGATGGGCTCCAAGATGTACGGCCTGTTCCAGAAGGCCGCGACCGCCGACGGTGCCGACAAGTCGGGGCTGACGGCGCTGACCTACCCCGTGATGGCGAACTTCGCGGCCGACTCGGCGATGGCCGTCGCGCTGGCCAACACGCTGTTCTTCGCGGCGGCCTCGGGTGAGAGCAAGAGCAAGGTGGCGCTGTACCTGCTCATCACCATTGCGCCGTTCGCCGTCATCGCCCCACTGATCGGCCCGGCACTCGACCGGCTGCAACACGGCCGCCGCGTCGCGCTGGCCATGTCATTCGCCGGGCGGACGGCGCTGGCCGTGGTCCTCATCGCGAACTACGACGCGGCGACGGGCAGCTTTCCGCCCTGGGTCCTCTACCCGTGCGCGCTCGGAATGATGGTTCTCTCGAAGTCCTTCAGCGTGCTGCGCAGCGCGATGACTCCTCGCGTGCTGCCGCCCACCATCGACCTCGTCCGGGTGAACTCCCGCCTGACCATGTTCGGATTGCTCGGCGGCACCATTGCCGGAGGCGCCGTCGCGGCCGGGGTCGAGTACGTTTTCGGGCTCTTCCACCTGCCCGGTGCGCTGTACGTGACCGTCGCCGTGACCGTGGTTGGGGCGGGACTGTCGATGCGCATCCCCAGGTGGGTCGAGGTCACCGAGGGCGAGGTGCCCACCACGCTGAGCTACCACGGCACCGACGAGCACTTCCGCCGTCCAAGTCCGGAGGTCACCTCCAAGACACGACAACCGTTGGGCCGCAACATCATCACCTCACTGTGGGGGAACTGCACCATCAAGGCGATGGTCGGCTTCCTGTTCCTGTACCCGGCGTTCGTCGCCAAGTCCCACGACGCCAGCGGCTGGGAACAGCTGCGAATCCTCGGCCTGATCGGCGCCGCAGCGGGCATCGGCAACTTCGTCGGCAACTTCACCGCCGCGCGCCTGCAGCTCGGCAATCCGTCGCGGCTGGTGGTGCGCGCGGCGACCGCGGTGACGGTGATGGCGCTGGCGACGGCGGTGTTCGGCAACCTGTACGTCGCCGCCCTGGCCACACTGGTGACGTCGGGGGCAAGCGCGATCGCGAAGGCCTCGTTGGACGCCTCGCTGCAGGACGACCTGCCCGAGCAGTCGCGCGCATCGGCGTTCGGGCGCTCGGAGTCGTTGCTGCAGCTGGCGTGGGTCGCTGGCGGTGCGATGGGCGTGTTGATCTACACCGACCTGTGGGCCGGCTTCACCGGGATCACCGCGGTGCTCATCCTGGGTCTGGCACAGACGCTGGTCAGCGAGGGCGGCGACTCGCTGATCCCTGGCCTGGGTGGCAACCGCCCGGTGTTCGCCGAGCAAGAGAATCGCAGTACGGCATCGGCGGTGCGGTAGTGAAGCGCGTGATCGTGATCCTCGCCGCGGTGGCCGTGGTGGCCTCGCTGGCCACCGGCGTGCTCGTCTGGCAGCTCAGCCGCACCCCTGCCCCGAAGCATCCCGAGATCAGCGCCTACACGCACGGCCAACTGGTGCGGGTCGGGCCGTATCGCTTCTGCGACGTCTTCGAGATCACCGAATGCGACGTGCCGAAGACCGTCGGAGAGCTCGACGTCACCTCCCGCGACCCGGTGCAACTGTCGGTCCCGCCCGCCATCGCCAGGGCGCCGTGGGTGTTGATCCGCGCCTACGAGGGAGGGGCCGAGCCCACCGTCGACGAGTTCCGCCCCGACACCAAACTCGCCGTGACCATCCCCACCGTCGATCCCCGGCGAGGGCGGCTCACCGGCATCGCGGTCCAGTTGCCGACGCTGGTGCGCGACGAGCAGAACAACGAGTTCCCGTGGCCGCACGCGGAATGGTCGGTTGCCACCGTCTGGCCCTAGACCAAGTCTGACCTAGCCCTCTCGTGGCGGGCCCGGCGGGGTGCCATCGCCGAATGGTCTGCCGCCCAGCGCTTCTCGGCCGTGGGGTGTCGTCCAGTTGGACAGATCCGGCCCCTTGGGCACGATTCCGGTCGGGTTGATGTCGGAATGCACGATGTAGTAGTGCTGCTTGATCTGGCCGAAGTCGACGGTGTCGCCGAAGCCCGGCGTCTGGAAGAGATCCCGCGCGTAGGCCCACAGCACCGGCATCTCGGCGAGCTTCTGCCGGTTGCACTTGAAGTGGCCGTGGTACACGGGATCGAAGCGCGCCAGCGTGGTGAACAGCCGAACGTCGGCCTCGGTGATCGTGCCCCCCACCAGGAAGCGTTGGGAGGCAAGCCTTTCCGAGAGCCAGTCCAGCGCTGTGAACAGCCTGTCGTAGGCGGCCTCGTAGGCGGATTGCGAACCGGCGAATCCGCAGCGATACACCCCGTTGTTGACCTCGGTGTAGATCCGCTTGGCGACCTCGTCGATCTCGGCCCGCAGCGGTTCGGGGTAGAGCTGCGGAGCACCGGGTCGGTGGTAGGCCACCCACTCGGTGGACAGGTCCAGCGTCATCTGCGGAAAGTCGTTGGTGACCACCGCACCCGTCGGGACGTCGACGATCGCGGGCACCGTGATGCCCTTGGGGTAATCCGGGAACCGCTTGAAGTAGGCGTCCTGCAACCGAGGGATCTTCAGCACGGGGTCGAGACCGCCAGGATCGAGGTCGAACGTCCAGCTGCGCTCGTCATGCGTCGGTCCGCAAAAGCCAATGGACAGAACGTCCTCCAAGCCCAGCAGCCGACGCACGATGATCGCGCGGTTGGCCCAGGGGCAAGCCCGGGCCACCACCAGCCGGTACCGGCCCGGCTCGACCGGATAGCCGTCGCGGCCGTCAGCCGTGATGCGCGTCTCGATGTACTTGGTGTCGCGGTTGAACTCGCCCGCTGGGGCTACGTAGGAGGCCACGGGTCCATTGTTCCCCCGGGGCGGGAAGTCAAGCACCCGTTCCCGCGGAGCCGAACTACGCGTCGAGCTCCTGGGCGACTGCCTTGACGACCTCGGAGATCCGGCGCGCCGTCTTGCGGTCGGGGTAGCGGCCCTTGCGCAGCTCGGGCTGCACCGAACCCTCCAGCAGGGTGATCATGTCCTCGACCATGCCGTGCAGTTCGTCGGGAGTGTGCTTGTGCTCGGGCGCGGACGCCTCGCGACGGGCCCGGGCGACGCTCGGCGGCGGCTCGATCACCTTGAGGCTCAACGCCTGCGGACCCCGGCGGCCGGCGGCAATGCCGAACTCGACCTTCTGACCGGCCTTGAGCTCCGCAACCCCGGCAGGCAGCGCAGAAGAGCCCACGTAGACGTCCTCGCCGTCCTCCTGGGACACGAAGCCGAAGCCCTTCTCGGCGCTGTACCACTTCACCTTGCCGGTCGGCACTTGTCTCACCCGCTCGTCTCGCAATGAACGCGTCCCGCCGATGCAGGACGCGAATGTTTTCGATCCTACAAGTCCACGGCGATGACCTCAGCCTGCGGTCAGTAGTCTGGGAATCCCCGTTGGAGGAAAGATGCGCCTGATCCTGAACATCGTCTGGTTGATCTTCGGTGGCCTATGGCTGGCGCTCGGCTACTTCCTGGCTGGCATTCTGTGCTTCATCCTCATCGTCACCATCCCGTTCGGCTTCGCCGCCTTCCGCATCGGCATGTACGCCCTGTGGCCGTTCGGCCAGACCGTCGTCGACAAGCCGGGACCGCGTCCCGGCGCACTGATCGGCAACGTGATCTGGGTGGTCCTGTTCGGCATCTGGCTGGCCATCGGTCACGTGCTGAGCGCGATCGCGATGGCCATCACGATCATCGGCATTCCCCTTGCGCTGGCCAACCTCAAGCTGATTCCGGTGTCGTTGTTCCCGTTGGGCAAGGAGATCGTGCCGTCGAATCAGGGAGCGTTCCCATGACGGTGACCGCGCTCGGGCTGCCCGCCATCCGGACGGTGGCGCCGCTGGCCGGCGCCGCGCCCGCAAGCGGGCCGCTGCTGGACACCTACGGCAGGGCCGCGACGGATCTGCGGGTGTCGCTCACCGACCGGTGCAACCTGCGGTGCACCTACTGCATGCCGGCCGAGGGTCTGGACTGGCTGCCCGGGGACGATCTGCTGCGCCCCGACGAGCTATCGCGCCTGCTCACGATCGCCGTCACCCGCCTCGGCATCACCAACGTCCGCTTCACCGGCGGCGAGCCGCTGGTCTCGTCCAAGCTCGAGGGCGCCATCGCCGCGGCCACCGCGCTGGCACCGCGGCCACAGACGTCGGTCACCACCAACGGCATCGGGTTGGCCCGTCGCGCCGCCGGCCTCAAGGCCGCCGGCCTGGACCGGGTGAACGTCTCGCTGGACACCGTGGATGCTGCCCGCTTCGCCAGGATCACCCGTCGTGACCGGCTCGGCGACGTGGTCGAGGGTCTTGCGGCCGCGGCCGACGCCGGCCTGACACCGGTCAAGGTCAACGCCGTGCTGGATCCGGTGACCGGTCTCGACGATGCGCCTGCGCTGCTGGCCTTCTGTCTCGACCATGGCTACCAGCTGCGCATCATCGAGCAGATGCCGCTCGACGCCGGGCATCACTGGAGTCGCGATCGGACCATCGACGCCCAGCAGATCCTCACCGCCCTGCGCCGCGACTTCGACCTGACCCCCGACCCGGCCCCCCGTGGCTCGGCGCCGGCCGAGCTATGGCAGGTCGACGGTGGACCGGCAACCGTGGGAGTGATCGCCTCGGTGTCGCACGCCTTCTGTGGCGCCTGCGACCGCACGCGCCTGACCGCCGACGGACAAGTTCGCAGCTGCCTGTTCTCCCGCGAGGAGACCGATCTGCGGCGCCTGATGCGACGTGGGGCCGACGACGACGCCATCGAGGCGGCCTGGCGCGCGGCGATGTGGGCCAAGCCGGCGGGTCACGGCATCAACGATCCGGGCTTCGTGCAGCCGGACCGCCCGATGAGCGCGATCGGGGGCTGAGGTGACGGCACAGACGATCCCCGTGACCGTGCGGTACTACGCCGCGGCGCGCGCGGCGGCCGGAGTGGAGACCGAGACGGTCGCGGTCGTCGCGGGAGCCACGGTGACCGATTTGGTGGCGGAGCTACGCACCAGGGATCAGCAGCTGGCCGTCGTCCTCCAGCGGTGCTCGTTCCTATGCGATGGAGTCGCCGTACGCGATCTGCACGGAACCCAGAAGCCGCTCACAACAAACCAGACCGTGGATGTATTACCGCCCTTCGCGGGCGGATGAGCGTGATTTGCGTCACATCACGAAAAGATTACAAAGTGTCACACGCGCTGATCACCGCCAAGATCGCCTGGGTAAACGTCCCGCCGTGCTGCCGTTTTAAGGTCCTCACAATATTTGCTGAAGAGGGAAACGCCGGTACCCGCCTGAAGTGACGGGAGTCGAAGTACCCGTTACGGTCTGATTCCAAGCCACTCGACCCTAATCAGTGGCCCGCCATGCCTAGTTACGCCGAGCTCCATCCGTTGGGCATGGTCAGGACCTACCTCAGGGATGGAGGCGGGGGACCCACCGGTCCACCGATTCATAGGGACCAGGAACCGCAAGGTTCCTTGGGGTGAAGCCGAAGCCGCGAGGCGGAGGCCGGGCGACCTCTCAAGCCCGAACCCGACAGCTGACCTCGTAGGCGTGGACGAGAGGACCTTCTACACCTATGAGTGGACGGCATCGCAAGACCACTACATCGGCCAAGAGTGTCGCCAAGATCGCCTTCACCGGAGCGGTTCTGGGTAGTGGCGGCCTGGCGCTCGCGGGGCACGCAGCCGCGGCGACCGACGGCGAATGGGACCGGGTAGCCGGCTGTGAATCCGGCGGAAACTGGGCCATCAACACCGGCAACGGATACCAGGGCGGGCTGCAGTTCTCGCAGAGCACCTGGTCCTCGCACGGCGGTGGCGAGTACGCCCCCGCTGCGCACCTGGCGACCAAGGACGAGCAGATCGCCGTCGCCGAACGCGTGCTGGCCACTCAGGGCCGCGGCGCCTGGCCCGTGTGTGGCACCGGCCTCTCCAGCGCCACCCCCCGCAACGTCGTCGCCGACTCCGCGCCGCTCGACAACCCCGAGCTCGGAGGCAACGTTCCTCCGCCCCCACCGGCCGACCCGCCGCTGGACGCCCCGGCCCCGGTCGACGCAGCCCCGCTCGACGCGCCGCTGCCCCCGCCGCCCGCCGATCCGATCGCGCCCCCGCCGCCCGCAGATGCGGTGAACGTGTCCCTGGACGCCCCTGCACCGCCCCCGCCGGCCGATCCCATACTCCCGCCGCCGGATGCCGCGGCACCGCTGGACGCCCCCGTGGCCGCTCCGGCCCCCCAGGACGTTCCCGCCCCGCCGGTCGTCGAGGCCGCCGACTGGGACGTCACCCCGCAGGGCCCGGCCCCCGCCGACCAGCCCCAGGCGTGGGCACTGCACGGCGCACCGCTCCCGCTCGATCCGGTCCTGCCGCCGGCTCCGGCTCCCTCAGCGGACCCCGCCGCACCCGTCCCCGTCGCGGCTCCCGCTCCCGACCCGCTGGCACCGCTGAACGGCGTCAACGTTCCGGCGCCCGCCTACAACGCCGCCAACCAGCTGGTATCCGGGGAGATCCCGACGCCGCCGAACGGCATCCCGCACCTCGCCAGCCCGGACGCCCCGCCTCCCGGTTCGACCATGGATCCCAATGCGGCCGGCCCGGGTGACAGCCCGAACGTCAGCTACCTGAAGGATCTGTGGCAGGCCGTCCAGAACCACGACATCAGCGGCAAGGAAGCCCTGGTCATGGGTCTGGCCCAGCGCGGCATGGACACCCCGATCCCCGGTCAGGCTCCCGGCCCCAACGTGCCCGTCACCCCGGGCGACGCCCCGGCCCCGGCACCCGCCGATCCGGCACTGCTGCCGGCGGCACCCGCCCCGACCGCCTAGGCCGAACCGACCCATTCGTCGGAGCCATCGGCGAATAGCTGGTGCTTCCACACCGGTAGGCGGGCCTTCACCGTGTCGACCAACAGGGCGCACGTCGCGAAGGCCGCCTGCCGGTGGTCTGCCGCCACCGCCGCGACCAATGCGGCATCGCCAACGCTCAATGTGCCTATGCGGTGACTGACGGCGATCGCCCGCACTCCCTCGACGGTCTGCGCGATCTCGTCCGCCACCTCGGCGAGCGTCTGCTGGGCCGTCGGGTGCGCCGAGTACTCCAGTCGGGTCACCGAGCGTCCACCGTCGTGGTCGCGCACTACGCCGACGAACCCGACGACGGCGCCCGCCGCGCGATGACCAACTAGTGCCTCGTGTGCGGCGAGGTCGATGACCTCCTCAGTGACCTCGGCGCGCAGAACCTCGGCGCTCATTTGTCGTGGTCCCGGCCGCCGAGTTGATCCAGCGCGTGCTCCAGGACGTCGGCCAATACGGCCAGCCCGTCCTTGACGCCCCCTGGCGATCCGGGCAGGTTGACGATCAACGTCCCGTCGCGCACTCCGCACACCCCGCGCGACAGCACCGAGGTGGGCACGTGCGGTAGGCCGGAGCGCCGGATGGCATCGGCCAACCCCGGGATCTGGAAGTCGACGATGTTGGCAGTGGCCTCGGGGGTGCCGTCGGTCGGTGAGATCCCCGTCCCACCGGAGGTGAGGATTAGGTCGACCTTCTCGCCGACGGCCAAGAACAGCGCCCGGCTGACGGCGATGCCGTCGGTCACCACCGCCGGGGCCGGCACCTCGTAACCGCGCTCGGTCAGCCAGTTCACGATCACCGGTCCGGTGCGGTCGTCGTACACCCCGGTCGCTGCGCGGGTCGAGGCGATGATCACCCGTGCCGTCCGCGTCATCGATCCTCGCCCATCGGTAGTCCTCGCTCTTCGCGCTCCCAGGTACCCGTCTTGCCGCCGTCCTTGCGCACCACCGCGATGCCGTCGATGGTGGCGGCCGGGTCGACGGCCTTGAGCATGTCGTAGAGCGTGAGCGCCGCGACGCTGACGGCGGTCAGCGCCTCCATCTCGACCCCGGTGCGGTCGGTGGTGCGCACCGTCGCCCTGATCGCGACTTCGGCTGTGCCAACCTCGAATGCGACGTCGACCCCCGTGAGCGCCAGCTGATGGCAGAGCGGGATCAGGTCACTGGTGCGCTTGGCCGCGAGGATGCCCGCGATGCGGGCGGTGGCCAGGGCATCACCCTTGGGCAGACCGCCGGCGGCGATCATCTCGACGACGTCGGCACGGGTGCGAACCGTGCCCGTCGCCACGGCGGTGCGCTTGGTGGCGTCCTTGGCCGTCACGTCCACCATGTGGGCGGCGCCCGATTCGTCCAGGTGCGACAGCCGATCGGGGCGGGCCGTCACGGCTACTTGTTGATGACGGTGACCGGGTGCGTGTAGGGCAGGTCTTCTGCCGGCAGCGGAAACGTCAGGTCGCCGAACGGGGACAGTGCACCGGTACGGTCGGCGGCAAGCTCGCTGACGGCGTGCTCGTCGCCTTCGTGGACCGGCCAGCCGTTGTCGACGTAGCCCTTCTTGTGCGGTTTCTTGTCAGCCACGCCTCACATTGTGGCAGGCGTGCCGGGTGCTGGCGAGACCGGCGCTGGCTAGGCTGGTAAGCAATGTCCGAATCAGCTCCCGTGGTGCCGTTGGGTGCATGGCTGGCGGAGCTGACCGACGATCAGCTCGTCCGGCTGCTGGAGTTGCGTCCCGACCTAGCCCAACCGCCTCCGGGATCCATCGCTGCGCTGGCCGCCAGGGCCCAGTCGCGGCAATCGGTGAAGGCCGCGACGGACGGGCTCGACTTCCTTGCGCTGGTGGTCCTCGACGCCTTGCTGGTCCTGCGGGCCGACGGTGGCGGAGTGCCGGTCAGCAAACTGACCGCACTGATCGGCAACCGTGCGAGGCCCGAGGACGTCGACGCCGCTCTCGACGCGCTTCGCGCCAGGGCGCTTGCCTGGGGTGACAGCGCCGTGCGCATCGCACCCGAGTCGGCGGTGGGGCTGCCCTGGCATCCCGGCCAGGTCACCCTGGAGGCCGCCGGCCTGGACGCCGACCGCATCGTCGAACTGCTGGCCGACGTGGACGAATCACAGCGCGAACTCCTCGAGCGGCTGGTCGACGGTTCGCCGATCGGACGCACCCGCGACGCGGCGCCCGGAACCCCTCCCGAACGCCCCGTGCAGCGCCTGCTGGCCGCCGGGTTGTTGCGACAGGTCGACGAGGACACCGTCATCCTGCCGCGCCTGGTCGGTCAGGTGATGCGCGGTGAGCAGCCGGGGCCGGTCGGGCTGGCGCCGCCCCACCCCGAGGTGAGCACGACGTCGGTCGCCGACGTCGACGCCGCAGCGGCGGGATCGGCGATCGACCTGCTACGCGAGGTGGACGTGGTGCTGGAGTACCTGTCCAACTCCCCGATCCCCGAGCTGCGCAGCGGCGGTCTGGGAATCCGTGAACTCAAGCGCCTGTCCAAGGGCACCGGCGTCGACGAGGACCGGCTGGCACTCATCCTGGAGATCGCATCGGCGGCGGGGTTGATCGCGGCCGGCGTTCCCGAGCCCGATCCGCTGGACGGGACGGGTCCGTATTGGGCACCGACGCTGGCCGCCGATCGCTTCTTCGAGTCGACGACCGCGGTGCGCTGGTATGCAATGGCCTCGGCGTGGCTGGACGTGCCCGCCCGGCCCGGCCTGGTCGGCGAGCGTGGTCCGGACGGCAAGCCCTACGCCGCCCTCTCGGATGCGCTGTACTCGACGGCGGCGCCGTTGGACCGGCGGTTGCTCCTCGCGACGCTCGCCGAGCTGCCGCCCGGCACCGGGGTGGACGCCGCGGGAGCGTCGGGCGCCATGACCTGGCGACGGCCCCGGTGGTCGGCGCGTCTGCAACTCAAGCCGGTGACGGCCCTAATGGCGGAGGCGCACGCCCTCGGAGTGATCGGCCGCGGTGCGATCGCCTCGCCGAGCCGCCTGCTACTGACCTCCGAGCCACAGGACGCCGTCGTCGCGGCGATGACCAAGGTGTTGCCCGCCCCGATCGACTACTTCCTGCTGCAGGCCGACCTGACCGTCGTGGTGCCAGGTCCGCTGGATCGCGTTCTGGCCGAACAACTCTCGGCGGTCGCGACGGTCGAGTCGGCGGGCGCGGCGATGGTCTACCGGATCAGCGAGCAGACGGTCCGGCGTGCCCTGGATACCGGGCAGACGGCCAGCGAGCTCCACACGCTGTTCACCAAGCACTCCAAGACCCCGGTACCGCAGGGTCTGACGTACCTCATCGACGACGTGGCACGTCGCCACGGTCAGTTGCGGGTCGGCATGGCGGCGTCGTTCGTACGCTGCGAGGACCCCGCCCTGCTGGCCCAGGCCGTGTCGTCACCGGCGCTGGAGCGGTTGGACGTGCGGGCGCTCGCGCCGACCGTCGCGGTGTCCCAATCTCCCATCGCCGAGGTTCTCGCGGCGCTGCGCACCGCCGGCTTCGCACCCGCTGCCGAGGATTCGTCGGGGACCATCGTCGACATTCGGTCCCGCGGCGCGCGGGTGCCGACCCCCGGCCGCCGTCGGGGCTACCGGCCGCCTCAGGGGCCGACGTCGACGACGCTTGGGGCCATCGTCGCAGTGCTGCGCAAGGTGGCGGGCGGCCCGAACGACGGCAGCCGGCTCGATCCGGCCGAGGCCATGGCCCAGTTGCACGGTGCGGCACATCGCCAGGAGTCCGTCGTGATCGGCTACGTCGACCCGGCCGGCGTCGCCACCCAGCGGGTGGTCGCCCCGATCAACGTCCGCGGCGGCCAGCTGACCGCCTACGATCCCGCGGCAGGACGGGTCAGGGACTTCGCGATCCACCGCGTGACGTCGGTCGTGTCGGCCGACCCGGGATAATGGGTGAGATGACTCCCGGAGTGAGAAGCGCATGACTGACGGCCCGCTGATCGTGCAGTCCGACAAGACGGTGCTGCTCGAGGTCGACCACGAGCTCGCCGGGGCGGCGCGGGCGGCCATCGCCCCGTTCGCCGAGCTCGAGCGTGCACCCGAGCACATCCACACCTACCGCATCACTCCACTGGCGCTGTGGAACGCCCGGGCCGCCGGTCACGACGCCGAGCAGGTGGTGGACGCGCTGGTCTCGTTCTCCCGCTACTCGGTGCCACAGCCGCTGCTGGTCGACATCGTCGACACCATGGCCCGCTACGGGCGACTGCAATTGGTGAAGAGCCCCGTGCACGGCCTGGTGCTGGTGAGCCTGGACCGCGCGGTCCTCGAAGAGGTGCTGCGCAACAAGAAGATCGCCCCGATGCTGGGTGCCCGCATCGACGACGACACGATCATCGTGCACGCCAGCGAGCGCGGTCACATCAAGCAGATGCTGCTCAAGATCGGATGGCCGGCCGAGGATCTCGCCGGCTACGTCGACGGCGAGGCGCATCCGATCGTCCTCGATCAGGACGGTTGGGAGCTGCGCGACTACCAGGAGATGGCCGCTGACTCGTTCTGGGCGGGCGGTTCTGGTGTGGTCGTCCTGCCGTGCGGTGCGGGCAAGACGATCGTCGGCGCCGCCGCCATGGCCAAGGCCGGCGCGACCACGCTGATCCTCGTCACCAACACGGTGGCGGGCCGGCAGTGGAAGCGCGAGCTGATTGCCCGTACGTCGCTGACCGAGGAGGAGATCGGCGAGTACTCCGGTGAGCGCAAGGAGATCCGCCCGGTCACGATCGCGACGTACCAGGTGATCACCCGTCGCACGAAAGGCGAGTACAAGCACCTGGAGCTGTTCGACAGCCGCGACTGGGGCTTGATCATCTATGACGAGGTGCACCTGCTGCCGGCCCCCGTGTTCCGGATGACGGCCGACCTGCAGTCCCGCCGCCGCCTCGGGTTGACGGCCACGCTGATCCGCGAGGACGGCCGCGAGGGCGACGTCTTCAGCCTGATCGGACCGAAGCGGTACGACGCGCCATGGAAGGACATCGAGGCACAGGGGTGGATCGCGCCCGCCGAGTGCATCGAGGTCCGAGTGACGATGACCGAGAACGAGCGCATGCTCTACGCGACGGCCGAACCGGAGGAGCGCTACAAGCTGTGCTCGACGGCGCACACCAAGGTCGCCGTCGTGAAGTCGATACTGGCCAAGCATCCCGGTGAGCCCACCCTGGTCATCGGCGCGTACCTCGATCAGCTCGACGAATTGGGCCGCGAATTGGACGCCCCCGTCATCCAGGGATCGACCAAGACCGCCGAACGCGAGACGCTGTTCCAAGCGTTTCGCACCGGTGAGATCCAGACGCTGGTGGTTTCCAAGGTGGCCAACTTCTCCATTGATCTGCCGGAAGCCAGTGTGGCCGTACAGGTTTCCGGAACCTTCGGATCGCGCCAGGAGGAGGCACAGCGGCTCGGCCGGCTGCTGCGACCGAAGGCCGACGGTGGTGGCGCGGTTTTCTACTCAGTCGTGTCGCGCGACAGTCTGGACGCCGAGTACGCCGCGCATCGGCAACGGTTCCTCGCCGAGCAGGGGTACGGCTACATCATCAAGGATGCCGACGATCTGCTCGGTCCGGCGATATGACCGTCCGGCGGGTGGTGCCCAACCTCACCGTCGACGATCTGAACGGCGCGCGTGACGCCTACGTCGCCGCGCTCGGCCTGACCGAGGTGATGAACCACGGCTGGATCCTCACCCTCGCCGGCGATGTCGACCGCGGCCGCCAAATCAGCTTGATGACGCAGGATCTCACCGCGCCGGTCAATCCCCATCTATCGGTGGAGGTCGACGACGTCGACGCCGCCCACGATGCGGCCGTCGCCGCCGGACTGCGCATCGTCCACCCGCTGTCCGACGAGGACTGGGGGGTGCGACGGTTCTTCTTCGAGGACGCGTCGGGCAACGTCGTGAACGTGCTCAGTCACCGCGGCTGACGGGCGGTCACAATCCGATCACCGTCATCAGGATGAGCACCGAACCGGTCAGCCCCTGCTGGTCGGTGACGGCCACCGAGAACGTCCTGGCCGCAGAGACCAGGGTCGACGAGCTGGTGGCGAAGGACACCGTCCGCAACACCGCCTGGTACTGGGCCGCAGTCGCACTGCCGGTCAGTGTCAGAACGCCGGTGGTGGAGTTGTAGGTGCCGGTGATGCCGTTGCCCGGGGTGAACGTGATGCTGTCGCCCGACGCCTTGCCCAACGTGATCGTCACCGTCGCGCCAGACATGAACGTCGAGTTGTCGACGACCGCCAGTCCCGCGTCCAGCACCTTCGCCCCGGAGCCGGACGTGTACACCAGTGACGTGAGCAGGGTGCTGCTGACCACCGGTGCGGTGTTGGCCCCCACCGTCACCGTCAGCGGCACCGAGACACTTGATGCACCAAGGCCATCGGTGACGACCATGGATACCGTGCGCACCCCGAGCAGACCGGCGGTCGGCGTTGCGAAAGTCACCGAGCGCAGTGCGGTCTCATACTGGTCGACGGTGCCCGTGCCCGAGAGTGTCAGCACGCCGGTCGTACTGTTGTACGTGCCGGTGATCGAGCTGCCACCGGGCTGGGTGAAGCTCAGGGCGTCACCGGTTTGCCTGCCGAGTCCGATCGTGACCGTCGCGCCGGAGATGGTCGTGGAATCTTCGAGGATCGTCACGGCGCCGTCGAGTACGGCGGGTGCGTTGCCGACGGTATAGGGCACGGTGTTGATCAGTGAGCTGACCACCACGGGCGCCACGTTCACCGGCAGCGCGAGCACGGCCACGGTCAACGGCAGCGACACGCTGGACGCGCCTTGGAAGTCGGTCACGACGATCGACACCGTCTTGAGGGCTGCTGCCGCAGAGGAACCCGTCGCGAACGTCACCGATCGCAGGGCCTGCTGGTAGTTGGCGACGGTGGCGGTGCCGCTGAGGGCGAGGACCCCGGTGCTGGCGTTGTAGTTGCCCGTGATGCCGTTGCCCTGGGTGAAGGCCAGGGCATCGCCGGTGGCGAACCCACCGGTGATCGACACCTGCGCACCTGACAGGAAGGTCGAGTCCACGTCGGTCACCAACAGCAATTGATCCAGCTTCACGGGAGCAGAACCGGCAGTGTAGGAGACGGCCGACACCAGCGACGTCACCACCAGCGGTGGCACGTTGACCGGGGCCGCCAGCACGGTGACTGCGAGCGGAGCCGAAATACTCTGAGTTCCATTCGCATCGGTGACGACGATCGAGACGGTCTTGATGGCCGCGAGCGCGGAGGACGCCGTCGAGAAGGTCACCGACCGCAGCGCCTGTTGATACTGCGCGACGGTGGCCGAGCCGCTTAGGGTCAACACACCGGTGCCGGAATCATAGTTCCCGGTGATGCCATTGGCATTGGCGAACGCCAACGTGTCCCCTGTGGCGAATCCCGTCGTGACGGAGACCTTGGCACCGGAGATCGTGGCCGAGTCGACGTCGGTGACGGTAATCCCCGAGTCCAATGTGGTGGCGGCACTTCCGGCGGTGTACGACAGATTCGCCAGCGAGGTGGTGACCAACGGAGGAACGTTCACGGGCAGCGCGGTCACCGTCACCGCGACTGTCGCCGGAATGCTCGGCGCGGTGCCATCGGTGACGACCACCGACACGGTCTTGATGGCGGCCAACGCCGCCGGGGTGGTCGAGAAGGTCACCGACTGCAGTGCCGCCTGATACTGGGCGACGGTCCCGGTGCCGGTGAGCGTCAGGACTCCCGCGGCAGCGTCGTACGTACCGGAGATCGGGCTCGCGCCCTGCGTATATGCCAATGTGTCTGTGCTCGAAACGAATCCACCGCCGATCGAAACGGTCGCCCCCGTGAGGTTGGGCGAGTCGATGTCCACCACCGACAGTGCGGGATCGACTGCGATCGCCGAACTTCCGGCGGTGTAGCTGCGCACGCCCGACGTCGTCACCAGTGGGGGGACATTGGTCGCCGCCGGCAGCGAGGCGACCGTGACGGCGATCGCACCCGGCAGGCTGTTCACTCCGTCGGAGGTCACCACGATCGAGACGGTCTTCACCCCCGCCGTCGCCGTGGAAGCGAACGTCACCGAGCGAAGGGCCGCTTGGTAATTCGACAATGACGTGCTGCCGGTCAGGGTCAGCACACCGGTGCTGCTATTGAAGGTACCCGTGATGAGCCCCGTGTTGGTGAAACCGAGAGTGTCCGCCCCGGCGCTGTAGGTCAGGGGGTCGAAGGACACCGTCGCGCCGCTGGCGGTGGTGGAGTCGACGTCGACCAACGACACGTTCGCATCCAGCACCACTGGGGTGCCGTTGCCGGTGTACAACTTGACCGGGGTGGTCCCGACCGCACCGGGTGCACTCGCCGTCGCCGGCAGCGAGGCGACCGTGACGGCGATCGCACCCGGCAGGCTATTCACTCCGTCGGAGGTCACCACGATCGAGACGGTCTTGAGGCCCGGCGCGGCGGTCGAGGCGAACGTCACCGACCGAAGGGCTGCTTGGTAATTCGACAATGACGTGCTGCCGGTCAGGGTCAGCACACCGGTAATGACGTCGAAGCTGCCGGTGATCCCGCCGGTGTTAGTGAAACCGAGAGTGTCCGCCCCGGCGCTATAGGTCAACGGATCGAACGACACCGTCGCACCGCTGGCGGTGGTGGAGTCGACGTCGACCAACGAGACGTTCGCATCCAGCACCACCGGGGTGCCATTACCGGTGTACAACTTGACCGGGGTGGTCCCGACCGCACCTGGCGCACTGGCGGAGACCGGCAGCGAGGCGACCGTGACCGCGATGGCGCCGGGCAGGCTGTTCACCGCATCGGAGGTCACCACGATCGACACGGTCTTGAGGCCCGGCGCGGCGGTCGAGGCGAACGTCACCGACCGCAACGCCGCCTGATAATCCGCGAGCGAAGCATTGCCGCTCAAGGTGAGAACGCCCGTCGTCGAGTTGAAACTACCGGTGATCGAACCGGTGTCGGTGAAGCCCAGAGAGTCGGTTCCCGAGCTGTAGGTCAGGGGGTCGAAGGACACCGTGGCGCCGGTGGCGGTGGTGGAGTCGACGTCGACCAACGAGACGTTCGCATCCAACACCACCGGGGTGCCGTTGCCGGTGTACAACTTCACCGGGCTGGTCCCGACCGCACCGGGTGCACTCGCCGCCGCCGGCAGCGAGGCGACCGTGACGGCGATGGCGCCGGGCAGGCTATTCACCGCGTCGGACGTCACCACGATCGAGAGAGTCTTGAGGCCTGGCGCGGCGGTCGAAGCGAACGTCACCGACCGCAACGCCGCCTGATAATCCGCCAACGAGGCAGCACCCGTCAGCGTCAACACACCAGTGGTGGGGTCGAAGCTGCCGGTGATCGCGCTAGTGTCGGTGAAGCCCAGAGAGTCGGTTCCCGAGCTAAATGTCAGCGGATCGAAGGACACCGTGGCCTTCGTCGCCGAAGATGAATCCGCATCCGCCAGAGTCACATTGGCATCCAGCACCACCGACGAACCACTACCCGTGTACAACTTCGCCGGCGTCGTCACCACCAAACCCGGAGTGTTCGACACGACTGGCAAACCAACCACCGTCACCGCGATCGCGCCCGGGACACTGTTGACGGCATCCGAGGTGACGACGATCGAGACCGTCTTCACCCCCGCCGTCGCCGTCGAGGCGAACGTCACCGACCGCAACGCCGCCTGATAATCCGCCAACGAGGCAGCACCCGTCAGCGTCAACACACCCGTCGTCGAGTTGAAACTACCGGTGATCGCGCTAGTGTCGGTGAAGCCCAGAGAGTCGGTTCCCGAGCTGAATGTCAACGGGTCGAAGGACACCGTGGCCTTCGTCGCCGAAGATGAATCCGCATCCGCCAGAGTCACATTGGCATCCAGCACCACCGACGAACCATTACCCGTGTACAACTTCGCCGGCGTCGTCACCACCAGCCCTGGACCGTTGGTCACCACCGGCAACGCCGCCACCGTCACCGCGATCGCGCCCGGGACACTGTTGACGGCATCCGAGGTGACGACGATCGAGACCGTCTTCACCCCCGCCGTCGCCGTCGAGGCGAACGTCACCGAACGCAACGCCGCCTGATAATCCGCCAACGAGGCAGCACCCGTCAGCGTCAACACACCCGTGGCGCTATCGAATGCTCCGGCGATCCCGCTAGTGTCGGTGAAGCCCAGAGAGTCGGTTCCCGAGCTGTAGGTCAGCGGATCGAAGGACACCGTGGCCTTCGTCGCGCTCGTCGAATCCGCATCAGCCAGAGTCACATTGGCATCCAGCACCACCGACGAACCATTACCCGTGTACAACTTCGCCGGCGTCGTCACCACCAGCCCTGGACCGTTGGTCACCACCGGCAACGCCGCCACCGTCACCGCAATGAGGCCCGGCACGCTGCTCACCCCGTCAGAGGTCACCACGACCGAGACCGTCTTGAGGCCCACCGTCGCCGTGGAGGCGAACGTCACCGAACGAAGAGCTGCTTGGTAATTCGACAATGAGGTATTGCCGGTGAGGGTCAGCACACCAGTGCTGGCGTCGAAGCTGCCGGTGATCCCGCCGGTGTTAGTGAAGCCGAGGGTGTCCGCCCCGGAGGTGTAGGTCAGGGGGTCGAAGGACACCGTCGCGCCGGTGGCGGTGGTGGAGTCGACGTCCACCAGGGACACGTTCGCATCCAGCGCCACCGGAGTGCCATTGCCGGTGTACAACTTCGCCGGCGTCGTCACCACCAAACCCGGAGTGTTCGACACGACTGGCAAACCAACCACCGTCACCGCGATCGCGCCCGGGACACTGTTGACGGCATCCGAGGTGACGACGATCGAGACCGTCTTCACCCCCGCCGTCGCCGTCGAGGCGAACGTCACCGACCGCAACGCCGCCTGATAATCCGCCAACGAGGCAGCACCCGTCAGCGTCAACACACCCGTCGTCGAGTTGAAACTACCGGTGATCGCGCTAGTGTCGGTGAAGCCCAGAGAGTCGGTTCCCGAGCTGTAGGTCAGCGGATCGAAGGATACCGTGGCCTTCGTCGCGCTCGTCGAATCTGCATCCGCCAGAGTCACATTGGCATCCAGCACCACCGACGAACCATTACCCGTGTACAACTTCGCCGGCGTGGTCACCACCAGCCCTGGACCGTTGGTCACCACCGGCAACGCCGCCACCGTCACCGCGATCGCGCCCGGGACACTGTTGACGGCATCCGAGGTGACGACGATCGAGACCGTCTTCACCCCCGCCGTCGCCGTCGAGGCGAACGTCACCGAACGCAACGCCGCCTGATAATCCGCCAACGAGGCAGCACCCGTCAGCGTCAACACACCCGTGGCGCTATCGAATGCTCCGGTGATCGAACCGGTGTCGGTGAAGCCCAGAGAGTCGGTTCCCGAGCTAAATGTCAGCGGATCGAAGGACACCGTGGCCTTCGTCGCCGAAGATGAATCCGCATCCGCCAGAGTCACATTGGCATCCAGCACCACCGACGAACCATTACCCGTGTACAACTTCGCCGGCGTCGTCACCACCAGCCCTGGACCATTGGTCACCACCGGCAACGCCGCCACCGTCACCGCAATGAGGCCCGGCAGGCTATTCACCCCGTCAGAGGTCACCACGACTGAGACCGTCTTCACCCCCGCCGTCGCCGTGGAGGCGAACGTCACCGAGCGAAGGGCCGCTTGGTAGTTGGCCAGCGAGGTGTTCCCGGTGAGGGTCAGCACACCGGTGCTGCTATTGAAGCTGCCCGTGATGAGCCCCGTGTTGGTGAAACCGAGAGTGTCCGCCCCGGCGCTGTAGGTCAGCGGGTCGAAGGACACCGTCGCGCCGGTGGCCGTGGTGGAGTCGACGTCGACCAACGACACGTTCGCATCCAGCACCACCGGGGTGCCGTTGCCGGTGTACAACTTCACCGGCGTCGTGCCGACCGCACCGGGTGCACTCGCCGCCGCCGGCAGCGAGGCGACCGTGACGGCGATCGCACCCGGCAGGCTATTCACTCCGTCAGAGGTCACCACGATCGAGACGGTCTTGAGGCCCACCGTCGCCGTGGAGGCGAACGTCACCGACCCAAGGGCTGCTTGGTAATTCGACAATGAGGTATTGCCGGTGAGGGTCAGCACACCAGTGCTGGCGTCGAAGCTGCCGGTGATCCCGCCGGTGTTGGTGAAGCCGAGGGTGTCCGCCCCGGAGGTGTAGGTCAGGGGGTCGAAGGACATCGTCGCGCCGGTGGCGGTGGTGGAGTCGACGTCCACCAGGGACACGTTCGCATCCAGCACCACCGGGGTGCCGTTGCCGGTGTACAACTTGACCGGCGTCGTGCCGACCGCACCGGGCGCACTCGCCGACACCGGCAACGCCGCCACCGTGACCGCGATGGCGCCGGGCAGGCTGTTCACCGCGTCGGAGGTCACCACGATCGAGACCGTCTTCACCCCCACCGTCGCCGTCGAGGCGAACGTCACCGAACGCAACGCCGCCTGATAATCCGCCAACGAGGCAGCACCCGTCAGCGTCAGCACACCTGTGGCGCTATCGAATGCTCCGGCGATCCCGCCGGTGTTGGTGAAGCCCAGCACATCCGCGCCGTTGGCGTAGGTCAGCGGATCGAAGGACACCGTGGCCTTCGTCGCGCTCGTCGAATCCGCATCAGCCAGAGTCACATTGGCATCCAGCACCACCGACGAACCATTACCCGTGTACAACTTCGCCGGCGTCGTCACCACCAAACCCGGACCGTTGGTCACCACCGGCAATGCCGCCACCGTCACCGCAATGAGGCCCGGGACACTGGTCACCCCGTCAGACGTCACCACGACCGACACCGTCTTCACCCCCACCGTCGCCGTCGAGGCGAACGTCACCGACCGCAACGCCGCCTGATACTGAGCGAGGGACGCGTTTCCGGTCAACGTCAGCACACCCGTAGTCGAGTTGAAACTACCGGTGATCGCGCTGGTGTCGGTGAAACCCAGAGAGTCGGTTCCCGAGCTGAATGTCAGCGGATCGAAGGACACCGTGGCCCTCGTCGCCGAAGATGAATCCGCATCCGCCAGAGTCACATTGGCATCCAGCACCACCGACGAACCATTACCCGTGTACAACTTCGCCGGCGTCGTCACCACCAAACCCGGACCATTGGTCACCACCGGCAACGCCGCCACCGTCACCGCAATGAGGCCCGGCACGCTGCTCACCCCGTCAGAGGTCACCACGACCGAGACGGTCTTCACCCCCACCGTCGCCGTCGAGGCGAACGTCACCGACCGCAACGCCGCCTGATAATCCGCCAACGATGCCGTACCACTCAACGTCAGAACCCCGGTGGTCGAGTCGAACATTCCGGTGATCACACCAGAACCGTTGTACGCCAGGGAATCCTTGGTCGCGTCATAAGTCAGCGGGTTCAGCGAGATCGTCGCCCCAGTGGCAGA
This sequence comes from Mycolicibacterium sichuanense, assembly GCF_033741125.1. NCBI lineage: Bacteria > Bacillati > Actinomycetota > Actinomycetes > Mycobacteriales > Mycobacteriaceae > Mycobacterium > Mycolicibacterium sichuanense. Next base: position 167,854 of record NZ_JAWQPU010000003.1, on the reverse strand, counting down.
GGACGAATCCGCGTCGATCACCGTGACGTTGGCGTCCAGGACCACCGGTGAACCACCCGAGGTGTAAAGCTTGGCCGGTGTCGTCACCACCAGCCCAGGAGCGTTCGTCACCACCGGCAACGCCGCCACGGTCACGCCAATCACGCCGGGCAAACTGGCCACCGTATCGGAGGTCACGACGATCGAGACCGTCTTCAGACCTACCGCCGCGGTCGAGGCGAACGTCACCGACCGAAGCGCCTCCTGATACTGCGCCAACGAAGCAGCACCCGATAGCGTCAGCACACCGGTGGCCGAATCGAACACCCCGGTGATGGCACCAGAACCGTTGTAGGCCAACACATCCTTGGTCGGATCATAGGTCGACGAATCGAACGACACCGTCGCCTTCGTCGCCGACGTCGAATCCACGTCGACCACCGTGACATTGGCGTCCAACACCACCGGCACCCCACCCGAGGTGTACAGCTTCACCGGCGTCGTTCCGATGACGGCGGGCACACTGGCCAGTACGGGGAGCGCCGCCACTGTGATCGCGATGAGCCCGGGAATTCCCGCCACACCGTCGGCCGTAACCGCGATCGAGACCGTCTTCAGACCCACCGCCGCGGTCGAGGCGAACGTCACCGACCGAAGCGCCTCCTGATACTGCGCCAACGAAGCAGCACCCGATAGCGTCAGCACACCGGTGGCCGAATCGAACACCCCGGTGATGGCACCAGAACCGTTGTAGGCCAACACATCCTTGGTCGGATCATAGGTCGACGAATCGAAGGACACCGTCGCCTTCGTCGCCGACGTCGAATCCACGTCGACCACCGTGACATTGGCGTCCAACACCACCGGCACCCCACCCGAGGTGTACAGCTTCACCGGCGTCGTCGCGACAACCGAGGGGACGTTGCCGGGCAGGCCCGACACCACCACCGTCACCAATCCTGGCACGCTGTCGACCTGGTCGGCCGTCACGACGATGGAAACCGCGCGCGTTCCCACCAGGTCGTCGGCGGTCGAGGCGAACGTGACGGCGCGCAGCGCATTCTGGTACTGCGCCATCGTCGCCGTACCCGTCAACGTCAAGACACCGGTCGCGGCATCGAAGCTGCCGGTGATCGGGCCGCCGCTCGCCGGCGAATAGACCAGCGAATCGGTCAACGCGTCGTAGCCGACACTGATCTTGACTGTCGCCTTGGTTGCCGTCGTCGAGTCCGTATCGACGACGGTGACAAGCGGGTCCAGGGTCTTGGGACCATCACCGGCGGTGTACAGCAGCACTCCCGACGTCGCGATCACCGACGGCACGCTGCCCGGCAGGAGCGTCCCCACCACCGCCACCTGCACCGTCTTGACGATGGTGTCTGGCTGGGCGATGCCGATGCACCGGGCGATGTGTTCGAAGAAGCCCTGCACCAGGCCCAGTAGACCCCCGACGTGCAGACCGGAATCGTCGATCGCAACCTGGAACGTATCGGTGATCCCCGCGGCGGGAACGGCGGCGTTGGGGGTGTAGGTGTAGGTGCCGTCCGAGGCGAGTGTCACCGTGCCGTAGGCGCCCTGGCGGGTCACGGTGGCCGAGAGCGGATCACCATTCGGGTCGCTGGCATTGAGCTGTCCGGTCACCACCCCCGTCAGGGACTGGCCGACGTTCTGGACCGGGCTCGCGGTCGGGCTCTGGTTGAAGAAGGTGTGTGTGAGTTCCCGTCTCACCCAGGCCAATACCGTCCACAGCAGCGGCATCTGCGCGGGCGCCGCCGGACCCGGTGCCAAGAACGGGGTCAACAATGCCCCCACGAATCCGCTGAAGGCGTTCACGATCGTGCCGGGCACCGCCAGGAGCGCGGAGAGCGGATCGGTCGGGGGTGCCGGTGCCAGCTGCGCGCTCAGTGCGTTCGGCGTGACCGACGCGGCAGCCACCGGTGCCGCGTCGTCGGCGGCGACCGACCGAGCCTGCACCGAGACCTCGGGCGGCGCCGACGTCCGGCTGGCGCTGGGCGTCGATGTCACGGCATCGACGGCAGCTGGCTTGGGGACCGCACCGTGCGTGTCGCCGGTGCCGGTGGAGGGGCTCGGCGACGGGTTCGCCGGGATCGCGACGACCTCCGCGACTGTCGATGACCCCTCCGGTGTGGCCGGAATCGGTGCCGCCGCCGTCGGCACCGGCGTGGGAGTTGCGGTGGCGGTGGGCCCACTACTCGTCACCTCTTGGGCGGGGGCAGCAGTGCCCGAGGTGTCCGACTGGGCGGCGGCGGGCGCGCTCGTCGCGTCGGAGGTGCCGTACGTGGACGTGTGCGCCCCACCGGAGCTGCTGACGTTCATCTTCGGGACACCGTCACCATTGGCAGCGGACGTCTGGCCGCTCGACGACGAAGACGAAGCCGACGACGGCGGCTCCTGCGTGGTCGCGGCACCGCTAGGGATCGTCGTGGTCGAACTCGTCGTCGTGGTCGAGCTGGTCGCCGTGGTCGAGCTGGTGGTGGCGCCGGTGGCGGTGTGGGTTGCCGACGGTCCCGGTGCCGTCGACGCAGACCCATCTGAGTCGGAATCCGTGCTAGCCCACGCCATCCCGGGGGTCGTCGCCAGCGCCATTCCGACACCCAGCGACACAGCGAGTGCGCCCACGCGGCCGATGTACATGGCATAGCTGGTCGTGGTCTTGATGGCGTGCCGAGGACCGCTGCCGTCCCTGGTGCGATCGGTGGCGTTCGCAACGGCCCAGATGGCGGGCACGGCGACAGCCCCGACGCGCCCCGCCCGGTGCTTGGAAGTATTTGCGCGCATTCGATCGCCTCCGGGTGCCCATGGCGCGCGCCAGTGCCTCGTCACCCTTGGAGTCGGTGTGAAGACGCCGCGAACCTATGACTTGATTTGCCTGTCAGGTGCCATCGAGCGAACGACGACCACGCCCGACACTCGATCGTCGAAGCTGCTCGTCCATGCCCGCCGCTCCCTACCGCCGACCTCGATGTGGTTGCTAAGCGAGGCTCGTCGCCGCCCACTTTCGCGAGCGTAAGCGAATTAACCTCATGGAAACCAGTTTTCACCAGCACCTATCGCGGGATGTTTGCATATGCAACTAGTATGCAAACGCAGCGACCTTACGCTCGCGTCAACTTTCCTGCTGAATACGCCTCGCCACCCGCGTTCAGTTAACTTACGCGACTGCAAATTGGTGTCCGAAACCGACGAAATGCGCGCGTCACCCGTCGCGGTGCAAAATGATTCAGTTATTGATCGAGTTTTGGTGGCAACTGCTGTTCCCGACCCCCGAGTCCACTGCACGGAGGTTTGCGACTCAAACGGTCGACGCGCACCCTCGCGGCTCGATTCACCACGAATTGGCAACATTGAGACCGAATGGCGAACACCCGTCGAAGGTCACGACGACTCGACACGAAACGCCGCCGCCGAGACCACCAGCCACGCAGCAACGGCGCTTTGCTGACGCAGATCTACTGGAACGCGGGAATGACTTCTTGCTCGAACAACTCGATGCCCGAGCGATCGTAGGCAGCCTCGGGGAAGTACAGGATCGCGTATTCACACCCGAGGTCGCGCATCCGGCTCAGTCGCTCGATGATCTGCTCCGGCGTGCCGGTCGCCGAATCCGGCGACGTGGCATTGGCGAGCATGGCTTCTACCGAATCCGGGTTCGCCTTGGCGATCAGCCGTGCGCGAATTCGCTCGACGCGCTCGGACACCTCGGCCTCGGTGGACGCGACGACCGCGTTGAAGTTCGCCGACCTGGTGATGGCTCCGTAGTCGGTGCCGACGTCGGCGCAGTGTCCCTCGAGCACCTTGGATTTGTGGGCAAAGCCCTCGGGCTCGGAGGTGAAGTTGGTGTACTGCGCATACTTGGCGGCGATCTTCAGGGTTACCTTCTCGCCTCCCCCCGCGATCCACAGCGGAATACCGCCCTGCTGCAACGGTTTCGGCGCGACGATCGCGTCGTCGACCTGATAGTGCTTGCCCTGGAAGCTCACCCTGCCGTCGCGCCATGCGTCGCGCATGATCTGCACGCCTTCATCCAACCGGGCCAGCCGCACTCCCGCCGACGGGAAGCCGTATCCGTAGGCCAACCACTCGTGTTCGTACCAACCGCCACCGATTCCCATCTGGACCCGCCCACTGGAGATGGCGTCGACGGTGGCCGCCACCTTGGCCAGGTAGACCGGATTGCGGTAACTCATGGCCGTGCACATCTGACCCAGCTTGATCCGCGACGTCGTCGCGGCGTAGGCCGACATCAGCGTCCACGCCTCGTGGGTGGCCTCGTCGGTCGGCACCGGGACCGTGTGGAAGTGGTCATACACCCAAAGCGAGTCCCACGGCCCGGCCTCGGCGTGGGCGGCCAGATCCCGCATCACCCCCCAATGGCTCGCGGTGGGAATGTCCACCAGATCGAGTCGCCAGCCTTGCGGAATGAACAGCCCAAAGCGCATGCTCTCGACTCTAGGCGAGGGGCACCTCCGACGTCGGTGGTCCACGTATCCGCAGTCGACGAGGCACGCCAGCCGATACGGGGCGGGCGCCCGACACCTTGGACTCCAAGTGCCCGACGTTCCCGGCCCCTCCGTGCGACGATTCTCGCGGAAGGGTCACGTGATGGATCGCTACGAACGGCTGGCCAACGCATTCGTCGGCTTGGCGGACACACTGGTGGCGGACTATGACGTCATCGAGTTGGCGCAGCAGCTGATCGACGACGCGATGGCGTTGTTGCCCATCTCCGCTGCGGGCATCCTGCTTGGCGACGCGAGCGGCACACTGCACGTGTTCGCCTCCAGCAGTGAACAGTCGCGGCTTCTCGAGCTGCTGCAGGTGGAGGCCGACGTGGGGCCGTGCCTCGATGCGTACCGCACCGGGTCAGCGGTCCTGGTCGACGACCTCGACTCCAGGGCGGCGCAGTGGCCCGCCTTCAGTCAGCGGGCGGCCGAGTACGGCTACCGTGCGGTGAGCGCCCTGCCGCTTCGGTTGCGGACGGAGCGGGTCGGCGCGCTGAACCTCTTCCTGGCGGAGAAGGGTTCACTGGCGGACTCGGACCTAGCGGTCGGCCAGGCCCTGGCCGACGTCGCGACGATCGGCATTCTGCACCAACGCATCCTGTCCCGCTCCGAGGTGGTCAACCAGCAATTGCAGACGGCGCTGAACACCCGGCTGATCATCGAGCAGGCCAAGGGCGTGCTGTCCGAACGAGGCAACCTCGACATGGACCGTGCCTTCAACCTGCTGCGCGCCCACGCCCGCCGAACGAATCGCCGGCTCGCCGAACTTGCCCGCAGCGTGGTCGACGGCGCCGACACCATCGACATCCTGCGGCCCGTTGCGCGACGCTGAGTTCACCCCGATCGACTCTGGCTCGACTGGTTCTCGCAAACCGCAGAATCCCCCGAAGCCATTGCGGCTCCGAGGGATTCCTTCACGTCGGGTTTAGCTGGTCAGCGACGCCGGCGGGTTGAATCGCTCGCCGTACTTGGCGGCCAGCTCCTTGGCCCGGGCCACGAAGGCCTCCTTGCCAACGCCGGCCGGTCCCTCGTAGCCGACGATGTACTGCGCCGAGCCACCGGTCCACGGCGGGAAGCCGATGCCCATGATCGAGCCGATGTTGGCGTCGGCGGTGGTCTTGAGCACACCCTCGTCGAAGCACTTCTGGGTCTCCAGTGCCTCGGCGAACAGCATCCGGTCGATCATGTCCTGCAACGGAATCTCGGCGGTACCCGAGTTGAAGGTCTCCGACAGGCCCGACCACAGGCCGGTTCGCTTGCCGTCGACGTACTCGTAGAAACCGGCACCCTTCAAGCGCGACGGACGACCGATCTCGATCATCTTCTCCACGACCGCCTCGGCCGGGTGCGCCTCGTAGGTGCCACCGGCATCCTCGACGCCCTTGCGCGAAGCCACCGCGATCTTGTGCATCAGCTCGAGGTTGAGTTCGTCGGACAGCTGCAGCGGCGGCGCCGGGTAGCCCGCCTGCGAACCGGCCTGCTCGATGCTGGCCGGTGCCACACCCTCGCCCAGCATCGCCAGAGCCTCGTTGATGAACGTGCCGATGACGCGGCTGGTGAAGAAACCGCGGCTGTCGTTGACGACGATCGGGGTCTTACCGATGGCCAGCGTGTAGTCGAACACCCGGGCCAACGCCTCGTCAGAGGTCTTCTCGCCACGGATGATCTCCACCAGCGGCATCTTGTCGACCGGAGAGAAGAAGTGGATGCCGATGAAGTCGTCCTGGCGCTTGACGCCGGTGGCCAGTTCGGTGATCGGCAGCGTCGAGGTGTTCGATCCCAGCAGGGCGTTGGGCTCGACGATGTCCTCGATCTCCTGGAACACCTTGTGCTTCAACTCGACCGACTCGAAGACGGCCTCGATGACGAAGTCGACGCCGGCGAAGTCGTTCGGGTCGGCCGACGGCGTGATCCGAGCCAGTAGCGCGTCACTCTTCTCCTGGGTGGTGCGACCCCGCTCGAGCGCCTTGGCCTCGAGCTTCTCCGAGTAGGCCTTGCCCTTCTCGGCCGCTTCGATGCTGACGTCCTTGAGTACGACGTCGAACCCGGCCTTGGCCGAGACGTAGGCGATGCCCGCACCCATCATGCCCGCGCCGAGCACGCCGATCTTGGTGATCGGGGTCTTGCCGATGCCGTCGGGGCGCGATCCGCCCGAGTTGATCGACTGCAGATCCAGGAAGAACGCCTGGATCATGTTCTTGGCGACCTGACCGGTGACCAGCGAGGTGAAGTAGCGGCTCTCGATTCGGGTCGCGGTGTCGAAGTCGACCTGGGCGCCCTCGACGGCCGCGTCCAGGATGGCCCGCGGCGCGGGCATCGGCGCACCCTTGAGCTGCTTCTTCAGCAGCGCAGGGAACGACGGCAGGATGCCCGCCAGGCCCGGGGACGACGGGGTGCCACCGGGCATCTTGTAGCCCTTGGCATCCCAGGGCTGCGTGTGGGCCTCGGGGTTGGCCTTGATCCACGCCTTGGCTGCCGGGATCAGCTCCTCGACGGAGCCGACCAGATCGTCGACCAGACCGATCTCCTTCGCCTTGCCGGGCTTGAAGCGGGTGCCCTGGCTCAGCACCTCCATGAAGGCCTTCTGGATGCCGAACATGCGCACCGTGCGGGCGACGCCGCCACCGCCGGGCAGCAGGCCGAGGGTGACCTCGGGCAGCCCGATCTGCACGCCCTTGACGTCGGCGGCGATGCGGTGGTGACACGCCAGCGCGATCTCCAGACCGCCACCGAGCGCGGCGCCGTTGATCGCGGCGACGACCGGCTTGCCCAGCGTCTCCAGCGCGCGCAGGTCACGCTTGATGTCCTCGACCTCGGCGAATGCCTCACCGGCGTTCTCCGGACCGATCTTGATCATGCCCTTGAGGTCACCGCCGGCGAAGAAGGTCTTCTTCGCGCTGGCGATGACGACGCCGGTGATCGAGTCCTTCTCCGCGACGAGGCGTTCGACCGCGTCGTGCATCGACTGCTTGTAGTGCTCGTTCATCACGTTCGCCGACCCGGTGGGGTCGTCGAGGGTGAGGGTGACGATGCCGTCGGAATCCTTGTCCCACTGAATGGTGTTCTCGGCCATGGTCTTTGCTCCTACACTCGCTCGATGATGGTGGCCACGCCCATGCCGCCGCCGATGCAGAGCGTGATCAGGGCGCGTCGCGCGTTGCGCCGCTCCAGCTCGTCGACCATGGTTCCGGTGATCATGGCGCCGGTGGCGCCCAGCGGGTGGCCCATCGCGATGGCGCCACCGTTGACGTTGAGCTTCTCGTCGGGGATGTTCAGATCCTTCTGGAACTTCAGCACCACCGAGGCGAAGGCTTCGTTCAGCTCGAACAGATCGATGTCGTCGACCGTGAGGCCGGCGCGGTCGAGCACCTTGCGGGTGGCCGGCGTCGGGCCGGTCAGCATGATGACCGGATCCGAACCACTGGTCGCGGTGGCCACGATGCGAGCCCGCGGGGTCAGGCCCTGCGAGACGCCCGCACTCTCGGAGCCGACGAGCACCAGCGCGGCGCCGTCCACGATGCCGGAGCTGTTACCGCCGGTGTGGACGTGGTCGATCTTCTCGACGAAGTGGTACTTCTGCAGCGCCACGTCGTCGAATCCGCCCATCGCGCCGAGACCCTCGAACGCCGGCTTCAGCTTGCCGAGGCTCTCCAGGGTGGTACCGGGGCGCATGTGCTCGTCGTGATCGAGGATGACCAGACCGTTCTGATCCTTGACCGGCACGACGGACTTGGCGAAGTAGCCGCCCGACCACGCAGCCGCGGCACGCTCCTGCGAACGCACGGCGTAGGCGTCGACGTCCTCACGGGAGAAGCCCTCGATGGTGGCGATCAGGTCGGCGCCGATGCCCTGCGGCACGAAGCCCACGCGGTAGTTGGTCTCCGGGTCCAGCGCCCAGGCGCCGCCGTCGGAGCCCATCGGCACGCGGCTCATCGACTCGACGCCACCGGCGAGCACCAGGTCGTCCCAGCCGGACCGCACCTTCTGCGCGGCGGTGTTGACGGCCTCCAGGCCGGAGGCGCAGAAGCGGTTGAGCTGGAAGCCGCCGGTGGTCTCGGGCAGCTTGGCCACCAGGCCGGCGGTGCGGGCGATGTCGCCGCCCTGATCGCCGACGGGCGAGACCACGCCGAGGATCAGGTCGCTGATCAGGTTCTCGTCCAGGTCGGGATGACGGCTGCGCAGCTCGTCGATGAGGCCGACCACCAGGTTCACGGGCTTGACCTCATTGAGGGCGCCGCCGCGCTGCTTGCCGCGAGGGGTGCGAATGGCCTCGTAGATGAAGGCTTCTTCGGACATGTTTGACTCCAGGTCCTCGTTGATGTGTTGGTGAGGATCCGTCCGCACAGGCGAAATGCCGGCGTGGAGGTCGATCCCCGCGTCAGCGAGCCTATCAGCCTCGCCCAACCGCTTGGTTGGGGCTGCTCAGCGATCCAAACGGCGAACGCGACGTGGCTGCGGGAATCGGAGGATTCCTCGCAGCCACGTCGCGTTCGGCGGGATCGTCGGTCAGACGGATTCGCGCTCCAGCTCGGCCAGCGTCGGGTAGTCGACGTAGCCGGCGGCCCCCGGCGCGTAGAAGGTGGCGACGTCCGGCTCGTTGAGCTCGGCGCCCAGCAGCAGACGGTCGATCAGATCGGGGTTGGCCAGATATGCGCGTCCCACGGCCGCGGCGCTGATCGCACCCATCGAGGTGAAGCTCTCCAACTGGCAGAAGTCGGTGTCGATCTCGCGCCCGGTGTTGAGCACGAACGTCCCCGCCCATAGCGCGCGGATGGTGCCGAAGTGCTCGTTCGTGGGGTCCATCAGCACGTGCAGGTAGGCGATGTCCAACGGCGCGATCCGCTCCAGCAGGGCCTCGTAGGTGCCGACGACGTCGATCTCGCTGATGTCACCCGCGGTGTTCCCTGGAGAGATCCGCACTCCGACCCGACCCGCACCCACCTCGGCGACGACGGCCTCGACGACCTCGGCCGTCAGCCGGGCCCGGTTCTCCGGCGAACCGCCGTACGCGTCGGTCCGCTGGTTGACGACGTCGCTCTGAAACTGGTGTAGCAGATAGCCGTTCGCGGCGTGGATCTCCACACCGTCGGAGCCCGCGTCCACCGCCCGTCGCGCCGCGGAGCGGAACTGCTCGACGATGCCGGGCAGTTCCTCGACCTCGAGCGCCCGCGGCGTGGGCAGCGGCTTCTTGCCCGTCGGGGTGTGCGTGGTGAGGTTGGCGGCGATCGCCGAGGGCGCGACCGATTGGGTGCCGCTGATGTCGGGGTGACCCATCCGGCCGACGTGCCACAGCTGCATGAAGATGCGGCCGTTCTCGGCGTGTACCGCGGCGGCGACCTCGGCCCACTTGCGCTCGTGGGCGTCGGTGTGGACACCGGGGGTGTTCAGGTAGGCCCCGCCGGCGGTGGCCGAGACCGAGGTGGCCTCGGTGATGATGAGACCTGCTGCAGCACGCTGGGCGTAGTACTGCGCGGCCAAGTCGGACGGGGTGCCATCGGCCTGGGCTCGCGACCGCGTCAGCGGCGCCATGAACAGCCGGTTCCCGGCGACGGTGTCACCGATCCGAACGGATTGGAGGAGAGCTGCATCGGCCGCGAGCGTGAAGGTCATGCCGCGGTCAGCGCCGCGAGGGGCCGGTTCATTCCCGGCGATAGGCTCGACGGTCATGACGGTCTCACGCCTGCGGCCCTACGCGGTCACGATCTTCGCCGAGATGTCGGCGCTGGCCGCGCGAATCGGCGCGGTGAATCTCGGCCAGGGCTTCCCCGACGAGGACGGTCCGGCGGCGATGTTGAAGACCGCGGAGAACGCCGTCGCCGACGGCGTCAACCAGTACCCACCGGGACCGGGCATCGCGCCGCTGCGGCAGGCGATCGCCGCGCAGCGTCAGCGCCGATTCGGCGTCACCTACGACCCCGACACCGAGGTCCTGGTGACCGTCGGTGCCACCGAGGCGATTGCGGCGTCGGTCATCGGCCTCGTCGAGCCGGGTTCGGAGGTGTTGCTCGTCGAGCCCTTCTACGACTCCTACTCCCCCGTGATCGCGATGGCGGGGTGCCACCGCGTGGCAGTGCCGATGGTTCCCGACGGCCGGGGCTTCACCATCGACGTGGATGCGCTGCGCGACGCCATCACGCCGCGTACCCGCGCCCTAATCGTGAACACGCCCCACAACCCGACGGGCATGGTGGCGAGCGACGCAGAACTGGCCGCGATCGCCGCGCTCGCCGTTCGCCATGACCTGCTGGTGATCACCGACGAGGTGTACGAGGCGCTGACGTTCGACGGGCGTCGGCACCTGCCACTGGCGTCCTACCCCGGGATGGCCGAGCGCACCATCACCATCTCCAGTGCGGCGAAGATGTTCAACGTCACCGGCTGGAAGATCGGCTGGGCGTGCGGACCCGCCGACCTGATTGCCGGGGTGCGCGCGGCCAAGCAGTTCCTGACCTACGTCGGTGGCGCACCCTTCCAGCCCGCCGTCGCCGAGGCGCTCGACACCGAGGATGCGTGGGTGGCCGCACTGCGAGAATCGTTCCAGGCCAAGCGCAACCGACTATCCGGCGCATTGACCGACATCGGTTTCGACGTCCTCGACAGCTTCGGAACGTACTTCCTGTGCGCCGATCCTCGTCCGCTTGGCTACACCGACAGCACCACGTTCTGCGCGGAACTACCCGAGCGCGCCGGCGTTGCCGCCATCCCGATGTCGGCCTTCTGCGATCCGGACTCGGCCCACATCGGTCAGTGGAATCACCTGGTGCGCTTCGCCTTCTGCAAGCGCGACGACACCATGGAAGAGGCCATCACCAGACTGCAGGTGCTCAAGGCCTGATCACACCTCGATCGGCGGGTGCAGTCGCTCGATGGTGTACTGCCGGTTTCGTCGTGCGGCCAGTGCGCTGGCCGTCAGCGACGCCGCCAGCACACCGACGAGCACGACGATCGCCACCCACAGCCTGGTTTCCACGCCGCCCACCGTCAGCTCGCGCAAACCGTTGACCGCATACGTCATTGGATCGAACGGATGAATGATCTGGAACGGCTTGGCGGTGGTCTCCACTGGGTAGATGCCGCCGGAGGACACCAGCTGAAACATCAGGAATGCCAGGGTGACGACCCGGCCGACCGCGACGCCGAACACCGCGTTGAACGCCTGGATCATCGCTAGGAACGTCGCGGCTACCAGGAACAGGAATGCGATGGTGCCGGCCGTGTACTTCGCGTGCAGGCCCACTCCGAAGTGCACGACGGCGTACATGATCGCCACCTGGCAGGCCACCACGACCAGCGCCGGCCAGTAGGACGCCAGCACCACGCGCAGCGCTCCCAGCCCGCCGACGATGGGCCGGGCCTGCAACGGCGTCAACAACATCCAGATGATCAAGGTGCCGATGAACAGGGCTAGCGGAAGGAAGAACGGCGCGAAACCGGTGCCGAAGGTGGGCGCCTCGTTGGCCACGTGCTGCTGCACGCCCACCGGGCTCGCCACGGTCCGCGCCACGGCATCGCGCTGCTGGTCGCTCCAGCTGGGAACCTGCGCAGCGCCCTCGTCGAGCCCGGTCGCCAGTTGCTTGGACCCGTCGCTCAATTTCTGGGTGCCCGCCGCGAGCTGATCGGCACCACCGGCCAGCTGACGACCGCCGTCGGCCAGCTTCACCAGCCCGGCATCGAGTTTGGTTGCGCCGGAATCCAACTGAGCGGCACCGTCACGCAGCTTGATCACGTCCGCCTTCAGCTGGCCGTTCAAGGTCTGGGTGAGCAGCTGGCGCGTCTGGCTGCGCGGGTCACCGAACTCGTTCTGCAGTCGCTGGGCTCCGTCGCGAAGCCGCAGCAAGCCGTCGTCCGTCGTCGGGTCGACACCATGGGAGTTTAGCAATCGCTGCGCTCCGCTCAGCACCTCGCCGAGGCCGCGCGCCGACGGGTCCGGGTTGGCCTGCAAGCCGCCGATCACCTGGTCGACGATCCCGGCCGCCAACTCGTGGTTCACGTTCAGCGCGGCGATGCGATCGGTGGCCGTAGCCACACCGCCGCTGATCTGCGCGGCCAGCGCGGCGACGTCGTCGGGGTTCAGGCCGAGCCGCTGCACCCTGTCCAGGGTGTCGATCAGGGGCGTGGTGGCCTGGCCGATGCCCGTCGACAACTGGTGCGCGCCCGCCGCGAGGGCGGCCGAGCCATTGCGCGCGGTGACCAATCCGCCAGCGAGAGTGTCTGCCCCACTTGCCAGTTGGTGGGCTCCATCGTTGGCGCTCGTCAATCCGGCCGACAGTTGGTCGGCTCCGGTGGCTGCCCGCTTGATGCCCTGGCCCGAATCGGTGAGACCTATCAGCACCTTGCCGACCACCTGCTCGCCGACTCGGGCGCTCACCTGGTTGAGGATCTCTCGCGAGGCGTTCTGCCCGATCACCGAGGCGAGGTAGTTGTTCGCGTCGTCGAAGTCGAACTGCAGCTGCGCCTGGTGCGGGTCGGGCGTCGCCGCCGATGCAATGGCCTCGCTGAAGTCCTCTGGCAGGGTGATCGAGAAGTAGTACGTACCGTCGGCGACGGCCTTGGCGGCACTGTCTGCCGACATCTCGTGCAAGTCGAGCTGCCCCGATTGGAGCAACGCCCGCGCCACCTCGTCGCCGGCGCGCACCTGCTGCCCCTGGACCACCGCACCGCGGTCGGCGTTGACCAGCGCGACCGGCACCTTGTCGACGGCCGCGAACGGATTCCAGAACGCCCACAGGTACATCGCGCCGTATAGCAGGGGCAACAGGATGATGGTGAGCAGCGCCACCCGCGGCATGGTGCCGCGCGAATAGCGCTTGAGATCGGTTCCCAGCGACAACCCGGCAAGCATCGTCACACCTCGCTCTTCTGGTTCACCGGCAATTGGAGGCCGACGCCGAGGCCGTCGGGGACGGGGTTGGCACAAGCGGTGACGACTGTCTGACGGTGCCCGAGCTCGACGAGGCGGCGCACCAACTCGGCGCGGGGCGCGTCCTGCGCCACCTGGTCGAGACTGCCGACCACCAACAGTGGCGGCGGGTCCGTGTTGGCCAGCGCGATGCGCAGTAGCAGCGCTTGCAGCTCGCCGAGTTCGTCGACGTAAGCGCTCAATTCGGGCAGGGGCAGCGCACCGAACACCGGGCCACACACGCGGGTCAGATCAGCGGCGTCGGCCCGTCGCACCAGGCGGTACCACGGCGCGTCCCACCGCATCTTCTCGGTGACCAGGTCCCCGACGGTGACCGACTCGAAGACGGCGTCGAGTTGCTGCACTCCGGCCAGCGCGCTGCGGGCGAAGATGGTCCGAACGTCGGTTTCGCCGAGGACGTCGAGGGTGCCGCTCATCGGCTTCATCCGGCCGGCAAGCGTCATCAGCAGCGCGGTCCTCCCGGACCCTGGGGACGCCTGCAGCACGGTCAGACCGCCACGCGGGATCTGCAGGTCGAGAGGGCCGTACACCGGACCCCATGGGCCGCGCATCGTAATGGCCTTGGCCACGATCGCGGGCGGCTGCTCTTCGACGCTGTCCGGCTCGACCACCGTGTCATCCAAGCACGTGACGCTCAGATCGACGCGGCGACTTCCCAAAGGCGTTCGGGATCAGTGGAGTCCGAGCGAAGGGAGCTCAGCACCAGGTCGGTGGCACCCGCGTCGACGTACCGGCGCAGCTGCGCGCGCACGTCCTGGGCCGGTCCCACCGCGGCGATGTCACCGGCATGCTCGACCCCCTCGCGCTCGATCACCTTCGCATACGACGGAATGGTCTCGTAGAACGTGAGTTCCTCGGTGGCAAGGTTTCTCGCCGCCTCGGAATCGTCGGACACCACCACGGGTACCGCCGCGATGACCTTCGGCGCAGGCCGTCCGGTCGCGGCCGCGGTGATGGTGGGCACGATGAAGTCCGACAGCGTGCGCGGGCCCGCTAGATAGGGCAGCGTGCCGTCGGCCAGCTCACCGGTGACCCGCAGCGCCTTGGGACCCATGGCCGCGACGTACACCGGGACGGGCGTGCCGCCGGGGACCGCGACCGGCCATTCGGGGTTCGCGGTGAACTCCTCGCCGCGAAAGTCGACGGCGCCGGTGTCGAAGATCGACCTCAGCACCTCGAGGTGTTCGCGCAGCCGGCCCACCGGGTTTGGCCACTTCTTCCCGAACGCCTGCTCCTCTGGACCGTGGGAGCCGAGCCCCAGGCCCAGGCTGAAATGGCCGTGCGCGGCCGCTTGGGCGGTCTGCGCCTGGCCCGCGACGACGAGCGGATGCCGCGGGTTGATCGGGACGACGAACGTGCCGACTCCCAGGCCGGGGACGGCGGCGCCGATCAGGCCGGCCAGGGAGATGGCGTCGTAGTCGAAACGCTGGGCCAGCCAGATTTGGCGGACGCCGATCTCGGCGGCCCGGCGGGCCTGGGCGATGACGTCGTCGACGACGTTGGTGGCGGACGCGCGGGGATTGAGGACTACTCCAGTGGACATGACCGGCACAACCGGCCCCGACTGGTTGGGCATTCCCTTTCGCTCGGCGTGCGCATATTGCGGTGCCGTGCCCATACTGGGCCGACCATGACAGATGCGGCGACGAGCACTCCGGCGAGCAAGGCGCCCCACCCGACCGGGATCGACATCACGGCGCTGAGCAAGACCTTCACGACGGGACGTCGCTCGGTGCCTGCGCTCGGGTCGGTCGATCTGCACACCGCCAAGGACTCGTTCGTGACCCTGCTCGGCCCGTCCGGATGCGGCAAGTCGACCGTGCTGCGCATCCTGGCCGGCCTCGAGGACCCCACCAGCGGATCGGCGTTGATCAACGGGGAGTCGCCCACCGAGCTGCGAAGCCGTCACGAGCTCGGCATCGCCTTCCAGGATTCGGCCCTGCTGCCGTGGCGCAGCGTGGTGTCCAATGTCAGGCTCCCGCTGCAGGTGGCAGGGTTGCCGAACGATCCGACGCTGATCGCGGATCTGGTCAAGCTGGTCGGTCTGGAGGGTTTCGAGAAGGCCAAGCCGGCCCAGCTCTCGGGTGGCATGCGCCAGCGGGTGTCGATCGCGCGGGCACTGGTGGTCAAGCCGACGGTGCTGCTACTCGACGAACCCTTCGGCGCACTCGACGACATGACCAGGCAGCGTCTGAACCTCGAGCTGCTGCGCATCTGGACCGAGAAGCCCGCCACGACCCTGATGGTCACCCACGGCATCGCCGAGGCGGTGTTCCTGTCCGACGTCGTCGCGGTGATGACCCCGCGTCCGGGCCGCATCCTCGAGGTCGTGCCGATCGAACTGCCGCGGCCGCGAACGCCGGACATCATGCGCTCACCGGAGTTCCACCGGATTCACGACTATCTCACCGAGTTGCTGTTCTCCCCCGCCGACGGCGCCCAAGGGATCGCGTGACTCGTCGACCGGCGTGGGTCGGTGGTGCGGTCGGCATCGTCGGCCTGCTGCTGCTCTGGTGGCTGCTTGGCGCGCTGGGTGCAGCGGGCGGCACGATCCCCACGCCCGCAGCGGTCCTCACGGGGATGGCGCGCGACGGGCTCGCGCTCTACGGGCCGAACTTCGCCGTGACGTCACGCGGCGCAGTGCAGGGATTCCTGTGGGGCAACGGCCTGGCCATCGCACTCGCCGTGCTGGTGGTCCTGATCCCGCCCATCGAATCGCTGGCCACGCAGCTGGCCATCCTGAGCTATTGCACACCCCTGCTGGCGCTCGGTCCGATCATCCTGGTGGTCTTCGGCGGACGGGCGCCGACGATCTTCCTCGCGGCGATGTACTGCTTCTTCACCACCATGGTGGGCACGCTGAGCGGGCTGCGGTCGGCGGACCGGACCAGCCTGGACCTGGTGCGGGCCTACGGCGGCGGGCGGTGGCAGCAGTTCATCAGGGTGCGTCTCATCTCGGCGGCTCCGAATACCCTTGCCGCGCTGCGGATCGCCGCACCATCGGCGGTGCTCGGGGCCATCCTCGGCGAGTACCTCGGCGGCGTCGACAGCGGCATCGGGGTCGCCCTCACCGCCGCACAGACCGCATACGACGTGCCCCGCACGTGGGGACTGGCGATCGCGGCCGCGGCGATGGCGGGCCTCGGCTACGCCATCGTCGCGGTAGTTGGCAGACTCCTGCTGCCGTGGACCTCGGCTCGGGCGGGCCGGCGATGACCTCGACCCTGCGGCGCATCGGCCGCTTCCTCGGTCCCCTGGCGATCGCGATGGCCCTGCTCTTCGCGCTCTGGTATCTGTTCCTGGCGGTGTTTCCCGAGGTCGGCCCCCGGGTCGGCAAGTCGCCGACCGACGTCTGGCACTACCTGTTCACCGCCCCAACCAGCCACACCGCAAGGGCCAATCTGTGGGACAACCTGCAGATCACGCTGCGGGATGCCGCGATCGGCTTCACCGCCGGCATCGGCGCCGCGATCATCGTCGCCGCAGCCTTCGTCCTGTTCGCCAGCCTCGAGCACACCCTGTTGCCGATCGCGGTGCTCCTGCGTTCGGTGCCGCTGGTCGCGATGACGCCTGTGATCGTGCTCGTCTTCGGGCGCGGACTGGCCGGTGTGGCGGTGATGGCCGGCATCGTCGTCTTCTTCCCGGCCCTGGTGATGGTCATGGCGGGTCTGCGCGAGGCACCGCGGCAGGCCCGCGAGCTCGTCGAGGCCTACGGCGGCAACCGGTGGACGACGCTGTATCTGGTCGCAATTCCGTCGGCGCTGCCGTCGCTGTTCGCCGCCGCGCGAATCTCGGTGCCGGGAGCCCTGATCGGCGCGCTGATCGGTGAATGGCTAGGCAGTGGTGAGGGTTTGGGCTCGAGCCTGATCAAGGCGATCCCCCGCTACCAGTACAACGAACTGTGGGCGTCGGTCGCCGTCGTCACGATCGTGTCGATCCTGCTGTACGCCGTCGTGGGTGTCCTGGAGAGCCTGGTGCTGGCCCGCTTCGGCCCCGACGCCGGCAGGACGTCCTGACAATCGTGGCCCCGGCGCTTAGTCTTCGACGATGACGAACGCGCACGCGTGGAGCACGATGACACCTGCCGCTCTCCCGCGCCGAGGGTTCCTCCGCACCGCCGCGCTGGCCGGTTTCGCCCTCGGCGGAGCAGGATTGGCGTCCGCGTGCGGTGGTGGCGGCTCCTCCGGACAGTCGAGCAAGAGCCCGTCGGATGGCTCCAGGTTCGGAACCGTTGCGGTGCAACTGTCCTGGATCAAGAACATCGAGTTCGCCGGTGAGTACTTCGCGCTGGACAAGGGCTACTACAAGGATGCCGGCTTCGGCCAGGTCGACCTCGTCGCGGGAGGCGCGGCGGGCACCGGTGTCGAGGCCGGCCTCGACACCGGCAAGATCTGGATCGGGATGTCGGCACCCCAGCTCACCGCGCCCGCGGTGCTCAACGGGCTGCCGGCAAAGATCGTCGGTGCGACCTACCAGAAGAACCCGTTCGCCATCGTCAGCTCGGCGGCCAAGCCCATCATCACGCCGCAGGACATGGTGGGCAGGAAGATCGGCGTCCAGGACAGCAATCAGCTGGTCTTCGGCGCCCTGCTCGACGCCAACGGCATCGACGCGAAGTCGATCACGGTGGTGCCGGCTCAATTCGACCCGACCCCGCTGGCCAACGGCGAGGTCGACGGCTGGGTCAGTTACGTGACCAATGAGCCGATCACGTTGGCCGCCAAGGGGTTTGCCAACCACGCGATGCTCTTCGCCGACTACAAGCTGCCCTTGGTCGCCGAGACGTTCACCGTCAAGCAGGACACCATCGACAACGAGCGCGACAAGCTCAAGGCGTTCCTGCTGGCCGAGATCAGGGGCTGGAAGGACGCCGTCGCGGATCCGGCCGAATCGGCCCGGCTGGCCGCCCAGGTCTACGGCAAGGACCAGAATCTGGACGTCGCCGAACAGATCGAGGAGGCGAAGGCCCAGGTCGGGCTGGTGGTCAGCGAGGACACCAAGACCAACGGGCTGTTCACCATGACCAAGAGTCTGATCGACGAGAACATCGCCGCGCTCAAGGCCGCCAAACTCGACATCGCCGCCGCCGATCTGTTCGACCTGTCGGTGCTCGAAGAGGTCTATACCGAGCATCCCGACCTGCGGATCTGACGAAGGCGCCTACCCCTTCTTGACCTTGTGCACCTGCTTGCGGAGTCCGTCGGTGGCGGATTCGAGGCCGCCCTTCATCGCTCGCTTCATCACGAAACCGGGGATGGGAACCGCCGGGTCGACGGTTATCTCGAACCGCACCTTGGTCTTGTCGCCGTCCGGGGTCAGCGTGTAGGTGGCGTCCTGGGTCTTGAGTTGGCCCGAGCTCACCAGCACCCAGCTGACGGTGAGGTCGTTCCAGGTGTAGTCGACGACCTGCTCGTCGGAGATGCCCATCGTCTTCAGCTTCAGCTTGACTCGGTGCGGCCTGCCGTTCTCGTCGGTGTCGACGATCTCGGCTCCCTGGTGCTGTGAGGACCAGTCCGGTGCCGACGTCACGTCGGCGATCACGTCGAGGACTTGTTCGGGGGTGGCGTCGATGACCACTTCGCGCGAATCGGTGATTGCCATGCCCGTGAGAGTAGCCAGCGCGAGCCACCCGCCGAACCCTTTCCGGACGCTTTCACCGGCTTGCCTGCCGATCATCCGTCATCGGCCGCATTCGGCTCCGTCCTGCGCCGTTCACCCGGGAGTGACAGCATCGACCCGTGGCCCCGACCTACCCAGAGACGAACACCTCCGAGAACGCGCAGACCATCGCCTACCCGGCGGATGGCGCGCGCCCGCACCGTCGCGACGTCGACGCACTCGCACCCCATGTGATCGTGTTGTTCGGCGCGACGGGCGACCTCGCCAAGCGCAAGCTGCTTCCCGGCATGGCCTATCTGGTGCAGTCGGCGTTGGCGCCGGAGATCCGCGTCGTGGGCACGTCGCTGGAGAGCCTCACCGACGACGAGTTCCGCTCGATCACGAAGGAGGCCGTCGACGCGTTCGGCACCCACAAGTTGACCGACGAGCAGTGGGCGAGCTTCGCCAAGCGGATCACCTACGTGCCGCAGGGCGACGGGCCTCAGGCCCTTGCCGCGGCGGTCGCGGCAGCCGAAGCCGAGCTGGGCCCCGAAGTGCGCCGACTGCACTATCTCTCGGTGCCGCCGAAGGCTGCTCGGGCCGTGATCACGATGCTGCGCGACGCAAATCTGGTCGAGCGGTCCCGGGTGGTGATGGAGAAGCCGTTCGGCACCGACCTGGCCAGCGCCATCGAGCTCAATGACTTCGTGCACCAGACCTTCCGGGAACGGCAGATCTTCCGCATCGACCACTTCCTCGGCAAGGAGGCGGCTCAGAACATCCTGGCCTTCCGCTTCGCCAACGGCCTCTTCGAACCGATCTGGAACCGCAACTTCATCGATCACATCCAGATCGACATCCCCGAGACGCTGGGACTCGACCAGCGGGCCAACTTCTACGAGAGCACCGGCGCCTTCAAGGACATGGTCGTCACGCATCTGCTGCAGGTGATGGCCTTCGTGGTGATGGAACCGCCGACGGCCCTGGAGCCCCGCGCCATCAGCGAGGAGAAGAACAAGGTCTTCCGGTCGATGCTGCCCATCGACCGCAACGACGTGGTCCGCGGCCAGTACACCGGGTACCGCAGCGAGAACGGCGTGGCGCGCGACTCCGACACCGAGACCTTCATCGCGCTCAAGGTCGGCATCGACAACTGGCGGTGGGCGGGGGTACCCGTGTACCTGCGCACCGGCAAGCGGATGGCCGAGGGCATGCGCATCATCTCGATCGCGTTCAAGGAAGCGCCGCGGACGATGTTCCCGGCCGGCTCGGGCGTCGGCTCTCAGGGACCCGACCACCTGACCTTCGACCTGGCCGACGCCTCGAAGGTGTCGCTGTCCTTCTACGGCAAGCGCCCAGGACCCGGGATGAAGCTGGACAAGATGTCGATGCAGTTCTCCACCCAGGAGACCGAGTCGCTCGGTGACGTATTGGAGGCGTACGAGCGGTTGATCCTCGACGCGATGCGCGGTGACCACACCCTGTTCACCACCGCCGAGGGCATCGAATCCCTCTGGGAGCGTTCGGCGCAACTGCTGGACGACCCGCCGCCGGTGAAGTCCTACCAGCCGGGCACCTGGGGGCCGAACGCCATCCACCAGCTGATCGCGCCCAACGCCTGGCGGCTGCCCTTCGAACGGGTGTGGCGCGAGAAGAAGTAGGCTCGACCTCCATGAGTGATTCGGTGGATCCCAGCGTCCCCCCGAGCGGCACCGGCTGCGTCGAATGCGAGGCCGCCGGCGGGTGGTGGGTACATCTGCGGCGGTGCACGGCGTGCGGGCACATCGGCTGCTGTGATGACTCGCTGGCCCGCCACGCCGCCGCGCACTGGCGCTCGACGGGACACCCGATCATCCGCTCGTTCGAACCCGGCGAGGACTGGTTCTGGAATTACGAGGACAACCAGTACTACGACGGTCCCGAACTCGCGCCGCCGGAAAGCCATCCGGTCTCCCAGACCGTACCGGGTCCGCATGAGCGCGTGCCGAAGGACTGGATGGCACGACTGCAGCGCCGAGGCGACTGACCGGCGGTGGTGAAGGCCGGAGGCGACAGTACCGTCACCGTGCTGGTCGCGTTCGGCGCGAACCTGGCGGTGGCCCTGGCGAAGAGCTTTGCAGCCGCAGTATCCGGATCGGCGTCGATGACCGCCGAGGCTGCCCATTCGTGGGCCGACACCGGCAACGAGATCTTCCTGCTGATCGCCAATCGGCGCAGCGTCCGGGAGGCCGACGAGCACCGGCCGCTCGGCTACGGACGCGAAGCGTACGTGTGGTCACTGCTGGCCGCGGTCGGCCTGTTCGTCGTCGGCGCCGCGCTGTCGGTCTGGCGTGGCGTCACCGAGCTGCTGCACGGTGACTCAGCCGCCGAGGACTACCGGATCGCCTATCTGGTGCTGGCGATCGCGTTCGTCCTGGAGGGCGCATCACTGTTGCAATCCTGGCGCCAATTGAGCAGGGACGCCGATACTTTCGAGAGTGACGTACTCCAGTACGCGTTCGAGACCTCGGACCCGACGGTGCGCGCGGTGTTCGCCGAGGACAGCGCGGCACTGATCGGCATCGCCATCGCGTTCGTGGGCATCCTGCTGCACCAACTCACCGGCGACGTGGTCTGGGACGCCCTCGGGTCGATCCTGGTCGGGGTGGTGCTGGGCGTGGTGGCGGTGGTGCTGATCAACCGCAACCGCATCTTCCTCACCGGGGAGGCCGGTCCGGTGCGACTGCAGAACGCCCTCGCCGAAGAGCTGGCAAGCTATCCCGAGGTTGCCTCGGTGCGCTTCCTGCGCCCTGAATTCATCGGCCCCAAGCAGATTTTCGTCATCGCCAGCGTCGACCTGGTCGGTGATGCCGTGGAGTCCTCCATCGCCCGCACCCTGCGCACCCTCGAACATCGCTTCGAGGATGCGGTGCCCGAGATCACCGAGGCCGTGCTCACGGTTTCCGAGCCCGACGAACCGGGTAACTCGCCCTCCGTGAGCACAGAACCCAAGACCAGCGAATCCGACTCGGGCCCCGAGGGTGCCGAGGACGTCCAGAGCGATCCCGCCAAGGGTGCCGAGGACCGGACCGATTGGTCCGACGAGGGCGGCGCAACCCCCGACGAGGACTAGCGCGCGTCGGCGATCGCCTGCGTCGCCGCGTCGTAGCCGGGGATGAACGTGATCCCGGGTCCACCGTGGCAGCCGGCGCTGCCCAGGTAGAGGCCCTCGACGGGGATGGGCTGACCGGGAAAGCCCTTGGGCCCAGGCCTGTTGGGGCCCATCTGTTCGGGATGGATGAGGCCGTGACAATAGTCCCCGCCCGGCGCGCCGAACATCGTGCCCATGTGCCGTGGAGTGAACGTGGTGTGCCGAATGATCTTCGATTCGAAGTCCGGTGCGACGCGGGCGATCTTCTCGATCACCCGGCGGCCCATCTGCACCTTCAGATCGCCGTAGGACGCCTTGTCGTACGTGATCGGGAACCACATCGAGAAGGCCGACATCGCGTGCTTGCCGGGAGGCGCCAAACCGGGGTCGTGAACCGATGGGAATTGCGTGGCCACCGCCGGGTCGGCAGGCACGATCCCGCACCGGCTGTCCTCCCACTGCCGCTGCAGCTCCTCGGGTGTGCTGAACAGGCCGATGGCCGACTGCATCCCGGGGTCGTTGAGCATGTCGTACGGTGCGGCGAAGGTGGGCATCCCGTCCAGCGCGAAGTGCATCTGCAGGTAGCTGCCACGGTGGTCGACGCGGGCGAACCGATCGCGCACCTCCGACGGCAGGACATTCGGGTCCATCAACTTCGTCACGGTCAGGTCGGGCGCCAGACCGGACACGACGACCGGCGCCGCGATGGTGGAGCCGTCCACCAGTCGCACGCCGGCCACCCTGCCGTCGGTCACCACGATCTGCTCGACGGTGCTGCGCAACCTCAGCTCGCCGCCGCCGGCGGTCAGCAGGTCGACGAGATGCGCGGTGAGAGAACCAATTCCACCCCGCAGCTTCTTCATCAAGGTGGCGTTCTCGTCGGGCATCGCCAGGCCGAATGCCAGGGCAGCCGCGCTTCCCGGCGTCTCCGGACCGCGATAGGTGGTGTTGACGGCCAGGAACGCGAGCATCCCACGCAGGGCGCCATGCTTCTCGGCGTCGGGGAGGTACCGGTTCAACACGTCGGTGACCGAACCGAACAGCATGTCACTGACGGCCGAGCGCTCGAATTCATTGTGCGCACAAGCGAACATCTCGTCGAACGTCTTGGCGGGCACGCCTGCCTCGAACCGACCGAGCGCACGCGTCGGCGCCTGACTCCAGGCCATCAGCCCCGCCATGCCGTTGACCGCCTCGGCGCCGTGTACGTCGTTCAGGTGGTTGAGCAACCGCAGCGGGTCGGTGTAGTAGACGACGGGCTCGTCACCGATGCCCCGCAGCGAGACCGACATGACGTCGAGGTCGACGGTCGGCAGCGCATCCAGCCCCAGTTCGTGGCTCACGCGCGCCGAGGTGGGGAACTGCAGCGAGCCGGCGATCTCGAACCGGTACCCGTCGAATAGCTCCACGGTGGAAGCCATTCCACCCGCGTAGGTCTTGGCCTCCAGACACAGCGTGTGCAGGCCGGCCCGCTGCAGGAGAGCCGCGGCAGCCAGCCCGTTGTGACCCGCACCGATGACGATCGCGTCGTACTGCGCCATCGCCCGAGGCTGACACGGTGACCGAGTTTTGTCAATATTGACGAAACTTAGTTAGTGTTCGCCGCCGATGCCGGTCGCGACCGTCTCCAAAGCCGTTCGGCACAGCCGGGCGAGCTCGGGGAGGGACCGCTGCTCGTCGACCATCCAGACCTCCATCGCCCCGAACACCGCAGCGGCGATGCACCGGGCGGTGACGGTCACCCGCAGGCGGCCGTCGGTCCCGCGCTGCGGTTCGTGCTCGCGGATCAGGTACTCCTCGACGGCCTCGGCGAAATCGGCCTCCACCTGGCGGATGTGGCGCACGATGCGGTCCGCGTCGAGTTCCCTGGCGCGCAACTCGGCGATCTTGGGCACGGCCTCGGCGTCGCACGGAGCGGCCATCACCGCCGAGTGCACGGCGTCGATCAGCGACTCGTCGGGTCCGCGATCGGCGAGCGCCTTGCGGAACCACTCCAGGCCGGCGTCGTAGTCGACGAATAGCAGATCGTGCTTCGAGGTGAAGTGGCGATAGAAGGTGCGCAGGGAGACCCCGGCGTCGGCGGCGATCTGTTCGGCGGAGGTGTCCTCGACCCCCTGGGCGAGGAACCGCACCAGCGCAGCCTGCCGCAGCGCCTCGCGCGTGCGCTCGCTACGCGCCGTCTGCGCGGGCCGCACCATGTGAGTAAGTTACCCGCCGGCGGGTCGGTTGCCACGTCGCGGTGCGGCCGGCACATCGCGCGTGCATCCGGTCCCGGGATGGAATGCGACGGCCGCCGCGCGGGCGCCCGATGCGTTTCTCGTGGTGGCCAGGGCCGGGATCGAACCGGCGACCTTCCGCTTTTCAGGCGGACGCTCGTACCAACTGAGCTACCTGGCCGGGACGGCACTGACTATCTCGCGTCGCCGTATGGCGACCCTGACGGGACTCGAACCCGCGACCTCCGCCGTGACAGGGCGGCGCGCTAACCAACTGCGCCACAGGGCCTTGCTCTACAACTCCCTTGCGGGCGCTGCGTGTACCCCCAACGGGATTCGAACCCGTGCTACCGCCGTGAAAGGGCGGCGTCCTAGGCCACTAGACGATGGGGGCCTAATCCGAATCACTCCGGGGTACTCACATCGCGCACGCGCTGGGAGCTTCGATAGCTTAGGGTACGGACCCCCAATTCCTCAAACCTGCACCATGGGCCGCTCCCGTGCCAGTGCGCGGCACGGGGCAAGTATCCTGATCGTCCGCGCCCCTATAGCTCAGTTGGTAGAGCTACGGACTTTTAATCCGCAGGTCCCAGGTTCGAGCCCTGGTGGGGGCACCAAAAGGACCATCTAACCGACGTTTATTCGACGGAAATATTCCGGTCCAGGAGGTCCGCAACCTCGCTGTGGATCTTCCCGCGACGCATGTAGGTGTCCATCGTCATCGACACCCTGGAGTGACCCAACTGGTCAGCACCCACCCGAGCTGACATGCCGGCGTCGTCGATCATCGTCGCCACCGACTTCCTGAAACTGTGGCTGGTGACGTCGGGGACGCCGAGATCTCCCCGCACTTTCCGCCACTGCTTGTTGAAGTTGTCGGGGTCACGGCTGGTGCCGACCGACGACGGGAAGATCATCTTCTGCTCACCCCAGAAGTCTCGGCCGCGCCGTTCTTGAAGAACGGCGACCGCGAAGGCTGGGAGCGGAACGGTTCGCGCCGAGGAGACAGTCTTACCACTGTCCAGCCGCCTCAGCCCCTCCCCCGGCACCCGCACCACCTTCCCGGCCACGACGATCGTGCCGCGCTTCTCGTCGTAGTTCTCCCATAGAAGTGCGAGAAGTTCCGATCGCCTCAAGCCAGTTGCAATGAGCATGATGATCGGGTCGACGAGGTCCGCCTTCTGACATTCCTCCGAGGCTCTGATCTTGGCAATGAGCGCGCGTAGCTGATCGACGTCAAGGGCTGGCGCACCCTTTGGCCGGCGGTCGGACTCGATTCGGGACACCTGTGCAATTGGGTTGGAGCCCAGTACATCGTCGAGCACGGCAATCTGGAGCGCTCCCCGCAAAAGTGTCCGACCGTGGCGGGCCATGTTCGCGCCGTGGGCCTTCTTCATTGACCTGATGACAGAGTTCATCCGTCCGGGCGTGGCTTCCCCGACTCGCACAGACTCCGAGAACTTCAGCAGCTTGCGCGCCGCGCTTCGGTATGTGGTCAGTGTGGCCGGTGACTTTCCGGCGTCCTCGAGGAGAGCAAGGTGCTGATCGATCAGCACCGAAATCTTCGTGTCGAGCGACACCTCCCCCGACACTCCCGGGGGCCTTCGATCCTTCAGTGACTCAATGAGTAGGTCCTCGGCAGCGCGGCCGTTGTCGTCATTCTTGCCCGACGATCCCCGGCGCTCAACCGTGCGTGTAACACCATCAGCATCGCGGAACCGGCAGCGCGCCAACCACAGTCCGCCGCCCAGATTGGTGCGGGTGATCTTTCCGCGCTCGCCGATTCTCAGCGGCGGCCTACCTCGCGCCATAGCCGTTCTTCTCTATGTGGTCGGCCAAGAGCTTCACGTAAGTGTTGACTCGGTCGAGCTGGTCCCGCAAATACTCGGCCATCAGTGCGGGCTCTCGGATCTGATTGATTTCACTCGGCCCGTCGATCGCTCCGGCAACGGCCGACCGAAGTACCGACAGCTCCTGCATCTCGGGGCGCATGTCGGTGCGGTGCTTCAACTTCCGCCACTCGGACGCGGTTTCGAAAAACTGCTCGGTGTAGGCCGAATTGGTCGGATGCGGCGGCCACGGCGAGTTCCCGCCGATCCACGACTCCAACCAGGCCCAAGGAATCGGGTCGATGTTCTCGGCGATCTCCAACTGGCTCCCGTCGTTGGGCGTCAGAAGATCAATCACGCTGGTGTTCAGAGCAACTGAGAAAATCAGCAGCTCGGCCGCTGACACCTTCCTCTTTCCACGTTCCACTTCCGACACCGTGGCCACCGACATCGGCGCCCCCAGGTCGCGCAATCGCGCCGATAGGTCCCGCCCGGTCATCTCTCGCGTTCGTCTGGCGCGCTCGATGTTCGTGCCGATCGTCTCCGTTACGTCCACCCCGTCAGACTACCGCTCGCCTTCCGGAAAACCCGGAATCGTGTCCGGTCTTGACAGAACGAGAACAATCCAGTCAGACTATGGATAAGCCAGAATCGGTTCTGTGATTTACAGAGTCGACGTCGGCGAGATCCGAGTGCAGGAGGAAGTCAGACGCCGATCGGGCGCCGGACAGCATTCCCTCGAATCTCCCGCCGGGGCAGCTCGTCGATGTTTGAGAACTACATAGAGAGACCGGGCCGGTAGCGCAGCCCTGTCTGCAATTCCTCTGTTCAACAACGACTGTCGCGATAGGAGGTGAATTCGTAATGACAGAACCACCAGTGCAGTGGCTCACCCGAGCCGAGGTCGCGCAGCGGCTACGAGTGCCCGTCAAGACCCTGGCGATGTGGGCCAGCGGGAAGAAGGGTCCGCCCTACGCGATCTTCGGAAAACACGCCAGATACTCGCTCTCCCAACTCGTCGAGTGGGAGCAAGCGCAGTTCGTCGGCAACGACGTGGCATGAACCGCACCAAAAAAGACGGCTCCGGGGCCGCAATCCCCAGAGCCGTCAGTTTCTAGCACCACCAAACCAACCCGCATGTCACAACTGATTGGAACACCATCATGACTGCACGCAAGCCGAAGAGCAACACCGCCGTCGTGGCGTCATCGGCCGAACTGGCTCCCGTCGAACTCGACCCACCGTCACCCGCGGTCACTCGCTGGATCGAACTCACCGAAAAGGATGTCGTCGTCGACCACGGCGGCGACGCCTCCAAGGTCATTCCCATGCCCCGGCCCGCGTGGTCCGAGCCGTACCGCGACGTCATCGGCCGGTCATGGGCCACCTCCTACTACTGCTCCGAATTCGCAAACATCGCAATCAGGCAAGGAACCTTCGGAGAGAACGACGGAGAGTCGCTCAATCCGGCCAAGATTCAGGTGCGCGCGAAGCTGTGTGGCGACAGCAGCAAGTGGGTCGGCCTCACCCTGCGTGCGATGAACGATGACGAATGGCATACCGCCGGCCTAGGCATAAGGCCCCAGGAAGCAGTCGAGCTCGCCAACGCGCTGCTCGCCGCCGTCGCCATCCTGGACGGTGAACAGTGAAAACCACGACCGCAGCCGACGACCAAGTGTTCGCCGCCCGCTGGGAGATCGACAACGCCCGAGGACATCTCGACACCGCCGCCTGCCAGATCTCCGACGCGGTCGGTTACCTCGACGATGCCCGTCGCGCCCGCGCAGCGGAGATCTTGGACCGCGTCAGCGCCGCACTCGTAGAACTCGACCGACTCCGGAGGGCGCTGTGACCGGCTCCATCGGAACTCGGTTCGACTGGTGGCCGGTGCACCTCTACGTCGAATCGAAAGTGCTAACGGCGTTAGGCAGTTCGCCGACGCCTGGAACGTTGCCGTGGGTCGATCTCGACGACGACGACCCGGCCAAGACCGACGCCGTCCTGCAAGCCGGGGTCTGGTGGGCCGTCGCCGAGGATGCCC
Source organism: Mycolicibacterium sichuanense (assembly GCF_033741125.1). Lineage (NCBI taxonomy): Bacteria > Bacillati > Actinomycetota > Actinomycetes > Mycobacteriales > Mycobacteriaceae > Mycobacterium > Mycolicibacterium sichuanense. The sequence continues at coordinate 139,618 of NZ_JAWQPU010000003.1, read as the reverse complement.
ACCAGGAGGCGTTGGTCCAGGCGTCTCAGGACGTCGCCGGAGCCGTTGACTGCCAATCCATTGCACGCGGAGTCAAACGGCAGGAATGGCGTCGAACCGCCGGCGTCTACATCCCGAGGGAGGTCGCGTGAACGCCTACGTCCGCGGATACCGAACCGCTGCCAAGCACCTCCTGGCACTCGGGTTGCTGCCCGCCCCGTGCCGCGAGGAGATGCAAGAGCTGTGGGCGAACAACACCGAGGACCGCGCCCTGGTCCGATACATCAGCGAAAGGTGGGAAACCGCGTGACTCAAGACCGGACGGTAGCCGCCCCAACTGGGGCGGCCACCCCCGGCGCCCAGATTCTCGACTCCGTCTGGAACTGGTTGCGCCGCTTCATCGCCGTACCCGACGATCGCGATCTCCTGCTACTCACGCTGTGGATCATCAGCACACACCTCGCCGTCGAGCTCTACACATCACCGCGGTTGCTGATTGACTCCACCATGCCCGGCTCGGGGAAGACCACGGTCCTGGATCACCTCAACAGGCTGGCGTGGAAAGCCGTTCAGGCAGCATCACTGTCCTCCCCGGCACTTCTGGTCCGCATGCTGGAACATGGCGTCCGCACCGTCCTCATCGACGAGGTCGACCGCTCCCTCTCACCCAACAAGCCCGGTGTGGAAGACCTGATCGGCATTCTGAATTCCGGCTACCGCCGAGGTGCCACTCGACCGGTCCTAGTGCCAGAGAAGGGTGGCGGCTGGCTGGTCCGAGAGATGCCGACGTTCGCACCTGTCGCAATGGCAGGCAACAGCCCTCGTCTACCCGACGACACCTTGTCCCGGTCGATCCGCATCTTGCTCATGCCAGACATCGACGGCACGATCGAGGACTCCGACTGGGAGGTCCTCGACCCCGAAGCCGAGGCACTCCACGATCAGATCTGCAGCTTCGCCGACTGTGTTCGCGGAGACATGGCAAGCTTGGTCGTCGACTTGCCAGCGTCTTGCGTGGGGCGCGCAAAGGAGAAGTGGCGCCCACTCAAGCGGGTCGCCGTCGCCGCCGGAGGACGATGGCCGGCTATCGCCGACGAGCTCATTGCCCGCAGCCTGAACGAGGACGCCGACGAGAAGGAAGCCGGCCTGCGTACCCTGCCCCCCGGCATGGTGCTGATGACCGATCTGCACACCATCTGGCCCGAGGAAGACTTCGTTCCGACCAAGGATCTAGTTTCCAAACTGGTACTGCACAACCCCGAATATTGGGGCGCGGGCAGCTCCTACGGCAAACCACTCACCGACACACGGCTCGGACGGATGGTCGCCCAAGCATCGAAGATCACCTCAGCACGCCCAGGTGGGCGGGGACCGCGTGGCTACCACCGCACCGAGTTCGACCAGGTTTGGCACCGGCTCGGCATAGGCCGTTCTGAACCCGGTGCACCCGGTTATCCCGGTGCACCCGGTGCAGACAATAACCAGGTGCACCGGCTTAACCAGGTGCACCGGGTTGAAACCGACTCCCCAGATGAACCTGGTGAACCCGGTATAAACCAGCCGTCACCAGCATCGATGCCTCAGCGACCGGCATACGCCAAGCCGGTGCGCGAACCCCGCGAACGCACGCGCGGTAAGTATCGAGCCCCCACCGGACCCGGTCGCTGCGACACCTGCGGCTGGCACACCGCCACCCAAGGCCACGACCTCGGATGCTCGTCAGCAAATAAGGCATCGGCATGACTACCCGCCGTGTCATCTTCCCCGAGCCCGGGTTTTGGACCCGCAACCAACCACCGAAAGGCATCACCATGACCAATCCCCCGATCGGCAACCCCGACAACCCGCTGACCAAACGGGCCTCGGTGGACGCCGTTCTCCTAGCGCAGGCGTTCCTCCGCGACGATGACACCGGTGCCGGAGTCATCATGAAGAACAGCGACCCCTACAGCGTGGCACTGCAGTTGTGCGGGTTCCTCTTTGCCACGTTCCGCCAATTTGACGTTGACCCGGAGGAACGCCTCGCCATCTGGCTCGACGCCACCCGCGAACAGACCGGGGAGGCAGAGCAGTGACTCTCACCCTGCCGCCGCAGCAGCCCCAGCCCGACCCTCGGGGCTGGTTGGTCTTCACCGCCCTGCTGCCCGACGACTTGCAGCGCGCCGAGGATTCGACGCAGCATGCCGACTTCCACCCCGTGGGCGTGAAGTGGTCCACCGACTACGACGCCGCAATCGACGTCGCGGTCGACTACTTCACCCGCCCCGCCACCGACGCCGAACGGACGTTGCTCACCGCACTGGGGTACGCGGTCCCCGCCGACCTCGCCACCCGCGTGAGCTTCCCGTCACCGCTCGTTCGCCGACGCCGATGGCTGGCACTGGAAACCCAACAGGAGAACCGATCAGCATGACCGAACCCACCGCACCCGAAGCTGCCGACGAAACCGCAGCACCCACCGACGGCGACAAACCGCCCGCCGCGCCCGAGGGTGAGCCGACCCCGAACTCCGAGGCCGCCCGCTACCGCGTCGAACGCAACGAGCTTCGCGCCGAACGCGACGCGCTATCGGAACGCCTCACGGGGTATCAGAAACGCGAATGCGAAGCCGCCGTTGCCAACCTGCTCGACGTCCCCGCCGATCTCTGGGAGATCGGACAAGCTGACGTGACCGTCTTCTACGACGATGACGGCAACCTCAACCACGACGAACTCCTCGCCGCCGCAGGGGCACTCATCGAACAACGCCCCCGCCTGGGGCGCACGCAGGGACCACGTCACCAGAACTTCGGCCAGTACGCGCCAGCACCGCCAGGCAAGTTGGGCTGGGAATCCGTCGTCAAAGGGCAGTAGACTGGACGGTGGAGTTCGGAAAGACGGTAGGACCGAACCGAACTCCACCGCTCGAGTCAGAGGCTCAGCCGCACCAACTCCAGGTGAGTACGCGGAACATCACGTAATCCGTTGCACAACATGCGCGCTCACCATTGGAGTAACTCATGGCATCAACCACCACCGGCTTCGCGCCGATCCTCACCCCCGCCCAGGTCGGCGGACTGGTCATTCAGCCCCTCATCGCGCAGTCCATCGCGGGCAACGTACTGACCCCGATCCCCATCTCCACACACTCCTACCGCGTCCCCCTGGTCACCGCCGACCCGGCCGCATCATGGACCGCCGAAGGTGCCGAGATCACCGCCACCGACGCCACATTGGACGAACTGGACATCACCCCGTCCAAACTCGCCGCCCTGTCGGTCATCAGCCGCGAACTCGCCGACGACTCCACCCCCCAAGCCGCCGAAGCCGTCGGCCAAGGCATCGTCCGCGACCTCGTCCGCAAGGTCGACGCCGCCCTCTTCGCCGCGACCACCACCAACGGACCCGGCGGTCTCGCCGGCCTCTCGGGCATCACCACCGTCTCCGCCGGCACCTCCTACGCCAACGTCGACGCCTTCAGCGATGCCCTCTACACCAGCGCCACCCACAACGGCCAGATCACCGCCTGGGTCACCAACCCCGCCACCGCGCAGACCCTCGCCAAGGTCAAGCAATACACCTCCGGATCGTCGAACGTGCCACTGCTCGGGCCCGACCCGACCGTCCCCGGACAACGCCAGATCCTCGGCGTCCCGCTGCTCACCTCACCCGGTGTGCCGACCACCAACAACGTCGTATGGGGCATCCCGAAGGACTACGCGTACTTCATCATCCGCCAGGACGCACAAGTCGAATCGGACCGCAGCGTGTTCTTCACCTCCGACCGAGTCGCCATCCGAGCCACCCTGCGGGTGGGCTTCGGCTTCCCCAACCCGGCGGCCATCGTCAAGATCGCGACCTCCTGATGCCCGCCCGCAAGCGCACCGCGCCCACCCCCACCACATCAGGCGTCGTCACCGTGACGGTCGTCGAACCCCACCTCGTCTACCACGACGGAGAACAACGAGGCGGAACCATCCACGGCGTCCCGGCCGATACGGCAGCCCACTGGCAGAAACACGGATGGGCCACCATCACCGCGGCCGTCGACACCGCACCCACCGACGCCACCACCGAATAGACCAGCGGCGGCCAAGGGCGTCAAACCGGACGGTTTCGCAACCTTTCTAGCCGGCAAGCACGCGCCACGACGGACCGACTGATACCCGGACCCGAGCACGTAGCTGCGCCCCGCCGCCGCACCCACCAACAGGAGACACGACACTCGATGTCCCAAGCACCACACAGCGGATGGAATGACCTCGCCAACCGCACCGCCTCCAGCAAGCACACCGGCACACGCGCCTTCCAAAAACTCGCCACCACGATCAAGCAACGCGACCACTACCAGTGCCAGATCAACGTCACCGGCATCTGCACCTCCTACGGCGACACCGTCGACCACATCATCCCGATATCGGAACGACCCGACCTCGCCGACGAACCGACCAACCTCCGCGCCGCATGCCGCGCCTGCAACGAGCACAAGGGACGCGCAGAAGATCGGCGTCCATCACGCCGGCCGAGCGTCCAACGCCAGCCTGAGCGCCATCCAGGGCTGCTGTGACCCCCGGGCCTACCACCCCCCACGCCGGGGTGCGCGGAAGCCTAAACGGCTCTGCGGTTCGGGCTCCGTACGACTCTGGGGGTTTTCAACCGCACGCCCGTTGTGGAGCGACTAGGAAGGTTCGACGCTGATGAGAGCACGTTCCACGCCCTGGCGCGTGGTCATGATTCCGTGCGGTTGGTGCGGGAAATACGTCCGGGAACGGCCATCTGGCCGCGAACGCCGCTGGTGCTCGGACGCCTGCAGGATGAAGTCCTACCGGGCACACAAGCGGTCCACCACGGAATCCAGGGTGCAATGTCGTACGTTGGAGGTATACATCGATGGCTGATGGCGGAATTTCGGTTCTGATAGGGGGTTGACCAAAATGGCTGATGTTCGCGACGTTGCGCGCTACATCCTGCACAAGCGCGCCCCCATGTCGGCGATGAAGCTGCAGAAGCTGGTGTACTACTCGCAGGGCTGGCACTTGGCTTTCGACGGCGAACCGCTCTACGACTCCGCTATCGAAGCATGGGCAAATGGGCCGGTGGTTCGGGACCTCTATCGGATGCACCGGGGGCTGTTTCACCTCGGGGAGGCCACCCTTGGTACCTACGATCCCGCCTCGTTGAAGCCAAGTGAAGTAGAGACGATCGACGCCGTCCTTCAGGCCTATGGGGATCTAGATGCCAATCAGCTGAGCAATCTGACGCACACAGAGGCGCCCTGGATCGAGGCGCGCAGCGGGGCGCCAGCTGGAAGACGCAGTGACGCGGAAATCGGCCTTGCCAGCATGCAGGAGTTCTTCGACGCCCTGCTTTCGGTACCCCCGCCCAACTAGTGCCGAAACACGTACCGAGGCCGCATCTACAGGCGCCGGCGATCCCCAAGTGGGTTCCGAGGCCACGAACGTTCGAGCCCCCCAGCAGCGATGGTGGCTTGCGAGTACGGTTCAACGCCGTTGATGTTGGTGGTCCGTGGTGCCTGAGTTCAATTGAATCCGAGCACCATGCTGACTTGTTGAATCGGCTGCGATCGTTTGAGTCAATGAGTGTTGCAGAGCTTTTCGCCCCCGGCAGCGAAGAAGGCAAGCGATATCCGGCCCAGGAACTTCCCAATGTCGACGCGATTTCTCGGCTGGTCGAACTCGAACTTGATGATCAAACCGAGATAGCGCGATTGCGGATCAGCGGCAAGCGTCGCCTGTACGGATTTCTAGCTGAGGGCGGTCAGGATTTCTACGTTCTGTGGTGGGACCCCAATCACGAAATCTGGCCATCTACTCCGCGTAACACTTGACTGCGTCGCCAGCGAGCGCACTCACAGCTCTGTCCGGGGCCGCCCTTAGCTGGATCTCTGGACGGGCAAGTCGTCGCCGCGACCTTCGTCGGCGAGCGCAAGCGCGATCTGCTGTACGCCAAATGCTAGGAAGTGGATCGCGGTCGCCAGTTCGCGAACGTCTGGATCAGCGTGCGATTTCAGGTCCACCACTTTCGACGTCGCAGTCTGGCATTTCTGGATGCCCTCTTGAACGAGCTCTAGTCGGCTACTCAAGTTGACCACGTTCCCCCTTTGTCGAAAACCCGCTTCTACACAAGCGTAGTTGCCAACCGCTTATTCGACGTTTACACCCGAGATCCGATGAGAATCGACGGGTACCTACGCTATCGGAGATGCCGTCAAGAACCTGCCTGATCAGCAGGTTTAGGTCACAGTGGGATCAGTCGAGTCGGTATACCCAGTAATCCGCAGGTCCCAGGTTCGAGCCCTGGTGGGGGCACCACGCGACGTCGGGCCGGTCCACTTCGGAGTGCGACGGCCCGAGCAGCGACCGGGTGGGTGCCCGAACCCGACCATCCCCCGATCTCTTGCTCCGGTACATGTCCTGATCGGCCCGCGACAGGAGTTCCCGGGCCGTCACCCGGGCGCCGCGCGCGGTGCCGACGCTGGCGACGATGCGAATGTCGTGGCCGCCGATGCAGAACGGTTCGGCGAGTACGGCACGGATGCCGTCGGCGACGTCATCGAGTTCGCCGTCATCGGCCAGGTTCTCGTGAATGATCACGAACTCGTCCCCGCCAAGGCGCACGGCGGTGTCGGTGTGCCGGGCGATGCGCATCAGCCTGATGCCGACCTCGCGCAGCAACGCGTCTCCCGCGTCGTGCCCGAACGTGTCGTTGACCTTCTTGAAGTCGTCGAGATCGATGAACAGCACCCCGACGTCGGTACCGGTTCGCCGTGCCGACGCCAGCGCCCGGGTGAGGCGCGCTTCGAGAACGGTCCGATTCGGAAGTCCGGTCAGCGAATCGGTCAACGCCGCCTTCTCCAGCTGCGCGGCGACTTCCTTGCGCGCGGTGATGTCTTGCATTTGCTCCATCACATGGGTGAACCGGCCGGAGGCATCGGGTAGCGCCACGATCGTCCGCAGGCACCACACCGTCGTGCCATCGGAGCGGCGGAACTGCTGTTCGCTCTCGTAGTGAGTGCACCTGCCCGCTTCCACGGCGAGCAGCGCCGGTCCCCTGACGGGGTCGACGGCGAACTGGTGAAGGTGGTGGCCCACCAGTTCGTCGGCGCTGCGACCGAGGAACCGACACAGTGCGGGATTCACCCGCACCAACGGGCCGTCGACGGCACGGACCGCCAACGCGACGGTGGAGTGCTCCATCGCCGCCTCGAACAGACGCACGGCGGAATCGCGGGCCCGTTCGGCCACGACACGGTCGGTGACGTCGCGCCGGGTGGTGATCATCTGGGGTGCGGTGCCCCCGGCGCCCGTCACCACGTCGGCGGTCGTTTCGATCCATCGGTAGGCTCCGTCGGCGTAGCGCATCCGAACCGTCAGTGGCCCCGGCGAGACGCCGCTGTCGATCATCGACCGCCGCCACTGCTCGACGGTGGCCAGGTCCTCGGGATGAACGAGGTCGGTGTCGCGGACGCCGATCAGCTCGTCGGGCTTCATGCCCAGTACTGTGCGTGAAGCCGGCGATGCCCACAGGAAGGTGGAGTCCGCGAGCAGTTGCCAGGCGACCAGGTCCGAACTGTGCTCGGCGATCATCCGGAAGATGCGTTCGGAATCGGCCAACTCCAGTGCGCGGAGTCGCTCTCCCCGGACCGGGCGGAAGGCCACCACCACCCAGGGCGCAGTCCCGTCCGTGCTGGCGAGGGGCACTGCGGTGACCTCGATCCAGACGTAGCGGCCTGGCGCATCGCTACCTGGCCGGTGCACGCCCATGATCGAGCGCCGGACCGGTACGCCAGCGCGCAGCGCTCGCATCGCGGGATGCTGGTCGCCCGACATCGGTCGGCCGAACTCGTCGACGGCGGCCCACCGCGGATCTTGGGAGGTGCGCCCGCGCATCTGATCGAACGACAGACCGAGGATGCGCTGGGCCTGCGACGAAGCCGCCACGAGTTCGCCGTCCGCGCTCTGGACCGCCACCCCCGTGTCCGGGGACAGCCCGGTCAGACCGGCCGCGGCGGTCATGGCGTCGATCGACCGATGGTCGACGCCGGGCGGGACGATCCGCACCGGCAACCTCCTCCCGACTAACCTCCTTTGACTATTGACGGTAACGGCAATAGCGCAGGTGGGCTCGGAGTCTCAGGGCACCGTCACATTTGCGACGGCGAGCGCGCAGCCCAGCGGGTGTTGAAATCATCGTCATCTCGACGACCGCACCGAGCATGGAATCAAGACCGGCGAGAGTCCACGCCGAGCCGCTGCCCTCGGCGCGCAACGTCCACGTCATGCCCACCGACACGAATCACGTTGCGGCCCAATGGTCATCGACCCCGCTTACGCGCAGGACTCCGACGACGAACGGGATGGCGCGACCACGACCCCCTTGAGGTCACGAGTTTTCATACCCCTGGACTGGGTTCTCCGTAGCCCGCCCTACGGACGAAATCGCGGTTACCCTTTCCGCCATGAGATTGGTCGTGGCAGTCCTGGCAGCGCTTCTGGCGTCGATGGCGTGCGCGGCCTGTGGCACCTCGCACGGCGCGTCGGGCTCATCGGTCCTGCGGACCGCGGCGGCCTACCCCACCGCGACCGAGGGCGGTGCCCCCGTCACCCTGGGCGCGGCCACCGTCGCCGCCCAGGAGAACATCGACCGATTCACCGCGGGCGACTTCGCGGGAGTCTGGGAACACATGGCCCAGGACGTCCGCGAGGGCATCAGCCAGGCCGACTTCGTCACCTTCTACCAGACCTGCAAGAAGCCGGGACCACGCCTGGCGGTCACCGGCGTCAACCTCGAACCGGACGGGCAGGCCATCGTCCGCATGGTCAGCCATGGCGTCGAACGCTCGAGATTCATGGTCTACGAGGACGGCGCCTGGAACATGCAGGCCACCGACGACTTCGCCGCCCATCTCGGGCAACCCGTGCAGCAGATCATCGCCGAGGAGAAGGCCGCCGGGCTCTGCGGGAAGTGACGCGTCGTCAGACCTTGGGGCAGTAGTGCATCGGATTGTCCCGCTCGTCGAGTGGCGGCAGGTTGCGCGCCGGCGTCTCGGGCAGCGGCGCGTCGGTGGAAGCGCGCCCGGTGACCCGATCCCACCCGGCCCGGGCCCGCGGGTGCATGCGGCGACGCGGCGGCAGCAGCATGAATGCCACGTGGACCAGCTGGCCGAGCCGCCGGTGCAACCACTCGTCACGCCGGGACCACGTATAGCCCATCAAGTCCCGAATCGGTGGGTCGTACAGGCCCACGGTGAACCAGACGAAGAACGGGGCCACGATCCGTCGCTGCAGGCGCCACATCCAGTCGGGCATCCTCTCGGCCCACGGCGGCTTGGGCAGCTCGGACAGATCCAACACGGCCCTCGCGGCGAAGTTGTCCTCCAGTACCTCGGTGCACATGTGGCGCCAGTACTCCTGAAAGTCCTCCCAGGTCTTCGGCACCGGACGCATGCTCATCCCGTACATGCGGTACCACTGAACGTGCTCGTCGAACAGCTGACGCTTCTCGGCCTCGGTGATGCCGCCGCACAACCGCTCCGCCACGATGAGGGTCCCGACGAAGAACGTGGAATGCGCCCAGTAGAAGACGTCGGGGTTGAGCGCGTGATACCGACGGCCTTGCGCGTCAACGCCTTTGATGCCGGTGTGGTACTCCCGGACCTCGGCGCCCGTGCGCGGTGCGCGATCGGTGTCGAAGACGACCCCCCCGATCGGGTACAGCGACCGCAGCAGCCGCGGCCAGCGTTCGCGGAAGAACGTGGAGTGCTCCTCGACCGCGGCGCCTAGCTGCGGATGCATGTTCTGCATCGACCCGGCCCACGGCCCCTGCAGCAGCCCCCGCCAATCGCCGAAGTACTTCCACGTCAACGAGTCGGGTCCAAGCGGAGTCGGTGGCGCGTCGTACCCGCCAGGTGCCACGGGGCAGCCGGAGTCGATCATCCGCTCGCCCGGCTCCTGGCTCGCGGCGGCCAGCGGCTGCGCTCCGCTGGTCACCGGACACGCCTCGGACGTATCTTGAGTCACTGGTGACCTTCCCTGGGGACCGACGAACATTTCTGACTACGAACGTTGTCAACAGAGCTTAGGAGCGAAGTGCCTTCCGGTCAACGACGGGGCCGCTGGACAGGCGTGCCCCTGCAGGATCGCCAGACGCTCAGACGCGACGAACTCATCGCGGCTGGAGTGAACCTCCTTGGCGGACAGGACGGTTCGGCGCTGACCGTGCGCGGCGTGTGTCGGGTCGCCGGACTCACCGAGCGCTACTTCTACGAGAGCTTCGACGACAGGGACGAGTTCGTCCGCGCCGTCTACGACCACGTGTGCAGCACCGCGATGACGGCGCTGACGTCCTCGACGACGCCGCGGGATGCCGTCGAGAGGTTCGTCGCCCTGATGGTCGACGATCCGGTACGCGGACGCGTCCTGCTGATCGCACCCGAGCGCGAACCGGTCCTGACCAAGTCCGGCGCCGAGTGGATGCCCAGCTTCATCGAGCTGCTGCAGCACAAGCTGACACGCATCACCGACCCCGTCACTCAGGCAATGGCGGCGACGGGTCTGGTCGGCGCGTTGACGGCGCTGTTCACGGCCTACCTCGACGGCAGACTGGCGGCCACCCGTGAGCAGTTCATCGACTATTGCGTCGACATGCTGCTCGGGCGGGTGTCAAGCCACTAGCTACGCCTTTGGCGCGCCGGGCGTCTGGTCGGTGCCGGCGAGCTGATCGGCCTCGTTCTGCTGGGCAGCGGCCTGGGCCGCAGCCGCGTCGGCGGCGGCCTTGGCCGTCCGGCCCTCCTCGCTGCCGACCGACGCACCCGGCGAGGTGGCCGTGGCGTACCCGCCGTTGCAGTTCAAGTAGAACTGCACGGTGTTGGAGACGTGGGAACCGTCGTTCGCGCTGGCGAAGGGCGCGTTCTGCGAGCGTTCGACGATGCAGTCGTCCTGGCTGAGCTTGTCGCCGAACCGGGCCGCCACGACGACGGTCTGGTTGGACTTGCTCGCCGCTGCAGACGCATCGGAATACTTCTGGCCGGCGTAATCGTCCGCGGACGCGACGGCGCCGCCGAGCAGCGCCGAGACGGCCAGCGCGCCAATGGCGCCGGAACCAACAACGATGAGCTTCTTCACGTAATAGCCCTACCTGTCCGCGGAGTCACAATGGCTTGCTCGCGGGATAGTACCGCTGGGCCATCGACTACGCAGCACACTCGTGGCAGCTGCTCAGTGAGCGAAGAGCTAGGGGTAACGCGGGGTTTACTCGCCGGCCTGCTGAGCGTCGGTGGCAGCGAGTTGCCCGTCCTCGGCCTGCTGCGCGGCGGCGGCCTGCTGGGCTTCCTGCTGCTGCTTTGCTGCCAGATCGGCCTGGTAGATCTTCTGCCCCTCGGGGCTTTGCAGCGAGAATCCCGGCCACAGCGCGGTCGAGTACTTCGCGTAGCAGTTCAGGTTGACGTTGACCTTGCCGCCGGACTGGTTGCCGAACCCGTCGAGGCCAGCCGCGGGCGTGGCGCTCGTCACGATGCAGCTGTCCCAATCCTTGCGATCCCCAACGGTGGTGGCGACGACCGGCGTCTTACCCTGTTGGCTCAGCGCGGCCTTGGCATCCTTGTAGGTTTGCCCGACGACGCCGTCATCAGCCGACGCGATTCCTCCGCCAAGGGCGATGGCCACCGCGGAAGCGCCAAGAACACCGGCGCCGGCAACGAGGATCTTCTTCACTGGTGAGGAGCCTTTCGTCATCGCTTGGGCGCAACGCCGGCGAAGGGGGTTAGCCAAGGAGGGTTTACGGTGCGGCCGATACTACCCTTTCCTCGCGGTTTCCTGTGAGGCGAATGACCCTGACGAGCGCGACACTCCCGGAGGGGAGAACTTGATGTCACCGCGAGACACAGATATATTTCGTGCAACCAACGGGAACAGATAACTGCGAGGCTTCACCGCACGAGGAGGACTAGCCATGTCGAGCGAGTTGACCGACCTGCAGCTGCTACACGAACTCGAACCGGTCGTGGAGCAGAACATCAACCGACACATGCGGATGCGCAAGGACTGGAATCCGCACGACTACATCCCATGGTCGGACGGCAAGAACTACTACGCACTCGGCGGTCAGGACTGGGATCCCGAACAGTCCAAGCTCTCCGAGGTCGCCCAGGTGTCGATGCTGCAGAACCTCCTCACCGAGGACAACCTGCCGTCGTATCACCGCGAGATCGCGATGAACTTCAGCATGGACGGCCCGTGGGGCTACTGGGTCAACCGCTGGACGGCGGAGGAGAACCGGCACGGCATCGCCCTGCGGGACTACCTCGTCGTCACCCGCGCCATCGACCCCATCGAGCTCGAGGAGCTGCGCCTCGAGCAGGTCACCCGCGGCTTCAGCCCGGGCCAGGGCCAGCAGGGTGACATGTTCGCCGAGAGCCTGTTCGACTCCGTCATCTACGTGACGTTCCAGGAGCTGGCCACCCGCGTGTCGCACCGCAACACCGGCAAGGCATGCAACGAGACCGTCGCCGACCAGCTGCTGCAGCGCGTGTCGGCCGACGAGAACCTGCACATGATCTTCTACCGCGACGTCAGCGCCGCCGGCCTGGACTTCGCGCCCAACCAGGCGATGAAGTCGCTGCACCGGGTGCTGCGCAACTTCAAGATGCCCGGGTACACCGTGCCCGAGTTCCGTCGCAAGGCCGTGGTCATCGCCGTCGGCGGCGTCTACGACCCGCGCATCCACCTCGACGACGTCGTGATGCCGGTGCTGAAGAAGTGGCGCATCTTCGAGCGCGAGGACTTCACCGGCGAGGCCGCCGAGATGCGCGACGACCTCGGAAAGCTCGTCGAAGAGCTCGAGGACACGTGCCAGAAGTTCGAGGTCGCCAAGGAGCGCCGCCTCGAGCGCGAGCAGAAGATGGCCGAGAAGAAGGCCATGAAGAACCTGCTGGTGTCATCATCGGCAGCGTCCTAGCCCCAGCTCGGCACGTCGAATCCGCCGCGCCAGGCACAGCTGGCGCGGCGGATCGGCGAGTGCTGCGCATCGGGCCCTTCGAGCTGCGCAGTCCGGTGGTGCTCGCCCCGATGGCCGGCGTCACCAACGTCGCGTTCCGCACCCTGTGCCGAGAACTCGAACTGGCCCGCGCCGGCACCGTCAGCGGGCTCTACGTGTGCGAGATGGTGACCGCCCGCGCGCTCGTCGAGCGCAACGAGGCCACGCTGCACATGACCACGTTCGGGCCCGACGAGTCACCTCGCTCGCTGCAGCTCTACACCGTGGATCCGGCCACCACCTACGCCGCGGCGAAGATGATCGTCGACGAGGACCTGGCCGACCACATCGACATGAACTTCGGTTGCCCCGTTCCCAAGGTGACCAGGCGCGGTGGCGGTGCGGCGCTGCCGTACAAGCGCAAGTTGTTCGGCCAGATCGTGGCGGCCGCCGTCCGCGCCACCGCGGGCACCGGCATTCCCGTCACCGTCAAGTTCCGGATCGGCATCGACGACGAGCACCACACCCACCTAGACGCCGGCCGGATCGCCGCCGAGGAGGGCGCGGCGGCTGTCGCCCTACACGCCCGTACCGCTGCGCAGCGCTACTCGGGCAGCGCCGACTGGAGCCGCATCGCCGAGCTCAAGCAGCACGTCACCAGCGTCCCGGTGTTGGGCAACGGCGACATCTTCGACGCCGGTGACGCGATCGAGATGATGAACGTCACCGGCTGCGACGGCGTGGTCATCGGACGCGGATGTCTCGGGCGTCCGTGGTTGTTCGCCGAACTCTCCGCCGCGTTCACCGGCAACCCCTGCCCCACGCCCCCGACGCTGGGTGAGGTGGCCGCCATCGCGCGGCGCCACGGAGAGCTGCTGGCCGACCACTTCGGCGAGGACAAGGGCATGCGCGACATTCGCAAGCACGTCGCCTGGTACCTGCACGGATTCCCCGCCGGAGCCGAGCTGCGACGGGCGCTGGCGCTGGTCAAGACGCTCGCCGAACTCGACGACCTGCTGTCGCAGCTGGACCCCGACGTGCCGTTCCCCGCGGCGGCCGAGGGCCCGCGAGGGAGGCAGGGCTCGCCGGGCTCGGTCACTCTGCCCGAGGGATGGCTGAATGATCCCGACGATTGCACGGTGCCCGCGGGAGCGGACGTCATGCATTCTGGTGGCTAACTCGTCACGGTTCGGAGACGGTGTCGAGACGTCATCGAGACTGCACTGACGCTCGCGCGGACTGGCTCCGACTGGGGTTGTCTCAGTACGATGAGAGACCACTACGACGGGCTCCGACTGGCGGAGTTCGTGACGTGCTGCTACAAGAACAAGCAGCATCGAAGATCCCAGGCGCGCGTGGGCGCGGCGTTCCCGACAGTCGGAGGCCGGTAGGACATGAGTGACGGCGACAACGCCGCCCCCGGTCGCCGTTCACCGGGGACACCCGACGACGACTCCGAATCCAGCCCCGACGGCACGTCCACGCCCGACAACCATTGGCTTACCCGATCGTCACGACCAGCGCTAGGCGCCGCGCCGTGGGAACGGGCACGAGCTTCGACCGATGTCCCGGTCTCCGGCCCGGCACCCGGCGACCAGCCCGCGCCCACCGCCGACGAGGACGCCTCCGAGGCTCCCACCGGCAACCACACCGACGGGGTCACCGTCGCCGATCTGATCGCCAAGATCGCCGGATCCTCCGGGGAGCTGCCCCGCCGGCGCGAGAAGCCCGCACCCGAACCCGACACCGAAGTCATTCCCGTCGTGCCCGCGCACGCCTCGGAGCTCCCCGTCCTGACCGGGTTGAGCAAGGAGCTGGCACTGCCTGAGAGGGTGGGCGCCGACCCCGAGCCGGTGCCGGCCGCCCCGCGCCGCGGCCGCCGGACGGCCATGGTGATGGGCCGCGTTGCGGCAGCACTCATCGCCGTCTTCGCCCTGGCCTCGACCGGCGCCGCCTGGCAGTGGCAGACGTCCAAGAACAACAGCCTCAACAAGGTGGCCGCGCTCGACCCCAACTCGCGCGACATCGTCGATCCCGGCGCCCAGTTCGGCGACGAGAACTTCCTCATCGTCGGCACCGACAGCCGCCTCGGTCAGAACGCCGACATGGGCGCGGGTACGACGGACGACGCAGCGGGTGCGCGGTCGGACACGATCATGCTCGTCAACATCCCGGCGAACCGGAAACGCGTCGTGGCCGTGTCGTTCCCCCGTGATCTGTCGATCACGCCGATGCAGTGCGAGCACTGGGACCCGACCACCTTCGCCTACGGACCGGCCACCGACCCCGACTCCCCCGTCTACGGCATGGACAAGGTCTACACCGAGACCAAGCTGAACTCTGCCTACGCCGTCGGCGGCCCCAAGTGCCTGGTCAAGGTCATCCAGAAGCTGTCCGGCCTGTCGGTCAACCGTTTCATGGCCGTCGACTTCAACGGCTTCGCCAAGATGGTCGACGCCCTGGGCGGCGTCGAGGTATGCAGCACCACGCCCCTGGAGGACTACGAGCTCGGCACGGTGCTGGCCAATGCGGGAAGGCAAATCGTCGACGGGCACACCGCCCTGCAGTACGTGCGCGCCAGGCAGGTCACCACCGAGACCAACGGTGACTACGGCCGCATCAGGCGCCAGCAGCTGTTCCTGTCGTCGCTGTTGCGCTCGCTGATCTCCAAGGACACGTTCTTCTCGCTCAACAAACTCAACGACGTCGTGAACCTGTTCATCAACGACAGCTACGTCGACAACATCCAGACCAAGGATCTCGTCGACCTCGGCCAGTCGGTGCAGGGCGTGAACGCCGGGCGCATCACGTTCGTCACCGTGCCGACGGTGGGTTATGCCGACGAGTACGGCAACGAGGTCCCCCGCGCCGACGACATGCGTGCACTGTTCGACGCGATCATCAACGACGATCCCCTGCCCGAGGAGCGCAACGCCGACAACACGCCGGTGCCGCAGACGCCCGAGGCCGCCAGCGCGGCCCCGGCTGCGCCGGACGCCAACGGCGAGCTCGTCGACGCGGTCACCACCAGTCCCGGTGACATCACCGTGCGGGTATCCAACTCGACCGGGGCGAACGGGCTGGCGTCGACCGCCGCCACCGAGCTCGCGCAGCACGGCTTCAACGTGGACACGCCGGACGACTATCCGGGACCGCTGGGCTCCACGACGGTCTTCTTCTCGGAGGGCAACGAGCAGGCCGCCGCGACCGTGGCTTCGTCGTTCGCCAATCCCGGCGTCCCGTCCATCGAACGGGTCTCCGGCATGGGCAACGTCATCCGGGTGGTGCTCGGCTCGGACTTCAGCAAGGTCAACCCACCCTCGCCCAGCGGCTCCTCGGTGCAGGTCCACGTGGTACACGACCGCAGCGGGACGACCACGCATTTGCCAGAGGATCTGACGGTCACCAACGCCGCCGACACCACCTGCGAGTGACCGCCGCCGGGTCGGCGTCACGGCAGGTGGCATTCACCTTTCGTTCACCCGCGTGATCGTGACGATCGAGGTCACCAGCCCGTAGTCTTGGGACATGCGTACCGCCTACCACGAGCAACTGGCTGCCCTGACAGACCAGCTCGCTGACATGTGCGGCCTTGCCGGCGTTGCCATGGAGCGCGCGACCCAGGCCCTCTTGCAGGCCGATCTGGTACTGGCCGAGCAAGTCATCTCCGACCACGAACACATCGCTGCCGCAAGCTTGCGCGCCGAGGAAGCCGCCTTCGTACTGCTGGCGCTGCAGGCTCCCGTCGCCGGGGACCTGCGCGCCATCGTCAGCTCCATTCAGATCGTCGCCGACGTCGACCGGATGGGCGCGTTGGCACTGCACGTCGCCAAGATCGCTCGCCGTCGTCACCCGCAGCACGCCCTGCCCGAGGAAGTCAACGGCTACTTCGCCGAAATGGGAAGGGTCGCAGTCGATCTCGGCAACAGTGCGCGTGAGGTGCTGGCCACCAGGGATCCGGAGAAGGCAGCGCGCATCCGCGAAGAGGACGACGCGATGGATGACCTCCACCGGCACCTGTTCTCGGTGCTGATGGATCGCGAGTGGAAGCACGGCGTCACCGCAGCCGTCGACGTCACGCTGCTGAGCCGCTACTACGAGCGGTTCGCCGACCATGCCGTCGAGGTGGCGCGACGGGTGATCTTCCAGGTCACCGGCAGCTTTCCCGACGACGAAGTCATCTCCGCCTCCTAGCGGGACAACCGGACGCCAACGCGCTTGGCCGCGAGCAGGTCTCTCAGCACCGTCTCGATCACCCGAAGGTCCGCGACGGCATAGTCGCGCAGGAAGTCCTGCAGGCCGAGTGCCATCTCGTCGTGCAGTTCGCGGTGCGCGGCGACCACCCGTTCGCCGTCCGCGGTGAGGGCCAGCTGAATCTCCTTGCGATTGCCGGGCACCGGCGAGCGCACTACCAGGTTCGCCTCCACCAGGCGTTGCACGTGCTTGGAAACCGTGCCCTTGAGCCGTCCCGACCGCGCCGCCAGGCCGATTAGGCCGGTCGGACCGTCGGCGATGGCGTCGAGCAGGTGCATCGACAGCGCCGGTAGTGCATGGACCGCGGCCGCCACTCGCGGCGGGCAGCGCTCGGCGATGAACTCACGCTCGGCATCACCCTCACCGGCGCCACCCATCTCGATGCCGAACTTGTCCCCGACGGCGCCGACCAGGCGATCGATGTCCGCTATCAGCGCCGACTTGGTTTTCATGGAAACCATCTTGCCATCGACGACGCGGGCTCGTACATTGTTTCTATAGAAACCATTTCCGTAGAAACATGGGAGCGCACGATGAAGGCAGCCGTGGTCGAACAGTTCGGCCAGACCCCGATCTACACCGACCGGCCCGAGCCATTGGCCCGAGACGGGGCCGTGATCGCCTCCGTCGAGGCATCCGCGGTGACCAATCTGACCCGCGGGTTGATGTCGGGAAGACACTACGCCAGCAAGGAGATTCAGCTGCCGGCCATTCCCGGATTCGACGGCGTGGCCAGGCTGGACGACGGCAGACGCATCTACACCGGCGCGCTGGCACCGTACGGGATGATGGCCGAACGGGCCCTCGTCGACCCCGCGGGCGGGATCGAGGTACCCGAGCACGTCGATTCGGTGAGTGCCGCGGCCATCCCGAACCCCGGCATGTCGGCGTGGATGTCACTGAACTACGGCGCCGCCCTGCAACCGGGTGCCCACGTCCTGGTACTTGGGGCCACCGGCGTGACCGGCTCGATGGCCGCCCAGCTGGCCAAGGCCGAGTTCGGGGCGGGACGAGTCGTCGTCGCGGGCCGCGACACCGGCCGGCTCGACTGGTTGCGCACGGTCGGCGCCGACGATGCGATCGCCATGACCACCGAGGATCTGGGTGCCCGAGTGGCCGCCTTGCACACCGAGCGACCATTCGACGCGGTACTGGACTACCTGTGGGGCGCGCCGGCCGAAGCGGCCCTCACCGGGCTGGTCGAGAGTCATCCCTCGACACACTTCCACGCGACGCGCTTCGTCCAGATCGGCTCGATGGCTGGGCCGACGATCACCCTGCCAGCAGGCGCCCTGCGCGGAACCGCAATTACGTTGTCCGGCATCGGAATCGGCAGTGTGCCACCGGAGGTGATGGCCCGTGCCCGCACCGAGGCACTCCCCCGGCTCTTCGACATGGTGGCCAGCGGCGCACTGCAGCTGCGCACCCAGGCCCGTCCGCTGGCCGACGTCGCCGAGGCGTGGACGTCACCCGAGCCGTCGGGAACCCGGGTGGTGCTGACTCCCTAGCCGAAGCGGCCCGAGATGTAGTCCTCGGTGGCCTTCTGGGTCGGGTTGGAGAAGATCTTCTCGGTGTCGTCGATCTCGATGAGCCGGCCCGGCTTGCCCGTCGCCTCCAGATTGAAGAACGCCGTCTGATCGCTGACGCGAGCCGCCTGCTGCATATTGTGGGTGACGATGACGATGGTGAAGTCCTGCTTCAACTCGGCGATGAGATCCTCGATCGCCAACGTGGAGATGGGGTCGAGCGCCGAGCAGGGCTCGTCCATCAGCAGGACGTCGGGCTGCACCGCGATGGCCCGGGCGATGCACAGTCGCTGCTGCTGACCACCGGACAGGCCGCCACCCGGCTTGTCCAGCCGGTCCTTGACCTCGTTCCACAGGTTGGCACCCTTGAGCGAGCGCTCGGCGACTTCGTCGAGGGTCTTCTTGCTCTGCCGGCCCTGCAATTTCAACCCGGCGACCACGTTGTCACGAATCGACATGGTGGGGAACGGGTTCGGCCGCTGGAACACCATGCCGATGGTCTTGCGAACGCCGACCGGATCGACCCCGGCACCGTAGATGTCTTCGCCGTCGAGTAGCACCGAGCCCTCGACGCGAGCGCCGGGGATCACCTCGTGCATGCGGTTGAGCGTGCGCAGGACGGTGGACTTGCCGCAGCCCGACGGGCCGATGAACGCCGTCACGCTGCGCGGCTGCACCGACAGCGCGACGTCGGCCACCGCATGGAACGACCCGTAGTAGATGTTGACGTCTTTGAGATCGAGGCGCTTGGCCACGGGAAGCTCCGCTTCTGCTAAATGACTAAATCTTCTTGGGGGAAAAGATCTTCGAGACGACGCGCGCCGCGACGTTGAGGATGGCGATCAGCAGCACCAACGTCAGTGCGGCACCCCACAGGCGATCGGTGGGAATCGGGCTCGCGCCGGCACCGGCCGAGATCTGGTCGTACATCATGCCGGGTAGCGAGCCCATGAAGCCGCCGAACATGTCGAAGTTGATGGACGCCGCATAGCCGACCAGGATCAGCAGCGGGGCCGTCTCACCCATCACCCGGGCCAGCGCCAGCATGACGCCGGTGACGATGCCCGACAATGCGGTCGGGATGACGATGCGCACGATGGTCTTCCACTTCGGCACGCCGAGCGCGTAACTCGCCTCGCGCAGATCCATCGGCACGATCCGCAGCATCTCCTCGGTGGCCCGCACGATGACCGGAATCATCAACAGCACCAAGGCCAGCGAGACCGCGAAGCCCGAACGCTCGAAGCCCAGCGTGGCCACCCAGAGCGCGTAGATGAACAGCGCGGCCACGATCGAGGGCACACCGGTGAGGATGTCGACCATGAAGGTGGTGATCTTGCCGAGTCGGGTACCGCCGCCGTACTCGACGAGGTAGACCGCGACCATCACGCCGATCGGGATCGAGATGAGCGAGCACACCAGCCCCTGCAGCAGCGTGCCCATGATCGCGTGGTAGACGCCGCCGCCAGGGGAGAACGCCGTCGTCCCGGCCTGCGAGTTGGTGAACCACACCGGGGAGGTGACCGCGGCGAGGCCCTTGCTGATGACCGAGTACAGCACCCAGATCAAGGGAATCAACGCGATCAGCACCGAGGCCGAGACCAGAACGGTGGCAACGCTGTTGGTCAGCTTTCGGCGGGCGCTGACGCCCTGGAACGTCGGCGCCTTGACCGGTTGGTCGAGTGTGGCCGTCATGACTTTGCGCCCCTTCCGGCGACCGCGGCGCGGGCCGCCGAGTTCACCACGAACGTGAGGATGAACAGCACCAGGCCGGCGGCAATGTAGGCACCCGCCTTGTACTGATCGTTGAACTCGCTGGCGGCAGAGGCGATCTTGCTGGCGAAGGTGTATCCACCGTCGAACAGCGACCACCCGAACGCGGACTGCGTGCCACGCAGGATGATCAGCAGCGCGATGGTCTCACCGAGCGCACGACCCAGGCCGAGCATCGCGCCGCTGATGTAACCGGAGAGCCCGAACGGCAGCACCGTCGTCCGGACGACCTCCCACCGCGTGGCGCCCAGCGCGAGAGCGGCCTCGATCTGGCCGCGTGGCGTCTGGACGAACACCTCGCGGGCCACCGCGGTGATGATCGGCAGGATCATCACCGCCAGCACGATGCCCGCCGTGAAGATGGTGCCGCCACCAGCCACCGAGGCGTTGCCCGTCTTGAACAGGAATAGCCAGTCCAAGTTCTGGTTGAGCCACAGCGCGAACGGCTTGAGCACCGGCGCCAGGACGTACAGACCCCACACGCCGTAGACGATCGACGGCACGGCCGCCAGCAGGTCGACGACGTAGCCGAGCGGTCCCGCCAGCCGACGAGGCGAGTACTGGGTGAGGAAGATGGCGATGCCGAGCGCCACCGGCATCGCCAGCACCAGGGCGAACAACGAGACGAACACGGTGACCTGGAGCAGGTCGAGGATGCCGAACTTCATCGACGCCGTGTTCGTGGTGACCCAGTTGCCGCCGTAGGTGAAGAAGTTCGCCTCGTTGCGGTTGAGTGCGGGCACCGCGCGCCACAGGAGGAAGACCCCGATCGCCGCAATCAGGACGACGATCAGGATGCCCGCGCCCTCGGCGAGTCCGCCGAAGATGCGGTCACCCAGACGTACCTTCGCCCCCCGCGAGGGGTTGGTGGAGATGGGCTCCGGAGTCGGGACGGGCGAAGCGATTACTTCACCCGATCCCGCACCGGTTGGGTTCGGTGTCGTCACTGTCATCCCGTTGTCGGTCATCGGTTCCAGAACCCATCCTCACCGCGTTGGTGGCGGTACGCCAGCCAACTATGCAATTGCGTCGACGGACTTGAGCAGGCGCTGCTTGAAGGAGTCGGGCAGCGGAACGAAGCCGGCGGCCGAGAGGTTGGCCTGGCCCTGGTTGGCAGCCACCGAGAGGAACGACTTCACCGCAGCGGCGGTGTCGGCGTCGTAGCCCTTGGAGCACACGATCTCGTAGGTGGCCAGCATCAGCGGGTAGGCGCCGGCTTCCTTGGACGCGTACAGCGCGTTCAGATCGAGCGTCAGGTCCATGCCCTCGGCCTTGAACTTGGCGTCGCCGACTGCCTTGGCGGTCGTCTCGTCGGTCAACTCGACGGGGCCGGCGCCGCTGTCGATCTGGGCGAACGGAAGGTTCGCCGCCTTGGCCGGGCTCTTCTCGACGTAGCCGATCGCGCCAGGGGTGGCCTGGACGGCCTGCACGACGCCGGAGGACTTCTGAGCGCCTTCGCCGGCACCGCCCTGGAATTCCTTGCCCGCACCCTTGGTCCACGTCTGCGGGGCAGCGGCGGTCAGGTACTTCTGGAAGTTGTCGGTGGTGCCCGACGAGTCCGACCGGTAGATCGGCGTGATCTTGGTGTCGGGGAGGGTGGCGCCGCTGTTGAGGGCGGCGATTGCCGGGTCGTTCCACGTGGTGATCGCACCGGTGAAGATCTTGGCGAGCACGTCGGCGTTGACGACGAGCTTGTCGACGCCCTCGAGGTTGTAGGCCATCGCGACGGGGCCGAACACCAGCGGCAGGTTCCACGCCGGGTTGCCGCCACAGCGTGCGGCGGCCGGGGCGGTCTGATCGGCGGAGAGAGCCGAATCGGAGCCGGCGAAGTCCACCTGCTTGGCGATGAACTGCGTGACACCCGCACCCGAGCCGGTCGGGTTGTAGGACAGTGCCTTGCCCGCGCAGACCTGGCCCCACGCCTTGTTGAACTCGGCGATGGCGTTCTGCTGAGCGGTCGAGCCCTCGGCGGTGAGCGCGTTCTTGCCGCCACAGTCCGCGGCGGCCGACGAGGAGGAGGACCCCGAGGCGCTGCTCGAAGACGTTCCGGAGTTGTTGTCGCTGCCGCACGCGGTCATGGTCATCGTGGCGACGGCCGCCACCGACAACAGCGTGATTGCCGGGGTGCCGAGCACCTTGCCAAAGCGATTGAGCTTCACTGATCCCACTTTCGATTCGTCTGCCTCAGGACTCCACGGCAACGTATGCGGCGCTAGTGGACGGATCGCTGACGAAAGATGAACGAGCGGTGAACAGCCTCAGCGATTTCACAGCTGAGGGGCTAACGGCGGGTGTACGCCACGTCCGCGATGAACACTTCGAAACCCAGGCGTTCATACGTCTTCATGGCGGCAGAGTTATCTGCCTCGACGTAAAGACTGACAGCGGCGTCGGGCCCGAGGCGCGCCGCGAGGTGGTGCAGACCGACCAGGGTCAGGGCCTTGCCGAGTCCGCGGCCCTGCGCGCTCGGGTCGACGCCGACGACGTAGACCTCGCCGAGGGAGGGGCCGTGAATCTTGGTCCAGTGGAAGCCCAGCAATTGCCCGGTGGTGGCGTCGAAGGCCAAGAACAGCCCGTCGGCGTCGAACCAGGGCTCCGCGCGCCGCTCGGCGATCTCCGCCTCGGTCCAGCCGCCCTGCTCGGGGTGCCAGGAGAAGGCGGCGTTGTTGACCCGCAGCAGTTCGGCGTCGTCGCTGGGCCCCACATAGGTCCGCAGCGCAACGTCGGCGGGCAGCTGCGTGGATGGGAGACCGTCGAGTGGCCGGCGCATCTGGAGCAGCTCGCGGGCAGCGACCAGGTCGAGCGCGGCGGCCGTGGCCCGCGCAGGTTCGAGATTGCCGTGAGCCCACACCCTGGCCTGGGCCCCGCCCTCGGCGAGCCCGGCCCGGATGAGCGCCGAACCGATTCCCCGTCGGCGGGCGTCGGGGCGGACGGCCGCCTCGGCCATGGCGGGAGCATCGTCGGTCGCCGGGGTGAGATTTAGGTAGCCGACGAGACCGTCGTCCTGCTCGGCGACCAGATGCCTGGTCCGGTCGCCGGAGAGCGCCCGCAGCACCTGGTCACCAACCGGGGGCGTCCCGTCGTGCTCTGTCACGGCTTCCAGCAGAGCCAGGATGCGACGTTGTTCGTCATCCGAAAGAGCTGTCCGCCAACGGCTTTCGGTCACTGCGCGCGAAGCGGGTCGCCCACCGTGCCCGGCAGACCCGCCGGCTCGTCGTCGTAGGCATCGATGTCGTCGAGGTCGTCACCGAGGTCGGAGTCCGGTGCGGGCGGGCGGCCGCGGGCGGGGCGAACGGCCTTGTATCCGACGTTGCGGACGGTGCCGATCAACGATTCGTACTCGGGGCCGAGCTTGGCCCGCAGCCGCCGCACGTGCACGTCCACGGTGCGGGTGCCGCCGAAGAAGTCGTAACCCCAGACCTCCTGCAGCAGCTGCGCGCGGGTGAACACCCGGCCCGCGTGCTGAGCCAGGTACTTCAGTAGCTCGAACTCCTTGTACGTCAGGTCCAGCGGGCGGCCGCGCAGCCGCGCCGTGTACGTGCCCTCGTCGATGACGAGTTCGCCAAGACTGACCTTGCCTGCACTCTCCTGGTCGGCGGCACCGCCGCGGCGTCCGACCAGCAGTCGCAACCTGGCGTCGATCTCGGCCGGTCCGGTGCTGGGCAACAGGATCTCGTCGAGACCCCATTCGACGTTCACGGCCACCAGGCCGCCTTCGTTGACGACCGCGACGACGGGCACCGACGTGCCGGTGGTTCCCAGCAGTCGGCACAGCCCGCGAGCCGCGGCAAGATCGGTTCGGGCGTCGACGATCGCCACGTCCGCGGTGCCCGCCTCGAGAAGAGAGGACACCTCGGTCGGTGCGGACCGCACGCTGTGCGCCAGAAGCGCCAACGACGGCAGTACCGACTCGGGGTGCGGGTCGACGGTCAGTAGCAAAAGATCCAACAGGCCCTCCAGCGCATCCCGGGAAGATCACCCGACGACATCTGCATCGACAAGTCCGGGCAATCTCCCAGATTCATGGCTGACACGCCGCCGTTACCGGCCACGCTGGCATAACGATAGCGTGCTAGCTGCGAATTAGCCGCGCTGAGCGCTGGCTCGCGATCCCGGTAGGCCAGAATGTGCGGGTGCGCAAGCTGCTGATCGGACTGGCCGCCGGGGTGACGACGGTGGCCGTCGGGATCGTCGGCGCCGATTTCGGCACCGCCATCTACGCCGAGTTCCACTGGGCTCGGACCATCCGCGCGGCCAACCACCTACCCTTCGACCCCTGGGTCGGCATCCTGGGGTTCCCGTTCACCACGCAGGCGATGCGCCACGAATACAAGGAAGTGGAGATTCGCGCCGCGGGTGTCGACCACCCGGTTGTCGGCAAGGTCTCCCTGGAGGCGACGCTGCATCACGTCGGGCTGACCGAGACGTCCTGGCTGATCGGCCCAGGGGCCAAGCTGCCGATCGGCAAGCTGGAGAGCCGCATCATCGTCGACTCCACTCACGTGGGCCGGTTCATGGGCATCAAGGATCTGCTCGTAGAGGCTCCGTCGAGGGAGACCAACGACGCCACCGGCGGCACCACCGAGTCCGGGATCTCCGAGAGCCGCGGGCTGGTGTTCACCGGCACCCCGATCGCGGCCGGCTTCCACCATCGGGTCAGCGTGGCGGTCGACCTGTCGATACCTCCGGACGATGACACCACCCTCGTCTTCACTGCCACCGGCGTCCTCACCGGAGCCGGCACGGCCGACGAACCCGTGCCGGATGACCAGAAGGCGGCTGTGCTCGCCGCGTTCGACACCAAGATGCCGGGGATGAAGCTGCCGTTCGCGATCTCTCCGACCCACGAGGGCGCGCGCGGCTCCGACATCATCATCGAGGGCATCACGACGGGAGTAACCGTCGGCCCGGATGGGTTCAGACAGTCATGAGCTCCTCACTGCCGGTCGTCCTCGGGGTGCTGGTTGCCGCGCTCGCGGTGGCGTTCGTCATCGGTCGCCTGATGACCCGCCGGCGCGGCATCCTGCGCAGCACGCCGGCGACTCCGGCCGGCGTCGATGCCGCCGAGCTGGGGTTACCGCCGGGTCGGCCGGCGATCGTGCACTTCAGCGCCGTCTGGTGTGGTCCGTGTGCGGGCGTCCGCCGGGTGGTCGACCAGGTGTGTGCCGAGCTACCCGAAGTCGCACACGTCGAGATCGACATGGACGACGATCCGGCCGCCGCGCGCCGGCTCTCGGTGCTGTCGCTGCCGACCACCTTCGTCTTCGACCGCGATGGCCGGCAACGCCACCGCACCTCGGGGGTGCCCAAGGCCGCTGACCTGCGCTCCGCCCTCGAACCGCTGTTGGGCTGACGGCTTCGTCTTTTGGAGCGGACTTGGGTAAGCTGACCGGCGTGTCCCCCCGCCTCGAGCTTCTGCTCACCAAGCGTCGCGCAGTCGATCTGTGCCGCGTTGCGGGTTGTCGTTGTCGTTGTCGTTGCTGCTGAGTAGCTGAGCGTTTCTTCGCGCCGCCTCGGAGCAGCCCTTTCTGGCATGCCCCACGCCCAGACACCTCGATGACAGCAGGAGAGACTCGTGCCCAACCAGCCCACTGAACCAGACCAGGTCGACGTCCGCGGACCGCGTTTCGCCGCCTGGGTCACCACGGCGGTCATCGTCGCCACACTCGTCACCTCCGCCTTCAGCTCGGCCGCCGCGGCCGTGCTGCTGGGTCTGCAGACCGCGGTGTTCGCGATCGGAGCCGTCGGCGGGCCCCGCAAGCACCCCTACGGTCGGATCTTCGCGGCGTTCGTCGCCCCTCGACTCGGCCCGGTTACCGAGAAGGAGCCAGTTCCGCCGCTGAAGTTCGCACAGCTGGTCGGGTTCGTCTTCGCACTCCTCGGCACGGTCGGGTTCGCCACCGGGTTGGTCACCGTCGGTCTGGTCCTGACCGCCTTCGCCCTGGTGGCAGCATTCCTCAACGCGGCCTTCGGCATCTGCCTGGGCTGCCAGCTCTACCCGCTCGTCGCACGTCTCCGCAGCACTCCCACCACGGCCTGACCGCCGCCCGTCCACACTTACGAAGGGATCTCATCCATGGCACGCTCCGACGTCCTGGTCACTGCAGAATGGGCCGAGAGCAATCTCGACACCCCCGGCATCGTCTTCGTCGAAGTAGACGAGGACACCAGCGCCTACGAGGGCGGCCACATCGCCGGCGCCGTCCGACTTGACTGGAAGACCGAGCTGCAGGATCAGGTCAAGCGCGACTTCGTCGACCAGCAGCAGTTCTCGAAGCTGCTGTCGGACAAGGGCATCGGCAACGACGACACCGTCGTGCTGTACGGCGGCAACAACAATTGGTTCGCCGCCTACGCCTACTGGTACTTCAAGCTCTACGGCCACCAGGACGTCAAGCTCCTCGACGGCGGCCGCAAGAAGTGGGAACTCGACTCCCGCCCCCTGACCACCGAGGTCAAGGACCGCCCGGCGACCTCCTACAACGCCAAGGCCCCCAACAACGACATCCGCGCCTTCCGCGACGAGGTCATCGCGGCCATCGGCGAGAAGAACCTCGTCGACGTCCGCTCCCCCGACGAGTTCTCCGGCAAGATCCTGGCGCCCGCGCACCTGCCTCAGGAGCAGAGCCAGCGTGCCGGACACATCCCCAGCGCCATCAACGTCCCGTGGAGCAAGGCAGCCAACGAAGACGGCACCTTCAAGTCCGACGAAGACCTGGCCAAGCTGTACGCCGAGGCCGGCCTGGACGGCGAGAAGGAGACCATCGCCTACTGCCGCATCGGTGAGCGTTCCTCGCACACCTGGTTCGTGCTGCAGGAGCTGCTGGGACACCAGAACGTCAAGAACTACGACGGCAGTTGGACTGAATACGGCTCCCTGGTGGGCGCCCCGATCGAATTGGGAAGTTGACATGTGCTCTGCACCGAAGCAAGGACTGACTCTGCCCTCCAGCGTTGACCTGGAGAAGGAGACGGTCATCACCGGCCGCGTCGTCGACGGGTCCGGGCAGACCGTCGGAGGGGCGTTCGTGCGTCTGCTCGACGCCTCCGACGAATTCACCGCCGAGGTCGTCGCATCGGCGACGGGTGACTTCCGGTTCTTCGCAGCCCCCGGCACGTGGACGCTGCGCGCCCTGTCGCCCGCGGGCAACGGCGATGCCAGCATCGCGCCGGCGGGTGCGGGCATCCACGAGGTCGACGTCAAGGTCGCGTAGCGACCATGCGGCGAGCGGTGCCCCGACGCGTCGGGGCACCGCCGAGGAACTAGACTCGACACCGTGGTGCTCTTCTTCGAGATCCTGCTCGTCGCGGCGGTCGTCGTCATCACCTGGTTCGCCCTCTACGCGGTGTACCGGCTGATCACCGACGAATTGTGACGGCAGACGACAACCCCGCCGATACCAATGCGGGAGCGAGTTCGGTCATTCCTGGATCGGCCGACCGCGCCGTAGCGGCGGCCATCGAGCGCGCCAAGGTCACGGCCGCGCGCAACCTTCCGGCGTTCGACGATCTGCCGATCCCCGCCGACACCGCCAATCTCCGCGAGGGCGTCAGCCTCAACGACGCACTGCTCGCCCTGCTGCCGCTCGTCGGCGTGTGGCGCGGTGAGGGCACCGGGCGCGGCGCCAACGGCGACTACCCCTTCGGCCAGCAGATCATCGTGTCGCACGATGGTGGTGAATACCTCAACTGGGAGGCCCGCTCCTGGCTGCTTTCGGAGTCCGGCGAATTCGAGGGGCCAGCGCTGCGCGAGTCGGGCTTCTGGCGCTTCGTCAACGATCCAGACGACCCAGGCGAATCGCAGGCCATCGAACTGCTGCTGGCGCACTCCGCCGGTTACGTCGAGCTGTTCTACGGCCACCCGCTCAACCAGTCGTCCTGGGAGCTGGCGACCGACGCACTGGCGCGCAGCAAGTCGGGCGTGCTCGTCGGAGGCGCCAAGCGGCTGTACGGCATCATCGAGGGCGGCGACCTCGCCTACGTCGAGGAACGCGTCGACGCCGACGGCGGCCTCGTTCCACACCTGTCGGCCCGACTGTCCCGGCACGTCGGGTAGTGCGACCCGGACCGATCGTCTCCGTGTTCGCCGCCGCAGCCCTGCTGGCGGCGTGCAGCTCGCAGCCGTCCGCACCCACGCCCGCGCCGACGACGCAGTCCCCGGCGCCGACGCACGGCGCGCTGTCGCAGTGCCTCGCCGAACACGGCGTGCCCGCCGCTCCCGGCCCGACGACGGGCCCGCCGGCCGGTGTCGACCAGGACGCCTGGGAGCGGGCCACGCAAGCCTGCTCGTCGCTGGAACCCGGTCCCGCGAACTAGGAGCTTCGTCGGGCGCGACCCGCGCTACGTAGTCCAGACATGGAGCGGCCCCCGAGCCGTTGGTTCCTGGTTGGACGGACCGAGGGGCTCGGGGGCCGGGTGACTGCCGGGAATTCGCCAGCGCACGCTGGAAAAGTCCCGGTGCTGCTAGCGGGCAGCCACCTCACTTGTCCATGAGTCAATCAAAGTCTCGGACCACCTCCCTTCCTGTGTAGAAGCGAAGGTACTCCCGAATCTTGGTGCCGACAACCGATTTTGGCGCCGACGATCATCCCTGCTCAGCCATCGCCCGGTCGACGAGCGACGCCATGTCGACGATCCCGGACGGACTCGGCAGAACGAGGCCATCCAGGGTGTGCACGCGGGCGGCCAGCGTGATGCTCGACAGCAGCCAGAGTGCCTGCGCCGCGTCGAGATCCGCCATCCGCAGCGGACGTTCCTCACACGGCATGCCCTGGGCTCGGGCCGCCGCGAACACCGCGCGCACGGTGATGCCCGGCAGAATCGGCATCGACGGTGGCGGGGTGGCCAGCACACCGTTGCGGTCGGCGATCACCACACTGGAGCGAGGCCCCTCCAGGACGAAGCCATCCGAACTCGTCAGCACCACCTCACCCACGCCGAGCCGTTCGGCATGACGCAGGGCGGCGGCGTTGAGCGCATAGGACAGCGACTTGGCACCGGCCAGCGACCAGGGTGGCACGTCACCGGCGGCCGTCACCCCTCGGTCCAGTGTCACCGCCGACACCCCGTCGCGGCGCGAGGTGTGCACCCGCGGTGGCAGTGTCGATACCGTCACCAAGCCGGTGGGCTCGCCTGCCGCACCGCGGCCGTAGACCATCCGCAGCACCGCGTCTTCGGCGTCTTCGGCGTCTTCGGCATCCGGCCACGCCGCGCACGCGGCGACCGCCGCGGCCCGCCACAGCCCTGGGTCCGGCGGCGGAAGCCCGAGGATCGCCGACGACCGCACCAGCCGGTCGAGGTGTGCGGCCAGTAGACGGGCCCGTCCGTTACGGACCAGCAGCGTCTCGAAGACTCCGTCCCCGCGGGCGACCATCGGAGCGGCCACGTCGACGATCGGGTGGCTCGGCGGCACGACCCGACCGTCGAGTGTGACGACGACGCCGATGCCCACCATGGGGGTCGAGGGTAACGGGACCAAACCTCCGTACGCTGGAGGGATGTCCGCAATCCCAGCTCCAGAGTCCGGGCCAGACGTCGGCGCCACGTGGCATTTCGGCGACCCCTTCGGTGAGCAGCGCGCCGCGGCGACCGATGTGGTGGTGGTGGATCGCTCGCACCGGGCGACCATCCGGCTCACCGGTGACGAGCGCCGCAAGTGGCTGCACACGATCTCGAGCCAGCAAGTCAGCGAACTTCCCGACGGGGCGGTGGTCGAGAACCTCAGCCTCGACGCGCAAGGGCGAGTCGAAGATCACTGGCTGCAGACCCAGCTCGACGGCGCCACGATCATCGATACCGAGCCCTGGCGCGGTGAGCCCTTGCTGGCGTATCTGCGCAAGATGATCTTCTGGGCCGACGTCGTGGCCGACCCCGCCGACCTGGCGGTGCTCTCGCTACTGGGACCCAAAGTGTCCGGCGCGGCGGTGCTCGGTGCCATCGGCGTGCCGGCACTGCCCGCGCCGGCGACGGCAGTGCCGCTGCCCGACGGCGGGTTCGTGCGCACCGTTCGCGACGGCGAGGTCGATCTGGTGGTGCCGCGCGACGCGGCCGCCGGCTTGTGGGACCGGCTGCTCTCGGCCGACGTGCGACCGGCGGGCATCTGGGCCCACGAGGCGCACCGCGCCGCGGCCCTGCATCCCCGCCTCGGCGTCGACACCGATGAGCGCACCATCCCCCACGAGGTGGGCTGGATAGGCGGGCCGGGTGAGGGCGCCGTGCACCTGGAGAAGGGCTGCTACCGAGGCCAGGAGACCGTTGCCCGGGTGCACAACCTCGGAAAGCCGCCCCGCATGCTGGTGCTGCTGCATCTGGACGGGTCAACCGACCGGCCGGTGACGGGTGACCCCGTGCTGGCCGGGGGGCGGCCGATCGGTCGCCTTGGCACGGTCGTCGACCACGTCGACCTCGGCCCGATCGCCGTCGCCCTGCTCAAGCGAGGCGTGCCCGCCGACACCCAATTGACCACCGGCGGCGAGGTCGAGACCAGTGCTCTGATCGACCCCGACTCGTTGCCGGCGGCCGCCGGCGTGGGCGCCGGACGACTGGCAGTGGAACGTCTGCGGGGCACTCAGCGCTGAACGCGGTGTCGCCGCACCGCCGCTGAGATGGCCCTGCCAGCATGAGACCGCCGGGCACGGTAAAGTATCGACAGGACGATAAATACACTCAGATCGGAGCCGCCTGCTAATCGGGCCGCTCCGTTATTGCGCGAGGGGGTCCCCCATGGGCCGCGGCCGGGCGAAGGCGAAGCAGACGAAGGTTGCTCGTGACCTTAAGTACAGCTCGCCACAAACCGATTTTCAACGGTTGCAACAAGAGCTGGGCGGCGGTTCAGGCTCCCCCGAGCCGGACAGTCTCAACGGCGACGGTCTCATCGATGACCGGTGGGCCGACGACGACGACTGGCGGCGCTGAGTCGGTCGCGTCAGCGTCCCGGTCCGGAACAGCCGCTCAGAACCTCGGGTGCTGCCCGACCAGCTGAGCGCGGGACTCCCCCTTGGCACCCTTCTTGACGGTGCCCAGGATCCAGCAGTCCAGGTGACGCGCGGTCAAGATCGCCAATGCTCGGTCGGTGTCCTCCGGCGCGACGACGGCGACCATGCCGATACCCATGTTGAACGTCTTGTCCATCTCGGCGCGCTCGATGCGTCCGCGCTGGGCGATCATGGCGAAAACCGGTGCGGGCGTCCATGTTCCGCGGTCCAGTTCGGCGCTCAGCCCATTGGGGATGACACGCTCGAGGTTGCCGGCCAAGCCTCCGCCGGTGACGTGACAGAACGTGCGGACCTGCGTCTCGGCGGTGAGCGCCAGACAGTCCTTGGCGTAGATGCGCGTCGGCTCGAGGAGCTCCTCGCCTAGAGTGCGGCCGAACTCCTCGACGTGACCCGCCAGGTTGCCCCGGTCGATCTCCAGCAGCACCTTGCGCGCCAGCGAGTACCCATTGGAGTGCAGGCCGGTGGAGGCCATGGCGATGATCACGTCGCCGGGCCTTACCCGGTCGGGACCGAGAACGTCGTCGGCCTCGACCACGCCGATGCCGGTCGCCGAGATGTCGTAGTGATCGGGCGACATCAGGCCAGGGTGCTCGGCCGTCTCACCACCGAGCAGAGCACAGCCCGCGATCACGCACCCGTCGGCGATCCCGGAGACGATCTCGGCGACGCGCTCGGGGACGGTGCGGCCGACGGCGATGTAGTCCTGTAGGAACAGTGGCTCGGCACCGCACACCACCAGGTCGTCGACGACCATCGCGACGAGGTCTAGACCCACGGTGTCGTGTTTGTCCATCGCCTGAGCGATGGCCAGCTTGGTGCCCACGCCGTCGGTGGACGACGCCAGCAGCGGTTCGCGATACCCGCTGCGCAGCGCGAACAGCCCGGCGAACCCGCCGAGCCCTCCACGCACCTCTGGTCGGGTGGCCTTCTTCGCAAGCGGTTTGAACAGTTCGACCGCGCGGTCACCCGCCTCGATGTCCACCCCGGCAGATGCGTAGGAGGCGCCGCTGTCCTCAGCCCGCTGATCCTCGCTCATCGCGCCCAAGGGTACCGGGCGCAACCAGCGCGGCGCACATTCCATCCCCCTGTCCGATTCCGTATGACACGCTGAGCCCCGATGCCTCCTCTGATGCCAGCTGCGATCACGGCCGCGCTGGCGATTGCGTTCGCACCGATGGCCACCGCCGCGGCCACCCCTGGGATCGACGTCCAAGCCGACGTCCTGGCCCAGTCGAGGGTGAACGGATACGACTACGTCACCAAGCAGATCACCATTGCGCCCGGCGGCAGCACGGGATGGCACTGGCATCCCGGCCGGGTGTACGGCGTGATCCGTGCGGGCACGCTGACCCACGACTTCGCCGACTGCTCCATCGATGGCCTCTACCCGACGGGTGCGCCCATCACCGAGGCGAGCGGCCCGGACCACGTGCACATCGGTCGCAATCTCGGGCCGGATCCGGTGGTGATGTGGGTGCTCTACATCGTTGCGGCCGGTGAGCCGTTGGCCGTCGACGCGCCGAATCCGGGGTGTCCGTTTGAATAGGCCCCCAGGCGGACACTCATACCCTCATGTCTGACACGGAATCACCCCGTTTGCTGGTGACCGGCGCGACCGGTTACATCGGCGGGCACCTGGCCGCCCTGCTGGTGGAGCGGGGTTCGTCCGTGCGGGCGATGGCCCGGACCCCCAAGAAGTTGGACGACGCACCGTGGCGCGACAAGGCCGAGGTGGTCCGTGGCGACTTGTCCGACGCCGAGTCGTTGACCGAGGCCTTCGAGGGGGTCGACGTCGTCTACTACCTGGTGCACTCGATGGGCAGCTCCAAGGATTTCGTCAGCGAGGAGGAGCGATCGGCACACAACGTGGCCGCGGCCGCCACGAAGGCAGGGGTGCGCCGCATCGTCTACCTGTCGGGTCTGCACCCAGAAGGTGAGCTGTCGCGGCACCTGGCCTCGCGCAATGCCGTCGGCAAGATCCTGATGGAGTCCAGCGTGGAGACCGTGGTGCTGCAGGCGGGCATCGTCGTCGGCTCGGGCTCGGCGTCGTTCGAGATGATCCGGCACCTCACCGACCGCCTGCCCGTGATGACCACTCCCAAGTGGGTGCGCAACAAGATCCAGCCGATCTCCATCGACGACGTGCTGCACTATCTCGTCGAGGCGGCCACCGCGCCGGTCGAGACGTCGCGCACGTTCGACGTCGGCGGCCCCGACGTCCTCGAGTACGCCGACGCCATGCAGGTGTACGCAGACGAGGCCGGATTGCGCAGGCGGTTCATCGTCGCGCTGCCGCTGCTCACGCCCACCATCGCGAGCTGGTGGGTCGGCCTGGTGACGCCGATTCCGTCCGGCCTGGCGCGACCGCTCGTCGAGTCACTGGAGCACGACGCGGTGATGTCCGAGCACGACATCGACGGGGTCATCCCACCACCGCCTGGCGGTCTGATGGGTTACCGCGACTCGGTGGAGCGGGCGTTGCGGCAGGACGGCACCGCGGGACGCGGCCGACGCCACCTCATCAGGTTCAGCTCCGCCACACCCGAGTGAGGCCTCACGGCCGCCGCAGCGCCGAGGCGTTGTCGTTGTCGGCCTGTACGCCGGTGCGCGCCGCATTCGCGAGCATGTGCTCGATGACGTTCTTGCCGAGTGCGGACTCGCTGGGCAGCTCGATCGGGTACTCGCCGTCGAAGCACGCCGAACACAACCGCGACGCCGGCTGCTCGGTGGCGGCGATCATGCCCTGCTGCGAGATGTAGTTCAGGCTGTCGGCACCGATCGCCCGGCGCACCGCATCCAGCATCTCGTCTTCGTTGGCACCGGCGTTCGAGGCGTTCGCGATGAGCTCGGCCGGGGTGGCGAAGTCGATGCCGTAGAAGCACGGCCACTTCACCGGTGGAGAGGCAATGCGGACGTGCACCTCGAGGGCGCCGGCCTCACGGAGCATCCGGATCAGCGCCCGCTGAGTGTTGCCGCGCACGATCGAATCGTCCACGACGATCAACCGCTTGCCGCGGATGACTTCCTTGAGCGGGTTGAGCTTGAGCCGGATGCCGAGCTGGCGAATGGTCTGCGAGGGCTGGATGAACGTGCGCCCGACGTAGGCGTTCTTCATCAGCCCCTGGCCGAACGGGATGCCGGATTCCTGCGCGTAACCCACGGCGGCGGGGGTGCCGGACTCGGGCACGCCGATCACCAGGTCGGCGTCGACGGCAGATTCGCGGGCGAGCCGCCTGCCGATGTCGACGCGCGTCGCGTGCACCGAGCGACCGCCGATGATGCTGTCGGGTCGGGCGAGGTAGACGTATTCGAAGACGCAGCCCTTGGGAGTTGGGTTGGCGAAGCGGGTAGATCGCACGCCGTCGGCGTCGATGGCCAGCAGTTCCCCGGGCTCGATGTCGCGGACGAACGCGGCGCCGACGATGTCGAGCGCGGCGGTCTCGGAGGCGACCACCCAGCCGCGGTCCAGCCGGCCGAGCGACAGCGGCCGCACACCATGGGGATCGCGAGCGGCGTAGAGCGTGTTCTCGTCCATGAACGTCAGGCAGAACGCCCCGCGGACCGTCGGGAGCAACTCCAGCGCCGCCTGCTCGAGCGTCGCATCCGCGGCACCGTGGGCCAGCAGTGCGCCGAGGATGTCCGAATCGGTGGTCGCGGCCGTCGCGCCGCGCGTCTCGACCAGCCCGGCCTCCCTGGCGCGGGTGGCGAGTTCGGTGGTGTTGACCAGGTTTCCGTTGTGTCCGAGCGCGACGCCGGTGCCCGCGGCGGTGTTGCGGAACACCGGCTGGGCGTTCTCCCACGTGGTGGAGCCGGTCGTGGAGTAGCGGCAGTGCCCGATGGCGACGTGGCCCTCCATCGCGGCCAGGGTCTGCTCGTCGAACACCTGACTGACCAGGCCGAGATCCTTGAACACCAGGACCTGCGAGCCGTCCGCGACGGCGATGCCGGCCGCTTCCTGTCCTCTGTGCTGCAGTGCATACAGGCCGTAGTACGTGAGCTTCGCCACGTCCTCACCGGGTGCCCAGACGCCGAAGACGCCACATTCTTCCTTGGGCTCGTTCTCCGTCTGCTCGATCTGCTCGGCGGTCACGATCAGTTTGCTCCCTGGGGGCTGTGGGTGACGTTGGCCAGTCTACGGTCAACATCGGTCGAAGGTGGAATCAAGGTGCGGTGTCGGTGAACTCTGCAACGCCTACGCACCTCGGTTCATTTCGGAAGTTCGACCACCGGCAGCCAGTCACTGATCTCCCCGGCCCGCGAACCCGAAGACGACAGCGTTCCTTCCGCGGTCGCCTCGGCAACCGTCAGCAAGCCGGTCGCCAGCCGCAGCCAGGTGCGCGGATCGGTCTCGACCACGTTCGGAGGATTCCCCCGGGTGTGGGCCAAACCCGAGATGCACTGCACCGCAACGAAGGG
The DNA here is from genome assembly GCF_033741125.1 of Mycolicibacterium sichuanense. NCBI lineage: Bacteria > Bacillati > Actinomycetota > Actinomycetes > Mycobacteriales > Mycobacteriaceae > Mycobacterium > Mycolicibacterium sichuanense. Next base: position 103,704 of record NZ_JAWQPU010000003.1, on the reverse strand, counting down.
CGGCACCCTCACCTCGACGCTGGCACCGGGGGCCAGCGTCGCCAACGTCCTGGCCGTGAGCCGGACCGCCTCGGCGATCGCGGTGCGCTCCGGCACTCCGGAGGCATCGTCGCGCAGCCAGTCGGACAGCGCCACGACCGCCGCGCGGGTCTTGGCCGGATCGGCGGTACGTCGGGCAGCCATACCCTAGTCTCGCAAGATGGCTCTGGACCGCCGTCGGCCGCCATACCGGCTGGCTGGCGCCACGTCGTTGGCGATGGTCGCGGTACTCGGATTCCTGCTCGCCAAGCAGTACCGCGGTGACTTCACCGGGTGGACTGAACTGGACGTGGTGGCGAACCGAGCCGGTCTCGTCGTCGACCCCGGTTCCAAGGTCACCTTCAACGGCGTCGAGATCGGACGGGTGACGCGGATCGAGGCGGGCCGCGCCGACGGTGCCGATCGGGCCCGGTTGGTGATCCAGATCGACGACCGCGACATGACGGCGATCCCCTCCAACGTGGTCGCGGACATCCGGGCGAGTACTGTGTTCGGCAACAAGTACGTGGCCCTCAGTTCACCGAAAACTCCTTCGGCAGAACATGTCTCGCGCGATGACGTGATACGGGTGCAGTCGGTGACGACCGAGTTCGACACGCTCTTCGAGACGGTCACCTCGATCGCCGGCAAGGTCGATCCGATCAAGCTCAACCAGACCCTGACCGCAACCGCGCAGGCGTTGAGCGGGCTCGGCACCAGGTTCGGCGAGTCCCTGGCGAACGCCGACGCCATCCTCGGCGACCTCGATCCCCAACTCCCCCGTCTGCGCCGGGACGTGGCGGCCACCGCCGACCTGGCCGACGTCTACGCCGACGCCTCGCCGAGCCTGTTCGACGGCCTCGAAGCATCGGAGACCACGGCCCGCTCGCTCGACACCCAGCGCCGCGACGTCGACGCCGCGCTGATGGCCGCCATCGGATTCGCCGAGACCTCGGCGGACCCGCTCGAGAGGTCGGGACCCTTCTTGGTCCGCACCGCCTCTGATCTGGTGCCGACGACCAAGCTTCTCGACGACTACCGCGCGATGATCTTCTGCACGTTGCGCAACTATCACGACGTGGGACCGCGAATCGCGCAGTCCCTCGGCGACAACGGGTACTCGCTGGTGACCTACGGCACCGTGATGGGCGCGGGCAATCCGTACGTCTATCCCGACAACCTGCCGCGGGTGAACGCGCACGGCGGGCCCGAGGGACGGCCGGGATGCTGGCAGAAGCTCACCCCCGACCTGTGGCCGATGCCGTATCTGGTGATGGACACCGGCTACAGCATCGCGCCGTACAACCACGTCGAACTCGGTCAGCCGCTTGCCACGGACTACGTGTGGGGCCGCCAGATCGGCGAGCCGACCATCAATCCGTGAGCCTTGACGTCAACGATGGTTGAGGTCCTAGCTTCGGCTGCATGACGTTCACACCGGAGGAAGTCGAGTTCATGCGGGGCGCCGATCTCGGTCGGCTGGCCACCGTGCAGCCCGACGGCACGCTGCAGAACAGTCCCGTCGGGTTCACCTTCAACGAGACGCTGGGCACCATCGACGTCGCGGGCTACCGCATGTCGCGCAGTCAGAAGTACCGCAACGTCGCCGGAAACCCCGGGGTCGCGTTCGTGGTCGACGACATCACCTCCAGAGACCCGTGGCGGGTGCGGTGCCTCGAAATCCGCGGCACCGCCGAGCAGGCCGTCGTCGAACCCGCGACGGGTGGGGCGGGCGATCCACTGGACACCGCGATCATCAGGATCACGCCGCGCAAGGTCATCAGCTTCGGCATTGCCGGCCCCGACCGCGACCCTCACCTGCTCGAGGTGGACGTTCGCGAGGTCTGAGCCCGCACCGCCAGCGCGGTCAGCGCGCCGGCCTCGTTGATCGCGAGGTGCACCAGCATCGGTGCGACGAGACTGCCCGAGCGGTCGTACAGCCAGCCGAACGCCCAGCCGGCCGCGCCGGTGACCAGCACCGTGCCCGCGACCGGCTCACCCGCGCCGCGGGCGTCGGCGACGTGCGACAACCCGAATGCCGCCGCCTGCAGGACGCGCCCCCACCGGTCGCCGAATGCTTGCGCCGCAACGGTTCCCAGCGCACCGCGGAAGGCAGCCTCCTCGGGCCAGATCGTTCCGACGGGGATGCGCACCAGCAGCCAGGCCGCCACCGGCGCCGGTAGCTCGCGCGCGGCCATGCCAACCCGGATGGGTGGTAACGCGGCCGAGGCCGCCACCGCAGTGGACACCGCCGAGGCCGCAGCCAGTCCCCAGCGTGCGCCGCGTCCGCGGGCCGGCGATCGCATCCCCAGCGGCGCCCGAGTCCATCCGACGAGCAGCGTTGCGAGCACCGCGTGGATCGGCACCAGCCAGCGGTCCGGCAGTCGCGGCGCCACCGACCCGGTCCACCCGATCAGCGCCGCGGCCAGGATCGTTGCGCGAAGACGATTGCGCGGCATCAATATTCACCATTGGTGCGCTCGATCACCGTGCGTACCCGCCCGGCGCCAACCCAGGCGATGTCGAGCCGGACCAGGCTCGAGGCCCAGGTCAGTAGTGGATGGAGTTCTCCAGTCACCCGAACAGAGCGGGCAGCACGCCCTCCGACGTGCGGCGCAATTCGTCGAGACTCACGGTGAACTGGCCCTGAACCTCGATGGACGGGCTGCCCTCGTCGACCACGCCGATGCGTTCGGCAGGCAGCCCGCGGGCCTCACACATGGCGCGGAAGCGGCTCTCCTCGGTACGCGGTACCGCGACGAGAACCCGGCCCGCCGATTCGGAGAACAGCGTGACGAACGGGTCGGCACCCTCGGGAAGGATGATCCGACAACCGGTTTCTCCGGCCATCGCGGCCTCGACGACCGCCTGGATCAGCCCACCCTCGGACAGGTCGTGCGCGGCCGAGATCAACCCGTCGCGCGACGCGGACACCAGGACCTCGCCGATGAGCTTCTCGCGCGCCAGGTCCACCGCGGGGGGCAGCCCACCGAGGTGGTCGGCGGTGACCTGCGCCCAGATCGAACCGTCGAACTCGTCGCGGGTGTCCCCGAGCAGCATCAGCGTCTCACCGGGCTCGGTGCCAAGGCCGGTGGGGATGCGGCGGTGCACGTCGTCGATCACGCCGAGCACGCCGACTACCGGCGTCGGCAGGATGGCCGTGGTGCCGGTCTGGTTGTAGAAGCTGACGTTTCCGCCGGTGACCGGAATGCCAAGGGCCGCACAGCCATCGGCGAGGCCTCGGACGGCCTGGGAGAACTGCCACATGACTCCGGGGTCTTCGGGTGAGCCGAAATTCAGGCAGTTGGTGACTGCGACCGGGGTGGCACCGGTGACGGCGACGTTGCGGTAGGCCTCGGCCAGCGCCAGTTGTGCACCGGTGTACGGGTCGAGGAACGTATAGCGGCCGGATGCGTCGGTCGAGATGGCGATGCCACGACCGGTGGCCTCGTCGATTCGCAGCACCCCGCCGTCGGCGTGCTCGGCCAGCACGGTGTTGCCACGGACGTAGCGGTCGTACTGCTCGGTGATGAAGGCGCGGCTGCACAGGTGCGGGCTGCCCAGCAGGGCGAGCAGCGTGGCGCGCAATTCGTCGCCGGTCGACGGGCGGGGCAGCCCGGCGGAGGTGTCGGCATTCAGCGCGTCCTGGGTGTCGGGCCGCGCGACCGGGCGCTCGTAGACCGGGCCCTCGTGGGCGACGGTGCGGGGCGGCACGTCGACGACGGTTTCGCCGTTCCAGGTGATCTGCAGACGGTCGCCGTCGGTGACCTCGCCGATGACGGTCGCCAGCACCTCCCACTTGCGGCACACGGCCATGAACGCGTCGACGTTCTCCGGCGCCACGACCGCGCACATGCGTTCCTGCGACTCGCTGGAGAGCACCTCGGCCGGGGTCATGAACTTGGCCCGCAGCGGCACCTTGTCCAACTCGATGGCCATGCCGCCGTCGCCGGCGGATGCAAGTTCTGATGTGGCACAAGATAATCCGGCACCACCGAGGTCCTGGATGCCGATCACCAGACCCGCGGCGTACAGCTCGAGGCAGCACTCGATGAGCACCTTCTCCATGAACGGGTCGCCGACCTGGACCGAGGGCAGCTTCTTGCGACCCGGCCCACCGCCCTCGTCGCCGCCGAAGGTCTCCGACGCCAGCACCGAGACGCCGCCGATGCCGTCGAGTCCGGTACGCGCGCCGAACAGGATGATCTTGTTACCGCTGCCCGACGCGAAGGCCAGGTGCAGATCCTCCTTGCGCAGCACGCCAACGCAGAGCGCGTTCACCAGCGGGTTGCCCGCGTACGACGGGTCGAACACGGTCTCGCCACCGATGTTGGGCAGCCCCAACGAATTTCCGTATCCTCCGACGCCGCGCACCACGCCGTCCAGGACGCGCCGGGTGTCGGGTGCGTCGGCGGCACCGAAACGCAGCTGATCCATCACCGCAACCGGACGGGCGCCCATCGCCATGATGTCGCGGACGATGCCGCCGACACCGGTGGCGGCACCCTGGTAGGGCTCGACGTAGGACGGGTGGTTGTGCGATTCGACCTTGAAGGTCACCGCCCAGCCGTCGCCGATGTCGACCACGCCCGCGTTCTCGCCGATGCCTGCGAGCATCGAGGCGCGCATCTCGTCGGTCGTCGTCTCGCCGAAGTAGCGCAGATGCACCTTCGAGGACTTGTAGGAGCAGTGCTCGCTCCACATCACCGAGTACATGGCGAGCTCGGCGTCGGTGGGCCGACGACCGAGGATGCCGCGGATTCGCTCGTACTCGTCGTCCTTGAGACCGAGTTCGCGGAATGGCTGCGGCTGATCGGGGGTGGTAGAGGCCTGCTGGACAGTGTCCACTTCGTGGGAGAACCCGGACGTCACCGACTCATTCTATTGGCAGCGCGCGGATCGGCCGCACCAGCGGCCGACGGCGTCCGCTATCGGCGCAATCGGGCTACCCCGCGACGCAGAACGCGTTGCCCTCCGGGTCGGCGAGAACCACCCAGTCGAAGTCCGGGCCGAAGCTGTTCCGACCCAGCTCCGTGGCACCGGCGGCGAGCAGCCTGGCCACCTCCGCCTCCTTGTCACCAGCGTGGAAGTCCAGGTGCACCTTGTTCTTGCCAGGTGTCGGATCCGGTACCCGCTGGAACCCCAGCGTCGGGCCGTCCGTGCGGGCGACCATGACGAACTCTCCCGGCGCCACCGCGTTGAGCTCCCCACCGACGGCGTCGTTCCACCAGGCGGCGAGTGCGTCGGGATCGGAACAGTCGAACGTGACCATCGCGATGTCGAGGCTCATGACCCGACGCTAACTCACTCCGGTGACAGAAATGCCCGCAATGCGGCGGCGTAGGCCGGTACGTCCGCGGCGCCCATCAATTCGCGCGCCGAGTGCATCGCCAACTGCGCCGCACCGACGTCGACGGTCGGGATGCCAGTACGCGCCGCGGTCATCGGACCGATCGTCGACCCGCACGGCAGGTCGGCGCGGTGCTCGTAGCGCTGCAGCGGCACCCCGGCCTGCGCACACGCCAGCGCGAATGCCGCAGCCGTCCGACCATCGGTGGCGTAGCGCAGGTTCGGCTGCACCTTGAGCACCGGACCACCGTTGACCTCGATGAGATGGCCGGGCTCGTGCCGCTCGGGGTAGTTGGGGTGCGTGGCATGCGCCATGTCCCCCGAGGCGACCATCGAGCCGGACAGGCGGCGCAGGAAGTCCTCGCGCGAGCCGCCGGCGGCCAGGGTGATGCGTTCGAGCACCGTCGGCAACAGTTCGGACTGGGCGCCGTGGTCGGACGTGGAGCCGACCTCCTCGTGGTCGAACAGCGCCAGCAGCGGCACGGATCCGCCAGGTTCGGCGGCCAGGAACGCGGCCAGTCCTGCGTAACAGGTGCCCTGGTTGTCCAGGCGCGGCGCGCTGACGAGGTCCCGATCGGCGCCGACGAGTGACGAGCCCGTCAGGTCGTGAGTCATCAGGTCGGCCGCCAACACGGCGGCCGGGTCGACGCCGGCTCGCCCCGCGACGAAGTCGACGAACGACGTCGAGCGGTCACCGACCCCCCAGACGGCGTTGACGTGCCGCTGCGGATTGAGTTCGACGCCCTTGCGGTCCTCGGACAGATGGATGGCCAGCTGCGGCACCCGCAGGATCGGGTCGTCGATGCGGACCAGGACGTCCTCCACCGCTGACCCGCGGCGCACGGACAGCCGGCCGCTGATGCCGAGGTCGCGATCGAGCCAAGAGTTCAGCCAGGCGCCGCCGTACGGTTCGAGGGCCACCACCCGCCAGCCCGCCACGGACCGGTCGGGATGCTGCTTGACCCGCAGATTGGGGCTGTCGGTGTGACCGCCGACGATGCGGAACGGCGCGCCCCGGTCTGCGGCCTTCCACGCGACCAGCGAACCGGCTCGCACGGTGAAGTAGCCCGCGCCGGGTTCATCGTCCACGGCGCTGGGCCAGGCGTCGGCCTCCGGGAGTTCGGTGAAGCCAGCCGCGCGCAACCGTTCTGCCACGGTCGCGCAGACGTGGAACGGCGATGGGGAGGCGTCGATGAAGTCGCACAGGCCCTGGGCCGACGCGTCGACGGAAGACCCGGGCGTGGCGGAGTTCATGAAGTCCATCCTTACCCGATGAGGCGCCTGAGGTGGCGATAGGGTCTGATCGTGATTCGTCGTCCGCAGCCGATTCTCACACCTCTGACGCCTGCCGCCATCTTCCTGGTCGTCACGATCGACGCTGGCGGCGAGGACACGGTTCACGATGCGTTCGCCGACCTGTCGGGTCTGGTCCGCGCCGTCGGATTCAGGAACCCCGCAGCGCATCTGACGTTGGTGACGGGGATCGGTTCGGCGGCCTGGGACCGCCTGTTCGCCGGGCCCCGCCCGGCCAGTCTGCACCCGTTCCGGGAATTGACCGGAGCACGGCACCACGCGCCGGCGACCGCGGGTGATCTGCTGTTCCACATCCGCGGTGAGTCGATGGACGTGTGCTTCGAGCTGGGCGGGCGGGTGCTGGCGTCGATGGCGGGTGCGGTGACCGTCGTCGACGAGGTGCACGGGTTCCGCTTCTTCGAACAGCGCGACCTGCTCGGCTTCGTCGACGGCACCGAGAACCCGGATGGCCCGGAGGCGGTCGACGCGGTCCAGATCGGTTCCGAGGATCCCGACTTCGCCGGAGCGAGCTACGTCCACGTGCAGAAGTACACCCACGACATGGCGGCGTGGAACGCGCTGAGCGTCGACGAGCAGGAGCGGGTGATCGGGCGCAGCAAGCTCGAGGACATCGAGATGGCCGACGACGTGAAGCCCTCGAACTCCCATCTGGCGCTGAACGTCATCTCCGACGACGATGGCAACGAGCTCCAGATCGTCAGGGCCAACATGCCGTTCGGCACCTTGGGCAATGGCGAGTCGGGTACCTACTACATCGCCTACGCGGCCGATCCCGGAGTGACCGAACGCATGCTGCGCAACATGTTCATCGGCGACCCGCCCGGCAACACCGATCGCATCCTGGACTTCTCGACCGCACGCACCGGCACGCTGTTCTTCGTACCGACCGCAGACTTCCTCGACGATCCTCCACCGCTGCCCGATGGCGACTCCGTCGCAGCCGACGCTCCCCCGCCAGCTCTGGCACCCACGTCAACCGGCTCCCTGTCGATCGGCAGTCTGAAAGGACAACCTCAATGAACAACCTCTACCGCGATCTGGCTCCGATCACCGAGGAAGCCTGGGGCGAGATCGAGCAGGAGGCGACGCGAACGTTCAAGCGGCACATCGCCGGACGGCGCGTGGTCGACGTCAGCGAGCCGAGCGGCCCCACGACGGCGGCCATCAGCACCGGCCACCTCACGGGCGTCGACGCGCCCGGCGAGGGCGTCGTGGCCCACCTGCGGGTGAGCAAGCCGCTGGTGCGCCTGCGCGTGCCGTTCACGATCTCGCGGACCGACGTCGACGACGTGGAGCGCGGTTCGCAGGACTCCGACTGGGATCCGGTCAAGGCGGCCGCCAAGCAGCTGGCCTTCGCCGAGGACCGCGCCATCTTCGAGGGCTACGAGGCCGCCGACATCGACGGCATCCGCGCCTGCAGCTCCAACCCGGGGCTGGCGCTGCCGCAGGACCCGCGCGAGATCCCCGACGTGATCTCCCAGGCGCTCTCCGAGCTGCGGTTGGCCGGCGTGGACGGACCGTACGCGGTGCTGTTGTCGGCCGACGTCTACACCCAGGTCAGCGAGACCACTGCCAACGGCTATCCAATCCTCGAGCACATCAACCGGCTGGTCGACGGTGACATCATCTGGGCGCCCGCGATCGACGGCGCGTTCGTGCTGTCCACCCGCGGGGGAGACTTCGACCTGCAGCTCGGCACCGACGTCTCCATCGGCTACCTGTCCCACGACGCCGCGACCGTCCAGCTGTATCTGGAGGAGACGCTCACGTTCCTCTGCTACACCGCGGAGGCGTCGGTGGCGTTGACGCCGTAGCCCGTCTTGCGGTTTGGGCGCGTCGTCATTCGGCCGTCGAACGGAAGGCACACCCAAGTCATCTCTAGCGCGGCGCCACCAGAGAAGACACTTCGTCGAGTCTCCGACCGATCAGCATGGTGCCGACCTTCCACACATCTTGGAACTCGCTCTGCTCGGGCCCCTCAGGGACCAGGCTTGGTCGCAGGTTGCGAGGTCGTACGCGCGCGCGGGCGTGTCATCACCGGTCAGCACCGCCACCTCGCCGTCCGAAGCGATGTATGAATATCCCAGGCTCTCGATGTCGCACGTCTTGCCGCTCTGGCCACTTCGCAGATCGTATTGCTGCCAGATCCGCTGATCGGCATCGGTTGAGATGAAGAGCTTCTCGCCGATGAGACGTGTGTACGGCATCCCGGTCGACCTCGGGAGGACGAGAACTTCACGACCGTGCAGATTCAGGACCACGTCGGACGATGGCGTGCGCACCATCGGAAGATCGCGGGAACCGGTGAGCAGATTGGCCGTAAAATCGGGGCTCGCCAGCAACGCACCCGAATCATCGAAGAAGGCAACTCGATCCGAGAAGGGGTCGTCCGTTGCCGAGAACTCGTATCCGAACCCTCCGGGATACACATACGCCCGCCCCAGCCGAATACCCTGCGGCACTTGAGGTTTCACCTCCTTGCCGTCTGCCACTGAGAAGACGACGTCGGCGGTGGCTGAGCCAAGACCACCCTGAACGGCTACGGGCTGCGGCGACTCGTCACGTTCCCAGTCCTTGGGCTGACCGATGATTCCGTTGCCAGGCACGAACCACGTCAATTGCGCATGCGAGCCCACGCCGTGCGCGCCTGCACCGCTCACCGTCGCGACGGCATAGTCACCGACCTGTTTCACCAGCGGCTCGCCCTGGGTGGACGAGATCCGCACGACCGTCGGACCGTCGAACAGCATCGACCCTTGCTCGGTATCGACCACCCACGCGTGCGTGGGTTGTTTGGATCGCGATCTTGCCGGACGCAGAGCACCATCGCGGGGCCGTTCCCGAAGCAGGCAAAAGCCAAGGCATTCTTGGACTTACCGAGCTCAACCGGCGCAAGGATCCGACGACCGGTCGTCACATCGATGCCGACCAGCCACCAACCGGTGCCCGAGACGCCGAGGAGGTATCCATTGTCGCCCGAATTGTCGAGCAGTTTGAGGACGGTACCGGGCGGCATACCGAGCTGCTGGGCTGAGATCGTCCATCCAATCACCGGTGAGTTCCGCATCGAACTGGTCAACAGTGCCTGCGCCGGGAGTCCAAGAGAGGACTCACGGGGTGGCACCTGCGCGACCGGCTTATGCGTCGCCACGAACACCATGGCGGTGACGACGGCAACGACGAGTATCGCTAGCACCGAGCCGATGACCTACCACCACCGCACCCGCGAAGGTTGCACTATGTCGCACTCTCGAACTCGGCCAGGCGCTGGAGCGCCCGACCGTCGGCGAGTTCGTCGCGCCGATCGGCATTGATCCAGTAGAACCGAACCAGCCGACGAAGCGCGTCTCCCCCGGGGGTGTACGAATCGATGGCCTGCGTCCTGACCTTCCCATCGCTGAACTTCACGAACAAGGTGTGCCTCACTGGCGGAGGCCTTCCTTCTCGACGGTCCGCGATGTCGACGACGTCCTCCCACCTGCCCTCGACGGACGAGACGCCCTGCCCCAGCTCGAAACCTTGAGGAGAGAGCCGCTGAAGGCTGTTGCCACCACGCTTGAACAGAATCCAAAGGTTGCCCAGGCCGGTCAGGGTGAGCACGATCGCGGCTATCGTCCACGTTCGCTGACTGCCGTAGGGCACCGGAAGGTCGATCTCGCCCCGTGGAGCGAAGACGGCGTAGACGGCCACCGCAAGGACGGCGACGACCGTCGCATATAGGAATAGTCGATCGACGATCAGATCTGGGCGGATCGTCGTCTGGTGATCCTCGACTTCCGCACGAGGCTTCACCTTGCCCGCCAGTATGCGCACCAACGCCGACTCCACGCCAAGGAAGGCCAACGCGATCCCCGTCGGGACCACCGCCGTCGCAACCTCCCCGCGTGTCAGTGCCCGGACGGCAGCCACGACGCACAGCAAGACCAGAGCCGTGGCAACCACGAAGAAGAAGACTGATGTCAAGGATTTCTTCACGGTGGACACACCAATTCGCCGACGAATTCGCCAAGTTGCCCGAAGCCGTATCCACCGGTTCCGCTGGCGAGGCCCGCCCAGACGGGACCCAACTCGGGTGCCATGGCGGTCAGCGCGACGTCGACGGTTACGCCGCCAGCGAGCCCCATGCCGCCCTGCCACGCCGCGACACATGCGTCGTGCTTGGTCTCCGCCGTCGCCACGTCGTAGAGCGACGCCACCACACCGAAGGCAGGTCCCCCAAACTTCGCACCCGCGCCGATGTCGTTCAGGGCTCGAGCACTGAGGCCTGGGATGCCGCGCTCGGTCTGCTTCTCCAAAGCCGTCATCGACCCTCCTACGACGTCCGGAATGGGGTCGGCGAAGAATGCGTCCGCCAGCGTGCCGTGCCTGCCATCCGGAGTCGTCACCGCTCCGCTGCACTTCCCGTCGGGAGTTCGCGTCATCACCACGGAGGTGCCATTGGACCACCAGACGTTGGTCGTCTCAGTCCCGTCCTCCCCGTGGACCGTCTCGGCAATCGACACTTCGTTTCCGTTCTGATCGTATTGCGTCACCTGCAGGGTGCCCTCCGGCAGCACGTGAGCGCTCGGCGGCCAGCCTCCCTCTTCCTTGATCACCTGCTTGCTGCCGTCGACCATGTAGAGGGTCTTGTAGTGGTTGCCGTTCTCGTCGGTCGACTCGGTGGTCTCGCGAACCGACGTCGCCATGTCTTGGTTACGAGCCATGTCTTGAAGCTGGCGGCCACCCTCCGTGCTGGGGTCGGGTACCTCATCACCGGGAACCGGGGGAATGGGGCCCGGCGGCCCCATTCTGTGAACCTCGAAGGCAGCGCCTTGCGCGGCTCTCGCCACGAGTAGTGCCTGTGTGGTGTCGTCATCAGCGTCACCGACAGCCACCAGCAACGCATTGATCTCGCCTTGCGCAGTTCGGGCTTGGACCTGCAGCGCGTTGGCATGCTCAGCGGTCATCGCCGCCGGCTTGATCTGGACCACCCAGTTCTCGCTGACGCTGAGCTCGGTGCGATCGATCGCATCGGCCTCCGCCAACAGGTCGGTTCTCGCCTTTCCGATCCCCGCGCTGCCATCCCGCAATGCCTTCGCCACCGCCGCGGCGTAGTCCTGATATTGCGAGGCTCTATTGACCGCCCGCCTGAACATCTCGGTCGCGGCCGAATGTGCCGCGCCCTGCCACGCCCGCATCTCATTCATCCGGTCACAACCATCGTCGAGTTGCCACACCGCTCGATACACCGACTGACCGGCGTTCTCGATCGATGCCGCACCCGCGCTCAACGAATCGGGAATCCAGCTATTCAGCCGGGATCTGGTGGGCAACACGTGCTAGAACAACTTCTTGAAGCCATCGGCGAGTGCACCGTCCTCTACCTCGTATCTGTCACCGGCGCCTCGTACGGCAATGCCCATCGCCGCAACGTCGTCGATGACGTCCTTGGCTGACAGATAGAGATGATCGCCCACTTGTCTCGTGGCCCACTGCGTCTCCGAGCCAGGTAACCCGTCGGCGGCAGAGCTGGCCGCGCCGTCGACATTGACGTCCCGCAGCGCCGAGGACGCCTGGTCGACCTGACCCGCGAACGCACGCAACAACTCTGGATCGACCAGCATCGAGCACCCCCGCGTCGTCCCGGCAACTGTTGGCCATCCGACGCTAACACCCGGTCGGGGTGGTGCCGTGCGGCAAAATCAGGCCGCGAGCACCGCGTCCAAGACCGAGAAGAACAGCCCAAGTCCGTCATCGGAGGGGCCGGTCAGGGCCTCGGTGGCGTGTTCGGGGTGCGGCATCAGACCGACCACCCGGCCGTTGGCCGAGCTGATTCCGGCGATGTCACGCAGCGAACCGTTCGGGTTCTCGCGGTAGCGGAACACGACGCGGCCCTCGCCCTCGAGCTCGTCGAGCACCTCGTCGGAGGCGACGTAGCGCCCCTCGCCCGACTTCAACGGGACCAGCAGGTCGGCGCCCGCCTCGTAGCGGGTGGTCCATGCCGATGATGCCGACGCGACCTCCAGCCACACGTCGCGACAGACGAAGTGCAGGCCGGCGTTGCGGGTCAGCGCGCCGGGCAGCAACCCAGCCTCGCACAAGACCTGAAAACCGTTGCAAATCCCCAACACCGGCATGCCCTTGGCGGCTGCGGAGACCACCTCGCCCATCACCGGAGCGAACTTGGCGATCGCTCCGCAGCGCAGGTAGTCACCGTAGGAGAACCCGCCGGGAACGACGACCGCGTCGACTCCCTTCAGGTCGGCGTCGGCATGCCACAGGTTGACCGGTTCGGCACCGGCGAGCCGCACCGCGCGGGCGGCGTCGACGTCGTCGAGCGTGCCGGGGAAGGTGATGACGCCGACGCGGCCGCTCACTGCTCCTCCCGTGTCACGGTCCAGTCCTCGATGACCGTGTTGGCCAACAGCGACTCGGCGATCTCGGCGAGCGCCTCGTCGCTGACGGTGTCGTCGACTTCGAGTTCGAAGCGCTTGCCCTGCCGGACGTCCGAGATACCGGAGAGTCCCAGGCGACCCAGCGCTCCGACGATTGCCTGTCCCTGGGGATCGAGGATGACCGTCTTGGGCATCACGTTCACTACGACGCGGGCCACGCGCGGCTCCTGTCTTGAAGGGGATTTCTCGGCGCTCACTCTACCGGCGGTCACAATGGGTGCATGCACCTGACGCACTTCGGACACTCCTGCCTGCTGGCGACCTTCCAGGACGGTGGGGACGAGACCACCGTGCTGTTCGATCCCGGCACCTTCTCGCATGGTTTCGAGGGGGTCACCGGACTGTCGGCGATCCTGATCACCCACCAGCATCCCGACCACGCCGACGTCGAGCGGCTACCCGCCCTGATCGACGCAAATCCGCAGGCCGCGCTGTATGCGGACCCGATGACCGCCGCTCAGCTGGGCGGCGCGTGGCAGGCCGTCAACGTCGGTGACGCTTTCGAGGTGGGCCATCTATCGGTGCGCGGCGTCGGCGGCACGCACGCCGTCATCCATCCGGAGATTCCGACCATCGACAACATCTCCTACCTCGTCGGCGACGCCGGCCATCCGGCGCGGCTGATGCATCCCGGTGACGCATTGTTCACCCCCGGCGAGCCGGTCGACGTCCTGGCCACACCGGCCGCCGCGCCGTGGATGAAGATCTCCGAGGCCGTCGACTATCTGCGGGCGGTCGCGCCAACGCGCGCGGTGCCGATCCACCAGGCCGTGGTGGCCAAGGAGGCCCGTGGCATCTACTACGGCCGGTTGTCGGAGATGACCGACACGGACTTCCAGGTGCTAGAGGAGGAGAACGGCACCGAGTTCTAGTGGGGCAAGCGAAGCGGCTGCGCTTCACGGGTCAGATCGCCGGCTTCGGCTCCGCCTCTGGCGTGCGCATGGTCATCGGCTCGTGGTCGGAATCACCCTTCGGCCAGTTCGCCGACGTCATGGTGGAGACGGCCGACGGTGACCGCGCCCTGCTCGCGCCAAGCCCCGAGATCGCCGAATTCGTCTCCGCCACATACACCTTCGACCACATCGAGATTGGAACGGTCACCGCTAGACACAGCGTGGACGCGTTCACGGTCAGCGCGCCAGGCCTGGCGGTCGCGGGGCGACTCGGTGGTCCCGCACGCTTCGACTGGCTGCTACGGCTCGTGCCAGCCCGTCTGGCGACCGCGCCGCCCTGGCTGCGCGCGATCGATCCGGTCGCCTCCCGGTTGGTGACGGGGGTCCGCACCGCGGGGAGTGCGGGCAACGGTCGACGCGAGTACTACGGAGTACGCCGCACCCGGCGCATCGTGGCGATCGAGGGCAGCTACGGCGGGTTGGACTTCGGCGGTCTGGCCCCCTTGCACCCGCCCGTGCGCTTCGGCTTCTCGTCGGCGCCGGCGTCGCCCCAGCTCGTCTCGGTCACCACGACGATCGACGTACCCTAGGACGCCGCGGCGCGACCCGCCGCGCGGCCGGAGAACACGCAGCCACCGAGGAAGGTGCCCTCCAGCGACCGGTAGCCGTGTACGCCGCCGCCACCGAAGCCGGCCGCCTCGCCGGCCGCGTACAACCCGTCGAACGTCGTTCCGTCGGGCTTAAGCACCCTGGCGTCGAGATCGGTCTCCAAGCCGCCCAACGACTTTCGCGTCAGGATGTGAAGCTTGACGGCGATCAGCGGACCGGCCTTCGGGTCGGTGATGGGATGCGGCGCCACTACCCGACTGACGCGGTCGGCCAGATAGTTGCGGGCTCCGCGGATGGCGGTCACCTGGCTGTCCTTGGTGTACTTGTTGACCACTTCGCGATCGCGGGCCGTCACCTCGGCGGCGACGACGTCGTAGTCCAGCGGTTCGACGTCGGGCACCGCATTCATCTTCGCGACGAGGTCGGCCAGCGAGGTCGCCGACACGAAGTCGATCCCGCGATCGACGAAGCGCTGCACCGGCGCCGGGGCGCCTGGCTTGATCCTGGCGAGCACCTGGCGCACGCTACGGCCGGTCAGGTCCGGATTCTGTTCCTGCCCCGAGAGGCCGAACTCCTTGGCGATGATGCGGGCGTTGAGGACGAACCACGTGTAATCGTGGCCCGTCTTGGCGATGTACTCGAGCGTGCCGAGGGTGTCGAATCCGGGGTAGAGGGGTGCGGGCAATCGCCGGCCGGTGGCATCCAGCCAGATCGACGAGGGCCCGGGCAGGATGCGGATACCGTGCCGCGGCCAGATGGGGTCGTAGTTGGTGATGCCCTCGGTGTAGTGCCACATCCGGTCCTCGTTGATTATGCGGGCACCTGCAGCCGCCGTGATGCCCAGCATCCGACCATCGACGTGCGCCGGCACACCGCTGAGCAGCTGTTCGGGCACCCGACCCATGCGGGCTGGCCAGTTCTTGCGCACCAGGTCGTGATTGCCACCGATCCCACCGCTGGCGACGACGACGGCCCCGGCGCGAAACTCGAACTCGCCGACGACGTTTCGCGACGATGCCACCCCACGGGCGGCATCCGACGGTTCCAGCACCGCACCGCGTACACCGGTTACCGCACCCGCCTCGACGATCAGTTCGTCGACCCGGTGGCGGTGCGCGAACCGCACCCTGGGATGGTTCAGGAGGCGGCGGGCGAAGATGTCAACGATGGCCGGACCCGTGCCCCAGGTGATGTGGAACCTTGGCACCGAGTTGCCGTGGCCGCGCGCGTCGTAGCCACCCCGCTCGGCCCAACCGACGAGAGCGAAGGTCCGCAGGCCGCGTTCGTGCAGCCAGCTGCGCTTCTCCCCGGCGGCGAAGTCGACGTACGCGTGCGCCCACTGCCGCGGCCAGTGGTCCTCGGGCCGGTCGAATCCCGCGGTACCCAGCCAGTCCTGCAGCGCCAGCTCGTGGCTGTCCCGAATGCCGAGTCTGCGCTGCTCCGGGCTGTCGACGAAGAACAGGCCGCCGAACGACCAGAACGCCTGCCCGCCCAGGTTGGCGGCATTCTCCTGGTCGACCAGCAGGACCGAGCGTCCCTTGTTCACCACCTCGCAGGCGGCCACCAACCCGGCCAGCCCGGCTCCGACCACGATGACGTCAGCATCAGCCATAGGACTCCACGTTAGCGCTCGGAGGTCAGGCGGCGTCGGTCAACGCGGGCTTGGGCTCCCAGCGATACACCGCCGGCGTGCAGCGGTGCACCAGCGCAAGGTCGATCGCATCCAGCATGGCCTGCCTCGGACCAGAGCGGTGCAGTTGGCCCGCGGCCACGGCGACCCGCACCGTCCCGGCCCGCCGCGCGGTGCGTTCGGCGGTGAGCACCAAGGTGCGGCACCACCAGGTCTCGGTCAGGAACCCCTCGCCGATGCCGACGACGCGGGCCCGTTCGGTGGTTCCGCGGACCAGATCGGTGATACCGCTCAGCTCGGCGACGAGCCGGAAGCCGGTGCGCGGCAACGCCGTCAGCGTTCCGCGTGAAACGGTCCAGCCTGGAGCGGCGAAGAGCCGCGTGCGCAGGCCGAGATGTTCGAGCACCCGGTCGGCACCGGTCAGACGCAGATTCGCCTCGTGTGCCTGCAGCGTGGCGAACTCGCCGCGACGCTTCTTGGTGGCAGCCTCGTCGTAACCGTGCAGCACGACGGCGTCACCGCAGGCGCGGCGCTCCGCCAGCCAGTCGACGGTCTCACCGTCGCGGTCGAGCCGGTAGCCACCCTTGAGGCGTGGCGCGACCAGGAACGATGCGGGGACGCCGCGGGCTACGAGCTCGTCGCGAAACTCGGCGACGTCACTCAGCGTGCGGTCCTTGATCCCCGAGATCGAGACGATCAGTTCTCCAGCCACGGATCGAGTATGACAACGTCAGGTGTCTCGAGGGTGTCGGACACGTGGGCTGGAGTTGACTTCTTGGGTCAGCGGCCGAGCAGGTCTTCGATGGCGCCGACCACCTCGGGCGCGTCGGGTTCGGTACGCGGGCGGAAGCGGTGGACCACCTCGCCACCGGGCGCCAGCAGGAACTTCTCGAAGTTCCACTGCACGTCGCCGGCCTGACCGTCGGCATCGGCCGCCTTGGTCAGCTCGGCGTAGAGCGGATGCCGGTCGGCGCCGTTCACGTCGGTCTTCGCCAGCAGCGGGAACGTCACGCCGTACGTCGTCGAGCAGAACGACTGGATCTCCTCTGCCGTTCCCGGCTCCTGACCCATGAACTGGTTGCAGGGCACGCCGAGCACCGTCAGCCCGCGATCGCCATAGTCCTTGGCCAACTTCTCGAGAGCGGTGTACTGCGGTGTCAGACCGCACTTGGAGGCGACGTTGACCACGAGCACCGGGCCGTCGGCGATCTCGGCCAGGGAGGTCGGCCGGCCGTCGAGGGTGGTCAGCGGGATGTCGGTCAGGCTCATGACCGCGACGCTACCCCGTGCTCGACCTGACCCGCGCCGTAGCGGTCGCGGTCGGCGGTGGCCAGCACCCAGGCGTACATGAACGCCGCTTCCTTCCACCGCTCGTAGCGTCCACTGATGCCACCGTGACCCGCGGTCATCTCGGTCTTCAACAGCACCGGATGGTCGTCGGTCTTCTGATGTCGAAGCGCCGCAACCCATTTCGCTGGCTCCACGTAGAACACCCTGGTGTCGTTCAGCGAGGTCATTGCCAGGATGGCCGGATAGTCCTTGGCGTCGACGTTCTCGTAGGGCGTGTAGGACTTCATGTAGTGGTAGACGTCCTCGTTGGCCAACGGGTTGCCCCACTCATCCCACTCGGTGACGGTCAGCGGCAGCGACGGGTCCAGGATGGTGGTGAGGGCGTCGACAAACGGCACCTGTGCCAAGATCCCCGCGAACAGATCGGGAGCCATGTTGGCGACGGCACCCATCAGCAGACCGCCCGCGCTGCCACCCATCGCCACCAGATTCTCGGGCCGCGTCACGTCGGTACCCACCAGATGCGCTCCGGCGGCAATGAAGTCGGTGAAGGTGTTCTTCTTCTCGAGCAACTTGCCGTGCTCGTACCACGGCCGGCCCATCTCGCCGCCGCCGCGGACGTGAGCGATGGCGAACACCACCCCGCGGTCGAGCAGGGACAGTCGCGCGATCGAGAAGCGCGGATCCTCGCAGGACTCGTAGGCGCCATAGCCGTAGAGCAGCGTCGGGGCCGGAAACCGCTGTCCGGCACGATGAATGACGGAGACCGGGATGCGGGCGCCGTCGGGTGCGAGCGCCCAGTCCCGCCGCTCGACGTACTGTTCGGGCTGGTAGTCGCCGAGTACCGCCTGCTCGCGCAGCAGCGTGCGCACACCGGTGACCAACTCGATGTCGTAGATCCGCACGGGCACGATGAACGACGTGGTCCCCACCCGCAACACGGGCGCCGACCAGTTCGGATTCCCCGACAGGCCCGATGACGTCAGCTCGGTCTCGAAGGTGATCTCCTCCGGCTCGCCGTACCCGCCGTCGTCGGTGATGGGCCACAGCTGAATCCGCGGTAGCGCCTCGCTGCGGTAACTGACGACGAGGTGGGTGGCGAAGGCGTCGACGGCGTCGAGACGGACGTCGGCGCGGTGCCCGATGAGTGTGCGGAACGCAGTCGGGTCGCTGACCGGAGCCTCGACGAGGGTGAAGTTCTCCGCACCGTCGTTGTGCAGGATCAGGAAGCGGTCCTCACCGCCGACGACGGCGTGTTCGACGGAGTACTCGACGAAGTCGCGGCGCGGCAGGATCGAGGTGAACTCGGCGTCCGGGTCGGTGGCGTCCCCGTAGAACACCTCGGAGGTGACCGAACTGCCCGACGCGATGAAGACGTACTCGTTGCTGCGCGCACGGCCGACGCCGACCCAGAACCGCTCGTCGGGTTCGTGGAAGACCTTGACCGCGGGCAGGCCGGCTCCGAGCCGGTGGCGCCACACGGTGTCGGGACGCCAGGCATCGTCGAGGGTGACGTAGTAGATGCTGCGGCCGTCGGCCGCCCAGGTCGCTCCCGCGCCGATGTCGACGATGGTGTCGTCGTAGAGCTCACCGGTGCGCAAGTCCTTGAACCGCAACGTGTATCGCTCGTCGCCGACGACGTCGACGGAGAACGCCAGCGTGTGTCCGTCGATGCTGATCGAGGCGGCCCCGAGGGAGAAGAAGTCGTGACCCTCGGCTTCGACGTTCTCGTCGAGGAGCACCTGCTCCCCCGGTACGTCGGTGGTCTCGTCGAGCTTCGGCGGCACCCAGTCGTCGAGATCGGCGACTGGACACCGGCAGTGGATCCCGTACTGCTTGCCCTCGACACTGCGGCCGTAGTACCACCACTCGCCGCGGCGCGTGGGCACCGACAAGTCGGTCTCCTTGGTGCGCGCCTTGATCTCGTCGAAGATCTTCTGCCGCAGCGGTGCCAGGTACTCGGTCTGCTCGTCGGCGTAGGCGTTCTCGGCCTCGAGGTAGGCGATCACCTCGGGATCGGACTTGTCGCGCAGCCACTCATAGGGATCGATGAACACGTCACCGTGGTGTTCGCGGCGATGGGCGACGCGCTTGGCAATCGGCGGGCTACCGGTCATTTGGCTCCGATCCAGTCTGCGAACTTCAATCCCGAAATACGTTCGTATGCCTCGATGTAACGCGCCCTGGTGGCCTCGACGACGTCGGGAGGCAACGCGGGCGGCGGCACCTCGGCGTGCCGATCCCAGCCCGACTCCGGGCCGGTGAGCCAGTTGCGAACGAACTGCTTGTCGAAGCTTGGCTGAACGACGCCCTCCTGGTAGGCGTCGGCCCGCCAATACCGCGACGAGTCGGGAGTGAACACCTCGTCGGCGAGCACCATCCGGCCGCCCTCGTCGACGCCGAACTCGAACTTGGTGTCGGCGATGATGATGCCCTTGCTCAGCGCGTGCGCGGCGGCCTGCTGGTAGATGCCCAGCGTCAGGTCACGCAACTCGGCGGCACGCTCGGCGCCGACCACCTCCACGATGGCCTCGAAGCTGACGTTCTCGTCGTGCTCCCCCAGATCGGCCTTCGTGGCCGGGGTGAAGATCGGCTCCGCGAACTTGCTGGCCTCGGTCAGGCCCGCCGGCAGCTCGATGCCGCACACACGGCCGGTCGCGCGGTAGTCGATGATGCCGGACCCGGTCAGGTACCCGCGGGCTACGCACTCGACCGGCATCATCTCCAGCCGCTTCACCACCAGTGCGCGGCCGAGCACCTCCTCGGGAATGCGCTCGTCGTCGGGAGGACCGGCCAGGTGGTTGGGCGCATCCAGGAAGTCGAAGAAGAACACGCTCATCGCGGTGAGGATGCGGCCCTTGTCGGGGATCGCGCTGTCCAGGATGTAGTCGAAGGCCGAGATGCGATCACTCGCCACGAACAGCAAGTGGTCGGCGTCGATGCCGTAGAGCTCGCGAACCTTGCCGCTGGCCAGATGTTCGTAGTCGGTCAGAGCTGGGCGCATCGGGCAAGACTATCGGTCCATCTGTGCTGGGATCACACCCATGAGCTCTCGCTACGTGCCGTATGCCACCACACCTGGTCGTCTGCTGTCGCAGCTGATCAGCGACACCGTGGTCGTGCTGTGGTCGACCGTGTGGGTGTTCGTCGGGCTGGCGGTGCACTCCGCGGTGAGTTCGATCGCGGAGGTGGGCAGGCGGCTGGACGACGGTGCCACCGGAGTCTCGGACAACTTGAACTCCGCCGGTGACAGCACCGGCGACGTCCCGCTGATCGGCGACGCGCTGAGCAAGCCGCTGCGCGCTGCCAGCCGGGCGGCGCTGGACATCGCGGGGGCGGGCCACAGCCTCGACACCACGGCTACCTGGCTCGCGGTGATGCTGGCTCTGGCAGTAGCGGCGCCGCCGATCCTGTTCGTCGTGTTGCCGTGGCTGGTCCTGCGCGTCCGGTTCTTCCGCCGAAAGTGGACGGCGCTGACGCTGGCGGCCACCCCTGCCGGCGAGCAATTGCTGGCGCTGCGCGCGCTCGCCAACCGCCCGCTGGCCAAGCTGGCGGCGGTCAGCATCGATCCGGTCGGGGCCTGGCGCCGCGACGACGCCATCGCGATCCGCGGGCTGGCCAACCTGGAGCTGCGATCGTCGGGCATCCGCCGCACCTGACCCCGTCCCCCCTCGATTCGTGCACCCTCCGTTGCACTCACCGCAACCGCGGGTGCACGAATCGCGAGATTGGAACCAGTCGTGGGCCGGCGCGCGTCGTCTTAGACGTGCTCGACGACTACTTGCGGCGCCATGACGGAGTCATCACGCTCGGTAAGCCGAAGAATGCGGACTGAGTCGGTTCGCGGTCCAGCGACTCGTTCGGTCGGGTCACTGGCGGCGCTGCGCGCGCGGGGTCTTCTTCGTCGACGACCGCCCGTTCACCGATGCCGCCCGCATCCGTGCCGCGGTCTGGACGAACGGTGACAGAGCCGCGGCGTCGGGCCTCGCCGCGGCGTGGTGGCTCGAACTGACGCGGTTCGCACCAGACGTCGTCGAGGTCACCGTGCCGAGAGTCAGCAACCACATCCGCCGTCAGGGTCTTCGACTTCGCCGTCGGGATCTGTCGGCTACCGACGTGGTGGAGCGACGAGGTCTGCGCGTCACGGCCCTGCCGCTGACCGTCGTCGAGGCGGCAGTTCGCAGAGGTGGCGGCCCCAAACTCCTGGATCAGGCTCTGCAGCGGCACACCCAGCTGCCGGCGCTTTGGAATGCGCACCTGCGAAACAAGGGCCGGCACGGTTCACCGGCTGCCCGCAGGCTCCTGCAGGCAGCCGACGACGGCACGCGGTCCGAAGCCGAACGCCTCTTCACGCGGCTGCTGAGGGCAGCGCACATCGGCGGTTGGAAGGCCAATCAACGGCTGGCGGGGTACGAGGTGGACTTCCTGTTTCGCCGCGCGAAGGTGGTGGTCGAGATCGACGGCCTCGCCTTCCATAGTGATACCGAGGACTTCCACCGCGACCGCATCAAGCAGAACGCCATCGCGCTGTCCGGCTGGCAGGTGCTCCGTTTCACCTGGCTGGACCTCACCGAGTACCCCGACCGCGTGCTCGCGGAGGTCGACCGCGCGATTCGTGCACGCTAGGTAGCGGCACGCGCTACGGCGGGTGCACGAATCGCGAGAGGTCAGAGGATGGCGTCCGAGGTGTACTTGGCCGCCTCGGGATACCGTCGCACCAGGTCCTCCACGGCGGTCACGACGGCGTCGACCTGCGCACCCGCCGCACCCGTGAACGCCGCCTTGTCGGCCAGCGCGGCGTCCAGCGCCGCGCGGTCCAGCGGCAGCCGCGGATCGGCCGCCAAGCGGTCCAGCAGATCCGGCTCGGAACCCTTCTCGCGCATGGCCAGTGCGACGGCCACGGCATGCTCCTTGATGACCTCGTGCGCCGTCTCGCGGCCGACTCCGGCGCGCACCGCGGCGATCAGGATGCGGGTGGTGGCCAGGAACGGCAGGTAGCGGTCGAGCTCGCGCTGGATCACCGCCGGATAGGCGCCGAACTCGTCGAGCACCGTCAGGAACGTCTCGATCTGGCCGTCGATGGCGAAGAACGCATCGGGCAGCGCCACCCGGCGCACCACCGAGCAGAACACGTCGCCCTCGTTCCACTGCGCGCCAGCGAGTTCGGCGGCCATCGACGCGTAGCCGCGCAGCACCACTTGCAGCCCGTTGACCCGCTCGCACGACCGGCTGTTCATCTTGTGCGGCATCGCCGACGAGCCGACCTGCCCCGGCGCGAAGCCCTCGGTGACCAGCTCGTTGCCCGCCATCAGCCGGATCGTGTGCGCCAGCGACGACGGCCCGGCTCCGAGCTGCACGAGCGCCGAGAGCACGTCGTGGTCCAGCGAGCGTGGGTAGATCTGGCCGACGCTGGTGAACACGTCGGCGAAGCCCAGGAACTCGGCGACTCGGCGCTCGAGTTCGGCCAACCGCGCGGTGTCACCGTCGAACAGGTCGAGCATGTCCTGGGCCGTGCCCATCGGGCCCTTGATGCCGCGCAGCGGGTAGCGGTCGATCAGCTCGGCCAACCGGGTCAGCGCCACCAGGGTCTCCTCGGCGGCCGAGGCGAAGCGCTTGCCGAGCGTGGTCGCCTGCGCGGCGACGTTGTGCGAGCGGCCCGCCATCACCAGATCGCGGTAAAGCTCCGCGCGTTCGGCCAACCGCGCCACGACGGCGACCCCATGCGCGTGCACCAGCTCCAGCGAGCGACGGATCTGCAGCTGCTCGACGTTCTCGGTGAGGTCACGGCTCGTCATGCCCTTGTGCACGTGCTCGTGGCCGGCGAGCGCGTTGAACTCCTCGATGCGGGCCTTGACGTCGTGCCGGGTCACCCGTTCCCTGGCGTTGATCGACGCTAGGTCGACCTCCTCGAGGACGCGCTCGTAGTCGGCGATCACGCCGTCGGGCACGGACACGCCCAGTTCGGCCTGCGCCCGCAGGACCGCGATCCACAGTCGGCGCTCGGCGACGATCTTGGCCTCCGGCGACCAAATCGCCACCATCTCCTCGCTGGCGTACCGACTGGCCAGGACGTTTGGGATAGCCACGGTGTTGCTCACGAGCACACAGCTTACGGCGGCGACGCGGCTACCCGATGAGGCAGAGTGGGGCGGTGCACTTCGTCGGACTGGACCTCGCCTGGGGTGAACGCAAGCCAACGGGCGTCGCCGTGCTCGACGATTCGGGTCGGCTGCTGTACCTCGGCGTGGCGCAGGACGACGCCAGCATCAAGGCCGCGGTCGCACCGTACGTCCAGGGTGACTGCCTTGTCGCGTTCGACGCCCCGCTGGTGGTGAACAACCCCACCGGCCAACGCCCCAGCGAAGCCGCACTCAACCGGGACTTTGCGAAGTTCGAGGCCGGCGCGCACCCCACCAATACTGGCAAGCCCGAGTTCGCCGGGACGCCGCGCGCCGCCCGCCTCGCGAGCGCCCTCGACCTGGACATCGATCCCGGCTCCCCCTCGACTCGGCGGGCCATCGAGGTATACCCGCACCCGGCGACGGTGGCGCTGTTCCGCCTGGGGCGCACACTGAAGTACAAGTCCAAGCCCGGCCGCACCTTCGCCCAGCTGCGCTCAGAACTGCTCAGGTTGATGGATCTGGTCGAGACGCTGGCCCAGGCCACGCCACCGCTGCGGGTCGCCGACCACGACGGCTGGCAGGCACTGCGGCAATCGGTGCAGACCGCCGAGCGCAAGAGCGAGCTGCGCCGCGCCGAGGACCCCATCGACGCCGTCGTCTGCGCCTACGTCGCCCTGTTCGCCACCCGCAGGCCCGAGGCGGTGACGGTCTACGGTGACGCCGACTCGGGGGCGACGATCACGCCGACGCTGCCGCCCGACCTGAGCCCCGCCCCGCCCGAGCCGACGCCGGGCGCGGTGCTCGACGCCGTCGCCGAGTACGCCGCGCGAAGGCCCGGCCTGGTCGACGCCACCGACCGCTACCTCGAGCTGGTCACCACGCTGCTCGACGACGCGGGCATCAACTACCTCAGCGTCACGGCGCGGACGAAGAGCGTCGCCTCGTTCGCCGAGAAGGCCGACCGCAGCGTCGACGGCCGGCGCTTGTTCACCGACCCGCTGTCGGAGATCACCGACCAGGTGGGGTTGCGGGTGATCACGTTCCTGCGCGACGACGTCACCACGGTGGCCAATCTGCTCGCCGAGGAGATGCAGCTGCTCGACGACCGCGACATGGGTCAGGAGACTGCCCGCGAGGGCCGGTGGGGTTACGCCAGCCGACACCTGCTGGTGGCCGTCGTCGGCGAACAGCAGCCGGCATCGGTGCAGGTACGGACGGTCCTTCAGCATGCGTGGGCCGAGTTCGAGCACGACATCCGCTACAAGGGCTCGATCCCCGAGGAGGACGCTCCGGACCTTGACCGCCGGTTCACCCTCGCCGCCGGCCTGCTGGAACTCGCCGACCGTGAGTTCAGCGCAATCCGCGAACGGCTGAAGAGCTCCCCGCCCGTCCCGCGCTCGGAGCAGTCCAGCGATCCGCGCATCGCGACCCCGGTGCTCGCCACCTATCTGGGCAACTACTTCCCCGACGCCGGCTGGTCGCGCACCGAGCACTACGCCTGGATCTCCGGGCTGCTGCTGGAGCTCGGCATCGACTCGCTCGATGAACTCGACGAGCTCCTCGACGGGCTGGACACCGACGCGGTCAACACCAAGATGGACTACCGCTACCCGGCCGGCGCGGTCCGTCGGCTCGACGACGCGCTGCTGGCGCGCTTCGGCGAGCGCTACGTCGGCCTGACGGGCAACGCCCACCGCGTAGCCCAGTTGCAGGCGCGGCTGGAGAAGCTCGCCGACCAGGCCTAGGAGTCCAGCTTCTCGGGGTCGATCAGCTTGGTCGTCGTGATGCCGACGGCCCGGTTGATCGCCACCGTGATGCCGAACAGCACGATGCCGAGGATCACCAGACCGATCGCCAGCACGTACTGCTGCAGCGGCCGCCCCGACAGCGGCAGCACCAGATAGGCCGACGCGACGAAGCCCACCCAGGGCAGCCAGCTCGGCGTCCTGAAGTGCCGGCGGCCGCCTGCCTCGCCCGGGTCATCCTGAACGTCCTTGCGCAGCACCAAGACTGCGATGTTGACCACGGCGAACACGGCCAGCAGCAGCAGTGACGTGGTGCCGCCAAGCGTGGAGATCGCCGAGTCCCCGGCGAACGCGGTGACGTAGAGGATGAGCCCGAACGCGATCGTGGTGGTGAACGCGATGGCCACCCAGGGCGTCCGCCGGGTGCGGTGCACGGTGCCCAGCACCGGCGGCAGCACGTGTTGCCTGGCCATCCCGTAGATCAGCCGGCTGGCCATCAGCATGTTGATCAACGCGGTGTTGGCGACGGCGAACATGGAGATGAACGGCAGGATCTGTTCGATCGGCAGACCCGGCGCTCCTGCCTTGACCACCTCGACCAGCGGGGTCTCGCTGGCTTCGAGCGTGCCGACGGGCACCAGCGCGACGGCGACGACGGCCACCACGATGTAGACGACGCCTGCGATGCCCAATCCGGTCAGCAGCATCTTGGGGAAGATCTTGACGGGGTCCTTGGTCTCCTCGGCCATGTTGACCGAGTCCTCGAACCCGACCATCGCGAAGAACGCCAGCGACGTGGCCGTCGTGACGGCGAGGAAGGCGTTCTTGTCCTCGGCGGTGTCGAAGGCGACGACGCGGGAGAAGTCGATGGCGTCGGAGCCCGCGGAAGACCCGGTGAAGGCCCAGAACCCGACGAAGATCACCAGCATCAGGCCGGTGATCTCGACGATGGTCAAGACGACGTTGAGCTTTACGCTCTCGCCAACGCCGCGCAGGTTGACGACCGCGACGATGACCATGAACAGCAGAGCGACGGCGGCGACTCCGCCTGTGCCCCAATCCAATCCGAAGCCCTTGAAGAAGTTGGACGCAAAGAACCGCGACGCGGTGGACGCCGAGGTGATGCCCGAACACATCACGATGAAGGCGACCAGGAACGTCACGAAGTGCACGCCGAATGCCTTGTGCGCATACAGCGCTGCACCCGCCGCCTGCGGGTACTTGGTGACCAGCTCCAGATAGCTGAAGGCGGTCACCATCGCGATCAGGAACGCCACCAGGAAGGGCAGCCACGCCGCCCCGCCGACCTCGGCGGCGACGTCACCCGTCAGCGCGTACACCCCCGTGCCGAGGATGTCCCCGATGATGAACAGCAGCAGCAGACCCGGGCCCATCACCCGTTTCAGCTCGGGCTGCTCCTCGACCGCCGCCTGTGCCATGACGCCTCCCTGATGATTGGCTGTGAAGTCACGAGGTAGCCGCATCGGCCGGCCTCAGTGGGGCAACGGGCTCCAGTCGGACGGCGTTTCCGTCGCCGCCGCCACCGCGTCGAGGAAGCGGGCGACCATCGCGGGATCCTCCGGCCGCTGCCAGCCGAACGTGGTCGGGCGCTGCGCGCGATCGTGCCAGAAGTGGGGCGGGTGCGACGGGGGACTCGTCGCGACGAGCCATACCGCGGTGTCGGCACCCTCCTCCGCAGTGCGCAGCAGGGGCCCCGTGAGCTTCTGGAACGTCGGGAGCGCCTCGGCGACACCGGGCGTCGCTGCCCAGCCGGGATGCATGCTCTCCACCCGGACGTCGCCGCACTCGGCCGTGAGGCGCCGGGCCCACGCGTCGGCGAGCACCACCTGCATGCGCTTGGTCCTGGCGTAGACCCGCACGCCGTCGTAGTCGCCGCGGCGGGACTCCACGTCGTCGGCGTCGAGCGACGCGCTGTACATCCCTCCGGAGGACACCCACACCACCGATGCCCCGTCCGCCGTGCGCAGCAGGGGCAGCAGTCGCTCGGTCATCAGGTGCGGGCCAAGGACGTGGCAGGCCAGCTGCAGCTCGTGCCCCTGCGGCGTCTCGTCGCGCTGCTTGGGCATGGCACCGGCGTTGTGCACCAGGCCGTGCAGCGCATCGATGCGTCCCGCCAGGTCCTCGGTCCAGGCTCGCACCGCGTCGAGATCCCCGACGTCGCACACCTCGTCGATCACCACCGCACCGGGAACCTCACCGCGGATCACGCCCGCGGAGCGCTTGACCTTGTCGGGATTGCGGCCCAGCAGGTGCACGGTCGCGCCGAGTTCGGCGAACGACTTCGCCATCGCCTCACCGAGACCCGACGTGGCGCCGGTGACGACGACCCGCTTGCCCGCCATCGCGCCGGCCGGCGGATCGGCGGGCCAGAAGCGCTGGCGCAGGCCGTAACCGATCTTGGAGTAGCCGAACAGCACGGACCGATCCAGGGCAGCGTCGAGCACGCCGGTGAGCATCATGGCTTCCAAGTTAGCGCCGAGCCGAACGGCTCAGTCGAACGGTGCGAGCACGTCGATGACGTCGATGAGCGCGGCGCGCGCCGTCGCACGCGGACCGTCGCCCACGCCGACGAGGGAGGCGACGACCGCGCCGTCGACCGCACACACCAGGGCGGTCATCAGCTCGGCGCGCACCGAGCGACCGGACCGTTCGACGATCTCGACGACCGCCTGGGTGCGCTGCTTCATGATGCGGCGCTGGACGTCGCGCAGGCCCGGTTGGCGCGCGCAGGCGATGTAGCGCTCGTAGCGCGAGATCAATTCTTCGGAGACCGACGTGCCGGGCCCATCGCCAACCAGCAGATCGACGAGGACGTCGGCCGTCGACTCGGCCCCGCGCCGCCGCCGCGACAGCGCCGCGACGCGCGAATCCAGGAGCTCGGCCTCCCGGGTTCCGACGTGTTCGACGGCGCGCTCGACGAGGTCGTCGAGGGACGAGAAATAGTACGTCGTCGACGCCAGCGGAAGCCCGGCCCGACGGGCGACGGCACGGTGCCGAACGGCGTCGAAGCCGCCTTCGCACAACAGATCGGCGGCCGCGCTGACCAGCGCGTACCGTCGTCTCTCACCCTTCGGGGTGACCGCTGCCGTCACGCCTTGCATGCTGCCAGCAACCGCACTTCGACATAGGGCTTTCGGACAACTACGAGAGTCTCCTCATTTGGGCGATGGCATGATGGCGCGCATGTCGGGACAGCTGAGCCGCCGTGCGATTTTGCGACTCGGCGTCGGTGCCGCGGCCGGTGCCGCCGGCGCGGTCGCGGTGGGGTCTGCACTGCGCCAACCGGCGGAGTCCGCGCCACCCGTGGCGATGACGAGTGTCGGCGCGCCACTGGCTCCGCCGCCACCGCTCGAACCGCCGCCGGCCGCTGTGGCGCCCACCTACGTCACCGGTTCCTTCGTCTCGGCGGCCCGTGGCGGGGTGACGACGAACTGGGCCATTGCCAGGCCACCCGGGCAGACCGCGCCCCTGCGGGCCGTCATCGCGCTGCACGGCAAGGGCCAGGATGCGGCCGGGGTGATGGCCGGCGGCGTCGAATCGGGGCTGGCGCAGGCCGTTGCCGCGGGCATTCCGCCGTTTGCGGTGGTCGCGGTCGACGGCGGTGGGGGTTACTGGCATCACCGTGCCTCGGGTGAGGACGCCGGCGCCATGGTGCTCGACGAGTTGATCCCGATGCTCGGCGGTCAGGGGCTGGACACGTCTCGGGTCGGCTTCCTTGGCTGGTCGATGGGCGGCTACGGCGCGCTGCTGCTCGGGTCGCGGCTGGGGCCGGCGCGCACGGCGGCGATCTGCGCCGTCAGCCCCGCGCTGTGGACCTCGTCGGGGGCCACCGCGCCCGGTGCGTTCGACGGTGCCGACGACTACGCCGCCAACAGCGTGTGGGGTCTGCCGAATCTCGGGGCGATCCCGATCAGGATCGACTGCGGCGACAGCGATCCGTTCTACTCGGCGACCAAGCAGTTCATCGCGCAGCTGCCGACGCCGCCGGCTGGCGGATTCTCACCCGGCGGGCACGACGGCGCGTTCTGGAGTTCCCAGCTGCCGGCCGAGATCGCCTGGATGGCCCCACTCCTGGTCGCCTAGCCGGCTAGAGGGTGATGCGCCCCTCCGCGGCGGCGAGCCCGATGTCGGTGCGGAAGTGGCTGCCCGGCAACTTGATTCGACCGATCGCTGCATAGGCTTGCTCGCGGGCTGCCGCGAGATCGGCCCCCGTGCCGACCACCGACAGCACGCGTCCGCCCGAGGACACCACCGAACCGTCCTCGCGGCGAGCGGTGCCGGCGTGCAGTACGTCGGGTCCGTCCGCGCCGGTGATGACGTCGCCGAGACGGGGACGGCCGGGATAGTTCTCGGCGGCGACCACCACCGCGACGGCGGCACCGTCGCGCCACTGCAGCGGCGGCTGTGCGGCCAGCTCGCCGGTGGCAGCGGCCATCAGCAATTCGCCGAACGGGCTCCGAAGCAGCGGCAGCACGGCTTGAGTCTCGGGATCGCCGAAGCGGCAGTTGAATTCGACGACGGCCGGACCACTCGAGGTGATCGCCAAGCCGGCGTAGAGCAGCCCGGAGAATGGGCATCCGCGCCTGACGAGTTCGGCGGCGACGGGTGCGACGACGTCGTCGACGATGGCCGTGACGACGGTCTCGGGCAGCCAGGACAACGGCGTGTAGGCGCCCATCCCGCCGGTGTTGGGTCCGGTGTCACCGTCGCCGACGCGCTTGAAGTCCTGCGCGGGTAGCAGGGGCACCACGGTCTCGCCGTCGACGACGCAGAACAGCGACACCTCGGGACCGTCGAGGAACGACTCCAGCAGCACCGGGTGGCCGGAGTCGAGCAGGCTCGCGGCGTGGGCCCGGGCCGCATCGCGGTCGGCCGAGACCACCACGCCCTTGCCCGCAGCCAGCCCGTCGTCCTTGACCACCCAGGCGGGGTCGCCTGCTGGCGGACCGAAGCGGTCCAGGGCGGCGTCCAGCCGGGCGGGGTTGTCGACGATCTCGCTGCGCGCGGTGCGCACCCCGGCGGCGTCCATCACGTCCTTGGCGAACGACTTGGCGCCCTCGATGCGCGCTGCCTCCTTCGAGGGACCGAAGCAGGCGATCCCTGCGGCCCGCACGGCATCGGCGACGCCGAGCACGAGCGGCACCTCCGGACCGACGACCACCAAGTCGGCACCGAAGTCCTTGGCCAGCTTGACCACCTCGTCACCGGAGGTGATGTCGACGTCGCTCTGCTCGGCGATGGCTGCCGTTCCCGCGTTGCCCGGCGCCACGGCGAGCGCCTCGACCCCGGGGTCGCGGCGCAGCGCGAGCAGCAGCGCATGTTCACGGGCACCGGATCCGATCACGAGGACGCGCACGATCGACAACCCTAAACCTTCGACCTCGGCCATACACTTGACGCTTAGGTGTATGGTCGGTCCCAAGGTGTCCTACGTCACACGAGGAGGTGTCGCCGTGTCGACCACACAGCGCGGCTGTCCGCTACTACCCCCCGGGTATGACTTCACCGACCCCGACGTCCTCCTGCAGGGCATCCCGGTCATGGAGTTCGCCGAGCTCCGCAAGACCGCTCCGGTTTGGTGGAACGAGCAGCGGGAATCGATCTTCGACGACGGCGGCTACTGGGTGATCAGCCGACACGAGGACATCAAGGCCATCTCGCGCAATGGCGAGCTGTGGTCGACCAACCGCAAGGGCGCGGTGATGCGCCTGCCGGACGGCGTCACCGCCGAACAACTCGACCTGACCAAGGCGCTGCTGATCAACCACGACGCCCCCGAGCACACACGGCTGCGCAAGATCGTCTCGCGGCTGTTCACGCCGCGGTCGGTCGCCGCGCTGGAGGAGAAGCTCGCCGTCGCAGCCCACGACATCGTCGCCGCAGCGGCCGCCAAGCCGAGCGGCAACTTCGTCGACGACGTCGCCACCAAGCTGCCCCTGCTCGCGATCGCCGACCTCATCGGAGTGCCGGAGGAAGACCGCGAGAGGCTGTTCGCCTGGACCAACTCCATCATGAACACCGACGACCCGGACTTCGACTCCGATCCGACGACGGCCAACGCCGAGCTGATGGGCTACGCGTACACCATGGCCGAGGAACGCCGCCGGTGCCCGGCCGACGACATCGTCACCCGGCTCGTGCAAGCCGACCTGGGAGGAGAAGGCGGCGAATCCCTCGGTGACGTGGAGTTCGCATTCTTCGTCATCCTGTTGGCGGTGGCGGGCAACGAGACCACCCGCAACGCCATGACGCACGGCATGAACGCCTTCCTCGACAATCCCGCGCAGTGGGAGCTGTTCAAGCGCGAGCGCCCCGCCACCGCCGTCGACGAGATCGTCCGGTGGGCCACGCCGGTGCACTGCTTCCAGCGCACGGCGCTGGCCGACGTCCAGTTCGGCGACGTGACCATCCGGGAGAGCCAGCGGGCCGGGCTGTTCTACAGTTCGGCCAACTTCGACGAGACGGTCTTCGACCGACCGTTCGAGTTCGACATCACTCGAAACCC
The DNA here is from genome assembly GCF_033741125.1 of Mycolicibacterium sichuanense. NCBI lineage: Bacteria > Bacillati > Actinomycetota > Actinomycetes > Mycobacteriales > Mycobacteriaceae > Mycobacterium > Mycolicibacterium sichuanense. Next base: position 71,774 of record NZ_JAWQPU010000003.1, on the reverse strand, counting down.
GAACCCGCACTTGGCCTTCGGAGGCAACGGCGCACACTTCTGCATCGGCGCCAACCTGGCTCGAATGGAGATCAAGCTGATCTTCGGCGAGCTGGCCGATCAGATCCCCGACATCGCCAAACTGGATGAGCCGCAACGCCTTCGATCGGGATGGATCAACGGCGTAAAGGAACTGGCGGTCTCCTACCAGGGCTGACGGGGCGCGGCGGCTACCATCTCGGGGTGCGCACCCATGGCTGGGCGGGATCGGCACCCGCCACCGACGACGAGGCCGTCGCGCGGATCCTCGGTGCCGCGGGCAAGGCCATCGACGAGCGTGGTGCCGACTTCAGCATCGCCGACGTCGCACGCACCCTCGGGGTCACCCGCCAGACGGTCTACCGCTACTTCCCCAGCACCGACGCGCTTCTGGTGGCCGCCGCGGTCCACGCGGCCAATGACTTCCTGGCGCGTCTGGCCGATCACCTCCGCGGGATCACCGATCCGGTCGACGCCGTCACCGAGGCCATCGCGACCGCACTGGAATGGCTGCCCAAGGACAAGCACATCGGCCTGCTGGTGGCACCTGGTCGCGCCGATCAGCACACCGCGTCCGTGACGTCGGACGTCGCCCTGCAGTTCGCCAATTCGATGCTGCGGCGCTTCGACGTCGACTGGGCGGCAGCCGGGTTCACCGAACCCGAACTCGACGAACTGGCCGAGCATCTGCTGCGCATCATTCAGTCGTTCGTCATCGACCCGGGCCGCCCGCCACGTACCGGGGAAGACCTCCGGGCCTATCTGCGGCGGTGGGTCGGGGGCGCGATTTTGCCGACTCGAGGGTCCTCACCCGGCACTTAGACTCGACAGGGTGAGTGCACTCGACGGGTTTCGGGCCATCTGGTCACAAGCCAACGCCGTCTTCGGCGAGGGCGCTCCCGGCGTCCTCCCCGATCAGGGCCCGCGCCTGAAGATGCTGCAGGACTCCGTGACCTCGGCCGGCTCCCGCGCCTCGTGGGCCGGTTCTGCCGCGGAGTCCTTTGCCGAGGCCAACCATCGCATCGCGCGCACCATCGGAGACATCGCCCAGCTCGACCAGCGCCTGGCCGCGGAGATCCGGCAGACGGCAGCCGTGGTGACGGCCGGACGTCGCGACCTGGCAGACGTCCGTCGTCGCGTGGACGACGCGGCTTCACGGGTACCCGCCACCGCTGAGGGCGAACGACTGTTGTATCCGGTGATCAGCAAGGGCGCCAGCGACATTCGGGCCATCGTCGTTCGCGCGCACGCAGACCTGGCGTTCATCGCCGGGCGTATCCTCGACCTCGGCGGCGACTACCGCACCCTGGGCAGTTCGGCACGCGCCGCCGACTGACCCCTCAGACCACGGTCAGCGGCAACGACTTGCGATTCTCGAAGACCCAGGATGCTCCCCGACTGAACCTGCATACCGCGACTTCGCCGAGCTCGTTTGCCGCAGTGTCGGTTTCGGTCAGTCGGACGGACCAGTCGGATCGGCTGCCGGACACCTCGGCACGCAGGCGCGGGTCGACGGCCTGCACGACGGCCTGCAGGGGCGTGTCGGCCACCGGTGAGCACAGGGCGATCCAGGCGCCGTCGTCGTGTGCCGGTGAGGCGTGCACGTGCACGGCATCGGACTGCACGTCCGCGGTCACGTATGCGGCCGGGTTCAGCAGCGGATGCAACTCGAGCACCCGCAGTGCACCCTTGGCACCAGCCGGCAGAGCGAGCGCGCGGTGGATGCGTTCGGCCGCCACCCCGGCGATGCCGATGAGCTGCTTGGTGCGGATCGACTCCTCGAGCGCGGCATCACCGTTGGCCCTGGCTCGCACGGCGAGCGTGAACGAAAGGACCAGCAGATGCATCTGCAGGCACACCTCGTCGGCGATGCGGACCAGCGCCGAGTGCGAGAAGGCACCGAAGTCGACGTCGGCGAGCAGTGGACCCGAATAGTCGGCCTTGCCATCGTCATCCGGGTCGATCGGATCGAGCTCGCAGGCGTAGGCGTTGGTGGCGCCGACCACGTCCATGGCCGGGATGAACGGCGCCGGCGGGTAGGACTCGTCGATGATCACCGTCCACCGGCAGTGCGGATGCCGATCCGCGGGCGTCCGCGGCGGCCGATGGACGGGTCGGACCTGCGCCTTGCGATTGGTGGCCAGCGCGGTGGCGTCGAAGGTCGGGTCCTCGATGTCGTGGCACATGCCCTTGACGTAGTCCTCACCCATCGGTTCGACGTCGAGCAGTGCGCCGCAGTGGTCGAGGTGGAACTCGCCGTGCCAGCGGTCGTGGACGGTGTAGCGAAAGTCCATGAACTGCGGCGGGGCACCGATGTCGAGCTGTAGCCCCTTGAAGAGGGTGAAGATGTCGACACCCTCGTAGTTCAGCGCCCGCTGCATCCGCTTGGTGTAGAGCGGGCTCGCGGCCGCCCATTCCTCGATCGCGATCTGCAGCATCTCTTCGCGGCCGAATTCGGATATGCACCAAGCCATTCCGGAGCGGTCGATCATCTGGCCGATCAACAGCAACTCGGGCACCAGGGTCGCCAGCTCGGCCCGGGTGAGCGACGCGTATCTACTCGCCATCGAGGTTCTTCCCGGTGTTCATCTTGACTGCGGCGCTGGCGTTGGCCTTCTTGTCCTCGCCGTCGCCCGACGCGGCCGCCTTCTTCCGCTTCGCTGCGACTCGCCCCACTACGCCGTTGAGCCCCGAAGCCCTCGGGAAGCCGAGGTACTGCGTCAGGAAGATCGCCATCTCCCCGAGCTCGTCCTCGGTGAGCTCTTCATTCGCCAGCGCGGCGTTGACCTGCACCTCGGCCAGGCCCTGCTCACCCAGGGCCGTCACGACCGTCAGGGTCATCAGGCGCTTGTCGCGCATGGACAGACCGGGGCGGGTCCAGATCGCGCCGAACAGATGGTCGACCGTCAGATCGAAGAAGGGGTCGCCCTCGATGTCGGGCATCTCCCACGAGTAGACCTCGTTCATCTTGTCTAGGCCCTTGCGGCGCAATTCGTCCACGATCTCAGCTCCTCTCGTGCGGGACGCCGAGGCCGGCGGCCAGGTTCTGCAGCGCCAGCCGAGCCAGCGGCAGGTCGACGTCCACCGTCGCGCCCAGCCCCAGCGCCAGGCTCAGATCCTTCTCCCCCAGCCCTCGCGTGTGCACGAACACGTCGTGCAGCCAGTGGTCGGCAGCCAGCGGCGCCATGTCGTCGCGCACCATGACGGCCCCCGCCCCGCCGGTGAGCGCATCGGTGTGCCGGACCACCCGGCCGAGCTGCTGCAGGTCGATGCCGCTGGCCTCGGCCAATGTCATTGCCTCACACGCCGCCGCGAAACCGGTGAACGTCAACATGTTGCGGGCCAGCTTCATTCGGGTGCCCGCACCCGGCGGACCCGCGTGGATCACCAGCGATGCGAACTGCTTGAATGCCGGTTTGATCCGCTCGTACACCTCGCGATCGGCGCCCACCATCACCGCGAGCTCACCCCGCTCGGCGGCGGCGCCGCCACCGGAGACCGGCGCGTCGATGACGTGAATACCGCTGGGCCGCAGGCGGTCCGCCAACTCGACTGCGGTATCGGGGCTGATCGTGGAGTGGATGGCGATCACGGTGTCCGGCTTGGCGTGTGCGGCGAGCTCGGCGACCACGGTGCGCACCTGGGCGTCGTCCAGCACGGTCACGCAGACGACGTCCGCGGCAGCCACGTCGGCGATGCCGTCGGCCAGCGACGCACCGACCTCGGCCAGCGGCGTCATCGCCTCGGCCCGGACGTCGAACACGGTGACGCCACCCGGCCACTCGACGAGCCGCTTGGCCATCGGCGCGCCCATGTTTCCCAGTCCGATGTACCCCAGCGCGAGGCTCATCATCGTCTCCTCTTCGCGCGAGCACTCATCAGCGGATGATCTGTCCGCCGTCGACGTTGAAGATCTGGCCGGTGATCCACTTGGCCTGGTCCGACAGAAGGAACAGGCACATGCCGACCAGGTCCTCCGGCTGTCCCATGCGCGACAACGGGATTCCCTTGACGATGTCGGCGACCATCTCCTGCGGCGTCGTCGTCCGGTTGGCCTCGGTGTCGATGGGGCCGGGTGCGATCGCGTTGATGCGGATGTTCTGACCGCCGAGCTCGGTGGCCAGCTGCTGGGTCAGGCCGTTGACGCCGACCTTGGCCAAACCGTAGAAGTTCGAGTACAGCCAGGCGGCGGTCGATGACTGATTGACGATCGCACCACCACCGCGCTTGGCCATCTTGCGGTAGACGGCGCGGGTGCAGACCAGCGCGCCGTCGAGGTTCACGCTCATGAACTTCTTGTAGTACTCCCAGTCCACGGTGATCAGGAAGTCCAGCTTCATCCCGCCGAAGATGGCGGCGTTGTTCACCAGGTAGTCGATGCCGCCGAACTCCGAGAGCGTCTGCGCGGCCATCTCCTTGGCGGAGTCGGGATCGCTGACGTCGACCCGCACGGCCAACGCGTTGCCGCCCTCGCCCTTGATTCCGTCGGCCACCTTCTGCGCGCCCTCGACGTTGATGTCGGCGATCACCACTGCGGCCCCCTCGCGGGCCAGCGCCTCGGCATACGCCTGGCCGATGCCGCCACCCGAGCCGGTGACAATCGCCACCTTGTCCTTGAACTGGTCGCCGTACATGTTCCTTCTCTCTGCTCGAATGTGGGGTTCTGTCAGGCGATGTGGACGGGCCCGTGACGGAAGTCCACGCTCGGCGGGTTAGGTCGCGGTGGCGATCGCCTTGATCTCGAGGTACTCCTCGAAACCGGCGAGCCCCATCTCCCGGCCGATGCCGGATTGCTTGTAGCCACCGAACGGCATGTCCGCCGAGTACCAGACGCCACCGTTGACGTTGACGGTGCCGACCCGCAGCCGAGCCGCCACCCCCGCCGCGCGGTCGTCGTCACCGGAGAAGACGGTGCCGGACAGCCCGTACGGCGAGTCGTTGGCGATGCGCACGGCGTCGTCGTCGCCGTCGTGGGCGATGACGGTCAGCACGGGGCCGAAGATCTCCTCCCGGGCCACCGTGGCCTCGTTGTCGAGGCCGGCGATCACGGTCGGCTCGATGAAGAAGCCCCGATCGCGACCCGCGGGCCGGCCCCCGCCGCAGGCGAATCGGCCCCCCTCGGCGATCGCCGAGTCGAGATAGCCCTGGATGCGATCGCGCTGGCGCGCGGAGATCACCGGCCCGCAAATGGTGCCAGGGTCCGTGGGGTCACCCGGCGCGAGCCCGGCCATGGTGGCCGCGGCCGACTCCACGGCCTCGTCGTAGCGCTGGCGTGGCACGACCAGGCGCGTGGTGATCGCACACCCCTGACCCGCGTGCATCGACGCGGTGAACGCGGCCATCGAACACGCACCGGCGAGATCGGCGTCGTCGAGCACCAGGAACGCCGACTTGCCACCCAGCTCGAGGAAGACCTTCTTCAGCGTGGCAGCGGCGTCGGACATCACCGCGCGACCGGTGGTGGTCGACCCGGTGAACGACACCATGTCCACGCGCGGATCGGTCGACAGCCGCGCACCGACACCGTGGTCGCTCGACGTCACGACGTTCACGACGCCGGCGGGGAACTCGGTGTGCTCGGCGATCAGCTCGCCGAGCACCGCTGCCGCCCAGGGGGTGTCGGGGGCGGGCTTGAGGATCAGGGTGTTGCCGGCTGCGAGTGCGGGACCGAGCTTCGCCAGGTTGATCTGGTGCGGGAAGTTCCACGGCGTGATGGCGCCGACGACGCCGATCGCCTCCCTGGCGATCGTGCGATGCGTCTTGATGCCCATCGGCGCCGCGATGCCCAGATCGGTCGTCCACGGGTAGGACTCTGCGGTGTCGGTGCAGAAGCTCAGATCCTCGACGGGGCCCTCGAGCTGCGCCATCGACGTCAGCATGCGCGGGGCGCCGACCTCCGAGATCGTCAGCTCCCGCAGCTCCTCCACGTGATCGCGCATGGCCCGCTGGAGCTGGCGGATGCACCGCACCCGCAGTTCGACGTTGGTCGACCAGTCGGTGTCGTCGAAAGCCCTTCGCGCAGCATCGATTGCGGCGTTCATGTCCGCATCCGAGGCATCCGCCGCGACGCCGAGGACGTCCTCGGTGGCCGGGTTGAGCGTCGTGAACGTGCCGCCTCCGCCGGTCACCAGCTTGCCGTCGACGAGCAGTCGACTCTGGCGATCGCCCAATAGCGCCATCCGAACTCCCGATTCACTTCTGGACAACTGTCTGGCCTTGGTCAGGTCGAACCATATCCCCCGGTTCGGCCGGGCCGCAAGGGCGGACCGCTGGACGACCATCAATCCCGACGACAACGTTTGATTCGCACGCTCTTTGACGTCCACGCTTGCCTACCGCGGGTGCCGTCGGATAAGTTGGACATGTGTCCAGCGACGCCGTAACCGCCATCACAGCTCCGAGTGAGGCCATGGACGAGCCGCCACGCAACCGCCGGCAGCAGGAGACCTTTCGCAAGGTGCTGCGGGCGGGCATCGAGATGTTGCGCGAGTCCTCGTACGCCGACCTCACCGTGCGAGCCGTCGCCGCGCGGGCCAAGGTCGCACCGGCCACCGCCTACACCTACTTCTCGTCGAAGAACCACCTGATCGCCGAGGTCTACCTCGATCTGCTCAAGCAGGTGCCCTACTACACCGACGTCAACGAACCGATGGCGCGGCGCGTCGAGCAGGCCCTGCGCAGCATGGCTCTGATGGTTGCGGACGAGCCGGAAGTGGCCGCCGCCTGTACGACGGCACTGCTGGCGGGTGCCGACCCCACCGTGCGCCGCGTGCGCGACCGCATCGGTGCCGAGATCCACCGCCGCATCAGGTCTGCCGTCGGTCCCGACGCCGACCCCCGCATGATCGCCGCGCTGGAGATGACGTTCTTCGGCGCACTGGTCAACGCCGGCAGCGGTGTCTTCACCTACCACCAGATCGCCGATCGGCTGAGCTACGTAGTCGGCCTGATCGTGGGAGAGGACGGCACCAGATGACATCCCTCGAGGTACCCGAAGTCCTGCTCGACCCGTACGACTACGACTTCCACGAGGACCCGTACCCGTACTACAAACGGCTGCGCGACGAGGCTCCGCTCTATCACAACGCCGACCTCGGCTTCTGGGCTCTCTCGCGACATCGCGACGTGCTGCAGGGGTTTCGCAACAGCACCACGCTGTCCAACCGCGAGGGCGTCTCACTCGATCCGATCTCCCGTGGCCCGCACGCCAGCAAGACGATGTCGTTCCTGGCCATGGACGACCCCGACCACCTCAGGCTGCGGACGCTAGTCTCGAAGGGCTTCACGCCGCGTCGAATTCGCGAATTGGAGCCGCGGGTCACCGAACTCGCGGTCAAGCACCTCGACGTCATGCTGGCGAAGGCTCGAGATGGTGGGGGTTCGACCGTCGACTACGTCGCCGAGTTCGCCGGCAAGCTGCCGATGGACGTCATCAGCGAGCTGATGGGCGTACCGGAGTCCGACCGCGACCGCATTCGCGCCATGGCCGACGGCGTCATGCACCGCGAGGACGGTGTCAACGACGTGCCCGCCGAGGCCATCGAGGCGTCGCTCAATCTGATCGTCTACTACCAGGACATGGTCGGCGAGCGGCGCAGGAAGCCAACCGACGACCTGACCACGGCGCTGCTCGAGGCCGAGATCGACGGCGACCGGCTCACCGACGACGAGGTGCTCGGCTTCATGTTCCTGATGGTGATCGCCGGCAACGAGACCACCACCAAACTGCTTGCCAACGCCGCCTTCTGGGGCTATCGCAACCCCGACCAGTTGCAATCCGTCTTCGAGGATCCGAGCCGGATCCCGCTGTGGATCGAGGAGACCCTGCGCTACGACACCTCCAGCCAGATCCTCGCCCGCATGGTCGCCGGCGACCTGACGCTCTACGACACGACCATCCCCGACGGTGACGTCGTGTTGCTGCTGCCCGGCTCGGCCCACCGCGACGAGCGCGTGTTCGACGATCCCGACGACTTCATCATCGGCCGCGAAATCGGTTCGAAATTACAGAGTTTCGGCAGCGGTGCCCACTTCTGCCTGGGCGCCCACCTCGCCAGGATGGAGGCGCGGGTGGCGCTCGCCGAATTGTTCAAGCGCATCGGCGGATACCACGTCGACGAGGCCAACGCCGTTCGCGTGCACTCCAGCAACGTTCGCGGATTCGCCCATCTGCCCATGAGCCTGGAGGTCCGCTGATGCCCCGCTTCGCCCCGCTGCCCGACCGCCGACCGGTGATCGTCGCCGGCGCCTCGGCCGGGATCGGAGAGGCCACCGCGATCGAGCTCGCCTCGCGCGGCTTCCCCGTCGCCCTCGGCGCTCGCCGGGTCGAGAAGCTCGACGACATCGTCGGCAAGATCAATGCCGAGGGCGGTGAGGCCGTCGGCTTTCACCTCGACGTCACCGACCCCAACTCGGTGAAGTCCTTCGTCGCCAGCGCCGTCGAAGCCCTCGGTGACATCGAGATCTTGGTGGCCGGCGCCGGAGACACCTACTTCGGCAAGCTCGCCGACATCAGCACCGACGACTTCGATTCGCAGTTGCAGATCCACCTCGTCGGCGCCAACCGGCTGGCCGGTGCGGTGCTCCCGGGCATGCTGGAACGCCAGCGCGGCGATCTGATCTTCGTCGGATCCGACGTGGCGCTGCGACAGCGACCCCACATGGGTGCCTACGGTGCAGCCAAGGCTGCCCTGGCCGCCATGGTCACCAACTTCCAGATGGAGTTGGAGGGCACCGGAGTTCGGGCGTCGATCGTGCACCCCGGACCGACCAAGACGTCGATGGGCTGGAGCCTGCCCGCCGAGCTGATCGGCCCCGCGCTGGAGGACTGGGCCAAGTGGGGCCAGGCGCGGCACGACTACTTCCTGCGGGCCTCGGATCTGGCGCGTGCCATCACCTTCGTCGCGGAGACACCGCGCGGCGGGTTCATCGCGAACATGGAACTGCAGCCCGAAGCGCCGTTGGCGAGCGCCCCCTCGGAGCGCCAGAAGCTCGTACTCGACGAGGAGAACCCGACGTCATGACCATCACCAAGGACGTTCGGCGGGTTTCCGGTGGTGAGGAGGAGTACGGCCACCTCGAGGAATTCCGCACCGACCCCATCGGTTTGATGAAGCGCATCCGCTCCGAGTGTGGCGCCGTTGGTTGGTTCCAACTGGTCGACAAGCAGGTCGTCATGCTGTCCGGGGCGGAGGCCAACGAGTTCTTCTTCCGCTCCAGCGACGCGGAGCTCAACCAGGCCGAGGCCTATCCCTTCATGACGCCGATCTTCGGTGAGGGCGTGGTGTTCGACGCCGACCCCGAGCGCCGCGCCGAGATGTTGCACAACACCGCATTGCGCGGCGAGCAGATGAAGGGTCATGCCGCGACGATCGAGAACGAGGTTCTCAAGATGATCGCCGACTGGGGACCCGAGGGTGAGATCGAACTGCTGGACTTCTTCTCCGAGTTGACCATCTACACCTCGACGGCGTGCCTGATCGGATTGAAGTTCCGCGAGCAGCTCGACAGCCGATTCGCCCAGTACTACCACCAACTCGAGCGCGGCACCGACCCGCTGTGCTACGTCGACCCCTACCTGGACATCGAGAGCTTCCGAATTCGCGACGAGTCGCGGGTGAAGCTCGTCGAACTGGTGCAAGAGATCATGAACGGCCGCATCGCCAACCCGCCGGCGGGTAAGGAGGATCGCGACCTGCTCGACGTGCTGGTCTCGATCAAGGACGACGAGGGCAACCCGCGGTTCACGGCCAACGAGGTCACGGGCATGTTCATCTCACTGATGTTCGCGGGACACCACACCAGCTCGGGTACCTCGTCGTGGACGTTGATCGAGTTGCTGCGCAACCCCGAGGTCTACGCGCAGGTTCAGCAGGAGCTGGACGAGCTCTACGCAGACGGGCAAGAGGTCAGTTTCCATGCGCTGCGCCAGATTCCGAGACTCGACAACTCACTGAAGGAGACGCTGCGCCTGCATCCGCCGCTGATCATCCTGATGCGCGTCGCGCAGGACGAGTTCGAAGTGGCCGGCTACCCGATTCACCAGGGTCAGATGGTGGCCGCCTCGCCAGCGATCAGCAACCGGATCGCCGAGGACTTCCCGCGGCCGGACGACTTCGACCCCGACCGCTATCAGAAGCCTCGACAGGAAGATCTCGTCAACCGCTGGACCTGGATTCCCTTCGGCGCCGGAAAGCACCGCTGCGTCGGAGCGGCGTTCGCCCAGATGCAGATCAAGGCCATCTTCTCGGTTCTATTGCGCCAGTATGAATTCGAGATGTCTCAGCCGTCGGAGAGCTACCAGAACGACCATTCCAAGATGGTCGTCCAGCTGGCCCAACCGGCCAAGGTGCGCTATCGCAGGCGAGCCGAGAGGGCCTGAGCTGATGGGTTGCTACCGCGTTGAACTCGACGAGGACCTGTGCCAGGGCCATGCGATGTGCGAACTGGAGGCTCCCGAGGTGTTCGCGGTGCCCAAACGGGGCGTCGTCGAGATTCTCGATGCCGAACCCTCCGACGACATTCGCGAGGACGTCGAGCGGGCGATCGAAATGTGTCCCACCCAAGCACTATCCATTCGAGAGAAGGACTGACATGTTCGAACCCGGGGCGCGGCGCGCCCAACTCGAGGACTGGGTGCAGCGGTGGCTGCAGGCCAACGCGGACGGTGAGGCCGCGGGCGATTGGAAGCCGTTGGCGGAGTTCTACGCCGAGGACGCCACCTACGGCTGGAACATCGGCCCGAAGGAGGACGTCATGTGCATCGGCAAGGCGCAGATCCGCGACGTCGCACTCGGCTTGGAGATGGAGGGCCTGGAGAACTGGGTCTACGAGTACCAGAAGGTACTGATCGACGAAACGCAGAACGAGATCGTCGGGTTCTGGAAGCAGGTCGCCAACAAGGGTGACGGCACGCGGGACGAGATCTACGGCATCGGCGGATCGTGGTTCCGACTGAACGACGATCTGCTCATCGAGTGGCAGCGCGACTTCTTCGACTTCGGCCACGTTCAGAAGGCGTTCTTGAAGCTGATCGAGTCCGGGGATCTCACCCCGACCATGCAGAAGCGCATCGAGCGCAGCCTCGCCGGGGAGCAGCTGCCGGGCTACTACCCGATCGGCACCAGCCCGGTGCCGATCTGGTGAATTCCACCAAGCGGTTGCTTGGGGTGGGTGTGACCAAGTTAACTAGAGGTTCTAGTCTGGCCTCACTGGCTCGAGCGGAAGGCACGTACCGATGAAGACAAAGGGCGCTCTCATCTGGGAGTTCAACCAACCGTGGTCGATCGAGGAAATCGAGATCGGCGATCCCGTCAAGGACGAGGTCAAGATCCAGATGGAAGCGTCGGGGATGTGCCATTCCGACCATCACCTGGTGACCGGCGGCATCCCGATGGCGGGCTTTCCGGTGCTCGGCGGCCACGAGGGTGCAGGCGTCGTCACCGAGGTCGGGCCCGGGGTAGAAGACCTGGCCCCAGGTGATCACGTCGTGCTGTCCTTCATCCCGTCGTGCGGCGTATGCCCGTCCTGTCAGGCCGGCATGCGCAACCTCTGCGATCTGGGCGCCGGTCTGCTCGGCGGCACGGCCGTCTCCGACGGCACGCACCGCATCACCGCCAAGGGCCAGCCCGTCTTCCCGATGACCCTGCTCGGCACGTTCAGCCCGTACATGGTGGTGCACAAGAGCTCCGTGGTGAAGATCGATCCGTCGATCCCCTTCGAGGTGGCCTGCCTCGTCGGTTGCGGTGTCACCACCGGCTACGGTTCGGCCGTGCGCGCCGGGGACATCCGCCCCGGTGACGACGTGTGCGTCGTCGGCGTCGGCGGTGTGGGCATGTCGGCGCTGCAAGGCGCGGTCATCGCCGGCGCCCGGAACATCTTCGTCATCGAGCCGGTCGAGTGGAAGCGCGACGCCGCGCTGAAGTTCGGCGCGACGCACGCCTATCCCGACCTGGAAACCGCGTTCGGCGGCATCGCCGAGGTCACCTGGGGACTGATGGCCAAGCAGGTCATCGTCACCGTCGGCGAGCTGCACGGCAAGGACGTCGACAACTACGTCAACCTGACGTCCAAGGGCGGCACCTGCGTCCTGACCGCCATCGGCAGCCTGCTGGACACCGAGGTGTCGCTGAATCTGGCGATGCTGACCCTGATGCAGAAGCGCTTGCAGGGCACCATCTTCGGCGGTGGCAATCCGCACTTCGACATCCCCCAGCTGCTGTCGATGTACAAGGCCGGCAAGCTCAACCTCGACGACATGATCACCAGGCAGTACAAGCTGGAGCAGATCAACGAGGGCTACACCGACATGCTGGAGGGTCGCAACATCCGCGGCGTCATCCGCTACACCGACGCCGACAGGTAGACGCGCCGTGGCTCAGGAGACCGCCGAGAAGTCCCCCGTCGTCACCGCCTCGGAGGCATCGTGGCGGTGCGTACAAGCCGGTGACCGCGACGGCTGGCTGGCGCTGATGGCCGACGACGTCGTGGTCGAGGATCCGATCGGCGAGGCCGTCACCAATCCCGACGGCACCGGCGTCCGGGGCAAGGAGGCGCTCGCGGCCTTCTACGACGCCAACATCGGGCCCAACCGACTGACCGTGACCTGCGAGGAGACGTTCCCGTCGAGCTCACCGACGGAGATCGCCTACATCCTGACGCTGCACACTCGGTTCCCGAACGGGTTCACGGCGACGGTGCGCGGGGTGTTCACCTACCGGGTGAACGACGAGGGCGCGATCACCAACCTGCGCGGCTACTGGAACATGGACGCCATGCAATTCGGCCAGGAGGAGGACCCGAGCTGAGCGGAGCCGTCGTCGTCGGCGGATCGCGCGGGATCGGGTTGGCAGTCGCGAAACTGCTTGCCGCCGAAGGGTTCGGTGTCCTCGTCAACGGCCGGGATGCCATCGCGGTGACCGCGGCCGCAGAGCGGATCGGCGGGGTGCCCTTCGCCGGCTCGCCAGCCGACCCCGAGACCGCGGATGCCCTGATCGAGCGCTGCGTCGCCGAATTCGGCCGCATCGATGCCCTCGTCAACTGCGCGGGCACCGCGGAGCCTGCCGGTTCGTCGATCCTGAACGTCACCTCCGCGCAGTTCCACGAGCTGCTCGACGCCCACCTCGGCACGACGTTCGAGACGTGCCGGGCGGCCGCGCCGAGGATGGTCGCCCAGGGCGGCGGCGCGATCGTCAACACCAGTTCGTTCGCGTTCCTCGGCGACTACGGCGGCACCGGCTACCCGGCTGGCAAGGGCGCCGTCAACGGTCTCACCCTGGCGATCGCCGCCGAACTGCGCGAGCACGGGGTGCGTGCCAACGTCGTGTGCCCCGGGGCGAGGACGCGATTGTCGACCGGCCCCGACTACGAAGCCCAGATCGCGGAGCTCAACCGCCGCGGCCTGCTCGACGACGTCAGCATGGCGGGCGCGTTGGATGCGGCACCACCGGAGTACGTCGCTCCCAGCTACGCGTATCTGGTGAGCGATCTCGCCAAGGACGTCACGGGTCGGATCTTGGTCGCCGCAGGGGGTTTCATCGGCAGCTTCGATCGGCAGACCCCGAGCATCCTCGCCTACCGCGAGCACCGCGACGCACCGCCGTGGACGGTCGGCGACGTCGACGGGTTCATCCGCGGGAGCTGATCGGCGCGCTCGTGAATCCTCTGCGATCTTGGGTCCCGATTTCCGCAGCGGATTCACGGACGGCGCGCAGACGAGCGGCGGTGCATGCCGAACACCCGCCGCAGTGCGACGAAGCGCACCAGCGTGGCGACGAGGTTGGCGACCACCAGCACCGACAGTTCGGCGATCTTGCCGATCGTCGGGTCGAATCGGTGCAGCACCAGCAGTGAGCCGCTGGTGATCGCAAGCCCGAACAAGAAGACCAGCAGCCCGTGGAACTGGTGGCGGGCCACGCCGGCACGCCCCCGCACCCCGAACGTGAAGGCGCGGTTGGCGGCGGTGTTGGCCACGGCGGTCAGCAGCAGCGCGACGAGGTTGGCCACCTGCGATCCCAGCACCGGATGTAGCACCAGATACAGCAGCGCGTAGGCCAACGTGCTTGCCACGCCCACGATTCCGAAGCGAACCAGCTGCCCGACCATGCCCTTCGGCACCCCTGGCACCAGGGGCTCACGGCCCAGCGCGGCCTGAATTTCACATAGCGGCAGCGCGCCGGTGGCCAACGCCCGGCCCACCCGCCAGCAGCCCTTGAGGTCGTCGATCGCGGTGCCAACGACGTCGACGCTGGAATCTGGATCGTCGATCCAGTCCACCGGCACCTCGTGGATGCGCAGGCCGGCGCGTTCGGCGATCACCAACAGCTCGGTGTCGAAGAACCAGCCCGTGTCGACCACCAGTGGCAGCAATCGCCGGGCGACGTCGGCACGCACCGCCTTGAATCCGCACTGGGCGTCCGAGAAGCGGGCGCCAAGCAACCCGCGGAGGATGAGATTATAACTGCGCGAGACGAATTCACGCTTGCGACCCCGCACCACGCGCGACGACGGCGTCAGCCGCGATCCGATCGCGACGTCCGAGTGCCCCGAGATCAGCGGGGCAACCAGCGGCATCAGCGCGGTGAGATCGGTGGAGAGGTCGACGTCGGTGTAGGCGACCACGTCGGCCGGTGACGAACTCCATGCCGCCCGGAGCGCGCCGCCGCGTCCCTTGGCGTCGAGGTGCAGCACCTCCACGTGGTCGAGTTCGCCGGCCAGGCGCCGCGCCACCGCGAGGGTGCCGTCGGTACTGGCATTGTCGGCCACCGTGATTCGCGACGGATAGGGCACGTCGGCGGCCAGGAACCGATGCAGGCGCCGGACACTGGCCTCGAGGTCTCGTTCCTCGTTGAAGACGGGAACGACGACGTCCAGCACGTACCGGCAGCGTTCGGACGGACCCGACGGGCGTGGCGAACCGCCGGGCGTGGGGGAATTCGCCACGTCGGTCGCCCCACCCACGTTCGCGGAGCAAGCTGCCGGCGATCTGCGCTTCCGCTGCGAACTAGCTGTCAGGGACTCGCGACGTCGCCAAGGGCCCTCACTCTGGCATGCTCGACCCATGGCCTCCGTGTTCACCATGATCATCAATCGAGAGATCCCCGGTCGGTTCGTCTACGAGGACGACGAGGTCGTCGCATTCCTCACCATCGAACCCATGACACCGGGACACACGCTCGTCGTCCCGCGGGCCGAGGTCGACAACTGGCAGACCGTCGAGCCCGACCTGTTCAACCGCGTCATGGCGGTGGCGCAGCACATCGGCCGCGCAGTGTCCAGGGCATTCGACACCGAGCGCTCGGGCCTGATCATCGCCGGCCTCGAGGTGCCGCACCTGCACGTGCACGTCTTCCCCGCCCGCGACCTGGCCGACTTCGGCTTCGCGAACGTCGACCGCAGCCCCTCGCCCGAATCGCTGGACGAGGCGCAGGCCAAGATCAAAGCTGCTCTGGCAGAACTGGATTCGTGATCAGCTGACGGTGGCGGGCACGTCGGCCACCGACACGTCGGCGATCCGCGGCAGCTGCACGGTGAACCGGCAGCCGGCGCCGGGGGCGGTGGTCACGCTGACGGTGCCCCCATGCGCACTGACCAGCGAGTCGACGATCGAGAGGCCGAGACCGGTGCCGCCACTGGTGCGCGCCCGCGACGAATCGGTACGGTAGAACCGCTCGAAGATGCGATGGGCGTCCTCGCGACTCATGCCGGGCCCCTCGTCGGACACCTCCACGATGGCGGTGTCGCCCTCGGTGCCGACCCTCACCGTGATGCTGGCCGTCTCCGGGGTGTGCTGCAGCGCATTGGCGACCAAGTTGCTCAACACCTGCCGCAGTCGGGCCTCGTCACCGAGCACCTCGGGTATGCCCGGACCGTCGAACACCTCCATCGACACGCTTCGCTTGGGCGCGATGGACCGGGCATCGTGCACGGCGTCGCTGGCCAGCGCCAAGAGGTCCACGCGGCGCTGCTCCAAAGGTCGTTGCGCGTCGAGGCGGGCCAGCAGCAGCAGGTCCTCGACCAGAAGGCCCATCCGCTGGGACTCGCTCTCGATGCGGCTCATCAACAGTTCCACGTCGCGGGCGGCCCCCTGGCGATAGAGCTCGGCGAAACCGCGGATGGTGGTCAGCGGCGTGCGCAGCTCGTGGCTGGCATCGGTGATGAACCGGCGCATCCGGTCCTCGGACGTGCGCGCCTGTTCGGCCGAGGCCTCCGACGCGGCCACCGCGCGCTGAATCTGCGCGAGCATTCCGTTCAGCGCCAACGACAGTCGCCCGACCTCGGTGCGCGAATCACGCTGCGGGACACGGCGGTCTAGTTCGCCGGCGGCGATCGCTGCGGCGGTCTGCTCCACCTCGACCAGCGGCCGCAGGCTGCGGTGCACCACCGCGAAGCCCGCGATGCCGAGGACCAGCAGCACCGCGACGCCGATGCCGACCTGCGACCAAGTCAGCGCCCGCACCGTCGACGACACGTCCGACAGGTCGATCGCCACGGTGGTCAATTCGCCGTGCAGACCGCGGACCGTCATCGCCCGCCACTGCACGGGCGAACCGTCGATCGAACCCACGGTCACCGGGACGGGGCCGACGTCGTTGTCGTCCGGCAGAGCGGGTTCGGCCTCGCGGTCGTTGACCGCCATCCAGATGCGACCGTCGGAGTCGATGCCGCGGACGTAGAAGTCCGACGGCGGCCGGGCCGGATTGGGATCCTCGATCGGCGTGGTAGGCATCCGCCGCGGCGCCTGGGCCCAGCCCCTCGATGCGTCCAGCAGCGTCTCGTCGACCCGGTTGATCAGGCTGTGCCGCATGATCGAGGTGACGGCGACCCCGGAGGCCAGCAGACCGCAGGCCACCAGGACCAGGGTCGCGGCCACCAACCCGACCCGCAGCGGAATCCCGCGTCCCCGAAGACCTGCCATCCCACCATTGTGCAAAAGGCGAGGCCGACGTTGGGCGATCTCCCGCATCCGGGGTGTTAGCGCGGTTCGCGCAGCACGTACCCCACACCACGCAGGGTGTGCAGCAGGCGCTTCTCGCCGGTGTCGATCTTGCGCCGCAGGTAGGAGACGTAGGACTCCACCACGTTGACGTCACCGCCGAAGTCGTAGCGCCACACGTGGTCGAGGATCTTGGGCTTGGACAACACCGTGCCCGCGTTGATGATGAAGTAGCGCAGCAGCGTGAACTCCGTCGGCGACAGCGAGACGGGCTCGCCGGCCTTCCACACCTCGTGGGTGTCCTCGTCGAGTTCGATGTCGGCGAAGGTGAGTCGCGCACTGCGAGGTTCCTCGACGCCGCGGCCGGACCGGCGCAGGATCACGCGGAGGCGGGCGACGACCTCTTCCAGGCTGAACGGCTTGGTCACGTAGTCGTCTCCGCCAAGGGTCAGACCCGCGATCTTGTCCTGCAGGGAGTCACGCGCGGTGAGGAATAGCGCGGGTGAGTCGATCCCGTCGGCCCGCAGCCGGCGCAGCACCCCGAAGCCGTCCATGCCAGGCATCATCACGTCGAGGATGACGGCGTCGGGCCGGACCTCACGCGCCTTGTCGAGTGCGGCCGGGCCACTCGAGGCGGTGTGCACCTCGAAGCCCTGGAACTTCAGGCTCACCGAGAGCAACTCGACGATGTTCGTCTCGTCGTCGACGACGAGCACCCGCGCCTCGGGCAGGGAATCCGGAATCGCAGCCATGGCCATGGGAAACAATGTCCTCCCATTCCCGTGCCCTGACACTGCGCGGGCGCTGTGAGATTCCTGTGAGTTGATCTCGCGTTCGCTGCTGTGATACCCGCCATACACTGAGCGGCATGAATCTCGGCAAAGCCCTCGTCGACGTCGCCACCGCTCCGGTGCGCGTCGGCCTCGCCGTCGCCGAGCTTGGACTGGGGGTCGCCGGGGAGACGCTCAACGTCGTCCAGCGCGGGCTCGGCGAGGGCTCGCTGCCCTCCGGGGGCTCGTCGTTCGCGCAGATGCTGGGCATGGAGGTCGCCGTCGAACGCGCCAACCGGCTGGCCCGCCTGATGGACGACGACGCTCCACTTGGCCGCGCCCTCGCCCCCGACGGACCCATCAACCGCTTGCTGCGACCAGGTGGCCTCGTCGACCAGCTGACCGCCGAGGGCGGGTTGCTGGACCGCCTCACCGCCGAGAACGGCCCCGTCGCCCGGGCGGTGGCACCGGGCGGGCTCGTCGACCAGGTGACGGCCGAGGGCGGCCTCGTCGACCGGCTCACCACCGACGACGGCGCCATCTCCCGGTTGATCGCTCCTGGCGGGCTGGCCGATCAGCTGCTCGCCAACGACGGGCTCATCGAACGCGTGCTCCGAGAGGACGGCGTCGCCGACAAACTGCTCGCCGAGGGCGGCCTGCTCGACACCATCACCGCCGAGGACGGCCCCCTTCTCAAGCTCGCCGACGTCGCGGACACCCTCAACCGCCTGGCACCGGGGCTCGAGGCGCTGACGCCGACGATCGACGCGCTGCACGAGGCCGTCATCACGCTGAGCCAGGTGGTCAATCCGCTGAGCAACATCGCCGGGCGAATCCCGCTACCGCGCGCCAGGGGACGCCGCCCGACGCCGCGCCCGGTGACCTCGCAGCGCATCGTCGACGCCGAGGAGTGACGCGTTAGGCTAGGCCCACACAGGCCTCCTTAGCTCAGTGGTAGAGCTCCCGCCTTGTAAGCGGAAGGTCATCGGTTCAATCCCGATAGGGGGCTCCGATCCGGGATGTCGGCGGCGAGTCCTACCGTTTGGCCATGACGCAGTGCCACGGTTGCGGTGCGGAACTCGCCAAGCGCAGCCAAAGGCTCTACTGCAGCAACGCTTGTCAGGCAGCGGCCCGGCGCGACGCCGGCATCAGGCGGTGGCTCGCCACCGGGGAGGCGTGGATCGACGGTCGCAAGGGCCACTACATCCGGCGATTCCTCCTCGAGGCCCAGTCCGGCTGCTGCGCGATCTGCGGTGGGCCGAACGTCTGGCTGGGCGCGCACCTCGCCCTGGTCCTCGACCACGTCGACGGCAACGCAACCAACAATCACCGGGACAATCTGCGGCTCGTCTGCCCGAACTGCGACTCCCAGTTGCCGACGTACAAGAGCCGCAACCGCGGCAACGGCCGACACGTTCGACGGCAGCGCTACGCCGGGGGTCAGTCCTACTAGCTGCGGCGTAGGGTCCGCTGGCGGAAGGTCGTCGACCCAAGGAGGAGCCCATGTCCGAAGCCGGTGTCTGGGTGGCATGGGGAATTCCCGCCCGCGGGCGGGAACGGCAGGCGTTGGCACTGCTGAAGTCCTCGCTGACGGGTTACCTCGAACAGCTCGCCGCGCAGGGCCGCATCGAACGCTTCGACGCGGCGGTGCTCAAGCCCCAGAGCACCGAACTGGGCGGGTTCATCCTGATCCAGGGCACCCATCAGCAAATCGACGCCCTCCGGACCGACGGCGACTTCCAAACCTGGGTCACGCAGATCCAATTGGTGGCCGACAAGGTCGGCATCGTCGACGCTTGGGTCGGCGACGGCCTGGGCGACGCCTACGCGCTCTACGAGAAGGCCCTGGACAAGCTCGACTGACGAGTGCGCCCACCTGCGAGGGTAACGCGATGGGCTGTCGTGACGAAGGAAACGGGTGGGGAAGTCGTGACGATTTGGGCTTTCCGGCTTGGTCCCGGCCTTCGGTGCGATTCAATGGCTCGCATCCGTCGGGGGAGGGATGTGTCGAGGCGTCTGAAGGGGCAGCATGGGAGCCGCAAGCTACATCGGTCGAGTGGGGGGCCTTGCGGTAGCGCTGGGCGTCGGGACGGCGATCGCGACCGGATCTGGCGTCGCCGCCGCGGACGAGACCTCCTCGGCGGGTTCATCGAGCTCTAGCACCGCAGGCACCTCCGGCGCGTCGACCTCGTCCAGCTCGTCCGAGGCCGGCACCAGTCCTGCCAAGGACACCGTCTCGACCGCCGAACCCACCAAGTCCCCGGCCGCCGGCTCCGAGACCGACACGGGGTCGACGTCGACTGGGGCCGAGACGCCGTCGTCCCCCAGCGCGAGCACGTCCTCGAACACCACCAAGACCGTCGCCGATGGTGTCGTCGTCAGCGCGCAGAGCACGACGGGCAGCTCCGGCAGCACCTCGACGACGAAGACGCCCGCCACGACCGAACCGGTCATCACCGAACCGGTCATCACAGGACCGGTCATCGCCGAACCGGTCACCGAATCAGGCACCGCCGAACCCGTCGTCACCGAGCCCAAGACCGCCGAGACCGCCTCGACGCCCAAGTCGAACGCCAACGGCTCGGCCAGCACCGCGTCGGCATCGGCGGCGGCCGCATCGACCTCGGCAGCCCCCACCACCGCCGCCACCACCAAGGCGCAGACCACCTCCGCGAAGTCGACGACACCGACCGATCCCGTCGCCGCTTCGGTCGTAACGGCGCTCGCGGCCGCAGCCACCCCGTCGACCTCCGCGGCGGCCGCGCAGGTCTCGACCGTCTCCGTCACCCCGGTGACCCCCGTCGCCGCCCCCCAGAACCCGCTCCAAGTCCTTGGCACGATGGTGTCCAACGTCGTGAACTGGGTGCTCAGCCCGTTCATCGGTTCCGGTCCCACCTCCCCCGCCGAACCGCCGCTGGCGTGGTCGCTGCTCGCGTTCGCCCGCCGGGAGTTCGACAACCTCGTCAACGCCATCACCGGGCGCGCCACCGCCTCCGTCACGGCCACCCCTGTGGACGTCACCAGCGTCTCGCTGGCCGCCGCGACGACCGCCCTCGCCCAGGCCGCGGTGAACGTACCCGCGTTCCCGCTGCCGGGCGCTCAACTGAGCCCGTCGACGCAGTTCGTCCAGTGGGTGACGGGCAACTACCAGACCGGCAACCCACTGATCGCCGACACCCTCAACCGGTTCGGGATCAACGGCACCGACGTCGGCGTCATCTGGGACAACGGCATGGTGGACGACCCGTCGACGCCGTACGACGAGCACCAGGTGTTGATGGCCTTCGGCGATACGTTCAGCGGTGCCAACATGACCGGGAACTGGCGCTTCAACGTGCTGCTGCGCAGCGCCGACACCGTGCTGTCCGACGGGATGACCATCCCGAACGGAGAGTGGTTCAACGGCAACATGTTTGGTGGCACGCCATTGAGCAGTCCGACCACCGCGCGGCAGATCATCCACCCCGACGGCCTGCCCGCCGGCATCACGCTGATCCCCACCGCGGGCATCTCCCTGCCAACTCCCGGCACGCAGTTCGGCGTGACCCAGTACGTGAACTTCATGTCGGTGACCAACTGGGGCGCCCCTGGCACCTGGACGACCAACTACTCCGCGATCGCGTACTCCACCGACAATGGCGAGAACTGGAAGGTCGCACCGACGTCGGTCCGGTACAACGACCCCTGGAGCGGCAACGCGAACTTCCAGCAGGGCGCCTTCGTCCGGCCGGGCGACGGCTACGTCTACAGCTACGGCACGCCGAACGGCCGCCAGGGCGCCGCATACGTCTCGCGCGTGGCGGAGAAGGACATCCTCGACACCACCAAGTACGAGTACTACAGCGCGGGCACGGCCGGCGGCTGGTTCGGCTGGGGCGCGACGCCCGCGGGGTGGTACAAGAATCAGCCCGCGAAGGCCTCGGCGGTCTTCGGCCAGGACACCGGCGCGTGCGGCGTCGCGAATCCGGGCAACCAGGTCAGCGAGATGTCGGTCCAGTACAACAAGCAGCTCAAGAAGTACGTGGTGCTCTACGGCGACCAGTTCAACAACATCGTGATGCGCACGTCGGATACCCCGCAGGGCGGCTGGTCGGCGGCCAAGGTTCTCATGGGACAGCAGTCGGGCGGCATCTACGCACCGATGATGCATCCGTGGTCGCCGTCGACGATGGGTACCGGTACCGACCTGTACTGGAACCTCTCGCTGTGGTCGCAATACAACGTGATGCTGATGAAGACCGACCTCACCAAGGTGTAGCCGATGATCGTGCGCTGGGGTGTCGTCGGAACGGTCGCGGTGGCCATCGCGGCGACCATGTCGATTCCTGGTGCGGTGGCGACGGCCTCTCCGGCCACCCCGTGCACCGCCGAACTCGACGGCGCGATGACCTGGCCCACCGGGGCCAGCGCGCCGCTGGTCTGTGCGGGCAACCAATGGCAGCCGGTGACCGACCCCTACCCGACGAGCGACCAATGGGTCAGCGACGGGTCCACGATGACGTTGCACGGCCAGGGCAGACCCAATCCCAATCTGCTGTCCGGCAATTGGACCGCCACCCCGCTCGACCCCGAGACACGTTGCGAGGCAACCCAGCTCGCGGTGATACCGGGCAGTCCGACCGTGGGCGCCCCCCGCGTGGATGGTGCACCCGCCGGTCAGCCCCTGACGCTTCAGGTGGTGCCGGTGCTCTTCACCATCGAGATGCGCGGGGACTGCCTCTGGCAGAAGGTGCGGTAACACCGTGGCACGGGCTCCCGATAGCCTTGTTGACGTTTGCTGACCAACCACGAGACGGGGGACGACGATGAATTCCGCGAGGTTCGCTGCGGCGCTACTGGTCGCCATCGGCACATCGAGCGCCCTGGTCGTCGCCGCACCGGCGCAGGCCGACCCCACCGACGAGCAGACCGCGCAGCTCGATCAGACCTTCCTCAACGCCGTCAGCGACAAGGGCGTGAAGTTCAAGACCGACGCGGCCGCGATCGACCTGGCCCACTCGACGTGCGATGTGCTGGTCCGCACCAGCTCGGTCGAGAACGCACTGCGCCACATCCAGAACGAAACCGAATGGAAGGATCTGAAGAAGATCCAGACGTTCGGCAGCCTCGCGGTACGCGCCTACTGCCCGACGGCGCTGCCCAAGCAGTAGCCCACCCTGCTACTCCCGGTCGGCACGGCCTGGAGTAGAAGTTGACCCATGGACATCGGTTTCATCGGACTGGGCAACATGGGTGCGGGCATGGCCGCGAATCTGGTGGCGGCAGGGCACCGCGTCACCGCGTACAACCGCTCCCGGGACAAGGTCGATGCGCTGGTCGCCAAGGGCGCCCAGGCGGCCGGCAGCATCGCCGAGGCCTGCGGCGGCGAGGCGGTCGTCTCCATGCTGGCCAACGACGCCGCCGTCGAGGCGGTCGCCTTCGGCACGGACGGCATCCTGGCCACGCTGCCGAAGGGTTCCGTACACGTGTCCTCGTCGACCATCAGCGTCGCACTTGCGGAGCGCCTGGCCGCCGCCCACGCCGAGGCGGGGCAGGGCTTCGTCACCGCACCGGTATTCGGCCGGCCCGAGGCCGCGGCGGCCGCCAAACTGTTCGTCGTGACTGCCGGTGATCCCGTTGTCACACGATCACTTTCACCCATCTTCGACGCCATCGGCCAGCGCACGTTCGTGGTCTCCGAAGACCCGACCGCGGCCAGCTTGATCAAGCTCAGCGGCAACTTCCTGATCGCATCGGTCATCGAATCACTCGGTGAGGCCATGGCGCTGGTCGCGAAGGCGGGCGTCGACAAGGAGCAGTACTTGGAGATCCTCACCTCCACCCTGTTCGGCGCACCGGTCTATCAGACCTATGGCGGGCTGATCGCGCGCGACGAGTTCGAGCCCGCCGGTTTCGCCGCCACACTTGGGCTCAAGGACGTCCGCCTGGTGCTCGCCGCAGGCGACGAGCTGCGGGTGCCGCTGCCGTTGGCCAGCCTTCTGCGTGATCGCTTCCTGACCCTGCTGGCCACCGGTGGCGAGCATCTGGACTGGGCCGCGGTCGGCGCGCTGTCGGCGTGGGAGGCCGGCGGCAAGGGTCCCGTCGGGTAGCGGCCGTCAGGCCTTGCCGGTGCGCTCGCGGTGCGCGCACCCAGGCCAGCAGCACGGCCGTCGCTTGCCCTCCTCCAACTCCTCCTGCGTCCGGCGAATGCGCCGTTCACGCGTCTTCTGCTGCTTGGCGTCCTCCACCCAGCAGATGAATTCGTTGCGGGCCAGCGGGGTGATGTCGTTCCAGGCCTCCAGCGCGACGGCGTTGTCCGCCAACGCCGCTCGCAGATCGGCTGGCAGATCGTGGACCACGCCGCCGGCAATCTCCCGCGCGCTCACCCCTGCAGGGTAACTGGCCGATGTCACGCCTTGCGGTAGGACGGCGGCAGCGGCATCCTCAGTGCTGCCATCACCTCGCGCAGCCGACTCGGGTAGTCGGTGATGATGCCATCGGCGCCGGCCTCGATCTGGGCCCGCATTGCCCCGGGATCGTCGATGGTCCACGGGATCACCCGCAAACCGCGATCGTGGGCCCGTGCGACGAAGTCCCGGTCGGCCACCAACCGGAAGCCCGGATCGGCGGGTATCTGACCGTAGGGCAC
The DNA here is from genome assembly GCF_033741125.1 of Mycolicibacterium sichuanense. Taxonomy (NCBI): domain Bacteria; kingdom Bacillati; phylum Actinomycetota; class Actinomycetes; order Mycobacteriales; family Mycobacteriaceae; genus Mycobacterium; species Mycolicibacterium sichuanense. The sequence goes on along the minus strand of NZ_JAWQPU010000003.1, from coordinate 47,425 downwards.
CGAGTATCCGGGCGAGAGGATGTTCGCGCCGACCATGGTGGCCGCCTCGATCGGATCGGGCACCGTAGCGGGATCGATCCCGCTCAGCCAGGGTGACCCTGGCGCGAAGGTGGTTTCGTCCCACAGGGCCACCAGCGGGATCGACGGTTCGGCCGCGCGCACCATCGGCAGGGTGCGCCAGTCGAAGCTCTGGATCTCCACCGCGCCGGTCCTTCCGGCCGCGCGCACCGCCGCCAGGATGACGTCGACGAACTCCGCGGGCGTGGCCGACTTGGCGGGCTGGTCCGCCTCGACCTTGGTCTCGACGTTGAAGCGCACCGGCGCGCGGTACGAGTCCGCCAGCGCGAACACCTGGGGCAGCGTCGCGATCCGGTTGCCGGGGACGACCTCGGCGTCCGGGAAGCCCGCGAGACGCTTGCCGCAGTCGAGGGTGCCCAGCTGCGCCGCGGTCAGGTCGACCACCAGCTTGCCGACGTACGGGAACTGCGGATCGCCGGGCGTCACCGGGGCCGTGTCGGAGCACTTGTCGGCCTGGATGACCGGGTCATGCCAGACCATCGGCTGCCGATCCCGGGACAGCACGATGTCCAGTTCCAATGTGCTGACCCCCAATTGGAGGGCCTTGGCGAATCCGCGCAGGGACTCCTCGGTGGTCTCCCCCCGACCGCCCCGGTGCGCCTGCAGATCGAACGGCGCGGGATCTGGCCCGGGATCGGCGACGGCCTGGGTGGCGGGAACGCCGGCGGCCATGGCGGCGGCGAGCGTCAGGGCGCCAATGGCGCGCCGGGGCGAGGACTTCGATCGGTAGCGGGGCACGCCCGCAGGCCTAGCACCGCAAATCGACCACGGCATGGCGATCGCGTGAACGCGGGTCCCTGCGCGGGGTGGGTCGGGCGGTCACTCCACGACCCCGCGCAGACCGTCGGCGCCGAACAATGGCTCCAGCATCGACGAGTAATCGGGTCCCCGACGCACCAGCTGACCACCATCGACGTTGATGACCTGACCGGTGATCCAGCTCGCCGCATCACTGAGCAGGAACACCGCGGCGTTGGCGATGTCGGTGACCTCGCCCACTCGCGGGAGCGGCGTGCTGATCCGGTAGTCCTCGCTCAGCTCGGGTGATTCCAGCACCATCGCCACCAGGTCGGTGCGGATCAGGCCGGGCCGGATGGAATTCACCCGAACCCACGACGCCCCGAGCTCGTCGGCACCCAGCTGCATCATGTGATCGATCGCGGACTTGCTGACGCCGTACGCGCCGAACCATCGGTGGGTGTTGCTGGCCGCGATCGAGGAGATGCCGACGAAGGACCCGCCCCCGCTGCGCACCATCTCCCTGGCGCTGTGCTTGAGCACGTACATCGTGCCGTTGACGTTCAGGTCCACGGTGCGCCGCCACGCCTCGGAGTCGATCTGGGTGATGGGTCCGATCGTCTCGGACCCGCCAGCGCAGTGCACGACGCCGTTCAGCCTGCCCCGCCACGCCGTGGCGACTTCGACCATGCGACTGACCTCGTCCTCGGCGGTGACGTCGGCGGATTCGTAGATCACCGCCCCCCGACCCTCGCCGGCCACGAGCTCGTCGCGCGCGGCGCTCAGGCGGTCGGCGTTGCGACCGACGAGCACCACGTCGCCCCCTGCTGCGAGTACCGCCGCGGCGACGCCCTTGCCGATGCCACTGCCACCACCGGTGACCACGTACGTGCGATCCGCCAACGAAAGCTGCACCATTGCCCCCTCACGAGTGAACTAGAACACGTTCCAGTCATGGAACCATGGGTGTGGGCCGGGCGCCGGCGCGGGGCGCCGGATCATCGCCTCGTCCGGCACAGCCGTCCCGAAGTCGACACACAGAAACCGTACGAGCGCACCACAATCTGTCGAGATTGACGCCAGATCCTCGCCCTATCAGCGTATTCTCTAGACGGCAGTCGACCGTGGCCCGACGGCTCACCTACAGAAAGCGTGGCGATGGCAAACCTTCAGATCTCTTCAAGACGACTGATCCTGGCCGGCGGGTTCGCCGTCGCAATCGCCGCCGCACCCGCCGTGGCCGCATTCGCCGTGCCCGCCGTCGCACCGTCGTTCGGAGCCTGCCCCAATGGGGAGACCGAGGACATCTACACCGACGTGTGCACCCCGGACATGGTGCCGAACTCGCCGGCGCAGGGTAGCCTGCCGTCGGTCAGCGGAATCCCTTGCACGGGTGCGAATTCCGGCCAGTGCATCGGCTTGTCCGAAGACGCCCCGCAGTACGTGCCGCCGACCTCCTCGGTCGGGTCGAGCCCCACGGTCACCGGTTCGACGAACTAGCCGAGGGCGACACGCACTTTCAGGGAACCCTCGGTAACTGCGCAGACTGCGGGCAGCGTCCCTACAATCCACGCATGCCACACACCGAGTTCTCAGCACGTCGCCTGCTCATCGCGGGCGGATTCGCGCTCGCCGTGGCCACCGCGCCCGCGGTGGCTGCGTTCGCCGCCCCCACGGTAGCGCCGGGTTCGCCCATGGCGGACTGCGCCTCGGGCGAGGACGCGGATCAGTTCACCGGTGAGTGCGTGCCGTTCGTCGTGCCCAACTCCCCGGCGCCGTTCACCACGCCGGCGGGCAACCCCGACATTCCGGAGATCGACGGCATTCCGTGCACCGGACGCGACTCGGGTGCGTGCATCGGCCTGTCCGAGGACGCCCCGCAGTACGTGCCGCCGACCTCCTCGGTGGGATCGAGCCCGACCGTGACCGGCTCCACCAACTGACCCTCCGGGCGCAAGGGTTCTCCGGGAACCTGCGGAACTGGTGCAGATTTCCTGTAGCTTCCCTACAATTCTCGCGATCAGCCGTCAATTAGCTCGGTAACAACAGAAAGCGTGACCATGGCGCCCCTCGAATTCTCTGCACGACGAATCATCCTTGCCGGCGGATTCGCACTCGCGCTGGCCGCCGGTCCGGCGGCCGTGGCCTTCACCGTGCCTGCGGTCGCCGGTGCCGAGCCAGCGGCGTCGTGCCCGACCGGTGAGGAAGAGGACCTGTACAGCGGTGCCTGCCTGCCTCACACCGTGCCGAACTCGCCGACCAACAACGGTTACCCCGCGTCTCCGGTCAGCGACAATCCTGGCTCGCTGCCGTCCGTCGACGGCGTCCCCTGCACGGGTGCGAACACCGGTCAGTGCATCGGCCTGCAAGAGAATGCTCCCAAGTTCGTGCAGCCGCCGACGAGCATCGACGGCGGATAAGGCCGATCTCACACGGGGGCGCTCGCCAAGTCGCCTAGAGTCGTGACATGGCTGCTAAACCAGATCCCGCCGAAATCGGCGACGTCGAGCCCTTGGCCGACAGCACTGCCCGCCAGGCCCGACGCGTCGTCGCGGCCTATGCCACGGACGCCGACGAATGCCGGGTGTTCCTCTCGATGCTCGGCATCGGACCGGCAAAGCTCGAGGCGTAGGTGAGTTCGGGGGAAGGCCAACCAGCTGACTCCGACCTCAGCGCGGAGGGTGACTCCGACTTCGTCGTGGTGGCCAACCGGCTGCCGATCGACATGGAGCGGCTGCCCGACGGCACCACCTCCTACAAGCGCAGCCCTGGTGGGCTGGTGACGGCGCTCGAACCGCTGCTGCGGCGGCGTCGCGGCGCGTGGATCGGCTGGCCGGGGATCACCGACGAGACCACTGGACGAGCCGACGAACCAATCTTCGAGGACGATCTCGAGATGCGGCCGGTACGCCTGTCGGCCGACGACTTCGCCGAATACTACGAGGGCTTCTCCAACGCCACGCTGTGGCCGCTGTATCACGACGTGATCGTCAAGCCGATCTACCACCGCGAGTGGTGGGACCGCTACGTCGAGGTGAACCGCCGCTTCGCCGAAGCCACCGCGCGCGCCGCAGCCCACGGCGCCACGGTATGGGTGCAGGACTACCAGCTGCAGCTGGTGCCGAAGATGCTGCGCATGCTGCGGCCGGACCTGACCATCGGCTTCTTCCTGCACATTCCGTTCCCTCCGGTCGAGCTGTTCATGCAGATGCCCTGGCGCACCGAGATCATCGAAGGTCTCCTGGGCGCCGACCTGGTCGGCTTCCATCTGCCGGGCGGCGCGCAGAACTTCATGATCCTGGCGCGACGACTCGTCGGCGCCAACACCTCGCGCGGCAGCGTCGGGGTGCGGTCTCGGTTCGGTGAGATCCAGGTCGGGTTCCGCACCGTCAAGGTGGGTGCGTTCCCCATCTCGATCGACTCCGCCGACCTCGACGCCAAGGCACGCAACCGCGTGGTCCGCCAGCGCGCCAAGCAGATTCGCGCCGAACTCGGCAATCCGCGCAAGATCCTGCTCGGTGTCGACCGCCTCGACTACACCAAGGGCATCGACGTCCGGCTGCACGCGTTCTCCGAATTGCTCGACGAGGGTCGCGCCGACCCGGCCGACACTGTGCTCATCCAATTGGCTACCCCGAGCCGCGAGCGCGTCGAGAGTTACAAGGCGATGCGCGAGGACATCGAGCGTCAGGTCGGCCACATCAACGGCGAGTACGGCAAGGTCGGGCATCCCATCGTGCACTACCTGCATCGGGCCCTGCCGCGCGATGAGCTGATCGCCTTCTTCGTGGCGGCCGACGTCATGCTGGTGACGCCATTGCGGGACGGGATGAACCTGGTGGCCAAGGAGTACGTGGCGTGTCGCAGCGACCTGGGCGGTGCCCTGGTGCTGAGCGAGTTCACCGGCGCCGCAGCCGAACTCAGACAGGCCTATCTGACGAATCCGCACCACCTCGACGGAGTCAAGGACGCCATCGAGGCCGCATTGGAGCAGGCCCCGGAAGAAGGCCGGCGCCGGATGCGGGCGCTGCGCCGCCAGGTCCTGGCCCACGACGTGGACAGGTGGGCGCGCGCGTTCCTCGACGCCCTCGCCGCGACGAAGGACGCGCCTAGATCGGCGTGATGTTCTTGATCCGCCAGTCCTGGCCGATCCTTTGGTACTCGACACGCAACCGGCTGCCGTCGTAGAGCGGCTGCTTGGTCTTGTCGGTGAGGACCCGGTTCATGAACACCATCACCGATCCCGAATCGCGATGGGCGTCGAGGACGCCGACGCCGACGACGTTGACCTGGCTGATGATCTGCCGGTCGCGCGCCGCGGGGATCACGTTCTTGGTGGTGTCGTCCTCGTACTCGCGGCGGAAGTCCGGCGTCAACAGCTTGTAGGCATCGGTCCGACTGCGCTCGATGGTCTGGAAGTCGAAGCCGAGGATCACCGGGATCTGTTGGGCCGCCAACGCGGGAAGCTCGGCCCTGGTCTGCTGCTCGCCGTCGCGCTCGACGCGGTCCCAGTACAGGGTTCCACCAATGCCGGCCAGCGCGATGAATCCCGCCGCGAAGAGCAGGCCGACCAACACGACCAGCGTGGAGCGCAGGCGGCTCATCAGTTGCCTCCGTCGGGGTACTTCAGGTCGTAACCGGTCATGTGGCCGTTGTCGTCCTCGTGCACGATGACGCGCAGCCGGTACGGCTTGGACGGCGAGTTCACCCCGTCGAGGTTGGTCACCGTCACCCGCACCGATACCAGCACCGAGGCGTTGTCCGCGGTGTCGTCGACCTTCTCCAGCGCGGCGCCATTGATGACGGCTTCCGAGCTCGCGTTCGTGTCGCGGAAGATGGCCTTGAGATTCTCGACGTTGTTGCCCTGGCTCATCATGTCGCGCAGCGGTCCGCTGATGCCGTTGACGAACCGGTTCACGCTGTCGTCGATGCTGTCCTGGGTATAGCTGAACATGTTCACCACGGTCTGCTGCGCAGTGTCCACGAATCGCTGGTCGCGGGCGCCCTCGGCCTCGGCGTGGCGCTGCTGGGCTAGCAGCACCCCCACCGCGGCGGCCAGTACCGCGACCAGTACGGCGGTGATGCCCAGCGCCAGGCCGGCGACCAGCGTGCGGTGCGGCTGCCGGCGCGGCGGCGGCCCAACCGGTTTGACCGGTTTGCCCTTCGCCGTGGTCGGGGTCTCGACGACCACCGCCACCGGCGCGTCCGGGATCACTCCCGCTGCCGGGCCCGCCGCTCGCGATGCCCGCCTGCGCGTGGCAGCCTTCGTCACCGAATCCGGTGTCTCACTCACTTACGCCTGCCTCGGATCCAACATCAGGTCGACCCACGTCTCCGCCGGGTTCACCTTGTCCATGCCATCGGCGTAGACGCCGGTCCCCCCAGCGGGGTCGACGAACACACCGGTCTTCGAATCGTACGTGGCGGTCGCCGGACCCTTCGCCTGCGGAGGCGTCGCCTCCGAGGGCACCAGCGGTCCCTGGCCCGGGGGCAGCACCGCGGGCGCAGGCGCGTCCGCCGGGGGCGGAGCGTCGGGAGCCGGCCTGGCGTACGGCGGCACGATCTGATCCGGCGGTGCATAGAACGGCAGCGGGGGCGGCGGCGCGCCGGGATCGCTCGGCGGTACGGGCAGTGGGAACGGCGCGTTCGGGGCGGGCCCTGGCCCAGGCGGTACACCCGGCGGTAGCTGCACGACCGGCGGCCCGGGGTCGTAATCCGCCCCGGGCGGGATGTTGGGGAACTTGTTGGGCGGCGTGATGTTCCGGTCGTTGGTGACCGGCGTGCCGTAGGGCACCGGCGGCCCGCGCCACGGGTTGCTGCCAAGCGGCACGTAGCCGCGCGGGTCGCGGCACAGCTGGACGGTGGGCGCCCGCTTGCCGGGGAACTCCTGGCACGGGTAGTTGCGGGCACCGCGCACCACCGACGGATCGTTCTGGGCCGTCTTGCAGTACAGGTCGGTGGGCAGGTCGCGCAGCGTGGTGTCACCGGGCGAACGGATCAGCGGCGGCGGGATGAAGCCAGTGGAGCAGGGTGGCGCGTCGCCGAGATCGACCTTGAAGTCCAGCTTGCCGCCCTCGTCAGCCGGCAGACCGCCGCCGACGGTGATCAACGCCGCCATCAAGGCAGGGAAGATGACCAGCGCCTGCTCGATGGACTTGTGGTAGATGACGCCGATGCGGCCGACGTTGGCCAGGTTGGCTGCCAGCATCGGGAAGTTGGGCCGGATGCCCTCGAAGGTGGTGTTGGCCGACTGCGCGGCTCCCGGCACGTTCTGCAGCACCGACCGCAGTCGTGGATCCGCCTTGGCGACCTCGGTGGTGAACCGCGCCAGCCCGTCGGCCAGTGACTTGATGTCGTCACCGCTGCGAATCTGCGAGTCCAGGAAGTTCCCCGCCTGGTCGATCAGCTGCGAGGTCTGGCCGTAGTTGGAGTTGGCCTCGTCGATCAGCAGCCGGGAGGACTGGATCAGCCGGGAGAGTTCGGGACCGGACCCGTTGAACGCCTTGAACGTCTCCCGGAGCAGGTCCTGCAGGCGGGTGTTGCCGATGCTGTTGACCAGCGAGTCGGCTTGCGCCAGCAGGGCGCCGATGTCCTGGCCGACCGCGGTACGGTCGACCCCGATGTGAGAGTCGTTGCGCAACAGGTTCTTCGAGGGCTGTTTCGGTGGCACCAGGTCGATGTACTGCTCGCCGACGGCCGAAACACTCTTCACCGTCGCGGTGACGTTGTCCGGCACCGGGGTGTCGGTGTTCAGGCGCATGGTGGCGACGACGCCGTCCTCGCCCAGACCGACGTTCTCCACCCGGCCGATCGTCACACCCCGGTAGGTGACGTTGGCGTTCTCGTACAGGCCGCCGCCGGCTCTGAAGTCGGCGGTCACGTGATAGGCACCGAGCCCGACCGCAGCGGGCAGGTGCAGATAGAACGTGGAGATCGCCCCCACGCAGATGACCGTCACGATCGAGAAGATCGTCAGTTGCAGACGGGTCAGTCGGGTCAGCATCTAGGGCTTCCCCCCGTCGTGCTGGGTGGCGGTGCCAGGCGGGATCTTGAACGGATCGGCAGCCTGGCCGGACAGGTTCGCCATCGCCCCGGTCAGGAAGTCCGGCGGGTTGATGACCTCGTCGAGGTGCTTCATGTTGGGGTCGAGGCCCTTCGAGGTGGTGAACACCGACTCACCGGTGCGCCGCACCGTCAGGTCGAAGGTGACGAAGACGTTCAGATAGTCGCCGCGGACCGCGTTGCGCAGGTACTTGTACTGGAACGGGAACGTCGGCAGCAGCTCCAGATCGGAGATGAAGTCGTCGACGTTGTCGTTGAATGCTCTGATGACCGGGTACAGGTCCTTGAAGTCGGCGGTGAAGTCGTCCTTGATTCCCGAGAGCACGTGCGCGCCGACGGTGGCGAACGTCCGCAACGCCGCGAAGGCATCGACGATGTTGGCGCGGTTGTCGTTGAGCACCTTCAGCGCTGCGGGCAGCGAGTCCAGAGTCCGGCCCAGGCTGTCCTTGCCGCGCGCGAGGATGCCCGCGAAGCGGTTCAACCCGTCGAGCGCGAATACGATGTCGTTGGTCTGCTGCTGAAGGGACGTAGTGAGCTCGGCCAGCCGCGGGATGAGATCGGCGAACTGGCCGGAGCGACCAGCGACCGCCGCATAGGTCTCGTCGGTAATGTCCTGCAGCGCACCAAGATTACCCTTGTTGACCACGACGCCGAGCGAGGACAACACCTCTTCGGTGGTCGGATAGCGTCCGGTGCGCGACAGCGGGATGGTAGCGCCGTCGCGCAGCCTGCCTTGACCGGATCCGTCGACCGGCGGTGCCAGGTCGATGTGCTGCGAGCCAAGCAGGGAGGTCTGCGCGACCCTGGCCGTGGCGTCCTCCGGCAGGTTCACGTTGCCCTCCAGCGACAGCTTGACCGCCGCGAAGAAGGAGCCGTCGGGACGCTGCCTGGCCTCGATGCCCGAGACGCTGCCGACGGTCACGTCGTCGATCATGACCGGGGAGTTCTGGGGCAGGGTGGCGACGTCGGGCAGCTCAACCGTGATGGAGTACGACCCGCTGCCGTGCCCCGCGGTGCCGGGCATGTCCAGGGAGTTGAGGCCACCGAAGGCACACCCGGCCAGCAGCACCGCACCCGAACCTATCGCGACGGTGTTGCGTCCGGCGCGCAATACCTTGCGGTGCAACGTCTTCGCCGTCTTCACCTAGCCACCCCCCGACTCGGCGGGCAACGGCGGACCTGGCGGCGGTCCCGGCAGCGGACCGCCACCGTCCGGCGCGGGTCCCGGCGGTGTCGAGTAGCCCATTTGCGGCGCACCGGCCTGGGAGACCTGTCCAGGAATCGGCGGCGGCGGCAACAGCAGGTCGCTGATCCGGCCGTCGGCGCCGACCGTCGGCGGGGTGACCCCGGGGGCCGGCTGCCACTGCAGGTACGGCACGGGGGTCTGGGCCTTGGCCTCGGTCTCCGGGGTGTCGTAGATGATCTGACCCTTGTACGCCGTGATGCTGTTGATGGGGTGGAACAGGATCGGCGGGTAGTTCACCGCAAGGCGCTTGAAAACGGGACCCATTCGTTCACGGCAGATCTCGGCACGCTTGTAGTTGTCGGGGGAGGCGCCGACGTCGAACGTGCCACCGCAGATGAACTGCACCGGGTTGGCGAAGTTCGGCAGCGACAGCAGACCACCGACGGTGCCCTGAGCCGGGTTGTAGATGTTGTAGAAGTTCGCCAGGCCGTTCGGCGTGATGTGCAGGACCTGTTCGATGTCGTCGCTGTGCTCGGTGAGGATGTTGGTGAAGTCGGTGAGCTTGCCGATCTGCCCGATCAGCGCCTGGTTGTTCTGGTCGAGGAAGCCCTTGACGTCGGCGAGCGCCTGGTTGAGCGTGCCAAGGGTCTGGTCCAGATCCTTGGAGCTGTCCGCCAGTACCTGTGACACCGAGGCGACGTGGTTGGAGAACTGCACGATCTGCTCGTTGCTGTTGGCCAGCGCGTTGACCAGTACCTGCAGGTTGCGCACCGTGCCGAACAGGTCGGTGCGGGAATCCCCGAGCCGGCCCGCGGTCTGCGACAGCTCGCGCAAGGCATTGCGGAAGGAGTCGCCGTTGCCGTCGAACGTCTCGGCGGCCTGGTTCACGGCGGCCGCAAGCGGACCCTGCACGTCGCCCTGCGATGGCCCGAGGGACGCGCTGAGCTGCGTCAGCTGCTCCTTGACGTCGTCCCATTCGACCGGAACACCAGTGCGGTCGAGACCGATCTGAGCGCCGTCGGCCAGCGTGGGCCCGTTCGTGTAGACCGGGGTGAACTGAATGAACCTGGCCGACACCAGGTTTGGCGCGATGATGATGGCGCGCGCATCGGCGGGCAGCTTGACGTCGCCGTCGACGTCCATGGTCACCTTGACGTCTTCGGCCCGGGGCTCGATCGCGGTGATCTTACCGACGGGGACGCCGACCACACGGACGTCGTCACCCGGGTACAGGCCGACCGTGGACGGGAAGTACGCGACGACGCGGTGTCCCGCGCTCGAGGGCCACAGCACGTACGCGCCGCCAACCAGGGCGACGACGAGTGCCGCGACGACGCCGAAGCGTAGCCACCGGTTCCTGGACTTCGTCGAATTCTCGTTGCTCATGGCGACTTCGGCCTGATGATCATCCGCTCGGAGATGAATCCGCGCAGGTAGTCGGCGAGGCTGTCCGGCAGCTTGCCGGGCTGGAAGTAGGTGTCCAGCAGGACCTCGGACAGCGTGGCCGGAGGCAGACCGTAGAGGTTGATGTTGAACCCGGGGCCGTTGCCGACGACCTCGCCGAGCGCCGTGGCATAGGGCGGCAGCCGCTTGAGGGCCTCCCCGATGTGCTCGCGGCGTTCCAGCAGGTTGTCCAGCACCGCGTTGAGCTTCTGCAGAGCGGGGGCGAACTCGCGCTTGTTGTCGGCGACGAATCCGGAGAGCTGTTCGGAGACACCCTGGATGCCGCCGATGAGCGTACTCAGCGCTTGACGCTTCTCGTCGAGGGCGGCGAACAGCAGGTTGCCGTCGGTGATCAGCTGGTTCACCTGACCGGCCCGTTGCGCCAGCGTGTCGGACACCTTCTTGGCATGTGCGAGCAGCTGCTCGAGCGCTTCGTCGCGCTGGTTGAGGCTGCGCGACAGGTTGGCCACGCCATCGAGCGCACCCCGCAACTGCGGGGTGGCATCGCGCAGCGTGGCTGTCAACGTCTGCAGTGCCTGCTCGAACTTCGGCTTGTCCAATTCACCGACGTTCCCACCGAGGTCCTGCAACGCGGTGTTCAGCGTGTACGGAGTCGTGGTGCGGCCCAACGGAATCACCGTCGAGCTGCCGGCGCCCTTCGGCGTCACCGCCAGTGACTTCTGCCCGAGCACGGTATCGGTCTTGATCGACACCAGCGACTGATCACCGACCCGGATCTTGCGGTCGACGTTGAACTTCACCAGGGCGGAGTCACCCGCCAGCTCGACCGAGGCGACCTTGCCGACCTGGATGCCCGAGACGCTGACGTCGTTGCCCGGGGTGATGCCACCGGCATCGGTGAAGTAGGCCTCGTAGTTCTTGCCCTGCGGCCAGAACGGCAGCCCGGTGTACCCGAAGGACACCAACACCAGGCACGTCACCAGGGCGATGCCGAAGATGCCCGTGCGGACGGGATCGCTCTCGCCGGATCTAGCCATTCTCCGAACACCTCCCCTTCGACGGATCGGGTGGACCACCGAACGGAATAAGGATGTCGCTTCCCGCGGGACCGTTGATCTTCATGCGGATGGAGCAGTAGTAGATGTTGAAGAACGATCCGTACGCGCCAAGGGCGTTGAGCCGCAGGTAGTTCTCGGCCAGTGGCTCGATGACCTTGTTGACGTCGGCCTTTCGCTCTTCCATCCGCTGCGCGAACGGTCGCAGGTTCTCGATGACGCCCTGCACGGGACGCCGGCTGTTGGTCAGCAGCTCGGTGAGGTCGTTGGTCGCCGAGGCCAGCGGCGGGATGGCACCCGCCACCGGGTCGCGATTCTCGGCGAGACCCGTGATGAGCTTTTGCAACTGGTCGACGGCGGCATCGAACTGCGCACCCTTTGCGTCGACCGTGCCGAGTACCGCGTTGAGGTTGTTGATGGTGTCCCCGATCAGCTGATCACGGGCCGCCAGATCCTGGGTGAACGACGACGTACTGGACAGCAGCGTCGCCAGTGATCCGCCCTGCCCCTGCAGCAGCTCGATGATCGCGTTGCTCACCTCGTTGATCTTGTTGCCGTTGAGCCCCTTGAGCACCGGCCGCAGCCCGCCGAGCAACGCATCGAGGTCGAGCGCTGGTTGCGTATTCGACTCGGGGATGGTGGCACCCGCCGGAAGTTTGCGCAATTCGCCTGGTCCCGAGGTGATTTCGAGATAGCGGTCACCAACCAGGTTTTGATACCGGACGACCGCCCTGGTCGAGGTGTACAGCTGGTAGCGGTCGCTGACGTCGAACGTCACGTCGACGGTGTTGTCGGCGTTGAGCGCGACCTTGCCCACCGACCCCACCGGCACGCCCGCGATGCGCACGTCCTGTCCCGCCTTCAGCCGGGACGCCTCGGCGAAGGTGGCGTGGAACGTGTTGCCCGCGGTGAAGCGGAACTGTCCGAAGACGACCACCAGACCCGCAGCCACCAGGAGCATGACCACGGCGAAGATGCCGACCTTCAGCGGCGTCCGATCGCGCCTCATCTAGAAGTCATCCCTTTCCGCGAAGGCACCGTGGAACAGGAACTGCAGGGTCGACGGGGCGTCGAATTGCAGCTCGGTGTTGGGCTGGTACGGAATGTAGGCGTTGTCGGTCACCAGGAACGGGGTGTGATACCACGATCCGCCGTACTGCTTGGTCGGAACATTGGGCAGGCCACGGCAGTTCGGACCGCCGGAGGCGTTGACCATCGGCAGGCTCTCGGGATAGGTGTACGCCGGTGCCCCGGGAAGGAAGTTCGATGCCACGAACAGACCGGGGCGCACACCGCCGATGACGGGTGCGAACGTGTCGAGGGCCTTCTTGGTGCCCGTGAAGATGCACCCGAGTTCCGGCGAGTAGTCGCCGAGCACCTTGAGCGGGGCCCGCAGGCGCTGCACCGCGGCGATCAGGTCCTCGGCGGCGGGCTGCAGCGTCGCGGTGCCGTTGTTGGCCAGACCCGTGGCGGCCAGCAGGGTCGCGTTCAGATTGTCCTGTTGATCGACGATGGTGTTGCTGAGCGTCGGGGTGTTGTCGAATACCGTCACCAGGTCGGGTGCGGCGTCGGCGTAGATGTTGCCCACCGCACCGGTCTTCTGGAAGACCTGCTGCAGTTCGGGAAGCTTCGGATTGAGTTGCTGAAGATAGGAATTCAACCCCGCCATGGTGGCCCCGAGATCGTCACCGTTGCCCCGCAGCCCTTCTCCGAGCGCGCTGAGCGTGGCATTCAGGCTGATCGGGTCGACCTTCTGCAGCGTGTCGGTCAGCGACTGGAAGAGCGTGTTGACCTCGAGTTGCACGTCGGCGGCGTTGACCTGCGTACCGGGCCGCAGTGAACCCTCCGGCTGGTCGGGCGGCAGGAACTCGACCGACTTCGCGCCGAAGACCGTGGTGCCGCCGATGCGCACCTTCGCGTTGGCCGGGACGTAGCGCATCTGACTGCTGTCGACCGCGAGCACGAGCTTGGCGTGGTCGCCGGCGTATTCGATCGAGGTGACCCTGCCGATCTGGATTCCGCGGTACTTGACCTTGGCGTCGGTCTCCATCACCAGGCCGGCCCGCGGGGCGGTCACCGTCACGGCGTCGGTCCTGGTGAACGCAGCCGTGTAGGACAAGTAGGTGAAGACGATCGCGGCAGCCACGACAGCCGCGAGGATCGCCGCGGCGATCCTCACATGGCTGCGCTTGGCGTCACCCATTCGTCGTCCCCGCTAGCCCGAGAGGTTGAAGTTGCCCGACGCGCCGTAGACGGCCAGGGAGATGAACAGGGTGATGGTGACGACCACGATCAGCGACGTCCGCACGGCCTGGCCGACGGCGATGCCGACGCCGACGGGTCCGCCGGATGCGTTGTAGCCGTAGTAGGTGTGCACCAGCATGACCGCCACGGACATGACGATGGCCTGCAGGAACGACCACAACAGATCGGTCGGGACCAGGAACGTGTTGAAGTAGTGGTCGTAGAGGCCAGCGGACTGCCCGTTGATGAAGACGGTGGTGAAGCGCGCGGCGAAGAAGGCGGCCAACACCGACAGCGAGTACAGCGGCACGATGGCGATCAGGCCGGCGATGATCCGGGTCGACACGAGGTAGGACACCGCGTGCACGGCCATCGCCTCCACGGCGTCGATCTCCTCGGCGACCCGCATGGCGCCCAGCTGCGCGGTGGTGCCCGCACCGATGGTCGCCGCCAGCGCGATGCCCGCGATCACGGGCGCGACGATGCGCACGTTGAGGAACGCCGATAGGAAGCCGGTCAGCGCCTCGATGCCGATGTTGCCCAACGACGAGTAGCCCTGGACGGCGATGACTCCGCCGGAGGCCAGCGTCAGGAAGGCGGCCACGCCGACGGTGCCACCGATCATCACCAGAGCGCCTGCGCCCATGGTCATCTCGGCGATGAGCCGGATCGTCTCGCGGCGGTAACGCGTCAGTGCGTTCGGGATGTAGCGCACCGACTCGCCGTAGAACAGGGCCTGCTCCCCCACGGCGTCGACCGCTCGGGGCACGCCGCTGAAGAACCGCCGGATGCGCAGGGTGGCGTCGTAACTCATGCGGCTGCGCTCATCGTGCCAACACCCGGACTCCGACCGCCGTCAGGATCACGTTGATGACGAACAGGCAGATGAAGGCGTAGACCACCGTTTCGTTGACCGCGACGCCGACGCCCTTGGGACCGCCCTTGACCGTCAGGCCGCGATAGCACCCGACGAGCCCGGCCATCAACCCGAAGAGCAGGGCCTTGAACATGGCGAGCACCAGCTCACCGAGTCCGGTGAGGATGGTCAGCCCGTTGATGAAGGCGCCCGGGTTGACGCCCTGCAGGAACACCGAGAAGACGTAACCGCCTGAGATGCCGATCGCGCAGACCAGACCATTGAGCAGCAGCGCGACCAATGTCGAGGCCAGCACGCGCGGCACCACCAGGCGCTGGATCGGGTCGATTCCGAGGACGCGCATGGCGTCGATCTCCTCGCGGATGGTGCGGGCACCGAGGTCTGCGCAGATCGCCGTTGCACCGGCCCCCGCGACGACGAGCACCGTCACCACCGGGCCGAGCTGCGTGATGGTGCCGAACGCGGTTCCGGCGCCGGACAAGTCGGCGGCACCGAGTTCGCGAAGCAGGATGTTGAGCGTGAACGCCACCAGCACCGTGAAGGGGATGGCGACCAGGAGCGTCGGGATGAGCGAGACGCGCGCGATCATCCACGTCTGGTCGAGGAACTCGCGAAATTGGAACGGCCGGCGCCACATCTTGACGAAGGTGTCCAGGGACATCTCGAAGAAACCGCCCACGGCCCGGGCCGGAGCCGAGAGCTGTTCGATCAACCTGGGCTCCGTTCTTGGGACGGGTGGCCGATGGGTGTTGGCGAATAGTCGTCGACTATGGCCCGCAGGCACCCGTCAAACCGTTGGTCAAGCGTTGCTCTTAGTGAGCCGGCTCATATTAACTAGAACACGTTCGCAGTGTCAAAGAACCGCGAAATCGGTAGTCGGAGAGTTATCTGCGCTGGTCAAGCCGGGTGTATCGAAGATCATTCTGGAACGTGTTCTAGTACGTCGGACCGGCTGACAACCGAGACTGTCAGTCTCGCGAAGTCATCAACTCGGTGGCGGAGAATCCGCGTTCCGGGTCACGATCAGCAAAGTAGTCGGCCAGCACGGGCCCGAGCTCGCCTGCGGCCCAGGCGTCCGATTCCGCGGTGAAGTGGCGCTCCGCCGTGGGTGCCGCCACCAGCGTCACGGTCGGGCCATAAACGATGAACAGCTGCCCATTGACCCCTTCCGACGCAGGCGACGAGAGGAACTGTACGAGGGTGACGACGTGCTCGGGGGACAACGCGTCGACCTGACCCTCGGGCAGTGCGGGCGCATCCCCGAAGACGTCGGCAGTCATCGCCGTCCTCGCCCGTGGTGCGATGGCGTTGGCCCGCACGCCATAGCGGCCGAGGGCGCGGGCCGCAGTCAGCGTCAGCGCGGTGATCCCCGCCTTGGCCGCACCGTAGTTCGCCTGCCCGACCGGGCCCGCCAGGCCCGCCTCGGAGGAGGTGTTGACGATGCGGCCGTAGACCGAGCCGTCACTCTGCTTCGCCTTGTCCCGCCAATACGTCGCCGCGTTGCGGGTGAGCAAGAAGTGGCCGCGCAGATGCACCGCGATGACCGCGTCCCAGTCCTCGTCGGTCATGTTGAACAGCATCCTGTCGCGGGTGATGCCCGCGTTGTTGACCACGATCGACAGCCCGCCGAGGCCGTCGGCGGTGGCGATCAGTTCGTCGGCGGTGCTGCGGGCGCTGATGTCCCCGGCGACCGCTACCCCCTTCGACCCGACCGCGGCGATCTCGTCGAGCACGTCGGACCGGTCGAGTGCACCCTCGACGTCGTTCACGACGACCGTCGCACCGGCCCTGGCAAGACCGATGGCCTCGGCGCGGCCCAGCCCGGCCGCGGCTCCCGTCACCACCGCAACCCGGCCGGACAGATCGGGGGCACTGGGGTTCGACATGTTTCTCCTCGCCTGCGGGGTGGTCATCTGGTGAATGCCTCTAGTCCTTGCGGAGCAGGGCGGCGCGGGGACACTCGGCGATGGCTTGCTCGGCCAGGTCGACCTGGTCGTCGGGCACCGGGTCGGCCTTGAGCACGGCGTAGTCCTCGTCATCGAGGTCGAACAGGTCAGGGGCGATGCCAACGCACACCGCGTTGCCCTCACAACGATCGCGATCGACTTCCACTCGCATGATGACCTCCTCGCAGTTCGGTGCGGATGCTCCGCCCGCAGTCGGCCCAGGATAACCGCGCCTGGATTCCAAGACTAGAACGTGTTACAACCGGGGAAGGCCACGGGTACCTCCGCGCGGTGCGCGACGGACGCAACAGACAGGAATCAACGATGCGGATCGGCTACAGCCCCGAACAGGAGGAGTTGCGTCGCGAGTTGCGCTCGTACTTCACCAAACTGATGACCCCCGAGCGCGCCGAGGCGCTCAGCGCGGGTGACGGCGGTGAGATGGGACGTGGAAACGTCTACCGCGAGACCGTGGCTCAGATGGGCAAGGACGGCTGGCTCACGCTGTCGTGGCCCAAGGAGTTCGGCGGCCAGGAGCGCACGCCGATGGAGGGCCTGATCTTCAACGACGAGGCCGCCATCGCCAACGTGCCCGTGCCGTTCCTGACGATCAACAGCGTGGCGCCGACGATCATGGCCTTCGGCACCGAGGAGCAGAAGAAGTTCTTCCTGCCCAAGATTGCGGCCGGCGAACTGCACTTCTCCATCGGCTATTCCGAGCCGGGAGCCGGCACCGACCTGGCCTCGCTGCGCACCACCGCGGTGCGCGACGGCGACGACTACGTCGTCAATGGACAGAAGATGTGGACCAGCCTGATCGCCTACGCCGATTACGTCTGGCTGGCGGTGCGCACCAACCCCGAGGCCAAGAAGCACCGCGGCATCTCGATGCTGATCATGCCCACCACGGCCGAGGGTTTCTCCTGGACCCCGGTGCACACGATGGCCGGCGTCGACACCAGCGCCACCTATTACCAGGACGTCCGGATCCCGGTGAGCAACCTGGTCGGTGAGGAGAACGCCGGCTGGAAGCTCGTCACCAACCAGCTCAATCACGAGCGCGTCGCCCTGGTCTCCGCGCAGCCGATCTTCCTTGCGCTCGACGCCGTGCGGGAATGGGCGCAGAACACCAAGGACGCGCACGGCAGGCGGCTCATTGACTCGGAATGGGTGCAGCTCAACCTCGCTCGGGTGCACGCCAAGGGCGAGGTACTCAAACTGATCAACTGGGAACTCGCGTCGGCCACGGATGCTGCACCGTCGCCCGCCGATGCCTCGGCAGCCAAGGTGTACGGCACCGAGCTGGCCACCGAGGCCTACCGCCTGCTGATGGAGGTGCTGGGAACCGCCGCCACGCTGCGCACCGGCTCCCCCGGTGCGCTGCTGCGCGGCCGCATCGAGCGGATGCACCGGTCGTGCCTGATCCTCACCTTCGGCGGCGGCACCAACGAGATCCAGCGCGACATCATCGGCATGGTCGCCCTCGGCCTGCCCCGAGTCAACCGGTAAGGGAAGCGGAGACTTCACATGGATTTTTCAGCACCTGAGGCCGCGAACGACCTTGGCGGCCTGACGCGTTCGATCGTCGACTCGGTCTGCACGCCGGACCGGCAACGCGAGCTCGACCGGCTTGACGAGCGCTTCGATCGCGATCTGTGGACGAAGTTGATCAGCGCCGACGTCCTGTCCACCACCGCACCGGAGACGCTCGACGGCGGCGGTTTCGGCGTGCTCGAGGAGGTGGCCGTCCTGGTCTCCCTGGGGCGTCAGATCGCCGCGGTGCCATACCTCGAGTCGGTGATGCTCGCGGCCGGAGCGCTGGCCAAGTTCGGTTCCAGTGCACTGCAACGTGATTGGGGTGCGCCCGCGGTCAAGGGCGAGAAGGTGCTGACCGTCGCCTTCGACGGCGAGATGGGCCAGGGGCCCGTCCAGGCCACCGCGTCGGGTTCGGGCTACCGGCTCACCGGCACCAGGGCGCAGGTTCCGTATGGCCCGGTGGCCGACGCGTTCTTGGTGCCCGCCGAATCCGAGGACGGTACCCACGTCTTCCTCGTCGCGGCAGGCGACCCAGGGGTCACGGTCGAGTCCCTCGACACCACGGGCCACGGCAGCGTCGGCCATCTGGAGCTGCAGGGAGCGGATCTCGATCCGAGTCGGGCCGTCGGCGGTGACGAGGTGCTGTCCTGGTTGATCACCCGGGCTGCGCTGGGCCGCAGCGCCTTCCAGCTCGGCGTGCTCGAGCGGGCGTTGGAGCTGACCGCCGAGTACGCCAGGGAGCGCGAACAGTTCGACCGCCCGATCGGCAGCTTCCAGGCAGTGGGTCAGCGACTCGCCGACGGTTACATCGACGTCAAGGGACTGCGGCTGACGCTGACCCAGGCGGCCTGGCGGCTATCGGAGGAGCTGCCCGCCGACCTCGAGGTGGGCACCGCCGCGTTCTGGGCCGCCGAGGCGGGACATCGGGTGGCGCACACCGCCGTCCACGTGCACGGTGGAGTTGGCATCGACGTCGACCACCCGGTGCACCGGTACTTCCTGGCCGCCAAGCAGAACGAGTTCGCAGTCGGCGGTGCGACCGGCCAGCTGCTGCGCATCGGCCGCGAACTGGCCGAGACACCTGTCTGATCGGCCCGGGGCGAGCGAGGCAGGGTGACCGACGACCACGACCCCACCGTCAGTGACCTCCTGACACCGCTGCTCGACGTCACCGATCGCGGGGTTTACGAGGGTGATTCGTTCGTCAGCTGGCGCGATCACCTGCGGGACGGCGCGCAGCTGGCGGCCGCCCTGCGGGCCCGTCTCGACCCGGCCCGGCCACCGCACGTCGGGGTGATGCTGGGCAACACCACGTTCTTCTCGTCGCTGCTGGTGGCCGCGGGCCTTACCGGTCTGGTTCCGGTCGGCCTGAATCCGACCCGGCGGGGTGCAGCGTTCGCCCGTGACGTCGCCAAGGCCGACTGTCAGGTCGTGCTCACCGACGACGCCTCCGCCCTCGCCGACGGCGTTCCGGCCGGAGTCGCGTGCATCGACGTCGAATCCCCGCAGTGGGCAGCGGAGTTGGCGTCTCACCACGGCGCTGCGGTGACGTTCGCCGACCTAGCACCCGACGATCTCTACATGCTGATCTTCACCTCGGGTACCAGCGGTGAGCCCAAGGCGGTCCGGGTCACCCACGACAAGGTGGCCTTTCCCGGCACCATGCTCGCCCAGCGATTCGGACTCGGCCGCGACGACACGTTCTACCTGTCGATGCCGCTGTTCCACTCCAACGCGATCATGGCGGGATGGGCGGTGGCGGTGGCCGCCGGCGGGTCGATCGCGTTGCGGCGCAAGTTCTCCGCCTCGCAGTTCATTGCCGACGTTCGGCGCTTTCGCGCGACCTACGCCAACTACGTCGGCAAGCCCCTGTCCTACATTCTGGCCACGCCGGCCCGCGACGACGACGCCGACAACCCGCTGCGCTTCATGTACGGCAACGAGGGTGCACCGCGGGACCTGCCCCGGTTCGCCAAGCGGTTCGGGACCCTCGTGGTCGACGGGTTCGGTTCCACGGAGGGTGGCATCTCGGTTGCCCGCACGCCCGATACCCCGGACGGGTCACTCGGTCCGCTCTCCGACGAGGTCGCAATCGTCGACGTCGAAACCGGTGCGCCGTGTCCCCCTGGCAAGGTCGGCGAACTGGTCAATCCCGCGGGCCGTGGGTGGTTTCGCGGGTACTACGGTGACGACGCCGCCGAGGACGAGCGCATGCGCGGCGGGATCTACCACAGCGGTGACCTCGCCTACCGCGACGAGGCGGGGTTCGTGTACTTCGCCGGCCGCCTCGGCGACTGGATGCGGGTCGACGGCGAGAACCTTGGCACCGCACCGATCGAACGGGTGCTGCTGCGCCACGACGACGTCCTCGAAGCCGCCGTCTACCCGATCCCCGACCCCGCCGTCGGCGACCGGGTGATGGCGGCGCTGGTGCTGACGCCGGGTGCGACGTTCGACGTCGAGCAGTTCACGACCTTCCTGGCCGGCCAGGGTGACCTCGGGCCGAAGCAGTGGCCGAAGTTCGTCAGGATCAGCCGCGCCCTGCCCCGCACCGAGACCTTCAAAGTGCTCAAGCGCGTGCTGTCGGCCGAGGCGCTGGACTGCCGCGACCCGGTCTTCCCGATTGGCTAACGTGGCGGCATGGGTTATCGCGAGACCCCGCCGCCAGCCGGACTGGAAGACCTCGTCGAGACAGCGTGGCGGGCAGACGGCGGCGTCGCTGACGGTGGGTCAGGACAGCGGGGCGAAGAGATCCACCGTGATGCCGTCGGGATCCTCGACGGTGGCATAGCGCTGCCCCCACGGGGCGTCGAACGGGGACAGCACGCCGGGATGTCCTGCCGCGACCAGTCTTTGGAAGACCTCGTCGACCTCGGCCGCAGTGTTCATCCCGAACGCGACCGCCACCCGGCCCGCCCCGGCCGGTGGTGACCATCCCGGATGCATGCCCGCGATGACCTCCTCGATGTCGAACGCCAGCGTGTAGCCACCGGGCAGCGCCACCTCCACGTGCTCACCGGCATGTTCGGGTACCGGCAGACCGAGCAGCCGGTAGAACGCCAGCGACGTCGCGATGTCGCGGGCCACGATCTCGACGACCACGGATGTCACTTCACTCATGGGTGCAACGCTAGGTCCGGTCGGGCGTCGCGTCGTGAACGAATCGGACAGCCACGAGCGGCCCCGAGTCGTCCAACTCGCGCGGCGAATCAACGCCGTTGAGCTACGCTTCGCTCCGGAATGGACGATCCCATGGGCTCGCCTGGCAGTCTCCGACAATCACGACATCGAGTACGAGGAGTCAACCCCATGAGAACGTCGACACTCGCCGGTGCGGCCGCCGCCGTCACTGCCCTTGCCGTCGTCCTGACCGGCTGCGGCTCGGACACCAAGCCCTCGGCGTCTGGCAGTTCGAGCAGTTCGTCCACCAGCGCCACGTCCACGAAGGCGACGGGCACCGAGACCACCGCGCCCCCGGCGGCCGGCGCGAATCAGACGATCGCGGACTACATCAAGCAGAACGGCATCCAGGAGACCGGGATCAAGATGGGCGATCCGAACGCGCCCGCGGTCAACTTGCCCGTCCCCGACGGCTGGCGGGCGCTGAGCCCAGAGGAAGCCCCCAACTACGCGTACGGCGCCATCGTCTACACCGGCGACGAGTTCAAGAGCGACCCACCCAACATCGTCGCGCTGATGTCCAAGCTCACCGGAAACGTCGACCCGCAGAAGATCATCGACCTGGCCCCCGGTGAACTCAACAACCTGCCGGACTACAAACCCGGCAACGAAGGCGAGACCAGCACGCTTGGCGACTACCCGGCCTACGTGCTGGGTGGCACCTACACCCGCGACGGCGCCACTCGCTTCATCGCCCAGAAGACCGTCGTCATCCCAAATGCCGACGGGCTCTACGTCCTGCAACTCAACGTCGACGGGCCCGACGCCGCCGGCGAAGTCCTCGGTGCCGCCACCGAGAAGATCGACACCGACACCACCATCGGCTGAGCCGAACTACCCGCGGATGTCGTCGAGGCGGCGGGTCGCCGCCTCGAAACCCGTGACCAGTTCGGCGATGATGTCGGCAACGGGGCGAATGGCGTTCATGCGTCCGACGATCTGACCGACGGGCATCGCCACGGTGGTCGGGTCCGAGGACTCGCTCATCCGCTGATGCGCCTCGCTGACGAGGATGTTCTGCAATGGCATGGGCAGCGGTTCGGGTGCGTCGTCGGCGTCCCAGGCCTCGGTCCATCGACTCTTCAGCAGTCGCGCGGGCTTGCCGGTGTAGATGCGCCGCCGCACGGTGTCACTCGAGGTCGCCGCCAGCAGCGCCTGCTGGATGACCGAGGCGCCACCCTCGGTGCGGACGCCGAGGTCGTACTCCGCGGCGGTCAGGAACGCCGAGCCCATCCAAACACCTTGCGCGCCAAGGGCGAGCGCTGCCGCCACCTGCCGTCCGGTGCCGATGCCACCGGCGGCCAGCACCGCGGCACGACCGTCGAGTTCGTCGACCACCTCGGGCACCAGCACCATGGACGCGATCTCACCGGTGTGGCCACCGGCCTCGTGCCCCTGGGCGATGACGATGTCCACGCCGTTCTCGGCGTGGCGCAGAGCGTGTTTGGCGCTGCCAGCCAGCGCGGCAACCGGTACGCCAGCGGCATGCGCCTGGTCGATGACGTCCTTCGGCGGTGAGCCGAGCGCGTTGGCGATCAGCTTGATCGGGTGCTTGAGTGCCACCTCGACGTGTGACCGCGCCACCGAATGCAGCCAGCCGAGAACTCCTTCGGAGCGCTCCTCGTCCTGCGGTAGCGGTGGCACCCCGAGATCGGCAAGGGTCTTGTCGACGAAGTCGCGGTGGGTCTGCGGGATCAGCTTGTCGATGTCGACCCTGGTGCCCTCGGTGGGCACCTTGGCGGGCATCACGATGTCGACGCCGTACGGCTTGCCGAGAGTGTTGGCGTCCATCCACTGCAGGACGTGCTCGAGGTCGTCGGCGTCGTTGAACCGCACGCAGCCAAGCACGCCGAGTCCACCGGCGCGGCTGACGGCGGCGGCCACCTTCTCCGACGGCGTGAAGACGAAGATCGGGTACTCGATGCCGAAGCGCTCGCAGAGTTCGGTGTGCATCTAGGCTCCTGCCCCAACGTGTTTGGCGTGGACCTCGTCGGCGGGCCTGGCTTCGGTGACGTCCTTGGCCCAGCGGTAGTCGGGCTTGCCAGCCGGTGAACGCTTGACCTCGTCGACGAGCCAGAGACTGCGTGGCACCTTGTAGCCCGCGATCTCGGTGCGCACGAACGCATCGAGTCCGGCCAGCGTCGGGCGGGCTCCCTCGCGGGGATGGACGACGGCGGCCACGTGCTGACCGAACCGGGCGTCGGGCACGCCGACGACCAGCGCGTCGAAGACGTCGGGATGGCCCTTCAGCGCCGCCTCGACCTCCTCGGGATAGATCTTCTCGCCGCCGCTGTTGATCGACACCGAGCCGCGGCCCAGCATGGTCACGCTGCCGTCTGCCTCGACCTGGGCGTAGTCGCCGGGGATCGCGTAGCGGACGCCCTTGATGGTCCGGAACGTCTCGGCGGTCTTCTTCTCGTCCTTGAAGTAGCCGACCGGGATGTGGCCGCGCTTGGCGATGATGCCGCGCACGCCAGAACCCGGCACCACCTCGTTGCCCTCCTCGTCGAGCACGACGGTGTTCTTGTCGATGCTGACCCGTGGGCCACCGGTGTGCGACTGGCCCTTCTCCACGATGCTGGTGCCAGCGAAGCCGGTCTCCGACGATCCGATCGAGTCGGTGATGATGCGGTCGGGCAGCAGCTCGAGGAACTTCTCCTTCAGGCTGGTGGAGAACAGCGCTGCGGTGCTGGCGAGCAGGAACAGCGACGACAGGTCGTATGTGTTGCCCTCCTCCTGGTGGGCCAGCAGCGCGTCGAGCAGGGGGCGGGCCATCGCGTCGCCGGTGAAGAACAGCAGGTTGACCTTGTGTTCGTGAATCGTGCGCCAGACCTCGTCGGCGTTGAATTCCGGTGCCAGGACCACGGTTTGGCCGGAGAACAACGACATCCAGGTGGCCGACTGGGTGGCACCGTGGATCATCGGCGGAATGGGCAGGCGGATCATCGGCGCGTTGGCCGCCGCTTGCTTGGCAAGGTCGTACTCGTCGGCGATCGGCTCACCCGTGGCGAAGTCGGTGCCGCCGAACAACACTCGGTAGATGTCCTCGTGACGCCACATCACGCCCTTCGGGAAGCCGGTGGTGCCGCCGGTGTAGAGCAGATAGATGTCGTCGGCGCTGCGGGGTCCGAAGTCACGCTCCGGTGAACCCTGCTCCAGGGCTGCGTAGAACTCGACACCGCCGTAGCGCCGGTAGTCCAGATCGCTGCCGTCCTCGACCACCAGGACGGTCGTCACGTTCGGGGTGTCGGGCAGGACGTTGGCCACCCGATCGGAGTACTGCCGTTCGTGTACCAGCGCGACCATGTCGGAGTTGTCGAACAGGTAGCGCAGTTCGCCCTCGACGTAGCGGAAGTTGACGTTGACACCGATCGCGCCGGCCTTGACGATGCCAAGCATCGCGATCACGATCTCGATGCGATTGCGGCAGTAGAGGCCGACCTTGTCGTCCTTCTTCACGCCCTGGTCGACGAGGTAGTGGGCCAGGCGGTTGGCCTTCTCGTCGAGCTCGGCATAGGTGAGCCGTTCACCCCCCGAGATGAGGGCGACACGGTCTGGCACGGCGTCGACGGCGTGCTCGGCAAGATCGGCGATGTTCAGGGCCACGGAACCTAAACTAGAACGTGTTACATTTCGTGACAAGTCCGTGTCAGCCAGAGTGGGAGGCGCATACCCGTGAGCGAGTCCGAGAAGGGCCCCGACGCCCTCATTGAGCAGCGCGGACACACGTTGATCGTGACGCTCAACCGACCCGAGGCCCGCAACGCGCTCTCCAGCGAGATGCTCTCGATAATGGTCGAAGCGTGGGACCGCGTCGACTCCGATCCCGAGATCCGGTCGTGCATCCTCACCGGGGCGGGCGGCTACTTCTGCGCGGGCATGGACCTGAAGGCCGCGACCAAGGCCCCGCCGGGGGACTCGTTCAAGAGCGGCGGCTTCGATCCCACCCGCATCGACGGCCTGCTGAAGGGGCGCCGGCTGACCAAGCCGCTGATCGCCGCCGTCGAGGGCCCCGCAATTGCGGGCGGCACCGAGATCCTGCAGGGCACCGACATTCGGATCGCGGGCGAGAGCGCCAAGTTCGGCATCTCCGAGGCCAAGTGGAGCCTGTACCCGATGGGCGGCTCCGCGGTGCGGCTGGTCCGCCAGATTCCGTACACGATCGCCTGCGATCTGCTGCTGACCGGCCGGCACATCACCGCCGCCGAGGCACTGTCCTACGGGTTGATCGGCTATGTGGTGCCCGACGGGACCGCTCTGGACAAGGCTCTACAGATCGCCGAGGTGATCAACGCCAACGGTCCCCTGGCCGTGCAGGCGATCCTCAAGTCGATCCACGACACCGAGGGCATGCACGAGCTGGACGCGTTCCAGATCGACACGAAGATCGGCATCGGGGTGTTCCTCAGCGAGGACGCCAAGGAGGGCCCCCGGGCGTTCAAGGAGAAGCGGGCGCCCAACTTCCAGATGAAGTAGCGCGACGCCGGGCGTGAATCCCCTGCGGTTTCGCGACCGATTCTCCGCAGAGGATTCACGATCGGCGACTGTCGGTGCCCCTCGGCAGACTCCGGCCATGGAGCAACCGTTCCTCGGCCGCGAGGCACTCGATGCGGGCCGGCTCACGTCGCATCGCCTGCGCACCGACCACGCGATTCTGTTTCCCGGCGTCTACGTCCCGGTCGACACCACGGTCACGGCACGCGTCAGGGCGCAAGCGGCCTACCTCTGGTCACGACGTCGAGGCATCGTGGCGGGCCGGTCGGCCGCGGCCGTGCACGGCGCCAAGTGGGTCGACCCGACCGCCCCGGCGGAGTTGATCCACCCCAACCGCCACCGACCCGCCGGCCTGCAGACCTGGGCGGATCGCATCGACGACGACGAGGTCGTGGTCCTCGACGGCATGCGGGTGACCAGCGCGGCCCGCACCGCCCTGGATCTCGCGTGCCGTCAGCGCCCCGACCGCGCAGTCGCGGCGATCGACGCGCTGGCCCGAGCGACCCGCCTCAAGGTGGCCGACGTCGAGTTGCTGGTGCACCGATACCGGGGACGCAACGGAATACGGCGGGCCAGAACCACTCTCGAGCTCGTCGACGCCGGTGCCGAGTCACCGCGCGAGACATGGTTGCGACTGCCCATCGTGCGGTCCGGTCTGCCGCGGCCGCGGACCCAGATCCCGGTTCTCGACGAGTACCGCCAGCTGGTCGCGCGCGTCGACATGGGCTGGGAGGACTG
Organism: Mycolicibacterium sichuanense; assembly: GCF_033741125.1. NCBI lineage: Bacteria > Bacillati > Actinomycetota > Actinomycetes > Mycobacteriales > Mycobacteriaceae > Mycobacterium > Mycolicibacterium sichuanense. Next base: position 20,887 of record NZ_JAWQPU010000003.1, on the reverse strand, counting down.
GAAGATCGCCATCGAGTACGACGGTGAGCACCATTGGACCGATCGCCGCCAGATGGCGCGCGACATCCGTCGTACCGAGCAGCTCGGCGAGCTCGGCTGGATCGTCATCCGGGTGACCGCGGAGGACACCCCCGGCACCATCCTGCATCGCGTCGGCAAGGCCATCGGCCGCCGCTCGTGAATCCTCTGCGGTGCGACGGCCCATTCTCCGCAGAGGATTCACGACGGCGAACCCGCGCTGCGGGGACGTTGGGCCCTAGCGGCTACCTCCGCGGTTCTCGCATGCTCGTCGCATGTTCTCCTCACGTTCTCTCGCGCTGGCGATCGGCTTGGCCGCAGCCGGTTACGCGGTGTGGTTGCGGCCCCGCCTCTGGCGCTGGGGCGCCACCGACGATGAGGTCGCCGCGCCCTTCCCGGGCGCGGACCTGATGCCCGCGGGTGAGCGGGCCGCGACGATGGCGGTCACGATCGACGCACCGCCAGAACGGGTCTGGCCGTGGCTCGTGCAGATGGGTGGCGACCGCGGTGGTTGGTATTCGTGGGACCGTCTCGACAACGGTGGCCGGCCCAGCGCCCGCGACGTCCACCCCGAGTGGCAGGACCTCGCCGTCGGTGACTACGTCAAGTACTGGACCCGACGCGGACCGGTCGACGCCTGGGAGGTCGCTGCCCTGGACCCGAATCGCTTCCTGGCCTTGCGCGCCCTCTACGATTTGGGGGGCCGCCGCCTCGATCCGAGGCTGCCCCGGCCCTCGTCCTACGTCGAGGGGTTGTGGGGCTTCCAGCTGCTGGCCTCACCCGGCGGCCGCACCCGACTGGTGATCAGCGGTTACCAGGCGCTGCGGCCGCGCTGGCTCGAACGGTTCGCCGGCTACTGGGTCTACGTGCCCGTCACCTGGATCATGCAGGCCCGAATGATGCTGGTGCTCAAGCGAAACATCGAGGCCGCCGGAGGCGTGCCCGCTACTCGAGCACCCGCGCGGTCGGGCTGAACACCACCGGCATGGCCTCGGGCCCACTGACGAAGTTGGCGGGCCGCAGCGGCACCTCGGCACCCTCGGCGAGCCGCAGATCGGGCAGGCGCTGCAGGATGCGCTTGGTCATCATCGACAGCTCCAGTCGCGCGAGCTGGTTGCCCAGGCAGAAGTGCGCACCGAAGCCGAACGCCAGGTGACCGTTCGGGTTCCGGTCGATGCGGAACTCCTCCGGATCCCCGAAGACCGCCTCGTCGAAGTTGGCCGACTCGAACATCAGCATGATCTTCTCGCCCGCGCGGAGATCGGTGCCGTGGAAGGTGGTGTCGGCGGTCAGGATCCGGCACATGTTCTTCACCGGAGAGGTCCAGCGCAGCATCTCCTCGATGGCGCCGGGTAGCAACGCCTCAGGCTGCGCGACGAGCCGGTCCCACTGATCCCGATGCCGCAGAAGCTGTTCGGTGCCGCCGGAGAGCGTGTGCCGGGTGGTCTCGTCGCCACCGATGAGGATCAGTAGCGTCTCGAAGACGATCTCGTCGTCGGTCATCCGCTGACCGTCGACCTCGGCGTTGACCAGGATGCTGAACAGATCCTCGGCCGGCTCGGCACGTCGCTTGGCGATGATGTCGGACGTGAACGCCGTGTACCCCGCGAAGGCCTCCATCATGGCCTGGGCCGACGTTTCGTCGATGTGCGAGCTGAGCCCCTTGACCAGGTCGTCGGACCATTCCAGCAGCATCCCGCGGTCCTCGGGCAGCACGCCGAGCATGTCGCCGATCACCGCCATCGGCAGCGGCGCGGCGATGTCACGGACGAAGTCGCACTCCCCCCGTTCGCACACCGCGTCGATGAGCGTGTCGCACAGCGCCGCGATCGACGGCACCTTGTCCATCACGCGCTTGCGGGTGAAGCCGGAGTTGACGAGCTTGCGGCGCAACACGTGTGCCGGATCGTCCATGTCGATCATGTAGGGCATCGCCGGTGTCTCGGGTCTGATGCCGCCGGTGCTGGAGAACAGCTCTGGATTGCGCTCGGCATCCTGCACCGCCTGATGGCTGGCCGCCGCGGCCAGGCCGTTGCGATCCCGGAAGACCGGCTGGTTGGCCCGCATCCAGCGGTACGCGGCACGTGCCTTGCCGTCGGCATAGAAGGTGCCGTCGGTGAGGTCGACGTCCGGCTTCGTGTCCGGCAGCACGGCAGTCACGAGATCTCCTTGGCGTTCCCGAAGGTCATCTCGACGTTCTCGGCGGAACTCGAGATCATGGCGCGCTTCGGGAAGCCTAGCGACGCCAGCTCCCGTGCGTAGGGATGTTCGCCGAGCCGGACCCGCACGCCGCCGGGCCGGTAGCGGACACCGGAAAGCCGCATCTCCCCCGCGGTTTCGCGGGTGACGCCATCCAGATGCGAGTACGTCGGGTGGACCTGCGTCTTGGAGGTCAGGGCCGACGGCACCGCCAGCCCGGGCCGGAAGTCCATGCCGACGGCGAACTGGCCGTCGACTGCGACATCGAAGCCGAACTGGTGGCCGTCGCGGATACGGCGGGCAGGACCGGAGCGACCGGCAGACCGAATGGTGAAGTCGGCCAGCACCTTCGGGTAGCCCCAGATGGAGCGGCCTGCCTCCATCGTGAAGGCGCCGTCGACGGGAAGGTGGTGGATGAAGGCCCCCGCCGACCGCAGGGCCTTGAGTCCGTGCGCGTCGGAGTCCGGCGGGTTGACCATGACGTTGGTGCCGTACTCGTAGTAAGGGCCGAGGTCGCCGTCGACGTAGTGCATCAGCATGAGCACGATGACGGCCTTGCCCGGCCGGTAGCGGCAGACCCGCAGGCCGCTGTAGTCGATGAGCCGCTGGGCAGCGTCGGCGTCCACCGAGAACATCGCCATGTGCTGGGTCGCGCGACGAATCTGGACCGGCATGGTCACGGTCGTCCCTGCGATGTCGTAGACGGTCACGCGCCAAATCTAGAACGTGTTCTAGACAACTGGCAAGAAGTGTCTACACCGCCGCGTCGACGAGTCCGGCGAGGTCGCGGATCTGCTCGGGCGAGCGGGCCCCCACCACCATCATGGTCACGCCCGCGGCCTCCCAGGCCTTGATCTGCTGACGGACGTGATCCAGGTTCCCCACGATCGCCGAGTCGTCGACCAGCTCGTCGGGAATGACCTTGGCCGCCTCGTCCTTGCGGTCGCTGCGGAACAGCCTGGTGACGTCGTCGACCACCTCGGAGTACCCCATCCGGCGGTAGACGTCGGCATGGAAGTTGGTGTCCTCCGCCCCCATTCCGCCCATGTACAGGGCGAGGTGGGGCTTCATCAGCTCCATCACGCCGGCGCGGTCGTCGGTGACGACGACCTGGGCGGTCGCGCAGATCTCGAAGGTCTCCCGCGTGCGCCGCGCACCCGGCCGGGCGAAGCCCTCGTCGAGCCACTCGTTGTACATGTCCGCGATCCGCGGCGAGTAGAAGATGGGCAGCCAGCCGTCGCAGATCTCCGCGGCCAGCGCGACGTTCTTCGGGCCCTCGGCACCCAGCATGACGGGGATGTCGGCGCGCAGCGGGTGGGTGATCGGCTTGAGGTTCTTGCCGAGGCCGGTGGTGCCCTCGCCGGTCAGCGGCAGCGGGTAGTGCGGGCCGTCGCTGCGCACCGGCGCCTCGCGCGCCCACACCTGCCGCAGGATGTCGACGTACTCGCGGGTCCGGGCCAGCGGCTTGGGGAACTTGGCGCCGTACCAGCCCTCGACGACCTGCGGGCCCGAGACGCCGAGGCCGACGATGTGCCGCCCGCCGGAGAGGTGGTCCAGCGTCAGTGCCGCCATCCCGAGTGCGGTCGGCGTGCGCGCCGAGAGTTGCAGGACGGACGTGCCGAGCCGCATCCGGCTGGTCTCGCGGCCCCACCACGCCAGCGGCGTGTAGGCGTCCGAACCCCACGCCTCGGCGGTGAAGACGGTGTCGAAACCCGCCTCCTCGGCGGTGGCGACGAGCTCCGCATGATTGGTCGGCGGCTGCGCGCCCCAGTATCCGAGCTGGAGTCCAAGTTTCACTGCCGACCCAACCTTCCTGGGTCGCCCGACCCGGTTCTTGCCACCATAGTTAGAACCTGTTCTACTCGATGCCGTGACTGCCAGCCAAAGTAGCCCGGCCCGTGTCCGACCTGATGCGGAAGGTCACGAGCCGCCCCTCTCCGCTCCGCTGAAGCTGCAATTCGACTACACCCGTTCAGTGGGGCCGGTGCTCGGTCGGTTCTTCACCGAACTGCGCGGGCGCCACGTCGTGGGCATCCGCGGATCGGACGGCCGGGTGCACGTTCCACCCCCCGAGTACGACCCGGTGACCTACGAACCGCTGAGCGAGATCGTACCGGTGGCCAGCGTCGGAACCGTCGTGTCGTGGAGCTGGCAGCCGCATCCGTTGGCGGGCCAGCCGCTGGACCGTCCGTTCGCCTGGGCGCTGATCAAGCTCGACGGTGCCGACACTCCCCTGCTGCACGCCGTCGACGCGGGCACGCCGGACGCGGTCAGCACCGGGGCGCGGGTGCACGTGCATTGGGCCGACGAACCCGTCGGCGCGATCACCGACATCGCCTACTTCGCCCTTGGTGACACCGAGGAGGACGTGCCGGCGGACGGCACCGACGACCGCGACCCCGTGACCATGATCGTCGTCCCCACCGAGCTGGAGATCCAGCACACCGCCTCGCATCCGGAGAGCACGTTCTTGCGGGCGCTGGAGGAGGGCCGGCTGGTGGGCGCCAGGACCGGCGCCGGAGGCAAGGTGTACTTCCCTGCGCGCGAGGCGGATCCGGCCACCGGTCAGCAGCTCGACGAGTACGTCGAACTGCCCGACAAGGGCACCGTGACGACGTTCGCCATCATCAACATCCCGTTCGCGGGACAGCGGATCAAGCCGCCGTACGTCGCGGCCTACGTGCTGCTCGACGGCGCCGACATCCCCTTCCTGCACCTCGTCACCGAGATCGACGCGGCCGACGTCCGGATGGGCATGCGGGTCGAGGCGGTGTGGAAGCCCCGCGAGGAGTGGGGTCTCGGCATCGACAACATCGACTACTTCCGGCCGACGGGTGAGCCCGACGCCGACTACGAAACCTACAAGCACCACCAGTGAGGCACACGGACGTGACTTTTCACCGAGACGAAGCGAAGCGGGAGCGCGCATGACCGAGGTAGCAGTGGTGGGCTTCGCCCATGCCCCGCACGTGCGCCGCACCGAAGGCACCACCAATGGCGTCGAGATGCTCATGCCGTGCTTCGCCGAGTTGTACGCCGACCTGGGCATCAAGCAGACCGACATCGGATTCTGGTGCTCGGGCTCCTCGGATTACCTTGCCGGCCGGGCATTCTCGTTCCTCTCGGCGATCGACTCGATCGGCGCGGTCCCTCCGATCAACGAGTCGCACGTGGAGATGGACGCCGCATGGGCGCTCTACGAGGCGTACATCAAGATCCTGACCGGCGCGGTGGACACCGCCCTGGTCTACGGCTTCGGCAAGTCCTCGGCAGGCGTGCTGCGCCGGGTGCTGGCCCTGCAGACCGACCCGTACACGGTCGCGCCGCTGGTGCCCGATGCCGTCTCGACCGCGGGGTTGCAGGCCCGGCTCGGATTGGAGTCGGGGAAGTGGACCGCCGAGCAGATGGCCCAGGTCGCCCTGGACGCCATGAATGCCGGCGGCCGAACCGATTCCGTCGAGCCCGCCGCGTCGGTCGACGAGCTGCTGGCCCGGCCGTACTTCGCCGATCCCCTGCGCCGTCACGACATCGCGCCGATCACCGACGGCGCCTCGGCGATCGTGCTGGCCGCCGGCGACCGCGCGCGTGAACTACGTGAGAACCCGGCCTGGATAACGGGTTTCGAGCACCGCATCGAGACCCCGGTGCTGGGTGCCCGTGATCTCACCACGTCGCCCTCGACAGCCGCCTCGGCCGCCGCGGCGACCGGGGGTGACGCCGGGTCGATCGACGTGGCCGAGATCTACGCGCCGTTCAGCCATCAGCAGGTCATCCTCACCGAGGCGATCGGATTGAACGGCAAGACCAGGATCAACCCGTCCGGCGGTGCGCTGTCGGCCAATCCGATGTTCTCCACCGGGCTCGAGCGGATCGGCTTCGCAGCCAGGCACATCTTCGACGGCTCCGCGTCCCGTGTGCTGGCCCACGCGACGAGTGGTGCTGCGCTACAACAAAATCTGGTCGCGGTCATGGAGGGGAAGTAGTCATGGCAGGCAAGCTCGCCGCAGTCCTCGGCACCGGACAGACCAAGTACGTCGCCAAGCGCAAGGACGTCTCGATGAACGGCCTCGTCCGCGAGGCCATCGACCGGGCGCTGGCGGACTCCGGGTCGACGTTCGACGACATCGACGCCGTGGTGGTCGGCAAGGCGCCCGACTTCTTCGAGGGCGTCATGATGCCCGAGTTGTTCATGGCCGACGCGGTCGGCGCGACGGGCAAACCCCTGATCCGGGTGCACACCGCGGGTTCGGTGGGTGGCTCGACCGCGATCGTGGCGGCATCGCTGGTGCAGTCTGGCAAGTACCGGCGCGTGCTGACGATGGCCTGGGAGAAGCAGTCCGAGTCGAATGCCATGTGGGCGCTGAGCATTCCGGTGCCGTTCACCAAGCCGGTCGGCGCGGGCGCTGGTGGATACTTCGCGCCGCACGTGCGCTCCTACATCCGTCGTTCGGGCGCACCGACGCACATCGGCGCGATGGTAGCGGTCAAGGACCGGCTCAACGGCGCGAAGAATCCGCTGGCGCACCTGCACCAGCCCGACATCACCCTCGAGAAGGTGATGGCCTCTCAGATGCTCTGGGATCCGATCCGGTTCGACGAGACCTGCCCGTCCTCGGACGGCGCTTGCGCCCTCGTCATCGGCAACGAGGAGATCGCCGACGCCCGCGTCGCCGAGGGACACCCGGTGGCCTGGGTCCACGCCACCGCCCTGCGTACCGAGCCACTGGCCTACTCCGGTCGCGACCAGGTCAATCCCCAGGCCGGCCGGGACGCCTCGAAGGCGCTGTGGCGCGACGCGGGCATCACCTCGCCGATCGACGAGATCGACGTCGCCGAGGTCTACGTCCCGTTCTCCTGGTTCGAACCGATGTGGCTGGAGAACCTCGGGTTCGCGCCGGAGGGTGAGGGGTGGAAGCTCACCGAGGCCGGTGAGACGGCCATCGGCGGGCGGATCCCGTTCAATCCGTCCGGTGGGGTGTTGTCATCCAATCCGATCGGGGCCTCGGGCATGATTCGGTTCGCCGAATCGGCCATCCAGGTGATGGGCAAGGCGGGCGCACATCAGGTCGAGGGCGCCCGCAAGGCGCTGGGTCACGCCTACGGCGGCGGTTCGCAGTATTACTCGATGTGGGTGGTCGGCGCAGACAAACCGACGGTGTGACGACGCGGCCGTCGACCGCCCGATTCCGCGATGGCCTGCACGGATGGGGTCGGCGCGTAGGCTGGCGCTGCGCATTGCGCCAATCCGCTTCGACCCAACCGACTTTCGGCAGACCCGCGCAGAAGAGACATTGCTCAACTCACCGCTTACGTCACACGTTGCAAGAACATCCGTCGCCGCACTGGCTGCGCTCGCCCTAGTTGGAGTAGCCGGTTGCACGCCAACCAACTCCGGTGGCTCCGGTTCTGCCTCGACCAGCCCGCCCACACTGCCGACCATTCCCTTCACCTCGACGACGACGTCTTCGGCGGCTTCCGAACCGGCCGACTACCGGCCCCTGCTGCTGTCGGCCGCCGACCTGACCGACGCGGACGACACGTTCACCGAGCGGTCCAGGGATTCGCAGCCCAACGGCACGGCCGGCGCCAGCGCGTTCTTCGTCAACGACAAGGACACCCGGGCCATCACCGACACGTTCATGGTCTATCCGGACGCGGCCACCGCGACGGCCACGCTCGAGAAGGCCGTCGCCAACCTGCCAACGCTGGTCGCGGGCGGAACCCCGACCCCACTGGCGGTCGGCTCCGACGGTGTCATGGCCAAGGGCACCCGCCCGAACGAGGACAAGGCCGTCACCCTGGCGTTCTTCACCGAGGGCCGGGCCCTGGTGCGGCTGGAGTTCCAGAGCGCGACGGGCGACCCAACGACCGAACGTTTCGTGACTAACGTCGCCAAGATGCAGGACATCGCCCTTCGGGTCGGCCTGGCCGCGCCCCAGTAGCGACTACTCCGCGATCAGGAAGAGCCCGTCGAGATAGCGGCGCGCCAGATCCTGATACGCGGCGGGGTTCTCCCGAACCCATGGTTCGGCGCCCGTGCCGGCAACCGGGCCGCGCACCTTGGCGGGAGCGCCCGTCACGAACACCTCGTCGGGAATCTTCGTGCCCGCGGTGACCAGGGAGTGCGCCGCGACCAGGCTGCGTCGCCCGATCACGGCGCCGTCGAGCACCGTGGCGTGGTTGGCGATGACCGCTTCCTGACCGACGTGGACGCCGTGGATCACGCAGGCGTGCGCCACGGTGGCGCCGGGGCCGATGTCCACCGGGATACCGGGCGGGGCGTGCAGCACGCTGCAGTCCTGCACGTTGGCGCCTTCGCGGATGATGACGGGGGCGAAGTCGGCCCGCAGCACGGCGTTGAACCACACCGATGCTCCCGCCGCGACGTGGACGTCGCCGACCAGGGTGGCGGTCGGGGCGACGAAGGCTCCGGGGTCGACGACGGGCGAGCGGCCCTCGAACGCGTACAGCGGCATCGTCTAGATATACCGCAGCCAGGTGGGAAGGCCAGCCCCGGCGAAGATTGCGCGCGGACGGAGAAAAACTGTAACGTGTTCTAGTTAGAGAGTTCATGAACGGGAGGACCGCCGTGAGTACCGACACCGCAGGCGTTCGCGAGATCGACACCGGAGCGCTGCCAGACCGCTACGCGCGGGGCTGGCACTGCCTCGGCCCGGTGGCCAACTTCACCGACGGCAAGCCGCACTCGGTCGCCATCTTCGGCACCAAGCTGGTGGTCTTCGCCGACTCGCAGGGCGAGCTGAAGATCCTCGACGGATATTGCCGGCACATGGGCGGTGACCTGTCCCAGGGCACCATCAAGGGCGACGAGGTCGCCTGCCCGTTCCACGACTGGCGCTGGGGCGGCGACGGCAAGTGCAAGCTCGTCCCCTATGCCAAGCGCACCCCGCGGCTGGCCCGCACCAGAGCATGGACCACCGACGTCCGCAGCGGCCTGCTGTACGTCTGGCACGACCACGAGGGCAACCCGCCGCCGCCCGAACTGCGCATTCCCGAGTTGCCCGAGTTCGCCAGTGACGACTGGACCGACTGGCGCTGGAACTCGATGCTCATCGAGGGTTCCAACTGCCGCGAGATCATCGACAACGTCACCGACATGGCGCACTTCTTCTACATCCACTTCGGGCTGCCCACCTACTTCAAGAACGTCTTCGAAGGCCATATCGCGTCGCAGTACCTGCACAACGTCGGCAGGCCCGACGTGAACGACCTCGGGACGGCCTACGGCGAGGCGCACTTGGACTCCGAGGCGTCCTACTTCGGCCCCTCGTTCATGATCAATTGGCTGCACAACAACTACGGCGGGTTCAAGGCCGAGTCGATCCTGATCAACTGCCACTACCCCGTCACGCAGGACTCGTTCGTGCTGCAGTGGGGTGTCATGGTCGAGAAACCCAAGGGCATGGACGAGGCGATGACCGAGAAGCTGTCCCGGGCGTTCACCGAGGGCGTCAGCAAGGGATTCCTGCAGGACGTCGAGATCTGGAAGCACAAGACGCGCATCGACAACCCGCTGCTGGTCGAGGAGGACGGTGCGGTCTACCAGATGCGCCGCTGGTACCAGCAGTTCTACGTCGACGTCGCGGAGGTCACCCCCGACATGACCGACCGCTTCGAGATCGAGGTCGACACCACCGCCGCCAACGAGAAGTGGAACGTCGAGGTCGAGGAGAACATGCGCAAGCGCGCCGAGGACGCCGAGGCGCAGCCCGCGACATGAGCGCACCGGATGCGGAGCGCCTCGCCCGCTCGATGCTCGCGCTGCTCGGTCACGACGACGACGGCCACCCCGCCGACGACCGGCAAGCGCAGGGATCGTGGTCGAAGGCCCCAGACTTCGCGTCCGATCCGCGACGGGCCGCAGCCGTCAGGGAGGCCAGCGCGCGCGACCGCGAGCGCTATCTGAGCGCGGGGCTGACGCCGGTCGACTGCCGCTTCTGCCACGTGACCGTCGCCGTCAAGAAGCTTGGCGCGGGACACACTGCCGTGCAGTGGAATTCGCGAGCGATGCAGGGCTGTGCCACGTTCGCCGAGGTGCGCTCCGCCGGCGGGGACAGCAGCCGTTGCCGGTCGTGCCCCAAGCTCGGGGACAGCATCCGCCATGCGATAGCCGAGGGTTGCCTCGAGGAGGAGTCGAGCGCACCGTCACCCGGCGACGGTTGACGCTTGCGTCCCTAGACTGTCCGCCATGGGAGGTCGCTGGCTGGCACTGCTGCTGGTGCTCGTTCTCGCCGGCTGCTCGCGGGTCATCGACGACGCCAGGCCTCGGGCCGAGACCCCGGTGGCACCCATCGCCGCGGGGCAGGTCGCCGATCTGCTGAGCAAGCGTGTCCGGAGGGGCAACGACGGCAACCTCTTCGTGACCGTCGAACCGCAGCGCTGTGCGGGCGTCGCGCGCGAGGTCGACTCCCCGTTCGTGTTCGATGCCAAGCCGGTGGCACACGACGGCGGGCACTGGGATGCTGGTGGTGGGCGCAGTCCCTCCATCGAGGAGATGGTCGGGGTCTACCGCGCCGACTTCGACGCCGCAGGCGCCATCGAGCGGGCCGCACACGACATCGAGTCCTGCCGGGACCAGACGATGACCGTGACCGCGATGCGGGGGGAGGTGATCGACGCCCGGTTGCTTCCGCAAGTGGCGTCCGGTTCTCCTCGAATCGTGTTCTGGTCGTTCGCGGCCCGCAGCTGGGCCTGCGACAACGCGTTCGTCGCCGCCCACAACGCCGCCATCGAAATCACCGCATGCGCCGCGACCAACGGTTACGACGTCGCGACGCTGGCCCGGGATGCACTAGCTCGCATCGAGACGCTGGCGAACCGGGTCGCCTGAGTCGGCACCCGGTTACAGCCCCCTGAAGCGCTCCTTGACCTGCTCGACGGTCAGGCCGTAGTCGGCCAGCGCATAGGAGTGCTTCGGTGCGCGCGGACCCTGCTGGCTCTCGGCGTGCATGCTCGTCATGGCCTCGCGGGCTGCGTCGGTGAACTCGATGCCGAAGCTGCGGTACACGTTCTCCACGGTGGCGATCGGGTCCTTGATCAGGTCGAAGTAGTCCAGGTCGTAGAACTGTGCCGAATCATGCTTGGCGCGTTCGGCATCGAACAGCTCGAGCCCGCGCGACCAGGTCTCCAGGGAGTCCTGGCCGATCACTTCGCCGGAGAAGACGTTGGACCAGCCCTCCGTGGTGTGCTGCGCGAGCGAGCACATCGAGGCCATGATGGTCTCGGCGGGCCGGTGGCACTGCACCACCAGGGCATCCGGATAGGTCGCGAACAAGGCGTCGAGGGCGAACAGATGACTGGGATTCTTGAGCACCCAACGCTTCTCGCGGTCGTTCAGCCCGATCAGCTGGAGGTTCTTGCGGTGCCGCCGGTACGGCGCGGTCCAGTCCTGCTGGGAGAGCCACCGTGAGTAGGTCGGCACGTGCGCCAGAGTCTCGTAGGACACCGAGTGCAGCGACTGCCGCAACAGCTGCCAGCACTCCTCGACCTCGTCGGCGGTCATGTAGTGCAAACCGGTGTAGTCCGGGTTCTCGGCGTGCGCCTTGGTGAACTGCGCGTCGAGCTGCTGAAAGACGGGGTTCTGCGACCAGGTTTCGCGCGGGGGCCGGGGCTGGGGAAACTCCGCCAGCCAGAGTTCGAGGCCCTGGTGGCGCGGATCTGCGGTCAGCAGGCGGTGGATGGCGGTGGTGCCGGTACGCGGCAGACCCGTGACGAAGATGGGTCGTTCGATCGGCACGTCGGCGTGCTCCGGATGTTGCCTGAACGCCGCCTCGGACACCAGCCGCGCCACCAGCGCGTTGCGGACGAAGAAACGCTGCATCTTGCTACCGAACTCGGTCAGGTCGGCATCGCGGCGATAGGACTCGAGCAGCACCTCGAGTGCTTCGCGATAGTTGTCGTCGTCGACGCCGAAGTCGTCGAGTCCGCAAGCCTTCACCGCCGACGCGTGCAGATCGTCCACGGTGCCGACGTTGGTCCTTGCGGCGCTGCCGTTGGTGCTCACGACTTGTACTCCCCGCAGTTGACGTCCAGCGTCTGGCCGGTGATGCCGCTGGACAGATCGCTGGCCATGAACAGGATGGCCGAGGCCACCTCGTGCTCGGTTGGCAACCGCTTGAGATCCGACGAGGCGGCGGTGGCCTGGTAGATCTCCTGCACGGTGGTGCCGTACTTGCCGGCTTGGTGGGCGAAGTAGCTCTCCAGCGTGCCACCCCAGATGTAGCCGGGCAGAACGGAGTTCACGCGGATGCCCTGCCCGCCAAGCTCAGTTGCCAGCGACTGTGACATCGCCAGCAGGGCCGACTTCGCCATCTTGTAGGCGCCGTACTTGGCCTGCGAGTGGCGAACCACCATCGAGTTCACGTTGACCACCGAGCCCGATGCCTCGGCCAACGCCGGCGTGAAGCCCTGGATCAAACGCAGCGCGCCGAACACCGTCAGCTCGATGGCATCGCGCATGTGCTCGAAGGTGGTGTCTGCCAGCGGCCGCATCGATGGCACCCGAAAGGCATTGTTGATAAGCACGTCCACCTTGCCGTAGGCCTTCAACGATTCCTCGACGAGGTGGTTCACCTGCGCGTCGTCGGTGATGTCGGTGCCGACCGAGACGGCGCGCCGGCCCAGGTCGGTGATCTGCTTGGCCACGTCGTCCAGACGCTCGACGGTGCGCGCGGCGAGCACCAGGTCGGCGCCCTGCTCGGCGCACCGCCGTGCCAACGTGGTGCCCAGCGCCGGGCCTACACCGCTGATGACGACGACCTTGCCGTCGAGCAGCCCTGTGGGATTCGTCATCTCTAGCCCACCATTCTCTCGCCGATTTGCCTCTGCCGCAGACTTATTCGCGCTCTCCAGTCGTCATCGGAGATCTTGTTGGTCTCGTAGTAAGGCAGGGCGGCGGCGACCTCGCCGACGTCGAGCAGTTCGACGCTGGGGCCGTCGGCCGCGGTCAGCTCGCGGGACACCCGCTGCCAACGGAACTGCAGGAAACCCTTGCGGTGGCCCAGCGTCTCGACCCAATTGGTCACCCCGGGATTCTCGTCCGACACCACGATGCGGATCTTGCCGTCTGGATCCGCTTGCGCCTGAGTGCCGTTCAGCGACGTCTGGTGGTTGATGTAATCCAGCGAGATGTACCACAGACTGCCGAGCTGGAAGCCTAGATAGGGTGCGTCGGTGACCGGCAGGGTGATGACCAGCGCCTGGCCCTCGGCCAGGTCGAACTGTCCGACCGAGGAGTACTGGGTGGCCAGCCCACCCGGGGTCAGGCGCGGCGCCACCATCGTGTTGGGCGGAGTGTCTTGATAGAACCACTGCGGGAACTGCAGCCAGGTCTTGACCCGCTGGACGAGTTGCTTGCCCGCGACGGCATAACGCTTGTCGATCAGCTCTGCGGTCAGGGGTGGCGGGGCGGTGCCGGCGGTGTCGGTTCGAGCGATGGCGAACGTGCCGCGTTGGGCGGACCAGTCGTTGTAGACCTCGCGAATTACCAACTGCGCCGGGCTCGCCGGCGTGAACCGCCACTCGAAGTTGCCGTCGGCGTCGATGTCGAGCTTGCGGTCGTCGAAGGCGGTCTCGCTGTCGGGCACGTTGTCATCGGTGTACTCGCCCCCGAGCAATTGAAAGCTGACGTCGGTGGTGGTGCCGCGCCTGCCGGTCACGACGTACTCGCGTCCGGGTGCGACGCGCGTGCCGAAGTACATGGTGTCGGGGTTGTCCAGGCCCATCTTGGTGAACGGACCCGTGCCGCTGTGCAGGAAGGGATGGTCGCGCTCATAGTCGAACGCCACGTGCGTGCACGCCGCAATGCACCCCGCGAGGTACTGCAGCCCCTCCAGGAGATCGGCCTCGGATTCGATGAACGGCGCGGCGGCGACGAGACTCTCGGCCTCGGCGATGGCCTCGGCCAGCGGTCGTGAATGCATGACGACGGTGTCTCCCGGGATTCCGCACCGTTCCAATATTGGACCGTGCTGGTAGATTCTCTGGCTCGAGACTAGAACGTGTTCCAATTCGAGTCAACGGACGGTGCGCATGGCGGACAGGACCTCTCCTCCGACCGCGCGCGTCGTCGCCGTCCTGGACTTCCTGGCGGCGCACCCGCACGACCGGTTCGGGCTCTCGGACCTCACCCGCCGCCTTGGGCTCAGCAAGCCAACCTGCCTCGGCATCCTCACCACCCTTGCCGAGTCCAACTACCTGGTTCGCGATTCCGCCGACAAGACGTATCGGCTTGGACCGCGGCTGATCTCGCTCGGGCACACCGCGCAGGAGTCGATGCGGGTGAACCCCGCGGCCCGCGAGGAGCTACGTCGGCTCTCGGAGGCGTTCGATACCACCGCGGCGCTGTCCGGCGTCATCGACGACCACATCACACTGCTCGAACTCGTCGGCCCGTCGTCGGTCGACGTGGGGGTCAGGGTCGGCCAGAGCTACCCGTTCGCACCCCCGGTCGGCCTGATGTTCGTGCTGTGGGACGAGCGCGCGCTGCGGGACTGGCTGGCCAAGGCGCCGACCATTCCGCTGCGCACCGACTCCGAACGCCTCGAGCGCGTGGTCACCGAGTGCCGCGCCTCGGGTTATCTCGTCGAGCGCCTCACGCCGGGCGGGCGACGGTTGTATGCCTTGATGGCGGGCATGTCCAACACCCTGCCTCGCGAGCTTCAGGCCCTCCTCGGGGAGATGATCTCCGACATCGGTGAGCGGGTCTACCTGCCGAGCGAATGGCGGGCCGGCGGACGGCGGGGCGAGCGCACCGACGTCAGCGTCATCTCCGCACCCGTCTTCGACCACCACCAGCGTCAGGCGATGGTGCTGTCCCTGCACGTCGGCCGCGCCATCACCGACGCGGAGATCACCAGTCACGCCCGCGGCCTGGTGGCGTCGGCGGCAACGCTGACGGCCTCACTCGGCGGGACCGTCCCGTCGGGAGGATCAACCGGGTTCACCCGGGCGCCAGCCATTCACCAGCGGGGCTAGCTGGTGCTGGCCAACGCGAACGGCAGCACCTCGGGGGCGCCGGCGGCCCGAACGACGCGCGCGGCCATGGTCAGCGTCCACCCGGTGTCGGTCATGTCGTCGACCAGCAGGATCGGACCACCTGCGGCGCCGATCACCGCGGGATCCGGCGCCTGCCAAGCAACCTCGAGCGCGGCCACCCGGTAGGCCGAGTTGGCCGCCGTTGCCGGACGCCGTTCAGGCGCGTACTGCAGCAGTCCGAGGTCGGTCAGCCTGCCCACCTTGGCCAGCGCGCGGGCCAGCGAGGAGATCAGCAGCGGATGGCGGTCGGAATCCATCGCCAGCACGGCGGTGGGCCGTGTCGTCCACTCCCAGGACGCCAGCACCTTCACGGCCGCCTGCACCACGTCGTCGGACACCTCGGCGTCGGGTGCGTCGAGCAGACCGCGCAACCGGCCACCCCAGCCGAGGTCGGTCAGCCTGCCGATCACCCGCCCCGGTGCGGGACCGTCGCCGATCTTGCCGCTGCGGGGGACGCCGAGCTTGGCCAGCCCGGACGGCCACTGCTTGCGCGGCGAGATCTCCACACCGGGTCGCATCAGCCGCTGCCGGGTCTGCTCGGCGGAGGCCGGATCGACGTCGGACCGGAATCGGGTGCCGGTGCAGTTGTCGCAACGCCCGCAGCGCTCGTCGGCGGCGAGCTCGGGGTCGTCGAGCTGGCCGCGCAGGAACGCCATCCGACACCCGCCGGTGGCCTGGTAGTCGAGCATTGCCTGCTGCTCGCGCTTACGGGCTTCGTCGAGCTTGCGGTACCGCGCTTCGTCGTACTCCCACGGTTGACCGGTGCCCACCCAGCCGCCCTTGACCCGGCGCACGGCCCCGTCGACGTCGAGCACCTTGAGTACCATCTCGAGCCGGGTGCGGCCCAGGTCGACGAGGGGCTCCAGGGCGGGCGTGGACTGCGGCCGGTCGAGTTCGAGGGCGTCGATCACGTTGCGCACCATGGCTTCCGACGGAAACGCCACCGACGAGAAGTAGCGCCAGACATCCTGGTCCTCTTGGCCGGGGAGCAGCACCACCTCGGCGCTGGCGGTCGACCGGCCCGCGCGGCCGACCTGCTGGTAGTACGCGATCGGCGACGACGGCGCGCCGAGGTGCACCACGAAGCCGAGATCGGGTTTGTCGAAGCCCATGCCGAGCGCGGACGTGGCGATGAGCGCCTTGACGCGGTTGGCCAGCAGGTCGGCCTCGAGCTGCTCACGCTCGCTGGTCTCGGTGGCGCCGGTGTAGGCGGCCACCGCGTGTCCCCGATCCCGCAGCAGCGTCGCCACGTCGTTCGCCTGGGCCACCGTCAGCGTGTAGACGATCCCCGAACCGGGCAGCGATTCGAGGTGCTCGGCCAGCCACGCGGCGCGCTGGGCGGGGTTGCCCGCCTCGACGACCGAGAGCCGCAGCGACTCGCGGTCCAGGCCGCCGCGCAGGACCAGGGTGTCGGCCTCCGAACCGCCGACGCCGAGCTGGCTGGCCACGTCCTGCACCACGCGGTCGTTGGCGGTCGCCGTGGTGGCGAGCACGGGGACTTCAGCGCCGAGATCGGCCAGCAGGGTGCGGATGCGGCGATAGTCGGGCCGAAAGTCGTGCCCCCAGTCCGACACGCAGTGGGCCTCGTCGACGACCACCAGTCCAGCGTCCTGCGCCAGCGCCGGCAGCACCTGGTCGCGAAAGTCGGGGTTGTTCAACCGTTCCGGGCTGACCAGCAGCACGTCGAGATCACCACTGCGGACCCGGTCGTGGATCTCGGCCCAGTCGGCGACGTTGCTCGAGTTGATGGTGGCCGCGTGCACCCCGGCCCGCTCGGCGGCGGCGACCTGGTTGCGCATGAGCGCCAGCAGCGGGGACACGATGACGGTCGGGCCGTGTCCACCGGCGCGCAGCAGCTTGGCGGCGATGAAGTACACCGCCGACTTGCCCCAGCCGGTGCGTTGTACGACCAACGCCCGGCGCCGGTGTACGACGAGGGCCTCGATGGCGGTCCACTGGTCGTCGCGCAGCGTGGCGTGCGGACCGGCCAGCTGTTCGAGGATGGTCTGGGCCTGCTCGCGGGGGGACTTCATGCGCCCATCGTGCTCCTGTGGTCCGACGGCCTACCGCGCCAGGCAGCGCCGTAGCGCCGCGGTCAGCGAATTGGCGCGATGATCGCTGCGGACGAAGAGGTTGTTGACGTAGCCGAAGCCGGTCTGGCTCTCGGCGTCGGCGAAGCCCAGGCTGCCGCTGGCGCCGTCGTGGCCGAACGACGTGTCCGACAGCAGCGGCCGCATGGGAATGCCGTTGATCTGGAACCCCGTCGAGAAGCGGCTGCCCGGCGCGGTCAGTGCGCCGGACCAACCGGCACCGGTCGACCTCGGCACCAGCGCGTCGGCGATCGAGGCGCCGGTCAGTAGCGGCGCGCCGGCTACCGGCGAGACGGCCGCACCGTAGATGCCCGCCAGCGCGCGGGCGTCGAGGATGGCATTGGCCGCGGGGATCTGGGCGGCGTGCACGGCCGGGGTGTTGAAGTCACCGGCGCACCCGTCGATCAGCGAGAAGGGGAACGCCGAGCCCATCGTCACGGTGCGCACCGCCGAGGCCTTGCCGGTGCGGCGCAACACCCGCGGCAAGACGCGGTAGGCGGTGCGCAGCAGCCGGGAGCGCGGAGCGTGCATCCGTGCCACCCGATGCTGCTGTTCGGCGGGCAACCCGATCCACGCCTGCGCACCCGTCGGCTCGGTCAGGTACTGGGCCAGCAGCGCGCCGGGCATCAGTCCGGTGACCCGGCGCAGGATCTCACCGGTGAGCCAGCCATAGGTCAGCGCGTGATAGGCGTACGCGGTGCCCGGCATCCACAGCGGACGCTGTGCCTCGATGGCGCGAATCACCGGATCCCACGCCAGCACCTCGTCGAGGGTCAGGTCGGCGTCGAGGGCCATCAAACCGGCGCGATGCGCGAAGACGTCGCGAATGATGATGTCGTGCTTGCCATTTCGGCCGAACTCCGGCCACACCGTCGTGACGGGCGCGTCGAAGTCCAGCAGCCCCCTTTCACTGGCCAGGTACCCACACAGCGCCATCAGACCCTTGGAGACGGAGAAGCCGATCGTCAGGGTGTCCGACGTCCACGGTCGGCCCGTGACCGCGTCGGCGATGCCCCCGGATAGGTCGACCACCAGCCGGCCGCGGTGGTACACGGCGCAGGCCGCACCCATCTCGGCGCCGCTGCTGAAGTTGGCCGCGAAGGCGTCGGCGACCGGTCCGAAGCCCTCGTCGGCGAAACCGGGGAACGCGCTCACGGCCGCCATCCAAGCACGATCAGTAGGCGTAGGTGTTGGCCGGCTTGTCGATGCTCGTCACGTCGGTGACGGTCATCGTCGGAATGAACCCGTCGTTCGGTTGCGACGACCCTGGCACGATCTGGCCTCTGATGCGCAGCCAGGTGTCCTCCGGATGCGCGGCGGCCTGCGCGGCGCCAGGGCCGGTCAGGTGAACGCGCGCCAGTTGCGCGTCGGCCGCGCAGCACACGATGACCACCCGGCCAAGGTCCACCCCGTCCGGCCGGAGCAGGGTGAAGCCGGTCAGCGTAATCGACCGTCCCACGAGCGAATTGGTGGAGTCAGCGGCGGCCCGCATCACCACCTCCGGCAGCGAGACAGACGGGGCGTCCCCTGCGGGCAGCGGCGGGAACGCGCGCCGCTGGGGTGGCGCGGCGGCGGGCGCGGGACTGGTGCCCTGCGCCCCGAGGGCCGGGGGCGCGACGAACGCGACCATGGCGATCGGCACCAGCAGCAGCCAGACCAACCCGCCGCGGTGCTGGTGACCGAGTTCGTGGTCCTCGCCGTCGTGGTGCCCGTGCCGCAGGTCCCGAACGATGGCCGCGCCGCCTAGCACCACCAGCACTACCGCCGAGGCCGCCAACCACGGCAGCAGCCCGGGCTTGACGTAGTTCAGGTAGGTGCCCTTGACCAGCATCGCGGCGATGCTCAGCCCGACCAGCAGCAACACCAGATTCTGGGTGACCCGGCTCATCCCGCACCGCCGAGGATCGCCAGCCCGACCAGCGTCCCCAGTACGGTGGCGACGACGAAGGTGGCCGGGCCGAACCGCATGGCGAACCGGCGCCCGAACATGCCCGCCTGCATCGCCGACAGCTTCACGTCGACGGCCGGGCCGACCACCAGGAAGACCAGCCGCGGAACCAGCGGGACCATGGTCAGGCTGGCGGCGACGAAGGCGTCGGCCTCCGAGCAGAGCGCCAGCACCACCGCGAGCAGCGCCATCGTCACCACGGCAACGACGAGGTTGCCGGCAAGGTGCTCGAATACCCATGCGGGCACCAGGACGTGCAGTGCCGCGGCCGCCGCGGCACCCACCACCAGGTAGGACGCGGCCTGCAGGAAGTCGTGACGGGCGGCCTCGGAGAACACCGTCCACCGTGACGAACCGTCGGGCGCCGGGGCCGGCAGGTCGCGGGTGACCCAGGCGTCGCGGCCGAAGCGCGACCACAGCAGCCCCATCACGACGGCGGTGCCCAGCGAGGCCAGGCAACGGGCCAGCACCATCGCGGGCTGACCGGGAAAGGCAACGGCCGTGGCGACCAGCACCACCGGGTTGATCGCGGGCGCCGACAGCATGAACGTCAACGCCGCCGCGCCGCTGGTGCCGGGTCCAAAGAGCCTGCGCGCGACGGGAACCGAACCGCATTCACACCCGGGCAGTGCCGCGCCCCCGATCCCGGCGACGGCCACGGCAATCACCGGGCGGCGGGGCAGCGAGCGGGCCAGTCGGTCGGCGTCGACGAAGGCCGCGATCAGCCCGCTGACCACCACACCCAGCGCGAGGAACGGCAGCGCCTGGACGAACACGCCGCAGAACACCGTCGCGGCCGTGCTCAGATCGGGGCTGCCCGCGACGTAGGCACTGACGACACCCGCGGACAGGGCCAACCCGATGAGGGCCAGCAGGAGGACTTCGAGGGAACCAACGCGTCGCCTGCGCTCGGTCGAAACGGCGGTCACGAGTCCCATCGTGCCTCCCCCGACTGTGAATCTGGCGACGCCATCGACAGGAAATGCGTCGCGGAATTCACACTCGCGGGCTTAGGTCGCGGTGGCGGCCTGTTGCTCGCGTTTGATCTCCAGGGCGATGTCGATGAGTTGGTCTTCCTGGCCGCCGATGAGCTTGCGCTGCCCGGCCCGGTGCAACAGCTGATGCGCCGGCACGCCGTAGCGCTCCGATTGCCGGATGGCGTGCTTGAGGAAGCTGGAGTACACCCCGGAGTAGCCCATGATCAGCGCGTTGCGGTCCAGCAGGCACTCGGCCGGCATCGCAGGAGCGACGACTTCCTCGGCAGCATCGGCGATGTCGAAGAAGTCGATGCCGGTCTTCACCCCAATCTTGTCGAACACCCCGATCAACGCCTCCACCGGAGCGTTACCCGCCCCGGCGCCGAAGCGGCGGCACGACCCGTCGATCTGCTTGGCCCCGGCACGGACTGCCTCGATCGAGTTGGCCACCCCCAACCCGAGGTTCTCGTGGCCGTGGAAACCCACCTGCGCGTCGTCGCCCAGTTCGGCGACCAACGCGGCCACCCGGTCGGCCACCCCTTCGAGGACCAGCGCACCGGCGGAGTCGACGACGTAGACGCATTGGCAGCCGGCGTCGG